>NZ_JAENHN010000006.1 GCF_016595795.1 Clostridium yunnanense
AGCAGTTTTTAAAACAAAGCAGCTGATAAAACTAAAAACTCTTAGTTTTATCAGCTACTTTTAAACTATTTAAATAAATCGCTCCTGAAAAACTAAAGTTTTTCAGTGCCCTCGTGACCTTCTTCATTGATTTTTTTTTGCGCATCTGCCTTTCCGAATGCATATTAAGAAAATTTGGCAGGCGATATATTCTTCTTTTTTAAAAATCTTCTTCGCTCAATACTTCTATTCCGTTTAATTGTAAAAGTTCAGCTGTTACTCCATTACCTTCGACAGTCTTCCCAGAAAATGTGCCATCATATATCTTGCGAGCTCCACAAGAAGGACTTTTAGCTTTTAGAATTGCTTTCTTAACATTATTCTTTACGGCTATCTCCAGTACCTTATTAGCCCCTTTAATAAATTTATCAGTAACATCTGTTCCATTAGCTGATAACACTTTAGATCTGCCTTCTAAAACATCTACTCCGCTTCCACCTTGTATTTCTACTGGTTCTCTAGGTGTGCTAAGACCAGACATCTCTTCTGGACAAACCAAGATTGCTTCACCTTCATCATAAATCTTCTTTATTTTTTCATTATAGTTGTTCCCACCATTATACTTACAGTTACAACCACATAAACATGCACTTACTATAATCATTTAAACTCCACCTCAATTTCATGCAAGGTGCTTTTGCAAATACTTTTACTTTAACTGAACCACAGTCACTCCAGTTCCACCTTCGCCATATTCACCTAGTCTATAAGACTTAACGTGCGGATGACTCTTTAGCATATCATTTATGCTTTTCCTAAGAATTCCTGTTCCTTTTCCATGGATTAAAGATACTTCTCCAAGACCACCCATATATGCTTCATCCAAGTATTTATCAGCATTATAACAAGCTTCCTCCGCATCAAGTCCTCTTAAATCCACAGAACTAGCTACTGATTTAGTATTGATATTTACCTCACGTCTTACCTTTTTCTTAGCTTCCTTAGTTTCTTTAGATTTTCTTAGGTCTTTTAGCTTAACATTTACTTTCATTATACCAGCTTCAACTTGAACATCCCCTTTTGAATCTGGCATTGTTAGTATAATTACTTTCTGATTTAAAGAAGGCAAAAATGCTTCCATTCCTGGCTTAACCACTTCAATTGTTTCTCCATTATCCTTTTCAGCCTTATTTATTACGGTTTCTGTTTTATCAAGCTTATCTCTTAGCTTACTTCTCTGCTCTTCTAATTTTCTTCTTGCATCTGAGTCATATCCTAATCTCTCAAGTTCTCTCATATTCTTAAGAATTTGATCTGCTTCTTCTTTAGCTTCTCTAAGAATTTGTTTAGCTTCTCTTCTTGCCTCTCCAAAAGCATTTTCTCTAGTCTTCTCTAGATTTTCTAGTTTAACTTCATATTTTTCTCTGAGTTTTCTAGCATCCAGCTTTAGCATTTCAGCTTCTCTTGCATCTCTCTCTGCTTTCATACTCTTTTCTTGAAGACTTTGTATTAAATCTTCAAATTGAAGTGACTCACTAGAGATTAATTCTTTTGATTTGTCTATTACATCATCACTTAGCCCTAATCTTCTTGATATCTCGAAGGCATTTGATTTACCTGGTATACCTATCAAAAGCTTATAGGTTGGTCTCAAGGTTTCCACATCAAATTCTACTGATGCATTTTCAACACCTATAGTTCTTAATGCATATCCTTTTAGCTCACTGTAGTGAGTTGTAGCAACTATCTTACAGTTTCTATGTCTAAGGGTCTCAAGTATAGCTACTGCAAGCGCAGCGCCTTCAGTAGGATCTGTACCTGCACCTAATTCATCAAATAAAACAAGTGATTCATTATCTGCTTCTTCCATTATTGATACTATGTTAGTCATGTGTGAAGAAAAAGTAGATAAACTTTGTTCAATACTTTGTTCATCTCCTATATCAGCATATATCTCTCTAAAGAAACTAACCGTAGAATTTTCTCTAGCTGGTATCAAAACTCCGCTCATAGCCATTATATGAAGTAACCCAACTGTTTTTAAAGTTACTGTCTTACCACCAGTGTTTGGACCTGTAACTACAAGACTTGTAAACTCTCTTCCTAAATATATATCTGAAGACACAACTCTTTTAGGATCTATAAGTGGGTGTTTAGCTTGAACTAAATCCACTATTCCATTTCCATTAACCGCAGGACATATTGCATCAATAGCGCTTGCGTATTTAGCCTTTGCAAATATAAAATCTAATTCATTTAAAATGTTAGCATTATTTCTAACCGCTATGATTTCATCATAAACAAAACCTGACAACTCTTGAAGTATTCTTTCTATCTCAGCTTTTTCTTTTAACATAAGTTCTTTAATTTCATTGTTTATCTTAACCAAGCTCATTGGTTCTATAAAAACTGTTGCTCCTGTGGAACTTTGATCATGAATAAGCCCAGGTACTGAACCTTTGTGCTCTGCTTTTACAGGAATAACATACCTATCACCTCTCATGGTATAAAGATTATCCTGTAAATACTTTGAGTTTTCTCTTAATATAGAATTAACTTTATCCCTAACTGAAGAATTTCTTTCTTTAAGAGATCTTCTTATATTATTAAGGGTTTGACTAGCTTTATCAGATATTTCTTCTTCACCTATTATTGCATTGAAGATAGTATCCTCTAATTTTCTTATAGGGGTCAAACCAGCACATATGTCTTCTAATATATTATAAGATTGTTCTTCATCTTTTCTTTTTATAAATTCTATAAATCTTCTAGCACATCTCACCATATTACCAATTCTCAGTAGCTGCCCCGGATTTAATGTACCACCTTTTCCAGCTCTTGTGACAGCTTCTCTTACATCATATAAACCTTCAAAAGGCGGTGCTCCCTTCTTTTGAAGCAGCGTAAGAGCTTCTTTGGTTTCTTGAAGATGCTCTTTCACTTCATGTATGTTTTCATATGGAGCTAATTCATCTATAGTATCCTTTGAAGCACCTGTAAGTGCATATTTTTTTATCTCTTCTTTTACTTTATTAAATTCTAGAACTCTTAATGCCTTATCATTCATAAGATTTCTCCTTTACTCTACTCCTCTTTTATAATGTCCCTTTGTATAATTAATATTTTTATTGTCTTGTTCTTCTTTTTTTATCACCCTTATAATACGATTAACTTCATTAAAATCCTCGTCAATAAAATCCACTCTAAAACTGTTTATCCCAATATGCTCTATTCTTTCCATCTCATCTATAAGATTTAAAGGAACGCTATTATATATATGTGATCTACAGAATTTATCAGTAGTCATCACAAACTTTTCCTTCATTCTATCTTCTAAGATAAAATCATCCTTTACGCAGCTTTGATTACAATTATTATTAGAACTTTTCTGTCCGAAGGTACTACCTATAGGACAATACTCACTAACCATCATTTCAACTCTTCCGTAAATTAAAGCTTGATATGAAGATTTCTTTCCTCTCACTACAGAAATCATTTCACTTCTATTGAGTTCAACACTGATAGGTAACACATCAATAGACTTTTCATAAAACTCTGCAGCTTTACTGTTAAATATATTAAGTTTATAATCCCCAATTATGCTTGTTTTACTATTATATCTATATATAATCCCTGCATTTGCAGTTACAATTCCTTTAATACTATCGATGTATTTATCAATAACTGAGTAAACATATTGATACTCATTTTTTATTATATTAGGTACCTTTAAATATACTTTTGATAAATCTATATTTTTTATATCTTCTTCTAACAAAGAATTCAAACTCTTTCCGAAAACATCTACTGCATAATTCTCACAATTATTTTCATTAACTGCTCTTAACTGCTGTTTAGTTCTTACAGTATATAAAACTCCGTTGAATTCTTTAGTATCTCTCTTGATAAAGTTTGACTTATCATAAACTATATTACTAACTTCTCTTTTATATTTCTTTATTTCATTTGTTTCAATAGCTTCAAGTATCTCTCTTCTTAAAGAATTTATGGATGATACTGGTACAAACCCTTCTTCAAAGCTTAAGAATTCTATAGAACTTATCTTGTAAGCAGTTTCTCCTGATTTCATTATATTTTCTTCAACTTTTTCTTTCGATAAAGGTTTTTTTAGTGCTGCTTGAACCACCTCGCCCTTTACCTCATAATCTTTATTGTTATAAGTTAAAGTAATAATCATAGGATCTCCAACTTTAAAGATCATCGACGCCTTCATTTCAATCTTATTTTCATAAGGATTTAAGTAAGATGTTTTATATTTCTCCATAAGTTCTACATCTAAAGTTTTATATAACTTATCATTGTTCTTATACCTTGCTGGCAATAGCTTAACACTCATGCCTTTATCAGCATTTTCTAAGTTATTCTTACCAGAAAGTATCTTGCTTATGGTAAATCCGTCTTTGCCACAGCTTATTCCATCTCCGACTGAAATATTTTTCTCTAAAAGCACTTCACCTTTGCTGTTTACAGAACCTATATATACACCAGTATTTTTAGGATTCTTAAAGGACATCATATCTTTTCCTTCATTTTTATATAGATAAGCCTTAGAGAATCCTTCTCTATTAAACAATTGCATAAGAGTATCCTTTGAAGTGTTTAAATTAAAACCTTTATCTTTATCTATTACACTATCTACTGCATTTCTATAAGACTCTACTACTCCAGCTACATATTCAGGCCTTTTCATTCTTCCTTCAATTTTAAGAGATGCAGTTCCTGTATTTATAATTTGTTCCACATCCTCTATTGTGCACATGTCTTTTGGGCTTAGCAGGTATCCCTCTTTCTTTGCTTCATCGCCTAACCTTATAATATTATAAGGAAGTCTGCAAGATTGAGCACATCTACCTCTATTTCCGCTTCTTCCGCCTATCATGCTGCTCATAAGACACTGTCCTGAATAGCATACACATAAAGCGCCGTGAACAAATATCTCTGTTTCGATATTAAGTTCTTTAGATATATATTCAATTTCTTTCAAAGACAATTCTCTTGAAAGCACTATTCTGTTAAAGCCACTATCTTTAAAGAATAAAGCACCATCTCCATTATGTACCGTCATTTGTGTAGACCCATGAAGCTCAATTTGTGTATATCTTTTCTTAGCTTCATTAAATACACCTAAATCTTGTATTATTAAACCATCTACCCCAATTCTATATAGAAAGTCTATATAATCTAAAGCTTCATCAAATTCATTCTCTTTTATTAATGTATTTATAGTTATATAAACTTTAACACCATATATATGCGCATAATCAAGAACTTCTTCCAATTGTTCATCATCAAAATTTGAAGCATATGCTCTTGCAGAAAATTTACTCCCACCTAGATAAACAGCATCTGCGCCTTTGTTTATTGCTGCGTATAAACTTTCTTTACTTCCCGCTGGTGCCAAAAGCTCAATTTTATTCATCAGTTCATCTCTCCTATGATAATGCAGTTTAAACTGCTATCCTTCTAATATTGTATAACACATAAATATCTGTATATTTCCTAAATAATAAAAAAATCGTACTATACTATTATATCAGAATAAAAGCTTACTTGTCATGCAAGTAAGCTTTTCAGTATATAATTCTACTTATTATCCTTTAGCTTTAAATAAGGCTCTCTTTTTCTTATCTCAGTGGCTAGTTTGATTTGGCTATCCAAATACTTCTTTTCCAAGTCCATAACCTTATATTTTGAACTTTGAAGCTCAAATTTTATTTCTCTATTTACCAACTTTAACGAGTTGTTTTCTTCTAAAAGTTTCTTGGCTGCTACTTCTAGCTCAGTTATTTGCTCACTTAAATCTTCCTTATCTTCATCTAATTCCCCATTCTTTAATTGTTCTAATTCATCACTTTTAGAGTTTAATGCTTCTAGTAATGATGAATTTTTTCCTTCTAAAGAAAGCTTCTCTAGTTTTAGATCTTCTATAGCTTGCATCATAGATGCATATTCCTCTTTTTCTTCATCTTCTTTTCGCTCTATATCCTCTAATCGTTGTTTAAGCTCATCATTTTCCTTTTGAAGCCTTTCAAAATTCCCTAAAAGATCATTATAATCATTATTAACTTTAAAAAGTTCATCTGATATATTTATAGCTGCAAGAGCAGTAGCTGCAACAGAACTAAGTTTATTATTTTTACTTAGTATTTCTTTCACCTTTTCATCAACATAATTAGCTATATAATTTAAGTATTCTTCGTCATCTTTTCCTTTTAGATTATAATCAATTCCATTTATTCTTACAGTTACGGAACCCATAACAACACCTCTTAATAATCAATATCTTTCTTTAATGTTATCATATAAATATATATGATTTCAAAGTTTATTTACAAAACTTTAATTTCACTTAATTATCCACAAACTCAATTGTATTTTTTAATGTATATATAGATAAATCAGTTCCAAATAGAATCTATATTTGATAATCCTATTACAATTTATAGTTAATAGAAATATAGCTTAGTTGTATTGATAAGAACTGGATTATCTATTCCGCTGAACTGATAAACTACTTCAAATTGAAATCTTCAGATTTAGCCAACTTTCATATCTTATACAGTAAAAAAAACCAATCCTCTGACACATAAAAATATGCTTATTCAGAGAGATTGATTTTTATTTTATTAATAAAGTAATCATTGATTATTTTATCTTAATTGTGCTCCAAGCTTATATTCTAATGAACGTAATATCTTATCATGCACCTTATTAACTTCATTATCAGTTAAAGTCTTATTCTCGTCTCTATAAGAAATAGCATAAGCTATGCTCTTTTTACCCTCTGGTATTTGCTTACCTTTATATACGTCAAATAGTTTCACAGTTTCTACTAAGTTTCCACCAGCTTTTCTTATAGTTTCTTCAATTTCTTGAACTAATATCTCATCTTCAACAAGCAGTGCTATATCCCTTGTTACAGCAGGATACTTTGGTAATGGTTTATACTTTTTCTCAGTGTTAGAATTTGCATATAGTATATCCAAATCAAGTTCTGCCACATAAGCGTTTGTATCTATTCCATAATTATCAGCTACATCAGGATGTATTTCACCAAGAACTCCTACCTTCTCTTTTCCTATAAATAATTCAGCAGTTTTTCCTGGATGGTAGCTTACATTTTCACTTTGTCTCTTAAATGATGGATTCTTTATTCCCATTGCATCTATAAGATTTTCTACTACTCCCTTTAGATCTAAATAATCAACAGCTCCATATAGACCTATTGTAAGTATATTCTTTTCGTTAGGCAATTGATTTTCATCAGCCTTTGGAAGATAAACCTTACCAATTTCAAATAATCTTGCGAACTCGTTACTTCTTGAATAGTTTCTTCCAAGACACTCTAACATCGAAGGAAGAGTTGAGGTTCTCATTATGCTATAGTCTTCACCTAATGGATTCTTAATCTTAACAACATTTCTAAGTTCACTATCTGTAGTTAAGTTTATCATATCAAATACCTTTGGACTAACGAAAGAGTAAGAAATAGATTGATTCAATCCACTTGAAATCATAGTATTTATAACTAAATCATCTAACTTTAGCTTCTTATTTTTAGCATCCTTCGGAGAATTAGCACCAATTACTGTCATCGGTACATTGTTATAACCATAGATTCTTGCAACTTCTTCTGCTATATCTTCTTTTATTGCAATGTCAATTCTGAAAGTTGGTACAGCTATAACTAAATTATCGTTTTCTATAGTTGTTTTAAGCTCTAATCTATCTAAATAGTCCTTCATCTGATCTTTTGAAAGTGTTGTTCCTAAGAATCCATTTATCCAGTTAGAATCTACTGTCATAGTATGTGGTTCTTTTCTTTCATTATATATATCTATCGTTCCCTCTACTATTGTTCCAACCTTAAGTTCTTCTATAAGAGCACAAGCTCTATTTAATGCTAGTTCAGTTAAGTTTGGATCAATATCCTTTTCAAATCTTGAAGAAGCTTCTGTTCTAAGGTTAAGTTTTTTAGAGTTTACACGGATATTAGTTCCATCAAAACTAGCGCTTTCAAAGATTATTTCAGTTGTATCATCTTTTATGCCAGATTGAAGACCACCCATTATTCCAGCAAGACCTACAGTTTCTTCCCCATCTTTTATACAAAGAACTTCTGTATCTAGATTTCTTTCTATTTCATCAAGGGTTACAAACTTTTCATTTTCCTTTGCTCTTTCAACTACTATCTTGTTAGATTTAATTTCTCTTTTATCGAAAGCATGCATTGGTTGACCAAGCTCTAACATAACAAAATTAGTTATGTCAACCACATTGTTTATCGGTCTAACTCCTGCCTCTAAAAGTCTTTCTTGCATCCATGTTGGTGATGGTTCTATCTTTATATCTTTTACAGCTCTAGCCATATATCTTTTGCACAAAGCATCTCTTACTTCTACCTTAACCATGTCTTCAACATTGCCTGTTCCACTGGTTTTATATTCTACCGAAGGATTTTTGTATTCTATCCCTAAAGTAGCAGCTGTTTCTCTAGCTATTCCTAGTACACTTAAGCAATCTGGTCTATTAGAAGTTATTTCAAAATCTATTACAGCCTTACTTAGACCTAATACATCCTTTATATCCCTACCAAGTGGTGTGTTTTCAGGTAATATCATAAGGCCATGAACTGGTTCATCTCCAGCTATGCCAAGTTCTTCTTCAGAACACATCATTCCATTTGATGGAACTCCTCTAAGCTTACCTTTTTTAATCTTTAATCCATTAGGAAGAGTTGAACCATGAAGAGCAACTGGAACTATATCATTTTCCTTCATGTTCTTAGCCCCTGTAACTATTTGAACAGGTTCTTCTTGCCCTACTTCAACTTGACATATAACAAGTTTTTCTGCGTCTGGATGTGGCTCTATCTTAAGAAGCTTACCAGTTACAACATTTGTAATATCATCCCCTGAAGTTATTACTTCTTCAACCTTTGACCCTGATAGCGTAAGTCTATCAGCTAATTCTTTTGCATCTATATCTATATTTACATAGTCTTTTAGCCATAAATATGGTACTTTCATATTAAATTCCTCCTAAAACTGATTTAAAAATCTCATATCACTTTCATATAGTTGTCTTATATCATCAATGCCGTACTTAAGCATTACCATTCTGTCTACACCCATACCGAAAGCAAATCCGCTATATTCTTCTGGATCTATACCACAGTTTCTAAGAACTTGAGGGTGCACCATACCGCATCCGTAAAGTTCAATCCAGCCACTTCCTTTACATACTCTACATCCTTCTCCTCCGCAAACGAAGCAAGTTGCATCCATTTCCGCTGAAGGTTCAGTGAATGGGAAGTGATGTGGTCTGAACTTAGTTTTAACATTTTCTCCAAACATCTTTTTAGCGAATAATTCTAGAGTTCCTTTTAAATCAGCAAAAGTTATCCCTTTGTCAATTACCAAGCCTTCCATCTGATAGAATATTGGAGAATGAGTAGCATCAGCTGCATCTGATCTAAATACTTTACCAGGGGATATCATCTTTATAGGTGGCTTTTGTTTTTCCATAACTCTTATCTGTACTGGTGATGTTTGAGTTCTTAAAACTAAATTATCATTTATATAGAATGTATCTTGTTCACTTCTCGCTGGATGGTTCTTTGGTATATTAAGAGCTTCGAAGTTATAATAATCTTTTTCTATTTCAGGACCTTCTTCTATTGTGAAGCCCATTGATATAAATATTTCCTTCATATGCTCTAGAGTTAAATCTAGCGGATGTCTCTTACCTACTAGATTTTTTCTACCAGGCATAGTTATATCTATTACCTCACCTTCTAGTTTCTTTTTCTTTTCAATATTCTTTATTTCCGAGGAAATCTCTTCTAATCTATTTTCAATTTCTGCTCTTACTTCGTTCGCAAGCTTACCTATGATTGGTCTTTCTTCATTAGTAAGACCTCCCATACCTCTTAATATTGTAGTTAGCTCACCTTTTTTACCTAAATACTTAACTCTAATATTTTCAATCTCACTGCTGTTTTTTACATCTTCAAGAACTTTTAATGCACTATCCTTGATTTCCAAAAGTTTTTCTTTCATATTGTTTTCTCCTTTCAAAAAGTAAAACTGCATTTTTTTGCAAAATAAAAACCGCCCCTATAAAGGGACGGAGGTTCCGCGGTACCACCCTAATTAGCTTAATACTCTCTTAATATATATAACGGTTCCCCGCTAACTACTACTTTATTTCACAGTTAGAACTCCTGAGTGAACTTCAGAATATATATCAATAAAGAGACTTCCAGTCTTTGATCTCTTCTCCCTGAAAAGCTAAAATATTCTTACTCTCTCATTCACAGTTTTTTCATATTCAATTCTATAGCCTATTATACATATTAATCCATGTTAGTTCAATACTATTTGCTTAAGTTTTGCCTAACTTTTTCATAAATCATTATAGAAGCAGCAACTGAAGCGTTCAAAGACTCTGCATTTCCTGGCATAGGTATCTTGGCTTTCAAGTCACAAAGCTCATAAATCTCATCAGATACTCCATTTCCTTCGTTACCTACTACTAAAATAACTTTATCACTTAGATCTACTTCATAATAGTTAAAATCAGTTTCTAAAGAACTTGCTAATAACTTAAAACCCTCTTCCTTAAACCTTTGTACCACCTCAAGATTTTTATCTTCTATTATATTAGTATAGAAGATTGATCCCATTGTGCTCCTAAGAGTTTTATCATTGTATATATCAACAGTACCATCTCTAACAATAATCCCATCAACTGCCGCAGCATGAGCAGTCCTTATTATAGTACCAACATTCCCTGGATCTTGTAGTTTATCTAAAAGCACATAAAAACTGCCCTTATAATTTTTTTCACTAGTGCTGATTTTCATCACCGCTATAATACCCTGAGAATTTTCTGTACTTGATAATTGATTAAATAATGATGATTTTAAAAGGGTAACTTTATCATCACTGACTTTTAAACATATGTCTTCAAACTTTTCTTGCTTTGCTTCATCTATGATAATCTCATCTATAGCCGCATCAGCTTTTAATGCTTCTTCAACAAATCTTAATCCTTCTATTATATATAGACCAAGCTGTTTTCTATATTTTTTTTCTTTCAGCTTCTTTAGTTCTTTAAAATGCTTATTATCGTTACTTTCAATCAAATGCACTACTTACACCTCTGAATTATTTTCTTGATATAAATGATTCCAGCTTGCCTAAGTCTTCTGTGGAACCAATAGCAACTAATATATCGCCAGGCTCGATTACCTCTTCAGCATTTGGAGTTATATTTATATCGTTTTGCTTTTTTATAGCCATTATGTTTATGCCAAATCTTGTTCTAAGACTTAAATCCCTTAGATTATTATTATGCCACTCTTTAGGACTTTCTATTTCTATTATACTATAATCAGGTGAAAGATCTATATAATCTAATATAGTTGAAGACACTAAGTTATGTGCCACTCTAACTCCCATATCTTTCTCCGGAAGTATTACTCTATCAGCACCTATTTTATGTAAGACCTTTGCATGAAGATCACTATGTCCCTTGGCTACTATATATTTCACCCCTAGTTCCTTCACTAAAAGTGTGACCATAACACTTGCCTGGATGTTTTCTCCTATAGTAATAACTGCTACATCAAAATTTCTAATACCTAAAGTCTTTAAAGCACTTTCATCCGTAGCATCCATTTGAACTGAATGAGTCACACTGTCGGATATTTCTTGAACAAGATCCTCATCCACATCTATAGCCAAGACATCATTTCCTAAATCATAAAGCGTTTTTGCGACAGAAGTACCAAACCTTCCAAGTCCAATAACTACAAATTGTTTATTACTCATTTTATTTCCTCCTACCCTACTAATATCTTATCCTCTGGATATTTATAATTTTGTTTTTTCTTTACTTTCGTTATAGCAACTGCCACAGTAAGAGGTCCAACTCTTCCTAGATACATAGTTAATATTATAAGTATCTTTCCAATCAAACTTAGTTTAGGCGTCAACCCCAGAGTTAAGCCAACTGTTCCAAAAGCAGAAGTAGCTTCATATAATAAGTATTCAAAAGGTGCAGATACTTCAGTAATTGATAGCACCATAGTTACTGACAAAACTAAAGCTAATGCAACACTAAATATAGCAAAGGATTTATAAACAGTTTCTTTTGATACTCTTCTTTTAAACACTTCTGTATCTTCTCTACCTTTTATAGTTGATATTAAGGTAAAAATCAATATACCAAAGGTAGTTGTTTTTATTCCACCAGCAGTAGAACCTGAGGATCCTCCTATAAACATTAAAATTATAGTAAGCAGTTTGCCAGCCGCAGTCATATCCGCAGTGGAAACAGAATTAAATCCAGCAGTTCTTGGCGTAACGGAAGCAAAAAATGAATTTAGCAACTTATCTTTTAAATTCATATTTTTCATAGTTCCAGGATTGTTAAATTCAAATAAAAACATCAAAACTGCCCCACCAAATAATAATACAATTGTAATTAGAATTACCATCTTTGAATGAAAAGATAACTTTTTAATGCCTTTAAAATTATATATCTCCATCCAAACTGTAAACCCAAGACCACCAATTATTATTAATGCTGCTGTAGTTAAAATGATCACTGAATTATCATAATATATAGTTAAACTTCTAAATTCCCCCAATAAATCTATCCCCGCATTACAAAAGGCAGAAACCGAATGAAATATACTATAGTATAAACCTTTAGCCAGACCAAATTCAGGAATAAACTGTGTGGAGTATAGAAGCGCACCAAGCCCTTCCACTGAAAATGTAAAAATCAATATATATCTAACCATTTTAACCAAACCTTGAATACCAAAAGTATTCATAGCTTCTTGCATTACTAGCCTCTCTTTAAGAGTTATCTTTTTGCCTATAAGTATAGCTAGCAATGTTGCAAAGGACATGAATCCTAGCCCGCCAACTTGTATTAACAGCATTATAACAGTCTTACCAAAATAACTCCAGTGAGTACCAGTATCTAACGTTACTAGTCCTGTAACACAAACTGCTGTAGTAGAAGTAAATAGACTATCTATAAAATCTGTGGCTGTCCCATCTTGCGACGATATAGGCAAACTTAACAAAATCCCTCCTATAAGAATTACAATTGCAAACCCTAAGGAAAGAGTCTGAACGGCGTTAAACTTAAATTTACGTCTTAAATTCATATTCATCAATCCCACCTCCTACTTCACGCAATTTTTTATATAATATCTTTAACACTTCACAATAATTTATAAAAATATATAATCGCTGTTCAAAAACACTAAAATTTAATTCATCATGATATTTTACAATTATAGTTATTAATTTATTCAACAAATACGGCATTATGCTTTTATAAATACTACAAATAAATATTTATATCTATTATACAATAATTTGTATTGCAAAAAAAGGAAATAAAAAAATTGCAATAAAGAAATTGGAATAAAGAAAAAAAATGCGACATAAAGTCGCATTTTTATATTAAGCGTTTAAGTGCTTTTTTGCTAATTCAACTAAATCAGTGAATGCTTTTGCATCGTTTATAGCGATTTCAGAAAGCATTTTTCTGTTTATATCAACACCAGCTAATTTGATTCCGTTCATGAATCTTGAATATGAAAGACCATTAATTCTTGTAGCAGCATTTATTCTTGCTATCCAAAGTTTTCTGTAATCTCTCTTCTTTAATCTTCTACCAACGTAAGCATTTCTTAATGCTCTTACTACTGATTCGTTTGCTGTCTTGAATAACTTGCTCTTTCCACCGTAGTAACCTTTTGCAAGTTTCAATACCTTTTTATGATTTTTACGAGCGTTTACGGCTCTTTTAACTCTTGCCATATTACAAACCTCCTACTCCGTATTCTTATAGATATGGTAATAATTTCTTCATTGCTTTTTCTTGTGCAGTTGAAACGTAAGCAGTTTTTCTAAGATTTCTCTTTCTCTTAGAACTCTTCTTAGTTAATATATGGCTCTTGAAAGCTTTAGCTCTCTTCAACTTACCTGATCCTGTCTTTTTAAATCTCTTTGCTGCACCTCTATGAGTTTTCATTTTTGGCATTATAGTTTCCTCCTCTCAAGTTATGCTTTTTTAGGAGCCAAAATCATAATCATATTTCTGCCCTCAAGTTTAGCAGGCTTCTCAACCACGCATAATTCTGATACTCTAGCTAAAAAGTTTTCAAGTATCTTATATCCTGCGTGTGCATAATCAGCCTCTCTACCTCTAAACCTTACAGTTACCTTAACCTTGTCTCCATCTTCAAGAAATTTCTTGGCATTATTTGCTTTGATTTCAACATCGTGTTCTTCAATGTTAGGGCTAAATCTGATCTCTTTTACACTAATAACTTTTTGCTTTTTCTTGGCTTCCTTTTCTTTTTTAGACTGTTCGTATATAAATTTCCCAAAATCCATAATCCTACCTACAGGTGGATTAGCAGTTGGGGAAATCAGAACCAAATCAAGCTCCTTTTCCTCAGCTAGTTTCAATGCCTCTCTAGTAGACATTATGCCTAACTGGCTACCATCATCAGAAAGAACTCTCAATTCTTTTTGTCTAATTTCTTCATTGATCGCAAAATCTTTATTAATATTTTTTCACCTCCGGTAGATAAGAACACCTTTATATAAATAATAAAAGGGCGGCATAAAGCCGCCCTCAATTACCACATTCACCGAAAAGATCGTAAGTAATTCATAACCTTACTAGCTTTGCTGTAAGGTGAGAAACGGCTGTTTCTTCTTGACACAATAAATAATATATCATTTGCAGTAATTACTGTCAATACTATATTAAATTTTTATTTTATTTTTTTCACAAATTTTGCAATCATCGCAGTAGTCTACTCTTTCTTCAAATACATTTGATATGGTATCTAAAAACTCTCTATTTAGGCATAATTCCCTATTATGAATAATTATCTTTTCAGGACAATTAGTTATAAGACCACTTATTATAACATCTTCTACATTAACTCCAGCACCGAGCTTACATTCACTTAAGTCACTCACAAAATCTTGAAAAATATCTTTTCCATTGCTGTCAGTTATCTTATATCCACCGTCATCTTCTATAATTATATTCACTTCTTCTATTCTGCTTTCCTGTATATCAACAAAATATTTGAGAAGTTTTATAAATTCTTTGTATTCCTTCTCTACCATATATTTTTCTACTACTTTATCAATTATCCTTTCTATTTCTCCTATTAGTTCCTTCATTCTAAACGTAATAAAACCATTTATATTAATCTCATCATTTTCCTCTATGCAAGCTCTTATTACTTCAATTATTGAATTGATTCTGTTCATACAGTAAACACTGGTTTCATCAGAAATGGCTTCTTGCATATTTAGTACACTCATTATATCTTCTTCAACTTCTAGAAGTTCATCATGCTTTAAGAAAAAATAGGTATCTGTAAGATATTCAAACATTTCTCTTTTCTTAAATACATCTATTACAACTCTATATAATATGTTGCTTATATAGAGATATATTATTGATTTCAATCTATCATTGTAGTCATCATCATCACAAAATATCTTTACGAAGTGGGTATTATTCTCTAAACTTTCAGAAATGCCAATTGTTATATTTTTTTCTTTTAGCATATTTCTGATATTCTGTATATCTTCTATGAAGTACTGTTCTCCTTCGTAAGCAAGCTTCAGCAATAACATTCCGCTCACTCCTTTCTTAAATATAGTATGTATTAAAATTTCTCCTATATACAGAAATTAAACATGCACAAATCGACATTGCATAATTAGAATTTATCTATTACACTTACTTTACTAGGGTTAACACACTTTAAACTCACTGAATTTTAATATAAAAAATTTATTTTTTTTATAGATTTTAAATTATAGGACAAAGTAAATTTTTATATTAATGTTTAAAATATTATATAAACATGTACATTGTGACAATTAAACTTTAAGGAGTGATATATTGAATTATTGCTTTGTTGATTACAGAATCTTACCAGTCGAAGAAAAAAAATTAAGATCTTTAAACGTTGATATTATTAAAGTACCCAGATGCGAAAACTTATATTCTGCTATAGATGGCCACCCAGATATACAACTTAATATATTGGACAACAATACTGTTTTAGTTCAAAAAGATATGTCAGCAAATTTCATAGATGAATTAAAAAGTACAGGGGTAACTCAAGTATTTTCAGATAAAAGCTTATCTTCAAAATACCCTGAAGATATAATATTAAATGCTGTTAACCTAAAAGATACTTTTATACACAATATAAAATTTACAGATAAAATGCTACTAAAATATACTATAAATAAAAAACTTATTAACGTAACCCAAGGATACACTAAATGTTCCTGTGCAGTTGTAAGCGATAAAGCTATAATGACTTCTGATATAAAAATATATAATGAACTAATTTCAAAAGATTTTGATGTTTTACTCCTTCCGCCTGGTCATATTCATTTACCTGGGCTAAATTATGGTTTTATAGGCGGAACCTGTGGTTTAATTTCTGAAAAAGAACTTGTCTTTTATGGAAATTTAAAAAATTATAAATATGGTGAACTAGTGTTACGTTTCTTAAATAAGCATCAAGTTAAGCCAATCTTCCTTAGCGATACTCCATTGGTTGATAGAGGAAGCTTAATGTTTTTTTCTGCCTAATCCATATATTTTACGCTTACAATGAATAAATGTTGATAGATATGCATATAATAAATAATTTCTATTTATGTCAAAAAATTTTATAATTCCCCAAACAAAAACCAACAAGTAGTTGTATAAAGTATTATTATGCTGTTATATTTTAAACATCATATAAAAGATTAAGCTTTTATTACACACCATACTTCAATAACAATTGGCACTAATCTATATAGTATAAAAGGGATAATATGTTTTCTTAATGAAATCTGGTCATGTTTAGGCCACAATTCATTTATATAATATTAACGATTAAATCAGAGGGGGTACCACAATGGATTTCAAATTAATAGTTGCTATAATATCAATCACTTTAGCATTAGTGTTTTATACTATAGGGGTCTTTTGGGAAAGAAAGACAAAGATTTTAACAAAGTATCAGGTATGCGTTTTCTGGACTGGCTTTTTATTCGATACAGTAGGTACTAGTCTAATGACTATGATTGCAAAGGAAGGCACTTCTGTAAAATCAAGTGTAACTCAAAATTTACATGGTATAACTGGAGTTTTAGCAATTTTACTTATGGCTTTCCACGCACTTTGGGCCACTTATGTTATATACTCCAATGATGTTGAAAAGAAAAAAGTTTTTCATAAGTTTAGCATTTTTGTATGGCTCGTTTGGCTGATCCCATATTTTATAGGTATGTTTATGGGCATATCCAAATAGTCTTAAGGTAATTCACATCTTTCAACTTTATCATACATAATTTAAACATAAAAATAGTTTTAGCTTTAAAATCACCCATATTTATTACTTAGCTGTGTAAGCGGCTAAGTTTTTTTATTGTTTTGAGAATAGTTTGCGTAGCCGCTGTGGATAATTACGGATAATAGTCTTAAAATGTAATATATAGATAAGCCAGTTCCAAATAGAATATATTTGATAATCCTTTTGCCATTATATAGTTAGAAGAAATATCGCTTAGTTTTATTAGCTAGAACTGGATTATCTATTCCGCTGAACTGATAAACTACTTCAGTCATTAAACTCCAAATAAAGATTTCGATGGTTCTACGAATCTTTATTTTGGATAAGTTCTGATATGAAGTAGTTTATCTATAAGTTAAAGAACTGAAAAAGAAGAATGCACACGGTGTCGCACAAAACTTGTAATTTATGCTAAAATATTTTTATACTTACTATAAAACAAGATATCTTTAATAAAGGAGCTTCAATGAATTCTATAGATTACATTTTTATGAATTTTCCTGAACTAGAAACAGAGAGATTTATTCTAAGGCAAGTAAAAGCTAAAGATTTTGAAGATTTATACGAATTGTACTCTGATCCTCTTGCTATTAAATATCAGCAAGCGGAGGCAATGAGCGATATAGATCAGGCAAAGAAATCTGTCATAGCTTTTCTTAAAGGATACTTAAATAAAAAATTTATCCGTTGGTGTATTGCAGATAAACTAACTGATAAAGTAGTTGGTTTAATATCCTTGCATAGCTTTGACATTCTTAATTTTAGAGCAGAAATAGGTTATATGCTTAACAGCAACTATTTAAATAAAAATATAATGACTGAGTGCGCAATAAAGGTGTTAGATTTCGCCTTTAATATAATAAAGCTAACAAAAGTAGAAGCCTCTATTAATCCTGACAACGAACGTTCTATACATTTAGTTGTTAAACTTGGCTTTAAGGAAGAGCTTTTGATAAAAGGTATTTCTTTTAATTTTAAAACTGCTTTATTTGAAGATAGGGTTATTTTTGCACTAACAAAAAATCAATATTCTATGTAAACGCTGATTTTTCCTATATATTTATATATTTATATATTTATATATTTATATATTTATATATTGTTAAATGGTTAAGTTTCTGCCTTAAATGCAATAATAAGGTAATCGCATCTGAATTAATTAATCCTATGCCTCATTCATTAAAATATTTTGTATTGTTGATCTCTTTTGTTTTTTATAAAAAATTAATATATAGATGCAATGAATTTCTTATGAATGTACCATTTTCAATTAATTATTTTCTTAACTAAGGGGAGATTTTTATGAATAAAAAACTCAATCTATATTACTTTGGTGATATAGGTGATTATGACAAGTCCAATCCTGACTATATATGCAATAAACCTCATGTTTCTGAGATCCTATATATTTTAGCATTAAATAATCCTTTTGCTCTTGAGAAAAAACAAATATCAGAACAGCTGAATATAAACGAAGAGTATTTAGACGAGATTATAAATAATCTAAAAAATATAGAAGCTATAACTGTAAAAGGTAATACATTTAAACTTAATTTCCCAGTTTTTTTAGAAAAAGATATTCCTTTATTAGATAGATATTTTTCTTCAGCTGGAAAACCTATTGGTGATATTGTAATAAACTGCTTACCTTTAATAGCTCCTTTATTAAAAGAACTAAGTAGCTATGGTCATTTTACTAATGAAAGATTACTCTATCATATTATATGTGACTCAATATTCGACGGAACTGCCTTTGATTTTTTTATACAAAAAGACCTTTTTACTGAATCAAAACCTCAACCTGGCAATCGAAATTATATGATTTTTGCTTATGAGGATAGCGATATCGTAGAAACCCATAGCAACTTAATACTATGCAGCAGCAATAACTACAGCGGTAATAAATATACCTTCAACAGCTTCGGTGATTCTAACGGTACACGAAAAGATATGTATAGATTTTTCAGAAAGCTAATAACAGCAATTGAACCAGCTACTGAATTTAAAGAACTCAATATGGCATATATAAATATTCTTGAGGAAAAAAATAAAGAACTGGTTGATTTGTGTGGAGACTTAATTATTGCAGCTAAAGATACTGTAATATCTTACAAAAATCTATCACCTAAAGAAAAGGTCTTAATTGATTTTCTGATCGAATTAGAATACTTATCTGTGGACGAACAAAATAGCGATATTTATTGTTTAACACCTATCTTTAATTGTAACGACTTACAAATAATAGACCAGATTTCTAATATTATATTAGATAACATCGCTGATGCAGTTACTGATTTAATAGATAAATTTAACGAGGCTATAAGTGACTTCACCCCTATAAGGCATGGCATTTCAATTAAAGAAATATCTATTGAATTATGGCATCAGATATTTGGTTTTACCAATGAGTATCTTAGTAAGGTTTTGTTGAAAATCCATTTTATCGAGAAGGACAAGGTCGTTATCTAAAAAGCTTACTTTACTGCAGACATTAATACTCTTATACCAAATTAATCATTACGTTAACTATCTTTTAATCCTACAAAAACTTAATTTTCTTTAACCTTTAGTTAATATTTGCACACTATATATCATATTACTTTTACACTTACTTTGCTTCATTTTGAACATAAATCATATTAGGATAAACTTTTTTTAACTTTTCATCCGGATAGTGTTTATCTAAAAATCTCTCAATAGAATTAGAAGGCGGCAATCCGCTGTGTCTCTCAGTTCCTCTAAATACTGCCATAGCAGAAATACTAGAGTTAAAGGTCATAAACAATATGATAACCCAGGTGATTACTGTTCCCTTTTTATACGGTATCTTTTCAATAATTGTGGACATCCCTGGGTAAACTACTTTAATCCAAATTACAGATAAAATCCCCCAAAATACACAGTAAAAGAGGTTGGTTCTTCCTTGAATGTTAAGTAAAATTCCACTGTACTCCCATGACACCGTGCCAAATATCACTTCTTGTATCCAGCTACAAATATATTCAAAGATTCCGCCAACTAAAAATCCACCTATAAAAACGTATATGCTGTCTTTTTTACGAAGCCAATACAAACTTAGTGTTATTGCCATTGACCCAAAACCATAAACCAGATTGAAAGGTCCATAGATTAAACCACTTCTACTTTCTATCCTATGTAGAGTTAAGAAACACCATATGGTTTCCACCAAAACTCCTAATATGCTGCCAATAAAGAAAATCCACACCAGCTTATAAAAATCAAGCCCTTCTGCAAAAGTTTTATTTTCCTCTTTAAGTGGATCTTTCGAAAATAACATATTAATATCTCCTTCTTCAAATTCTTGTAATCTCAATTTCCGCTTACCATACTTTTGAATCGCTTCCACATATCCTAAATTAATATATCTAAAAACATATTTTTCAAATTTGAGATCCAACCATCAAAATAAACTACTTAATTAATCAACTTCGTGAATTTCCCATTATATCTATTTATATTTAAGACAAATACTAAGTAATACCAAGTTGCACGTATTATAAAAAATATATTATTCTAACACCCCCCTTATTAAACTTAATAGGAATGAATACTTAATTTCAGTCTTATAATTATTAATATGCAGTTGTATTTAAATTTGATAAATAAAAAACTCAGCATCAATTAAATCAATGCTGAGCTTTCTATAATCTACTTTTATAATAAATATCTTACAGGATGTTAACTTACCATGTTGAATTTAAATGGTTAGTCACATTTTAAATATTAATATTTTAAAATCTATTTAGGTGCAATCTATCCCTTATCTCTTTTAACGAATATTCTTTTACAAGCTTTCCATCTTTAAATACAGTGTTTAAAAGATTATCACTTAGTTTTTCTTGCTCATTTAAGGTTAATTCGTCCTTATATAGAATATCTTGTCCGTCTCTATAAACATAACACATACCTTTTTGAGATTTTTTAAAGTTGTCTGTATCTGTTTTTGGGTCCTTAAATATAAACTTTTCCTTCCCATTTATTACTGCATGAGTGGCCTTTAGTGCAAATCCAAAGGTATCTCTAGTGTTATACTGATAAGTATACGAACCTATACCCAGAGTGCAGTTACTTACTGCAAAACCTTTCTCATCTAGCCCCTTGTATATCTCTTCACATCTTTCAACAGTTATACTATCACCATATATAGTTCCTATCTTTTCATTTAACACTTTATAGCCTTTACTATTTATATGACCTCCGAAGATTTCATATAAAAGCTCTACGGTTCCTTTATATTCTGGACTGCCCTTTAAAGCATCCTTATCTCCGCAGATTATCTTAACAGGATCTCCACTATCACCTCTTATTATTATTTTACCTTCTCTATTTAGTATATCTTCTTTTAGTTCTGGAAGTATGGAAGTTATAACATTCCAATAGTCATAAGTGTCTGATACAATACTTAGATTTCCCTTTGGAAACTTATCATTTATTAGGCTTTTATACGCTCCAATTTCATCATCTCCATAGCTACACATGACACTATGCTCTGTTGATGGAGTGCCCACCGCAACTATTTCCTCATCAATGTTACAATTATAATATTTTTCTAAATAATCAATTGCTGGTATTGTTGCTGTTCCTATAAAGGAAAGTAAATGACCTGAACTGCTAGACTCAGCACTTTCTATAGAACTGAAACCTCTCATACTGAAATCACCACAAGCTCTTCTAATCTCTCCATTATCTACTGTTTTACTATAATAACTTTCTACTATTTCTCTATATCTATAAGCTATTGTTGCACTAGTCATAGGTTGCCATATATTGCAACTCATGAAGGTTTCTAAGTAATTCACAAGCCAAGCAAAATCCTCATGAGTATTGGTGATTTCAATCATAGGAGTTTTTATATTGACTCTCTCCCCTTCTTCTATAGCCTTAATCTGTATTGGTAGATATCCTAGATCATGTAGTGCTTCAATATGCTTTGTATATGCAGCTATATCACCCATTGTCCTTGATATAATTCTCTTATACTCTGATACTATTTCATCTTTTGAAGCATTAAAAAAGTTTTCATTAAAATACTCAATTAAATATTTCTTTAGAAAAGATTGAAGCCCAAACATAACAACCTTGTTCATGTTTTCTTTTCTAGACATTCTTGGTGTCCAATAACTAACAAGCTTAGTCATTCCTTCTGCATAACATATATGATGAATTGTTTTATAAAAATCTGTAAGAAGTAATGGATTCATAATTATTCCCCTTTTATCCTCTATAAATATATTTATTTAGGTTAATGCTTATATAATAATATTTTATCTTATAACTTTCACTTGCAAGCTTTCAATTACATCTAATGCTTTGTCATGAAGAACTTCATCGAAGCTTGCACACAATGCACCATCAACACTTATGTCGGCATTAGTATACTGAGATTGGAGGGTTACCACATTACTTACAACACACATATTTGTAACTACTCCTATAATCTCAATAGCATCTATTTCATCACCTATTTCCTTGGCAATCTTAATCATACCTGCTGGGCTTATTCCAAAACTCCCTTTATTATAATGATAGGTGTTTTTTACATTCTTAAATTCCTTAAGACTTCCATAAAGATCATGGCCTTCCGTACCTTCAATACAATGTATCACAGGCAAGTTTTTCCCTTCTCTTGTTTCTAGATAATTTTCATGATGAGTGTCATAGGTAAATAGAACTTTTTCACCTTCAGCTAGATACTTATTAACTTTATCATATATACAATTTTCAAGCTCTACAGCTTTTTCAAACCCTAGTGCTCCATCTACAAAATCCTTTTGATAGTCAACTACTACTAATAACTTTCTCATAAATGTCCCCTCCTATATTTCATGTACTCTAATTTTTTCATGAGCTTTACTTAGTATACTATTAGTTGTAAATACTTCTTTAATCAAATCAGTCTTCAATATTTCACCTTCAAAAATTGTATCTTCGCAGTGAGTTACAATTAGATATATCTCCTTAGCTCCAAGTTTTTTAAGTTCTTCCGAAGTTAATATAAAGGTTCCACCCTTTGAACATAAATCATCAACAATTACTGCTTTAAAAGCTTTAGAGGAAACCTCTCCATTTATTTTAAGACTCTTAATACGTCCTGTTTTAAAATCTCTTTCTTTATTTGCTGTAAGCACCTTTTCATGTTCTATCTGCTTTTCATATCTTTTTGCAGCCCCTGCATCTGGATAAACTAAATATATCTCATCCTCATCATTGAGATCTTTCAAGAGTTCTTTTGTCAAAGCTTGCGACATATTTACAACCTTAACTCTATCAAGCAATGCCACAGACACCTCTGAATGTGGCTCATATACAGTAACTCTTTCGAAATTTAAGCTATTTATTAACTTACAAAGATGCTTAAGAGTAAAAACCGTCATCCCCTCAGTTCTATCCATTCTTGAATACGGCATATAAGGGATTATAAGACTACATTTTTTATTTAGCTCATCTAAATGTCCTTTTAAAAATATCAAATGAGTTATATCTTCATCGCTTTCAAACTTTATCTTTATTTCATTATCATAACTATTAATAACTAAACTCTCACTATCAATTAATGCTTCTCCATTAGGAAACTTCTTAATTTGTACTTTTTTATTATTTAGATATATCATAAAAACTTCCCTCCATATTTTTAAAAATTATGTTCCCAGTTTTCGTTGAACTTGAATACTTTTGCAGGTCTAAAAGGCTTTCCTTCTATTTTCTCATCAGTTTCAATTATCATATCTTCCATTTTTCGTCTAAAATTAAGTATTTCTCTTCCCATAATAGCTTCATAGACATTTTGGAGTTCTTTTACTGTAAATAACCTTGGAAGTAGATTAAAGGCAATTGGGGTATATTCCACTTTGTTTCTTAATCTATCAATTGCATAATCTAGAATCTTATAATGATCAAACGCTAGATTTTCTGTAGATTCATCTAACAAAGCATAGTTTATTTCTTTTTTTCTATATATATTTCTATCAATTTTCTCTGTTACTTGATATTTTACCTCAACTTCATTATCTTCAGATTTTAGAATGAGCAAGTGATTATTTTCTATATACCTATCATTTTTCTTAGTTTCAACAAGAACCTTATCTATCCAAAACCACTTGCTTTCTTTCAATTCATCTGTTTCTTCAAACTTTATAATTTCTTTTTCAATTAAAGCCATGTTTCCGATGCTGATAACCCTAGTTCTATTATCTCTATTTACATCTCCAAAGGTGTAAAGCTGCTCTATATAAACGTCCTCTACTCCTGTTTTTTCTCTTAGTTTTCTCTTAGCTCCCTCTTCAAGTCCTTCATTTATATCGATAAAACCACCAGGTATGGACCACTTACCCTTATCAGGATACTCATCTCTTTTAACTAACAGAACCTGCATACCCTTTTTAGGAACCTTTCTTTGGTTAGCTTCTTTTATATCATCTGTGGTAAATATTATTACATCATTTGTTACACTAGGTCTTTCATATTGATTTACATCATAATTTTTAAGAAATTCTGCTTCGTTATCTATAAAATGTTTATCCAAGTTTTACACTCTCCAACTTATTATCTTTTAGATAATATCAAATTGATATTATGTATTTATAATATGCTTAATTCTATTTTTTGTCAACCGATTTTTATAATTTTTATACTTTTATAAAATTGTTTATTTAGGTTTAACTTACTTATATGTTATAATTATCCATGGCTATTTTATAAACCATATTGTACCAATACTTAGCTTCATATATCAAATGTATGAGCATAGTCACAGACAAATATTAATAATTGGCTATATTTTATTAAAACACAACCAGTTTTTATTTAAATTTATATAAAGGGGGATTTTTATGATAGAACTTTCAAGACATGAATTTAAAAGAGTAACGAATCTTCTAAACGACGAACATGTACACTGCACTTTTGCTTATTCAGTAGTTGAAGAAAAACAACCAGGAAGAATTTTTGTAGATGATCTTATTAATCCAACAAATTGTTTAATATGCTGTAAAAGTGGCAAGTATTTAGTTTGTGGAAACACAGATAATGATACTTTTAATGAATCTTTAGATGACTACTTATATAATAGAAAAAATCATGGTTGCTATTTTGATCTATATAGTTCATCAGAATCTTGGATTAAAAAACTAGATGAAATACTTTTTGATAATGCTGCTAAGCTAAGCAGGCAATTATTTAATTTCGACTATTCAAACCTTGCTTCATTATCAAAGTATGAACTACAACTTCCGGACAATTTTGAGTTAAGAAGGATGGATGAAGACTTATTTATTAAATATGCTAACGAAATTGATGAATCCTATTTTAATTTATGGGGAACTGCAGAAAACTTCATAAGAAATGGCTTTGGTTTTTGCATATTAAAAGATAACGAATTTGTTAGTGTATGCAATACTTACTATGTAAAATATGGATCAGCAGAAATTGATATTATTACCCTAAATAGTTTTAGAAATCAAGGTTTTGCCCTTATGACCTGCACAGCCTTTATAAGCTATTGTATAAAACATAATATAAATCCAATATGGGATTGCGATAATGGCAATAAAGAATCTAAAAACTTGGCAAAAAAACTGGGTTTTAAAAGTGTTGAAACCTATCAAATGCATTGGTGGCATGAAAATAAGAGATTTGTTGATATTTACTTAAACAATTATAATTACACAACTTAAATTCTATATTAAGGAGGTCTTTATGGAGGATTTCAAATCAAAGAGTAAAACTCTAGGCATAGGAACATTATCTTTAATATTCTCAATAATTGCTATAATGTGTTCCTTCACATACATTGGTGATGGAACAAGACCTGTAGGTGCTGTAGTGTTGAATTCAATGAATATCTATGGAGCAACATCAATTGTTTCTGTGATATTATTCTTAATTTCTCTTTTTATTGGAATTAAGTATACCCAGAATATTGGTGCTAAATCGGGAAAGATACTTTCTACATTTTTTATAGTGCTAATTATTGTTCTTACTATATTGAGCTTATAGATATGCACTAATAAAATTCAAAAACTTAGGTAATAAGTATAAAAAATAGGTTTGCAAAGTTATGGCAAACCTATCTACTTTAGTATCCTAAACTTTATTTAACTTTTTTGCATTGCTTGTTTTTATATGTTTTTAGTAGATTGTCCAACAACAAGTTCTCCTTGAAAAGTTTTATGCTCAACTAAAGTTTTCTTACCTATGACATCGAACAAAATCTTTATAGTTTCTTCAGCTATTTCTTCAACCGGCTGTCTAATAGTTGTTATAGACGGATTGTAATAACTAGCAATATCAAGCCCATCAAAGCCAGCCACAGAATAATCTTCTGGAATAGTTTTACCCATATCAAAGATAGCCTTACATGCGCCTATAGCCATGCTATCACAAATAGCATAAATCGCAGTAAAATCCTCTTTCTTATGTAAAAGCTCTGTAGCAACAGCATAACCATTTTCCATAGAATAACTTTCAAGTTCATCTTTCATTATACCTATTAAGTCATCATTTATTTCAATTCCATTATCTCTTAAGGCGCTAGTATATCCATTAAACCTAAGCATACCGATACTTTCATCATCAGTGGCAGCAGTTATTATTGCTATTTTTTTATGACCTTGTTTACATAAATAGTCTACAATCTTATAACTTTCCTTAAAATCGTCAACTGATACCGAAGAACAAATAGATTTATCTAAGTTTTCCATAGTTGCAATCGTACTTAATACAAAGGGTACATTTAACATTCTTAATTTTTCGTCCGGATGAGAAAAGTGCCCTCCTAGGAATACGATACCTTTTAGCTTTTTTTCTTTTATAAGCTCAATAGCTATATCTACTTCATTCTCTTTATTATCAACGTGCTGAAGAATGAAGGAATATTTCTTTTCTTTTATCTTCTTTTCGAATATTTTGATCATGTTACTGAAGAAAGGATTTGTAATACCTTTTATAAGAACAGCAATAGCTTTAGAGTCAGTTCTTTTAAGGTTACGAGCACTATTATTAGGCACATAGTTATTTTCCCTAATAACTTGCATAATCATTGCTTTGGTTTCTTCATTAATATCAGGGTGATTATTTATAGCTCTAGACACAGTACTCACCCCTACTCCACACAATCTTGCTATATCTTTTATTGTAATTATCTCCATTCTACTCATCCTTCTCATTCTTAAAACATAATAAAATCTATTAAAGTCTCTTTCTTATGTATAATTCTATTATAATAACAAAAATTTGTAAATAAAATGTATCTTTTAACAAATTTTGAAATCCTCAATATTAAACCGAGGATTTCACACTTTATCTTCCATATAATTTTGTGATTTTTTTTATCTTCTCTACTAGTTCTGGCGTAAGCTCATTATCTAAAAGCCTCCACCTCCAATTATTACCTAAAGTAGAAGGTACATTTATTCTACCTTCGCTACCAAGACCTAAATAATCCTGAATTGGAATAATAGCAAGATCTGATACTGTTGAAAAGGCTAATCTTATAAATTTCCAATGTACATCATCTATATTATTTTCATCAATATCTAAATAATCATTTGCTAATTTTTTATCTTCAAAATTAAGCTTATGATACCATTCTGTTATAGTCTCATTATCATGGGTTCCCGTGTATACAACAGAGTTTCTATTATAATTATGAGGCATATAGTCCCCTGCTTCTCTTGAGTCAAAGGCAAACTCTAGCACCTTCATTCCTGGAT
Source organism: Clostridium yunnanense (assembly GCF_016595795.1). Classification (GTDB taxonomy): domain Bacteria; phylum Bacillota; class Clostridia; order Clostridiales; family Clostridiaceae; genus Clostridium_AR; species Clostridium_AR yunnanense. The sequence continues at coordinate 28,156 of NZ_JAENHN010000006.1, forward strand.
AGCCTGTTTTTTTAACAAGTTCTAGCACACCTTCAGTAAGAAAACCCAGATCTTCAGCAATTATATCTAAATCACCAAGAGCTTTCTTTATGGCATCAAAAATATCATAACCTGGACCTTTTCTCCAATGCCCAGTTTGTGCCGTAAGAGCTCCAAAAGGAATTGAATAATACTCATCAAAACCTCTGAAATGATCAACTCGAACAACATCATACAGTTTAAAAGAATAGGCAATCCTCTGAATCCACCAGGCATACGAGGTTTTCTTATGATATTTCCAATCATATAAAGGGTTTCCCCATAGCTGACCAGTTGCAGAAAAAGCATCAGGAGGACATCCAGCTACGGAAATAGGTTGCCTATTTGAGTCAAATTGAAATAATTCTGGATTAGCCCAAGCATCTGCACTATCAAAAGCTACATATATTGGAATATCACCTATTATCTTTATACCTTCTTGATTTGCATAAGCTTTTAGATTTAGCCACTGTTTTATAAACATAAACTGCTGGTATTTATAAAATAATATTTCATCTGAGCATTTATTCTTGTATCTTTCCAAGGAAGACGGCTCTCTAAGTTTTATGTCTTCATCCCATTCGCTCCAACTCTTACCTTTGTAACTATTTTTAACAGCCATATAGAGAGAATAATCTTCTAACCAATAAGAATTTTCTCTTATAAACTCATTAAATTCAATATTACTAGTAATATTACTCCTCTCATATGCAGTTCTTAATATCTTGAATCTAGATAGGTATATTTTCTCATAATCAATGTATCTATCACTATTTCCAAAATCATAACTTTCACATTCTTCCTTAGTCAAATATCCCTCATAAATCAAAGCTTCTAAATCAATAAAATATGGATTCCCCGCAAAAGTAGAAAATGATTGGTAAGGTGAATCACCATACCCAGTTGGTCCTAGAGGCAGTATCTGCCAAAACTTTTGACCAGATGCTTTTAGCTTATCTATAAAATCATATGCATATTTTGAAAAAGTCCCTATGCCATATTTTCCTGGCAAACTCGATATAGGCAACAATACACCACTGGCTCTCATAACTCTCCTCCTTTATAGTATATTTTATATTATATTCACCTTATCCCTTAACAGCCCCTGCTGCTATTCCTTTAATAATGTGTTTTTGACAAGTGAAGTAGAATATCACAATTGGTACAATAGCTAATACTAGCATAGCCATCATAGCTCCCATATCTATGGAACCATATCCACCTTTTAAGTATTGAATTGCAATTGGTATAGTCTTATATTCACTACCTATAAGCAAGTATGGAAGTAAATAATCATTCCATATCCACATTGTATTAAGTATTGAAACAGTTATAGATATAGGTTTTAAGATTGGAAATACAACTTTAAAAAAAGTCTGAATAGGGTTGCATCCATCAATAAGAGCAGCTTCTTCAATTTCTAAAGGAATAGATTTTACAAAACCAGAAAACATAAATACAGATAAACCTGAAGCAAATCCAAGATATATGACAATAATTCCAATAGGATTATCCAAATGAAGCATATTAGCTACCTTAGTTGTAGTGAACATTACCATCTGAAATGGTACAATCATTGAAAATACAAATAAATAATACATTGATTTAGTTATTTTTGTTTTAACTCTAGTTATATACCAACCTGTCATTGAAGTAAACAACACTATAACAACCACTGAAGCTACAGTAATAAAAAATGAGTATCCGAAAGCCTTTAAAAATCCAGTCTTTATTAAACCATTAGCATAGTTTTCTAATCCAGTAAAGGTCTGTTTTGTCGGAAAAACAAAAGGAGTATCACTGATAAAAAATTTCCCTTTAAAGGAGTTCATTAATACTATTAGAATAGGAACTAAAAATGCTATAGCAAGTACAAGTAATATTACAAATATTACACTATCTTTAACCTTTGAGTCCTTCATTAACTTTCTACCTCCCTACTTCTTGTAAATATAAGCTGTGCAAACGCAAATACTCCAACTAGTAAAAAGAACAGGACTGCTTTTGCTTGACCTACTCCTTCCCATCCAACTGAGCCATAGAAAGTATTATATATATCTAATGCTAACATAGCTGTCTTTTTCGCAGGTGCACCTGCCGTTAACGCTAAGTTCTGGTCAAATAGCTTAAAAGAGTTTGATATAGTTAAAAATAAACATATTGTTATAGAAGGCATGATCATAGGTATCTTTATATTTCTAAGTATTCTAAAAGAGCTTGCTCCATCTATCTTTGCTGCTTCTACAAGGTCCTCAGGAACATTTTGAATTCCTGCAATATATATAATCATCATATATCCTATAAGTTGCCAATTCATTAAAACTACAAGACCATAAAAACCAAACTTAGGATCATAGGTCATAGTAACACCAAATTTGAATAAAACACCGTTTATAATAAGCTGCCATATATATCCGAGAACTATCCCCCCTATTAAATTGGGCATAAAAAAGGCAGATCTAAAAATGTTTGAACCCTTTTTTCCTCTTGTAAGCAATAGTGCTAATATAAAAGCAAATATATTTATGGTTATCACTGATATTACAGTAAACTTAGCAGTAAAAATCAACGCATTCATAAAATCTTTGTTATTAATAGCTTTTACATAATTGCTTAATCCTACAAATTCAGAATTAGTCACTGTTGTAAACTCTGTAAAAGATAAATACATTCCTAATACAAATGGCACTAAAAAAGCTATTAAAAATGCTATCAAGGTTGGAAGTAAAAATATATGAAAATACTTTTTTAATATCTTCTCCACGTTATCTTCTCCTACTCTCAATTTTAAAATGGTGAGTTAGAGTTATTTCTCTATTCTCACCATTAGTTAATTATTTTAAATTGATTACTTCTTATTTGCTTTTTCTGTTTGCCATGATTCTTTAACTGTTTTTACTACATCATCCCAAGATTTATTACCTTGGCTATATTCTAACAAAGCATCACCAAATGAATTTTTAAAGTTTTCACTTGGGAAGGCTGCAAATGTCCAAACTACGCTATTTACCCCTTTGCTGTTCCATGTTAAAACTTCCTTAGCTAATGGATCTGATGGCTTTTCGCTATCACTAAAGGTATTAAATGGAGCTATAAACCCTAAATCCTTTGTCACATACTTTTTACCTGTATCACTTGAGAATAACCATTCAAGGAATGCAATCGAATCATTCTGTTTTTCTTTTGAAACCTTACTGTTAATTGCAAAGAAGTTTTCTGTACCTATGCATAGACCTTGCTTTTCTTCACCAGCTACTCCAGTATATATTGGTAAGAATTTAATATCTGATTCTTGTACCTTATTTCCGCTAACTCCCTTTATTTGGTTCCAAGCCCAGTTTCCATTTTGAACCATCGCAGCATTTCCTAGTGCAAAATCAGCCATTGAATCATCAACAGATTTGCTTCCTAACAATTTCTTGTCTGTAGATGAGTTATTAATATATAAATCAAATATATTTTTATAATTATTTGCATATTTGAAGTCAATTTTATCTGCAGCTAGTCCTGCTAAAATTGTATTGTCATATTTAGTATTATCTTTAAATTCATAATAGAAAGGTAGATTTGCTAGATGAGTCTGCCATCTCCATTGTTCTCCTGATTTTAAGGAAGTTGATGCAAACACACCCTTTATACCAAGTTGATCTTTATGTTTAGTCATATCTTCAACAACTTTCTTCAAAGTATCATAATTAGTTATTTCAGTTGTAGAATTTATTGATACAGCTTTATCAGTAAGTGCAAAATACTTTTTCATTATAGCTTCATTATAAATTATTCCATATCCTTCTATTGCATAAGGAATTCCATAAATTCCGTCACCACTCTTTACCGACAAAGATTTATCTGTTAAGTAACTATAAAGCTTTGTATCCTTTAAATCCAAAGTATAATCCTTCCAACTTTGATATCCTACAGGCCCATTTATTTGGAATATTGTTGGCGCATCAGATTTTGCTATTTCTGATTTTAAAGTTGTTTCATAAGTACCACTTGCTGCTGTAACAACTTTTACCTTAACACCTTTTTCTTTTTCATAAGCCTTTGCTATATTGTCATATACTTGAGCAATTTCAGGTTTGAAATTTAAGAAATAAATTTCTTTTGTTGCTGATGCTGATGTTTTCCCACTGTTTCCACACCCTACAAATAAAGTAGACCCCATAGCCACACACATTATAAGACTTAGTAACTTCTTTTTCATAATGATTTCCTCTCCCCTTTAATTATTTGTAAAATCATCATCAAAATATATCGATGAATAAATAATTAATCATTGGCACCGTTATCGGTACCGTTTCCAATTATTACAAATTAAATATAACATCTTTCAAATACGTTTACAACCATATATTGGAAATTATTATTTTCTATATTTTTCCCTTTTCATTCATTTTCCGAAATATTATACCTATTTTCTTATTGAGCTTACATAACTTGATATCATATTATTCTAGCATTGAAAATTTATGATTTATTGCTTAATTACAAAACTGTATACAAAAACAGCTATCAAACAAAAACTTTGATAGCTATAAAATATTATTATAAAATTTATAAAAATTCACTTTATTTATTTCTAAACTTTTCAAGGTAACTTGATGCGGATCTATTCATCTCATGAGCAAATTCAGACATATACTTTCTTTTGCAAAAAACTTGAATTTGCTCTTTTATATTCTTATCTTTTATACCAGAACCTTCATTCTTGGCTTTATGCATCTCTAGATGTTCTTCCTGTGAAAGTCTATGATATTTGTTTTCAGAAACAACATATTGCTTCTCAAATCTCACAGGTTTCTTTCTATTCTCTTGAGCATCAACTGGATAGCCATAAACTAACATGCAAGCAGGTATAACATATTCAGGTAAATCCAATATTTCTGTAATCTTCTCGCAGTTTTCAATTATATCACCAATATAACAGGACCCCACCCCTAGCGACTGAGCTGCAACTACTGTATTTTGGGCTGCAATCATTGCATCTGCCATGGCTAGTAGGATATCTCCTTCCCCAGGTTTTCTAGGGTTGCACTCTGTATAAACAAATGAATCATACCACCTTTGATAATCAGCAAGAAATACTACTACCATTGGAGCCTTTGCTATAAACGGTTGGTTATCACAAAGTATCGATAACCTTTCTTTAAGTTTTTTATCAGTTACATCTATTATGCTATAAAGCATCATAGCTCCTGCAGTTGGTGCTTCAAAAGCAGCCTGCAATATTTCATTCTTAATATTATCTTCAATTTTCCTATCCTCAAATATCCTCATTGACTTTCTTGTTTTTATTTGTTCTAAAACTTCATTCATTTCATCTATCCTCCCCTATTTTATTTTCTTCCAATCATGATTTCCTCTATACATAACTTACTTATAGTTAAAAAATCCTCTCATTAAATAATTTTCATACATATACAACTTAATATTAGAGCTTATCTCCATCTATACTGCGTATCTAAATTAACATAATTATATTATATATCAAATATTTACTATACTATCTATAATATTGTCATTTTTATTAGTCATTTATATCCCAATCAGAATAATTCTATTCACCTCATATATGATATTAATCATAATCCACTTATAAAAATCATATTTATCAAGGTATAGCAAATTTATAGCTCAAACATTCATACTATACTTAGTGTTTAACACAATAAACCTTTTAATTGTTGGATATATTTAAGACTATTTTTAAAAGTAAGCTAATTAAAATATCTGACAACAATTACTTAATTCCAACATGGTGCTTTTACGGCACCTAATTATTAGGAAAATCATCGGACAAGCATTTTTTCATTAATTTTTTAGGCGATTATTTATTGAAACTTTACGTCTTTAAAGGAGGATGTTATATGAATAATGTATTATTTGCCTTAGGATTAAGCCTTTTTGCAGGCTTATCTACAGGCATAGGAAGCACTTTAGCTTTTTTCACAAAAAAAACAAACACTAAATTTCTTTCATTAAGTCTTGGCTTCTCTGCAGGAGTGATGATTTACGTTTCACTTGTTGAGATCTTTGTAAATGCAAAAGACTCTTTAACTGCTGAACTTGGAGTAAGAGATGGATCTTGGCTCACTGTAATATCTTTCTTCTGTGGTATTCTTCTTATATATCTCATTGACACCTTTATCCCAAGTGAAGAAAACTCTACAGCTGCATACACCATTAACTTTAATAATGGATACTCTGATGTAAAATTACTTAGGATAGGACTATTAACTGCTGTCGCTATTGCTATTCATAATTTTCCTGAGGGAATAGCAACTTTTATCTCTGCAATACATAGTCCTTCGATAGCAGTGCCAATCGCTATTGCTATTGCTATTCACAATATACCGGAAGGTATTTCAGTATCAGTTCCCATATATTATGCAACTGGCGACAGAAAAAAAGCCTTTTTATATTCTTTCTTTTCAGGCCTTTCCGAACCTTTAGGTGCAATTATTGGATACTTAATCCTTATGCCTTTTATAAACAACCTTACCTTTGGTATCATATTTGCAGCGGTAGCTGGTATTATGGTATTTATATCTTTGAATGAGTTAATCCCAGCAGCAAGAGACTATGGCGACCAAAATCTCTACATATATGGTCTTATTTCAGGAATGGCTGTAATGGCTGTTAGTTTGCTCTTATTCTTATAGTAAACCTATCATATATTCTAAAACTGTATTTATAAGAATGATAATCCAAGTCAAATAAAATTTGTTTTTTCCCAAAGTGTCTAACTTATTACTTCTTAGAATATTTAAAATATCAGTTAAAATTTGCAGTTAAACAAAAAAATATAATAACACCTTACTAACTGTAAGGTTAGTAAATAACAAATATGTGCATACTTACATTGTCTACCATGTTGATATATAATCTTTAATTATATATTTTATTATGAGGAGGTATTTTATGAACTTCATAGAACTTGCTAAAGAAAGATACTCTGTAAGAAATTTTGATTCAAGAAAAGTAGAAAAAGATAAACTAGCTTTAATTTTAGAAGCCGGTAGAATAGCACCTACTGCAGCTAATCTTCAACCTCAAAGAATTTTAGTTATCGAAAGTGATGAGGCTGTTGCTAAGTTAAAAGATTGCACAATTTATTCTTTTAATGCTCCTATGGCACTAATTGTATGTGCTGATAAAAATGAAGCTTGGAAACGTAAATATGACGAAAAAATACATACCGATATAGATGGCAGTATTGTCGCAACTCACATGATGCTCCAAGCTGCTGAGCTTGGTCTAGGTACAACATGGGTTGGTCACTTTGATCCTGAATCTGTTATAAAAACTTTCAATATCCCTGAAAACTTAGTTCCAGTATGCATTTTGCCATTGGGATATCCAAGTAATGATTCAAAGCCAAATCCTAATCATGAAAAGAGAAAAGATATTTCTGAAACTGTTTTTTATAATGAATTTTAATATAAAGACACTCAATAGGTTTCACTTAAATCCTATTGAGTGTCTTTATATATAAATATTAATACCTTCTTTATTGATTCTTTCTTTTAATATTAAACTCAGCCTATCTTCACTATAAAAACTTAATTTTCTATACACATCACCCTTAATCAAACTCAATTTCGTTTGTATACATAGACTTAACAAATCTTCCACCTAAAAGAGTGTTATGATGGTCAACTATTTGCTTTGAAGTAAGTATAGGTCCATCAAAAGTACTATTTGCATCTCTAACCAATACATTTTCATGATATCCTAAACTATAAGCACATCTACAAGTAGTGTCTAAACAAAACTCCGTCTGCATTCCTGCTATAATAAGTCTTTTAATTCCCTTCTTCTTCAATGTATCATCTAAACTTGTTTTATAAAAAGAATCCCAAGTTGTCTTCTCTATTACAGTTTCGTTATCTAACGGAGCTATTTTAGGATGAATCTGCCACGTTGGCTTTGCTCTATTATATTCGTCATCATCTTCACTAGTATGCTGAATGTATATTACTGGAGTACCTGTTTTTCTAGCCTTTTGAAGTAAAATATAAATATTATCTAGAACCTTCTCACCGTTATATAAGGATTGATTCTCATAGGAGTACATAGCAACTTGTACATCTACAATTAATAACGCAGTATCTTTAGACATTACAAACTCCTCACTTTCAAAGTAATATAAAAATTATTTAAAGTTAAATTATAACACTTATCCATATATTATACTATTTAACTCTACAACAATCTTAACTTACTTAAAGTATGTTCGTTCCAAACCCCAAAACCTTCAGAGTACTTATTTTCGAAAAACATAGGCAATCTCTCTTTAAATCCCTCAGCAAGATCAAGATCTTGCAGAATATCTTTATCTACCCAGAATACTTTACCTTCTTCTGTGTTTTTTGTGATCTCCCCTGTAAAATTATCTGTTTTAAAATTGAACACAAAATATTTCTCTTTAGTTTCATCATTATACCAATATACAACTCCACAGGCCTCTAAATCATATACTGTAAGACCTGTTTCTTCTCTTATCTCCCTTATAGTTGATTCTACTATACTTTCTCCATCTTCTATGTGTCCTCCTGGAAACGATATTCCTTTCCAAGATTTAATCCTATTTTGAACTAAAACCTTGTTATTTATTTTATCATAAATCATGCACATATTAGTTAATTCAACTTTACTCATTTATTTCCTCTCCGTAAGACTCAATTTTAACTCATAGGTTATCTATAATACAAAAATCCTACCAAAACTTTAAGTCATGATAGGACTTTATATTAAGTTATTTAACAATAATTGTCTTTTAGTACTTCTACTAGTTTGCTTACTCTTTGATCTAAAATAAAGTAAGTACTTGTTAATCCTTTTTTGTTATAATCAACTATCTTATGTGCTTTTAGCATAGCTAAATGCTGAGAAATAGCTGATTGAGTCAAATTACTCAAACTCTCATTTAATTCACTTACTGTCATAGGTTTTTCTAGTAAATGACATACTATTAGGAGTCTATTTTCATTTGCGAGTACTTTTAAAACTTCGGAAACTTCTTTAGCTTTGTCTAGCATTATTTACCCCTGACTTTCCTATCATTCGATTTATATAGGGTCCCCTAATTTAATAAATACGACTTTGTTTTTTTACATTATAATTAAATCATAATCTTCAAGCTCTATTTAATTTATACTGAAGCATCTTTATGTATTTATATCCTACTTCTCTAGTGGTCTTAAATACGATCCAGTTCCCCCTGATATATTTACTACCTTGTATCCCCTTGTACTAAGTTCACTACAAGTCTTTGCGCTTCTACCTCCAGATTGGCATATTATATGATACTCTTTTTCTCTATCTAAATACTTTTCTGGATCTCTAAGTATCGTTCCCATTGGTATATTCATTGCCCTAGGAACATGCCCCTCTTCATACTCGTAGGGCTCTCTTATATCTATTAAGTTTATCTTATTTATAACATCATCAACATCATGCACACTTATTGCTCTAAAATTTCCTCTTTTAATGAATGAAAACATACAGTTTCTCCTTTGATATAACTAAAATACTTTTTTATATTTTGCCCATAATTACTAAAAGTATAATATAAGAATATTAGAACTTACTTATTTAGTTATATCATATTCTAACTTTCTACTTACGTCAATACATCAACTAATAAGATAATTAATCATACAATTTTGTTTAATATTCTTCTGACATTCCTTGAAAAACAACTTCATCTTTATCATTAAATAATATATATCCAAAGGTCTTTGAACCATATCCTAAATACTGAACTTCTTTATCAAGACTCAACTCTTCATTTAATAATAACCTTTTTCTTTCTTTAGGATGCACTATAAATTCATTCTTTAAAGTAATATACTCTTCGTTTATATCCTCTTTCACTAAGGATGGTGCCTTAATCTTTATGTAAAACTTTTGTATATCATTGCTGCAATTTTTTATTTCTATATTTCCACTTACAGTTAGTTTGTCATTGTTTTTACTAAAGTTCACTGAAGTTCTCTCTCTATCAAGATATATTGAATTTAAATCTTTATAAAATCCTTTATAAAATTGAGTGCAAAGCCCCCACATTGAGGGAAAAATAATTATCAATATTATGGTCACTATTACTCTTCTGAAAGCTGTCTTAATAGGCGCTTTTTCTTTTATTTCATTAAGCTGTTTTAAACAAAAATATATTCCTATTATAAGTATTAATGCAGCATAATGAAACGCCCAATTCTCTCCTCTAATGGGTTTAAATATTCTTTCTAAAAATATATCTTTTGTATTATTGCTATTTCCTTCTAATACAAACAATATTGCTAATCCTAAGTAGCAAAGTATTACTTTTTGCATTTTAGATAACTTTTTCAAAACTTTCTCCCTTATACAATCTATTAATTATTTCATCATATACTTCCTCAATCGGTTTGCATATACTTAAAGCATTTTGAAAATATCCTTCTTCATATAACTCCTTTGCTAATAAAATCCCACAACTACAATACTCACTCCAAGAATCTAGTACAGCTTGCGCTATGCTGTGTCTGCTTTTATATTCATACGCAGATTGAAGACAAATCTGAAATGCCTCTAGCTCCTCATTTTCTCTACTAATACTCATATTTTTACCTTTTATATAACTCGTCTTATCATTTAGTTCCGTTGCTCCAGCATAACCATCTCTCGCTGCATATTTTACGTTTCTTATTCCTACCATAACCATAGCTCCAAAACACATTGGACATGGCTCCATTGTGGTATACAATGTGTATTTTTTTATATTTATATGTTCATCTCTTTTTAAAGTTAACATAGCAGTAGTTTCCGCATGTGCCATCCCAGTACCAGCCAATGGATTGCTACTTGAAGTATCAAAGATTCTATTTCTGCCTCTCGATATAATCTTTTCGTTCTCATCAACTATAACAGCACCAATTGGAATAGTATTTTTCTTAAAAGACTCCCAAGCTAAAGAGAATGCCTCCTGCCAAGCATAATTTAAATCTTTCCACATTAAAATCTCCCCTTTTTCAACTTACAATTTATAGTTATTATAGCACATTATTCCGTAAGTTTTACATTCTTAATTATTCAAAAACTTGAATTGCTCTTCAGCTTTCTATTCTTATCACAGCATAAAATTATAAAAACTTTGTCTTTATAATTTTTTATACAGTAAAAAAGCGATCTATATTACAACTTTTTATAAGTTATAATATAGACCGCTTTTTATCAATATTAATTTGGAGGCGCCACCCGGATTTGAACCGGGGCATAAAGGTTTTGCAGACCTTGACCTTACCGCTTGGCTATAGCGCCAAATTAAATTTAAAATAAATGGTGGCCAGACCAGGAATCGAACCAGGGACACGAGGATTTTCAGTCCTCTGCTCTACCGACTGAGCTATCTAGCCACGTGGCGACTCAGAAGGGGCTCGAACCCTCGACCTCCGGCGTGACAGGCCGGCACTCTAACCAACTGAGCTACTGAGCCACAAGTACTTCTATCGTCCACGTATTATATTATATGAACTTTAGAAGACTTTGTCAATAAATTATTTCGTCAAAGTATTTATTAATTCTCCAATTTGTTCATTAGTGAACTTATAAGCCTTATTACAGAAGTGACATTTTAATTCTTCTTCTTTTCCTTCTTCATATATCTCAGTAAGATCTTTAAGACCAATACTTATAAAGGCTCTTTCAACTTTTTCTCTTGAGCAATCACATTTATATAATGGCTCAATGCTATCATTGATCTTTAAATCCATTCCGTCAAATATATATTCAACTATTTCTTCAATAGTCTTTCCTTCAGCTATCATAGTTGTCACAGAAGGTATTTCTTCCATTCTATATGATAGAAGATCTGCTAGAAGTTCGTCTGCCCCTGGCATCATTTGAATTATAAATCCACCAGCAGCTTTAATTGATAAATCATTATTAACTAAAACTCCAAGTGCAACAGCTGATGGTGTTTGCTCAGATGCTGTAAAATAATACGCAAGATCTTCTGCTACCTCTCCAGTATAAATCGGCACTTGTCCTACGTAAGGATCTTTTAATCCTAAATCTCTTATTACAGTTAAGTTACCATTCTTTCCTATAGCTCCACCTACATCTAGCTTTCCTTTAATATTTAAAGGAAGTTCAACTGCTGGGTTCCCTATATATCCTTTAACCGTACAATCTGGATATGCGGTTACAGTAATCCCTTTAGCATCTCCACCACCATTTATTTGAAGTGTTAAGATTTCTTTTTCAGATTTTAGCATTGCTCCCATTAGAGTTCCTGCAGTAAGCATTCTTCCAAAAGCTGCAGCTGCTGTAGTGCTACATCCGTGTATTTTTGTTCCTTCATCAACTAAATTAGTAGTTATTCCAGCTATAATTCTAACCATTCCATCTTTAGCCGTAGCTCTTATAATCTTATCATTCATAATTAATTTACCTCCAAATTCTTAAGTACATATACTATTCTTTCACTATCTTGCTCTACACAGTTATCTTTATATCCATCGTACTTTCCAATTATTTCAAACCCTGCGTCCTTCACCATTGACTCTATAAACTCTTCTTTGTAAGCTCTTTCCTCATGAATTTCTTCAAATCTTTCATAGAGTTCTCCTTCCTTCACGAAAAAGGTTAGATTCATCTCCACTATTTCATCTTCAAATATATTTTCCCAAGTGTAAAAAATCTCTTCAGAATTATATGTAAAAATATTGTTACCAAGAATCTCACTTAATTTATAATAGGAATTTATATCAAAGACAAATATGCCATTTTCACTCATATGCTTTTTTACAGAAAGAAAATAGTTTTTTAAATCTTCAGTGTCTAATATGTAATTAGTTGAATCCAAAACGCAAGTCACTAAATCAAATTTTCGATTAAGAGATAGTTCGCTCATATCCTGGCATACTATCTTGCATTTCATTCTTTCATCTCTAAACTTTTTATCTGCATTTATAAGCATACTGTCAGATGAATCAACTAAAAATATGTTTTTAAAGTTTTTCCCTAAAATTGCAGCTACATTTCCTGTTCCACAAGCTAAATCTAAGTAATATTCATAATTTATATTGTTATTTTTACATAAATCCAAAATGAATTCACTTATATTATTATAATTAATATCTTCATATATCAATTGATCATAAAGATTTGCAAATTTATTATAACTGTCCATCTAATAATAATCCCCCACACTAAATCTACTAAATAATATATTATTAATTTTCTGCTAAGTCAATGATATATGTTTATCTTCTCCTTTTATTCACTAATTAAAATCATTATCTCTAACTTATTGCTATATATTAAAGATGTACCAATTCGACTCATGTATATTTTAAAAACTCTAAAGTTTTTAAAATTAGAGATTTTTAAAATATAAGTTTTAATACGAAATGGTACATCTATATAGAGTTTCGCCATATGAACTTCTTATTACTTTCTCCCTAAAATTTCATCATTACTAGGTATTTTAAGATTCTTTTTTCTTTTAGTCATTATGCCGCCTATTCTTCCGGTTTCTTCTGCTGTAAGTCCTCCCCAGCCTTCTGAATCAACTTTATCTTTAAGTCCTAATTCTTCTGCGATTTCATATTTCATAGACTCTCTAAGCTTTTCAGCATCAGAAAGCTCTCTATTTGATTTGATTTTAGATTTTATTATCTTTTTTAATGGTGTTTTACTCATAAGAAAGTCTCCTTTTTCTTATTTTTTTCTATTATTGCCATATCAATTTACAGTTATACCCCTACTATAATTTAGTGAAAATAATAACTATAGTTATTATTTTGAATATCACTACTGCTTTTTATTTATTCACATTTGAATATTTTTGAAGATACTACTGCATATATTTTTTCAGCTTATTTTTACTGAACCATCTATACTAAACCAAGTATTCTTAAGAATCTTGAATATGATTTTAAAATATACTTTTTATTATGATGTTACATACATATATTATGCGAAAATTAAAATTTAAAATTCAAAAAATTTCATCTTCGTCATAAATTATAGTGTATAATTAATTTAATGTAACATTAAGGTTGTGATATAATAGACCTAATTTATATTTATGCATAAATGTAAAAAAACTTAGGAGGGATTGTTTTGTTTAATGTAGCAATTGTTGGGGCAACAGGTAATGTTGGAAGAAAATTTATTGAAATACTTGCAGAGAGGAATTTTCCAATCAAAGACCTGTACTTGTTTGCATCAAAAAGATCTGCAGGCAAGACTATGAAATTTAAAGATATTGATTATGTAGTTGAAGAATTATGTGATGAGAATATTAAATCTAAGAAAATTGATTTTGCATTATTTTCTGCTGGTGGAGACGCAAGCCTTCAGTTTGCTCCTAAATTCGCAGAAATAGGTGCAGTTGTTATAGATAATAGTAGTGCGTGGAGAATGGACCCTAAAGTTCCTCTTGTAGTTCCTGAAGTTAATCCAGAAGATATATCTTGGCATAACGGAATAATTGCAAATCCTAACTGCTCTACTATCCAAGCAGTGGTTGCTTTAAAGCCACTCTATGATAATTATGGAATAAAGAGAATAGTATATTCTACTTATCAAGCTGTGTCAGGTGCAGGTCTTCAAGGAATCTTAGATCTTCAAGATGGAGTTAAAGGAGAAGCACCAAAGAAATTTCCTTATCCTATAGCAGGAAATATACTTCCTCATATCGATGTGTTCACTGAAGATGGATACACTAAGGAAGAAATAAAAATGATACTTGAAACAAGGAAAATTCTCCATAATGATGATTTAAAAATCACTGCTACAACAGCAAGAGTTCCAGTACTAAACAGCCATAGCGAAAGCATTAATGTTGAACTTTTAAAAGAGTTTAATATTGAAGATGTTCTTACTTTACTTGGAAACTCTCAAGGCGTAGTTGTATATGATGATATTAAGAATACAAAGTATCCAACACCATTATACGTAGACGGTAAGGATGATGTTTATGTTGGTAGAATCAGAAGAGATTTCAGTTTAGATAACGGTTTAAATCTTTGGGTTGTAGCTGACAACATAAGAAAAGGTGCTGCTTTAAATGCAGTTCAAATTGCTGAGATAATGATTAAAAACAAATAATTATAAGATAAAATTAATTTATTGGGCATGGAGGTATAATTATGTCTTTATTTAAAGGATCTGGTGTTGCCATAGTTACTCCTTTTACGGAAAATGGAGTTGATTTTAAAAAATTAGAAGAACTTCTTGAATGGCATATTGCAAATAAAACTGATGCAATAGTTGTATGTGGCACTACAGGTGAAGCTTCAACTATGACTGAAAGTGAGAAGAAGGAAACTATAAAGTTTACTGTAGATGTAGTTAAAAAGAGAATACCAGTAATTGCAGGTACAGGAACAAATAATACTGCCTACTCTATCGAAATGAGCAAATGGGCTGAAAGTATCGGAGTTGATGGACTTTTAATAATAACTCCTTACTATAATAAGACATCTCAAAGAGGACTAATAGAACATTTTAAAGCTATAGATAATGCTGTAAATACACCAATTGTGCTTTATAATGTACCAGCTAGAACAAATGTAAATATAAGCCCAGATGTTCTTTTAAAGCTTACTGAACTAAAAAATGTAGTAGCAGTTAAAGAAGCAAGCGGAGATTTAAGTCAAATAGCAAAAATAAAGTCTATCTGTGGTGATAAAATAGATATATATTCTGGCAACGATGACCAAATAATCCCTATACTATCTTTAGGTGGAATAGGTGTAATATCAGTGCTTGCAAATGTTATTCCTAAAGAGGTTCATGATATGTGTGAGTTTTTCTTAGCAGGAGAAATAAAGGAAGCTTTAGCTCTTCAAATAGGCACTTTGGAACTCGCAAACACCTTATTTATCGAACCTAACCCAATTCCAGTAAAGACAGCTTTAAATCTAATGAATTGCAATGTTGGACCTCTAAGATTACCTCTTTACAAAATGGAAGGCGAAAATCTTGATAAATTAAGCAATGTTTTAAGAAAGCATAATCTTATAAAGTAATGGAGGTAAAGCTATGACAAAAATAATATTGAACGGTTGCTGTGGAAAGATGGGCACCGTTATCTCAAATCTTGTAGAAAAAGATGAAAATCTTCAAATAGTAGCTGGAATAGATAAATTTCCAAAAGGCGACAGAAGCTATCCTATTTTTAGTGACTTAAATGAGTGCACTATAGAATACGATGTATTACTTGATTTTTCAAGACCAGACTCACTAAGACCAATACTAACTTTTTCAGAAAAAAATAGTAAACCAGTGGTTCTTTGCTCTACTGGCTATACTGCCGAGGACTTGGCTTTAATTGAAGAAAAATCAAAGGTGCTTCCTGTATTCAGATCTGCCAACATGAGTGTTGGAGTAAACCTTGTAAACATGCTTCTTAGAAAAATATCACCTGTCCTATATGAAAACTTTGATATTGAAGTTATAGAAAAGCATCATAATCAAAAAGTGGATGCTCCTTCTGGCACTGCAGTAATGCTTGCCGAAACCATAAAGAACTCAATTGAAGAAGATACTCACTTCATATATGGAAGAGAAGGAATTGCAAAAAGAGAGCATAAAGAGATTGGTATCCACGCAATACGTGGTGGAAGTATTGTTGGAGATCATGATGTTATTTTTGCCGGAGATGGTGAAGTTATTGAAATAACTCATAAAGCTATTTCAAGAGAAGTTTTCGCTGTAGGCGCTTTAAAAGCAAGTGCTTACATGGGAAAAATCTCAAAACCAGGACATTATGATATGGAAGATGTATTAAATATATCATTCTAAAATATTACTTTTCCAAATCATAATTTTGTGTTCAGTTAAACATTAAAAAGGCTGTAGTAGACTAAAAATCTACTACAGCCTTTTTAATGTTTTTGGGCTATATTTAAAATATCGTTGAAATTAAGTGCGCCTATTTCCAAAACCCAAACTAGCTTTATTTTTCAAGTTCATTTATAAACTCTTCAATCAGATCTAAAGCTCTCTCTAATTCCTCATTACTATAGCAATAAGAAATTCTCATAAAACCTTCTCCACCTTCACCAAATGCACTTCCCGGAACACAAGCTACTTTCTTTTTCTCTAGTAACATTTCACAAAATTCCTCAGAACTTTTATTGAATTTCTTTATTGATGGAAATATATAAAATGCCCCCTTAGGCAATTCCACCTCAAAGCCCATATCTTTAAGCCTATTATATACATAATCTCTTCTTTTAATAAATTGAGATTTCATATATTCAACATCGTTAAGGCACTCTCTTAGTCCTACATATGCACCATATTGAGATATTGATGTGGCACAAGAAACATTATATTGATGTACCTTCATAAAGTCATCCATTATATCTTTATTTAAACAGAAATAACCTAATCTTAATCCTGTCATTGAAAAGATTTTAGAAAATCCACCAATGAATATAATCCTATCTTTAAGCTCCTTAACTTGGCCTATTGAGTGATATTTGCCGTAGCAAAGAGCACTATACATCTCATCTGTTATTACAGTAAGGTCATATTTTAATATAAGCTCTTTAAGCTCACCTAACTGGTTCTCCTCAAGTATTGCACCTGTAGGATTTGTAGGAAAAGATAATAAAAGATATCTTGATCCACTATCTTGTATAGCTTCCTCTAAAAAGTCTATATTTAAAGAGAAGTCCTTATTCAATTTATAGTTAACTACTTCTCCACCTACAAGCTTAACGCAGTTTTCGTAAGCAGGATATGCTGGAGTAGGGATAAGTACTTTCTCTCCTTTGTCTATCAGTGTGGTAAACACTGTAAAGAGGGCTTCACTACCTCCTGCTGTTACACAAACTTCTTCTTTGTCATAATCAATTCCAAAGCTACCTAAATATCTACTTATCTCAGTTCTTAATTGCTCTAATCCTGCATTTGATGTATATGTGGTTTTCCCTTGCTCTAAAGCTTCTATCATAGCTTCTTTAATCTTCTTAGGCACTGGAAAATCCGGCTGTCCAAGGGTAAGTGATATAGCACCTTGTATTTTCGCAACCTTATTAGAAAATTTCCTTATACCTGAAAGCTCTATCTTATTTACATTACTATTCATATTAGTATTCTATCCCCTCTCTTGCTGCTACCCCTTTTTCATAGTAGTGCTTAATATCCTTCATTTCAGTTACTAAATCTGCTCTTTCAATTAATTCTTTCGGAGCATTTCTGCCTGTTAAAATTAATTCCATATCATCAGGCTTGATATCTATAAGGTCTGTAACCATTGAAACTTCTAAAAAGTTATTATAAATAGCAGCCATTATCTCATCTAATATCAATATATCACATTTTCTTTCTTTTATTACCTCTACAACAAAGTTATATGCCTGCAGTATTTCACTCTTAAGTTCAAGTTTTTCTTGATCATTTAAAGTCCATACAAAGCCTCTTCTTTTTTCAAATCTATATATGTTAAAATTAGGTGCATGGAATTCTGAAGAATTAAGTTCACCAGTTTTATTACTCTTTAAAAATTGAACCATTATTACCTTCATTCCATCACCAACGGCTCTGAAAGCTAATCCTAACGCCGCGGTAGTCTTTCCTTTTCCATTGCCTGTATATATCTGAACATACCCTTTTTCTAACTTCGCCATCAATTATCACTCCTTTTTGGATTTTAAATCAAGGAAAACAAACTCATTCTTAGTTCATCTCACCATTATATAATATACATATTTATTCTTCCGGATTGCATAAAAATACATCTAATATGTATAAACAAATAAGTTTTTAAATAAAAAATACTAGTATATCTAACCATAGCTATTATGACCTTTATTTATATTTCAGTTATATAAAATACTTTTGACACACCCTGCAAATCAGCAATTATACAAGGATTTTTCTAATTTTCATATCTTATATATAATCATAATACATTACTAAAACGATAAAAAAATGTATTATTAATTAAAAATCTTATAAACTATATTTTACATAAGCTAAGGCAATTTCGCCATAATATTTTATAAAAAATGAATTTTTTCTCCTTACCCCTTTCATAATCAGTTAAGTTTTATTATAATTATCTTATTGCATATTACATAACTACGCAATAGAGGAAAGGATGATATAATGAGTTATAATTTTACTGATCCATATGAAATAGCTAGATTTATAAAAGAATCAAAGAAATCAACTCCAGTAAAAGTTTACGTTAATGGAGATTTAAAAGATAGCGACATGAAAAATATCGAATGGTATGGCTCTGACAATTTCTACGTGCTTTTCGGAGAAAGTGACGACATAACAAAAGTGATTCTTGATAATAAACATAAAGTAAAACATTTTAGAGTTGAAAATGATAGAAGAAACTCAGCAATTCCTATGCTAAACTTACTTGATATAGATGCTAGAATTGAACCAGGTGCAATTATAAGAGATAAGGTTACAATAGAAAAAAATGCTGTAATAATGATGGGGGCAGTAATTAATATAGGAGCTGAAATAGGCGAAGCTACTATGGTGGATATGAACGCAGTAGTAGGTGCTAGAGGAAAGCTAGGAAAGAGAGTTCACCTTGGTGCAGGAGCTGTTGTAGCTGGTGTTTTAGAACCACCTAGCAAAAGCCCTTGTATAATAGAAGATGATGTTCTTATCGGTGCAAACTCAGTTATCCTTGAAGGAGTAAAAGTTGGTGCTGGATCAGTTGTTGCAGCCGGATCAGTTGTAGTAGACGACGTTCCATCAGGAGTTGTTGTTGCTGGAACTCCTGCAAAGATAATTAAAAGAGTTGATGATAAGACAAAAGATAAGACTAAAATACTTGACGATTTAAGAAAATAATAATAAAAAAATAAGGGCGAAATATTCGCCCTTTTAATATGTTCAAATCAGCTTTTAAACTGCACCTATTTGATCATCATCTACTAATTCATTTTCCCCATTTACTCTTTCCATCTTTGAAATGGAAACTTCGTAAGCTACTTTTCTAATTACTTCTTCATCAGAAACCTTTTTTTGATATTCTCTGCTTTGAAGTCTTCCCCATATTCTAATATTGTCTCCAACGCTTAAAGTTTGGCAGAATCTAGAGTTTCTTCCCCATGCTATTGTAGGTATATAGTCGGATTTGTTGTAAGCTCTGTTTACAGCAAGCAGTACATCAGCAATCTCTCTGCCAAAAGGAGTTGTCCTATATACTGGTTCCTTACATATATACCCGTCTAAAAAAATTTCATTTGGGTTTTTGCTTCTTTCATCGCATGGTCTAATGTCACGAGCAAAAACTGTCAATATAAGCTTGTTAGCTCCATCTACAAATTTATTATAAGACCTCAATTGTCCTTCAACAATTATATCAGTACCTATGCTTAAATCAAAACTAGTAAGTAATCTTTCAGATATTGTAATGTTTAACATATCCTTTGAATCACTTAGTCTCATTACCTCTAAAGAAAAAGTAAGGAACTTCTCCCCATACATTTCGTGGCTAAAATCCAATCCTGAAGCAACAGTTCCCTCAAGGTAAATTTTATTATTTAACATTAAATTATCCATTTAAACCCCTCTCTCCCTCGTTTTTTAAAATTTTTATTTTTTGTTATAAAGTATAAATTAGAAAACAACTTATTTCCATTATAATACATTTAATGCCTTTTTTACAATATGTTTTTTTATTGGTTAACTTTATGTTGTTTACCATCGTTGTCCACATCAAAATTATCCTTATAAATAAGGTCACCTACAGGTACAAA
This sequence comes from Clostridium yunnanense, assembly GCF_016595795.1. GTDB lineage: Bacteria > Bacillota > Clostridia > Clostridiales > Clostridiaceae > Clostridium_AR > Clostridium_AR yunnanense. Next base: position 48,915 of record NZ_JAENHN010000006.1, read on the forward strand.
TTCATAACCTTCATCCTTCAATTTCTTAAAAATTCTTTTAAGATTTTCAGGAGTATACTTTCCGTTATTATGGAAAAGTATTATGGATCCTGGTTTTACATTTTTTATTACCCTTTCATACTCTTCATCTGCTCCTTTATTTTTCCAATCAACACTATCAACGTCCCATTGTATACAATAGTACCCCATATTTTTAACTGTATTTACCACAGTATCATTATAAGAACCGCTTGGACACCTAAAAAGCTTGGTCTTATAGCCAGTATTATTATATATAATATCTTCGGTCTTTTTTATTTCAGAAATCATCCTATCAGTTGATATCTTAATGAAATCTGGATGTATATAGCTATGATTGGCTATTTCATTCCCCCCTTCCTTTATTTGTTTAAGTTTCTCTACATTTTCTTCATTTGAATTTACCCAGCCTCCCATGATGAAAAATGTACCTTTTACATTATATTCCTTCATTATGTCTAATATACTTCCAAGGTTATCCTCATCTGTCCAATTGATATCAAAGGTTATAGAAATCTTCTTATCCTCAGTATCAACAGAATATATAGGCAGGGACTTTTTTACCATCCAAGCATTCACTACTCTTGAAGCAATTGCTGTTGTAACAAATATTAGTACTACAATCAAAAATATAATTTTTTTATTTTTTCTCAAATGAACTCCTCCACAATGAAGTCTCTTTAAAATAATATTCAGTAAGTTATTAAATAATGACAATAAAAATTTTCATAGAGAAATAGTTAAGTTTTATGCTATAATAAAGCTATACTGGTGAGTGGGAGGATAAACGTATGAATGATAACACATTAGAACTAGCGGAAAACAAGCTTCTGCTTTTATATATAATTAAATCTATTAAGTATCCAATATCTAATGCCCAATTAACTGAAATTGTTTTAGAAAATAGTTTCATTAATTACTTTTTCCTTCAACAGTATCTTACAGAGCTTATCTCTTCGGGTTTTATTAAATATGAAGATACAAATGAAAAGAAACTGTTATATATTACGGATGTAGGGAATAAAGTTTTAACTTTATTTAAGGATAGAATTTCTCCTCAGCGATTAAACGTAATAGATGATTATCTAAAATCAAGTATAGAAAAGATAAAAAGAGAACTCACTATATCTGCAGATTATACACCAGACCAAAATAATACCTTTATAGTTAATTTAAAAGCAGTGGAAGATGATAGTTTGTTGATGGAGTTAAAGGTAAGTGTAGCTTCAAAAAAACAAGCCGTTGCATTGTGTAGCAAGTGGAAAGAAAATCCTTCCACAATCTACAATAATATAATCAACGTACTCATAGAAGATAATTAAGAAATTTGATACACGTAAAATGCATGCTAAAAACACTCTTATTAAGATTGTTATTACGCATGTATATTTTTTTACTGTGTAGTCCATTTATACAAAAAAACGAAAAAATTATAAGCTTACAATTTAAGAAATTACTCCTAATGATTAATGACTCTTTAATAAAACCTAGTAATGTAGTATAATTACTTTAGAATGAGATTGGATATAATTTCTACAGATTATGTTCAAATAAAATCAAAATTAAGAGGGGGAAGCCTTAAATGAACTCATACAAAACATCTAACGTGTGTGCAAAAGAAGTTAGTTTTGAAATAGTTGACAACAAAATATCTAGTGTAAACTTTGTAGGTGGTTGCAATGGTAACCTAAAAGGAATATCTTCACTTATCGAAGGTATGGAAGTTAATGATGCTATGAACAAGTTAAGAGGCATTACTTGCGGTACTAAGGGCACTTCATGTCCAGACCAATTGTCGAAAGCCTTAGAAGAATATTTAAGCACCACTGTTTAATTATATAGTCAGCTAAAGAAAAGCATGAAAAGATATCTTATATCCTTCATGCTTTTTTTATATTCGAGGTTCACATAACATATCCATGTCTTAGCTTCTATTTTAATAAAAAAATTACTAAAATGTTTTTGGGTACATTACCCTTTCCGCATATATGAGAAATCTTACAAGTTGATAAGTTTTATTTTTTAATATATATTAAAAAATATAAATAAACCCGATGAAGTATATATCAAACTAACTTAAATATTTTTAGACTTTTCTATGGTATAAAAATATAGTATAGTATTAATACTAGCTAATTTATATTTTGATTTTAAGATATTTTTTTGTAATATACTTAATAGCTTTAATTTTAATAGTACATGCTATCTTAATAAAACCAATTGCAAGACTTATATATTTTTAAAAAGTAATGAATATTATGCAGAAAGGTGGTAGCCATGGAAGACTTTAATACAAAAAATCACCCTGAACTTGTAGAAATAAAACTTTCAATTTACGATTTTGACAACATACATTATGGTGGAAGTCAGCATTGGTTCCCTAAAAAGCATCACCAATTAAGCGGTTGCGGCCCTGTTGCTGCAGCTAATATAACTGCCTACCTATCCAAGTTAGCTCCTGATAAGTTTAGCACTCTTTATCCATACAAGGATATTATAAATAAGCAAGATTTTATAGAACATATGATAGAAGTCCGAAAATTTGTAGTTCCAGGTATGTTTGGACTTACTTCTGTAACTCAATTTAGCGATAACATTTTAGCTTTTAGTGAAAGCAGGGGCGTATCATTGGTTCCCCATATATTAGACGAACAAGCAAACATGCAAGAAGCTATGGACTTTATCCTAGAAGCCCTTCACCTTAAGTTGCCAGTTGCTATTTTAGTACTTAAACATCCAGTAAAGGAACTAGAAGATTATACTTGGCATTGGATGACAATAACAAATTTGCGTTTTGACTCTAATAATAGCAAGTATTATATTTCAGTTTCAACTTACGGAGAATTTCACGAAATTGATTTAGATTTACTTTGGAATAACAGACGACCTAAGGACATAATAAGATTGGCATATTTTACTTAAATAAATTGTTTTTTGAAATCCCAATTGAAGTTTCCATACATATGATGCTTCAATGAGTTTCTCTGATATAACCAATTAATTTAACTTTTATTAAATTATCACTTTCAAGTTAAATAGTTAATAACTAATAATATAAAAGATGTATAAACACATACTCTATAAAACTGCTCATGTTACTTCGGTATATCATGGGCAGTTTCTTCACGTATTTTTTATCTTTTATATCTAAATTTATTATCCATATGTACAAGGGCATCTTCATATCTATATATTTTTATATTAAATAGTGTAATCAAGAATATGTAATTAAAATTTACAAAAACTAAGCATGAAAGTAATTTAATAACTTTTAAAGGAGGAACCTTCATGCCTACTATTAATATGCTCTCCTCTGCTGAAAAGGTAAAAGGCCAAGGAGTTATGTCTGCCTACATTGAACAAGTAAATCTAGTAAGACAAGGACTTACAGAAAACTATAAAGTAAAGGTAAATAACATATTCTTTTGTGATATAATGCACTATCATACAATTGATTTCAAATTTTTTCTAAGTATTCCACTAGCAAAACTTCTAGGAACAAGCGTGGCATATGTACATTTTGTTCCAGAAACCATAGAAGAAAGCCTAAAACTACCTTCATTTATAAAAAAGATATTTTATAAATATATGATTTGGTTCTACAGGAGTGTTGACCATTTAGTGGTAGTTAATCCTTATTTTATAGATGTGCTAAAAAGTTATAAAATTGATGAACATAAGGTAACCTATATTCCAAACTTTGTGTCAGAAGATAATTTTTATAGATATGAGGCTTCTAAAATCAAGAATATAAGGAGTTCATACGAAATTCCTTTAGATAAATTCGTTGTTTTAGGAGTTGGGCAAGTTCAAACTAGAAAAGGTGTAATGGATTTTATCGAAGTTGCCAAAACCCTTCCTGATATACAGTTTATATGGGCTGGTGGCTTTTCCTTTGGTTCAATAACTGATGGTTATAAAGAGTTAAAAAAGGTCATTGAAAATCCACCTTCTAATGTTAAATTTTTAGGTATAGTGGAAAGAAGCAAGATGAATGATATTTATAATATTTGTGATTTAATGTTCTTGCCATCATATAATGAACTTTTTCCTATGTCAATTCTAGAGGCTATGGCATTAAAAACGCCTATACTTTTACGAGATTTAGATATATATAAGAACATTCTATTTGATAGTTATTTAAAAGGAAATAGTAACGCAGAGTTCACTAACATAATAGGATCTATTCAAAATAAGAATGAAAACTATCAACTTTGGTGTGATAATTCAGCTAAGTGCCATGATTTTTATTCTAAAGACTATGTATTGCAAATGTGGAAACAGTTTTATGATGAAATTTATAACAAGAAGCTCAGGAGAAGTTAAATGAAAAGTAAGATATTAAACATAATCATTGTAGTCGTATCTATTTGTATTTTCCTATCATTTTTTCTTTTTACCAAAGGTCTTAAAACATTAATTAATGAAATAAGAACCTTAAGTACCAGCTGGATTATATTATCAGCTCTTATGATGATTATGTTTTTGTTTTTCGAGACGTTGGTATTATACGTAATAATTAGGCAATTTCATAGGATAAATAACTTGTTTGTAAAATGTTTAAGATTCGAAATCATTGGTCAATTTTTTGGAGCCATTACTCCCTTTGCAGCTGCTAGTCATCCTGCACAATTATATGAAATGAGTGAAAGTGGAATTTCTGGTGGGACTGGTGTTTCTATATTAATGATTAAGTTTATGATTCACCAAGTTATAAATATTATTATTTTAGTTTTAGCAATATTATTTAAGTTTAAATATTTCTATTCAAAAGTGCCATATTTCTTATATTTTTGTATATCTGGCCTTGTGGTTCATGTAATGATTATGATAATAGCAACATTATTTTTATTAAACAAAAAATTAACAAGTACCATAGTAATTTATTGTCTAAATCTACTTAAAAAAGTTAAATTACTGAAGAATCCGGAAGAAACTTATAAACAATTAGAAACTGAGTTAAAGACTTTTCATAAAACTGTTTTCATGATTATCAAATATAAAAAATTATGCCTTTATTCATCTATCCTCACACTTCTGCAGTGGTTAGCATACTTTAGTATACCTTATTGCATTTATAGAGGCTTTGGCTTTAATTATTCTGATATATTCACAATGGTAGCAGCTCAAGTTTTCTTGGTAAACTTCATGGCTATAATACCTCTTCCTGGCGCTGAAGGAGGGGCTGAAGGTGGTTTTTATCTTATATATGGTTTATTCTTCAAGTCCGGAACCATCATAACTGCTATTTTCTTATGGAGATTAATCACATACTACTCTTCAATTGCAATTGGTAGTATATTTACTTTACTCCTTCCAAATAGTAACTCAAGTAGAAACATGAATAAAAACTAGTATAATTAATAGATTATACTAGTTTTTACTTATAGACTTATACTTTAAGCATAATTGTATTTAAAGTAATCTACTCTATAAATTCTTTTATTTGCTTCTAGAGTCTTATTATATTAAGTTTTATGATTTATCAAAGCACCTACATCTAATCCTATTTCTTCACTTCTATTTATTGCGCTAATATATTTTTCTAAAACTTTGCTTGCGAAAATTTCACTTGAATATTCATTGGATTTAATTTCAGCATACTTTTTCATATCACCCCTCAAAGAATCATCCTTTAAAATTCTATCAAGATATTTTTCAAATTCCAACTCATCATTATATGTATAACCATTTTTCCCTTCATCAATAACTCCATCTATACAGGGATCATATTTGCATACCACTGGACACCCACTAGTTAAGGCTTCAAGATAAGTTAGTCCTTGAGTTTCACTAGTTGATGCTGTAACAAATATTTCAGCTATTTTATAGTATTTATATACCTCATTTGAATTTACCATTCCAGTAAATATAACTCTATCCTCTATCTTTTTATTAACTACTTGATTTTTTAAGCTATCTAAATATGGTCCACCACCTACAACTAGGAGTTTCAAGTTTTTATTCGTTTTCATTATATTAGGCATAAATGAAATTATTTCACTTATGTTTTTTTCCTGTCCTATCCTACCTATATATGCTACAATTCTATCATCATTTCTAAGATTGAGCTTATTCATAATTTCCTGTTTTTCTTCTATTGACACTTGCTGTTTAAACTTACTTAAATCAATCCCTGTTGGAATAACATAAATCGGCTTATTAATTCCATAACTCACAAGTGATTTTTTAGCCTTTTCAGTTGGGGCTATAATACTATCCAAGCTATTTAACAACAGCTTTATTATCTTAGCTGAAGTATTTTTATTTATAAGTTTTCCACCTAATAAATAGCATAAATAATCCTCGTACATTGTGTGATAAGTGTGTATATGCGGAATATCTAACTTATTTGAAATATACTTTGATACCATCATCATAGAAAATTCTGTTTGAGAATGAATAATGTCTGGATTCCATCTTATAACTTCGCTTACTAACTTATTCTGTAAAGGAAATTTAATTCTAGCATCAGGATAAACCCCTACTCCAAAAGATTTCAAATAATATACATCCCCATATATTTCTTCATTGCCATTATGAGATAAAGTCAGAATTTTAACCTTATGCCCCATTCTTATCAATTCATTATATAAATTATTCACCGAGGTTATTACACCATTTACCATTGGGAAATACGTATCTGTGGTTATTAAAATCTTCATTAGCTTTGCCTCCTGTTACTGCTATTTAAAACATTCTTTTCTCTAAACTACAAATTTCCTCTAAACATTAACTAGTGTTTCCATTAATAGAGTAAAAAATCGTTGAAGTGACTTTCTTTAGTGATTTTTTATGCATAAGCCTTTTCGAATTCATATATGGAAAACTTGGCAGGCCCATATTTTTCTTTTTATTTTCGATTTGTATATAAAATTGTTTTTCAGCAAAACATATCAAGAACACTTGTTCTATCGAATCTATTTAGTTATAATATATTTATTAACATAAAGATGGTGATTATATGGATATAAATGAAAAACTAAGAATCCTAAGTGGTGCTGCGAAATATGATGTATCTTGCTCATCTTCAGGTTCAAATAGATCTTCAAAAAAAGGCGACTTAGGATCTGTAGCTAGCTCAGGGATATGTCATAGCTTTACTCCTGATGGAAGATGTATTTCTCTGCTCAAGATACTCTTAACCAACTACTGCATTTATGATTGTGCTTATTGCATAAACCGTAGAAGTAACGATGTCGAAAGAGCTGCATTTACTGCAGATGAAGTAGTAGAACTTACTATGAATTTTTACAGAAGAAATTATATAGAAGGATTATTTTTAAGCTCTGCAGTTTTTAAGAATGCTAATTTCACTATGGAGACTTTAACAAGAGTGGTTGAAAAACTTAGAGTTGAGCATGGTTTTAAAGGGTACATACACCTAAAGGCCATTCCTGGAGCAGATGATGAGCTTATAAAAAAGGCTGGTTCTTTTGCTGACAGAATGAGTGTAAACTTGGAGCTTCCATCTTCACAATCTCTAAAGCTTCTAGCACCAGAAAAAACAAAAGAAACTATTCTTCAGCCGATGAAACTAATTAAAAATAATATCCAAATAAGTAAAACGGAAAATAGATTTTTTAAGAAAGCTCCATTATTTGTTCCTGGTGGACAAAGTACACAGCTTATAGTAGGTGCTACTAAAGAAAGTGATTTAAATATACTTAATCTTTCTGAAGGACTTTACAATAAATATTCATTAAAAAGAGTTTATTACTCTGCCTATGTTCCAGTAAATACGGGGAATAACCTACCAGAGCTCAGAAATCCACCTACTTTAAGAGAACATAGACTTTATCAAGGTGATTGGCTTCTAAGACTTTATGGCTTCAAAGCTGACGAGCTATTATCTGATAGAAATCCTAACTTTGATATAAACTTTGATCCTAAAACCTTTTGGGCTTTAAACAATATACACTTGTTTCCAATTGAAATTAATCGAGCTCCTTATGAAATGCTTATTAGAATCCCTGGCATCGGAATACGAGGTGCGCAAAAAATAATGAGTGCGAGAAAGATAAACTCTCTTAATTTTTACGACTTAAAAAAACTTGGAGTTGTATTAAAGAGAGCCCAATATTTTATAACGTGTAAAGGAAAGTATTTTGGTTCTGTTCCTCTTGATGAAGAAAGGATAAAAGATGTACTTACTCCTAAATTTGACTTAAACATTATAGAGCAAGAAGGAGAACAATTAAACTTATTTGATCATATTGATAAAAAGTTCTTACTTCCAAAGGATTTTAGTGCAATTAATTCAAGTAAAAAACTTTTACTACTTAACGATAAATCCACTTCGTTAACTGGTGAAATTTAGGAGGTCTATTTTATGAAGGAATTTGTCTACGATGGTACCTTCGAAGGTTTACTTACTTCAATATTTTATGCATTTTCTTGTAAGCAACAATGCACAATCAAAAGAAATATTAACTATACACCTAGCCTTCTTGCTGAAAGTGTAGATGTTGCTACAGAAGAAGATAAATATGATAGAGTATATACTTCAATAGAGCTTAAACTTAGCTCCAGCACTCTAGAAAATGTATATAATCTATATCTTAGTGAATATCCAGATAGTGAAGATTTAATTTTAGAATACCTAAGATTATGTTTTTCATATGGAGTAAAAGTAAATCTAGCCAAAAATAACGATACCATTATGAAGGTTGATAAATACCATCAAAGAGTCTCCTATGAGGCTCATAGATTTAAAGGCTTTGTTAGATTCAAAGAGATAGGTACTTTAACCTATTATGCTTCTATTGAGCCAGACCATAACATACTGCCACTTTTGATAAATCATTTTAGCGCTAGATTTTCAGATCAGAATTTTATAATCCATGATACAAAACGCGAAATAGCTATCTTTTATGATAGGAAAGAAGCAACCATAATCGATTTTTCTAAGGAAGATGGTTTAAAATTAGAAAATCTTAAAGCTGATTCTGACTTTGAAAAGCTTTGGAAAACCTTTTATAGCTCAGTTAATATAGAAGAAAGAAAAAATGAAAGACTAAGAAGACAACATATGCCTAAAAGATATTGGTCTCATCTCACTGAAGTTAAATAAAATGTGATATTATGTATTGCTAGTTATGTTATTGAAATTAAGGTGTCACTATTCCGATACTCAAATGAACTTCGCAAAGAATTAATATGATTTTCTCCAATGAAATAGCTAAAACTGTATAACTCACTACGTTCGGACAATACAGTTTTTTTACGCTATTTCATCTCCGAAAATCATTTAATTCTAGCTGCTCGCTCATATAGCATCTACATATTAACACCTTAATTTCATAAATAATATTAAAACTTAATCTAATAAAAATGTCAAAAATCAGCTTTAAGAATATCCTTTAGGATTTCTATAAAGCTGATTTTTATTATATTTCTAGTTTAGAATCTTAACTTACATATAAGCAAATACTCTTCAAGCTTTTTTATATAGTTTCTCTTCATAAATATATTTTCACTCAATTAAACTATCATGTCTTTATAAGATTACATTAACAATTTAACAAGGTAATTACTTACAAAATAAACTAGTACATTATATAAAGCTACTATCACTCCACTAAGAATCAAATAGCCTATACATCTTTTAACTGGTCTTTCATATTTATTTATAGACCCGATTCCCTTATAACAAAAGTATATAGCTACAGCCCAAGGTACTAGCCCCTCAATAGATACTATAGGGAAAATTAGACTTAATAATGGTATAATATATAGAACTTTACTTCTATTAGCCAGCCTTATCTCTGTATCATTTATAATTTCTTTTTCTAAAATATTATTTTCCAAGTTAACCTTCACCTACTTCTTAAAATAATCTGCTCTGATAAGCTTGTCACCTAAGTCAATGCTTTCTAGCATTTTGTCTTTTTCACCAGGAGTGCTTTCAGTGCCTAAGAATTGTCTAGTTGATAACACAGTATAGTTCTTTTTTGTATTCAAAAGATTTCTTCCAAATATCTTATCTTCCATAGCCTTAACATCAGCACCGAAAAGATAAGCTAAGGTAGGTAGTGTGTCACATTGACCACCATAGGTTGATATAGTTTTCCCTTTATATCCTTTTGAATATATAATAAGAGGAACTCTTCTATTATTTTCTTTCCACCAATCTCCCTCATATGAAATGTTCTTAATTTCGTCATCATAGAATTTATGAACACCTTCATGATCTCCATAAAAAACTACTACAGTATCATCTAGTACTCCAGATTTGTCTAACTGTTCAAGCATTTGCCCTATATATTTATCTGTATATTGGACACTTTGGAAGTAACCTCCGAGTTTTGTACCCTCCAGCTCTTTTGGTAGTTTGATTTCTCTATATTTTTCTGGTATATCGAATGGGGCATGGCTAGTTAAAGTAACTGTATAAGCATAAAATGGAGATTTAAGAGCTTTTATCTTTTCAGGCAGCTGCTTCAAATAACTTTTATCGCTTATACCTAAGTTTATAACTTCGTCAACATTATAATTTGTAGAGTCAATTGCTTTCTCAAACCCTATAGATTTAAGCGCAGGCATCCAATTCCAATAAGATCCTTTATCAGGATGTGATGCTAACGTAGTATATCCTAAACTCTTCATTACATTAGGCAATGAATATTCATAGGTGTTACTTGGATATCTAAAAAAAGTTGCTCCCTCTCTAACAGGAAATACTGAAGTCTGCGTTATAAGCTCACCATCAGAGCTTGTACCGTTATATGTCTGCTCATAAAAATTATTAAAATATATACTATTTGATAAAATTTTATTTAAAGTTGGTGTAATCTCTTGATTATTTACCTTTTGATTTATAGCAAAGGTCTCTAAAGATTCCCATTGTATTACCAATAGGTTTTTCCCCTTAAACATCCCCTTATATTCATTATCAGGAAGATTTTCTTTTTTATCCTCAAACCATTTTTCTACGTTTTTTTGTTCTGAACTAGAAATAACATATGGTTTACTCTCAACATAAAAATTGTAAGAATCGAATATATGATATCCTATTGGAGTAAGGTTCGACATTGTTTGATTAGGTGACCAACTTTTTCTAAAAATCATCTGATTAGTGAAGCCTTTATTGAGCTTATCTATTTTATAGTGAGCATAAGTTAGATATAAAGTTGGAACAATTAACAACATCAAAAATGCAATAACACTTCTTCTATGATACTTTGCCTTTGAATGCCTTCTAATCATAAGAACTATTTGTATTATCAAATCTATAATGAATATTATATCCACTATTCTTATCATAGAAATTATACTACTACTCAAATTATCTAAGTTTGAGGTCATACTGAACATATGTAAACTTAAAAATGAGCTATTGCTTCTAAAATACCACAAGTCCCCAATATACAGAATACTTATTATTGTATTTATCACTAAGAAAGCTATAGTTTGTCCTTTATTTCTAAACAAAAATCCAAAGGATAAAACTAAACAAATAAAACTGAAATAGACAAGGAACGGAGGCATAGAATAAAAAACTCTCATTGGAATAATTCCATTAGCTTTATCATCTGATATTAAAGCCATGAACAATAATGACTTTGCTAATATTGCTGCAAAACAATACCAAAAAAAGTAGCTTTCTTTTATAGTTAAAGCTGCTTTTTTTATTATTTCACCTGGTGTTCTTCTTTTAACGGGGCTTTTGTAATTTAACATATAGTAACCTCCAAATTAGGATTGAATCAAGAGTTAATATTTGATTTTAAATTTTGGCAATGGAACTCTTTAATTATAACATGGTTAAAATTTTTGTCTATGAACAAAATTTTAACAAAATCTTAACCAATTCTTAAATTTTAATTTTTAAAATTGTGTTAAAGCTTTGTGTTAAAATTAAATGATTATTCATACAATGCTTTAATGAATCTTCGCAAAGAATTTATATAGCATCTCCTTAATAACAATTTAATCTCAAAAATATTTTTAACCATGACCAAATAAAAAAGTCGCTGAAGCGACCTTCTTCAGTGAGTTTTTTTTGCGCATCTGCCTTTTCTTAAGCGTATGTGAAGAATCTTACAGGCCACATATTCTTCTTTTTTTATTCTTCAACCTATACTATGTCTTAAGTTTGTTCGCATAATTATACACAGACATAATTGATGTATAAACTCCTAAAGAATAAAAAAAAGAAGTACTCTTCTTTTTTAAAGTACTTCTTTTAAAACAGATCTTATAGTTTTTCTCATATCGCCTATCATATATAATGATCCACACACAAGTATTAAGTCATCTTTTTGTGAAGTACTAAAAGCTTTAATAAAAGAAGCTCTATAGTCTTCTACTATTTCTGTCTGTATTCCTTTTTTATCAAGCAATTCTTTGATAACAGTAGACGCCTCAGCTCTATCATTATGAGGGGTAGTTACTATGGCAGAATCAGCTACAGTACTTATCTTATCCACCATAGCTTCTACTTGCTTATCAGCTAGTATGCCAACTATAACTTTAAGCTTATCATAATTAAAATATGTGGTTATACTGTCAACAAGTTTGGTAATCCCATCTATGTTGTGTGCCCCATCTATAACAACTAAAGGTGAAGAGTTCATAACTTCCATTCTTCCACTCCAGGTTACCTTGGTTAATGCACTTAATATATGCTGCTTCTCTATAAAAACACCAATTTCATTAAGTGTTTCTATAGCCTTTATAGCAACAGTACAATTTAATAATTGGTGTTTACCAAGTAGAGAAAGTTTAATATTATAAGATTCTTTATCTGTTGTTATTAAGACCCTTTGAGAGTTATCTCCAGCTTTTGGTTCTATAAGTTCTGCCCATTGATTACTTACCTTATATATTCTAGAATCCCTCTCATTAGCTACTTTTTCAATAACTTTCATAGCTTCATCCACTAGTGGATAAACAACTACAGGGATATTTTCTTTTATTATGCCCGACTTTTCATAAGCTATCTTTTCCAAGGTATCTCCTAGAATATTCATATGATCAAAACTTATTGAAGTTATTACAGAAAGTATTGGCGTCACAACGTTGGTAGAATCTAGCCTTCCACCAAGACCAACCTCTACTACAGCATAATCTACATTTTCATCATGAAAATACTTAAACATAGCTGCTGTTATTATTTCAAATTCTGTTGGACTATCATAACCGAGTCTAATCACTTCATCCACAGCCACTTTAACCTCAGTAACTACTTTTGCTAAATCAGATTTAGGTATATTATTTTTATTAATCTGAATTCTCTCTTCAAACTCCTCAATATATGGGGAAGTGTACATTCCAACCTTATACCCAGCCTCTATAAGGATTGAGGTTATCATTGATGTAGTTGACCCTTTTCCGTTTGTTCCTGCTATATGTATTGCTTTTAGCTTTTTATGAGGAGAGCCAAGAAGCTCTAAAAGCTTCTCAGTTCTCTCCAAACCATAATTACTTCCAAACTTTGCAGTTTCAGTTATATATCTTATAGCTTCATCATAATTCATAAGAGTGCCACCTATTATAATGAACTAATTCTTGCAAGAACTGCTTCTAGCATTTCTTTATATTTTTCTCCCTTAGCTCTTTCAGCATCAACAACTTCTTTTGGTGCTTTATTTACAAAGCCTGGATTGTTTACTTTTTTCTCTACTCTTGTTATTTCGCCTTCTAATTTAGCCTTTTCTTTGTTAAGTCTGTCTAGTTCCTTTTCTCTATCAACTAAGTCAAATAGCGGCATGAATAATTCTCCACCTTGAACTACAACTGATACAGCATTTTCAGGAACTTCTTTTTTATCTGCAATGAACTCTACTTCTGAAGCAGACGCTAACTTTTCTATATATGATCTTCCATTTTCGAAAGCTCTTTTACTTTCATCAGCAATATATGCAATAACTTTAGCCTTTCTTGATGGAGGTACGTTCATTTCTGCTCTTATATTTCTTAATGATTTTATAGCTTCAATTATTAAAGTCATGTCCTTTTCTGCTATTTCATCATGAAGCTTTTCTTCATACACTGGCCACTTTGATATTGTTATTGATTCATACTGAGAATCTAAGTGAGTATATATTTCTTCAGTTATAAAAGGCATTACTGGGTGTAGAAGTTGCAATCCATTTGTAAGCACCTTAAATAATACATTGTATACAACACCTTTTGATTTTTCATCGTTACCGTATAAAACTGGTTTTGCAAGCTCTATATACCAGTCACAAAGCTCAGTCCACATAAAGTCATATATTTTTTGAAGAGCTATACCTAATTCAAAGTTTTCCATATTATCAGTTACTTCTTTAACAATAGTATTAAGCTTTGAAAGAATATATCTATCTGCTAAGCTATATTCAGTACAGTCTTTATATTTATCCATAAGTTCTCTATCCAGGTTCATCATAACAAATCTTGAAGCATTCCAGATCTTATTTGCAAAGTTTCTTGCTGATTCAACTTTTTCTGGGAAGAATCTTATATCATTTCCTGGTGCATTACCATTTACAAGCATAAATCTTAAAGCATCTGCACCATAAGTTTCGATTACATCTAGTGGATCTACACCATTTCCAAGAGATTTACTCATCTTTTTACCTTCAGAATCTCTTATGATTCCGTGGATTAATACATTCTCAAATGGAACTTCTCCCATGTTATGAATACCTGAGAATATCATTCTTGCTACCCAGAAGAAGATTATATCGTAACCTGTAACTAATGTACTTGTTGGATAGAAATATTTTAAATCATCAGTTTTATCAGGCCATCCAAGTGTTGAGAAAGGCCATAGTGCTGATGAGAACCAAGTATCAAGCACGTCTGTTTCCTGGTAAAGATTTTCTGAATTACATTTTGAACATGTTGTTGGAGTTCCTTCAGAAACCATTAGTTCTCCACAATCTTTACAGTACCAAACTGGAATTCTATGTCCCCACCATAATTGTCTTGATATACACCAGTCTTGAATGTTTTCCATCCAGTTAAAATACGTCTTTTCAAATCTTTCAGGTATGAACTTTGTCTTCTTTTCTTTTACAGCCTCTACTGCTGGCTTTGCTAAAGATTCCATCTTAACATACCATTGTTTTGATATTATTGGTTCTATAACTGTGCTACATCTATCATGAGTTCCTACATTGTGGGTATGCGGCTTAATCTTTACTAAAAGACCTTGCTCGTCTAAATCTTTAACCATTTGCTTTCTAGCATCATATCTATCTAAACCTTGGTATTTGCCACCTAATTCGTTTATAGTACCCTTATCATCCATAACTCTAATTTGTGGAAGATTGTGTCTCTTTCCAACTTCATAGTCATTTGGATCATGTGCTGGAGTTATCTTAACTGCTCCAGTTCCAAACTCTATATCAACATAGTCATCTGCTACTACCGGAATTTCTCTTCCTACCAATGGTAATATTAAAGTTTTTCCTATTAAATGCTTGAATCTCTCATCATTTGGATTTACTGCAACAGCTGTATCTCCAAGTAAAGTTTCTGGTCTTGTTGTTGCAATCTCTAAGAATTCATTTGAATCCTTAACTGGGTATTTTATATGCCAGAAGCTTCCTTCTTGCTCTTCATATTCTATTTCAGCATCTGATAAAGCTGTTTGGCATTTTGGACACCAGTTAGTTATTCTATTACCTTGGTATATAAGACCTTCATTATATAATTTTACGAATACATGCTTTACAGCTTTATTTAGATTTTCATCCATTGTGAAAGCTTCTCTTGTAAAATCAGCAGAGCACCCCATCTTTTTAAGCTGAGTTCTTATTCTTTCTCTGTATTCATCAGTCCATTCCCAAACTTTTTCAAGGAAGGCCTCTCTTCCCATTTCCTTTTTCTTAAGACCTTGCTTTAACAATTCATTTTCTACTTTTACTTCAGTAGCTATACTTGCATGGTCCTCTCCAGGAAGCCATAAAGTACTGAAACCTTGCATTCTCTTAAATCTTATAAGCATATCTTGAAGAGTATTATCAAGTGCATGCCCTAAGTGAAGCTTACCAGTTATATTTGGTGGCGGCATTATTATTGTGTACGGCTTTTTATTTTTATCAACTTCTGGAGTAAAGTATTTCTTTTCCTCCCAAGTCTTGTATAGTCTTTCTTCAAATTCTTTTGGATTGTAGGTAGTTGCAATGTTTTTTTCTTCTAGCATCTAAGTTCCTCCTTAATTTCTAAGCAAATAAATTTTCTAAATGTTTTGTATAAAGATTTACAACATATTTTAGCTTCTAATCTTAAAATCCCATATGATTTACAAGTTTTTAGCAGTTACCAAATGTAGATAAATCTTTTTAATAAAAAATGAAATAAAAAAAGAGCCTTCATCCATAAAAGGACGAAGACTCGCGGTACCACCTTTTTTCTCTCAACCTTAGGTTAAGAGCTCTTTAACCTTTAACGATATCGCTACCGTCTCTGCCTACTCTAGAAATACCACTTATTACTATGGTCTTTTATATCTATAAAGTAAATATAAAATCACAAGATAGTATAGATTATATTTCTTTTTGTTTCAGCAGAGAAGCTCAAAAGCTACCTTCAAAGCACACCATACGAAAAACCTTACAGCCTACGGATTTTTCTCTCTTACTATGTTCTATGCCTTTACTCCTCTTTTTCAAAGCTTTTACATATAAATTATAGTAATATTATATTACAACATCATATTTTGTCAACTATTGTGATATTATTTTTTACTTGTTGCTACTTCTTCAAATACTTCTTTCTTTATTTCTTCATTTTCTTTAAGATTCTTAAAGGCTACAGAAAGCATTAATTTAATTCTGTTTAACTGATTAACTTCTGAAGCACCTGGATCATAATCAATTGCAGTTATATTTGACATAGGGTATTTATGTCTTATAGCTTTTATCATACCCTTACCTGTAACGTGGTTTGGCAGGCACGCAAATGGCTGCATGCAGATTACATTATTAACTCCACTTTCTATAAGTTCAAGCATTTCAGCTGTTAGGAACCAACCTTCTCCTGTTTGATGTCCAAGAGATAATATTGTTGATGCAAGTTCTCCTAATTCTTTAATATGCTTTGGCGGAGAAAATCTTTTACTTCTTGCAAGTTCTTCCTTCATTGTGTTTCTGTATCTCTCCATAAACCATATAGCTGCATTAGATATTTCTCTTCCCATCTTACCAAAAGATAAGTACTTAGACTTAAAGTCTTGGTCATAAGCTGAGTAGAAGAAGAAATCAAGTAAATCTGGTACAACAGCTTCAGCACCTTCAGCTTCAAGAAGATTTACCACATCATTGTTAGCTGTTGGGTGGAATTTAACAAGTATCTCTCCTACAACTCCAACCTTTGGCTTTACTTCATCAGTTATATCGAAATCGTCAAATTCCCTTATTATATTCTTCACGTTATTCTTAAATAATCTATGTCCACCTTTTATAACATTTTCCTTAGCTAGCTTATTCCACTTTTCATATAGAGCATTAGCTGATCCCTTAACTTTTTCATATGGCCTAACCCTATATAGAACTCTCATTAAAAGATCTCCATAAACTAGTGCCATAAGTGCTTTGTCTAAAAGTTTTGGAGTTATCTTAAAGCCAGGTTGAGGTTCTAATCCTACTGCATTTAAAGATATTACTGGAATTCCTTGATAACCTGCTTCCCTTAATGCTTTCTTCAAGAAACCAACATAGTTAGTCGCTCTACATCCACCACCAGTTTGAGTTATTATAACCGAAGTATTGTTTGGATCATACTTTCCTGACTTAAGAGCATGTATCATCTGTCCTACAACTATGATTGATGGATAGCAAGCATCATTATTTACAAATTTTAATCCTTCTTCAACAGCTTGTTTATCTGTAGACGGCAGTACTTCCATATTGTAGCCACTTGCTCTAAAAGCTTCTTGTACTATCTCAAAATGTATTGGTGACATTTGCGGAGCCAAAATCGTATGAGTTTTTCTCATTTCTTTAGTGAAAGGAACTGTGTGATAACTTGTATCCTCTTTGTGTGGAACATAGCCATTTCTTTCTCTTTCCTCTAAAGCTGCTTTTAAAGATCTTATTCTTATCTTAATAGCTCCCAAATTATTACCTTCATCTATCTTTAATACTGTATATATCTTACCATCACTTGCCAAAATCTCTTGAACTTGATCAGTTGTTACTGCATCTAGTCCACAACCAAAAGAATTAAGCTGGATTAACTCAAGATTTTCTTGAGTAGCTACAAAGCTTGCAGCTGAATATAATCTTGAATGATAAACCCATTGGTCTACAACTCTAAGAGGTCTTTGAACTTTTCCTAGATGACTTACACTATCTTCAGTAAGAACAGCCATACCAAAACTTGTAATAACATCTGGTATACCATGGTTTATTTCTGGATCTATATGGTATGGTCTACCAGCAAGTACTATTCCTTTCTTACCAGTCTTCTGTAAGTATTCCAGTACTTCTTCGCCTTTTGCTTGGATATCCCTCTTATACTGCTCTCTTTCTTCCCAAGCAGCATCGATAGCTTCTTTTGCTTCAGCAGCTGTTACTCCAAAGCTCTTAAATTCATCTTCAATTCTCTTATAAAGTCTTTCTTTATTGTTAAGTGAGAAGAAAGGATTCATATAGTTTATATCTTTTTCCTTAATAACATCCATATTATTCTTTATAACTTCTGGGTATGAAGTAACTATAGGACAATTATAATTGTTGTTAGCTTCTTTAAACTCTTTTTGTTCAAAAGCAACACTTGGATAGAATATATTCTTTATTCCTCTTTCTATTAATGCCTCTATATGTCCATGAACTATTTTTGCAGGGTAACAAGCTGATTCTGAAGGTATTGATTCTATACCCATTTCATAAATTTTCTTTGATGAAATTGGTGAAAGTTCAACTCTAAAACCTAGCTTAGTCAACATTGTGAACCAAAACGGATAATTTTCGTAGAAATTTAATACCCTAGGAACTCCTATAGTACCTCTCTTCGCTTCATCCTTCTTAAGCGGTCTGTAGCTAAAGGTTCTTTTAAGTTTATAGTCATATAAATTTGGTATATCATTCTTCTTCTTATCTTTGCCTAATGGTCTTTCACATCTATTACCTGATATGTACTCTTCATCCGTAGAGAATTTGTTAATAGTTAAAAGACAATTATTTCCACAAAGTCCACATCTTCTTAAATCAGTGTCTATAGTAAAACTTTCTAATTGTTCTCTTTCAAGAAGAGTTGTTTTTCTTCCTTCTTCTAATCTTTCCTTAGCTATTATAGCAGCTCCAAAAGCTCCCATAAGACCAGCTATATCAGGTCTTACGGCTTCTCTTTCAGATAATAGTTCAAATCCTCTAAGTACTGCGTCATTATAGAAAGTACCACCTTGAACAATTATCTTCTTTCCTAATTCCTTAGGATCTCTTATCTTTATAACTTTGAAAACCGCATTTTTTATTACGGAATAAGAAAGTCCAGCAGATATATCTCCAACTAAAGCACCTTCTTTTTGTGCTTGTTTAACTCTTGAGTTCATAAATACTGTACATCTTGAACCAAGATCAACGGGTTGTTCAGATAAAACAGCTTCCTTAGCAAAATCAGCTATTTCCATATTTAAAGAGTTAGCAAAAGTTTCTATAAAAGACCCACAACCTGATGAACAAGCTTCATTAAGCAGGATACTATCTATTACCCCGTTCTTTATCTTAAAACATTTCATATCCTGTCCACCTATGTCTAATATAAAATCAACACCAGGTAAGAAATGTTCTGCAGCCTTGTAATGAGCTATTGTTTCTATTTCACCTATATCAATATGAAGAGCTGCCTTAATTAGACTTTCTCCATAACCAGTAACTGTAGAGTTCGCAATTTCAACATCTGCCGGAAGCTTTGAATAAAGGTCATTTAATACACCTATGACTCTATTTAAAGGACTGCCTTGGTTACTTCCATAATAAGAATAAAGTATCTCATTATCTTCGCTAATCAATACCACTTTAGTGGTTGTTGACCCAGCATCAATTCCTAAATATGCCTTACCAGAGTAACTATCCATATCTCTCTTCTTTGCTGTAGCCTTATCATGTCTTGCTTTAAACTCATCATAATCCTTTTGATCAGCAAAAAGTGGTGCCAATCTTTCTATTTCAGCTGTTTGCATAGTTTTTATTTCACTAACTTTTTCTAACAACTTTTTATAAGATATCAGCTTATCTTCCTTTGATGATAAAGCTGCTCCCATAGCAACAAATAACTGAGAATTTTCCGGGAATATTATCTGTTCTTCAGTTAGATTTAATGTTTCTATAAATCTTTGTCTAAGCTCTGATAAAAAGTACAGTGGACCTCCTAAGAACGCCACCTTACCTCTTATTGGTTTTCCACAGGCAAGTCCACTAATAGTTTGAGTAACTACCGCCTGAAAAATTGAAGCTGCTATATCTTCTTTTCTAGCTCCTTCGTTCAATAATGGTTGTACATCTGTTTTAGCAAAAACGCCACATCTTGCTGCTATTGGGTATATAACAGAATGTAGCTTAGCCATATCATTTAAACCGCTTGCATCCGTTTTAAGCAGTGATGCCATCTGATCTATAAAAGCACCTGTTCCACCAGCACAACTTCCATTCATTCTCTGTTCCAAATTGCCATCAAAATATGTTATCTTAGCGTCTTCTCCACCAAGCTCAATTACAACATCAGTCTCTGGAATGTAGCTTTCTACAGTTTTAGTACATGCAATTACTTCTTGTATGAAAGTTATATCAAGCCATTTGGAAACTGAAAGTCCACCAGAACCGGTTACATTTACAGTAACATCGACATCTTTTACGTGCTTATAGCCATCTCTTATAAGTGCTATTATAGTACTTCTTATATCTGAAAAGTGCCTCTTATACTTGCTATAGACTATGTTATCTCTGTTATCAAGCAACACCATCTTAACAGTTGTAGAACCAACATCAAGTCCCATATGAAACTTTGTCATATTCTCATCTCCAAACTAATAATAATAAGTAAATATAAATAATATAAATAATATCATTATTATATTATAAAATATTTTCGTTAATTATGTAAGTAATATTTTTTTACATGAATATTCTTATATCCTATGTCAATAATTATTAAAGAGAATAATTACATTTGTTGTAAAAGTATTGGAGGATTTTTATGAGTAGTTTTGTTAAAGGCAATGAACTTTATAACAGTAAAAATTATGGGGAAGCCCTCTCCTATTATATCAAAGCTATAGAAGAAAAGGATAATGAGCCTTATTCCTACTACAATGCAAGTGTTTGTTATATAAAACTCAAGGATTTCTCAAGGGCAATTGATATGCTTAGTAAAGCCATTGACTTAAATTTAGATGCCAAATATTTTTTTAACTTAGCTTATTGTTATTCTATGATTAATAGTCCTCAAAAAGCACTACGTTATTTCAATATGGCTTGGGCATTAGATAACAGCGACAAGGATTGTGAAAAG
The DNA here is from genome assembly GCF_016595795.1 of Clostridium yunnanense. GTDB lineage: Bacteria > Bacillota > Clostridia > Clostridiales > Clostridiaceae > Clostridium_AR > Clostridium_AR yunnanense. Next base: position 70,380 of record NZ_JAENHN010000006.1, read on the forward strand.
GCAATTAATCTAATTGTTAATAAATACAAAAAAGCACCTTAAAGTTAGGTGCTTTTTACCATTCTCCTGCTACTTTTTCGATTTTATGATCGTTATAAAATCTTTTAGAATCAAAATAACTTCCAGCTTTATAAAAAGTAGTATCTACCGTAATCCAACGATTTTCTTCTTTCAAATAGACTTCATTCCAGGCATGATTTACCCATTGTTCACCATTATATCCTTGACCTATAACCAATCTGACTTTAAGGTTTGCAGCTCTTGCCATTGCTACATAAAGACATGAGTAATCAAAGCAAATACCTGTTCTTGTCTCATAAGTAGGTATAGCTCCGGACTGTACTCTAAAGTTATTGCTAAGTATTTCATTAGCTTTATTATCATCATATTCTATGTTTGTACCAATCCAGGCATACAAAGACTTAGCTTTTTCTTTGTCACTGCTTTTAAATCTAGTAAGTTTTAAAGCCTCTTGATTTATTGTTTCATTTGATTTAATACCTTGTTCTAAGGTTACGCCATTATAATAAACTACTTCTCTTGCGTTTGTACTCTTGCTACTACTTTTACTATTTTGATTTTCATCAACTTTTACTACCTTTATCTTAAGAGAGTCATTTAAAACTCTTGGTATTTCTTTTACTATAGGAGAAGTTGTAATAGGATTTATTACATTTTTGCTTATAGTTTTGTATATAGCACTTCCATTGATTGATTTTTTTACTTCACTAGGAAAGTTAAGGTAGCTTACAAAATTCAAAGATATACAGATAACTATTAAAAATATAATAGCTCTTGGCAATGCGAATATAGCTCCTATAAATCCCCTAAATACGTTTCCTTTTTTCTGAGAATACCTACTCAATATATCAATAAAAGGTTGTACTGTGAGCTTGTTTAATATCCTTATTATAATAAATATTATATTATACACTAAATAAATTATAATCAAAAAAACTGCATAATAGCTTATCTGCCGATATCCATTTAAGATAGTATCTAAGTAATCTGATAAGGTACTTAAATAATCTACAATTTTAGGTAATAATTCTTGTTTAGAACAATAAATTACTGCAAGAACTATTGATAAAAATAGAGCTATACTTTTTTCTATATCAAGTATTTCTTCCATAGCATCTTCTGAACTAAATTTGTTCACGAAACCTGCTATTACAGGTATTACAAACACAGCTATAAGTATAAGATTTGTAGTATTAAAATTCATAATCATCTACTCCATAAATTGATCACTTTTCATTACCTTCTTTATCAATCTATTAATCATATCAAAATCATATCCCTTTGATGCCATAAACCTAAATAGCTTTTGTGATATTTTTAATGTATCTGATTCTCTCTTTATTAAAGAATCATACTTTTTTTTACAAAGTGTATAGGCACCCTCTTGTTCTCTATCTGTATCTATATTATTGATCTTATCCTTTAATAGTTCTTCTGAAACACCTTTTCTTAATAAACTATAATAAATTTTATTCTTTCCCTGATTACCTATCTTATCTTTTAAATACATTTCAGTATATAATTTATCATCTAAAAAATTGTATTCTTTTAAAAAATCTAATGTTCTTTTAATCAAATTTTCTGGAAAAGCTTTTGCTATTAGTTTATCTCTTATCTCTTTCTCAGTCTTATAAGTTCTTTCAATTGTCTTTAATGCAGCATTTTTACATTTAATAAAATCTTCTTCTTCGATTATTGTTTTTATTCTCTCTACATCAACTTTTTCATCTTTTCTAAGACCGTATCTATAAATCAACTCTGCATCACAGCCAAAAGAAAATTCTTCATCAATGAATACATTTACTCTTTTAGGATTCTTTTTTTGCACCTCTATACCAGTGATTTTACTCATCTAAATCCTCTGCTTCCTTATCTGCGTCTGATCTTAAAATATGAATTGTAGGGTTATTGAAGATCTTTCTTGCAATATCATATAAATCTACATTTTCTATATGATTAAGCCTTTCCATATCATGTATAAATTCATCTATTGGTTCTTCTTCAAGAACTTGATTAAGTACATAACTTGAGAGCTCCGAGCTATCGTCTAGAGTAGATACCACTGCAGTTTTATGAACCTTTTTCATTAGTTCTATGGTGCTCTTAGGAAAAGGAATTTCCTCTGTTTTTATCTTTTCTATACAGTCATTTATAGCACTAAGAGCTTCTTCGATATTCTCATCTTCAACCGAAGTAAATATATATAAAGTTCTAATATCATTTCCTAAATCTAAGTTAGTGTAGATATCGTATGCAAGTCCCCTATCCTCCCTAAGCTCTCTAAAAAGTATAGAATTAGCACTTTCACCAAATTTGTGATTAAGAATCTTTAGAGCCAGTTCTTCATCTTTGTCTATATTATCTAAAGTATATAAATATGTTATAGTGCTTAACTCTATATCCCTTTTATACGTAGTTACGGTAACTTCCTTATTCTTTTCAAATTCTATTTCATCTTTATTATTTAAGCTGCCATTCCATGCACCAAAAAATTTAGAAATCAGTGATATAGCTTCTTCATGATCATAAGATGAAACAATTGTTATTGTAGTATTATCTGGAGTGTAAAATTTATTATAAAAACTTAGTAAATCCTCACTAGTGAACCTAATTACACTTTCTTCATCTCCACTTATATCATATCTTAAAGGACTATACTCAAAAGCAATTTCATTAATTCTCTTGAAACTCAAATCTTCAATATCATCTTTACTGGTTTTTATTTCAGCTAGAATGACTCCTCTTTCTTTCTCAAGTTCTTCTTTATCAAATGTTGATTCTATAACCATATCTCCAAGAAGTTCTATTGCTTTCTCAATCTCCTCCTGAAGACAAGTCACACTATAAACAGTGGAGCAAAAATCAGTGTATGCATTATACTCTCCACCTAAAAACTCCAACTCATCATTCAAAGTTTTATTATCTCTTGTCTTAGTTCCTTTAAACAACATATGTTCAATGAAATGTGCCACACCTTTTTCATTGATTCCTTCATTTAGTGAGCCAACCTTAACCCCTACATTTATAGAAGCAAGTTGGGTATCTTTTTTTATTGTAATTACATTAAGCCCATTATTAAGCTTTGTAGCTTTACTGTCCAAATTCAATTTATACATTAAAAATCTCCATTTCTCATTAACGCTCAAGTTTATATTTAAGTATACATATACCTCTTAGTAATAACTTTATATTTTCAAAGAAGTATATTTTAAGCTTTGCCTCAAGAACTCTATATCTATACATTTTATAATAATATCAATATAAACTCAATTATAATATTGTTTGAATAATTATATTCGTTGTCTATATATTGACACATTTCTTAGGTATAATTAAATTGTAAAAGTTTCAAGGAGGTTTAATTATGGGTTTAACATTACTTATTGTCGAAGATGAAATAAGAATTCGCTTTCTTTTAAGGGATTATTTCCTAAAAGAGAACTTTAAAATATTTGAAGCAAAGAACGGTAAAGAAGCATTGAACATATATTCTGAAGAAAAAATTGATCTAGTGATCCTAGATATAATGATGCCTGAACTTAACGGATTTGAAGTATGTAAAAAAATACGAGAAGTTTCTACAACTCCTATAATAATGCTTACAGCTCGTAGCGAGGAAGATGATAAATTATTAGGGTATGAACTTGGTGCAGATGATTATGTAACAAAACCATTTAGCCCCAAAGTTTTAGTAGCCAAGGCAAAAGCTCTTTTAAAAAGAACTAATAATAAAACTGATACTAATATAATGGACTACGACGGTCTTAAGATAAATAAAACTTCCCATGAGGTTATGGTTTACGATAAAACTATAAACCTATCACCAAAGGAGTTTGATCTATTGATTTACTTAGTTTCCAATGAAGGCATTGCACTTACAAGGGACCAGATACTAGATAGTGTTTGGGGAATTGATTATTATGGTGATCTAAGAACTGTTGATACAAATATTAAAAGGTTAAGAGAAAAACTTTTGGATAAATCTGAATTCATAACTACTGTTAGAGGTAGTGGATATAAGTTCGAGGTGAAAGAATGAAGCAAAGTATATCAAAGAGAATTTTTATAATAACCTTTGGTCTAATTGTAGGTTTAATGGTTTTCGCTGCATTGTTTCAGATGTTTTTCTTTGAGCGGTTTTATACTGATAAAAAGACGAAACTGCTGATAGCTAATGTAGAAAGCTTTAAAACTTCTTACTCTGGTACCACAAACAAGAATGCAATACTCAATGGATTAAACATTTTACAGTATAGTACCAGTGCTTTGGTAGGCCTATATTCATTAAATGGGAGCGCCATATATGGTTCTGAGCAAAGTATAGATGTAACAAGTAGTATTTATAATTCATTAATTAACCCAGATAACATCTCAGATATATTTACTTCAGGAAAAACTTTAAGTCAGGTATATGACGATAAAAAACATAATATAAAACATATAGTAGTCATAACACCTATGTCTTTTAATACAAAAAACGACTCAATATTAATAACAGTTTTTTCTTTCCAAGGCATTAAAGAAGCCTCTTCAATAATAGGACAGTTTTATAAATATATATTTGTTGCCTTGATTTTTATAGGTCTTATACTGTCTTTTATATACTCAGATTTAATATCAAAGCCATTAAAAAGGCTAAATAAGGTTGCTCGTAAAATGTCTTCAATGGACTTTACCGAAAAATGTATATCAGATAGAGAAGATGAGATAGGCGATCTTGCTAAAACTCTTAACTTTTTATCAGAAAACCTCTCAAATGCTTTAGATGATTTGAGAAGTAAAAACAAAGAACTACAAGCAGATATAGAGAAAGAACGTAAACTTGAAAAGATCCGTAAAGATTTTATTGCAGGGGTTTCACATGAACTAAAGACTCCAATAGGAATCATAGAAGGATATGCAGAAGGATTGAAGGATAATATTGTTGATGGAGAAGCTAAGGATATCTATCTAGACATAATAATTGATGAATCTAATAAAATGAATAAGCTAGTTATGGATATGCTTGAACTTTCAAGACTTGAAGCAGATAGTAATAAACTTCAAATAAGCTCTTTTGATATAGTATCACTTACTAACGAAATACTTTTTAAATACTCAAACAATTTTACAGAAAAAAACTTAAAAATAAATAAATCTTATTCAGCTGAAAATATTATCATGGTAGTTGGGGATGAATTTAAAATAGAGAGTGTTATAACAAACTTTTTAACCAATGCCATTAAGTATACTAACGAAAATGAAAGTATAAATATATTCATAGGTGTTGATAATACAAAAGCTTTATTCTCCATAGAAAACACAGGTGCTTTCTTGAAAAAAGATGATTTAGAAAAAGTTTGGGTTCAATTTTATAGAGTTGATAAAGCGAGAAGCCGCTCTGAAGGAAGTAGTGGTCTTGGCCTCGCAATTGTTAAACAGATGCTCACACAACATAATAGTACCTTCGGAGTTAGGAACACCTCAAATGGAGTAGAATTTTTCTTTGACTTAAATTTATCCAATAGCAGCACAGCTCAGACTGAACAAATCATTGATCATTTATAGTATTAAGCCATACATAGTATGAGATATCTTTCCTCATTTATGTATGGCTTATTATTTTAAATCATTCCACCATCTACTGTAAGTATTTGACCTGTTAGGTAAGATGATTGTTCCGCGCATAGAAAGCTTACGACTTCGGCAACCTCATTTCCTTCACCAAATCTACACATTGGAATCTCATCAATGAGCATGCTCTTTTCTTCTTCTGAGAGCCACTTGTTCATTGATGTATTTATAACACCAGGTGCTACACCATTTACTCTTATCTTGGAAGGTGCAAGTTCTTTTGCTAAGGCTTTAGTAAAACTATTTACTGCTCCTTTGGTTGCACTATAAATAGCCTCACAAGCTGCACCTGACTGCCCCCATATTGAAGATATATTGATAATTATACCTTTTCCTTTACTTAAGAAATATGGAATTACAAACTTTGATGTATACATTACACCTTTAATGTTAGTATCTATAAGCCCATCTATTTCATTTTCATTCATATCCATAAATAGTCCAATATGGGAAACACCTGCATTATTTATAAGAATATCAATTTTGCCAAAGGTTTGAGCTGCAAATTCTATCAGTTTTTGAGCTTCTAAATATACTCCTACATTGCTTTGAAATGCTACCGCATAGCCACCATTCTCTTTTATATAACTAACAACTTCCTCTGCCCCTACATGATCTTTATTATAGTTGACCACAATTGATGCTCCTTTAGAAGCTAGATTTATCGCTATGTCTTTTCCGATACCTTTTGAAGCTCCAGTTACTATAACTACTCTTCCATTTAAATCATTCATAAATTATTCACCTACTAAATTTGTATCTCCTTAAAGTTTGTAGCGCTGACTATCTTTCACTATAATACTTCTCTTATAATTCTTTCCGCATTTTTATAAAATATCTTTTCTACATCATCATAAGAGAAATTATTTTTTAGAAGAGCCTCTGCTAATTTTCCCATTTCACTTGCATCTTTGATCTCAACTTCATTTTCTATTCCATCAAAATCACTACCTAAAGCTATGCACTCTATTCCACCAATTTTTCTTATATGCTTAATATGTTCTACCATATCTTCTATTTTAGTAGTCTTACTCTTACCTACAAAACCACTGCAGAAATTTAATCCCATTACTCCGCCTGCTGAGCTTAGTATTTTAATCATCTCATCTGTTAAATTTCTAGTATGATTTCTTATAGCTCTAGAATTTGAATGTGATGCCACAAAAGGCTTTGTTGAATATTTAGCTACATCAAAGAAACCGCCATCAGATAGATGAGATACATCGATAATCATTCCGAGATCATTCATTTTTTTAATCACTTCTATACCAAATGGTTTCAATCCCTTATCTGAATATTCTTTTTTGCAATGTGGATATCCAATTTCATTTTCAAAGTTCCAAGTTAAGGTTATTAATCTAATTCCCATATCATAAAATTCTTTCAGATTATTTATATCACCAGCTATTGCTCCGCCTTCTTCTATAGTTATAAAAGCTCCTAGCTTATTTTCATTTTGACACTTTAAATACTGATCATAATTTCTAACTAAAGCTATGTCAGATTGATTCTCATCTAATTCACTAACCAATCTTTTATACATATCAATACAATCATTCTTTATATCCCCACATTGATCTTTTTCTAAAAATAATGCAAAGAATTGAGCTTTAGCATTACCAGCCTTTAATTTCATAATGTCAACTGAAAACTGGTTTTCTCTTAATTTAGCATCTTTATCACCAAGTAGTTTTAAAGCTGTATCACAGTGTAAATCAATAAAATTCATACAATCACTCCCTTTTATACTATTTTATCATTTTAGTGCTAAAGATGTACCTATCCTTATTAATTCTCTTTACTACTATCAAAATACAGATATGGACATCTTAATTTCAAAGCATTACTAAATATACTGATAAATAAATATGAACCACTGCAGCTTCAACTAATCACATCAGCCTTCCTACAACTTTAGAGGGCTAAGTGGATATTGATCTACAATGGTTCATTCATCAGCTTAATAAAAATTATTTATATAATGGATATTTATCACAAAGTACTTTTACTTTTTCCTTTGCAAAAGAAAGATCTCCATCCTTATTGGTTATTACGTAGTCAATTATTTCAGCAATTTCTTTCATATCAGCTTCAACAAAACCTCTTGTTGTAACTGCAGGAGTCCCTATTCTTACACCGCTTGTTACAAATGGGCTTCTAGTTTCATTTGGCACTGTATTTTTATTTACTGTTATTCCTATAGTATCAAGAAGTATTTCTGCTTCTTTACCTGTTATATCTTTATTGCTTAAGTCTACAAGTAATAAATGATTATCAGTACCGTTGGATACCAATTTAAAACCTCTAGCAATTAGCTCTTCACCAAGAACTTTAGCATTCTTTATGACTTGAGTTGTATATTCCTTAAATGAAGGCTCTAATGCTTCCTTGAAACAAACAGCTTTCCCAGCAATTATATGCATAAGTGGTCCACCTTGCATTCCAGGAAAAATAGTTTTATCAATATCCTTTGCATACTTTTCTTTACAAAGAATTAATCCACCTCTTGGACCTCTTAAAGTCTTATGAGTTGTTGACGTAACAAAATCAGCATATGGAACTGGAGATGGATGATCTCCTGTGGCTACAAGGCCAGCAATATGAGCCATATCTACCATTAAGTATGCGCCAACCTCATCAGCAATAGCTCTAAATTTTTCAAAATCAAGAGTTCTTGAGTATGCACTTGCTCCAGAAACTATCATTTTTGGCTTGCATTCTAAAGCAATCTTTCTAACTTCTTCATAATTTATCGTTTCAGTAGTTTTATCTACTTTATAAGATACAAATTTAAATAACTTTCCGGAAAAATTAACTGGTGATCCATGAGTTAGATGTCCGCCATTGCTTAGATCCATTCCTAAAACTGTATCTCCAGGATTTAATACTGAAAAATAAACTGCCATGTTTGCTTGGGAACCTGAATGTGGCTGTACATTAGCATGTTCAGCTCCAAAAAGTTTTTTTGCTCTTTCTCTTGCTATTTCTTCTACTTCATCCACTACGTGACATCCACCATAGTATCTTTTGCTTGGATATCCCTCAGCGTATTTGTTAGTTAAATATGATCCCATGGCTTCCATAACCGCTTCGCTAGTAAAATTTTCAGAAGCTATAAGCTCTATTCCATTTTGTTGTCTATGTAGTTCTTTTTCTACCAGATTATATATTTCTTTGTCATCGTTTTTTAAATTATTAAAATCCATTAAATCACCCCAATTTCTTTCGTTTATATTGATTATATGTTTTAATAAGAATTTAATCAACATAACTACCCAATAAAAATTGTAATGAAATCATTTTCACCTATATATATTGTTAAAATATCTCATTAATGCTATTTTAGGTATTTCAAACTTTACTACCAAAACCATCATAAATATTAAAAATTTTATATTAAAACTGCTCTATGTTTGATTATTATTTAAATCTTATGTAAATAATTAAGTTCCTACAATATATATGTTATAATACAACTGGTGTGATTTTGGCATAATAATTTTAGGGTTTTAATTTCAATAATACTGTTTTTAAGACTGCTAATAAATAAGGTTATAAGATTAAATGAACTTTAAAAATTTAGTGAACAACCTTATATTGTGTTCCATTACCTAATATTAATTTATAATTATTCAAAAATCACGCAACCATGACTTTTAAAATCAACAAATTCCTATAACACTGCTAATATTATGAGATCGCTATTAATCAATTATAAAATTTCAATGAGGTTATTATGGATATAAATAAAATTTTGCATGTAGCCACATTTGCTGGCCAAATTATACTAGAGAATGGTGGTGAAACTTACAGAGTTGAAGAAACCATCTGGAGAATATGCAAAGCATTTGGAGTTGAATACGCTGAAAGTTTTGTTACACCAACAGGTATAATGTCTTCTGTTTCCGATGAAAATCATAAAACTACTTCTCTTGTAAAGAGAATACATAGAAGAACTGTAAACTTAGAAAAAATTTCTAGAGTTAATGATTTATCGCGTAATATAAAGACTTTGAACCTTACAGTAGACCAATTTTATAACGAACTTATAAATATTGAGAACGGAAAAAGATATAGCGCTCCTGTAACTATATTTTTCTCAGCCTTAGGTGCTGCAGCATTTTCCATACTATTTGGTGGTAATACTCAGGACTTCATCGCTGCATTTATCATTGGAGTTGTCATAAAGCTATTTTCCAACTTCTGCAGTGAACTTAACATAAATGACTTCTTTATAAATAGTATCAGCGGCTCTATTGTAGCTGGTATGGCTCTAATTTTAGTTAGTAAAGGTATAGGTTCTAATATAGATAAAGTTATAATAGGTTCAGTGATGTTGCTTGTCCCAGGTCTAGCAATAACAAATGCCATACGTGATACTATTGCTGGAGACTTAGTTTCTGGTCTCACAAGAGCTGCTGAGGCATTCTTAATAGCTATTTCTATAGCTGTCGGTACTGGCGTTGTTCTTATTCTTTGGTTTAATAGGTTTGGAGGTATATAACATGTTATTTAAAGAGACTATAGCTGCTTTTATTGCTACCTTCGGATTTGGTATTATATTTAATATAAAAGGAAAAAACTTAGTTTTTTCTTCTATTGGCGGTATGATAAGCTGGATAATTTATAAACTTGCTCTGCAGAAAACAGGTTCAGATATAGCTGGCTTATTTATCTCATCAATTGTATTCAGTGCATATTCTGAATCATGTGCCAGAATTCTTAAGACTCCAGTTACCACATTAGTTATTTGTGCTCTTATACCTCTAGTACCAGGTGGAGGAATGTATTATACAATGTATGAAGCTATTAGAGGGGATATGAATAAATCATTTCAGACTTTAGCTACTACTTTAGCAAGTGCTGGAACCTTGGCACTTGGAGTAATATTTGTTTCAACAATTACAAGATTGATTAGCTCTGCTAGACATCATTATATACAGATAATAGATAAGAATAGGAGACCTTATTAATTTAGTTTAATCATAGCAAATACTTTAAAGAGCTTCAAAAAGGAGTTAATGCATTAAATACTACATGCACTAACTCCTTTATTATATGCAAATTACTTATTTTGCAAATTTCTATTAACTACTCTTAATTTATCGTAGAAAAATTAAACATTTTAATACTACATAACCATACCTATTCTTTCAATTATTTCATAAAGGTATTGATTGTTTTTATTAGCTGCTGTAGACCTTCTTCTGCTTCTGAATCATTAGGAATACCCATACAATTCCTAGCGTAATCTTCTATAATTAATGCTCCAACTTTATTTATAGCCGCTCTTATAGCTGCTATTTGGACAAGAACATCTGGACAGCATACGTTTTTATCTATCATTCCATGAATGCCTTTAACTTGACCTTCTATTCTTCTTAGCCTTACTAAAATATCTTTCTTAAGTTTTTCACTTTTTTCATCTACGATATCATCAATTATTTCATCCATAATATATCACTCCTGTTAGTATACCAGTATACGGTATATATTGTATCATCTACGCCTCTTTTATACAATAAATAACTTCTTTATTACAACAAATTGCTTTTGAAATATGTCTAAAACTACAAACTTATGAGCATCATTATATAACTTATAATTTAAGCTATATTTTTAAACTTATTCTCACTATATTTACTAATAATTTTTTTATTATTGATGGATAAAAAAATAACTCCAATAATGAATATTGAAGTTATTTTTATATAAGTCACTGCCTTAGTTTATATCAGTCTACTTATCACTTTTTACAGTTGCAATTCCAAGCTCAGTTAATTGTTTTTCATCAACAACGTTAGGAGCTTCAGTTAAATAACAGAATGCATTTTGATTCTTAGGGAATGTTATAACATCTTTTATGTTATCAGTTCCAGCTAAGAACATTATCATTCTATCAAGACCAAATGCTAATCCGCCATGAGGTGGTGGTCCAAACTTAAAGGCTTCAAGTAAGAAACCAAACTTTTCCCATGCTGATTCAGTTGTAAAACCTAGTGCTTCAAACATTTTTTCTTGAAGCTTAGTATCGTGGATTCTTATAGATCCGCCACCAAGTTCTTCTCCATTTAAAACTAAGTCATAAGCCTTAGCTCTTACTTTTCCTGGATCTGAATTTAGGAACTCAATATCTTCATCCATTGGCATTGTGAATGGATGATGTGCTGCAAAGTATCTTCCTTCCTCCTCATCATATTCGAAAAGTGGGAATTCAGTGATCCAAGTAAAGTTAAATTCATTTTTATCCTTTACTAAATCAAACTTCTTAGCTAATTCTAATCTTAGTTGACCTAAACTTTGGAAAACTACAGAGTTTCTATCTGCAACGATTAAAATTAGATCTCCATCTTCAGCATTCATTGTATTTATGATGTTTTTAAGTTCATCTTCCTTTAAGAACTTAGCTATTGGCGATTTTACTTCGCCTTCTTTAAGTTGTATCCAAGCTAATCCTTTAGCTTTGAACGTCTTAACGAATTCACCTAATCTATCTATATCTTTTCTTCCCATTGAAGCTCCACCTTTTAAGTTAAGAGCTCTAACAGATCCGTTATTTGCTATTGCATCAGCAAAAACTTTAAACTCTGCAAATTTAACAACTTCAGTAAGATCAGTAATCTCCATACCAAATCTTAAATCTGGTTTATCAGAACCGTACTTTTCCATACCTTCTTTAAAAGTCATTCTCTTTATTGGAAGTTTAACATCTACACCTAAAACTTCTTTAAATACATGAGCTATTAAGCCCTCATTTAATGCTATTACATCATCAGCTTCAACAAAGCTCATCTCTAAGTCAACTTGAGTAAATTCAGGTTGTCTATTAGCTCTTAAATCTTCATCTCTAAAGCATTTAGCTATTTGGAAGTATTTATCAAAACCTGAAACCATTAAAAGTTGTTTAAACAACTGTGGTGATTGAGGTAATGCATAAAACATTCCCGGATAATTTCTTGAAGGCACTAGGTAGTCTCTAGCTCCTTCTGGAGTTGACTTTGTAAGTATTGGAGTCTCAACTTCTAAGAAACCATTATTATCTAAAAAGTCTCTGATAGCTTTAGTAGCTCTATGTCTTATCTTGAATATATTTTGCATATCTGGTCTTCTTAAATCAAGATATCTATATTTTAATCTTATATTTTCAGCTGCATCCAAATTTTCTTTTATATATATCGGTGGAGTTTCTGATTCAGATAATATCTTTATGTACTCAGCCTTAAGTTCCACCATACCAGTTGGAATATTGTTGTTTGGAGCTTCTCTTTTTACTACTTCGCCAGTAACAGCAATACAGTATTCTGACCTTATACTGCCAGCTTTGCTAAATGCTTCACTGTTTATCTCATCTCCAAAAACAACTTGAAGTATTCCTGTTCTATCTCTTAAGTCTACGAATTCTAATCCGCCTAAATTTCTTCTTCTTTGAACCCATCCCATCACTGTTATGTTTTCACCTATATTACTTTCTCTTACTTCACCACACATTATGGTTCTTTTTAATCCTTGTAATGCTTCACCCATGGTGTATCCTCCTATTGCTCTTTTATTAATTTAGCTAAGAAATCTAAATCAGTAAGATCTACTATACTTTCTTCGCCATTATTCATATTTTTAAGTTTTGCAGATTTATTAGCAATTTCATCTTCACCTAATACTAAAGTGAATCTTGCTCCTATTTTATTAGCATATTTCATTTGAGCTTTAACACTCTTTTTCATATGATCACATTCACAGTATATTCCATATTTTCTTAAATCGCAAATCAATTTTAATGCTTCAAAATTAGATTTTTCTCCAATAGACCCAACAAATAAATCAATATATATTGGTTTTGGGATTTCTACTCCTTGATTTTCTATTATCATAAGAAGCCTTTCAAGTCCTAATCCAAATCCAAAGGCTGGCATTGAAGGTCCACCAATCTCTTCAATCAGCTTATCATATCTTCCTCCACCACAAACTGTTAATCCATCATGGATTATCTCAAAAACTGTTTTTGTATAATAATCTAAGCCTCTTACGATTTTAGAATCAACATTATATTTTATTCCTAATGCATCTAAGTATCCTTTTAAATTATCAAAATGAGTATTGCACTCTTCACAAATAAAATCCAGTATAGTTGGAGCCTTTTCAGTGATTCCCTTACACTTGTGCTCTTTACAGTCAAGTATTCTCATTGGATTTCTTTCAAATCTAGTTTTACAGGTTGCACAAAGATTGTCGTAATTTTCCTTAAGATACTCTTTAAGTGCGTTATTAAACTTCTCTCTACAGTGTGGACAGCCCAAACTGTTTATATTTAAACTAAGATCATTTAGTCCAAACTCTTCTAAAGCTCTCATTGCAAGTGATATAATTTCAGCATCTATTGATGCTTCTTTAGACCCAAATACTTCTATCCCATATTGATGAAACTGTCTTAGTCTTCCTTTTTGAACATTTTCATATCTAAATGCAGGAGTAAAATAATAAAGCTTTGTAGGCTGTGCATCTGCATACAAGCTACTTTCAATAAAAGCTCTAACTGCTGGCGCAGTTCCTTCTGGCTTTAAAGTCACACTTCTTCCACCTTTATCTTCAAAAGTATACATTTCCTTTTGAACTATATCAGTAGTCTCTCCAACCCCTCTTAAGAATAATTCTGTATGTTCAAACATAGGAGTTCTTATTTCTCTTATGCCATATTCTTTTGATAACTTTCTAAACTTTTCTTCTGCATAATGCCATTTATATGCGTCACTTGGCAGCATATCCTTGGTTCCTTTAGGTGCCTGTATTGATGACATGTTACTACCTCCAAAACTAATATAATGTGTTAAATAAGGCTATTTTGCCTTCTATCATTTCGTCAATTCTATTTATATATTCTTTAACATCCTTAACATTTCCAAATCGCTCTATTCTATTTTCATCTAAAAACACCACTTTTGAGACTGCATCTGCCCCAAGTGCTATAATGGTTTGACTATCTTCAATCATTTGAATATTATATATGCATTCTTTATCAGCGTTTGAATATCCTACGTTCTCCATGTTTCCAACCATATTTTTTTGCCTATACATATAGTATGGGTGCATACCTAAATCTTCAGCCAACTTTTTTGTTTCTTTGTACATTTTATTAAGCTCTTCTTGCTTTGGAATATGTATAGTCTGTTTTAAGACTAAATTCTCATGCAGCCTAGAGCTCCTCTTTATAGACATTCCATGTACTGTTAAACTTTCTGGTTTTAACTCAAGGATTCTTCTATAGGTATTTTCTACTTCTTTCAACCCTTCATTTGGCAATCCAACAATAATATCCATATTTATATTATCAAAGCCTAAACTTCTGGCAAGATTAAATTTGTCTATTACATCATCTACAGTGTGATTTCTACCTATTTCCTTTAAAGTAACATCATTCATAGTCTGAGGATTTATACTTATTCTATCTACTGAATATCTTCTCATCGTTTCGAGTTTTTTTGAAGTTATACTGTCAGGTCTTCCACACTCTACTGTAAATTCTTTAATATTGTTATCTAAAACAAAGCTTTCATAAACTTTCTTCATTATATCTTCAAACTGTTCATCGTCTACTGCTGTAGGTGTACCCCCACCAAAGTATACAGTTTCAATAATCAACTCTTTGCTTTTAACATAATCTTTAATTGAAGCAATCTCTTTTGAGAGGGCATCTAGATAAGGATCAACTTGCTTTTTACATCCACCTATTGGATTAGATGCAAAGGAACAATATAAACATCTTGTAGGACAAAATGGCATTCCAACATATATACTGATGGTTTTTGAATCTTTATTTACAAATTTTTCTTCATACTTAGCCACTTCGATACAAAGTTCAGCTTTTTCTTTTTCCACCAAAAACTCATCAGAATAATGTTTTATTATCTCCTCTTCTGAAACACCTTCGTTTATAAGCTTCAGTGCTCTCTTACTAGGTCTTATTCCAATCATTGTTCCCCACGGATATTTTTCTCCAGTAAGGCTTGATAAAGCAGTAAAAATACTTTTCTTCATTTCCTCTTTTTTACCGTCTTTTATATTTCCTTTAAAAAGAATTTCTTGGTCTTTAAGTAATTCCATATAATCACCATTTATAGACACGCAGAAATCTTCACCCTCCTTAACAAAAGAAATGTCTTGAAAGGTGAAGAAAATATTAAACATTTGATATATATCATATCTATACTTTTCATCATTTAGTTTTATCTTAATTTCCATATGCGCTCCTAACATAAAGGTATAAACTATTCTAAAAATGGATTATTACTTCTTTCGAATCCTATAGTTGTAGTATCCCCATGACCTGGCAATACTCTTACAGAATCATCTAAAACCATAAGCTTTTTTGTGATACTATTTATTAAAGTTGCAAAATCTCCACCTGTAAAGTCAGTTCTTCCTAATGACTGCTGGAATAAAGTATCACCACATATAAGTATGTCGCCTATTAAGAAGCTTATTCCACCTGGAGTATGACCTGGTGTGTGGATACATTTAAGTTTAATTCCTGCAAATTCTAACTCTTGTTCATCAGTTAGATAGTGATTAGCTATCGGCAAATCTCCATAAATATAAGTTTTCTTCTGAATAAGTTGTTCGTCAAGCTCATTTATATAAAACTCTATTCCGTACTTATCCCTAATATCTATAACTGCCCCAGTATGGTCAAAATGTCCATGGGTTATTAAAATAACTACAGGTTTTATATTTTTAGATTCTATAAAATCTATTATCTTTTCACTGTCTGCACCTGGATCTATAATTATACCTTCATTAGTCTCGTCATTTATAACAATATAGCAATTTTCAAAATTTGAGCCTACTGTGATTCTAGCTACATCCATATCAAGACCTCCTTAAAAATTCTTTTTACTATCGAGCATCAAAGTTACCGGCCCATCATTTAATATCTGAACTTTCATATCTGCTCCAAATACTCCTGTTTCTACTTTTATATCTTCACATTTGCACATGTCAACGAACATATCATAAAGTTTTTTTGCTTCCTCTCCTGCAAGCGCCTCCATGAAATTAGGTCTTCTTCCTTTTCTACAGTCACCATATAAAGTAAACTGAGATATTAAAAGAAGTTCGCCCTTCACATCTTGAAGAGATTTATTCATTTTTCCATTTTCATCTTCAAATACTCTAAGATTTATAATTTTATCCTTTATGTACTTTAGGTCATCAACATTATCTTCTTTACTTATACCTAGAAGCACGTTAAAACCAACAGCTATTTTACCTACAACATTATTGTCAACAGCAACAGAAGAGCTACTTACTCTTTGAACAACTGCTCTCATTCTATCACATCCTATTTAACTATTCATTCTATATACATCTAGAACACCTTTGAGTTTTCTAATCTTTCTCATTAGTTCTTTAAGTTGCTCCACATTATCTATCTTTACTTTAATATTTATTAAAGCTGTATTGGTCTTAGTTGAATTTGCATTCAGTCCATTTAGTGGAAGCTTTGATTCTGTAATCACAGTCATAATATCAGCAAGAAGCCCATCTCTATCTTCTGACCTAACTTGAATTTCAGCTGTATAAGCACCTTTTGCTCCACCCCAGTTTACTTCAACTATCTTTTCTGGTTCTTCGCTCATTATTGTTTTAAAGTTAGTGCAATCTTTTCTATGTACCGAAATCCCTCTACCTCTTGTAATAAATCCAACCACTTCATCACCTGGCACTGGATTACAACACTTAGCAAAACGGACCATCAAATTACTTTCACCTTTTACAGTTATTCCATAATTAATATCTTTTTTATGTACTCTTTCACCTTTTGATATATGTTCTTCTATGCTCTTTGTTATCTGCTCATTAGATTGTACTGTCTTATCAGTAACATTATATTCTTTCAATCTAGATATTATTGTAGATGCAGATACCATACCAATACCAACAGCAGCATATATATCATCTACATTTCTAAGATTGTTATACTTCTTTAAGAGTTTTTCATAGCCTTCACCTTTTAAAAGGTCTACAAAATTTACAAGTTGTTTTTTTGCTTCACGTTCTATAATGTCTTTACCTTTATCTATATTTTCTTCTCTTTTTGCTCTCTTAAACCACTGTTTTATCTTGCTCTTAGCTTGATTACTTGTAGCAATATTAAGCCAGTCAATATTTGGTCCCTTGGCAACTGATGATGTAAGGATTTCAACTATTTCACCAGTTTTTAATCTATAATCCAGAGGAACCATTTTACCGTTTACTTTTGATCCTACACACTTATTCCCTACATCAGTATGTATCTTATATGCAAAGTCAATTGGCGTTGCATCATTTGGTAAACTTATAACAATTCCTTTTGGGGTAAAGACAAATATTTCATCTGAAAATAAGTCCATCTTGAAGCCTTCCATGAATTCTTCTGCGTCTGCAGTGTCCTTCTGCCATTCAAGCATATCTCTAAGCCAAGAAAGTTTAGTTTCAAAAGAATCTTCTCTACCTTCTGCCGCACCTTCTTTATACTTCCAATGTGCAGCTATACCATATTCAGCAGTTTTATGCATTTCAAAGGTCCTAATTTGGATTTCAAAAGTCTTTCCTTGATGACCTATTACAGTAGTATGAAGAGATTGATACATGTTAGGTTTAGGCATAGCTATATAATCCTTAAATCTGCCTGGTAATGGCTTATAAATTGTATGAACTATACCTAAAGCTGCATAACAATCCTTAACAGAATTTACTAAGATTCTTATGGCAGTAAGATCAAAGATTTGCTCTATATTCTTGTTCTTATTTACCATTTTTCTATATATGCTATAAAAATGTTTTGGTCTCCCATCTATATCTGAGTCTATACCTGCATTTTCTAGGTTTTCAGTAAGTTCATTTATTATACTTTCAATATAGTTTTCTCTCTCTGCTCTTTTTTCAGCAATTTGTTTTACTAAATCATAATATTCCTCAGAATGTAGATATCTAAACGCTAAATCCTCAAGTTCCCACTTTATTTTAGACATACCAAGTCTATGAGCGAGAGGTGCAAAAATATCTAAGGTTTCCTTAGCTTTTTCCTTTTGTTTTTCTTCAGGCATAAACTTTAAAGTTCTCATATTATGAAGTCTATCAGCAAGCTTTATAATAATCACTCTTATATCTTTTGCCATCGCAAGAAGCATCTTTCTTACATTATCAGCCTGTTGTTCCTCTTTTGTCTTATATCTAATCATATCAAGCTTAGTTACACCTTCAACAAGATTAGCCACTTCCTCATTGAACATGTTTTTTATATCATTATAAGTATAATTCGTATCTTCTATAACATCATGCAAAAGTCCTGCAGCTATAGTATTTGTATCCATACCTAACTCTGCCAGTATTGAAGCTACACTCTCAGGATGAATTATGTATGGTTCACCAGATTCTCTCTTTTGGGTTTTGTGCGCATCTGCAGCCAAATTATATGCTTTTTCTATAAGTGCTAGATCTACGTTATTACAGTTATGTTTAACTTTATCAATTAAAATATCAAGCATACGAATTACACTCCTCGTTCATAATTGTTAAATTCCGTATCTAAAGTCAAAGGCTGGTTTATTAACCAGCCACAAATATATCTACTATTATATTATATATATATCGATTTTTCAATGAATATATAGATGCATGTTTTGTTATTATATATTTTTCTTAGTATTAACTGTTTAGTGAATTTTTTTACACATCATACTGAACTAAAGATGTTATATCATAATTCTTAAGTTTATCTCTTCCGTTAAGATCAGTAAGTTCTATAGCAAAAGCAAGTGATACTACTTCACCACCAACTTGTTCTATAAGCTTAGCAACCGCACCAATAGTACCTCCTGTAGCTAATAAATCATCTACAATGGCAACTCTTGCACCTGGTTTTATAGAATCCTTATGAATCTCTAAGCAATCCTTACCATATTCTAGTTCATATTCTACCGCTACAGTGTCAAAAGGAAGCTTACCCTTTTTTCTAACTGGAACAAAACCAACTCCTAATGCATATGCAACTGGAACTCCAAAAATAAATCCTCTAGCTTCAGGTCCTACCACAACATCAATTTGCTTTTCCTTTAAGTAGTTAGCAATCTCATCAATTGAAGCTCTTAAACCTTCTCCATCACCTATTAAAGTTGTAATATCCTTAAAGCTTATTCCTTCCTTAGGAAAGTTATCAATTATTCTAATTTTACTTTTAATATCCATTTTTATTCCTCCAATAATTATTAATTGATTATGTAATTTTATCTAATCTTTTCATTATATAAGTACTTTGTTATTTGTCTTGCTCTTGATATATCATTGGTCGTTAAAAGCTCTACAACAATTCTAGCATTGTCCTTCTTGTCCACAGCCCCAATTGCAGGAGTTATAACATCTATTATTTTTCTTATACTGTCATAATTAAATTCAACAATATTATAGAATTCCATTATTGCTCTTAGTCCATAATTATTGGTATTATTAAGAAAGTTAGCTCCTTCCTTAATAAAAATAGAATTTTCTCCTTTGTCCTCTGCTTCAGATGAAATTGTTCCAATTAAAATCAAGTCCAAATATCTATTTATACTCTTCATATTATAATATATTGCAATTGCTTGCATCAACTTAAAAGTCACTCCAGAAGCAGATAAACTTTTATATCTATACGAGCATCCTTCTTGACTTGGATTTATATAAATTGCTCGGAAATCAGGTTTCAATCTTCTATTTTCTGTAACAATTAAATCTATACCTAGATTATTACAGAGAATTTCTTGTTCTTTTGATTCTATGCCACAGCCAACAGTTATAAGAAGTTCTGCTCCTAAAAAATGTATGTGATTTTTTAGAGTTTCAGTCTCTAAATTGTGCGAATTGTTTTTTTCATCACTTACATAATACTCAACATCTGCATTTAAGTATTTTAAAACAAGTAAAAGGGAGGCTAAGCCGCACAAACCATCAACATCGCAACCTGAGTATATAACGATCTTTTCTCTTAGGTTTATTGCTTTAACCAATCTTTCTATGGCCTTATTCATATTTTTTATTATAAATGGATTATATCCAGTTATATAGCTAGGGCGATAAATGCTCTCCCAAAATTTTTCCATGACTAACTCCTCCAAAAATAGAAAACAACTATATTATAATTTAAATTTGTAGTTTTGACAAACACTTTTGGAGAAAATATGACAGACCTCCACAATTTACGTGAAGGTCTGCAACTTTTTGTCAAATTATGTGATAAAAAAAGTAATTCTAAGCTGTCTTTACTTTAGCTTTTTCTTTTCTATTCTTAAGCATAACCCAAACTGGACTTGCTATGAATATTGATGAATAAGCACCTGAAACTATACCTATTATAAGAGGGAAAGCAAAATCTCTTACAGAAGGTACAAAGAAGTAAACTGCACTTGTTGTTATTAACGTAGTCAATGCAGTATTAATTGATCTTGCAAAAGTCTGAGTTATACTTCTATTAGCAAGTTCAACATAATGCATTCTTCTATATTTCTTAGTATTTTCTCTTATTCTATCAAAAATTACTATTGTATCACTCATAGAATAACCTATTATTGTAAGAATTGCTGCTATAAACGGAGTGTTAACTGGTATATTAAATACCGAGTATACAGTTAAAGTTATTAGCACGTCGTGAACCAACGCTGCAATTGATGCTATACCAAAATTAAACTCAAATCTTACTGCAACATATAATAGTATTACTACTAACGATATTCCTAATGCAATAAAAGAATTTTTAGTAAGCTCACTACCAACTGACTGACCTATTTCTTGTTTAGTAAACTCTTTATCTTCAATCTTGTACTTATCTTTCAAGTCCTTTGTCAAGTTACCAACTTTAGTGGTATCCATATATTTTGTTTTTACTTCTAGCTGAGTATCATTAACAGTATTTGTAACAGCATCATCCAAATATTTCTTTACTATCGTATCAACTTCCGCTTTGTCAAAAGACTTTTTGAAGTCTATTGTTATTTGCGTACCGCCTCTAAAGTCTATTCCAAAGTTCAATCCACCTCTATAAATCATAAAGCCACTACCAATCGCTATTATTAATAAAGAGGAAATAAACCATATTTTTGTTTTCTCAATAATCTTAAACATCTGCTTTACCCCCTCTTAACTCTAAATAACGATGGTTTGTTTAAGAACCCAGCATTTACTGCTAAATTCATTAATAGCCTAACTATTACAATAGCAGTAAACATACTTAAAATAACACCTATTAAAAGTGTAAGAGCAAATCCTTTTACAGGTCCTGACCCTAAGAAATATAATACAAGTGATGAAATTATGGTAGTTAAATTTGAGTCAACTATTGATGACATAGCGTTGTGGAAACCAGCTTTAACTGATGTTTTTATTGACTTTCCAGTTCTTATTTCTTCTCTAATTCTTTCAAACATAAGTACATTTGCATCTACCGCCATACCTATAGTAAGCAAAAGTGCAGCTATACCAGGTAATGTAAGAGTAACTCCAACACCTATAAACGTGAATAAAACAAGCGCTATAAATAAAGTTAATCCAAGACATGCAATTAATCCTGGTCCTCTGTAGTATAAAAGCATAAACGCAAATATGATACCTATTCCCACAGCTCCTGCTTTTAATGCATTAGGTAATGCATTTGCACCAAGCTGAGCACCTACAGTTTGAGTAGACACTGCTTTTACAGGCATTGGAAGTGCCCCTGCATTTATTATTGCAGCTATTTTATTAGCTTCTTCAGCTGTTTTATTTCCAGTAATTTGAGCTTTTCCATCTATAATTGCATTTTGAACCACTGGGCTTGTAAGAACGTCTTCATCCATTGATATTGAAATCTGCTTTCCAATAAGCTTTGTAGTTGCATCAGCAAATTTTTTCTTTCCAGCATCATTAAATTCTAATGATACAATTATTTGTCCTGTTTGTTGATCTGTTCCTGAAGTTGCTTTTTTAACATCCTTACCAGTTAGTAACACATTTCCGTCAGGATCTTTAAAACTTAACTCTCCAGTTTTACTTAAGCTGTCTACAATACTCTTAGAATCATATTGTCCTGGAATATCAACTCTAATTCTTTTGTTACCTTCAGTTGTTACAACTGTTTCAGCAACACCAGCTTTGTTAACTCTAAGAGAAAGCATTTCTTTTGTTTTATCAAGATCATCTTTACTAACTGTTTTGTCTGATTGGATTTCCATAACTACGGAAACTCCACCTTGTAAATCCAACCCTTTTGTAATTGACTTTTCAAATGATTTGAATTCCCACTGGTTTGACCCAGAACCGACAACAAGACCATGAAAGCCTGCGAATGCTAGAAAAAATATTCCTGCAACGCAGAGAGTAAAAAGTATAATACTTTTGCCTTTGCCTTTTGTTTTCATTTTTATCCCCCTCTGTTAATTCTCATACACTAAATTATAATACCTGCCCCACATTATGTCAATAAATGGGAGGTTTCTATTCCATTGTAACAGCTTTTAGAGCAATCGCGCACTCAATTCTCTTTTTTTGCATCTCACAACCTATTTCATATGGTACATGTATATCGCCATTGAAGTTAAAGTTGTTTGCTTGACAACCACCGCTGCAATAAAATCTTGCCCAACATTCTTTGCATTTTGGTTTATTGTAAATATGCGCTGTTTTAAATTCTTGTTCTAAATCGCTATCAATTTCTAAAGTATCTAAGTTACCGATAAGGAAATCCTTATTTCCTACAAATTGATGACATGGGTAAATTTCTCCATCAGGGGTTATAGCAACATATTCATGCCCTGCACCACATCCAGATATTCTCTTATATACACATGGTCCACCATTTAAATCAATATTAAAATGATAGAATGTAAATTGGTCTTTTCCATCTTTATACCTTTTAACCATTTCATCATAAAGTTTATCATATTGATCAAATATAACTGGTAAATCTTCTCTTCTGAGTGAAAGTTCATGTTCATCAGGAAGAACAACTGGTTCTATGGATATTTCTTTAAATCCTTCATTAGCTAAAGCCATTACATCTTCAAAGAAATCTGTATTATTTCTTGTGAAAGTACCTCTAGCATAATATTGCTTAGACTTATCTCTCTTATCCACCATTTGCTTTATTTTAGGTAATATTCTATCGTAACTGCCACTTCCATCTACTCTTACTCTTACAGCATCATTGATATTTTTCCTACCATCTATAGACAGTATTATATTCCCCATATTTTTATCAATATATTCCATTATTTCATCATTTAATAATGTTGCATTTGTTGTCATTGTAAATCGAATATTCTTTTTATGTATCTTCTCTTGTACTCTAGCATAATCAACTATTTCTTTAATAGTATCAAATACCATAAGTGGTTCACCACCGAAAAGATCCACTTCTATATTTTTTCTTGGGCCTGACTTCTTTATAACCCAATCTATTGCCTTTTTACCTGTTTCTGCACTCATTGGTTTTCTGCAACCTTTATACTCGCCTTCATCTGCAAAACAGTATTTGCATCTAAGGTTACAATCATGCACTACATTTAAGCAAAGGGCTTTTATGTAGCTATCATCTCTATCACTCATTGCTATATCCTCATATAAATCCTTAGAATATAACATACCTTCCTCAATTAATTCATTTATATCATAAAAAGCTTCTTCTATTTCTTCCTTTGTGTAAATTCCTGAAAAATCATTTATTAATTGCTCTCTATCTCTTAACTTCTCATCATCTATAAGATCATAAATAAGCTTGTCAACTATATGAACGCTGCCAGAATTTACATCAATCACATAATATTCATTACCTTTAGTAAATTTGTGGATTAATGCCAATTTAAATTCCTCCTAACTAGATTTATGGCAGTAACTTAAAAGTTACTGCCACTACTTCATTATTTTATAATTAATTTTCACACGCTAAGTTAGCTACTGTACATGAAGTCTTACACGCTGATTGGCATGAATTAGCACATTCCTTACATCCTGGCTTACAAAGACTGTTCTTAAGGCTTGATCTGTTTATTGTTTTAATATGCTTCATTTCATACTCCTCCATTCTATTCGATTACCACGTTATTATATCACATAAAATAGGTATAATAAAGACTTTTTATAGATTTATTCCTAACATTCCAGATAATGCTCCTACTGCCAAAGCAAGTAGACCTCTCCAAAGGTCATTTATTGACAAAGCAATATTACCTTTAAACACAGCGGAGATAATCAAAACAATAATAAAATAGCAAAGACCAACACCAAATCCTACAAGCCAACCTTTTTCACCGTTCTTACGGGAAGAGTATATAGCACCTAGTAAAATACTTAAGCAAGTGATAACTACCCACATCACGCTTAAGGCTTTAAGACTTAGTAAACTAAAGCTCATTATTATACTAATTATTACAACAAAAATCATAGTAGCAATGAGCGCTCTCAAAACTCCTTTTGCAACATTTGCAAAATATCTGCTCCACTCCAAAATAAACACCCCCTATCCACTAAATTCTATGTGGACAAGGGGTGTAATATAACCTATTTATTATCTTCTTTTGTATTTATAACATTAGCTACGCCTTGTTTTGAAAGCTTTATTCTAGCTCTATCAGGACCACTCTCTAATATTATGTAATCATCTTGAAGATTCACTACTTTACCGATGATACCACCTTTACTAATGATCTCATCATTAATTTTTAAATTATTTAACATTGCTTGAAATTGTTTTTTTCTTTTTCTTTCCGGTATTATTAGGAAAGCATAAAAAACCACGAATACTACTACTAGCGATAAAAGTTGAATAAGATTTCCGCCCATGTTATTCCTCCTCAATAAATTTATAAATTATATTAGGCTCTTCCTCCCCATTCTTCAAGCTTTTGTCTCTTGAAGTCTGCAAAGTATCCGCCATCAATAGCATCTCTTATATCTTGCATTAAAGTATTATAGAAATATAAATTATGTAGTACACACAATCTCATCGCAAGCATCTCTTTAGCTTTAAATAAATGTCTTATATACGCCCTTGTATAATTCTTACAAGTTGGACATTGACATCCCTCATCAATAGGTCTCGCATCTGTCTCGAACTGTGCATTCATTATATTTATCTTACCATTCTTAGTAAACACATGTCCATGTCTTCCATTTCTAGCTGGAAGTACACAATCGAAAAAGTCTACACCTCTTTCAACCGCTTCAAGTATATTACTTGGCAGTCCTACCCCCATAAGATATATCGGTTTATCTTCTGGCAGATGTGGAACTACAGCATCAATAATTCTATACATTTCTTCATGAGTTTCTCCAACAGCTAAACCTCCAATAGCATAACCATCCAAATCCATCTTAGCTATCGTTTTTGCGTGCTCAACTCTTATATCATCATAAACCCCACCTTGATTTATCCCGAATAGAAGTTGTTCTTTATTTATTGTATCCTCTAAAGAATTAAGTCTTTTCATTTCTTTTACGCATCTTTCAAGCCATCTTGTAGTTCGTTCTACAGATGCTTCGACGTACTCTCTAGGTGAAGGATTAGAAACACATTCATCGAAAGCCATAGCAATAGTTGATGCAAGATTACTCTGTATCTGCATACTTTCTTCTGGTCCCATAAAAATCTTCCTACCATCTAGATGTGAGTTAAAATAAACTCCTTCTTCCTTAATTTTTCTCATACTTGATAAAGAAAATACTTGAAAACCACCTGAATCGGTAAGAATTGGTCTATCCCAATTCATAAACTTATGTAATCCACCCATCTTTTTAACAACCTTATCACTTGGTCTTAAATGTAAGTGGTATGTATTTGAAAGTTCCACCTGGCAATTTATCTCTTTTAAGTCCATTGAAGATACAGCACCTTTAATAGCCGCTAAAGTCCCTACATTCATAAATACAGGTGTCTGTATGGTTCCATGAGGAGTATCAAATTGCCCTCTTCTTGCTCTTCCATCTTTTTTTAGTAAAGTATATCTCTTAGTCAAAGTTCCACTTCCTTATCTAACTTTTAGTGTATAAACATAGCATCTCCAAAGGAGAAAAATCTATAGCCTTCTTTAACAGCTATATTATAAGCATTTAGTATATTTTCTTTACCTGCCAATGCGCTAACTAGCATTATAAGAGTAGATTCTGGCAGATGAAAATTTGTTATCAAAGCATCTACAACCTTGTATTTATATCCAGGATATATAAATATATCTGTCCACCCGCTAGACTCTTTTAATACCCCTTCGCTATCAGCTATAGTCTCCAAAGTCCTAGTGGAAGTAGTTCCAACTGCTATTACTCTCTTCCCTGCTTCTTTTGTATTATTTATAATTTCAGCAGCTTCTTTAGAAAGCTGATAAAATTCTGAGTGCATATTATGATTTTCTACATCTTCAACCTTAACTGGCCTAAATGTTCCAAGACCAACATGAAGAGTAAGATACACTACATTTACACCTCTTTGTTTTATCTCTTCAAGCAATTCCTTTGTAAAATGCAAACCTGCTGTAGGTGCTGCTGCAGATCCCTTTTCCTTTGAATATACTGTTTGATATCTTTCTTTATCTTCTAATTTCTCATGTATATATGGTGGAAGAGGCATTTGCCCTAATTCATCCAAAACCTGTTCAAATATACCATCATAGCTAAACTCAATAATTCTATTTCCTTCTTCAGCTATATCTTTAACCACAGCTGTTAGTTTGCCATCTCCAAAGGTAAATTTTGTACCCACCTTAGCTCTTTTGCCAGGCTTTGCAAGACATTCCCATCTATCATTATCTACTCTTTTGAGAAGCAAAAACTCAATCTTACCTTTAGAGTCTTCTTTTTCACCGATAAGCCTTGCAGGCAGCACTCTAGTATTATTAAGTACTAAAGTATCACCTTCATTAAAGTAATCTAAAACATCATGAAATATCTTATGTTGTATTTCTCCACTATTCTTATCAAGAACCATAAGCCTTGAAGAATCTCTTTCTTCTAAAGGAACCTGTGCTATAAGTTCTTCTGGTAAATCAAAATAAAAATCACTTGCTTTCATTTTATCCTCTCCTACTTGTCAAATAAGCTAGATTGCCTAACGTCTCCATTATTCTTTGTTTTGCTTCTACCCAAGTGCTTGTATGCTTTATCAGTAGCAACTCTCCCCCTTGGTGTCCTAACTATAAATCCCCTTTGAAGGAGATATGGTTCATATACATCTTCGATAGTATCAAATTCTTCGCCTATAAAATAAGCTAAGGTCTCAATTCCAACAGGACCTCCGCTAAAATTATCAATAATAGCTTCTAGTATCCCATTATCAATTCGATCAAACCCTTGACTATCAACTTCTAAAAGCTCTAGAGCGTCCCTTGCAGCATCTATATCTACAATATTATTCCCCTTAACCTCTGAATAATCTCTAACCCTTTTTAGAAGTCTGTTAGCGATTCTTGGTGTACCTCTAGATCTTCTTGCTATCTCGAAAGCACCTTCTTCTGTCATTTCACAATCAAGTATACTAGCCGACCTCACTATAATTTCTTTTAATTGTATATCAGTGTAATACTCCATGGAACAGAGCACTCCAAATCTATCACGAAGCGGCGCAGTTAACATTCCAATTCTTGTAGTAGCACCTATCAATGTAAACTTAGGCAAGTCTATCCTAATTGATTTAGCTGATGCTCCTTTTCCTATCACTATATCCAAAGCATAATCTTCCATAGCAGGATACAGTATCTCTTCAACACTTCTGTTAAGTCTATGAATTTCATCAATAAAAAGCACATCATTATCATTTAGTGTTGTAAGTATAGCAGCAAGATCTCCAGCTCTTTCGATTGCAGGACCAGAAGTAACTTTCAAATTACCACCCATTTCTTTTGCTATAATGTTTGCTAAAGTTGTTTTCCCAAGTCCTGGTGGCCCATATAGCAAAGCATGATCTAGCGCTTCTCCCCTATTTCTGGCAGCCTGTATAAAAATACTCAGTCTTTCCTTAACCTTATCCTGGCCTATGTATTCACTCAATTTCTGAGGTCTTAAGCTATATTCAGAATTAAATTCTTCTTCATTCTTGTTAGATGATGTTATCCTATCTTCCAAATACGTTCACCTCTTAATTCATAAGTACTTTTAAACAGTTTTTAACTATATTCTCTAAACTATCATTTTGTTTAACACTACCAAGAGCTCTCTGAGCTTCCTTCTCAGTATATCCTAATGCTAGTAATGCTGATAAAGCTTCAGATATATTTGAAGAGTAACTATTGTCATCTTCACAAAGATTCTTTTCTAAATCACTTGGCATTAAATCTTCATTAGGCTTAAGCTTATCCCTAAGCTCAAGTATTATTCTTTGCGCAGTCTTCTTTCCTACTCCAGGCGCTCTTGTAATATGTTTTTCATCACCAGTCATTATAGCGTACTTCAAATTTAAAGGTGAGCTTATGGACAATAGGGACAACGCAGCTTTTGATCCCACACCATTAATAGTTAACAATAATTTAAATAAGTCTAATTCTTCCTTCG
The DNA here is from genome assembly GCF_016595795.1 of Clostridium yunnanense. Taxonomy (GTDB): domain Bacteria; phylum Bacillota; class Clostridia; order Clostridiales; family Clostridiaceae; genus Clostridium_AR; species Clostridium_AR yunnanense. The sequence continues at coordinate 99,528 of NZ_JAENHN010000006.1, forward strand.
TTAAAAAACCATATAGACCTATAAAATCTTCCCTAACTATCTGCTCTAAAAACAACTTTACTTCCTCATCGACTTTAGGCATTTTTGCAAGTGTACTTCCTGATGTAAAAATTTTATATCCAATTCCGTTATTCTCCAAAACAGCATAGTCTTTATTTATGCCTTTATATTTACCAATCATATACTCGTACATTAAAATACCTCCAAATGCCTATCAAACAGTTTTAAACCTACATATTACTTTAACATTTTACCTTATTTTTATCAACAGAGGAAATCTATTTATTGATATTGAATTTTATGACAGCTTACTTTCAGTATTTGCCTAAAAATTATAGTTAACTATTAGGAAGCCCTCTAAATTAATAGTTAACAAAATTATAACTTAGTTTTATTAAATAAAACGGATTATCGATTCCGCTTAAGCATATAAACTAAAAACCAAAAATAAAAGGCTTAGTAGAAAAGCACATTAAAAATCTATACCTACTAAGCCCTAATTTATTTTTTATTATAATAAAACAAGAATATTTTTAAGAGTTGTTATGAAATTAAACCAAAACATCTTCCACTCTTTAATAAATTTTTCAAAGAATTAATATATTACCTTTGACCATAACTTCTTAAAAATTCAGTCAAAAATCCAACCATTTTCTTGTAGTTTAAAACAATTACTAGAAATATCCACTAGCTGCCTCTTCAGCATCATCTCTAGTGTTAAACTGCTTTTTAAAACTCACTATATCTTTTTTATCTTGTTCAGGTAAAGTACTTACTTTCTTTTTATCTGTATAGATATCCGAAGCTGGATTTTCTATATAAGGCACTCCTTTATCATCTGTTTTATATATAGCAAAAAAATCGTTTTTTTCCCCTAAATAATATTTCTTAGGCTGAAGTTTGCTTACAAATGATCTGCTAAGAATTATTTGAGAATCATTCATGCTCTCTATAGTATAATTTAAATCCTTAAAATGTTTTTCTAACTGTTCCTTATTTAATCCTTGTTCTAATCCTAAATCTTTTTTTAGTTCCTTTACAGTATACTCTCCATCAATAACAAATTCGTTTGAACTTTGATTTTTAGTTTTAAGTATCAACTTCAGACTATCTTTCAAATAGCCAGTTTCCGAATTATATACAACATTACTTCCACTTGTCTTCTTATCAGCTAAGTATGATCTAGTAATATAACAGCTTAGTAAAAATACCATGGAAGAAATTAACATAAAAATTGATATTTTTAATAAATTTTTCTTCATATAATCACCTCTATTGGATATTTTTGACTACTAATAAAAATTCTATACATATTTTTGTAATCAATGGTATTTAAACTTTAAGTTTTGTAAATAATACAAAAGAATTATATAGATTCATCCAATATTGACTTAATTAGCACATAGTGCTATGATTTAAATATAATTCAGAGTAAAACACTCTACATTAAGAAATTGAGGTGCAATAACAATGAAAGATTTACTTTTGGAAATTAATAACCTAAAAACAAAGGTTGATGATAAGGAAATTTTAAAAGGTTTAAACCTTAAAATAAATAAAGGTGAAGTTCATGTTGTAATGGGTCCAAACGGCGCAGGCAAATCAACTCTTGCTAATACAATAATGGGCCACCCAAAATACACTGTTGTAAATGGAGATATTTTATTTGAAGGCGAAAATATAAATGATCTCAAACCAGATGTAAGAGCTAAGAAAGGAATATTCTTATCCTTCCAAGCTCCAGAAGAAGTACCTGGAATAACAGTTGAAAACTTTATAAGAACAGCAAAATCAAATATCGAAGATAAACAGATAAGTTATTTAAGCTTTAACATGAAGCTTCAAAAGAAAATGGATTTATTAAAAATAAATAAAGAATATGCTGAAAGATATTTAAATGTAGGTTTCTCTGGTGGAGAGAAGAAAAAAAATGAAATTCTTCAAATGATACTTTTAGAACCTAAGCTAGCTATTCTTGATGAAACTGATTCAGGCTTGGATGTAGATGCAGTTAAACTTGTATCCCAAGGTGTTAGCATGTATAAGAACGATGAGAACTCAATGCTTATAATAACTCATAATACAAAAATACTGGAGCATATCAGTCCAGATTTTGTCCACGTTTTAGTTGATGGTAAGATAATTCATACTGGAGATGCATCTTTAGTAGAAGAAATAAATAGTAATGGTTTCGAAAAATTTCTAAGTGAGATAAATAAGTAGGTGATAACATGAGTAAAACATATGTTGATGATATAGATAGAGGCATTTACGATATCTATAATGAAGATAACTTTAGCTATAAGTCTGAAAAAGGGTTAACAGAAGATATAATAATTAATATATCTAAGGAAAAAAACGAGCCAGAATGGATGTTAAACTTTAGACTTAAATCATTAAGAATTTATAATTCTATATCCGTACCTACCTGGGGTCCAGATATAAGCGAGCTTGATATGGATAACATAGTAACTTATGTTAAACCAGATACTCCAATGACAGGCTCTTGGGATAAGGTTCCCGAAGATATAAAAAGCACCTTTGAAAGACTTGGTATACCTCAAGCTGAAAGAGAATCCCTTGCAGGGGTTGGAGCTCAGTACGACTCTGAAGTAGTTTATCACAATGTTAAGGAAGAATTGGTTAAACAAGGTGTTGTATATACTGATATGGACACAGCTGTAAGAGATCATGAGGATATAGTAAGAGAACATTTTATGAAACTAGTTCCTCCAAGTGATCATAAATTTGCTGCACTTCACGGTGCTGTGTGGTCAGGTGGTTCTTTTGTATATGTGCCAGAAGGAGTTCAAGTAGACATTCCATTACAAAGTTATTTCAGACTAAACTCCCCTGGATCAGGTCAATTCGAACATACACTAATAATTGTAGAAAAAGGAGCAAAGCTTCATTTTATTGAAGGTTGTTCTGCACCTAAATATAGCGTAACAAATCTACATGCCGGATGTGTAGAGCTATTTGTAAGAGAAGATGCAAAACTTAGATATTCAACTATAGAAAACTGGTCAAGAAACATGCTTAACTTAAATACAAAAAGATGTGTTGTAGAAAAAAATGGCACAATCGAATGGGTATCAGGATCTTTTGGTTCTAAAGTTTCTATGCTTTATCCAATGAGCATACTAAAAGGCGAAGGAGCAAAATCGGAATTTACAGGAATAACATTTGCATCAAGCGGCCAAACCCTAGACACAGGTACAAAGGTAGTTCATGCAGCCCCAAATACTTCTTCTACTATACATTCAAAGTCAATATCTAAAGATGGTGGTACAGCTATCTATAGAGGTGTAGTAAAGATTAACAGTAATGCAGTAAACTCTAAATCTTATGTATCTTGTGAATCCTTGATGTTAGACAGTAAATCAAAATCAGATACTATACCAGTAATTCAGATAGAAAATGATGAAGTAGATATCGGACACGAAGCTAAAATAGGAAGAATCAGCGATGATGCAATTTTCTATTTAATGAGCAGAGGTATTGATGAAGAAGAAGCCAAGGCTATGATCGTAAGAGGCTTTGTTGACCCTATCACAAAGGAACTACCTCTTGAATATGCTGTAGAAATGAATAACTTAATAAATATAGAACTTGAAGGTACTATTGGATAAGGAGGGATGAAGGTTGGAAAACAAAATATTAAAGGACTTAAACACAATACCAGTAAGCACATTTAGATGGCTTAAAGTAAATACTATATCTTTAAATGAAGAGATATCTATTCCAAGCGTTAATTACGAAAGAGAATACTGCGAGTTCAAAGAAACTTCAGACTACTCTCTTCATCCAATAGAAAAATCAAATACTTTAGCCAATACATTTAATACTAATAATTTTGAAGGTGTTTCAAGATTACAATTAGATGAAACCCTTGATTCAAATAATTGTGGTTTTGCATTAGAAGTTAAAGCCAATAAATCTATTGAAGACTTAATTTGTATTGATTACGAATTAAACTCTGAAAATTCTAAAGTTGTAGATAAAAATCTAATTGTGTTAGGAGAAAAAAGCACAGTTAATGTTTTAATCAAATATACATCTGTTGATGAAAATATCTACTATCACAATGGCTTTACTAAAATACATGCAAAAAAAGATTCTACTTTAAATATTTTTATAGTTCAAAATCTAAACTACAATACTAATCATTTTAATTCTCTCTTCTCCAAAGTAGAAGAAGGAGCAAAAGTTAATCTTATTCCTATAGAATTGGGAGCTAGAAAAGCTATAACAAACTATTCATCTGATCTTGTAGGCGATAATAGCGAAAGCACCATTAGTTCTGTTTACTATGGAGATTCGGATAGATTAATAGATATAAACTTTAAAATGACTCATATCGGTAAAAAGACCTCTAGCAATATAGATGTAAAAGGTGTTTTAGCCGATAAGTCTAAAAAGACTTTTAGAGGAACATTAGATTTCAAGACTGGTTCTTCTAAATCAAAAGGTTCTGAGGAAGAATATGTTATGCTTCTATCCAAAAGTGCAAGAAACAACTCGATTCCTCTACTTCTTTGTAGCGAACATGACGTTGAAGGTCAACACGCTGCTTCAGCAGGAAAAATCGATGAAGACGCATTATTCTATCTTATGAGCAGAGGAATAAGTGAGCTTAATGCCAAAAAGCTTATGATAGAAGGATATCTAACACCAATAATAGATAAAATTCCAATAGATGATTTAAGGCAGCAATTAATGAATTCGGTTAAGAATAGGCTAAAAAATGAATAAGCTTAAAGAACTTTTTCCTATTTTAAATCAAAGTCTTAATGACTTACCAGTGGTATATCTTGATAGTGCTGCCACCACTCAAAAGCCATTATCTGTTATAGAAGCTTTGAATAAATATTATAAGGAAATAAACGCAAATCCTCATAGAGGAGCTTATACTTTAAGTGTTAAAGCAACTGATAGTTTTGAGCAAGGTAGAGAAAAAGTTAAGGATTTTATAAATGCCAAGTCATCAAAAGAAGTAATCTTTACTAAGGGAACTACTGAAGCTCTAAATTTAATAGCATATTCTTACGGAAACTTAAAATTAGATAAAGATGATGAAATAGTTATAGGAATTACAGAACATCACTCAAATCTTATTCCTTGGCAGCAAATAGCTATTGCAAAAGGCTGCAAACTAAATTATTTATATATTGACTCTAACTATGAATATACAACGGATGAAATAGATAAAAAGATAACAGACAAGACTAAATTAGTAGCTATAGGTCATGCTTCTAATGTACTTGGAACTTTAAATCCTGTAGAATATATAATTCATAAAGCCCATGAAGTTGGAGCTAAAGTTGTTATTGATGCCGCACAGAGCATAGCCCATAGAAAAGTAGACGTACAAAAATTAGATGCTGATTTTTTAGTATTCTCAGGTCACAAAATGTTTGCACCTATGGGAATAGGCGTACTTTATGGAAAGCAAGAATTATTAGAAGAAATGCCTCCATTCTTATATGGTGGAGACATGGTAGAATATGTTTATGAGCAAGAGACTACTTTTGCTGAATTACCTCACAAATTTGAAGGCGGTACTCAAAACGTCGAAGGTGTTATCGGTCTATCAGAGGCTATTGACTTCATAAATTCAATAGGGATAGACAATATAATTAAACATGAGCATGAAATAATTTCATATGCCTACGATAAATTAAATGAACTTGGCTTTGTAAAGATTTATACTACTGACAATAAAGATTTGCTAGGCTCGGTTTTATCCTTTACCATTGACGGTATACATCCCCACGACTTAGCTACAATACTTGACTCAAAAGGCGTATGTGTAAGAGCTGGTAACCACTGTGCTCAACCACTTATGAGATATCTAAATATAAACTCTACCTGCAGACTAAGTGTTTCAATCTATAACAATAAAGAAGATATTGATACTCTAGTAACTGCACTTGAGTATGCTAGGAGGTTATTTGGTTATGGATCTCAGTAATATATACACTCAATTAATAATGGAGCATAACAACTCAACTAGAAACAAACGTCACTTAGAAGAATTAGATCGAGTTGAAAAAGGCCACAATCCAAGCTGCGGTGATGAAATACAGCTTGAAATAAAATTTGATGGTGATTATATAAAAGATGCTGCTTTCACAGGTACAGGTTGCGCTATTTCGCAAGCTTCTACTTCTATAATGATTGACCTTATTAAAGGAAAAAGAAAAGTCGAAGCATTAGACCTTGTAAATACCTTTATATCAATGATTAAGAAAGATATAACTGATGATGAAGAATTAGAGAAGCTTGAAGATGCTCTCATATTCAAAAATATATCTAATATGCCAGCAAGAGTGAAATGCGCTGTACTAGCATGGCATACTTTAAATGAAGCAATCAAAGCTGAATAACTTGAATTCATATTACTATAAAGGTTCTGATAAAGTATTTTATTGAAATTAAGTGGTTATCAATAAAAAGTGATTCCTAATTTTTTAGAGAATCCTTTTTTTTATGTAACTATATCAGTTCTTATAAAACCTGTCTTCCAAAATCCACTCATCAAAAGCTTAAAACTATAAAAACATGAAGATAGTTCAAATGTGTTATTTTATAAGAACTTTTCTATTTGTTATTTCTATATAATATAATTCTCCACTTTTATTTTCATTAATTATTTATATTTGGTTAAACTATTAAAGCAATTATTAATATCAAAAGTTTACCGCTCTAACTTTCACCTTGTTATTATCCAATTAAAATTTAACACATTATTATAATTTTATTGGATTCAATGTAGATTTATGGTATATTTATAAATAAAATTAAAAGTTTTGTAAATAAAATGGGGAGTTCTTATGAATACAGAAACTAATATAAACGAAATAGACATGCTTCTCTTAAGAATAAATGAAGTTAGATATGATAATCCTGAAAAAGCCATAAAGCTTTCATTAGAAGCCCTATCACTATCAAAAAATATAAATTACGATTTAGGTACAGCTGCATCAAAGCATATGATATCTAGCTGTTACTATACTATAGGAAATTATGAAGAAGCTATAAGTTTGACCTTTGACTCTTTAGACTTTTTTGTTAAAGAAAATATATACGATCTTCAATGGAGTTCTTACAATTTATTGGGCAACACCTTTAGTGAACTTGGCGATTATGAAAGAGGTATGGATTTCTATAATAATGCTGAAGAAATAGCATATTTAGTCGATGACGGGAAGAAGTTTTATACTAACTCGTCTAAAGAAAAAGCAATGGTTCGTACATTGAACAATATCGCTGAAAACTATAAACTTCTCAAAGCCTATGACGAATCATTAGAATACTGTAATAGAGCCTATGATATTGATAAAAATTATGACTTTCAATTTTCTAAAGGTGTAACAATTCTCAGTTTAGGAGAACTGTATTATTTACTTCACGAGTATGATAAGGCAAATACCCTATCCTTTAGAGCACTTGAATATTTCAAAAAATACAACTATACATTAGGCCAACCAGAGTGTTATAAACTTGCTGCCCTTACGTATTGGAAGAAAAATGATTTTGATAAGGCAGATGAATATTTTAATATAACGATAGATAGAATTGAAGCTCAAAGTTCACCTTATAACGAAATAGATGTTTATATAAATTATTATCAATATCTTAAGGATAGAAATGATTTAAAAAAGTCTTTAGTGATTCTTCACAAGGCTTACGATTTATCTATAAAAAATAATTTTGTTGAAAAAATATCAGAAACAGCTTCTATCCTATCAATATTTTATGCTGAGATTAAAGATTTTCAAACTGCTTTTAATTACTTTAATATGCATCTAGAAAACGAAAGAATTAATGCATCTTATTTAAATAAACATAGAATAAACAACTTGAATATAAGTAAAAAAATCAAAAAAATTGAAATAGAAAAAAAGGAAATCATAAATAATAATGAAAATCTTCAAAGAAAATCTGAATCTCTTCAAATGGTTGTAGAGAAACTCTCTATAATAAGTGAATTAGGTCAAAAAATCACTTCTAATTTAGATTTAGACTCTATTATTGATATCCTTTATTCAAGTATAAAGGACTTCATGGATTTGACCTATTTGAGCATTGGTCTATACGATAAAGAAAACTCAGTAGTTAATTACTTAGATGTAATCGAACGTGGCAAAAAGAAAAAAAAGAAAAGCACTAATGTTAAGAACCGCTCAAACTTCACAAGTATATGTATTGAAACCGAAGACTTTGTAATCATAAATGATATGAACAAAGAATTTTTAAAATACACGGATAGTGAAACTTACAAGTCAGTTATGGAAAAAGATCAATACGAGCTACAATCTTTAATTTTCTGTCCACTTAAGGTGAATTCTAATATAATTGGTGTTATGTCTATACAGAGTGAGGAAAAAAATTCTTTTACCTCTTACCATGTAGAAATGGTTAAGTCACTTTCGTCTTATGCTGCTATCGCAATAAACAACGCCATAAAGTCAAAACAATTAGAGATGGAGATAGAGAAAACTCATGCCGTTCAATTTGAGCTAAAAAGATTAAATGAAAAATTATTATTTCTTTCTGAAAATGATAGTATGACTAAAATTCCCAATAGAAGAAAGCTTGATAAATATTTATATGAGCTATGGGAAAAGCATGTACAAGAAAAAAAGGTTTTATCACTGATAATTTTTGATATTGACAACTTTAAACAGTATAATGACAACTATGGTCATATTGCCGGCGATAATTGCATTGTGACCATAGCTAATATCCTATCCAGTGTTAAAGACGAAAATTATTTTCCTGCAAGATACGGAGGAGATGAGTTTGTAGTTGTATTGCCCGAATATCAACTAGACAGAGCTTTAGACTTTGGTGAAAGTTTAAAACAAAAAGTTGCTAATGCAAATATACCACATAAATTCTCCACAGTATCTGATAAAGTAACCTTATCCATTGGAATAACTTCACTTGTTCCAAGCACGGACTTAACTATCAATGAATTTATGAACAAAGCTGATGACGCTCTATATCTTGCAAAGAAAAGAGGAAAAAATCAGATAGCTAGTTTTATTAATTGAAGATAATACTCTACACATAACTTTATAAGTTATATTATATTTAAAGACACTAATCAAGTTAAATTTTTGCTTACTTAGTGTCTTTAAGCATTTAAATCAATTTTAAAGAAAAATATAAAAACAGGTAATTCTTTAATAATACAACTTCTTTTTCAATACATTAAATCTAATTTTAAGACAACACTCAATCATTGTGCCAAAATTAAACAGTTGTATTGATTTTTTTACATTAAATAATTATTTTTGTCACATAAAGCTTGATATTAATGTTAATTCAGTTTATAATTATACACAAGAACACTTAGATTGTTGTGTTCTTTCTCCTAACCTTACCTGGACACCGCTACACGCAGTGTCCCCCCTTATTTTTTATAATACTTTCCATTTTACTCAGATAATTTTATATTTCCCTTTACATAAAAAAAACACACTTATAGTTGTTTTCATACAACTTTTAAGAGTGTTTTTTTGTATATCATCATGAAGATACTTTTATATTTGACATATATCATAACAAAATGAATCTTTTTATCTACGTCCTATCCAAAACCCATTTTTCAAACAATAAAAGCTCCCCTCTTACGTTCAAATTCTTTCTTAAAGCCTACTATCCTTCCCATCCTTCAGGGAACTCAGCATTGTGATAAACGTTCTGAACATCATCGTCATTACAACCGTAAACCTAGTAATTCCAATAGGTTTCATTAGTTTTCTATCTTAATTTCTGTTAGTATATATCATAATTAAAATACTTATATTTTACAGTTCAATACTAACATTTATCTTAATTTATTTCAACTATTATTTTACAATACTCTTAATTTCATTAATTTACTTGTACCCAATCTTACTAAGATAAATCTCGTCGGAATTGCCGACTAGCCTTAAAGGTCAAATTTGACGCACCTTGTATAAGCATATTAATGAAATTAATCAAAAACAAAAAGGCTACTATAATATTATTTTTAGTAGCACTTCTATCAAGTTCGTTTTTATTTTATAGTTTCTAATTTTCAAAATAATTTTTCACTTTATCTAACCACATTAATCCTTGCTCTGATTCATAATCAATTACTTTCTGTGGCTTTTCATCTAAGATATCCATAGTAATTCTTCCAGCCTCTTGATGAGCATCTTGAAAACATCTTACAATATCATATTCTGTTTTATTGTCAGGAAAATTCGTTCCTAAATATTTATTAAATTTTTCATAAACTTGAATATCTTCTTTTGTAAGTCCCTTTTTTTCTTTCAAGCTCTTTTCAAGAATTGGATAAATCTGTTTTTCAAGACTAAATAACTCTTTGTCTTTAAGTCCAGATGGGAGTTTGATGTCTTCCATCTGAATATCTTTCTTTTGTTCATCAGATTTAATATTATCAGAAGTAGTGTTATTTGCCTTATCTTGGTTAATATTATTAGTGTTTGTCTCTTTGCTTACTTGAGATTTTGTGTTACTACTACATGAAGTCATAACCAGTAATGATATTAGGAATAATGAATATAGAGCTTTTTTCATAGTACCAGCCTCCTTCTACTTATATCAATATTTTACCATATAAGTAACAGGAATACTTACCCACTTATAAAACTATGTCATTATTTATGATGGTAATCACTGACGGGAAATTCCCCTTGGTTAAAAGGATACGTAAACTATGCATATCCTTTATTGGTGTTACCTTCATACCGAAGGAGACATAAATGTAAAGTTCTATAAAGACATTACATAACTTAGCACAATTTTGTTCTTAGTAATTCCTTCAAAGGAATTTACATGACGTTATTCATTCTTTGAATACCCTTTGACAGTTTTGTCAAACCTAGTAAAATCTGCTATCCCGAAAAAGGATAGCGACATCTAAACTTTCGGTAGTAGCGTTCTGCTACATCCAAATATAGCCCAACTTTACACCGACCTCGCCAATTCTGGTGAAGTCGAGAAATAACCTCAACTCAATTTTGAGCATATGTTCTAAGCTCTTGGTCAATAAATGGCTTATATTATTTTTTTAAGGTCAACGTTTAGCTTAAATTTTTATAAAAACAACTGATAATAGATACTTAAGTTTAATTTCTATAATAAAAACAAGCCAATCATTGACCATATTAAATAGTAATAAGCTATTCTTTGACCATCTTGCCTAGGTCATTTTATGCCATCCCCAAAACTTGATACTTAAACAAATCCAGTTTTGGCTTCGGATAAATATCAAAGGTTACCCAAGTTCGGTAATCCTTATCCTACTACCTTAGTTTCTTTAGCTGTAGATTGACCGAAATAAAAACCAATAATCATTGTGTAAATAGCCATAAAATATGTATTGATTTCATTTCTAAAAGCCAATACACAAAATACTAATGTAAGTACTAGAGCTATTAATTTCTTTACTTCTATAAGTTTACTTAATTTTTCTTTCATTATATAAACATCTCCTACTTATAATTTATTTTTTACTAAATAGGTTAATAGCGAAATAGCGAAAAACCTACTTGACGTTTGGAAAATTCCAATCGTTCGCGATTTCTCAATCGCTTTGGGGAATCCCAAACTGACGATAGCGAAATTGCGAACGTCAATAACAGTTGGGGGAATCCCCAAATGATATAATCTCATGTGATTTACTCCCATCAGTTATTTTTTAGCATCCAACTTGGTATCAATATTGGTATAAAACAAAGTCTAATAGACCAATAAAAACATACTCCAATTAAGTAATAGACTTAAAAAATTCAATCAATTAGAAATGGTAGGAGCGGAGCAGAATGGGGGTGAAGGAATATTAAATGCACCGATGACCCTCGAACAAGCCCTTATAGTCCACCTCTATATCCAACCCAACCAGCCTTTTTTCCATTTGGTGTATTGTACATTACAACTATTTTTCCATCTACATCAGCTATAGCATCACACACTTCGAATGGATCTAAACTTCCTATCTTAATAGTTAATCTTTCATCAGCATATACTGGTTCTGGTGTCTTTCCATTTTGATATCTTTTACTCATATAATCACCTTCTACATTATTATTTTGTACTACTGTATTTCTTTGTGCTTGACCATTCTTTATAGCATCTAAAGGAAATTTTATTCCAGGACAATTTGTACTATAAAGTTCCCTATGTCCAAAGCTAGGTATACTACCATAAATCCCCTGTAGATATGCCTTAACTTCTAAGCAAGCTTGTAATTGAGCTGAAGGCATTTGTTCTGTCATGTATTTCCCTTCACAGCACACACCGATGCTATTATAATTTGCCGAAGGACAATGACTTCCCCTCCAACCAAATTGTCTACCTTGATAAACTGATCCATCTTTTCTTATAAACAAATGATACCCTATACCAGCCCATCCATTTGCCAAATGCCATCTATGTATATCTTCTACGGTACAATTTGAAGAATCTGCATTATGCCAAACTATTTTATTAGGTTTATTCTCTCCATCTGTAAATGTACCATTCCAAGAGAAATTATTTTGTATCATATCCAATCTTGATCATCTCCTATTTCTTAAATATAAAATCCTTAACTTCTTTTACATCGCCCTTTATGTCTTCGATAATGCTGAATTTCTCTGTCAATTTATCTAATAATCCTTGATATCTCTTTTCTCTCTCCCCTGTTGTTTTTAAAACATATAGGAGAAGAAATACAAAAAGCGCATAGCCAAAACCTTGACTAAGCGCTGCTTTCATTAAATCGTCCATTTTACACCGACTCTCTTATAACATCTTTTTAGTTATGTTTACTTTCTTGTACTCATCCCATTAGTAAATTAATTACATAAAAATAAGAGAACCAAAAGGTTCTCCTACTATTGCTTAACTTGATATTTAGTTTCGTGATATGTTACTACTTTTCCACTTGGTTGATCATTATCAAATTGGATTACACCAACTGTATAAGTACCTGCCTTTAGATTCTCTTCTTTTAGATCTAATGATACTTCACCATTTGCTAGTTGCTCTTTACTTATAAAATTCTTATTTATATAAATATAACTAATCTTACTACCATCCATTTCTTGAGCATTAAGTCCTATTTGTGTTATAAGTGTATCCGACTTTACTAAAATCGCTGGCACATTTCCATTCTCTGAAGTTCCAGCAGGAGTTGACACGAATATTTTACCTTTACCAGACTCACTTTGTCCTTCAGGAAAATTTACACTCGACTCTTTCTTTGGTTCTTCTGGTTGTTTCTGCTCTTGTTTAGTTGGCTCCGTTGTAGCTTGTTTTGAATCTTTCGCTTGACCACACGCTACTAGGCTTAAAGATAATACACCTACTATTAAAGATACTAATATTTTCTTCATTTATTTTCCCCCTCTAAAATTAGTACATATTCAATTATAATTTTACAACATAACCACATCAAGGAAAAAAACCCTGCATTTTACCTCATATATTACATATTAAGTAAATCTTTATGCAATTTATTTATTCAGGCTTAATTAAGCATCAAAAAATAGCACCTCAAATTAATGAAGTGCCTAATTATACTTAATATTTAATTCACCAAGCTGCTTTTTCTCTAATGTTTTAGTTTCTAAATTTACTTTGTAATTTCCTCGAATAATATCATTAAGAAATATATTCTCTTGATCTATATTTCCCAAACTAAAAGACAAAGAATCATAAATCAAAGTCATTTCTTCAGCTCTATTGCCAAATATATCATTAAAATTTTGTTCTGTCTCGCTTACTATGCAAGGCGTTGTTATTTCTCCATCACTTTTATAATATGTTATATATATCAATTATTTCCCCTCCTACTTTGCTCCTATAACCATCCAGTGTACATTTATCTGTCCATCTGTAACCCAAGTATCACTACCGTTTACCACTAATTTGTGAGTTATACCACCCTTTAGCACTAATTGGTTACTTTCTATATAATAACTATTTAAATAAAATTCTGCTAAAGAGTTGTAACTATTTCTATATATTCCTATTGCTCCAACTTGAATGGCTTTATTGCTACAATAGTTGAAGTCGTCATATAAATTAATTCTAATCTCTTGATTTGTTGTCATCCATGTATTTCCAGTTTGTACTACACAAGCAGGATAATAATAATTATTATTTATTTTTTGTCTTATATCACCAAACAAAGAAACATCTTTATAAAATGTTACTGGGTATGTATTACCTAATGCACCCATGTCGAATTCAACGTAGTTTTCGCTATAAGTATCACTAGTTTGTTTTCCAATACCTATATATTTGTTTTGCTTTGCTCCTATGGTTAATCCATTTTTTCTAGTATCACCATGATATGATGACATTATTGTAGCAGTTTGCTGATTTGATCCAGTTTGAAAATCGTAGAATTTAATATCTTGATTTACTATTTCGATGGCCTTAAGTCCATCCGAGTCATATGTTGTAAGTTTATTATTGCCTAAATCAAGTCTAAAAGTTCCATCAGCACTTGAAATAGTTCCAGCCTTTATTAAACTCGCATCCAATTCCCCTGTCTTTATAAATGAAGCATTAATTTCTCCATTCATATTTATTGCGGTTCCAAATGTTCCATTGTATCCAGTAGAACTATAACCAAACCCATTCAAGTTCCATCTCCACACCTTAGTCGCTGTTGCTATATTATCAGTGTCCATAATCAATATCTCGCCCTCACGCTTTATACAATGTCCACCAAGAGCTTGTTTTATCTTATCACCTATAAAGTTAGATTCTGTACTTACTGTAGCAATTCTATTATTTAAGATATTACTTACAGTATATTCACTCTTTACATAATCACCTAGTTCAATCTTAGTATACTTTTGCAATACACAATCATAAGTATAACTTATAAGCCTAGCCTTAATATCTATCCCTAATTTACTACTATGTATCGTAACTATGTCACCTAGATATAATTGTTGTAGTGCTTTTATTTCCTTGTATTCATCAGTTTTACTAAGATCCGCAAATTCAATCGAGAAATTTACTGAAGGTCTATCAATATGTTGTTCAGTATACAATAAGGCTGCTTGCCTTCTAAGTTCAGCATAAACAGCTTGTTTGTCTGCATATTCAGTTACTGCATCTTCTCTCGACACTTTAACATTAGGAAAATCTATATGCTTGAATGATACTTCAGGGTAGTTATTAATAAGCGGACTGTCTACATATTTCTCAGGTAATTCAAGAACATTATCATTTTCATCACGACCAGTAACCATTAATCGAGTTATCTCAGTACCTTCTGTACTTTCCTCTATAGTAATAAGATTTTTACCTTCAGTAACCTTAAATCCTCTATCTGTACCAAGTTGCTTATATACCCCTATACTATCTATTCTTCTATCTAATTCTCCACCCCAAACTTTTAAAAAACTATTATAATCGTCACCCATTATTGCATCAAGAAAATTCTTTCTAATATAATAAGCAGTACCTATCTTTTCTATATCGCTTACAAAGTTAAATCTAACAGGACTTTCAGCGTGATCTTTCATCCAAGTTAAAGCACCTAATCCATCGGTGCTAGTCGGTCTTACATCTCTTAGAAAATTCCTTTCTAAAGCGTAATATGATTCATGAACACATATGCACTCAATATTATTCCCATCATTGCTGCGCCTGCTTTTTTCTATTCTAAATATGTTATAACCTCGAGGAGTCATTGCTTTAATTATATTGTACTTAATAAGATATTTGGATTTCTTATCTGCTAGTGGATATGTTAATGTAACTCTAAAATCACCGTTAATAACTTCACTGACTTCTGTTTTAATTATATTAGTTAATACAGCTAATCCATTATTATTGAAGTCTGTAGTTGTACTACTATGTACTGTTATCAAAATATCACCCCATTTCATTATTTTTTTCCAAACAAAAAGAACCTAGATTTCTCTAAGTTCTTCACTACAATAAATTATTTAATTTTTCACCTATTATCATAGAAACAATTAATTTCATCTCCATGATTACACATCTCAAACCCCATCTTTTTCCAAAATCCAATTGATGATTCTAATGAATCTAGCTTAAATAAATATTTACATTTCAACAATTCTAAAATAACTAACTTTCCATAACCTTTGGATTTCTCAAACACTTCAAAGTGCAATATTTCAAATATATCATCACTCTCTATAAAATCTATTAAAGCTATAACTTTACCGTTATAAATTATTTTATACGAACTCTCATTGATAATATGATTTATTTTTAAATTATATTTATTTTTAAGATGCTTAACCTCATCCTTAATACATTGTTCTAACTCAAACATAAAATTCCTCACTATAAAACAAAAAGCCACTAATTATATAGCAACTTATTTTTTATTTAAGTATATAATTTTAGTTTGCTTTAAAATACACTTATATTATACACAACGCCAATAACCCTGTCAATAACGGATTAACTCACTAGCACACCATGCAATAATAAATATATTTATTATTGCATGGTGTGCTAGTGAAATTGTGCGCTTTAACAGACTTGTAAATTTTTTATTAATTTTTTTACAAGAGTCATATTTTCTATAATATACACTTATAATATGTAGCAATTGCTTAATTTTGGTATGTATAACTTGTACTATTTATCTGAATTATTTTCTTCATAAAATTCTGTAGCCGCAACTTCATTAATTATATCTTGATTTTCCTTTATTACATTATTTGAATTATGATTTATTAGAGTCAAATCGATTAAATTTTCAATTTTACTAGAATGATTCTTTAAATTTTCCAAATCACCAATAATAATTTCATCAAATTTTTCATTCTCTATTTTTTTTCTTAGCACCAAACTAACATCTTGTGTTTTAGTACTATTAAGCTCATTCCCTTTTATCAATGTTTTGGGATATGATTTAGAAGTATTTATAAAGCCTAAAGTACATATATTATCAGTAGTTGCAAAACTGCAACTTATTTGATTCTTAACAAATGACTCTTCCACCTTAAGATTATGGTTATAGAACAAATTCATCATACTAGATAAAACTGCTATTTTTCTTCTAACAGAACCCTTTACAGACTTTTCAGATTGTCCTCTTTTTATGAAGTCAAAATCCTCATTTTTCAAGGTACCATTATAACATTTTTCAAAAAAAACTTGCGCTTGAAGTTCTGAATTAACGCCTATAAGATGCTGATAATTTTCTTCTTTACAATTTATAATATAATAATCTTTTAACACAAATGCTTCTGAGCATACTAGATACTCATAGTTAACATATTTATTTTTATATGCTTTTGCTTCACTAATTGCTGTACTTCTTACTCTATCCTTAAAAGAAATTTCTTCCATCTAACTTCCCCCTAAAAATAAAAGGATGACAAAGTCATCCTTTTACTGATTTTTCACAGTTTACTCTGGAATGGGAATGAGTTTAAAGTCTTCATCCCGACTTTAGATGTAAAACTACATATTCACATCTATGTATATTAATTAACTATTAACTTAATTTATACTTAAATAATACTACACAACTAATCCGTTGTCAACGGATAAAATATATAATTACCTTAAAAGTGATGCTATTTTCCTATAGTTTTTTAAATTTTCATGATAATTATACGTTTAAATCCATTTTGTATTCATATATTTCTCATAAAATATCTGTTTTGTCTTTGGTGATTTAAGTCGTAATATAATCAATACCCTAAGATCTTTTTATCTATTTTTGTTTGCAATAAATATATGAGATATTTTATCTTTTTATTTTTTATTATTCTCAATAATTTTCCTAACAATGAACTAATTATAAATATTCTATCACTCCTATTTCTTAAGTTGAGTTGTAATATTTTTTCTATTGTCAATTAAAATATAGTAGTTTGTATTGTTACCCAACTATCTGTTCCAACTTTTATATATATTGCTGGTGTTGGTATATTAGGGAAATACACTTCACTACCAATGCTTAATTTTTGATATGTGCTATTCAAGTAATTTCTCCACGGTGCACTTGTCATTGTATCAGTAATGAAACGATTAAAATCTCCTACATTAACTACACCACTTAGTGGGTTTAGTATTTTTGCATCTTTATTTAAGATTAGGTTGTCGTTTGAATCAACATACATATATTGTTTTGAACCCTTTTGAAAATACGTACTTCCATTGGCAAAATGAGCAATTGTGAATGTTCCATCTGTGCTTTGCAAACTAATAGATGCTATTGTGTCAGAATAAACTATATGATTACTCTTATCGATATTTATGTCGCCTGATACGGTTGTAGTTCCACTTAGTAAGTTATTCTTAAATATAATGTTTTTTGATGCCATATTAGTTAGATCTGTTGATCCACAATTAATAAATAAGTTACTTGTAACAATCCTATTATTTAAATCCCAAGTAATATAGCTATTAATATCTCTAGTGATTTTACTGTAATTCTTAAATATATTATTTGTAACAATAAATTCGTCATAATATGATGTACTGCTACCTGTATTTTGAGTTATTAAATCAAAACAAATGGCTAGTGAATTTCCCTCAAAATAATTACTATTTATAATTGTTTTTCCTGCATTCCAACTTTGCTCTATAACTGCTAGACTGTGACCAGTTATAGTAGGATTTATTGTATTGCTTTTCTTAACAACATTGTTTGTTATAATTGTTCCCATAAACTCAGCACCCAAATTTGAAGGTGGGGATGACAAATGTACAAAACTTCCGTTTAGGTTTTCTGCATAGTTATTTGTAATTTTAGCTCCATGAGTTATTATATTTTCATTTGGAGTATTAATGAATTTACAATCACATACTTCTGTTCCAAATCCATATACACTTAAGCAAGAGTTTAAATACCAGTAATAATTACTTGAATTATGATTCTTACTTCCATTAAATGTAACCCCATATACTTTCGTTACAGCTGGAGTAGGGTATTGCTGAGATGAAACCATTATAAAAACTTTTCTAACACCTGTACCTATTGGATAAACATCATTGTTTGAACTATTAATAAACTTACCAATAGAGTTATTTAAAGTTATAACATTACCATTAATATCACTGATTGTTTTTATATCTGTTGTCATATTTATACTATTGCCAGTATAAATATGTATTGTGTCTCCAGCTTTCCAATCTGTAGGGACATTGTTTACAGTAATTTGACTGCTAGTATAATCCGCTTGGGATGATAAAGTTGTTTTGCTTTCATCACACCTTTTTAGAGTTGCACCATAACCATATATAGTTTGATTATTGTGTAATACAATACCATTTTTAATTAAGTATATTTTGTTTTTAGAAAGTCTTATTATCCCGTTATCTCCAGCAAAATCTATCGCATTTTGTATAGCCATAGAATCATCATGAACACCATCTCCATAAGCACCAAATAAATCCACATCAGTTGCAATGTTCGCCAATTGCGAGGTATGGGATATTAATTGACTAGCATACTGAGTATTTAACCCATCATATTTAGCTTGGAATTGCTGATCCCAAGCTTCTAATTTATTAATACCTTGCGTAAGAGCAGTGAACTCATCTGTACTTTCTATTGCACTATCATCTCTTATGCTCTCTAAAACATTTATAGTAAATACTTTACTGCTTAAGACACTATTCTCTGATCCATATATGACTAATTCACATTGTAATTCTCCAGCAACAGCTAAAGCTTGGTTAGTCAATTCGATCAAGATAACACCATTTGTAGCATCGGTAATTTCTACATCATTAAATATTTTTGTATTGTCTGCTTTTACGCCAAATATTTTAACTGTATTACCAGTCAAGTTTATTGCGTTATTACCATCTAACAGTGTAATTTGAATAAACCTACTATTTACATCATCCTGTTTTGCTTCAAGCTTTGTTAATACTCTATTATTTATATCCATTAAGATTTCTCTTATTGTTTTCATATTTACCACATCTCCTTCTCATAAATATAAAAGACAAGATATCTTATTAAATACCTTATCCTAATTTTTATTTCTACTTTTGTTATATTATTACTAAGGTTTATTATATTTTTACCCCTTTTTAATCTTAAATTTTCAAACTTTCCATTTGTACTATCCATATAGCTATAGTTATAAATATCTTTATAAACCAAACCCTTTAAAACATCTAATTCTATATATCCACTAATATTATTTAGTGTTATAGAATTACCATTAATAGTCAATATAAGATTTCCAGTACAATAAACCTTAAAATAAGGTTCAGAATAGACATTCCCTATATTATATATACTACTAATAGTTATTAATGTTATATTATCTTCAAGCAAAGGATATTTGAAAGGCTCGCATATAAAAGTAAGTTCAAATTCTCCATCCCATGCAACTTGTCTTTGTATGTCGCTTACTTCGTTTATAGATTTTACTATAAACTTTTTATCAGAATTAAAGCTAAATATTAAAGAACTATCACCAATAATATTTAGCCATTCAATAATTTCATCTATTTTACTGTAATAATTGTTATTATCTGTTTTTAATTTAAACTTTACATTAATAGACTTGTCTTTATAAGCACCTAATTTTCTTGTAACTGTTCCATTTCTTATATCAATAGGAACATTTTCTACGTCTTCTATAGTGAAAGGCATATGAGGTGTTTCAGAAAAAAGCAAATCTAAGTCCTCATAGCTATCTTTATTGTTAAAATATAAACTGTTTGGCATTATGAAAAAGCACCTCCCCTATCTCTTAAATTATATCTATCAATAACGTCTTGATTCTCAGCAACTACAAGTGCTAGTTCTCTTCCATCTACATTTAAATATATATGTATAGGTCGACTACCTCCTACAATACCTTGTTCTTTCAATATTCTCCATAACTCGTTTATAGGAAATACCGCTTCAGCATTAGATCCTAAACCATTATTTTTATCTCCGACACCAATTCCACCCATTATAGTTGATTGAGTAAAAATTGCACCCAAAGAGTACCAATTGACTCCCAATTTTGGCATCGATGGAGGTGCTAGAGAGAATGACCCACTAATTTTGAAGTATGGTAGTTTAAAACTTAGAAATTTGAAACCTGAAATCAGATTCCAAACTGTTGTAACAAATATTCTTTAATTAAATCTTCTAACAACAAAAAATCACCTCCAATCTGCTAGAAATATACTAACAAACTGAAGGTGATATTTATCTTAACAAAACGACTATGGTTTTTGCTAAGTTTATCATCGTCTATTAAAATTTAAGATAGAATTACCTTTACAAAAAGCTCTGAAACCGTTGATATTACTACTATCCTTCCCATCCTTCAGGGAACTCAGCATTGTGATAAACGTTCTGAACATCATCGTCATCCTCTAATTGATCAAGCATCTTTTGGAACTTAACTGCTGTTTCTTCGTCTATTGATGTATATGTATCTGCAACTGCTTTAATATCAGCTTCTAAGAACTCTAAACCATTTGACTCTAAAGTTTCTCTTACTGAACCAAAATCTTCAGGTGTAGTAGTTATAACAAATACTTCATCTTCAGCTGAAAAGTCCTCAGCGCCTGCATCTAGTGCCATCATCATTAATTCATCTTCATCTACTGAATCAGCTTTCTCTATTACGATTTCACCTTTCTTTTGGAACATAAAGCTTACACATCCTAAAGCTCCCATGTTTCCACCTTGCTTTGTGAAGGCGTGTCTTACATTACCAGCAGTTCTGTTCTTGTTGTCAGTTAATGTTTCCACTATAACTGCTATTCCTGATGGGCCATATCCTTCGTAAACAATTTCTTCATATGTTACTGTATCCGCTTCACCAGCAGCTTTCTTTATTGCTCTTTGTATATTATCATTAGGCATGTTTGCGGCTTTTGCTTTAGCTACAACATCTCTAAGCTTTGAATTTGTATCAAGATTTGCTCCACCATTTTTTATTGCCATAGCAAGTTCTTTACCTATCTTTGTAAAAACCTTACCTCTTCTAGAATCAACTTTACCTTTTTTTGCTTGTATGTTATGCCATTTTGAATGTCCTGACATTATTGTTCCTCCTAACCATCATATGAATACAATAAATTCCTAAATATTATATCATAGCCATTTTTCATATTCAACTTATGAAAACTTCAACTGGTGCTAAATACGCCCATTTAAGCCAATCTAAACATTTTGCACTGGATTAAGTTACTAATATTCAGCTCAATTACTTATAAACTTATATTTCTTTGAAAAGCCTATTTTCTTGCCTAAAATATAATCCTTCTTCATCCTCTAAAATGATTGCTTTTCCGTTAGTTTGTTCCGTAATACTTTGTTTAATCATTTCACTTTCTTGCTTCTCAGCCAGAATATATAAGTCTACTACATCTGTATAATCTACATTCTCGATATGCCATTTATTCTGTCCACATATATACTGGACCTTTCCTAACAAATCATATTCTAATGTAATATTGATTCTTATACCTACTACCTTATCTACTATTCCAGCAGCCTTGATTGCAACTGCTGCCCCTTTTGTATAAGCTCTTGTGAGTCCTCCTGCACCTAAAAGTATTCCTCCAAAATATCGAGTTACTACTACAGTACAATCCGTAATTTCATTTTTCTTTATAACTTCAAGAATCGGAATTCCTGCTGTTCCTTGAGGTTCACCATCATCACTATATCTTTGTATATTCATATTTTGCCCAACTATATAAGCATAACAATTATGTGTAGCATCCTTATGTTTATTCTTTATCTCAGCTACAAAGGCCTTTGCTTCTTCTTCTGATTCTGTTCTTTTAATATATCCAATAAACTCTGACTTTTTCTCGTCAAAGCTATCTTCTCCATAACCTTTAATTGTTAGGTATGCCATAAACCTCAGCCTCCTCTGATAGTACACTAGAAATTATCTCTATACCTTTTCTTATCTTATCACTGTCAGTTTGAGAAAATCCTATTTTAAAATATCTCTCTCCTTCTTTTGAATGCTTATAAAACATAACACCAGGGGTTATCAGTATGCCTTTCTCCCTCAGCTTATAAAACAATTCTATAGAATTTATTTGTATACTATCACTAAGTTTAAGATAAAAATGTAAACCTCCACCTGGAGGATTAAATTCTACTCTTTCATTTAATTTTTTTTGAATCTCTGTTTTCATAAATTCATATCTTTCTTTGTATTTCACATTCAAAAGTTTAATATGTTCAACCCAATACTCTCTTTCCATATACATTTCAAGAGCTCTTTGCATAAGGGAAGACGTAGATATATCCGTATTAACCTTTGAGTTCTGTACTGAATCCTTAAATATTCTAGGACATACCAAATATCCAATTCTTATTCCTGGTAAAAATATCTTAGAAAAACTCTTTATATATATTACACGATCATTTTTATCATAAGATTTCATAGAAGAATACTTAGTATTTTCATCATATATGAGCTCAGATAGATAGTCATCTTCAATAATGTAGAAATCATGCTCTTCTGCTAGCTTTAGAAGTTCTTTTTTTTTGGAATCTGAATAACTTACAGTAGAAGGGTTTTGAAAGTAACTCATAAAATAGAAGCATTTAACTTTATTCTTTTTTAGTATTTTTTTTAGAGCCTCCAGGTCTACACCATCCTTCTCTATTGGCACTTCAAAGATATTTGCTTTTCTTGATTTAAATACAGAAAGAGCTCCACTATAGGTAGGCTTTTCAACAATAATATTATCATTTACATTAATAAGTGCTTTTGAAACTATATCAATTCCTTGCTGTGCTCCAGAAACTACAAGTATATCATCAAAATCTAATTTGTTATCCCAAAACTTTTCATTTATTCTCTCTCTTAACTTTTCATAACCTAAAACATCTTGATATATTAAAGCTTCTGCACCATCTCTATCAAGAACATCATTTAAAACTGCTTTCAAATCTGATACAGGAAAAAAATCTGCGGAGGTTGTCTCTCCTGTAAAATCTATTACATCACCGAGTCTCCCGCTACTAAGCTTTTTAAAGGTAATAGAGTAACTCTTCTTAAATCCTCTTATACTATCTCTTCTCTTAGCATAAGTACCACTACCAATTTTTTGATTAGCATATCCTTCTACTTGCAACTTTTTGTAAGCATTAATTATAGTAACTTTATTCAATTTTAGAAAATCTGCTAATTCCCTTATTGAAGGCAGCTTCTCACCATCTTCAATTTGATTTTTATCAATTAAACTTTTTATATGTTCATACAGCTGAATATATTTATTAAATTCATTATTAAACCTTAATCTATATTTATCCATAATATTCCCCTGAACCAATAGGCACCCCTATATATGGATACCTTTAGCAATATACATTTTCTTCACCTATTAAGTTTCCAGATTGACTTTTTATACTTCTAAGATCTTTTCTTATAATTTTCTTATTGGCTAATTCTTTTAATATATCTTCCATATGTATATTAAATCCTTTAAAAAACACATCTACTTTTATCTCTTCAGCGCTCATAAAGTTTTTATGTTCTCTAAGGTATTTTATCAATGCACTACAGCAACTTCTTATATTTTTCTCTAAAAAACCTTCAACGAAATTTAAAGTGCTATATATAACCGCTTCCAAATCATTAGATGCATTAACAAGTTCGTCTAATATAACATTAAAGTTATCGTCTAAATTTATAGCAACGCTTATAACATCTTTACTTACTAGGTAACCATTAAAATTCAGAAATAAACTTGCAAAATTCTCAACTGTTCTCATACAAGTTAAATAAGCTGATTTTATATTACTATTAGCAATTAATTTCTTACAGTGACTTATATCTTTTAGTATATCTCCCAGATATACTAAGTTCCATTTCTCTCTTTCACTATCATTTATATATCTAAAGCTATTAAAAACATTGGTTATATGCTCATCCTTAGAAAATATTAATTTAGAGGATATTAGTATCCTATGCATATATCCACCTATAACATTATTCTGATAAAAATTCAAAAAATTTTCCTTACTTAATAGTTTCATATGTACTGAAATACCATTTTCTTCAGTATAAATATTTCTTATACTCTCTTGTTGCTCTTTCAAAATCACAAAGATATCAATATCTGAGCCTTCCCAAAGATCCCCTGTAACCATACTTCCAAAAGCCATAACAGCTAGAATATCCTGATTTTCCCTTAATCTTTCAATAACAGAGGTAAAAACCTTCTGATATCTCAGAATTTCATTTGTCATATATATTAGCCCCCAATATATAATTTATTTCAGTACTTATTATACTATGAAACGTAAAACTTCACCATAATATAGTGGCAACACAAATTGTTATATGTATAGACTTTTTATTCCAATATTTTTTAATTGCATGCATTTATCACACTGAAACACATGCCTACAATCGCCATTTTCATATTCTAACTCATCTTCAGGTGCATAAGAGTCTCTAAACTCCTGTACCCTTCCTTTGTCTTCCATTTCCCCACCACATTCTGAACATGTAATTTTTATATTAGACAAACTGTTACATAAAGGACAAATTCTTTCCATAATAAATCCCTCCAAAAGTTTATATTATAATATAAACCTTAATTTTGGAGGGTTATTCATAAGGATCAATATTCTTTTCAAAAAATCTTACTCTTGTTCTAACTAAACCCCATAGTTCATCAGCCTCATCTAGTACACTTACTGCTAAATCTAGTGCTTTTTTAACTTCTCTTTTTTTGCCATAGTTATTAGCCTGAATAAGGTTCGACATACCAGCAAAATTTTGTGCTACGGTACTTAACTCGTAAATTATATCAACTAAAGGTCTAACCTTTCTATCAAAATATATTTTTTCCAACTCATTAACCTGTAGTGATTGAGTAGCAGTCTTTAGCTCATCTGTTTTTGCAATTACATCTCCAGCTAACAAGTATTTCCCTGCAGTAGTTAAGTTATCCGATGATGACCCTGCTTGCTTCTGTTTATCAGTATTGGTTTGTAATTGATATAAAGCACTATTTGGATTTAAACCCTGACCACTAGCTGGATATATCCCCTGCCCTTGGTTGATAAATCTATCAACAGTGCCATTCAATTCATCATCTTCTTGTGTTTCCCCATCATTAGAACTATTATTTTCCCGAAACTCTTTATCCTTTTCATCCATATTGATATTCAACTCTCGATATTAGTCATATATATTTATATTAGACAAGTAGTTATTTTATTCAATACTAGATAAAGTTAATGTTGCAGCTCAAAACTCTTACTTTTATTATAAATTTCTTCGTCTACTGTAGCTTTAATATAGGTACCATCTTCTTTATATTCTTCTTCAAGAACCTTTCCGTTTCTATGCAGAAAAGCTACCATATGCTGATCAGAATAAGGAACTAGAACTTCTATATCCCTCATTTTGTTTGGTAATTGCTTACCCATCTCTCTTAAAAGACCATCCAAATTAATCTTATTTCTAGCTGATATTTCTATTATTTCATATTGAGAGTTATTTTTTCTTAATTCCTCTACTACATCATTTGTTGTTTTATCGATTTTATTAAGTACTAATATTATTGGTTTTTCCCTCACACCAAGTTCTGCAAGTACACCTTCAACTGCATAAATTTGCTCTTGAGCATAAGAAGATGATGCATCAACTACATGGCATAGTATATCTGAAAATATAACTTCCTCTAATGTAGATTTGAATGCCTCAACCAAGTCATGAGGTAGTTTCCTTACAAATCCTACTGTGTCAGTAAGGGTAGCAATCCTATTATCTAAAAGCGTAATAGCTCTTGTAGTAGTATCCAAGGTTGCAAAAAGCATATCAGCTTCAAATACCTTTTCTTTATTTAGTGTATCTCTTGAAGATGCCAGGTCGCAAAGAGAATTTCTAAGCGTTGACTTTCCAGCATTAGTATATCCTACTAAGGAAATTTGAGGTATATTTTGCTTGTTTCTCTTCTCTCTTTGAGTTTCTCTATTTTTCTTTATCTTTTTAAGTTCACTAGATAAATCATAAATTTCTTCCCTAATATGTCTTCTATCAGTCTCCAGCTTCTTTTCTCCAGGTCCTCTAGTACCAATACCTCCACCTGTTCTAGATAAAACAGTACCTAATCCGCCAAGCCTTGTAAGTCTATATTTAAGCTGAGCCAACTCTACTTGAATCTTAGCTTCCCTTGTCTTAGCTCTTCTAGCAAATATCTCTAATATGAGAGTAGTTCTATCTATTACTTTAGTTCCTATAGCTTCCTCAAGATTTCTAACTTGAGATCCAGACAATTCATCATCAAATATTATTAAATTAGCTCTATAAGTCTGTCTTAACATAGCAATTTCAGCCACTTTTCCACTACCAATAAAATATGCAGCATCAATCTTGCTTCTATTTTGGAAAACCCTAGTTATAACAGGAATGTCACATGCACTAGTTAATTCTTCAAGTTCATCTAAACTATCCTCACTATCACAACCAACAATAATAGCCTTTTCTGTATAATCTTCTATTACATTATTAGACTTAATAATGTCTTCTATATGATTAATTCTATCTAATATATTCATGTTCAAAACAGCTTCAACTGATAGGTTTGTTTCTTCTTCAGTTATTAGCTTGTCGTTTTCAACAAAACAAAAGCCTAAGGATAGATCAGCAACTTTCCCCTCAGATACTCCTATCGCTACTATGCAATCAAGTTTTAACTTAAGCAAAGCAGATAAATCTAAAGCCGATAGATTTGATACCCCATTTGGGTGAGTATGTATTATTCTTACACCGGATAACTTTTTTTCACTTATATCAATTAGCGGCATTTCAACTGATGTACTATCCCCGATAGCTACACTTACAACTGAGCCTTTTCTATCAATAGCAACACTTACTTCTCTCTCTAATGTATTGGTAACCTCTGCCATCTTATCTACTATTTCTTCTATACAAACAGAGTATTTAGGTATCTTATAATCATAAATACTCTCCAGTTCATTTAATATACTATTTTTTACGCCTTCAACGTTTCCATATATCATAATATAAGCACCTCCTTTAAGGTATATCCTTACTTGACAACTTTCATATTATTTTATATTATAAAAACAACTTTGTAAATGTTGCTATCTTATTTTGAACGTTTTATAAAGATTCTATTTACAAATAAAAATAAATTTATTTTAAAATAAATTTCGGTTACAGATAATTAGTTAAACTTTCCTTGTAACTATTACAAACGAATAAAATATATTTTTTTATTGTGGATAAAAATTAAAGATATATTAGTATTTTATTAAAACATATAAATCCAACAATAAAGAAATATATAATTATATAATTTAATTTTGATGGAGGATCATCATGGAGGATAAAAACCGTAATATACTTTTTAGTGAAGAACAAATTTCAGCTAGAATAAAAGAAATAGGTAAAGTTATAACAGAAGATTATAAAGGTAAGAATCTATATGTTTTATCTTTATTAAGAGGTAGCTTTATATTTGCTGCTGATTTAGTTAGAAATATAGATACAAATGCAAAAATAGGTTTTATGACTACTTCAAGCTATGGACATTCAGAAGAAACTACTGGTGTAGTAAAGATTGTTAATGATATTCCTGATAATATAGAAGGCTATGATGTACTAATAGTTGATGACATAGTTGATTCAGGTATCACTATGGATTTCGTTGTAAATCATGTCAAGAAATTTGGTGCTTCATCTGTAAAGACTTGTGTGCTATTAGATAAGCCTTCAAGAAGAAAGGTATCTATAGAACCTAATTACTGCTGTTTCCAAATTGAAGATGTTTTTGTAGTTGGTTATGGACTTAACTACGGGGATTACTATAGAAATGTTCCTTATGTATTTAACTGGGAAGAAAAATAAAACACACTTTGTGTGTTTTATTTTTTTATTCCATCCGTATTTAAATCTATAGATGTTCTTGGAATTTTTCCTACTATTACTGTTTCAGCTATAGGTATTTGATTTTTCACTTCTACCTCATCATGCTCTAATGGAATTATTACCTTCATCTTAGTGTAAACTTCAATATAAATTTTATGTCTAGTTTGATTTATTCCTGCAGTTTCAAAATCTGAAGAATATTTTGTTTCTATTCTTCCCAAAGGCTCCATTTTCACTGTAATTTTGGGTCCCCAATATGACATTATATTGCTTTTAGTTATATATCCTAATGGTAGTTTTATGCCAACTGATCCAATGGAATTAAGTTCTTTTTGTGATTTTAAAGCAACCTCTGAGGCAATAGCACTCATCTTTACAGTATCAGCCTTTAGCATTACGATATTCCCTTCTTTATCCTTGTCCACCCTTATTATGTCATCATAATTAAACTTCTCTGAATAAACCTCTAATATATTTTGGTTTATTATTTCCGTAGCTTTAGATCTCATTTCAGCATTTGCCACTACCATAACTGTTGGAGTAATAATTTTATCAAAATAGTATATAAAACAGGAAAAAGTGGATATGATTACAAGTGAACATGAAATAATTATTATTTTTAATTTTTTGTATTTGCTTGTCCTAATTTTTTTCACCTACTTATCATAGTGTATTCATCTTATTAATATGCTATAATATTGTAGAATATTTTTATTTCCTGCTTGAAATTAAATTTTAGGAGGATGAGATGGCAGAGAAGAAGAAAAAGAATATAAATAACAAACGTAAAAAGAAGAAGAAGTCTAGGAAAATACTTAGAATATTTCTATTTTCATTTTTATTTTTAATATTATCGGCATTTGTAGTTGGTGGTGGGTACGTTTATGCAATAGTAAAGAACGCACCTGAATTAAACGTAAATAACGTTCTTTCACTTAGCCAACAATCCCGTATATATGATAATAAAGAACAGTTAATGGATAATGTTCAAACCGACGTTCAACGTATCGTTGTATCTTCCGATGATATTCCTAAATCACTTAAGGATGCTTTTGTCTCTATTGAAGATGAAAGATTTTATGAACACAAAGGAATTGATGCCCAAAGAATACTTGGAGCTCTTTATATTGATGTTAAGAATATAGTTACAGGAAAAAGAGGACTTCATGGTGCATCAACTTTAACTCAACAATTACTTAAAAACACTATTTTAACTAGTGCTGTTACGACACAAAGAAAAATAACTGAAATGTATTTATCATTAAAATTAGAGGGACTTCTAACTAAACAACAAATATTAGAAGCCTATCTAAACACAATCCCATTAGGTGGACAGGTATATGGCGTTGAGGCCGCTTCACTTAAATATTTTGGTCAAAGTGTAAAAGACAAAAAATTAACTTTAGTACAGTGTGCTTACCTTGCAGGTATGAATCAGGCACCTTCATACTATGATGCATTTTCACCACAAAATCAAAAGAGTCCTACATCTTATCGTAATAGAACAAAGACTGTTCTATCAAAGATGCTAGAAAAAGAAACAATAACCCAAGCTCAGTACGATCAGGCAATTAAAGATGTTGATGCAGGAAACTTTGGATTCCAACAAAAAACAAGCGTTACTGAGAAGATGAATTTTGAATGGTTTTCAAGACCTGTTATACAACAAGTAAAGAATGATTTGATGCAAAAATATAAATATTCTGAGGCTGAAGCTTCAAAAATGCTAACTAATGGTGGTTTGAAAATATATACTACTATGGATAGAGATCTTCAGCAAGCTACGCAACAATTACTTGATGACAACAATAACTTTAATTTATCAAATAATAAAAATGAATTTTATGAATCTGGAAGCTACAAATGGCCTAAACTTCAAGCTTCAGCTACAATAATGGATTACAAAACAGGTCAAGTTAAAGCCATGGTAGGCGGTAGAGGCAATCAACCTCCTATGAGCATAAACAGAGCCTATAGTACTTCAGGCCTTCGATCAGTAGGTTCTGCAACAAAACCACTTACTGTATACGGACCTGCAATAGACATGAAGCTACTGACCCCAGCTAGTGCAGAGGAAGATACTCCTTTGCCTGAAGAAATAAGCAAAAAGTATCCTAGGGACGAAAAGGGGCAACTTTGGAACCCTCAAAATGAGGATCATGCCTACAAAGGAACTATATCATTAAGAGATGCACTTAAATATTCAAGAAACCCTGTTGCAGTAAAGATTGAAGATGCAATAGGTACTAATGTAGGATTATCTTATGGCGAAAAATTTGGTCTTAAATACAATAAAGCTTCAAAATCAAGTATAGCAACTTTAGCCCTGGGTCAGTTTAACAATGATCCAAAGGATAGAGATGGTGGAAACAGCTATATAATGGCTGCAGCCTATGGAACCTTCGGTAATTCAGGTGTATACACTGAGCCAATTTTATATACTACAGTTAAAGATGCTACCGGTAAGGTTATACTTGATAATACACCTGAAACAAGAAAGATATTATCTCCTCAATCAGCATATGTGATGTATGATTTACTAAAAGGACCTGTTAGCTGGTCATCTGCTCCAGCAAAGTTCGGAGATATACCAGTAGCTGGTAAAACAGGTACTACTACTGATAATAAAGATTTATGGTTCTCAGGGTTAACTCCTTACTTATCAGGCGCTGTATGGGTAGGTTACGATCAACCAACTACCCTTAAAGGTTTCAGTGGATCTGCTGTTTCACCAATTTGGGGTAAGATTATGGCTGTAGCTCATAAGGGACTACAATCTAAAGAAATAGAAATGCCTTCTGGAATTGTGAAAGCTTCTGTTTGTATAGACTCTGGAAAGTCCCCTACTGATTTATGCAGCAAAGATTCTAGAGGCAACAGAGTTGTTCAGGATATATTTATAGATGGTACTCAACCTACAGCACTATGTGATGTTCACGTAACAGCTAAGATAAATAAAGCTAATGGTAAACTTGCCACTGACAATACTCCTGCGAGCTTAATTGAAGAAAGAGTATTTGTTAAAAATTCAACTCAAGCAGGGATAGGATTACCAACGGAGCAGGATGATACAAAACCTACTTCACCACCTACAAATACAAATGGAAACAATACTTCCAACGGCACTAACACTAATAATAGTGGAGCAAATACCGGAACAAACGGTACGAATAACAACACTGATTCTACTAATAACTCTTCAAACAACAATACTAATAATAACACTTGGACTCCAGCCAATGGCAACACCAATAACACTAATGGAAATTCAAATCACTAAAAAAGGTAGCTCTTACGAGCTACCTTTTTTACATCATTCTCTGAAAAGCAATTTCCTTTTCTAAGCATTTATTATCTATATCAATATTTATTCTATATATTTTAGGACACCCTACTTCTCTCCACTTTTTCATATATTTCGCATTGGCTTCTACTTCATAATAATAACATTCATCATATTCATCAGAAAACTCTAAGAAACTATTTACACTATTCTTATGTATTTTCAGCAAATTCTTATCTAAATTATTTACTATTATGGCAAGGTATTTTAAAGGAATAACATAAGGATACATACTCTTTCCCTTTAACTTCTTGCTATCCAATAAGCACCTTCTTACTATTGGGTTTTCTCCAAATCCATCTTTTATATGTGCTCTTAGAATTAAGTTTCCAGTTCTATTTTTTTCAATTTTAATTCCAATCATTATATTCATCCTTCTCATTTGTAAAAGTGATATTTAGCTTAATCTCTATTCAGTTTTATTTCTATCATTTAGTTTATTACTCATTTCAGTCAAATCTTCTAATTGATATACTATAGCATTTACTGATATCTGCAGTTCTAACAATGAAAGCAATAATGATATTAGAAGTGCTACTAAGCTTATACCAAAAGTAATCTGCCCTATAACTTGTTTATTTAAAAATAATGCTAGCATAGATAAAACACATAAGAAGAAACTAAATACTCCCATAGTTTGCATGTATTTAATAAGTCTTACCCTTTTATTTAGATTATTTATTTGTGCCAAAATTCGTTTTTCTGGTATTTTTCTATACTGTAGATCAAGTTGTCTAAGCAGTTGGGCTAATGTAGCAAACCTGCTAGTATATGCAGATATAAGAAGAGAAATAGCTGTAAAAAGCAATGCTGGTGTTGTAAGCTCAAGCTTCAAAATATCCCTCCTAAAAATAAATTGGCTATAGAATGTTAAATCCATTGTATAAGATCACCAACATACTATAGTCATCAAATATACCTTTAAATGTTTCTCTAATATCTTTTATTTATTTTCCATATGATTTATTATTTCCACTACTTTTTCTTCACCTAACAGCTTTTTTATTGCATTAATGCAAATATCCAAACTACTCATTATACTCGAACCTATCATTATTCTCCCATTATCAACCAATGACTTATTAACAATCTTAACATTCGGACAGATCTCTTGAATTTTACTTCTTAACTTAGAATGTACAGCTACAGGCATGTCTTTTATCAAATTCGATCTTGCAAGTAACATTATACCAGAATCTATTACTAAAACCATCTCACATTCATAATAACATCGCTTCAAAAAATCACTTAGTTTTTGATTATTCAAAATATCATCGTTATATTTTCCACTTGGTATAATGAGGATATTAGGACAATCACTTTCAGAAAAAGCTAAGTTTGCAGAAAGCTTAAATCCACTAGAAGTTTCTATCATACCCTCTTCAATACCAATTGTATTAACATCAAATATATTTTTATCGTGTATTTTATTAGCTAAAGAAAATATCTCAATTGGCCCACTTATACTTAGTAAATCCGCCCCTTCTAGGGCTATGATCGATACATTTTTATTCTCACAGTTCTCTTCTACAAGAAATTTTTCTTTAGTTAATTTAAAAGTTATATCATTTCCGTGTCTTGCAACAGCCTCAAAGCCTAACTTTAAAAAAGACTCTTGAGATTTCTTGTTTGAAACTGTATCCATAATAACAAGACCACCAAACTCATAAAAAAAGTACTCTAAAATAAGCTTTGTAGCTTCGGCTCCATAACCTTGTCCCCTATGACTAGACTCTATCTTTAAATTAAATCTGGCAATCTTTGTAGCTGAATCATAGCCATGAAAACTTACTTCACCCACCGGTATATCTTCTTTATTAAAAATCAAACAATAAAAGTTTTTTCCATCAGTAGGCATGACCATTTTCTTATAGAAGTTTTCCCACTTATCTTCTTGAAATGCAAATACACCACCTATATCTTTCATTGTTTCATAATCACACCATAATCGCTTTACATAATTTAATTCTTCAAACTTTGGTTGCTTTATATAAACTAATTTTCCATCTCTTCTATATAAATCACTAATTTTCATAAAAAATCACCCAATTTCCATATTTAAAACTTATACTTGTAATATTTTCATAAACTAATTATATATCAATAACATTACTTTTAATATAATAATCTTTACATTACCATCATTATTTTGACCAAAAAATTCTTACATTAAATATAGTTTAGACCTGCTCAAAAAATAATGAGTTCAGAGTATTTACTCTATATATGTAATATTTTCCACTACGCTTAAGAATATTGTTGAAATTAAGAGGTTATGAAGGAGATGCTATATAAGCGAGCTATTTTACCTTGATTCTGAAAAATAAACAAATTTTACTTTTTTTCTTAAAAGTATTGATTTAGTTAGCAAAAATTAATATAATAACCTTGTTTGTTTAGTAATTATAAACAATTTGTTTAGTAATACGTGTGTGTAACTTTTTACCTACTATAAAAATGGAGGATATGCAGCATGCAAATTGGAGATAAAATTCGAAGATTAAGGATTGAAAAACAACTTACACAAGAAGAACTTGCAAATAGATGTGAACTTTCAAAAGGTTTTATATCTCAGCTGGAAAACGACCTAACATCCCCTTCAATTGCGACGCTAATGGATATTCTAGAAATTCTCGGAACGAATCTAACAGAATTCTTCAGTGATGATTCAAATGAAAAGATAACCTTCACATATGATGACATGTTTGAAACTGAAAGTGAAGAACTAAAATATAAGCTTATGTGGCTAGTTCCAAATGCACAAAAAAATGCTATGGAGCCAATAATGATAACTCTTGAGCCTGGTGGAAGATATGTAGAAGAAGAACCACATGAAGGAGAAGAGTTTGGTTTCGTTTTATGTGGGAACATTAATCTTCACTTAGGTGATAGAAAAGTAAAGTTAAAAAAAGGCGAGAGTTTTTACTTCAAACCTAAGGCTAATCATTTCATCTCAAATTGCGGTAAAACAGAAGCTAAGGTTATTTGGGTAAGTACTCCTCCTTCATTCTAAATATAAGAGAGGTGTTTATTTTGAATGATAATATTCTTGAAATTAAAAATGTATCAAAAAGCTTCAATAATATAAAGATAATTGATGATTTAAATCTAAGTATTAAAAAAAATGAATTCTTAACTCTTCTTGGTCCAAGTGGTTGTGGCAAGACAACTACTTTAAAAATGTTAGCAGGTTTTGAAAGCGTTGATGTTGGAACAATATCTTTTGAAGGAAATGATATTAATAATGTTCAGCCTTATAATAGACAGATTAATACTGTATTTCAAAATTACGCTCTTTTCCCTCATCTAAACGTTTATGATAACATTGCTTTTGGCCTTAAAATAAAGAGACTCTCTAAATCAACAATTAAAGAAAAAGTTACATCAATTTTGAAATTAGTTGCTTTAGAAGGCTTCGAAAAAAGAGATATAGATTCTCTTAGCGGTGGTCAGCAACAGAGAGTAGCAATTGCTAGAGCTTTAGTAAATGAACCTAAGGTACTATTATTAGACGAACCACTTGGAGCTCTAGATCTTAAACTAAGAAAAGAAATGCAATTAGAGTTAAAAAACATACAACAAAAACTAGGCATCACTTTTGTTTTTGTAACCCATGACCAAGAAGAAGCACTTACTATGTCTGATACTATTGTTGTTATGGATAAGGGAATAGTACAGCAAATGGGAACCCCTGAAGATATCTATAACGAACCAATAAACTCATTTGTAGCTAAGTTTATTGGTGAAAGTAATATAGTTGATGGAGTTATGTTAAAAGATTATAGAGTTAAGTTCTGTGATAGTGAATTTGAATGCGTTGACAAAGGTTTTTCAAGTAATGAAAATGTAGATGTTGTTATAAGACCAGAAGATATAAAGATAGTTGATTCTGAAAAGGGAATGCTTAATGGAAAAGTCACTTCAGTTATTTTTAAAGGAGTTCATTACGAACTGGAAGTTCTAGAACAAGATAGAAAATGGCTGATACACAATACAAAAAGTGCTCCAATCGGCTCAATTATAGGGCTAAATATTCATCCTGAAGATATACATATAATGAAAAAAAGGATAACTACATAGTGAGAAAGCGTTCCTATGCTGCTTACCCATATTTTATTTGGAGTATACTTTTTATTGTAATCCCCCTTTTTATGGTCTTATTCTTTAGTTTCACGAAAAAAGTTGACGGTTCCTTTGTGTTTTCTATGGACAACTATCACAAACTTATTAATCCAGTATATTTAAAAGTTTTTTGGAGATCAATTTATCTTGCTTTTATTTCTACTTTATTATGTCTTATAATTGGGTACCCCGCTGCATACTTTATTTCAAAAATAAACTTAAAAAGAAGAAATCTATTTATACTATTATTCATTTTACCAATGTGGATGAATTTTCTTCTAAGAACCTATGCCTGGATGTCTATACTGGGGAAAAACGGATTTATAAATACCCTATTAATTAAGATAGGTCTTCCATCAATAACTTTATTATACACTGACTCTGCTGTACTTTTAGGTATGGTGTACAACTTTCTTCCTTATATGGTACTTCCAATATACACAGTAATAATAAAAATAGACGAAAACCTTATAAACGCAGCACAGGATTTAGGAGCAAATAAAGTTCAAGTTTTTAGCAAGGTAATATTCCCGCTTACTGTACCAGGGGTTATATCAGGGATAACTATGGTATTTATGCCTGCAGTAACAACCTTTGTAATTTCAAGACTTCTTGGTGGCGGTCAATATATGCTTTTAGGAAATCTTATAGAGCAGCAATTTACTAATATAGGAGACTGGAATTTTGGTTCTGCTATTTCTATATTTATGATGCTTATAATACTACTCTCAATGGCTATTATGACTAAATTTGATGGAGATGAAAATAAAGAAGGTGGTGGACAAGTATGGTAAAAAAATTAGGATCTAAATTTTATTTATTCTTAGTTTTTTTATTCTTATACGCTCCCATAATTGTATTGATTATATTTTCATTTAACAATTCAAAATCTATGGCCGTATGGGAAGGTTTCACTTTCAAGTGGTATAAAGAACTTATTAGTGACGATAGAATTTTAACTGCGCTTTACTATACTTTAAGTGTAGCCATTATATCCGCAACAGTGTCAACAGTTGTTGGAACTTTAAGCTCTATTGGTATATTTAAGATGAGAGGATTAAGTAAAAAAATAATTCTTAATATAAACTATCTTCCAGTTTTAAATCCCGATATAGTTACAGGAATTGCTTTGATGAGTCTATTTGCTTTCTTTAGTTTTAAGTTTGGATTTACTACTATGCTTTTAGCACATATAACCTTTAACTTACCATATGTAATATTATCAGTGCTGCCCAAACTTAAGCAGTTACCGAGTAATATCGAAGAAGCAGCTATGGATCTCGGCGCTACTCCAAGCTACACACTTAGAAAAGTCATATTACCACAAATCAAGCCTGGAATAATATCTGGCTTTTTAATAGCATTTACTATGTCAATCGATGATTTTGTAATAAGTTTTTTCACTACTGGCTCAGGAGTTACTAATCTTTCTATAGAGGTATATTCTATGGCTAAGAGAGGCATAAAACCTGAAATAAATGCATTATCCACATTAATGTTCATTGTAGTTTTAACTTTACTATTGATAGTTAATAGGAAAGAATCTTTGATAAGAGGTGAATAAATTGATTAAAATTAGAAAAATAATCCCACTAATTGCTACACTTGTAATTTGTACTTCATTATTTGCTGGGTGTAACAATAAATCTAACGAATCAGGTAAAACAGTATTAAATGTATATAATGTTGGTGATTACATTGATGAAGATCTATTAAAGAAATTTGAAGATAAAACCGGAATAAAAGTTAATTATGAAACCTATGATACAAATGAAATTATGTACCAAAAATTAAAAGGTGGAAATTCTAGTTATGATATAGTTGTACCTTCTGATTATATGGTAGAAAAAATGATTAAGGAAAATATGCTTGAGAAAATAGACTTTGACAAAGTTGAAAATTATAAGAATATAGACGAAAAGTTCAAAAATCTTTCTTATGATCCAAAAAATGAATACTCTGTTCCTTATATGTGGGGAACATATGGAATTATATACAACAAAAAATTAGTTAAAGATCCAGTGGATAGCTGGAATATACTTTGGAATCAAAAGTATAAAGGACAAATCTTTATGATAGAATCTATAAGAGATTCTATAGGAGTATCGCTTAGGAGACTTGGTTATTCACTTAACACAACTAAGGATGATGAGATAACAAAAGCTAAAGAAGATTTAATAAAACAAAAACCATTAGTACTTGCATACGTAAATGATGAAGTAAAAGATAGAATAGTTGCAGAAGAGGCTGCTCTTGCAGTTGTTTATTCAGGTGATGCTGTAACAATGAAGCAAAAAAACTCAAACCTAGAGTATGTTATTCCAAAGGAAGGAAGCAACAAATGGTTTGATACTTTATGTATACCAAAGAACGCTAAGCATAAAGCTGAAGCAGAACAATTTATAAACTTCCTACTAGACCCTGAAGTATCTAAACAGAATACACAATATATTGGTTACTCTACTCCAAATAAAGCCGCTTTAGAATTGTTGGATGATAAAATAAAGAATGACCCTACTGCTTATCCTTCTGATGATATATTAAAGAAGTGCGAAGTTTTTGTTGATCTTGGAGAAAATCTAAAAAAATATGATGATGCTTGGTTGCAAGTTAAATCAAATTAAAAAAAGCCTTTATAGGCTTTTTTTATTGTTCAAATTCAGGAAACCATAGATTGATTTCTTTTTGAGCACTCTCTCTACAGTCAGAGGCATGCACTGAGTTTTCAGTTTTGTTTACACCAAACTTTTTTCTTATAGTTCCATACTCAGCCATTTCAGGATTTGTGTTACCGTTTATCTTTCTTACTTTTTCTACAGCCCCTTGTCCTTCAAGTATCATAGCAACTAATGGGCTTCTTGTAATGTATTTCAATAATTCATCAAAAAATACTTTGCCGTCATGCTCCGCATAATGCACCCTAGCCAATTCTTCATTAACTTTAACCATTTTAAGCCCAATTACCCTAAGGCCATTACTCTCATATAGATCAATTATTTTTCCCGTTACGTGTCGCTCCACTGCATCAGGCTTTATAAGAACCAAACTTCTTTCGATATCCATTACCTTCACCTCCTGTAAATGTTTTCTAATATTATTATACTTATTAGGGATTGTATTGTAAATATTTTTAAAATTACTCCATCATTGTAATTTTTACTCATTTTCATAAAAAATAAACATAAATATAATTATAATTTTTA
This sequence comes from Clostridium yunnanense, assembly GCF_016595795.1. GTDB lineage: Bacteria > Bacillota > Clostridia > Clostridiales > Clostridiaceae > Clostridium_AR > Clostridium_AR yunnanense. Next base: position 139,043 of record NZ_JAENHN010000006.1, read on the forward strand.
CGATAATATAAATAAGATTATCTCATATGAATCTTTAGGTTATATTTTCAATTGTTAAGACCTACAAAAATCTGTTATAATTCTATTAAATAAATCTTGAGGAGGAATGAGTGTGATAAGATATCATATCATTGTCCAAGGAAGGGTTCAAGGAGTAGGTTTTAGATACTTCGTTCAATATACAGCCTCTTTACTTAACATAACTGGTACTGCCACAAATCTTGACAATGGCGATGTAGAGATTTTTGCTCAGGGTGACAACGAACACGTAGACGCTTTTTTAGCTAGGGTTAAGAGAGGAAATGGTTTTTCAAGGGTTATTGAATGTAATGTAGAAGAGATTCCTTCACTCGAAAAAGAAAAGTCTTTCAGGATTGTTTAGATTACAAAAAGTAGAGTCTTTATCTATTCTTAATAGGACAAAGACTCTACTTTTTTTAACTATATAGAATTATTGTTTTTCATATACCTAGTTACATAATAGTTAACAGATATAATATTATAGCGCAATTATAAGTTGTAACTATTCCTCGGAATTAAGTTGTTCTACAACATAATTTGGAAGCGCAAAAGCACCTACATGTATGTTCTTGTTATAGTATTTAGTTTTTAATCCACGTTTCTCAAAGTTTGCTTCTTTAAAATCCTTTATAGGATGAAGTTCCTTTGATGCAAAACCAAATAACCAATGTCCAGATGCATAAGTCGGCATATGGTATTGATATGCCTCACATATTGGGAATATCTTCTTAAGCTTTGAGTACGCTCTTTTCATCTCTCTTGAATTATTAGGATAATACGGACTTTCACCTTGATTAACTAATATTCCTTTTTCAGTAAGAGCCTTAAAGCAGTTGTTATAAAAATCTACTGTAAATAATCCTTCTCCTGGACCGATAGGATCTGTAGAGTCAACTATTATAAGGTCATACTCAGCTATCTTTCCTTCAACAAACTTTATTCCATCTTCGAAGTACAGATTAACTCTTGGATCATCAAGTTTACATGCAGTGAAAGGTAAAAATTCTTTAGATGCTTTAACAACAACTTCATCTATTTCTACCATATCTATCTTTTCTATAGTCTCATATCTAGTTAATTCTCTTACAGTTCCACCATCACCAGCACCAATTACTAGAACTTTTTTTATATTAGGGTTTGTAGAAAGAGCCACGTGAGTAATCATTTCATGATAAATGAATTCGTCTTTTTCAGTAACCATAGTCCAACCATCTATTACTAAAACTCTTCCAAATTCGTAAGTATCAATTACTTCTATTTCTTGGAATGGACTCTTCTCCGCATAGAGATGACTCTTTACCTTCATTGAAAACTTTACGTTAGGTGTCTGATTTTCTGTATACCACAATTCCATTTCTATTCCTCCAAACACTATTCATTCATTGGTTTATGTGTAACATCTACATTGTCATACTGACCATCAGAATAGTTCTTTATCTTTTCAATTATTCCTCTTGATACCTCAGTTGATTCACTTCTTTCAGCCTTAAGCATATCCTCTAAATAGTTAAATGCTTTCCACGGATTAACGCTGTCGCCGCAAGTGTATAAATCAACAGAAGCATAACCATATTCAGGCCATGTGTGTATTGTTAAATGTGACTCTTGTATAATTACAGCTCCACTAACTCCCCATGGATTAAAGGTATGAAAACAACTTGTAACTATAGTTGCACCTGATCTTCTTGCAGCTTCATTCATGTACTCTTCAATCAAGCCATGATTACTTATTGTATCCTTGTCACAATTATAATACTCTACCAATATATGTCTTCCAAGTTGCTCAATTTTCATTATAACCCCTCCTAATATTAAAGAAACTAATATTCAAATATTGAAATTTAATATGAATATTTAGCCATTTATCTTCTAAACTCAACTAAACTCTTGGTTTAATAAGTTTACTTTTACTAAACCAAGAGTTTATCAATATTAAGTACAAATAAAATATATCATATTTTAAAAATTTGTCAATAGATTTTGCGATTTACACATATTCTAACCATATCTTTTACTAATTCAACTCAATATTTTGCAATTTGTTTTCACCTATGATTTAATAAATATATACTTATATTAAAGTTAAGGTAATTCTGGTAAAATGCGCTATTATTGAATTATTAGATTTAAATAAAAAAATAGACTGTTAAAAACAGTCTATTCATTAGTATCAGTATGCACTGGTCTAGGCTTATTTTTCCCTAACTTTCTTGATTCCTTTGAGTATCCAATCTCATTTGCAGTTTCTATTTTCATTTTCTCTAATTCTTTTTTTGTTTTAGGATTCGACTTCTTATTATTTTTGCTATTCTTATTATTTTTATGAGACATAGGTATATCACTCCTTAAAAGCTACTATTGTAATACTAATCAACACGATATTAGTATTAGTACTTTTTTATAGCCTATACATGAAACATATTAACAAAGAAAGAACTTCTGCCCTTTTATAAATCTTCCCATAATTCTTCTATTGATGGATAGTCCGTAAATATCTTATCCATCAAGTTATCAATATCGTCATCATTCCACACATTATACTTTTCTAATGAATCTAATTTAATTACATTATTTTCTTTTGCACTTCTAACAAGAATCTTTTCAGAACATTTTTCAATATAATCATCTATATGTTCTCTTACAGTATTTTCAAACTCTAAAGTTAAATATCTCTCGTTATTTTCATCTCTAAAATCTATCACAATCCTATGCTGATCTCTCAAAAGCTTTAAGAAATCCTGATGATTTTCATCGCCATAATTAAACCATATATCATATATATTCTCAAAATCCTCACCAAATTTTAATATTATGGCATATACATTAGCTTTTTTGTCACCAATAGATGTACTTTTTACTCCCATGGGTGTATCTACGCCAATACTCAATAGATCCTCTTTCATTTCTTTTATTATAATAATTGGATATAAAGTATCTTCAAGCCCAACTACTAATGGAGTAATGCTACCACAAGGTCTATCTGCTATTATATCATTAACTGTTAATTCACCCATAAGTACACTTCCTTCTTTCATAATACTTTGCTGTAAGTATATTATACCAATTCTATTAGTATATATGAGATATTTTACCTATAAGCTTATAAAATATCTTCTATGCAATCAAAAAATAAAAAACTTCTTATTTAATTTAAAAATTTTTAGTTATAACGCAATTTATCTATAGTATTATACGATAAATTAAAATAGTTATACAATAGCAATTTACCATTTACTTTCAATTAATGGTACTTATCTTCCTTTTTTAAACGTATATGAAGAATCTTATAGAAATCATAATTTTATTTTTTACTGTTTACCCTAAATAGCTGTTCTAACTCCTTGATATTGCTGGATTTATATATCGAAAAATTTTATACTTTCCAAGGCAGCAAGATATGGTTGCTACAACATAATCACTTTGCTATAATAAAGTAATTAAAGAAGATGAATTACTTCAATCTAAGATATATTTGTTGAAGCTTTAATGTATTTTTCATTTAAGCTTTAAATATAGTAATCCTTAGCGAAGTTAGCAATATCTATATATTGTATTGGGGGAATATAAATGAAAATAGACTTTATAAAATGTCATGGTTCAGGAAATGACTTCATATTAATAGATGAGTTAAATAAGACACTTAATTTAACCGAAGATAATAGAAGAAGTTTAGCCATTGAACTATGTGATAGAACTGGAAAAATAGGGGCTGACGGAATATTATTTGTTCAAAACAGTTCTTTCTGTGATGGAAAAATGAGAATATTTAATGCTGATGGCACAGAACCAGAAATGTGCGGAAATGGTTTGAGGTGTGTAGGAAGATATTTGATTGATGTTCTAAAAAAAGAGTTTATTACTGTTGAAACAATGAAAGCTAAATATGATGTAAAGGCAGTTACAGAAATCTTCGATGGAGTTAGAACAGTTGAAATAGAAATAGATACAGTTAATTTCAATGTTAACTCACTTCCTTTAAATCACTCAAAAGATACCTTAATAAATGAAAAAATCCCGGCTTTATCTGACAACTTACTTTTCACTGCTGTAAGTATAACAAACCCACATGTAGTTACATTTATTAATCAGTTAAGCAGAGATGAAATAGTTAGAATAGGTAAAGAAGCTAATACAAACAAATCTGTTTTTCCACAAGGTGTAAATGTTAATTTTGTAAGGGTTCTTGAGGACAGCAGTATATATGTTACTACCTATGAGCGTGGTGTAGGTATAACAAAATCCTGTGGTACAGGTATGACAGCTTCCAGTGCTGCTTACTGCTTAAACAATCCTGATTTATATGGTGCAGAACTTAAAATATATAATGATGGTGGTATGATAAAGATATATGTTAATAAAGATGATAAAAACAATTACAAGATAAGATTTATAGGTAACGGTTCATACGTATACTCTTCTTCAGCAGACCTTAATGATTCATTGAAGTTAACTTCGATTACAGAGAATAAAGATTTTGAAGAAGAAGTGGCTAGTTATAATAATTTTCTTGATTTCACTAAGAATGTTATAGCCTAAGCTATAGAATTACACAATAAAACTTGGCAAGCGAATAAGTTTTATTTTTACTGTATATTCATAAAAAGCTTCTAAATGTATTGAAATATATAACTTTAGCTAACTTATAGTTTTTGCATTTTCCTTTACATTAAAAAGATCATTAACATTATAAAATGTTAGTGATCTTTTATTTATTCCTATAAAATTACCTTTCATCTAATCTGATACTTATATAAATACTCCAGTTCTCTCTAATAAAACTAAGTGATACTTCTGTTAACTATTAACAATAATAGATTATCATATATAAATTATATTTGGATCTGGTTTATCTATAGCTGTACCACTTAGAAGAGAAAACTATTTTTAAAACTCTCACAGGTTGTGTTTAGAAAATTTAAAAGTAATGAATTTTATTCAAAAATGGTTCATCCATATAAACTTAAACTTCTATATTGTATCCCTCAAAAGCGTTTATATACATCTGTCTAAGCTCTCCCATAAGTGGATACCTTGGATTTGCTCCAGTACATTGATCATCAAAAGCTTGCTCTACCATTTCGTCTAATGAAGAGTAGAACTTTTCTTTAGAAACACCCCATTCTGCTATGGTTCTTGGCATTCCAACTCTAGCTTTCAGATCATCTATAGCTCTTATAAGATTTTCAATTTTTTCTTCCTCAGTGCTTCCGCCAAGCTTTAGATAGTCAGCAATAACTGTATACCTCCATTTTGCATTTGGATACCTATATTGAGGAAATGCTGTCTGTTTTCTTGGATCATCTACTGCATTAAATCTTATAACTTCGTCTATCAACAATGCATTTGCTACTCCGTGAGGTACATGATGCATTGATCCTAACTTATGTGCCATTGAGTGGCATACTCCTAAAAATGCATTTGCAAAAGACATTCCTGCTATTGTAGCTGCATGAGCCATCTTTTCTCTTGCTTTTATATTTGTGGTACCTTCATCGTAAGCCTGTGGCAGATACTTAAATATAAGTCTTATCGCTTCTAATGCCAAGCCATTTGTATATTCGGACGCTAGGACTGATACATAAGCTTCAATTGCATGTGTTAAGGCATCTATTCCAGATGCTGCTGTCAAGCTTTTTGGCATATTCATCATAAGTTCAGCGTCGATTATCGCCATATCTGGAGTAAGTTCATAATCTGCTAAAGGATATTTTATCCCTGTTTTTTCGTCTGTAATTACAGCAAAAGGAGTTACCTCAGAACCAGTTCCTGCTGAGGTTGGGATAGATACCATCATAGCTTTTTGCCCTAACTCTGGGAATGTGTATACCCTCTTCCTTATGTCCATAAATCTCATTGCTAAATCTTCAAATCTTACCTCTGGATGTTCATACATAACCCACATTATCTTAGCGCAGTCCATAGGTGATCCACCGCCTAAAGCTATTATTACATCCGGCTTAAATTTATCCATTTGATCCGCTCCATTTTTAGCAGTTGCTAAAGTTGGGTCTGGTTCTACATCATAAAATACTCTAAAGTCAACATGCCCTTCTTCCAAAACCTTTATAGCCATATCTGCATATCCTAAATCATATAAAACTTTATCAGTAACAATAAACGCCCTTTTCTTGCCCATGTCTACTAGTTCTCTTAATGCAACACCAAGAGATCCATACTTAAAGTATATTTTCTCCGGTACTCTGAACCAAAGCATATTTTCTCTCCTCTCTGCAACATTCTTTATATTAAGTAGATGCTTTGGCCCAACATTTTCAGATACAGAGTTTCCTCCCCAAGATCCACAGCCTAAAGTTAAAGATGGAGCAAGTTTAAAATTATAGATATCTCCAATTGCTCCTTGTGATGCAGGCATATTTACTATTGTCCTTGCAGTCTTCATAGCTGCACCAAACTTCCCTATTCTATCTGCACTTCTTGACTGATCTGTATATAATACCGAAGTATGCCCAAATCCCCCTAATTCAACTAATCTTGAAGCTTTAACCAAAGCTTCATCAAAAGTTTTAACACAATACATCGCGAGTACCGGTGAAAGTTTTTCATGGGAAAACGGTTCTTCTAGTTCAACTGACTCTACCTCTCCAACTAATACCTTTGAATATCTTGGTACCTCAACACCTGCTAATTCTGCTATCTTATATGCTGACTGACCTACTATGTCTGAGTTTAGACCACCTTTATCATTTAGTATAATCTTTCTTACCTTTTCTCTTTCTTCTTCGTTTAATATATAAGCACCTCTGTCATGAAACTCTTTTCTCACCTCATCATATATTTCTTCTAGCACAACTAAAGCTTGTTCTGATGCACATATCATTCCATTATCAAAAGTCTTTGATAGAAGAATTGAACTTACTGCTGTTTTTATATGAGCAGTTTCATCAATAATTACAGGTGTGTTACCTGAACCAACTCCTATAGCTGGTTTACCTGAAGAATAAGCTGCTTTTACCATCGCTGGCCCACCAGTAGCAAGTATTATGTCTGCCTCTCTCATAACCATCTGTGATAGCTCAACTGACGGCTCATCTATCCATCCTATTATATCTTCAGGTGCTCCTGCTTTAACGGCCGCATCTAAAACTATCTTTGCAGCTGCTATAGTTGAGGCCTTTGCTCTTGGATGAGGTGAAAATATTATTCCATTTCTTGTTTTAAGTGATATGAGTGACTTAAAGATAGCTGTAGAAGTTGGATTAGTAGTTGGAATTATTGCTGCTACTACTCCTATCGGTTCTGCAACCCTTGCTATTCCAAAAGCTTCATCATAATCTAATAATCCACATGTTTTATCATTCTTATATTTATTATAAATATATTCAGATGCAAAGTGATTCTTTATAACTTTGTCTTCAACTACCCCCATACCAGTTTCTTCAGCAGCGAGCTTTGCAAGAGTTATTCTAGCATTGTTTGCCGCCATTGCAGCTTGCCTAAATATTTCATCAACTTGTTCTTGGGTATAAGTAGAGTAAATCCTTTGCGCTTCCCTAACCTTAGCTATCCTTTGACTCAACTCTTCCGAATTGGTTACTTTCATTTAAACTCCTCCTTCTATTTACGCAATAATAAGCCTAATCAATATTTTTATCATTATATAGACGTAATTTTCTTCTTATTATTCTCAATATGTATATAGGAATATTCTAGGTTAAAAAAATATGCAATAAGCCTCTAAACCTGTGAGGTTTAATTGAATTTTAATATTTCTTAATATAGAAAAAATCTTAATACTTAGCTATACTATTTATAAGTGAGTGCAAATCAGCTCTTTCAATTAATATCAAATTCCTAAAACAAAACTTACTTTACTGAATCATATTGATTCTTCTCTTAAGCTCATTAAGGATTAACCAATCTGATCTTAAGAATATAAGTTTAATTATAGAAAATAGGAGGCTTATAAATATGATAATTTCTAATATTACTAATATGATGATCAAATACTTCGAAGGCGATATCAAAAGAATAAATCATGCGTTGAAGGTATATTCCTTTGCAAAGACTATTGGTGAGCTAGAACAACTGGCTAACGATAACCTTTTTATTTTAGAAATTTCCGCAATATTGCATGACATAGGTATTAAGATAAGTGAACAAAAATATAATTCGTCAAACGGTAAGTATCAAGAAATAGAGGGTCCCCCTGTAGCAAAGAATTTATTAAGTGGTTTTCATTTAGATTCATATATAATTGATAGAGTTTGTTATCTTATAGGAAATCATCATAGTTATGACAAAATAGACTCTTTAGATTTTCAAATTTTAGTGGAAGCTGATTTTTTAGTTAACATATATGAAGATAAAATACCAAAAGAAAATATTGATGTAATAGAACAAAAGATTTTTAGAACCTCTTCCGGTAAGGAGCTACTTAATTCTATTTATATGCGATCTTAACAAATAAAAAAGTCGCTGAAGCGACCTTATTCAGTGAGCTTTTTTAACGCATCTGCCTTTCCGAATCTATATGAGGAAAATATGGCAGGCGAATAAGTTTTATTTTTTTACTGTATAGTTATAAAAACTTCTAAAACAGTTGAAATATATAGACTTAGCTAACTTGAAAATTTTATATTTTCCTATACAGTAAAAAAGTCGCTGAAGCTACCTCTTCAGCGACCTTTTTGTCTTCCCAATCTGCCTTTTATCTACTAGAATAACCTAATATTATGTTTACTGAGCATATATTCTTTAAATTCTTCATCGCAATCACACTTACCATCGCAATGAAAACAGTGATTTTTCAGACTAGCCATAATAGACTTTTTAATGTCTTCAGGCTTTTTTATTGTTGAAGCCGTAAGCTTTTCTACAACTTCAATACCTAATAAAGTAGCTAAAGGTATAAACACCATATTTATAGACTCTCTAAAATTCAAGTACAATTCTACTGACCCTACAAATACTATAGCTGAGTACATGCCTACTCTAATTTTTTTCATATCCTTTGATAACTTAAGTGACTTTATTAAATCTTCTGCATTTTTTCTACCAGTAAAACTCATATGTTGATAAAATGACTGTATTCTTATATCCTCCATATTATCCCTCTTTTATTATTTTACTGTAAATGTATGCTTCACTTTAATAAGGAATTCTAAAATTTATCATTTTAACTTATTAGTTACGTCTCTACAAACCCCAAAGACTCCAATTAGTTCTCCAAACATATTATATTCAGGTATCGAATAATCTTCAACGCAATGATACAAACCATTCTTGTCTCTCCATCTAGTTATGATAGGTTTCGAATAATCTGCATTTCCTTCAGCTTTATCGATTAATTCCTTAAGATAATCTGGATGTGCAGTACTAAAAACTAATTCCGGATCGTTATAATAATCTTCTGGAGTATATCCAAGTACTTTTTCAATTGATTTGCTTATGTATTCAAATCCTTTCGGTTCTACTCTAAAATAGTATATTACATCTTTTGAGTTATCCAATATCCTTGTTAATAACTGGTGCCTATGCTCTAGGTCTTTTTCCTTTGTTACGTTTATAATCGAACCGTAATATCCTTTATGTATCCCCTCAACATAATGAGATCTATATAATATATTTATATGTGTAATAATTTTACTCTTAGTCAAAACTGGAATAGATATAGTGTTTTCTCTATCCGCCGCTTCCTTAAATTGTATTAAGACCTTTTGTTCTCCAATAATGTCCGAGAGATTCTTACCAATCAATTCTTCAGCTTTTTGTTCTAATAAGGTCTCAATTCCATTTTCTATATATATAATTCTACTCATTTGGTCTGCCACGAAATAAAACTCTCTCTTAACCATATTGAAATTTATATCAAAAAAATCATCACTAAAAAAAACTTTCATGGAATCCCTCCATAAACATGATTGCTTTATTTATTTTTCATTGGTCTCCCAAAAAAAACTATCAATTAGCTTTTCTGCAATTTTTCTGTAGCCATTTGCCATATCGATTATAGACAGGATATACAACAAAACATCTCCATCTTCATCCTTAACTTCTTTTAACTTTTGCTCTGCTGAAGTCTTTATCTCATCAGAATTATTAGTCTTAATTGACAAGTACTTTTTATATAATGAATCTATATCTACTTGTTCATTATTTTCTATCTTTTCAACTATAGGTTTTAACATATTCTTAATATCATTGATAGCTAGACTTTGCTTTAGATTATAGATTATAATCATAAGAATTACATGATCTCTAGTATACTTCTTTTTCTTTGCTGCCATAAGTAATTTATCTTTAGTATAATTATTTATCATTGTTTTAGTAAGTAATTTATCTTCCACACTTCTTTTGGTTTCAAATAGATTACTTTCAAATAGTGTTATTACTTGATCCATATATAAATCCAAATTAGGTATTTGCTCAGGTTGTATTTCATCGTTAAAGTGTAAATCTTCAAATATTCTTTTAAGATTATCTAAGTCGAATTCTAAATCTTCGTTATTCATATTTTCCTCCCTAGTTTGCAAAAGCAATAAGTAGTTTTAAAAACCACTTATTTTAATATTAATAGAAAACACTAGATAATACAAGAATTTTATAGTTATAATGAATAAATATTGTAATTTTATTTATAATAAATATTGCATAAACAACCCACTATGTCGTATACTGTAATAAAGATAACAAGTAGTTAACTTAACTACTTGACATGATATTTATAGGAGTTGGTGTTATGGTAAAATATATAAGAGAACCTGTTAATAGTTTAACTCATTTTTTTGGTGCTGTAGCCTCTTTAGTCGGATTAGTTTTTATGATCTTGAAAGTAATTGATGCACATGACTCTTTACCTTCAAGACTTGTAGGGGCCATTATCTTTGGACTATCTTTAATTTTTCTATATAGTGCAAGTTCTATATATCATTGGTCAAGGTCGTCTGCAAATAGACTTCTTATACTAAGAAAATTAGATCACGCAATGATTTTTGTACTCATTGCAGGTACTTATACCCCTATATGCCTAGGAGTACTAGACGGATTTTTAAAAATATTCGTTCTATCCACAGTATGGACCTTAGCAATCGCAGGAATTTTTCTAAAGATTTTTTGGTTCGATTGTCCAAGATGGCTATATACCGCATTTTACATAATAATGGGTTGGTTAGCCTTAACCTTCAGCGCACCTTTATATAGAACACTTTTAATGCCTGGTTTTATTTGGCTCGTAATCGGCGGAGTATTGTACACGATTGGCGGAGTAATTTATGCATTAAAATCCCCGAATATATCCTCTAAGTTTGGATTTCATGAATTATTTCATATCTTCGTCTTACTTGGAAGTTTAAGTCACTTTTATCTAATTTATGCTTTTATTTTATAATTTTATTGAGGGCTTCTTAAAATTATTCTGTTGATTTTAAACTATCTTTCGATTATTTTTAGTAAACTTATACCTCAAAAAACTTTCACATACACTTTTAGTACCCTTATATTGTAAAAAAGCTCACTGAATTGACCTTCAGTGAGCTTTTTTACTCATCTGCCTTTCCGAATATATATGAGGAAAATTGGCAGGTAATATGTTTTTTTATTTTATTAATAATGTTCCATCGTTAATCTTCCAAGCATTGTCTTCATATACTAACTCTACATTACAAACATCTGAAACATCTCCATCTACATATTCCACTCTGGCGTTAATCTTATTTGACCCTTGATCACTGCTTATAACCTTAGTAAATGTTTCTCCATTACTTAATCCTTGTCCAAAAAGAACATACTTCTTTCCATCACTCTCTTTAAAAAAGTTTCTTACGTGATTATTAACAAAAGCTTTGGAAAAATACTGATTAAATGCTTTAATTTCATTTTCTACATTTGTACTCTGATCTTTGATAACTGCATAACTCAAGCTATCCATCGTAATGGTTTTGCTACTATCCCCTATTCCCATCAGTTTGCTAATCTCAAAGTTTCTTCCTACTATTAGAGCACTTAAAATCTCATCATCTTTTAAAGACTTTACAATTGTAGTACTATCAACTGGCTTTTTTGCTTCGTTTGAATTAATGCTATTTTTTGTATCCTTATTTTCTTTTGTTGTAACTTGTGAATTGTTATTTGCATTTATTTTTTCTTCTTTAACAGCTATAGGCTTTAAATCCTTATTAAATTTATACCATGTAATTTTTTTATCATCATTTGACTGTGGTATTTCTAAGATACCATCTCCATCAACATCTTGAGCATACTTTTTCAAGCCACTTACTGTACTATTTATAAGTCTTTCAAGCTTACCTTTATTCATTATATAAACGTCAATATTTGAATCTTTAGATGCAGTAGCGTTATCTATTAGTCCATAAGTTTCATCATTTATTTTTCCTACTACTAGCTCACCTGGAAATGCAGTGTTAGAAGGAGCTACACTATCAGTTACATCTTGATATTTGTCTTTTTTATATTGATAAACCTTCACAGGAGATTTTTTCTCTCCCTTACTATTATAAGGAACAATATATATGTCAGGAATCTTGTCATTATCTAAATCACCAAAAGCATATCCGTCTTTATTCATATCCCCAATGGTTGTCCAAGATTTATCTTTAGCAAATTTTTCTTTTATAAAGTTTAACATAAGTTCATCTAATTTACTAAATTCTTTTACATCTCCTCCGGCAGATATAAATTCAACATATTTAGATACTGATTCTGGATACTTCTTTTCAGAGTAAACCTTATTTAATTGATTTAATATATCCTCTTTACTAGCTTTATCGTTATCATTACTCTTACTGCATCCTAATAATGACAAAATACTAATTAGGAATAAAGCTAATGTTAATATTAATTTTTTAGTCATGCTATTCCTCCGTTTTATTATTGTGTTAAAACTTCAATTATTGATCTATTAATAATGTAGAACAATCTTATAACACTTGGTTTCTTAAATAAATATAAGTATGAGTTCACTTAATAGTATTCTTATGTTTTCAACTATAAAATTATAACACAGCAAAACTTTTCATTACATTGCTGTAAAAATTCATTTATGCTCAATTTGGACACTTTTTTATATTTAATTGACATAAGTCTCTTATTTTCATATCCTTATAATAAATACTAATTTTATTTTAGAAAAGAGGGTTGATTATATGGATATTATAAAAAAAGTAATAAAAGAAAACTTAGAAGAAGTAATCAGTATGTGGCATAAGCTTCATGCTACTCCTGAGCTTTCATTTGAGGAATATAAGACACAAGAACTACTTCTTGAGTTCTTGAATTCTATGGGCTATGAGAGCACAAAGATTGCTAAAACTGGATTAGTTGCTGTACTAGGAGATGATACAAAAGCAATTGGCATAAGGACAGATATCGATGCTATAAATGTAGCAGGTCCTCGTCACTCCTGCGGACACGATTTTCATATGTCAACAGTACTAGGCACAGCTCTAGTTTTAAAGAAATTAGGTGTAAAAAAAACAGTTAAGTTCTTATTTCAGCCAGCCGAAGAGGCAATTGGTGGCGCAAAGGTTATGATTGAAGAAGGTGTTCTAAAAAATCCTGAAGTAACTGAAATGATTGGTTTTCATGTATGGCCTAAGGTTCCTGTTGGAACTATTGAAGTTTCACCTGGTCCATCTATGGCTTCAGTTGATGATTTTATCATTACCTTTAAAGGAAAAGGTGGCCATGCAGCAATGCCTTATATTTGTATTAATCCATTATACCCAGCAATGGATTTTATAAATACTATGACAATAAAAACAAAAATAGAAAACAATCCATTAAATCCTCACATTCTTACCTTCACTACTTTGCAATGTGGTACAGTAGGCAATGTTATAGCTGAGGAAGCAGTAGTTAAAGGAACCGTAAGAACCTTTGATATGGCTTTTAAGAAGAAGCTTCAAAATCAAATTTTAGCTGAAGCTCAAGATATAGGTAAAAAGCATAATTGTACAGTATCATCTCATTATAATGTATATTATCCACCTGTTATAAGCGATGAAGCTTTGACAGAAAAATTTACTAAAATCAGCAAAAAAGCCTTAGGTGAAAATAATGTTAAGCCACTGGAAAAAACTTTTACAGCAGAGGACTTCTCTTTCTACTGTGAGAAAGTTCCATCAGTACACTTTAGACTTGGTATATCTGACGGTTCTAAAGGTGAAGCGCCACTACATTCACCTAATTTTGACGGATCATTCGAAGCCTTGTATTATGGCATATATACTCTTGTAAACTATGTTTTAAACGCGTAATCAAATTTTATTTTTTATTGGGGGGAAAAGTTTTGTTAGGTACTTTAGTAAACTTTGGGGCTATTGTCATTGGAGGCATATTGGGATTGCTCCTAAAAGGAGGCATTCCAGAAAGAATAAGCAAAACTATTATGAATGGTCTTGCTTTGTGTGTTTTGTATATAGGTATATCTGGTACCTTAAAAGGAGATAATCCATTGTTAATAATTATATCAATTGCAGTAGGCGCATTGATTGGCGAACTTATTGATATTGATAACTTACTAAGCAAATTCGGGGTATTTATCGAGAAAAAGTTTAACAAAATCACTAATAATTCCCCTATTGCTGAAGGATTCGTAACTTCATCCTTATTATTTTGTGTTGGAGCTATGGCAATAGTTGGTTCTCTTCAAAGTGGTCTTGAGGGTAATCATACTGTATTGTTTAACAAATCCATTTTAGATGGTATTTCATCAATAGTTTTTGCTTCATCACTTGGTATTGGTGTTATATTTTCTGCCTTTGCAGTATTGATATATCAAGGCGCAATAACACTGCTTGCTACGCTGATTCAAGGAATTCTAACAACTACAGTGATAAACAGTATGACAGCAGTTGGAAGTTTGCTTATTATTGGTTTAAGCTTTAATATGCTAGGTATTACTAAAATCAAGGTAGCTAACCTACTTCCTGCCATAATAGTACCTATGATATATTCTTTTTTTGCATAATTAAACATTTTTATTACATCTTAATTAGAAAACACGCTATACAACTTTCTATAGATTCATTTAGAAGGCTATATAGATCAAGATAAATTGCTAAAAAGTCAGCTTACAAGTATCTGTAAGCTGACTTTTTATTACAAATTAAAATGCTTAGCTGCTGTTTCAATTGCTTTAATCTTATACTCTTGTTTTATGGCGCAAGTAATTCTGATCTCAGATGTTGTTATCATCTTAACTTCTATATTTGCATCTGAAAACACCTTGAATAGTCTTGCGGCAACTCCCGTTGTATTTTTCATTCCTAGTCCTACTAACGAAAACTTTGTAATATCTTCATCTATTAGTATATTTTCCTTACTAGAAAAATCAGTTAGTATTGCCATACATTCATTTATTTCATTCTTAGGTATTGTGAAGGATACATTTACTAAATTATCCACTGGAGCAGTCTGAGAAATCATATCTATGTTAATTTTTCTATTTGCAATAGCCTCAAACAAATCTGATAAAATATTTATATTAGAAGATAAGTTTTGTACCGTTACTGATACATCCTCATCACTAGTTGCAAGACCTGTTACTGGTTTACTCTCTAAATTCATATCCTTTACCCCCTTAATTACTGTTCCTTTAATATCACTACAACTGAGTCCTACATATATCGGAATATCATATTTTTGTGCGAGTTCAACACTTCTAGAGTGCATTACCTGAGCACCAAGACTAGCAAGCTCAAGCATCTCTTCATAATCTATAAAATCAAGCTTTTTTGCTTCTTTAAACTTTCTTGGATCGCAGCTATATATACCATCTACATCAGTATATATTTCACATTCGCCCTTAAGCTTTACTGCCAGTGCCACTGCAGAAGTGTCAGAGCCACCTCTTCCAAGGGTTGTAATATCTCCAATTTCATTTACACCTTGAAAACCTGCAACAATAACTATCTTTCCTTCATTTATACTATTTCTTATCTTCTTTACGTCAATATCATCAATTAAAGACTTTCCATAAATACCTGAAGTCTTTATTCCGATTTGATATGCTGTGTAACTTATAGCATCGTACCCTTTACTCTTTAGCGCCATAGCTAAAAGCGAAGCTGATATAATTTCACCTGTAGAAATCAACGCATCCATCTCTCTCTTGTCAGGATTTTTACTAACTGACATTGCAAGATTAATTAAATCATCAGTTGTATCCCCCATAGCTGATACAACTGCAACTACGTTGTTTCCTTCATTTTTCTTCTTGATAAGTGTATCTGCTACTCTTTGTATTTTTTCAGCTGTAGCCACTGAACTTCCACCATATTTCTGTACTACTGTCTTCAACTAGAAGCCCCCTTTTTCCCTTATAATGAAGATTGAAGATACAACCTTCATTAGTAACTTTTTGTAAGCTTAAATAAAAATACTTAAAGCCAACTCACTATATAATGATAAAAAACAAAAAAATAAATGCAGCCAAGGTACACCTTAGCTGCATAAAAATACATAAATATCAAATACGCATCTCGTGTCACCTTGTAGCTCTCCACTTATAAATTTAAGTGACAACTATACATATCTTATACGTATAGCCAGAGAATATATTTGCTGTAGACTCTCTTCGGCTGTTGCTCCTTTCTTCATGAATCATCACTTGCCAGCTACTCATGAGTACTTTTAACATCCAGCACCTCTACCCTAGGTTTCTTTAGATAATATTAAGTTCACTTTATGCTAACATATTATCAAAGACTTTTCAATACCTAAATTAAACATATTAAAATATTTTTCTCATTAAAGATGGTTCTCTGTAATGTATATAAAAAGAATATTTATTCATTATTTATATATCAATTATGATCAGTCTATTAAGTTTTATAGTAAATCCACAAAAGAATAGATTGCATTTTTGGCTTACTCCTATTTATAATAATTATTAATCGATTATGATTACTACTGTACTTTAACAGCTCCAAACATTTAAATAGTTTACAAGGAGATTATATATGAATAATTCTTTTAACCATATAATAAGCGTTGCACCAATGGTCGATAAGACTGATAGACATTTTAGGTACTTTGCTAGATTATTAACTAAAAAGACCTTACTGTATACAGAAATGATTACAGCTCATGCAATAATACATGGAGATAGAAAAAGACTCTTAGATTTTAATCCTATTGAAAACCCCATAGCTCTACAAATAGCAGGATCTAATCCTAATGAGCTATACAAAGCAGTTAAAATTGTAGAAGAATGGAACTATGATGAGATAAACTTAAATGCAGGCTGCCCTTCAGATAGGGTTTCAGGAAATATGATGGGGGCATCACTTATGGCTTATCCTGAGTTAATTGCTGAAATGATTTCTTCAATGAAAAGCGCTACAAAAAAGCCTGTTACAGTAAAACATCGAATAGGAATAAGTAGCTCTAAGGTAACTTCTTCATTTATGCCTTCTGGGTACTTTAATGATTTGGGACATCTTTCAAACTTCATGAGCATAGTAAATAAAGCAACCCCTGCTAGAAATATAGTACATGCTAGAATTGCTATTTTAGAAGGATTAAGCCCTAAGGAAAACAGAGAGGTCCCCCCTCTAGACTATGACATGGTATATAATCTGAAAAAAGAATTTCCAGATTCCAGTATTGAGATAAATGGAGGAATCAAAACCTTGGATGATATACATGAGCATTTAAGACATGTAGATAGTGTTATGATAGGGAGAGAAGCATATTCAAATCCTGCTTTTATGGCTAGATTTGATTCGTTATACGATTCTAATCCCAAGGAACAATTGACAAGACGTGATGTTATCCAAGGTTTCATACCTTACATCCAGAATTTAGAAAGCAAAGGAGAAAATACTCACTTAGCCTTATCACACACAATAGGTCTATTCCAAAATCAACCCGGAAGCTCTTTGTGGAAGAGATTGATTTCAACACCTTCAAAAGGAAATAAGAGCACTCTATTAATAGAGGCTTTAGCTTCTCTACCTAAGGATGTTCTTGATAAAGAAATATAACTTTTTAATTATCAATTTACCTCATAACATATAAATTAATAGTTGAGCTAGAAACTCCATAATATAGGCTCAAACCCTTAAAAACACTATATATTTATATGATTATTTGATTTTATGATTATTTACTTATTTAATTATTTAATTTTGAAAATAGGCTTAAAATCCCTATATAGCTTAAACTTTCAGTGAAGTAAGTTTTATTTTTTATTGTATGTCCATAAAATATTTTTTAACCCTTTGATATACCTAGGTTTAGCTAGTTTGAAGATTTTATAATTTTTTAAACATAAAAAAGAGTTTGAGAAATCTCAAACTCTTTCAATATTTATCTTACTTAGTTTTAGGTGTATATTTGTGGTGAAGTAAATGATGAGCTCTTCCTTCGCCTGGAGTTCCCATGTAAGTTTCATACATCTTTAATAATGCCGCATTTTCATGAGATTTTCTCTTTGCCATACCCTTATCTTGATTGTAAAGTACAGATGCTCTTACTGCCTTTATATCAACAGTTTCTAAAGTAGCTGAATTAACATGAGGTTGTCCCCCACCATTTACACAACCACCTTCACATGCCATAACTTCAATGAAGTGGTATTCTTTTTCTTTCATTTTGTTTGAGTTCATAAATTCGAATAAATTAGCAGCTCCGTTTACTACAGCAATGTTGTAGTTGTTTCCGCCAATTTCAACTGTAGCTTCCTTTATTCCATCTAAGCCTCTTACAATTTCGTAATCAACATTTTCAAGATCTTTCTTTTCAACAAAGTCTTTAGCAGTTCTTAATGCTGCTTCCATAACTCCGCCTGTTGCTCCGAATATAGTACCAGCACCAGTATATTCTCCCATAGCTGGATCAGCTACACCATCTTCAAGTGCTGCGAAGTTCATCTTAACTTCTTTTATCATCTTAGCAATTTCTCTTACAGTTAAAACTGCATCAATCTGTCTAAGTCCGTTGATTTCCATTTCTGGTCTATCTGCTTCAGCTTTCTTTGAAGTACACGGCATAACAGTTACAGTAAACACATTTTTAGGATCTAAGCCTGCTATCTCTGGATAGTATGTTTTAGTTGCTGTACCAAATATTTGTTGTGGCGACTTAGCTGATGAAAGATTTCCAAGCATTTCCGGGAAATAGTTCTCAACTTGTCTAACCCAACCTGGGCAGCATGAAGTAAACATTGGGAATGGACCGTTAGCTTCAATTCTTTGAATTAATTCTGTAGCTTCTTCCATGATAGTCATGTCAGCACCAAAGTTTATATCAAAAATTTTATCAAAGCCTAAGTTTCTTAAAGCTGTATAAGCTTTTCCTGTTACATCTACTCCAAATCCCATATTGAATAATTCACCTAAAGAAGTTCTTACAGATGGAGCCATAGCAACTATAACATGCTTTTCTGGATCAGCTAAAGCTTCTTTAACTCTATCAATGTGAAGTTTTTCTGACAATGCATCTACTGGGCAAGCTATAATACATTGTCCACATAATAAGCAGTTAGTGTCATCAAAGCACTTACCACTTTCATTTCCTATAACCTTTTGTCCATCTTTTTCAACAAACTTTATTGAGCTTGTTCCAGTCTTCTTTTCACATTTAGCAACACATCTACCACAAAGTACACATTTAGTTCTATCAATTACAAGTGAAGCACTTCTATCATCAACGTATTCTGACTTATCAGCCACTACGAATGGTTTAGACGCTTTCGCTTTAGTTTTAATTACTAATTTTAAGAATTCACAGTTTTCCCTTCTCTTACAAGGTCCACATTTGAATTCATGTCTATCAAGCATTGTTGACACTCTTTCTTTTATGTGGTTTTGAACTCTTTCAGAATTAGTAGTTATAACCATTCCATCTTCTACATATGTATTACACGAAGTTGCTAGTTCATCTCTTCCTTCGATTTCAACTACACACACTCCACAGTTACCAACATCGTTACAATCTTTTAAAAAGCAAAGTGTTGATACATCTATTCCGTTATCTCTAGCAAGTTTTAGGATTGTCATATCTTCATTTACTTGTACAGCATTACCGTTTAATATTATATTTTTCATTCTTTCACCTCTGATTAAAATATCATTTGAATAAATGCGACTTTAGTAAGGTTTCCCCTACATCTTGTACTTCTTATAATCAAAATCATAATGTGCATTTATATTTTATCAGATTGTTAAAGAAAATCCTATGTAATATTTTAAATTAAATTTATTTTTTTCTCATAAAAACGTTTACAAACACTCGGTTATAAAAAATTTTTATTTTTATCAAAAAAACCTATAGTTTTTTGATAATTTAATTAGTCTGAAAATTGGAAAATTAACGTAATAGCTTCACTCTGTTAAAGTTTATCAATATTGTCGGAATTGTCAATAAAAAAGTTTGTTATTTTTTTAACCTACTTTATCTCAAATTTAACTTATACTAAGAATTTTTTCAATCTTATTTAAATAAGTAAGTACACCACTAAAAAAATGTACCAGTTCGACCCAAAATTTATTTTTAAAATTCTGCCTTATTCTGAGCATAGAATTTAAAAATATAAATTTTATTACGAAGTGGTACATCCATATACACTACTTCAGTCCTTAAACTCCTAGGATAAATTCTAATTATGAAGTAGTTTATCTATACACATACTAATCCTTATTGAAATATATAAAAATAAAGCTCGTAGATTTATGAAAATCATTATTTTTATTGTAAGGTTTGAAGTAGCATGTCTACTTTTCGGGATATATATTACTTTTATTTAAACCAATTTATCTAAGAGGTTTTTTAGTATAATAAGCTAACCCTACTGTAGCTGGTCCTACATGCAATCCTATTACTGGTCCTATATCGCATAACTGTACTTCTGATTTCACTATTTCTTCTATGGTTTTAGCTAATTCTCTTCCTTCTATCTCTGAATTAATATGGTGCACAACTACTTCACCCAAATTATTTCCATCAATGTCTTTTCTAAAAGCTTCAACAATAGTATCTATAGCTCTCTTTTTTGTCCTTACTTTTGCGAATATTGAAGTTTTGCCTTGATCAACAGTAAGAATAGGACGTATCTTCAGAAAAGCTCCTATTAATGCAGAGGCCCCGCCTATTCTACCACCTTTTTTTAGATAATCTAGTGTATTAGGAACAAATAAAAATCTGCTTCTGAGTTTCATATTTTCTACTGCAGCTACTACATCCTCTATTGATTTTCCTTCATGAGAAGCTTTTGCTGCTGCAAGAACTGCATATCCCATCTGCATGCAATTGGATTCAGAATCAAGTATCTCTATTTTACCATCAGGATATTTGTCCAATACCATTTCTTTCACAAGATTAGCACTTGAATATGTACCACTCATCTCAGATGATAAAAATATACCTACTATTGAGTTTTTCTTCAAAACTTCTTTTTCAAAGATTTTATAAAGGTCTTCCAACCCTGGTTGAGAAGATGTTGGTATCTCATTAGATACTAATATTTCTTCATAAAAAGCTGATCTATCCATTGTAATTTCGTTATAACTTTGACCTTGAAATATTACATTTAATGGACATACAGAAATATCATATTTTTTAATTAAGTCCTCTGGTATATATGAGGTACTGTCTGTTATTATTTTTATACTCAAGATGATTACCTCCAGTAAGATTCTTTGTCTAAAATTATACTCTTTTATATAACTTAATACAAATAATTCCTACCACTATATAACTTATAAATGCTTGTAAAAGATAACTTTTACAAGCATTTATAAAATGTTACATTAACCTCAGTATAGCATATTTAGCCGCATCTCTTATATTACCTTTTAAATCATATTGCATGTTTTCAAACAACTGCTCATTTTCAATAGCTTCTGATGTTATAAAACTTATTGCTATTTCAGTAATTATATCAAACCTATTCAGTTTCATTAGTCCCTCTAATGCAGCGTATTCGTTATACTTAATTACATCCTTGATTACATTCACAGCTTCAACTACATCCTGTTCTGTCTTTGATCTTAATAATCCTTTTTTCTCAACAGCTTTGAATGTACATAATGTTAGAATACAAAGATTTTCATCCAATAACTCTTCAACATCAGTTAAGGTTCTAGCTACATACTTTATACCTTTATCAATCTGCTTGTTATAAAGATTTAAATCTTCTTTGCCTAACCCAAAAGCAATCAATGATAAACAAGTATTTTCTATTCTATCATATAAGGTGCTTTCTTCCGAGTTATCAAACGATCCTTCTGCAAACTGGTTTCTGGCTATAAGTTTTAATAGTTGATCTCTTGTAATTTCTTTACTTTCTTCAACTTTAGGTTTACTTTTATTCAATTTTTCAGATGTATTATAAAGGAAACGTGGTGAGTCTATGAAATATCCACTTGTAAAATCCTTAAGCGCTTCTTCAGAAACTATAAGAGGAACTGTCTTCCTAATCGTTGCCCCTAACACTGGTTCCTGGAAGCTTTCTACCATAAGAAGTTCTGTCTCTTCACTTAATATTCCACTCTCTTTAGATATTTCTATTATCTTGTTTCTCATTGATTCCGCACTTTCTCCACGCTCGCCCCTCATTCTTTCACTTATAGATTCTATACGCATTCTACTCCAAGCTTTTCTGATAAGATCTACGTTTTCTTCTAAGTCAAAAGAGTCCATATTTATAGTAACACTGTAATCTTCTTCTCCAACTTTACCTATTATCCTTATATCACCTTCAATTGCTCCTTTAACCAGTGCAAATATGGAGAATTGTTCTCTATCATATAGATACTCAATACTTCTTGGGTAAGTCCTTAAAACCTCTAAATTTCCCCAATCAATTTTTAATACATCTATCTGAGGACTGTTGATTCTACTAAATTGTCTTACTACCAAATCTTCAATTTTTTCATCATAATAAATAAATTCTGGCTTTCCATACCCTATCTCAGCGATTCTGTTTATAAAGTAACTATTTACTGAGGTATCCATACCAAATGGGAATATTCTATTATCACCAATATTTTCTTTCACATAATTTAAGATGATATCTTCTTCTTCATCCTCTACATTATCATCTGTAAATAACAGAATAGTAGAATCCCCTTGCTTATTTTTCTCATTTAAAGCTATCTTTAAAGCTTCAATTAGGTTTTCTTCCTCACTGCTTGGTGAAAGCGAATTAATAAATTCACTAGCTTTTCTTAAGTTTTCTTGATTATATGGTACTTTTCCTTGTTCTGAAAAAGTTAAAATTTCCTCATCAAAAGCTATAATATTAAAGGTATCGTTGTCATCTAGATTTCTTAAACAAAGCTGAAGGGCATTCTTTCCTTGTTCTAGCTTTTCTCCCATCATCGAGTTTGATTTGTCTAAAATGAACATATAATTATTTCCACTATCATCTATTTCTTCATCAAGCTTTGGAAAAATACTTAAGTAAAGTATTGACTCTTCTTTTTCTTCATCTACGGTATAATACATACCACTTGCTTCTATAGGACATTTTTCTGTTAGATCAAGTACAAAATCTCTATCTAAGAGTTCTCCATCCTCAAGAGTTATCTTACATAAAGTTTCATCTTCTCTCTCTATATTTATTTTATGTGAAGCTGATTCTATAAGCATCTCTCCCATGGATTTAACTATGATACTAAAATAGAACTTATTAGGTATTACTCCATTGGTCATTATCTTAGGAAGTACTAAGCTATACCCGTCATCCTCATAAGGCATATGATCCATATAAGATACTTTTATTTTCACTAGCTCACTAGGTAATATATCTTTTATAGTTAGTTTATATAAATTATTCTCATAACTTTCTAATTTGAGAGGGTTAATACCATCCAGAAGTGCATCATTATAAATCTTCTCTACATCAGCTTTTCCTTCAACTACAGACTCTAAAATTCTGTCTCCTACTCTAACTTCTAAGCCAGTAAGCACCCCAGTTTCTGTCATCGGAAAAGCGTATTCTCCATCTATTGTTTTTCCAGTATTGTTTTTAAATGATTGAGATAATGTGAATTCTACAAATTCACCGCATATATGACCATTAATACTCAATCTTTCTACTGTTACATCACTTAAGCTCATCATCTCGTTGCCTCCTACATCCTTCTATATTGCCTATCTTTATGATAGTTATATTTAATTTCATTAATAACTAAGCTATATTAAATTTCATTAGTGGATTAATCATAACTTAAAAGTTATCTATAGTTTTGCTCACCATATTTTTCTAGTCTTTTTTAAATTTTATTTCTAATTTTCATAATTGTAAAGAGTTTTTTTAATATTCTCAAAATAATAGTTTAGACAAAATCACTTAAATAGATTCTTTAAATCAGACTTTATTATAATTTTTTACTGTATCACCATAAAAGGCGTCTGAAAGCATTTAAACATATAGTTTTAATTGGCATAAATTTTTTTACTTTCATTTACAGCAAAAAGAGCATAGTATATTAAATCTACGCTCCTCTAAAAATATTTTTTAAACAGTAAATATTTAGCTAGACGCTGAGGATGCACTTGCTGCTGCTGCACAAGCTGCTGCAGCAGCTGCCTGTTGTTGTGCTATCAATATAGCATGTATGGTATTCCCTACTGATATCTGTAAAATACCATTCTTTATATTATCTACATAATAGCTAGATACTATAGTTGCTGCAATCATAGTTCTATTTGATGTATCTAAACTCCAAAATCCATATCCATCTACCGAATGTATATAATCATAAACCTCTTTTATTTCAGAAACTAATTTATCAACATCAGTAGACAATAATGCAAGAAGCCCTAAAGTTGCTAACGCATCATATCTAAGCTTACACTTTTCACCTTTTAATTTTTCATATAAAGCTACAGTTCTTCTGCAGTTTTCTTGTACATCCTCTTCACTTAAAGCTAGTATATGAGATAAGGTCTGCAATGAATTCCCCTTATAAAAACCATCTTTACTCAATACATCGTAATATTTTTCTATTTTACTTAAAGTCTCTTCAATATCAAAATCTGTAGTTGCGAGTATTGCTGCATAAACATAGTCATCAGCAGATGTTATCCAAAAGTGATTTTTCTTCATTCCATCATAATATCTGGTCATTCTTTCAATACTTTTGTTCCACTGAGCTTTCTCAGAACCAGCAGCTATTGTATAAGCTGCCATAGGTAGATATGTGCTACTTTTAAAACCGCTACTTTTCATAAGCTCATATACAGCTTGAACATCACTGAACGAATCTGCATAGTTTTCCTCACCAGATAATAAGTTTACAAAAATCAATTCATTTGTCCCTCTAAAATATGATATCCAACTAGTATGTGTCCTTATATAATCTCTTATCCTTAGTAAATTTTCCATTTCAGTCTTTCTATTATCTATAGCAAGTGACATTGCTATGAAGTGCTTAACTAAATTAGCTTCCCATCTAAATCCATGTTTTAATTTATGAAAATTATCGATCATTAGGTTAGTTCTATCAGCAATTAACGAATTCATAACACCCTCCATATTAAACGGTAATAAATAACTCTTTACACAATATAATAATACATATTACTTTATTTGTAAATGGTCTTTTTGTTAAGTTTTCTTATATTTTTTAATATCTCTAATTATTAACCAGAATTCACGTGACTCAAATTTCACCATTAAGATTAAATAATAGATATTTTCAGTTTTTTCTGTACTCTATCTATATACATCAAAAAGCCTTTTTATTCCACATAGTAACACTACAACAATAGTCATAAATAACTCCTAAAACCATTGAAATTTCTAAGTTTACCAACTTAAAATTTTTATACTTCCTCACAAAAAAGACAAGCTCTTTCCCATTATATTTTATTAAGGCTTTGCCTTAACTAGTTATTCCTTTACAGTAAAAAAACACTGAATTTATCAATATAATATTGATGAATCCAGTGTCTACTTCTTAACATTAAACTTTAATACTCTCTATCCACTCATCTTTTAATAAACCGTATAAGTACATAGAATATCTTTTGTAATCTCTTAATATAAACTCTCTATATTCTCCCTCTCTCTTAAACCCAACAGATTCATATAATTTTATAGCACTAGTATTGTACGCCAATACATTTAATTGAATCCTATGAAGATTAAGCTCAGCAAATCCAAAATCTATTAAAAGTCTTATAGCTTCTTTTCCAAGACCTTTATTTCTATATTTTAAATTTCCTATGCCTATAAAGAGTGTCGCTACCCTATTACTCCATATTATATCATCAAATCCTATAACACCAATTATCTCATTTGAAGACACATCCCTTATTGCAAATATCATTCGCTCTTGTGTTCCTTTAAATTCTTCAAAGACTTCTTGGACTTCTTTTTCTCCTTTTGGAATAGAAGGAATCATATCATAATATCTCAAAAAATCCGAATCATCATACCATGAATTAATGTACGTAAAATCTTCATCTTTAACTGAACCAAGCTTTACATTTTCACCTTTAAGTAGCACTTTCATACGATAGCACCTCTATATATTAACAATATATTTCCTTTCAAGTCTTATTGGTTGATAAGCTAGCTTTGCCTTTCTAAGTCCTGGAATACCTCTATCTTCTTCTCTATTTATATATTTTATATCACCTAAATACTCACTCACAAAAGACCTGTTTATAAAAGCATAAATTCCTTGATAATCTATATTTCCTTTTTCTATGTGTATTATTGCCATATTATCATTTACTATCTCACCTATAGTAAATCCAACAATCTCATCATCAACATATACAGCTATACCTATAGCGTTTAGGGACTCAAGATTTTCTAGTACTTCTTTAACACCTTGTTCTTCTATTACTAACTGCTCGTCTAATTGATCTTTTTCTATATTCCATTTTGTTTCGAAGGCTATGCAGTCTTCTATTACCTTCTCATCTCTTATATCTCTTATCTCATATTTATAACTTTTTACAAATTGATTATATTTATTTTTTTTGCTATGAAGCTTTTTCCCAGATAAGGTAGCTAACTTTTCCGTCTCATATATATAGTCGAAATTATCCTCATCTTCTTCTATTACGAGCTCTTCCCCATATAATTCCTTTAACTTTATTAAAAAGTTTTCCTCAATATCTCTAAAAAGAGTCCTAATATTAGAATCATCTTTTTTTATATTTATTAATTCATTTATTATAGACCTCAGATTATCATTTGTATAACCAATAGGCTCCATAAAATATGTTCCTGTATGCTTCTCAGTCTTTTTTATGATCAATGCTCCCTGGCAAAAACCGAATTCAACTTTAAATAGATTTTTCCATAAATATAAGGTTAAATATGAATATTCATATGTTGAAAACTTATAATCTTTTAAATATTTCTGAAATATATCCTTATCACTAAGCTCTAATGTTTTGAACTGTATCATTGGTATCCTCCTCTGATGTCTACATAACACCATGATTGTCTTAAAAATACTAATTATTATATATTATGAATTATATCTTAAATTTCATCTAATTTACCATAGGATATACTCCATTGTCTTCTGATTTCATCCATTTTGCTAAAGCAATAATGTTATTGAACTGATTAGCAGAATCTTCTGCACTATTATAAGCCCGAAAACCTGCTTCATATATTTCTACACTCACTTCCTTTAATGGTATTGCAAAATCCTTTGCAATAAACTCTGGTCCTAATATAGACCATTTTAAACTTTTCATAAATACACCGCCTAAACAATTACTAATTATAATCTACTATAATTATACAACCTACTTTGATATTTTAACAAATATAATTTGGCAGTTTATCCTTATAAATAGTCTATAGCTTCAATTTCCTTTAAAGTTTATTGTTTTTACTGCTCCATCAAAAGCCAAGGATGTATTTTTAAAAACATTATCAGCATTCTCAATATATTCTCCTGGATTCATCATAGCTGGACTATAGTGAGTTATTATCAGTTCATAAGCTTCAGCTTCCTTGGCAATAGTTGCGCTTTCTCTAAAGGTCATATGTTTGTTTTTAATGGCTTTTTCTATATCTTCATCAGCTCCATACGTACCTTCGCATACTAACAAATCACTCCCCTCAACAAATCCTCTTATGCTTTCTATTGGTCTTGTATCTGTTATATAGCTTATCTTTAGACCTTTCCTATCTTCAGCTAAAACCATAGAAGGAGTGTATGTCTTTCCTTCAAAATCTTGAGGCTCATTCTTTTGTAATTTGCTCCATAACACTTTAGGGACTTGATTATCAATAGCTTTATCTACATCAAACTTAGGAGATCTTCTAATATAAAAACTATAACCAATACATGGACTGGAATGTTCCAGTTCTAACGTCCTTATCTCTAGTTGAGCTTTACGTTCTTGGTTTCCTTCTGTTAATAGATTTATATCGTTTTGAAATAAAACAGCTTTATTTTTTTCAAAGTCTACTAATATAGAGTCTTTAGGGTTCTCAATTATAAAAACTTCAAAAGCTAAGTAAGGAATAACTACCTTTAGTCCATTCATAACTTCGTATAGGCCTGCAGGTCCTATTATATACATAGGTTCTTCTCTACCACTATTACTTATAGTTGCTAAAAGTCCTGGCAATCCAAGTATATGATCCCCATGAAAATGAGTTATGCAAATTATATCTATTGATTTAAATCCCCATCCTAGCCTTCTCATAGCTACTTGAGTTCCTTCACCACAATCAATAAGTATCTTCCTACCATTATACTTAAGCAACATTGAAGCCAGAAACCGTTCAGGCATTGGCATAGTTCCTCCACATCCTAAAAATGCCACATCTAACATTTTAATTACCTCTCTTTTTTATTTTTTCAGTTTAACTCTAGATGAACCACTTCATAATTGAATTTATATTTTCAAATTCTCCTCTCAGAACCCAGAGGAGTTTTGAAAATAGATTTCGGATTGAAATGGTTCATCTTTAATATAATCACATATCTTTATAAATAGCATTTTAATTGAATAATATATACCGAATTTTTAATTATAGTTTCTAAAATACACCGGTTTAATTCCAGTCATATATTTACAAGTATTGTGTTAAGTTGTACTATTAAAGTAAGAATTTTAAGAATTATATAAAAACAAATTAAAGTATATGCATATGATTATAATTATACAATTATTTTTATATATTCATGCAAACCAAAATAGTTTCTATCAAGTTTTTAATAAATATATAAATCATTTAATTTTGGAGGTAATATAATGTTTTTAAACGAATTATCAAAAAAAGAATCAATACTATTTATTAACCTAGTTAAAAATCTAGCAAATGTAGACAAAGTATTTTCAGAAAAAGAAGAACAGCTACTATCTGATTATTTAGAAGAACTTTCTTTAAATAGCTCAGAGGTGGATTCATTATCCTTTGATGACTCTATAAAGGCTTTAGCTTCTTCTACTTCAAGAATACAAAATATAATATATTTCGAATTAGTTGGCCTTGCTCTTGTAGACGGTTTGTACTCTGTAGAAGAAACCACATTTTTATCTAAGGTTGCAGATGCATTTAACATTAATGAAGCGAAACAAACTTCTTTCCTTAACTTTTTTAAGGATATAAAAGATTTATATGAAATAACAGTTGTAGATTATGAAAGTAAAATTTCAGAACTAAAGGTTAGAATCTCAGAATTGTTGGTTTAATAAAAAAATCGATGAGACGAACCTCTTTAGTGAGCTTTTTAACGTATCTGCCTTTCCGAGTACACATGAGGAAAACTTGGCAGGCGAATAAGTTTTAATTATCATTTACCTTATATTGTATTTCAAGCTCGTTACAGATTTAATTGGATTTTAAATCCCTAAAGAATAAAATATTACAAAAAAGGAATACAAAAGATAATGAATCTCATTTACACCTTCCTCTAACTATGATATAATTTTTCTTGGCTGTCTGGTATAAAATTTGAAACCGCGAAAATATATATTATTGGAGGATTCAAATGGCAAGATCAATGGGACCAAGATTTAAGGTTGCGAGACGACTTGGTGTAAATGTATTTAATCACCCTAAAGCTTTAAATAGGGGAATAAAGAAGCAAAAGTTATCCGAATACGGAGAACAACTTTTAGAAAAGCAAAAATTAAAGGCATATTATGGTGTACTAGAAAAACAGTTCAGAAGATATGTGTTTGAGGCAATGAGTTCGAAGGAAAAATCTGAAGTAGTTCTAATCCAAAGATTAGAAATGAGATTGGATAATATAGTCTACAGAATGGGCTTCGGTTCAACCTTAAGACAATCAAGACAAATGGTAACTCATGGGCACATAAGAGTTAATGGTCAAAAAGTAGACATCCCTTCTTATAAACTAAAAGTAGGTGATGTGCTTTCACTTAAAGAAGCTTCAAAGAAGACTGATATGTTTGTTGAAAACTTTAATTCTATATTCCCTTCTGTAAACTATATACAAAAGGATATTGAATCATTAAGTGGTACTATAAAAAACATGCCAAACATAGAAGACATCCCTGTAGACGTAAAATTCCCAAAAATAATAGAATTTTACTCAAAGAATTAATTATATGTATTTCTTGGTATGATTTTCTATAAAATCATATTTTTATAAATTAAGCTAACGAATAAATTAAGCTATACTTAAATCACAATTTAAGTATAGCTTTTATTTTTTATTAGTTTAATGTCAATTATTTTTTCTTTTAATATATAAATATATCGGAATTCCTATAAGAGTTATGCAAACTCCATATAGAGCATTATACTTATCAGTTATCATTGTACTTATTATAATATATAATCCCCCAACTATTCCTATTAGCGGAACAACTGGATACAATGGAACTGAATATTCCCTTTTTATATCTTTATGCTTCGTTCTTAATATAAATATACCTGCTACTGTCATTACAAAGAATATCCACATTACGAAAACAGCTAAGTTTGTAAGTGTATCGAAAGATCCTGAAATTACATATAATATAGCCAAAAACACTTCAAATATAAATGCATTCATTGGTGTATTAAATCTTTCGTCAACTTTACCGAAGAATTGTGAAAAAGGCATTAATTTTTCTTGAGCCATAGCATATGGAATTCTAACTCCAGTCATCAAATAACCATTAAGAGCTCCAAAAATAGATATCATTATACCACCTGCAATTAAAGCAGCCCCATTACTTCCAAACAGTATTACAGCTGCATCAGAGGCTGGTTTGTTGGATGTAATTATATATCCTAAAGGCATGACCTTTAATAACGCTAAATTTACCAAAATGTATACAGCGATAATTATAGTAAGACCTATAATTATTGATCTAGGTAGGTCTTTTTTAGGCTTCTTTAACTCACCAGCCATATTGCCCACACTTATCCATCCGTCGTACGCCCATAAAGTCCCTAAGATAGCTGCACCAAAGCCAGCTAATCCTGAAGTTGCACCTTTTACTGTATTTGAATTAATAAAATTATGTTCTCCACCATTTATCAAACCAAATCCTATTATAACTACAATAGGAATAAGTTTAGCAATTGTAGCAACAAATTGAACCTTGCTACCTAGTTTTGTCGATAATACATTAATAGTCATAATAAATAATATAATAAAGATTCCAAGTATCTTTTGACCTGTTTTAGATAAATCTATAAAATATGTAGCTTGTGTAGCAAAAACAATAGATAATGCTGCTACCACTCCTGGTACATATATGACGGTCTGAACCCATCCAAATAAAAAAGCCCACTGTTCTCCATATAGCTCTTTCAAATAAGCAAAAACGCCTCCAGTTTTAGGGATTGCTGCTGCTATTTCTGCTACAGTTAAAGCAGATGCCATCGTTATGATACCACCAGCCACCCATGCACATATACCTAATAAGGAGCTTCCTGCATTACCAAAAACAGTTGTGGCTTTAAAGAAAATACCTGAACCGATAACTATTCCTATAACCATTGTTATTGCTTCAGATAACCCTATTTCTTTTTTCAAACTACTTTCGTCAAACTCCGCATTGTTACTAATATCCTTTGAATTCTTCATAAGCTTCATCCTTTCAGTACATCTTTTTCTTTAACCTACAAATAATTTTATCATTTGTTTAATATATAAGTTCTATTTAATCTTCTTCATCCATTGATATTCTAAATCATGTTTACTTCAATACTTCTACAAATAAAATTTATTAGAACTTATATACTTTCAAAATACATAGATATATTCATTATTGTAAAGCTATATTTTACTAATATAATTTATTATCTTTGCATTATTAGATTTAAAAAAGTAATACTATTTAATTATATTTCCACATTTACATTATATAATTCTATAATCAAAAGCACTCTTAGTCAACTTTGGATGAAATTTATATAATTTATTTTACAGTAAAAAAGCAATATCTAATGGATTCTCTCACCTTAGATACCGCTTTTTATTTCTAACTTATTTTTTCAACTTTATGTTCAACTCTTCTTTGTGATTTCCTTCGAGTATATAACCTCATTGCAGTTAATATTGCACCTATTGCGCATATAAGGCTAGCAGCTAAGTATGAGTATCTCATTCCGTATACAAATACATCCTCTCTACCTGGAACAAAGTTAGCAACTTGATATCCAATCTTATAACTCATTCTGTTGTATAACAGCGCAGTTGATAAAGAAATACCAAAGTTCATGCCTAAATTTCTAACTAATGCATTAACACTTCCTGCTATACCCAATTTATTCTTAGGAACAGTTGACATTATTAGAGAGTTATTAGGTGATTGGAACATTCCGTTTCCTATTGATAGTACTGCCATAAATATAATCAAAATTATCATTGGAGAATTTTGATTTAAGGTTGACATTAACATTAATCCAAAGCTTGAAGCTATAAGACCGATAAAAGTTAATACTTCTGATCCAATCTTATCTGACATATGACCA
Organism: Clostridium yunnanense; assembly: GCF_016595795.1. Lineage (GTDB taxonomy): Bacteria > Bacillota > Clostridia > Clostridiales > Clostridiaceae > Clostridium_AR > Clostridium_AR yunnanense. The sequence continues at coordinate 171,918 of NZ_JAENHN010000006.1, forward strand.
CTTATGGGCGCTATGAAAGCTAATATCAAAGGCGAAACCATCATAAATAATCCTGTAACAGAAGACGATAGCTTCATAACATCCTGCAGATAAAATGGCTGAATTATATTAGAGCAACTAATGGCTACAAAAGATATAAATCCACAAAAAACGCTGAGAGAAAATAGCTTATTTTTAAATATTGAAAGTTCCAGCATAGGTTCCTTAACTCTTTTTTCAACATATATAAAAGTGGCAAATGATATTATAGCTATTAGCAAGCTGCCTAAAATAATAGGATTTCCATACCCCAATTGTTGTCCTTTTATAATGGATACAAACATCATAACAATAGCTATAGTAAATAAAACAGCTCCTTTTAAATCAAGCTTTTCATTTGATATATTACTCTTAGACTTAGGAAGAATCTTATATGACATTGCAAAAGTTATTAATCCTATAGGAACATTTATCAAAAATATATATTTCCAACTTACCAGATAAACTATAAAGCCCCCTAAAGGAGGTCCAACCATGGTACCTAACGCTACTGCTGTACCTGACATCCCTAAAGCTTTTCCTCTTTCATGTGGTGGAAAAACACTTGTTATTATTCCTTGACTTGTTGACATTGTAGCAGAAGCTCCAATTGCTTGTATAATTCTAGCTGCTACTAACAACCATAATGAATTTGATAAACCACACATTAATGATCCTAAAGTAAACATAATTATTCCAAAACTAAATACCTTCGTCTTACCTTTTATATCACCTAATCTTCCAAATATAAGAATTATAGATGAAATAGTTATTAAATAGCTCGTTACTACCCACTCTATTGAAGCCATATTAACATTAAGCTTTTTTGACATTACAGGTAGTGCTACATTTACTATGCTGCTATCTAAACAGGACATAAAAGTCATCAATACAACGTTAAATAATATAAGCCATCTGTTTTTATAAATTTTATCATTTACATTCTCCATTATTTTTGTCCCCCTTCTCTGTGCTCATCTTATAGTTTTTTGCATTCTTTAATGCATTATTCAAAAAAAGAATTACTTTATCCACATCTTCATCAGATGATCCTAAGGAAATTATATCAATCCAATTCTGAATTTCTTGTTTTATTTCAGGAATGATCTTTCTTGACTTCTCAGTCAAGAATAACCTATATGCTCTTGAATCTTCTTGATCAACTTCTTTCCTTATGTAATCAAGTTCTATAAGTCTCTTTATAGTTCTAGCAGACATTGCTTTATCAACATTAAGCTTTTTACTTATACAATTTTGACTGATTCCCTCATGATTATGAAGAATCAAAATATAAGGATACATTCCACTAGTAAGATTAAATTTTTCTAGTGAGACATCTAGTTGAGCCTGTGTAAATCTGTATAATTTATTTACAAGTTTAATTAAACTAGTCTTACTTTCATCCATCCGCTTCACCTTCTTCTAAATTTCTTTATATTTTCTTATATCTGTATAGATGTTTTTGCCAAATATTATACTATCATCACATAGTTGACTAGTCAACTATAAAAAAATAAAATAAAACCACTCTATTGACTTTTACTCTTAATCATAAATATTTCAATAAAATGGTTTTTTAAACTAAATATGCTTTTAAGCTTTCTGTATTACACTATTTTTCTCATATCCAAGTATTTCTTAAGTGTAGGTTCAATTCTTAAATACGCTTCAATCATCTCTTCTGGTATATCAACATGTTCTATAAAGTACTTTCCTTTTGGTCCATAACCATATTCATCGTCTTTTAGTCTCGGTATTTCCCCCATTATTAGTGATAAGTATCTATCTACTTTCCAGATTCCCTCTATATTTGTATTCTCCAACTTAATCTGATCATTAAAAAGTTTCACTTTAGGCAAAAATGGAGCATAGTTTATAAATTTCACTTTATCTTCATCACGCCATACTTTTCTAAAAGACGCATCACTTCTAAGCTGCATTGTGGGATCTTGAATCAATATAATTGATTGAGCTTCTATATCCAAAGCTTTTAGCATATCGTAGGCCTTATATGCATTATCTCCACAGTTAGTCGATTTATTTTCTCTAATTATGTCAGTTTCACTTATTCCATATACATTAATAAGTATGTTATTTATAATATCCGCTTCTGCTTTGTCCCTAGTCTCTATTGCTTGATATTCATTATTATCTTCAACATTGTTTATTAGGTACGAAGTAGAATGACCTATTCCCCCTACAACCATGATTTTATTAGCTATACCATCCTTAAAAGCTCTTTGAACTACTTCAATGGTATTAGTTATACTATTTCCGAGGAGAAGAATTATATCAGCTTTCATAATTCCGTACTTGTTATGTAACTCTTCACAACTCAACTGATTTAAATCTCTCTTGGCTAAAAACATCCCTATTTTGTTTATATCACTTATAATTTGATTATTAATAACATCACTATCATTAACCATCACTAACTTCCTTTCTTATTCAACTATATTAATTTTCATATAAAAATTTAACTTATATTAATTAACCAATTACCAATTATATAATACACCATTATCTTTGTATTTATATATTAAAAAAATAGTACTTATACATTAGATAGTTGAATTTTAGCACTTATTACTTTAAAATCTAAATATAGAGGGATTGCCTTACAATTAAATCTATTTTTTTAATATCTACACAGAAGCCAGCAGAATTTTAAAGATAGTTTTATGTTAAAAGTGTTATCCATCTTTATCAGCATATAAGGCAGAGTAGATTATAGTGCGTTAAGTGCCAGTTGGACGGGAAGTTTGCCACTGGACGAAAAGTCTTAAAGATTTGCGGTACTATGGTTGCATTCCGCTGCCACATAAAAGAGCATTTATCTCTTAATGTGGTTTATTTGCCATAATTAAAGAGAGGAGGTGCTTTTTACTTGAAAAATACAAAGACGCTTGTTTTATTGTCACTTTTTATTACTTTACAAATAATACTTACAAGATTTTTATCAATTCAAACCCCAATATTACGTATTGGATTTGGCTTTATTCCATTGATATTTTCAAGCATATTATTTGGCCCAGTACTAGGTGGAATATGCGCAGCAATTTCAGATATACTCGGTATGTTTATTTTTCCACAAGGGACTTACTTCCCTGGATTTACCTTAAGTGCTTTTTTATCTGGACTTATATATGGAAGTATTCTTCACAAGAAGAGTATATCACTTTTAAGAATATCTTTTTCATCACTCTTGGTTAAATTTATTATTGATATTGGATTAAATACTTTTTGGCTATCCATCATTACAGGTAAAGCTGTAGCTATACTTTTAATTCCTAGAGTAACAAAAACCCTAATAATGATTCCTGTAGAAATATTCTTGGTATATATATTGTGGATTTATTTAGGTTCATCTATAAAATCACAAGTAAACTAATAAATAAGGCATCAGTGAATACTCACTGATGCCTTAAGCTCTAATATATTAACTTCTTTTATTTTCATAACTTTGATTAGACTTGTTCACTCTTCCGTTGTGAAGTTCCTATCTTTAAATTAATTGCAACCATCCCAACTAAAATTAAAAGTGAACCAATAAAACTATTACCAGTTAGCTTGTCCCCAATAAATATAGAAAATATAGCTCCAAAAACAGGTTCTCCTAAATAAATTATAGCTGCATGAGTCGGATTAGTATATGGCTGCATCTCATTTTGAACCCACATTGCTATAACAGTGCAAAGTATTGTTGTTACCAAAAGAGCTATAAATACTGTTCTTGTAAACTCAAAATGTAGCTTTTCAATCCCAATAGCTGGTATAAAACTAACTATACCAACTATAAAAAGTTCTAAAGAGGTTAAAAGGCCAGAATCTACTTCTTTCGCATACTTGTCCACAAGTATTATTTGAGCAGCAAAAGCAATTGACCCTAAAAGGGTCAAAAAGTCTCCAAAATTAACTCCTGAAGCTCCTTTTGCAGATAATATATAAAGACCTATTAGGGATAATAGAATTCCTATAATTGTTTTTATATCTGGAATCTTTTTATAAATAACTGCCAACATAACTGGCACGAAGACTACATTCAACCCTGTAATAAAAGCGGAATTGCTTGAGGTTGTATATGTAAGGCCAACTACTTGAAATATAATACCTATTAGCAGTGCCGCCCCTATTAAACCTGCTATTTTTAGATCTCTTAGTTTTATAGTTTTAAACTTTTTATGAAAAAAAGCAGTTAAAATTATTGCTCCTAATGTATATCTTATAGCAATGTAACTATATGGAGGAATTGTTTTAAGAGCTACACTCATTATTGGAAAACTAAGTCCCCAAAAGGCCGTAACTGTTATAAGATATAGATCCGCCTTCATTTCTTTTGTCATTGTTTTACTCCTAATTCCTAAATATCAAAATTACTTTTCTTTATAAGAGATATCTAGTTCTAACTTATCTCCATTCTCAAAGTTTAATGGAATACTTATTACAACTGAATTTGCCTGACTAACTTCTATATTTGTGCCTGTCATTATGATAGGCGGAGTTATATCAATGCTTATATTATTTGAGTAGAATATTGTTGCTGCATTGCCTAATATCATATTGCACAACTCAGATATAGCACTTTTTGCTATCTCATCTAATTCATTTACTTCCATGCCACCCATCATAGCAGATACGATTTTCAACGCCAACCCTTTATTTAGAGAAATGTTAACACTTCCTTGTATCTGTCCTGTTAATCCTATAAGTACCATAACAGAATCAACTGAATATGGAATGGTCTTTTTGTAAATTCGACCTAAACTAGGGTTAAACCCAGTAATTTGATTTATAACATTTTTACTTGCTTCTACGATAGGATTAATATATTCTACTTTCATCTTAAGCACTCCAATCTCTTATGTTATAGGTTATTGAATAAATTATATCATTTTTATTATTTACATATCAAATTAATTTTATAGATAAACAATATACAAGTAATTAGTATAAAAATAAGTAATACTGTTAAAACATTTGTAAATCCATTGAAATATTTAGTTTTAGATAATCCAAAAATTTTATACTTTGATTTAAAGCAAAAAAGGCATCCTAATTATACAGGATACCTTATAAATAAGAAAACAATTCAGTATTAGTAGTTTTATTACACCGATTTATTTATATGTTATATCATTTTTTATTTTTATAATAACTTATCCAATGATATATTTACTTCAAAAGGCATATTATTAACAAACATTTCAATACACAATACTTTATTAGAGCTTGCCTTAGCTGTAAACTTTCCATACATTAATGTAGGCGTTGATATATCGATATTAATCCCTTCACGTTCAAAACTCATACATGCATTAGCTGTAAGCATATTGGTAAGCTCTGAGATAGCGCTTTGTGCCATTTCATTTAATTCTGGAACAGGCATTCCCATCATCATAATCTGAGCAATACTTTTTGCTGCATCTATTGTGGTAGTATATATAACATTACCTTTAACATCTCCTATTATGCCTAAAATAATTATTACACCAGGACTTTCCACTGAAGCTTCTTTTATGCTTACAGATCCCTTCCTTATTTCATTAATCCCCAACTGAGGAAATACGTTAGAAAATGCATCAAGAAAAGGATTTATATATTTGACATCCATTCTCCATCCTCCTTTTTAAAACCAACACTCATATAAATTTCTCCGAATATAGTATCTACCATAGAAGATGTAACTGTATCAAGTTCTGATTTAGATATATTTATAGATTCACCATGGAATATTGCTGGTGGCGCTACTCTAAGTCCAAATAACTTATTCTTTCTATTAATCATAGAACATCCTTGTCCAGATATTATATTATTTAACTCACTCATCATATTTATTACTTCTTCTAAATTTTTAGGTTCTCTCTTCAATACTGTTTTAGCAATATTTTCTGCGGTTTCATAAGACATATCAAATATTATTCTTCCAGAGTATTTACCTATTATTCCTATTACAACTGAAACTCCTTTAGATATCTGTTCAATATTTTCATTGTATTCTTTTTTAAATTCAGGAATAGTCTTGGCAACCTTGTTAAAGGTATCCATAAATGCTTCTTTATAGCATGGGTAATACAAATTCAGAAGTTCTCCATAAAGCTCTTCACTAGCCATTATTCTATTAATAAGCAAAGTAACTTCCTCCGCATCAGCTGGCTTTTGTATATAACCTGATACTTTAGACTTCTTTGCTTTCCTAACAATTTCCTCATCCATCATAGAACTTATTATAATAACTTTTATATTAGCATCAATTTCGTGAATAGCTCTAGTACACTCTAATCCATCTGTTCCAGGAATAGTCATATCCATTGTAACAAGATCAGGTTTAACCTCACTAACTACTTCAATAGTTTCCTCTAATGACCCAGCCTCTCCAACAACTTCAAAACCATTATCGGTAAGTATATCTCTAATAATAGCTATAGAAAATGGTGAATCGTCAACTATAACAATTTTTGTCTTTGCCATAAATAAACACTCCCAATCTAAATAATATATTGTAAATATCGAGCGTTTTTCTATATTCTTGACTGGATTTAATTTGAAAATGCTTCTATTTCTTAAAAATATAAGTTTTATAATTAAATAATTTATATTTGCCATTATATAAACTGAATATTAATAAAAATAAATGAAAAAATAATGTAAGAAATCAATTTAATTCTTGCATAAAATGGATTAAAGTTATACTATTAAATAATGAGCTAAATGCTTATTATTTTGGAGGTGTTGTATATTAATAAAAATTTAGATTTAAATGAAAATATAAGAAGTAAGGAAATAAGATTGTCTGGTGAGAATAGTCAGATTATGAAAACCGAAGATGCTCTAAGATTAGCAAGAGAACAAAATCTTGATTTGGTTATGATTTCTCCCACTGCTGTTCCCCCTGTATGTAGAATAATGGATTACAGCAAGCATTTATATGAGCAATCAAAGAAACAAAAAGAAGCTAAAAAGAATCAGAAAGTAGTAGAACTTAAAGAAGTAAGATTAAGCCCTACTATCGAAGAGCATGACATAGATATAAAATGTAATAATGCTAAAAAGTTTTTATCTAATGGAAATAAAGTAAAAGTATCAGTTAGGTTTAGAGGAAGACAAAATAACACTACTGGCATCGGCTCTAAGATTCTTGAGATTTTTATTAACAAGATTGGTGATTTGGGCGTAGTTGAAAAATCCGCTCAATTTGAAGGAAGAAATATGTTTATAATCATTTCTCCAAAAACTGTTAAATAGATTGATTATCTGTTAATCAAATTTATATAAGAAGCCTATAAGCTCACAAGCTTATAGGCTTCTTATATAAATTTATACTTAATTTTTCTTTTAAAAGATTTCCTTAAGGGAAATTATTGACATGTGGATATATCTTGTGATATCATTAAAATTTGCTATTTTTTCATTAATATATTATAATGAATTAAGCAGACTATTCATATGGAGGTGCTCTATTGTTTAAAATTGGTGATAAAATTATTTATCCTATGCAAGGTGCAGGTATAATAGACAGAGTTGAGGAAAAGGAAATTTCTCAAATCAAGTGTAGCTATTTTATAATAAATATGGTAAATAACAGTATGCAGGTTATGATACCTCAAGATAAAATATCAAATTCTGGTATAAGACCTGTATCAGATGAAGAAACACTTGAACTAGTATTACAAAGTTTTAGTACTAACGATGTAGAATTAGGCGATGCTCTTAACTATAAAGAGAGATACCAAACAAACTTAAGAAAAGTTAAAAGTGGTGATTTGAAAGAAGGTTCAGAGGTAGTTCGTGATTTACTACTACTAAATAGTAAGAAACCACTTAATTCTAGTGAAAAGCAAATGCTAAACACCGCAAAAAAACTTTTAGTCGGTGAAATATCTTTAATCAAAAATATAACTGAAGCAGAGGCATCCAATTTAATTAATTCAGTTATAGCATAAGTTATAGTTATTACAAAAAGCTACTGACATAAAGTCAGCAGCCTATTGTGTACTTACATATTCGTATCATGTTTATAATCTTATTTGCATCAATAAGCCTTTCTATAGACTTTTATAGAGTGACTAAACAAAGCTTTAAGTTTTTAGTTTCTTGATTTTATATTTGTTAGTGTAAGCAGTGCATATAATCCTCTGCTTTACTTCCATCAACTATGAAACTCTGTCCCTTAGAACAAAATACCGATGAAGAAGTATATTCAATATCAGCTTTTTTATCATATGTACTTTTAGCTATTACTTCTTCTTCGTTATGACAGAGATCATATCCATCAAAAATAAAGTTAATTCTACCTCTTCCATTACTTATACTTATAAATTCCATTCCATAATTCATAAGCTTAGAGACCGGCCCTCTACCAAATACAATTACTTTATCCCCCTCAATTACAGGGGGCTCACATTGAGAACTTAGCTTTTCCATATCAGAAATTATTCTTCCCATTTGTTCAAGCTGAACTTCAATTCTAAATCTATAATAAGGCTCAAGTATTCTATTATTTGCTTTTTCAAGGCCTTGCCTTAGCGCCCTTAGTGTAGCTTCTCTAAAATCCCCTCCACTGGTATGCTTATCATGAGCACGTCCAGTAAGCAATGAAATTTTTATATCCGTAATAGGAGCTCCAATAAGTATCCCCCTATGATCTTTTTCAAAAATATGAGTCTTTATTAAATTTTGATGACCTACTGTCAAATCATCTGCATGACATAAATTTTCAAATTTCATGCCTTGATTCCTAGCTCCCGGCTCTAATTTTATGTGCACTTCAGCATAATGCTTTAATGGTTCAAAATGTCCATATCCAACAACTAAGTCTTGGATAGTTTCTTTATATAAAATTTCACAAGGTCCAAACTCTATATCTATTTTAAATCTCTCTTCTACTACTTTTTTTAATACTTCTAGCTGGATTGTCCCCATAACATGTATTTGTATCTCTTTTAACCTATCATCCCACACTACATTCAAAGAAGGATCTTCATCTTCAAGTATTTTAAAATAACTAAACACTTCTTTCTGATTTAGCATTTTATGAAAAATCACCTTTGATTTAAGTGTAGGAACCATATCATAAGTAGCTTTATCACCAAATTCGCCTATTGCATCACCAGCATTAAATCTTGTTAATCCCGTAACTCCGAATATATCACCGGCAAAAACTTTATCAGTTGTTATATATTTATTTCCATTATAAATTCTTATTTGGTTTATCTTTTCAACCGTTTCCTCTTCTTCAGAGACTTTAATTTGATCTTTTACGTTTAAAACACCAGCTGTAGCTTTAATATAACTTATTCGGTTTCCTCTCTCATCATATTTAACTTTATACACTCTACCACTAAAATCATTTTCTTTAGAATAATTAGTATATGTTAGATAGTCTAAGTTATCTAACAGCTCCTTAACCCCAATATCCTGCAGGGCAGATCCACTAACTATCGGAAACAGCTTGTTTTGCTTTATCAAGCACCTTAATGCATCAACACATCTTTCAACTGTGTACGTCCCATTAAAGTAATCTTCCAGTAGTTCTTCATCTCTCTCCGCAATGAATTCTATTTGATATTCCTTTAACCCCTCAGTTCTAAGTACATCATCAAGATACATTATGTCCACTGTAAACTGTTTTCTAATTTCAAACATCAATTTTTCTAAATCAGAACCAACTCTATCTATTTTATTTATAAAGATAAACGTTGGTATATTGTGTGCTCTTAGTAAATGCCACAAAGTCTCTGTATAAGCTTGGATACCTTCCACAGCACTGATTATAAGTATAGCATAATCCATGACTTTTAAAGCTCTTTCCATCTCAGGGGAAAAATCTATGTGTCCCGGAGTATCTATTAAATAATATTTCGATCCATTATATTCAAAATTCGCTTGTTCTGAAAATATGGTTATACCTCTTTCCTTTTCTATGCTATGGTTATCTAAAAAGGAATTTTTATAATCTACTCTTCCCTTATTTCTTATACTATTAGTAGAAAATAATACCTGCTCCGCAAAAGTTGTTTTTCCTGCATCAACATGAGCAAGTAGTCCAATTGTCTTGTTCACTTTCTCACCCTCAGTCATACGGACGCCCCAATTCATTATAAAACTTATGTTTTCAGATTGAAGTGGCACATCTTTATATAAATATATATTAGATTATACCTGTTTAAGTTACCAAAATTCAATGTATTAATAATTATGATTATCTAATTGAATAATATTACAGTTAAGTTTTTTATTAATTACTATATTAAAAGCACACATAACAGAAACTAAAAACAAAAGACATATAATCCCATTTAATAATTGGGTTATATGTCTTTTGAAGTATTATTAAAATAACAATCTGTTATTATTTATCTTATATAATTAACTGTATTTTCTTTTCTTGGAGCTGCTTTTGCATTGTCATTAGCCTTATATCCAAAAATAGCTGAATATAACGGTTCATGCGTTTCAGGTATTCCTAATTTTTCTTTAAGCTCAGCAGCCTTTGGTGAACTAAATATATAATCTGAGCTTCCAAGCCAACAAGATCCTACTCCTATTGCTTCTGCTGCTATTAATAAATTTTCAGTAGCAGCAGCGCAATCAGCCTTTGGAACTACAGCATTCTTATCTCCTGAAACTATTATAAGTGTTGGTGCATTATAAAATGGCTTAAAGTTTGCACTTTGAGCTCTCTTAACCATAGCTTCTTGATTTGAGTTTAAAAGTACTTCCTTAAATGTTTCAGCAAGTAAATCTATAACTTCCTTGTTTTGAATTACAGTAAAATGCCATGATTGTTGGTTTATCGCACTTGGCGCGAATTTACCAGCTTCTAATATTGTCTCTAACTCATCATCCTTAATTTGCTCATCTTTAAAAACCCTTGTACTTCTTCTGTTTAATAAAACTTTTATTGCCTCACTCATCTTATTTGCCTCCTAAATACTATATAATTTCATAAAAATTGCTTATTACCTTTTCACTATAGTTTTATAAATACTTAATTAAATTTTACACTTAACTATTGTTTGGTATATAGTAGCAACTTATTCATGTAATCTATTATATCTCTTTTAGCACAAAAGTAAAGCAAATATTTTTATACAATTTACTATAATAAAGTAACCTGCGTATTATTTGTTTCTAATATGTCTTTTAAGGAACTTATTAAAACGTCATTATTTATCCTATCTTTTATAGCAATTCTAAAGTTATATCTACTTACTCCATTAAACCCTTTTGGGAGTCTTATTAAAATATTGTATTCAAAAAGCTTTTTCTGTAGCTCGTAAGCATCTATCTTTTCGTCTAAAAGCTTTAAAAACAGAAAGTTTGAATTTGATTTATATACCTTTAATCCATTAATTTCAATAAGCTTTTCATATAAATAACTTCTTTCTGACTGGATCCAATCCAAGGTAGCATTTATATACTCCTTATCATCAAAAATGCAACTAGCAGCTATTTCTGCAGCTGTATTTACACTCCACGGTTCCATATTTCTTTCAATACTCTTTATGAGTTCAACATTGCTTGTGATTCCATATCCAAGTCTAATCCCCGGCATACCAAAAAACTTTGTTGCTGCTCTTATTATAAGTAAATTATCATATTGCCTTATATATTCAACCATAGAGGCATCTTTAAACTTCGGAGCAAACTCTATGAAAGCCTCATCTATTATAAGAAACGACTTAGTTTTTTGAAGGTTTTTAAGTAATTCTAAAAACTCTGATTTCTCTATTAAAGTACCAGTTGGGTTGTTTGGGTTGCATAGCAAAACAACAGATTGTTCCTTAATACTTTCTATTAAACTTTCTAAGTTTACCCCTTCATACTCAGGCTTATATATATCAATTTCTTGTACTTCCATTTTCGCCTTTTCCCCTGCTCTTTTATATTCAGAGAAGGTTGGTCTTGATATATATAAGTTGCTGTATTCCATCGCTTCCAAGGCCCTATATATTATATCTACTGCGCCATTACCAGGAATTATATTGTCAACAGATATATTACCAATATATCTTGCAACATTTTGCCTTAACTTCATATATTCTCTATCTGGATAAACTGAAAAATCCCTAATACTTTCAAATAATGCATGTTTAAAGCATTGAGGCACACCTAATGGATTTATATTGCTACTAAAATCAATTACAGATTCATTATGTTCATATATATTACCACCATGATATTCCACTTGTAATCACTCCTTTTACTATAAAAAATGCTGCGGTTGATAATATATAAGAGCTATACATTAGTTTAATCGAATCTTTTATATAATCAACCTGTAAGTGCTTTTTATTGAATCCAATAGTAGGCTTCTCCACTGGTTTCCCAAAATAATAATTAGTCCCCCCTAGTTCTATTCCTAAAGCTCCAGCCACAGCAGCTTCTGGATGAGCCGAATTAGGACTCGAATGTTTTTTTCTATCTTTCATAAAAACAATAGCACTATTTTTATAGTCATATCTTAATATAAACGCAGCAACCACCATCATTATTCCTGTTATTCTAGCTGGTATAAAATTCACAATATCATCAAATTTAGCAGATGCCCATCCAAAGTTTAAAAACATTCCTTCTTTATATCCAACCATTGAATCCAAAGTATTTACAGCTTTATAGGCCATTGCCAAAGGTGCTCCCCCTATGAACATATAAAATAAAGGCGCTATTATACCATCAGAACAGTTTTCTGATATTGTCTCTATAACTGCTTTTGCAATTTGTTTCTCATTTAGATTCTCAGTATCCCTACCAACTATATAAGAAAGTTGTTTTCTTGCTTCAACTAAGTTTCCTTGCTTCAATATCTTGTATATTTTAAAGCCTTCACTTGCCAAACACTTTGCCGCGATAGTTGTCCACATTATAAAAATATTGACTATTATATATAAATAAATTGAAATACTCTTGCTAATCTTAAGTACAAAATAGGTCACTCCAAAACATAAACATACTGTTGTTAAAGTTAAAATAATACCTGCAACCTTTAAAGCTGTATCCTTTAGGTTCATCTTCTTTACTAAATTTTGAAACATACTTATGTATTTCCCTATAAATCTAACTGGATGTGGAAACCAGTATGGATCTCCTAAAATAAAATCAACTATTAATGCTATACATATACTTATCATAAACTATACTTCCTTATTCATATTATAGTTACTTATATAAAGTGCAAAATCACATAAATCGTAGCACTTTAGGCAGTATTTAGTCAATAATTAATATAAATTAGTTTTACTTATTGAAAATATAAATATTTATGATATAATTTTATTAATTTAATAATTCCGGTAGAAGGTGGCGGGATATATTTTAAACCGCTATTGGACGGAACTCTGGAGAGACTCTTTTTTGAGCACCGAAGGGGAAAACCATTTTCATGGTGAAACTCTCAGGTAAAAGGACAGAGCATTAGAAAAGTTTATGCATTTTTTTGTGTATAATCCTTTTTAATATTCGATCTTCAGAGGCTAATACTAATATTAGGCTCTTTTTTATTATATAGAAAAGTATATAACTTCTTTACTGTCTAATAAATCATAAAATCCCCAAGCTACCTAAAACCAGATACTTCAATGGCTTTAGAATTTTTTTATGGCTATACAGTAAAAAACAAGACTCTATCACCTGCTAATTTTTCCTCTTATACATTTGGAAAAGCAGATGTGCAAAGAAAGCTCACTGAAAAAGGTCCATTCAGCTACTTTCTTTATCTTTCGTACATAAAACATACTATTAATACAAAATAAATTTATTAAGGAGAGATGATTCAATGAGATCACTAATAACGGTTATAGGAAAGGATAAAGTAGGAATAATATATGAGGTTACTTCTGTATTAAAAGAAAGTAATGTTAATGTTTTAGATATAACTCAAACTTTACTTGATGGATTCTTCACGATGGTAATGCTTGCAGATCTTTCAAAAGCAACTATGGATTTTTCAGAGCTAAAGAAGGCTTTAGACACTTTAGGAAATAGCTTAGATGTATCAATAAGGATTCAACAAGAATCACTTTTTAACTCAATGCACACTATCTAACAAATCTAAATATCATCATACTGGAGGAATTAATTTTGATAAATACTCAAAACATACTTGAAACCATAAACATGATTGAAAAAGAAAAACTTGATATTAGAACTATAACTATGGGAATTTCTCTTTTAGATTGTTGCCATAGTGATGGTAAGATATCAAGACAACTTATATATGATAAAATCGCTAAAAGAGCTGAAAACCTTGTTAAGGTAGGAAATCAGCTTGAGGCTGAGTTCGGTATTCCTATTATAAACAAAAGAATAGCAGTTACACCTATATCCTTGGTAGCTCAAAGCTCTAGCGACACTAATTATGTTGAATATGCCAAAATTCTTGATAAAGCTGCAAAAGAAGTTGGCGTAAACTTTATCGGTGGTTTTTCTGCTCTAGTTCAAAAAGGCTATTCTAAAGGTGATAGAATACTGATTGACTCTATACCAGAAGCTCTAGCAGTTACTGAAAAAGTATGTGCTTCTATAAATGTTGGCTGTACTAAGTCAGGAATAAATATGGATGCAGTTGCCCATATGGGAGAAATAATAAAACAAGCTGCCTACTTAACAAGAGATAGAGATTCTATTGGCTGTGCTAAACTAGTTGTATTTGCAAATGCAGTTGATGATAATCCATTTATGGCAGGAGCATATCACGGTGTAGGTGAAGCAGAATCAATAATAAATTTAGGTATCAGTGGTCCTGGAGTTGTTAAGGCCGCTTTAGAGTCAGTTAGAGGTGAATCCTTCGATGTTATGGCAGAAACAATTAAGAAAACTGCTTTTAAGATAACAAGAGCCGGCCAGCTTATCGCTCACGAAGCTTCAAAAAGACTAGATACTCCTTTTGGTATTATCGACTTATCTTTAGCCCCTACCCCAGCTGTTGGTGATTCTGTTGCAAGAATATTGGAAGAGATGGGATTAGAGAGCTGTGGTTGTCACGGAACAACTGCTGCGCTAGCAATGTTAAATGATGCTGTCAAAAAAGGTGGCGTAATGGCTTCTTACCATGTAGGAGGATTAAGTGGTGCTTTCATTCCTATAAGCGAAGATGAAGGTATGATAGCAGCAGTAAAGAATGGCTCTTTAAGCTTAGAAAAACTGGAAGCAATGACTTGTGTATGTTCTGTTGGTCTTGACATGGTTGCTATACCAGGAGACACTCCAGCTTCTACAATTTCAGGTATAATAGCTGATGAAGCTGCTATAGGGGTTATAAACAACAAGACTACTGGAGTTAGAATCATACCTGTTTATGGCAAAACTTTAGGTGATGAAGTTGAATTTGGAGGACTACTAGGAACGGCCCCAATAATGGCTGTAAGCAAATACTCTTCTGAAGCTTTCATAAAAAGAGGCGGTAGAATGCCTGCGCCTATCCATAGCTTCAAGAACTAAAATAATAATTTAGAATATTAACCACTGAACAAGTATCTTAATACTGGCAGTGGTTTTTATATTTTAACTTTTATTGTGTTCTGGCTATTTTTAACACGATGTTTATCACCTCCTATGTTTAAGACTGTTACTCATACTTATCCCCAAATCAAATTATATTGTAATTCCTAAGGAATAAAAAAAGTTATATTTGACAAATTACTATACATGTATAGACTTATATAAGTTTTTTCACTATACTTATTAACTGTATATCTATAATTAATGATTAAATACTAAAACTAATATTTTAATATAAGCTTGTAACCCTAAGTATCAGATTAGTGTATACTTATAGGCATATGTACGCAACTTTTTAGCAAAGGTAATTAAATTTGTTGTGCATCATTTTTTATCTTCCAAAATAATATTAGTTATAATTCATACTTAAATCGTATAATAAAGGAGATTATTATTGTGAACTCATTCGAAAAACTATCACTTCCTGTAACTCTTATTGAGGGATTAGCGAAGTCACAAATATCAACCCCTACTGAAATTCAAGAAAAGGTTATCCCTATTGCTTTAGAAAACAAGGATATTATAGGCAAGTCACAGACTGGAAGTGGAAAAACCTTAGCTTATTTACTACCTATCTTTAACAAAATAGATTCTTCAAAAAGAGAAATGCAGTCAATTATATTGGCCCCTACTCACGAACTAGTAATGCAGATAGATAGAGAGATAAAACTTCTAGCTACAAATTCCGCTTTACCAGTAACCTCAACTTCTATAATTGGTGAAGTTAATATAAAAAGACAGATAGAAAACTTAAAAGTGAAACCACATATAGTTGTGGGCACTCCTGGTAGAGTACTAGAGCTAATTAAGCTTAAAAAAATAAGCGCTCATACGGTTAAAACCATCGTTATAGATGAAGGCGATAGATTGTTAAATGATAAGAATATTGCTCCAGTAAAAGATATAATTAAGTCTACACTTAGAGATAGACAAATAATGGTTTTCTCAGCTACCATAACTACAGAAAGTGAAAAAGCTGCAAAGGAAATAATGAAAGATCCTATACTAATTAAGCTAGACGAGGATAATAGCGTAAGTTCAACTATAGAGCATCTATTTGTTTTAACTGAGCGTAGAGATAAGATGGAAGTGCTTAGAAAGTTAATTCATGCCTCTGGTACAAAAAAAGCCATTGTCTTTATAAATAAAAGTGAAGAAACTGAAGATACTACTTTAAAGCTTCAATTTCACAAAGTAAAGGCCTATGGTATATATGGAACTAGCACTAAGGAAGAAAGAAAAAAAGCTTTAGAAGGTTTTAGAAATGGTAAATATCAAGTACTAGTAGCTTCAGATATTGCTGCCAGAGGACTTGATGTAAAAGGTATTACTCATATTTTTAATTTAGACCTACCAGAGGATCATAAAGAATATTTACATAGGGTAGGTAGAACTGGCAGAGCTGGTCAAAGTGGAACAGCTATATCAATAGTTACTGATAGAGAACTACCAACAATACATAAATTTGAAAACATCTTTAATATCAAGATATCACAAAAGGACATATATAAAGGGGAAATATTGGAACTAGATGAAGCAAAAGAACTTAAGCATGATAATTATCAGTCTAATCCTAATAAAAAGAAAAAATCTACAACTAAGAATCTAGGCCAAAAGAAAAAGTAATTTCCTTTACATAAAAAAATAAAACTATATCACTGAACACTGCTTCAATGATATAGTTTATTAAATTTGTGCAATAACAATATAATTTTACACAAATCTACATATATCTATAAGGCTCTGCTACCTCCCCCTAAAACCTGTAACTTTATATAGTCAAATGGGAAGTTAACACCTGGGCACTCAGTAGTTGGTTTTACATCTTTATGCCTTCTAAGATCTTTGATTCCGTATTTTTTTACTAAGTATTTAGATAATATTATAGCCGAATCTAGTTGCTGTTGTGTTGGTTTTTCCACCATAAAGTTTCCTTCAAAAGCTATTCCTAAAGCTATATTATTAAATCCTGGTGCATGAGACCCAACTGCATTTTCAGGTCTTCCTCTATAAATTGTCCCATCTTTTCTTATATAGAAGTGATAGCCTATTCCAGCCCACCCTCTATTTACATGAAGTTGATGTATTTCCTGAGGAGTTTTACCAAGCTCTACAGTATGATGATACACTAACATTTGTGGCTTCATCGTAAATTGTAATGGAGTTGCCCATTTGTAGTTCACCTCTACTATCTTTGGTTGAGTTTGTCTCTTGAATAAACGATTAAAAGCTCTGTGAAATTTATTCATTTTGTTCTCCTTAATATTTCTCTATATTAGCTTATGTTTTCTAACTCTTAGTGACACAAATTTATAAATTGATATAGCAATTTACTGTGATACTGTGTTAATATAGGTTGTACGTGAAAAAAATTTTATCAACTTCGGAGGTGGACAATTTGTTTCATTCAAACATAGGAGAAATAGCAGCTTTAGCCACAGCTGTATGTTGGACTGTTTCACCAATAGCTTTTGAAACAGCTGGCAAAAAGGTAGGTTCCCTATCTGTAAATTACATAAGATTGATATTGGCGTTCATTTTTATTGGTATCTATACTTTATTTACTAGAGGTATGTTTCTACCTTTCGATGCTTCATTGCAGAATTGGACATGGCTTTTTATTTCTGGACTTATAGGATTTGTTATTGGTGATCTTTTCTTATTCCAAGCTTACGTAGAGATAGGATCTCGATTATCTACTTTAATTATGGCCACAGTTCCACCAATCTCAGCATTAGCTGGTTTTCTTATTTTAGGTGAAACCTTGTCTATAAAGGATTTACTTGGTATGTTCATAACTTTGGTCGGTATAGCTTTAGTTATTTTAGTTAAAGGTTCAGGCGAGAAGAAAATCAAGCTTTCTCATCCTGTAAAAGGGTTAATATATGCACTTATAGGAGCTTTCGGACAAGCATTTGGTTTGATTTTCAGCAAATTCGGAATGGGAAATTATGACCCTTTTGCAGCTACTCAAATACGTATTATTGCCGCTATAATAGGTTTTGCCATAGTTATAACTTTTGCTAAAGGATGGAAGAACCTCTTTAAAGCCTGTAAGCATGCTACTGCTATGAGAAGCATAACCATAGGTTCATTATTCGGCCCATTTTTAGGAGTCTCACTATCACTTTTATCAGTACAGTATACTACAACAGGGATTTCTTCTACCATAACTTCAATTTCGAGAATATTGATTATACCTGCTTCAATTGTAATCTTTAAAGAAAAAACTAATGTAAAAGAAGTAATAGGTGCTTTAATTACAATAGTTGGTGTAGGTATTTTATTTTTATAGAACTGTAATCTTATGAATTTTATGTTAGACTCAATTTTATGATTAATATATTTATATGAAGTTTAATAAAATCATATTAATTCTTTGCGGAGTCTAATTAAAGCATCGCATGTATAACAACTTAATTTCAACATGTTGCTATAGCACTAAATAATAAAAGCACTATCAGAACAGTTAAACCTTACTTTCTGATAGTGCTTTATCTTTTCTTAGGAATATATTTCATTTAACTTATTAATCTCTTCCTTGATTGCATATTTTAGTTCAGGCGGTTCTACTACTTTTGCTTTGCTACCAAAGCTTAGAATCCATCCAATAACAGACTTATCATATACTATATGGACTACAGCTAAAAATTTTGTATCTGTTTCTCTTAGTAAATCAATACTTTCCTTAAATTCACTTGTAAGTTGATGTTTTAGATCATTATCAAATTCAATTGTGATGTCTGTTTTGGTTTGATTTTTATAATCAACGAATTTATTAGCAGTATTTTTTAAAGTAACCGCTATCGGTTTCAAAAAATACCCTCTATTGTTTTTTGAATAGTCACTTATGTCAAAACCCAGTTCTTTTAGATTTTTTATGTACTCATATATAGTCCTTCTGTCAATTTTATCTCCAGTTCGTTCTTCCATCATCTGTAGTATTTTTTTCATAGATAACATATTATCATTATCACTATGCTTACTTAAAATGTCAAAAAAGGTATAAAACTTAATATAGTTACTTGCCATAGCATCACCTTTTTCCATATACTTTATTTATATTATAAAATTCACAGTGACAAATAACAATATATTTATTTTATATTATTAGGGTTAAGTTTAAGAGTATGGTTAAAATTAATTTGTTATGCAGGAGATGCAACACTTCAATCATTAAACCATTTTTAGAAACTCTGCTTGGTTCTGATCAGAGTTTCTGAAAATATAAATTCATTAACGAAGTGTTGCTTCGGTGGAATATGAGAAAATCATATTAATTCTCTGCGTATGCTCATTGAAAAGTCGGATGACTAACCAATTAATTTCAAAACGATTATGTCACAAAACCCTCATTTTATCTCAAAGGTACTTACATCAATCCTTTTCCATTCTGGTTTTATTTTTTCTATATCATCAGCCAGCTGGTATACTGCTAGATCTTTTTGTTTTGCTTCAAGCATAACGTCCATATCCTTATTTACATCTCTACATAATTCAATAAATCTTATAAAGGCTTGGGGATCAATGAAATCTGCATGTTTTCTATCCCTTTCACTTTCCTTTGGCGAAGAAAAATGAAACTTTGCTGGAAGACTCTGATCTTTCCACGTATCAAAAATATCACTTATGTAATCTTTAAGTTCTTCACCATCATTATTGCATAAATGATGATGAGCATCCAATACCATTGGTGCATTTATATCTTTGCAAAGTGAAAGTACTTCTCTTACATTAAAGGTTTTGTCATCATTTTCTATCATAAGCCTTGAAGTTATTTCCTTAGGAAACTTTCTAAAATTAACTTTGAATCGCTCTAAAGCCTCTTCTTTTCCACCTGCACTGCTTCCGACATGAAGCACCATCTTTCCTTCTGGGTAGTTTATATCCTCAAATAGATGTACATGGGGCCACAAGTTTCTTTCTGTTGCAATCACTACATCCTCTCTAAGAGAATTAATAACATTAAATTCATCCGGGTGGGTATCTACTCTCATTTGATTTTTTCTAACTAAATCTCCGATTCTTTTAAAATCCTTAGAAAACATCTCTCTATATTTCCACATAACCTCTGGATGAGTAGCAAGTGGTATTAACGCAGAAGTTATCCTATAAAAATGCAATTGATTTTCAACGTTGTATTGCAGTATTTTATATAGATTATCTAAGTTTGAAAGTGTGGTTGCTTTTAGTTTATTTAACTTATTATCCTCGTTAGTGAGTTTACTATAGGTTGCATAAGTAACTGTACTTGATGAGGTTGTTTTAGGTAACTTTAAAGCAATAGCCACATAGCCTAATCTTAAAATCAATTTATCATCTCCCTTAGTATTTATAATTATGTTTCTCTAAAAGCATTATTTTTATATGCTACACAATAAAAAAACACATAATAAAAATAAAAAAAGTATCTTAATCATACAATTAAAATACTTTTAAATACTTCTCTAGATATAATGTTAACCTACAACTTGTTTCAAGGTATTGAAATGAAATGTTCTTAAGATTTCTATTCACCTAGATATGCACTTCTTACCTTTTCATCTTTAAGAACTGCAGTAGCATTTCCACTTAGAACCACATTTCCTGTTTCTAAAACATATGCTCTATTTGCAATAGATAAAGCCATATGCGCATTTTGCTCAACTAATAATATGGTAGTTCCACCTTTATTTATTTCCTGTATTGTATCAAAAATGTTCTTTACTACTATAGGTGCAAGTCCCATGGATGGCTCATCTAAGAGTAATAGCCTTGGCCTATTCATAAGAGCTCTGCCTATAGCAAGCATTTGCTGCTCACCACCAGAAAGAGTACCAGCTAATTGGTTTATTCTTTCTTTAAGTCTAGGAAATTTGTCATATATCATTTCATAGTCTTTTTTGATTCCATCTTTGTCGTTACGAAGATAAGCACCAAGTTCAAGATTTTCCTTAACTGAAAGATTCGCAAAAATCTTTCTGCCCTCTGGTACATGACCAATTCCATAACCTACTAGTTTGTGAGGTTGAACACTCTTTATTGTTTTATTATTGAACTGAATATCACCTGTCTTGTAAGGAGTAAGTCCAGAAATAGCTCTAAGTGTAGATGTCTTTCCTGCTCCGTTTGCCCCAATTAGTGTAACTATTTCCCCTTCATTAACTTCTATATTTATATCCTTAAGGGCGTGTATTCCATCGTAGTAAACATTCAAATTGTTAACCTTAAGCATTCTATATAGCCTCCTCACTTGTATAAGCTTCACCTAAGTAAGCTTCTATAACTCTTGGATTATTTTTAATTTGTTCAGGTGTTCCTTCTGCAATTTTCTTACCGTAATCTAATACTGCAATCTTTTCACAAATACCCATAACTAATTTCATATCATGTTCAATTAGAAGTACTGATACACCAAATTTATCTTTAATCCAATTTATCATTCTCATTAAATCCTGTGTTTCTTGAGGATTCATTCCTGCTGCTGGTTCATCTAAAAGCAGTAATTCTGGACCAGCAGCTAAGGCTCTAGCTATTTCTAATCTTCTTTGCTCACCATATGAAAGATTATTAGCTAAATCAAAAGCTTTGTCTCGGAGTCCAAAAGCCTCTAAAAGTTCAAGACATTTTTCTTCAATTTCTCTTTCAATCTTAAAAAACTTAGGAGTTCTAAAAATCGCATGAAATAAATTATATTTGACACTGTACCCAAAAGATATCTTAACATTATCCAATACAGTTAGGCTTTTAAAAAGTCTTATATTTTGGAAGGTTCTTGCTATTTTCTTTTGAGTAATGCAATATGGCTTTAATCCATGTATCTTTTCACCTTTATAAGATATTGATCCTTCAGTCGGAGAATAAACTCCTGTAAGCATATTAAATACCGTAGTCTTTCCAGCCCCATTAGGTCCTATTAGTCCCACAACTTCTCTTTCATTTATCTCAAGTCCAAACCCAGATACCGCTTTAAGTCCGCCAAATTGAATAGTTAAATTTTCTACCTTTAGCATTACACTACCCCTCCTTCCTTACTTTCCTTTTTTAAAAACTTATTGAATATACTAAAGCTTACCTCTTTAGTTCCAAGTAATCCCTGTGGCCTAAATATCATAAGAACTATTAATGCTATTGAGTATATAATCATTCTGAAATCTTTTATAGGTCTTAATAGCTCTGGCAAGAAAGTTAATATACCACTTGCTATTATTGATCCTGATAATGATCCCATACCGCCGAAAACTACGAAAGTTAAAACTTCTATTGACTTCATAAAGTCAAAGTAGCTTGGTATTAAGAATTTAGAGTAATGAGCATAAAGTCCACCACCAACACCAGCTAAAAATGCTGCTATTATAAATGCAGTTACCTTATACCTTGCTGTATTAACCCCCATCGCTTCTGCTGCAATCTCGTTCTCTCTTACTGCTATCATACTTCTGCCTTGAGCTGAATGTATTATATTAAATACAATTATAACAACTGCAACCATTACAAAATACGCCCAGGTAAAAGTTGTTTTTGGAGGTATACCTGTAAATCCTCTTGGCCCGCCGGTATAATCAATGTTTGTGAGAATAACTCTTATAATTTCGCCTACACCTAATGTGGTTATAGCAAAATAATCACCTTTAAGCTTTAGAGTAGGTAATCCTACAATTAAAGCTACGACCGCAGCTAGTACTCCACCTGCAATTAACGCTACTGGGAAGTTATAATGAAGTTTTGCTGTAAGGATAGCTGCGGTATATGCACCAATTGACATAAATCCCGCATGCCCTAAACATAATTGTCCTGTAAAACCAGTTATAAGATTCAAGGAAACTGCTAGTATTATATTTATACATACTAAGGTAATAAGTCCACCATAAAATCTGTTTATAATCCTTTCTTGCAATAAATAATTAAGCAAAAAGAAAATGCCTACTATTAAAACTGCGTATATTAAGTAATTCACTATCTTCTTCATGCTGTCACCTACACTTTCTCTCTAGTTATCTTACCTAAAAGACCTGAAGGCTTGATAAGTAGAATTATAATTAATATTGAAAATGCTATTGCATCTGAAAGCCTTGTGGATATATATGCCTTAGTTAAAGTTTCGGCTACTCCCATAAATAATCCACCAATAAGTGCTCCTGGAATAACTCCTATTCCACCAAGTACAGCTGCTACGAAGGCTTTAATTCCAGGCATCATTCCCATATAAGGATCTATTGTAGTCCAAGCAAGTGCTACTAAAACACCTGCTGCACCTGCAAGTGCAGATCCTAAAGCAAAGGTAAATGATATTGTATTATTTACGTTTATCCCCATTAGGGATGCAGCTTCTATGTCAAAAGAAGCTGCTCTCATAGCCTTACCAACTTTAGTTCTATATACTATAAACTGGAGCAATACAACTAAGAGCAATGAAACTCCCAAAGTTATAAGTTGTATGTTGGTTACTTGAAGTGAACCTATATTTATTTTTGCAGATTCAATGAGATTTGGGAAACTCTTCGGAGAAGGTCCCACTATAAATCTCATTCCATTTTCCAGTAATAACGATACACCTATAGCTGTGATTAGAAGCGTAATTCTAGGTGATTTTCTCAGTGGTTTGTATGCTACCTTTTCTATAACTATTCCTAAAACTGCTGATACGATCATTGCTATTATCAAAGTTGGTAGGAATGATAGGTTAAGCTTTGTAGCCACAAAGAAGCCTGCAAAGGCACCAATCATATATATGTCTCCATGTGCAAAATTTATAAGCTGAATTATACCATATACCATAGTATAACCTAACGCTAGGAGAGCATATATGCTTCCAAGT
Source organism: Clostridium yunnanense (assembly GCF_016595795.1). GTDB lineage: Bacteria > Bacillota > Clostridia > Clostridiales > Clostridiaceae > Clostridium_AR > Clostridium_AR yunnanense. Next base: position 196,231 of record NZ_JAENHN010000006.1, read on the forward strand.
GATAGTCCATTAATCAATTGTTGTAGTAACTCCATAGTAGTCCCCCTATATATCTTTAATCCTTAATTATCTTTTACTTAACAGGATCAACTTTTGTTACAAGTGAATTCTTATCTCCCTCAACCTTTAATATAGCAGCACCTTTTATAGCTGTTCTCTCTGAGTTAAATTGTAATTTTCCTGTAACTCCTGTATATTCAACCTTAGCAAGAGCATCTTTTATTTTATCTCCATCAGTACTCTTAGCATTTTCTATAGCTTTGAATAGTATCTTTGCTGAGTCATAACCTAAAGCTGCAAGAGCATCTGGTTCTTTATTGTATTCTTTCTTATATGCCGCAACATAATCTTGAACTTCTTTAGCTGTATCTCCAGGGAAGTAGTGATTTATAAAGAATGCACCCTTTACTGCATCTCCACCAATCTTGTATAGATCTGCTGAATCCCATCCATCTACACCTAGTAATTGAGAACTTATTCCTACAGCCTTAGCTTGTTTAGCTATAAGTCCAACAACATTGTAGTAATCTGGCAAAAGTAATACATCTGGATTTGAACCCTTTATCTTAGTTAATTGAGCATTAAAATCTTTATCATCATTGTTGTATGTTGAAAACTCAACAACTTTTCCACCTTTTGCTTCAAATTGCTTTTTAAAAGCTTCAGCGATACCCTTTGAATAATCAGATCCAACATTGTAAAGTACTGCTGCAGTTTTCTTAGAAAGATCAGTTGATGCATAATTAGCCATAACCTGACCTTGATATGAATCTACATAACAACCTCTAAATACATATTCTCCTCCAACCTTTGTGATAGTTGGTTCAGTTGCAGTTGGTGTTATTAAAGGAATTTTTGCTTGAGTTGCATTTGGTGCAACTGCTAGAGTAGCTCCAGAGGTAACCGCCCCGATTACTGCTGAAACTTTTTCATCATCAACTAATTTATTAAAAGCATTAATTGCTGCATTTTGATCAGCTTGGTCATCTTCAAAAACAACTTGGACTTTCTTACCGTTGATACCGCCCTTATCATTAATCTCCTTTTCAGCTAACTGAACCCCTTCCTTAACTGATTGCCCATAAGTTGCAACTTTACCAGTAAGTGGTGCTATAGAACCAATCTTAATAACATCTCCACTTGTTCCTGTTTCCCCATCCTTTTTGCTGCTACAACCTACAAATAAACTAGCAACCATAGCCACTGCTAATGTAGCTACAAGTATCTTCTTTTTCATAATTGAGTCCCCCTTTTTATACATCACTTTTTTATACATGTCTTTTTATTTATATTAACAACTAATTAATGAAAAATCAATAACATTTTTCATATTTTTTTAATAATTATTCATAATTAACATTTATAAATTAAGCAATATACATATATTCAGCTATATTTTTAACATTTTAATAAATAACCCTTTCCGGTAAACGTTTTTTTATATACTTTAATCTTAAAATGATAAAAATATTAATAATATGTTAATAAATAAAAAAACAATTCAATCATACGCTTAGTATATGATCAAATTGTTAAAAATGAAGCTATATATCTGAAAATTCGATTTTTATTTTTTGAATTAATTCTTCTTCTAAAATATCATATTGTGTCTTTCTATCTAACTCATCCACTGTCATATATCTATTGTATGGTATTTTTAATATAAATTTGCTACCAGACATATCTACACAATTTCGAGCCTCAATGCTCCATCCGTGTAGCTCTACTATATTTCTTACTATGAACAATCCCAGTCCAACACCTTCATGACTCTTTGCCAACTTATTTTTATTGAAGGAGAACTTATCAAATATATGTTGGATATCCCCCCCATCTATTGTTGCTCCCATATTATAAATAACTATTTCTAAGTTCTCATACATATCTTCACCTATAGAAATGTATATTTTATTTCTATCCTCTGAAAACTTAACTGAATTTGATAATATTTTTAATAATATGTTTTGAAGCCTTTCTAAATCTAAATATATAAATTTAGAACTTAAACTAGTAAAAAAGTTAATCTCAATATCCTTACTCTTAATATTTTCATTTACATAATTACTCACAATAAAAACTGTATCTTCAATAATTTCCACAATATCATATAGCCTGCAATTAAGTCTAAAACCATTTGAATCTATTATAGTTGAATCGATTATATTATTAATCAGCTTTAACAATCTATAACTGCTTTGCTGCATTACTGAGGAATTATACTTTATTTTTGACAAATTATTTTCTATAGTATCTGAATCCTCCATATAAAGATTTAAAACTTGCATAGAACACATCAACACATTAAGTGGAGTTCTAAGTTCATGTGCTAAAATTGGTATAAGCTTTGATATATAATCTTCATATCTGTTTTGATTTATTTCATTTTGTCTTATTATATCCATATCTATATACGAGGTATTTCTACTAGATATATTTCTAACTATACTACAAACTACTTTCTTTTCATTAATCACAATTCCTACTGAACTTACTTCAACAATAAATTCCCTACCATCTTTATCCTTATGGACTGTATTATATAAAATTCCCCCTCTAGAAGCTAACTGTATATGTTTGCTTATTATTCCCTTTGCTTTTGATGCCGACAGATCAAATATTGTTTTACTTACAATTTCTCTTTTAGTATATCCATAAAGTTTTAATGCTGCTTTATTTACATCCAAAATCTCTCCATCATTACCTATAAAGAATATCATGTCTTTCGATTTATCAAACATCATAGAAAGCATTCTATATTTTGAATCATAAAATATCTCTTCTTGTATATTTTCAAATACAGAAACAACATCTCCATTTTTCAGTTTAAAAAAATAATTACCATTAAAAAGCTTATATTTGTTATCTTTATATAGTTTAAATGAAGCATTCTCATTATTCCCAGTAGTATATACCCTCTTAATCACTCTTAAAAACCTACTATTAGCTAAGTTTGGAAACACTTCAATTATATTTTTATTAAGGTAATCAGAATATTTTATATCAATCAATTCCTCCGCTACTACATTCATGAATACTATTGAAAAATCTTTCCCCATATTATAGCTTCTATATACGGCAATTCCCTTTTTCAACTTATTAATTATCTCCCACTTACTTTCTTCATCATCAATTGCTTTCATTATATTATCATCACCATGATTACTCTTTTCTACTATCTCTTTATGAAATATCTGTTCATTAAAACAATTGTTTGACACATTAAAGCTCGGTTGAATATATGTAATATTATATTCCTCATAATCAAATGTAATATTAGAATTTTTTATCTTTACGTCATATTCATAATCACCATCAATTAACTTAGCGTTATAATTGCTACCATCTTGATTATCTTCGTTTAAATTATTATATGAGATTAAATAATTCTCTACTAATTCTGTAAAGTTTTTATCTATGATTTTGTCAAAAGAGCTTATAGAAAACATCCTTAATGCAAATCTATTGGCAAAGACAATCTTATTATTTTTGTGAATTATAACCGCTTCTAATAACCCATCTAGTAAGTCAACATAGAACTTATTATTTCTCATAAAATAGCTTAACGAATCGTGGAGCATTTCTGAATTATTCTTACTATCACAGCGTCTTAACAACTGCTGGTTGTTCCTTACCATATCCTAATCATCTCCTCTATAAGCAACTAAATTATTAATTATATTATTCTATAATCAGTATTGTTTTCCTTTATTTAACTTATTACTTTGTTACATATTTTTTACGACATCATTCGCCATACAAACCTATTTCAGATTATTTTTTTCATCATTTGAAAGCAATTGAATTTTGTGTAGAAAATCAAACGTTACTTAAATAGTAACTTAACTAATTAATTCATATAATTTTGTTACAAACTTTTTATACAGTTTTATTAGTCTTGACTTTGTCTTAATTAACACTTTAATTTTTATATTCAGTTTACTTAATCTTTTAAAATAAGCTTATATTTAAGAGTGTTATTAAAATTAAAGGTTTATAAAGAAGATGCTTTAACATTACCTAAAATAAATGTTTATTATTAAAATAATATTTAATAGATTAATTACTTATAGAGTGACAATACTAATAGTAACCACTTCCTATTCACACTTTTTATTTTCTAACTCCTTCCCCCTAATTTTATTTTTATGAAGCCTGTTTATTTGGAAGTGCTAATTAAATTGAAGAGGTGAACAATATGAAGATAAAAAGCTTTATACCACCAGAAGTAACAATAACCATTATAATAGGTCTAGTAGTCTTATTACTTAGTGATTTTCTCTTGAACTTATATTTTCGTTAATATTGATTTTAATTTAATTATTGTGGATTCTACAGATATATATCAATTCACTAAAAAATTGCTATTTCTAAATTCTTCTATAAAGATTCATCCTAGTTTCAGATATAATTTTCATAATTAATTGGTGTATCTTTATTATTTTTATCAAAACATTGTCTATTTTAAATACGTTTATGAAAATTTTTGTTATTAACAAGAACAAAATGAATTGTATTTCATATAACATTAAGTGTAAGATATATTCTTTTGGAGGAAACAATGTACACCGAGCAATATGAAATAAATGAAGAGTTAAGAAATGATGAATCTCAAATGAATTCTAATGTTCAAGGAACTACACCAAGTTATACCTATCAAGGTACAATGCAAGGTACGCTACCAAACAATTATACCCAAGGTACAATGCAAGGTACAGTGCCAGGAACTGATTATACTAATTGGAGTAGCAATCTATGTAACTTACCTTTTTTACCTAATCCATACTATCAAGGAAGTGTTCAACTAACTGGAATGATGGGGCAGTCCCAACCTAACACTATGTCTCCTATGACTTCTATGGGGCAAATGATGCCTGGTTCTATGTCTCCTATGACTTCTATGGGACAGATGATGCCCGGTTCTATGTCTCCTATGACTTCTATGGGACAGATGATGCCCGGTTCTATGTCTCCTATGACTTCTATGGGACAGATGATGCCTGGTTCTATGTCTCCTATGACTTCTATGGGACAGATGATGCCTGGTTCTATGTCTCCTATGACTTCTATGGAACATATGATGCCTGGTTCTATGAATCCTATGGGGCAAATTAATCCTGGTTCTATGTCTCCTATGCCTTCCATGGGGCAAACTAATATAGGTGCTCAAACTAATCAAAGCACTTCCCCAGATGAAATGACTGATACATCAGATGATTCTCAACAAGTACTTGCAAGGCCAAAGAAGTATGGTTACGGCCATTATGGATATCCAAACTACGGATACAATTATGGATACAAATACCCATACTACAATCCATATTATTATAATAATCCTGGATTCAATCCATTACCTTGGTTTTTATTAGGCTCAATACTTTAAAAGAATATAAAAAAGCTCACTGAAGCGATCTTCAGTGAGCTTTTTTAACGCATCAGATTTTACGAATGTATATGATGAAAATCTGGCAATCGAATAAGTTTTGTTTTTTACTGCATAGCCATAAAAGAAACTCTAAAAGTATTGAAATATTTAGGTTTAACCGATAAAAAAAGTTATCCTGGTCTATATAGTAAAAATGAGTCACCTTATTAACAGAATATATTAAAATTATATTTAATAAAAACTTTACAAAGAAACTATACTGTTTTCATATATTGAATACATAAACTTATAAATGTAGTTTATAGTATAAAGTCCAATGTTTGTATTACACAAATTTGGAATATTAAAAAACTATGTTATAATATCAATAAGTCATTGTAAGTATAAAAGGAGATTTTGCTATGTATAAAAAGATTCTTTATGTGGTTTTAGCATTTGTTATTACATTAAGTTGCGGTATTAACGTACTAGCTTCAGATAATACAGAGCAAACCATAGCAGAGAGCAAAAAAAGTTTTCAGCAATTAGATGATAAGATTAAAGAACTTAATGCTGAGATGGCAGGGATTAACTCAGAAATGGACAAGCTTAATAAAAAACTTGATGATGATAACAAAAATATAGTCCAAACAGAAAAAGAGATAAAATTAACTGAAAATAAATTGGAACAATATAAAAAAGAAATTGAGGCAAATAAAAGCACTTTAGGGAATAGACTAAGAGGTATGTATAAGAGTGGCTTAGACAAAAACTATCTTTCAATCCTTTTAAGTTCTACCGACTTAGGTGATTTCTTTTCAAAATTATCTGCAGTAGAAAAAATCATCACATTGGATAAACAATTAATAAATCAGCTTAATTCTGAGAAAGAAACTGTAAATCGGTCGATGGAAGATTTGAATAAGAAAAATGAACAGCTTAAAGAATTAAAAAAAGAGACTGAAGCAAGTTTGAAAGCATTAAATGATAAAAAGCAGCAACAACAACAGCTTGCAAAACAGTTTTCATTGCAGAAAGAGGCTTTGGCTGCAGTAATTGAAGCTAATGAGACAAAATTAATATCGCATTCCATATCTACAATAGACTCTGATAGCTCGTCAGAAACAGATTTAAGAAATTCTATCAGTACATTAAGTGGATTGATACCTCAAATAAGTACTTCTTCTGTTAAGTCTAAAGCACAAAAATACTTAGGTACTGCTAAAGACAAGTTATCAACTATTATTGCTAGTAAGTCTACTTCTGACACAGTTGTATCAAGAGGTTCAAGTGATCAATATAAAGCTACATTTAGTATGAGTTCCACTGCATATACTGGTGGTTATGTTACCGCCATAGGGTTAAAACCACTTCGTTCACCTGGAGGCATTAGTACAGTAGCTGTGGATCCTTCTGTAATCCCCCTTGGTTCAAAATTATTTATTCCAGGATACGGTACTGCTATTGCTGCTGATACCGGAGGGGCAATTCGAGGAAATATAGTAGATTTATATTTTAATTCTGAAGCTGAATGCACTTCTTGGGGAAGAAGAAGTATTACTGTTCATATAGTTGCTTATCCTAATGAGTGGTAATATCTATGCTAAAGATGAAACACTTCAATCCAAAATTTATTTTCAAAACTCCGCTGGGTTCTGAGAGGAGAATTTGAAAATATAAATTTAAGTATGAAGTGGGTCATCCATACATTACTGAATAATAAATAAGATTTCTAAAATCAAAATAGGAGTGATAATTCATGATGTAATTATCACTCCTATTTTCGCTTATTATTCTCTTTTTCTGATTTTATTTTAATAAAGTTTCTGGATTTGTATATTTAAGCTTTAAACTTTCAGCAACTGCTTCACAGGTTATTGAGCCAAGATAAGTGTTAAGCCCTAACAAAAGCGCTTCATCCTTTAACATAGCTGCTCTTACTCCATTATCCACTAATTCTATTAAATAAGGTAGCGTAGCTGCTTCTAATGCCAAAGTTGAAGTCCTTGGAACTGCACCTGGCATATTTGCTACAGAGTAATGAACAACTCCATATTTAAGATAACACGGATTATCATGTGTTGTAACTCTATCGATAGTTTCAATAGATCCACCTTGATCTATTGCTACATCTACAATCACTGCCCCTTTTTTCATTGATTTAACCATTTCTTTAGTAACAATTTTAGGTGCGCTTGCACCCGCAACCAAAACTGCACCTATTAACAAATCCGCTTTCTCTACAGCTTTAGCCACATTATATTCATTACAGGTTAAAGTAGTAACTCGTCCAAAAAATATATCATCAAGATAAGCTAATCTTTCATTATTTATATCTAGTATAGTTACTTTTGCACCTAATCCGCAAGCAATTTTAGCTGCATTCATTCCAACTATACCTCCCCCAATTATAACTACCTCACCTGGCATAACACCAGGAACCCCTCCTAGTAATATACCTGATCCACCATTGTATTTTTGAAGTAGATTTGCTCCAATTTGAACTGACATTCTTCCAGCTATTTCACTCATTGGTACAAGTAGTGGAAGTCTTCCGTTCTTCAACTGTACAGTTTCATATCCAATTCCTATCACCTTTTTCTTTAACAATGCTTTGGTAAGCTTTAAGTTTGGTGCCAGATGTAAGTAGGTATATAGCGTTTGCCCTTCTTTGAACAGATCATATTCCTCTTCTAAAGGCTCTTTAACCTTTACGATTAGATCCGATTTATTAAATACAGAAACCTTCTCATCAATTAAATCTGCGCCAGCCTTTACATATTGATCATCCTCAAAACCGCTACCAACTCCTGCTGATTTTTCTACCAAAACCTTATGCCCTCTTTTTACTAGTACAGAAACTCCACTAGGCGTAAGGCCTACTCTATTCTCATTATTTTTTATCTCTTTAACAAGCCCAATAATCATTATACCCCTCCTATATATTCAAAAAAAAAGTGCACAGAAGTTTAAAGCATCTGCAACACCATCGTATATTATGACATTAATTTATATCATCACCTTAGTTGTTTGTTATACTATATTATATTTTATCTGTTTATGTTTGATACTACTATTCACCAATCTTTTCTTGTAAAAATTTATTGTACTGATTTAAAGCAAAATTTAGAGCCTTGCTTGCTTCCACTACTTCATTATCAACTAAATTCCACTGTTTCTTTTCAATTAACAACTGTAGCCTTTCTCTCAATTTGTCAATATCCTTCAATAGATCTTCTAATTCTGCCATTATTCTACCTCCGTAGTAGTCTAAGCTTCAGCATATAATCAAAGTAATTTTAGGCTGAGGTTATTCATTCTTATATATTTATACAAATATTATCACTTTATTAGTATTGCTCTTTATTTTATTAATAATTCCCTCCAACATCTAGACTATTATGTCATTCTATTAATTTATATGAACACTTTAATAGCTATTGCATATAATATAGTGATACTAAAGATAAAGGAGAGATTCATATGGCATATGAACACTCAAAAGGACCTTATGATGACTATAATGACTTTGATGACCTTAATGAAAGATGTGTTGACCCATCCACTGAACAAAGGCATGTTCATGAATTCTTAGGAAGCACACGACTTGCTGAAGAAAATGATGAAAGACACAATCATCGTTTTGCAGGAGTCACAGGACAAGCTATACCATGTGGAAGATCACATGTTCATAGATTGTATGTAAACACTGACTTTTTTGATCATTTTCATGTGATAAGCATGACTACTGGACCAGCAATTGATGTTGGAAATGGTAAACACGTTCATTTAGTTACTGGTTGCACAACAACTAATGATGGTCATCGCCACAGATTTATATTTACAACACTAATTGAAAGTCCATTGACTTAATATTTTACGGAGAGGGATACCTCTCCTTTTTATTTCTATTAAGCAAAATAATATATAAGCTGTAAAAATATTATTAATAAAAATATTTAAACACCACTAAAGTAATGAATAATATCTTTTTCTGTTGGGAAAATAATACTATGGGATTTTATATACTAATGAACAATTCAAATTCCAAGTTATTTTACACTTTACTTATTGTTACTAAATGAACATAAACAATGCATTAAATTTTAATTAATTTGCTTAAATCTAATTTGAGAGGTGATTTTTATTCTTTTAAATATTCTTTTAGGTTTTATCATCCCATGGATAGTAACATTGGTTATTGTTAAAGATCGAAAAATCATTTATATTACAGCTCCTTTAGCTAGTATGTTAGCTTTTTTCATTAACGATTTTGGGTTTTATTTTTTCTGGAACCTCTACCCATTTGAGCTATCTGATCTTGCTGGAACACCCTTTAATTTAGGTTTGTTTTGTACATTTCCTTGTACTTGCATATACATATGTAAAAAGCATAATTTTAATCCTTATATAACTATGTTAATAGGTTCGTTATTAATAACTACAGCAGAAGGCTGTGGTGTATTAATGGGAAGAGTGATTTACTTTAATAATTGGAACATATTTTTTTCATTTCTATCATATTCTCTTCCACTTTTACTATGTTATAAATTCTATGAATTAGTAAATAGAAAATACTAAGTGACCATAAGTTGTTAATACCTCTTAAAACTTCAATGCTTGACATAATTAACATATCAAGCCGGACTTTAATACAACAAAAATGTAAATCAATCATTATCTTTATATTAAGATGTTGTAAACGTATATAAAAAGAGTTATAATATACATATAATTGCACACGTGTGCAAACTAATTTAATGAGGTGTTATCAATGGAAAAAGATACTTGTTTTTATTGTGAAAAAGATGAAAGATTAGATAACTTGATGCTAATGGTAAAAAAACTTAATGTTTCAACACTATATTTATTCAAAGAACAAACATATAAAGGCAGATGTGTTGTTGCTTATGATAATCATGTAAATGAATTATTTGAAATAAGCGAAAGTGAACTTGCTTTATTTATGAAAGATGTAGCAACTGCTTCAAAAGCAATTAAAACTGCATTTGGAGCTGATAAGATGAACCTTGGTGCTTATTCAGACAAACTTCCACATCTTCACTTCCATGTTGTACCAAAGTATAAAGATGGATATAGCTGGGGTGGAACTTTCGAAATGAATCCTCCAAACAACCTTAAACTTAGCGATGAAGAATACGCAGAAATAATTACTGCGATAAAAGCAAACTTATAGGCTTATTCCATTTGCATAAAAGCACTTAAGTCTTTATATAAGTGCTTTTAACTATATTTGAAAATCATCCTATGTTTAATATAGTTGTTAAAATTAAGGTGTTCTTAATAAACTCATTTAAGTATCAGATGAGTGACACCTTAATTTCAATACAGCCTAAAATCAATATTTTAATCCTTTGGTTTATTAGTTTTTTGCTGGCTTTTACTGCTATCAGTTCTTTTAGTGCCTATATTAGTATTTTGCTTATTTTGTTCTTTAGGATTGTTTTTTGATTTAACCATGATTATTCACTCCTTTCAGAAATTAGCTTTTCCTTATGAAGCTTTAATATTCACTTGAATTTTTCTACTGCATTTATAAATCTATATTAATAGAACTATAACTACAATTATTAATTTCTGTTTGTACTAAAATCCTATCATAGTATTACCATACATAAATTCATAACTATATATGAATTTATAGAAAACATTCGCCTTCCAATTAGTTTGCACTTAAGCTTATATATTTTAATATCTATCTCCTAGACTTTTATATATCCGCTTTTAGTGAACTCACCCTTAACTGTTGTATAAACAACATGCGCCCAATCGCCAACCTTATATAATAGAGTTGCCTTTTCATTTGCTCCGAGCGATCCTATTAATACCCCATTTGGAACATCATATGTTGAAACCTCTCTACTATTATTTTGCCAATTGTAAGGTGCTAGGTATTTTATTAATCTACTATTTGTTATATATCCCTTTCTAATCCCTGAAGGTGTTGGATACTCAATTTCTACTAATTGCTTAGTAAAGAAAACATTTAATACAGTAATAGAGTCTCCATCATCAACTCTTCTTCCAGGTATTACGTTTCCATCTTTATCTCTTACATAGAACCAATCCCCTTGGATTCTGGCATTATTAGGATAAGTAAATTGAGCTTGCACAATAGTTGATTGTTCTGATGGCGTTGCAGCTATAACCTGAGAACTTATAGTTTGATTCTTCATTGCTTCTAATGGAAATTTATCTCCCGGACAAGATGTTTGATATATTTCTTTATGACCATATATATTCATATTTCTGTATCTACTCTTTATATCTTTAATAAGCTCTAATCCTGAGTTTAATTGGGCTTGAGGCATATCTTCTAGCATGTAAGACCCCTCAAAGCAAACCCCTATGCTATTAAAATTCGCTGATGGGCAATGCGAGCCTCTCCAATCTTCTTTTCGGCCTCTATAGATTGTACCATCTTTTCTAACTAGGTAATGATATCCTATTCCTGCCCACCCTCTAGCTAAATGCCAGTTGTGTATATCATATACAGTACATTTTGTTGCCTCTGCATGATGCAGCACAATCTTTGAAGGTTTATTTTCTCCCTTTACAAAATCCCCATTCCAGTTTAGTTGACTTTCAATAATATTCATTTCAATTCCTCCTAAATTTTAGTTTTTAATGTAAAAAAGAAGCCCTATTGAGCTTCTTGATTATCATTTTATGTTGCTTTAATAATTGTTTGCTTAATAAGTTGATTAGTTAATACAGCTACACCAGTGGCAGCTATGCCTTGAAATACTGCTAACGCTGTGAAACCTTGCTGTAAAGTTACTGATCCAATAACTCCAATTAAAAGCAAAACCCAAGGTATTAACCAATCTTTAACTTTTGGCGTGGATTTTAGGAATATTCCTATAACATATATTCCTGCCACTAAGATTAATAATTGTTCTGGTACAAATTTAATAATATCCATTTAAAACACTCTCCTCAAATATTATTTTTTAAATATAAAATCTTTAACTTCTTTGACATCACCTTTGATATCCTCTATTATGTTAAACTTCTCAGTAAGTCTATCTAATAGCCCTTGATACCTCTTTTCTCTATCTCCTGTCGTTTTTAAAACATACAAAAGAAGAAATACAAATAGCGCATAGCCAAAACCTTGGCTAAGCGCTGCTTTCATTAAATCATCCATTTTACGCCTACCTTATTATTCTATTTAAACAAAAAACTTAAAAGTCTAACATTAACTCCAACCTTGTGACAATTCACCTTTTACCTTAAATTCAATATTGGAATCATTCTTATTAACTTTAAACTCTTGAGTTATCTATAGCATAAGACTGTTTACAGTTGTTTAAACCATCTCAGATATTTCACCTTACTTGTTAAAAATACATAAAATTAAAGGACTATCTCTAGCCCTTACTTTACCTATATCCTTTTATATTTCTATTGCATCTTTAAACATTTCTTCATTTTCTGTAATGTACTTATAAGCCATTGCTATATCATTTGTATTTTCAGTATTTAAAGTATCCACCGAGAGGTACTCATCAAATTTGTCCCATAAAACTTTTATTCTCCTAGTTTCAACTGGTTCATATCCTTGATTTTTAGCTTGACCTGTTAAGTAGCCACAAATAGTTATCTCAGCAGTCTTATATCTAAGATTTTTTGTTAAATTGTTTATACTCCAATACTGAACATTGATGCCTTGATTGTTGGTATACTCTTTTTGATAAGCCAAATTAAACACCCCATTTCATTGTCTGAATTTCTTCCTCAAGCTTCTCAATTTTATTTATTGCTGACTTTAACGCTGAAGCTAGATAAGAAGTGTAGGAATATAGGTTAATCCCCTTTCTGTCTGCTCCCTCACCTCCACCTAATTGTGTAATTTCCAATGGTGCTTCATCGACCATGATACCTAAATTTAAGCTTGGTACGCCTTTGCCATTCTCATCTTTACATTCCATATTGAAATTATAAACATTAAGCCCTTTTAATCCATCGTAGGCTTGTATATCATCATATTTAGTGATATTTGTCTTAATCTCTCTTAATGATCTATTGATAATGTTAGCACCTGAAATATACCTATTAGAGTAAACATAACTGTCAAATTCCCCTGTACTTCCTGCAAAGCCTTTGAAATAGTTGGCATCCAAGTCTCTAGCTTCTATTCTCCTCGTGTTAGTTAATAACATCAATGGTACTTGTGGTGAACTTAAACTTTCATGGTATAATCCAAAGGGTCTGTAAAAACAACCTTCATTTACATTAAAGTAAACAGAGCCATTCCCAATTTTACTTGATCCACTTGATGCAGCTAATCTACAAGCCATACCCCATTCATTATAATGAAAACCATCCTGAACCTTGAAGATGTTTCTACCTTGGCTCACAATATTAAACTGACCGTCTGTAATAGTTAACCCATTACCATTCATTTCAACATTAGCTGTTTTGATTTCTCCAGAATGTGGTGTCCACTCTCCTGCCTTATCTCCCTCTACAAGTTGTATGTCTGTAACCCATAGTACCCAGCCTCCGTTAGTTGAACCTGAAACAGCTCCATTATGATCAAGTCTTACAAAGATATAATTAATATTTGAAGGCACTGTAAATGATGCTGTAACCTTCTGCATCCAAACACTACTACTTCCAATCCATGGCGTCCATGTATAATTTCTGTCATTATTTGCACTACCAATAATAAAGATATCTCCACTAGATACATTAGGTTCTTTTGCAAATCTAGCTGAAAATGTATAAGTTTTTCCCGGAATCACTTTAATAGTATCTGATTCAAGGAACCCTTCTCCAGTAGTAGATTTATACATACCAAAGCCTGTTTTTTCAGGGAAAGGACTGTAAGCATTAAGGCTAGAACCTCCCACTAACCAAACATCACCAAGCCCATTATTTCTCCAATGCTGCCCTCCCATTAGTCCTCTACCATTGAACAACAAGTTTGCTGAAGGAGTAGTCCCAAACGCAATCTTTACTGAAGTAGCATTTTGAGTTATTAATGACGAAAAATCACCAGTACTTACCTTGTTTGTTATTGAAGTATTTGATGATATATCTAAAGAACTGCCGATATTACTAGCTAACTTATCTACAGTTATGCTTCCTGCAGATATCCTTCCTGCATCTAAGGTTCCAGTAGTTATCTTTCCTGCATCTAAATTTGTTATTTTTGCATTTGTTATTGAACCATCTGCTATAAGAGCAGTTGTAACAGCTAAATTAGCTATTTGTGCAGTTCCTATAGCTGCATTTGCAATATTAGTATTATTAATTGTTGCATTAGCTATCTTAGCACCTGATATAGTGGCATTAGCTATCTTAGCATTAGTTATAGTTCCATCTATAATTTGAGCTGCAGAAATAGCTGCATTGGCGATAATTCCACTACTAGCTGTTATTGAATTGGCTGCAATTTGAGTGGCCGTAATAGTATCAGCCTGAATTTTACCTCCGTCTATTGTAGTCTGCCCTGTGTAGGTCCAGCTTTGTGATAAATAATCCTGTTCAGTTGCTTGATACATATTAATGGAAGCAATTTGAATTGTTTTAACAGCATCGCCTATACCACTCCAGTTAGCTAATAAGTAACCTGATATGCTTTTAAACGTCTTAGCAACGCTTGTATCTGGCAGTGCAAAAACTTGTCTCACTGTATACCAAGTATTTACTGTTAGAGTGGTTCCAGCCTTTAGTGCATTTAATGTAAATCTATCATAGCTAGAATCTTGCCTAAATATATCAACTAAAAAACCTGCTCCGCTAGGATTTGTTCCCGATGTTAATCTGAATCTCATCTCCAGACAAAAGTATTTTAAGGCATCTAGATCTATGCCATTTGCAAAAAAGCTGGAGGTTAAATTCATACCATATTGTGTTCCAGCAGTTAAACAATTAAATTGAGCAGTATTTGTATTATCTACTACTATTTTACTTATCCCTCCTGAGCTCCATACTGTAGCACCATCAGGATATATTCCGGACCACTTATTAAATCTTGGATTGTTTAAATATCCCCCTTGCTCTCCTGAACCTATTTTAAGTTTTTCTGTAGTAATTGATGCTGCTGCAATTAAATTTGCATCTAAAGTTCCTGTTGTTATTTTACTAGCATCCAAAGTTGATATCTTAGCATTAGTTATTGAAGCATCAACTATTTTTGCTGTTGTAATAGAACCATCTACAATTAATGCTGATGTTATTTGTGCAGTTCCTATTTTAGCTGTTGTTATAGCTCCATCCTTTATATTGGCTGTATCTATAGAAGCATTTGATATCTTAGCTCCAGTTATAGTTGCATCTGCTATTTCTGCATTAGTTATTGTTGCATCTTGTATCTTAGCTGCTGTAATGGAAGCATCTGCAATCTTTGCATTTGTAATAGCTGCATCTGCTATAATTCCACTGGTTGCAGTAATTGTACCTGTTGCAATCTGTACCGCTGTTATTGTATTAGCCGCTATCTCATTTCCAGTTATTGTCTTAGCAGCAATTTCTCTTGAAGTTATGGAATCGATAACTAATTTGTCTCCTGTAATTGTGTTTGCTGATATTAATGTATTTGTTATTGCTCCATTCGATATATTCCCAGTCCCTATTGTGCTTTGAGCTATTTGACTGCCTGATATAGCACCAGCTCCAATTTGCTCTTCTGTGTGCGGCTTCCATTCAGATGCAATGCTACCTCTTTGAAGCATTGGTCTAGCAAACCATAAGCTTCCGTTTCTTGTCACATATGCATAAAGTCTAACATATGAAGCATTTTGAGGTGCAGTCGAACTAAATATAGTTCTTTTCCATACTGAATTCGTATTGGGTACAATTCCAGCTCCACCATAACCTATCCTACTGTAATTATTATCATAATAATCTATTTCAATCGTAGCAGTTCTATCTACTAATGTTTTATCATCTGTCATAGTATAGATTGAAGCTACAAAGGTTTGACCTGGAGTTGTTTTTATATACTCACTATAGATTCCTCTCCATGCATCTGTAACTAATCCGCTTTGAATTGATTTAATAGTGTTGGAGGTATCAAATTTAGTTGTAACATCAAGTGAAACTCCTGTTGATAAGCTCCACTTTGAAGTGTCAGCTAGCCACTCTGTATTATGAAGTAGGTTATCTCCATCTATGGTCAAAGCTCCTGCCACAATATTATCCGCCCTCAAATTAACAATACTTACATTTGCTGCATCTAAGGTTCCTGTCTTTATCTTATTTGCAGTTAATTCAACAATCTTTGCATCTGTAATAGAACTATCAGCAATTTGAGTAGTGCCTATGGCCGCATTAGAAATTAATGCAGTAGTTATTGCTCCTATTGCAATATTAGCTGTTTCAATAGCCGCACTGGCTATCTTAGCTCCTGTAATTGTTGCATTCTCAATTTTTGCATTTGTTATAGTACCATTAATTATCTTAGCTGCAGATATAGATGCATCTTGTATCTTTGCGGTTGTAATAGCAGCATCATTTATATTGGCTGTTCCTATTGCTGCTACTCCTATTTTTGCGTTTGTTATAGAACCATCTTTTATATTTACTGTGTCGATTGCAGCCACTCCTATTTTTGCATTTGTTATAGAAGCATCTGTTATTTTTGCTGTAGTTATAGTAGCATCCACTATCTTTGCTGTTGTTATGGCTGCATCTTTTATATTTGCTGTCCCTATAGTTGCGCTTGCTATTTTTGCTCCTGTAATTGTTGCATCAGCAATATCAGCATTTACTATAGATCCATCTTGAATATTAACTGAAGTTATGGTTCCCTGTGCAATTTGAACAGTTGTAATCGTAGCATTAGCTATTTTTGTATTATCAATAGTAGAATTAGCTATCTTAGCATTAGTTATTGTACTATCTGCAATTTTAGTGTTTGTTATAATACTATCTGCTATTAAAGCATTGGTAATACTTCCATTAGCTATATTTACTGTATTAATAGCAGCGACCCCTATTAGAGCATTATTTATAGCACCAGTTTTTATATTAGCAGTATCTATAGCGGCGTTTGCTATCTTTGCATTGTCGATGCTTGCATTAGCAATCTTAGCATTATTGATACTTCCATTTGCTATCTTAACATTAGTTATTGCTGCATCACCAATCTTAGCTGTGACAATAGAAGCATCCTGGATATCTGCAGTACCTATTGATACATTCTTTACTTTAAGATAATCAACACTATCTACTTTGCTACCATCTAAAAGTCCATCACTGGTTGTAATTGTATTTACTGTATCAACTGAGTTAAGTGCCTCAGCTCCTATATCTTCTAAACCAACAGTTCTATTAGCTATTTCACAGGTATTCTTTTCTGGTTCATCAAGGTATTCCACAATTTTTACTATTCTCTGTTTTTCTTTAACGCTTTTATCCTTAGATATTAAAAGTATTGTATCACCTAAATCATAATCCAATATATTATTATATTTATCATTTGTGCTGGCCAAATCATAAATTTCGGCACTATAAGTATGAATAGGTTGAGATAGTCCTTCTAGTTTAAATATGGCATCTTCCATTAAACTTTCTGCATCGTTGTATCTATTATCTTCCCAATACATTGTTATGACCTTATTGGTATATTGATGATTTTCTACGTATTCTTTGCCCCCATTTATAGCGGCTATTTTTAATCCATCCTTACCTACTGGTATAATTCTAGTACAGTAATCATATGAATTGCTTTTAATAGTAAGTTTTTTCAAGTTAAGTTCATCTATAAAATAAGTTCCTTTATACCTTCCAATAGACTGGTATATATATACTTTCTTATTTACAGCATCAAACCTAAATTCGCATAGATACATTTTTCTTATTTCTCTAAGAATATCATAACTAGTACAATTTGCCTTCTTTATAGTTCTTTTTTTAGTAATATCGCAACTTCCAATAGTCCATCCAGTCCCTGCTAATGCTAGCTCTATTGCATTATTACAGGTTTGCTCTGTAGTTTCAAAATGAGAGACTATATTACCTTTGATATCCTCTACATTCACCTTTGCAACAAACTCTGTCCACTCATCTTCTATATTTACTTCTTTTATAACATACTCATTCTGCTTTGTTCTAATATAACATTCTTCTGTTATATAACTGTAATTACTATCAATTTGTGGATATGAAAAAGAGAGAACTTCTTCTCCATCTAAAGTTCTCTCCAATTTTAAATCTTTATAATTAGTTAAACCATAAAGTTTGTTATGGTTTAAGTCATATAATTGAATCATTCTATCCCTCCTTTGAGAGGTTATTTAATTTCTGCAACTGTACTTTGATCTCCTAAATTTGAAATTCTTACAGTGCATTTGTTAGTAATAAGCTGCTTAATTATTGTACTGCCATCTTCACTTAATACCTGAATTAGATAGTTACCTAAATCTTTTGATGGGTCTATTACTTTTAGTTCTTCGGAAATTGGCTCAACATCTATAATTTCATTGTTTTTTTGGTTATTAAAACTTTTATTGTTGCTCATTAGTACCACCTCCAACTAACCCGTCTTGTACCTTATAAACTTCTTGTTCAAAAGCTACCATATCAGCCCTTACTTCAGCTTTATTTTTAATATATAAATCTTGGTTAGAAATACTCTTACTAACATTCTCATTATTAGCACCATCTGTACTTATAACTGCACTCATATATACTACTTGAACTCCATTTACTTCACTTATCCCACTTAATGTTATATTCTTATTTACTTTTAGCATTTTAATCATCCTTTCATTTCTGGTTTAAATATATTTATAGTTGTATTTTAATTAATAATACTTTTCATAAAATCCCAATATGTTTTGATATACAAACAAATGAACCCTATATCCATCTGGGTTTATATTTTATTGAAACATCGCAGCTATTTTTAGAAAAGGTTACACTGTTAGTTCCCGGAGATAACTTTGGGAATTCCCACATATCAGTATCCATAAACTTATTTGCACCGCCTTGAAGTACTGTACCGTCTTCTCCATTAACTACTATTTTTTGTCCCTGCTTTAGATTCTTTATAGTAAAATTGTCTCCAAGTCCTGAGATAGTAATATCTATTAGATCAATACTAGGAGTTATTTCAATAATAACTGGTGTCTTCATGTTCCCTATAGCATTTATTGTCTTTGTACTTAATCTATTAGCAGCTTCAACTACCTGGGATTTATACTTGGAATAAATACTAAACTTTATCCCTACTTCTAGTGCTTCTGGATTAATCTTACTTATCTTATCCTCACCTTCAAATACCACATCGTAATAAAAATCTATATCACTAAATTTTAAAGTGCACTTATCTATCTTATCTAAAAAGACACTTTTCATAGTCTCATATTGGTTTTGTGTCCCTTGATATAAAAAGCTGCAACTAAGAGGAGTGTATCTATGCTTCCTCTGACCAAACAGTGGAATAATTGAATTTTTCAGCCACTCCTCACCGTAGGAAATTATTGCTGGAAATCCAATTTCCTTTCGTAAGTATTTGAATCCGTATGTTGTGGAATCAACACCATCTATCAAAAGAGTTATACTCATAACCTACCTCCTTCCCTTTATGGCCATTGCCATATGAGGAGACATAGCAGTAAACAACTCTTTTCCACTTA
This sequence comes from Clostridium yunnanense, assembly GCF_016595795.1. Classification (GTDB taxonomy): domain Bacteria; phylum Bacillota; class Clostridia; order Clostridiales; family Clostridiaceae; genus Clostridium_AR; species Clostridium_AR yunnanense. The sequence continues at coordinate 216,208 of NZ_JAENHN010000006.1, forward strand.
CACTTACTACAATTGGTTGTTGTCCAAAACCTGCCTGCTTTAAAGCTTGTGCCATTAATTCTGGAAGCTTATTTAGAGGTATTATTGCTTCTCCTCCTGTACTAGGCTCTCCCCCAGCCATTACATTGCCAGTGGTTGGATTAATACCAAAAGCCATCGGCTTAGTCATTATTCCTCCTTCGGCATACCATTCAACACCTAACTTTGGAACTCCTTGAGTAAACCACTTTAGTGGATCTATACTACCACTTAAAGTAAAGTGTGGCAGCTTAATCTTAGGAAATAAATCTGTAAACCAACTTTTTACCTTCCCTACAAACTTTTGTAACAATTGCTCTGCTTCTGATATTGGTGACCATATTGCAGACTTAATTCCACCCCATATATTTGCTACAGTTCCTTTTAGTCCTCCAAAGGCACCTCCAACTTTAGATGCAATACCTTCTACAGCCCCAGAAACCGAACCTGCTATATCACTCCAAACTCTCGTAATATAATTTTTTATACTACTGAAAACTTCAGAGACTTTACTTCCAAAGCCCTTTATTTGATTTACTATTGCTCCCACAAGTTTTTCAACTATCAGTATATATAAATATTCTAAGGCCCCAAACAAGATATCCTTAATACCATCCCAAGCACCTTGCCAGTCACCTTTTATAAGTGAAGCTATTACATGAAACACCCCACTTATAATCTGCAGCACCGCCTGTACTTTTTCTAAAATCCAACCTAAGTAAGCCGCAGCCATATCAAAAATAAATTTACCGAAAGTATCCCATATAGCCATAATGATTGTTGTTCCATCTTGTATGATACTTTTAACCATAGTAAGACAATTATTAAAGATTTCAATAATCCTGTTTATAGTATCTTGATTATTGTTATACCAATCTTGAGCTGTTTTTATTATTGCTGATATTATTTCAATAAAGCTATCTCTTAAATTGAAAAAGATACCTTTCAAAATGTTTATTGTATTTCCAAGACTACCTGCTATTCCTCCTGCATCTGAAAGTTGTGATATGAAGGTACCTGTATTAAAACTTTGAACTTTAGCTGTAAGCTCATCTATTATGTTCGTTATATTTCCAATCACACCAACTACCGCACTTAATATAGGAGCTCCAAGAATAGATATAAACCTTCCCCAGCTAGCCTTTAGATTCTCTACTACATTTGAATAATTATTAGCTTCACGAGAAGCCTGTCCCATTGCACCTGAATTTTTATATATCCCTTCGACGGTATCTATAAGCAAAAATTCCTTTTGAGTATCATTAAGATCTTGCCAGGACTTTTTGTACTTTTCTTTGGCTATAGTATCCATCTTTGTTGCGTTGATATTAACTCCTATAGCATCTCCCGCCTCAAAATTCCCCATGGTCATTGACTTCATTCTTCCTACAACATCTTCAAGAGAAGTATCATAGTAGGCTGCTGCATCTGCTGCTGAATTCATATATCTCTTTGTTAAATCTAAAGAATCATTGGCATTTGCACCATTACCTCTAAAGGTTCCATAAAAGCTTGACCAAGTTCCTTTAAGTCTATCAACAAATATATTCTGATCTTGAGCTTGCTTTGTAATAAGCTCCATTGCCTTTGCCTGATCACCTTTAAAGGTTTGAGTGAACTGTGAATCTAGAGCTTGGATATTAGCAGTTGTTTCAACCATTTTCTTACCAAAATCTATTATCTTATCTACTGCAAAGGCTGCAACAATAGCACCACCTATTCGTTTAAAGGCACCGCCCATTTTACCTTCACTATCTTTAGCCTTATTAGTAACTTTATCTAAACCTTCGTTTGCCTCGTCTGCGTTGGTTACTATTCTCCCACCCATGGTGAATAGCTCCATTACTCCCATAATATCACCTCCTTGGTTCTATATATTTAAAGGCATCTTCCATAATTTCGTCTACATCCTTAGCTGTCATTTGTGATGCATTTATCTGATTTATTATCTTATCCTTAAAATCTTGATAAGTTATATCAGATAAAATCGATTTATGAATGTAATACTCATACATCTCTTCATCCATAGATTTATCTAATAATGAAAGCAAATAATCTCTTAGGTCTCCAAAGTCATTAAAAGTCTCTAAAAGCTCATTTACATTTGCATATCTTTTAAACAATAAATCTTTTATCTTAAACTCTGAAACACGTTGGATGAAGCAATACATTTGAAAAAATCAACAAGCTCCTCCTTTGAAAAGAAATCCATAAGAAGACTTGTATATTGAAGCATATCAAGTTCTCTAATCTCTTTTACCTCTGCATTACATACTGAGGATAATAATAGGTTTATATCTTCTTTTGCTAAGTCTAAGTTACACATAGTGGTATTTAGTATATCTGCAAATAGCTCCATACCTATCTCCATCTTTTCTTCTTCTGTGTACTCTTTAGTGCCCTCCATAGCTATAGCTTCTTGGCTTTTTCTCGCTACTTCAGCTCTTTTCTTTATAAAATCAAGTATCATATCCTTAACTTTAACCTTTGCTAAGATCTTCATCATTGGAAACAAATCTTGTCCACTTAACTTTCTCATCTCTAATTTAATATTTTCCATTGTTCCTCCTAAATTAAAAGACTAGGAATTAATTCCTAGTCTAAACTGTTGTTATTGTTTCTGGATATATGATCTGCCATATCCCATTATAGTCTTCTGGCTTGTCAGCATCAGCTCTAGCTTCAAATTTTATTGGAATACCAGCTTCAGTTTTATCCTTAGTTTCTACTGAAAGTCCAGCAGTATTTAAAGCATTTTTAAGAATTATTATAACAGGATTACTCTCCCCAGCTATTTTTCCTACATAAGCTATATTTGATATATAATCACTATCTAAAACCTTATTTCTTCCAGTGATTATCTTATAACCAGTTGGAGCTGTTGTCCCATCTGCATCTTTAATATCAGCAAACAAAGCATTTGCTATATTTTCCTTCTTCCATTCCTTTAAAGTACCTTCTAGAGTAGCCTTTACACTTTCTATTACGTCATTACCTTTAACCTCAGTTAATAAACCATCGACTTCCGGTTGTCTTAAACCTATTGCTATATTAAGCTTACTTCCACCTACTGTGGCACCTAAAGGTTCTCCTGTATATTTTTTTGTTGTAGTATCATACTTTACATTTTTAAATATAGCCCCTGCATCAAGTAAATAATGCTTTGCTGTGTCTGAACTATACCCTGTAGTTTTTAAATCTGTTGTTGCCATTTATTATTCCCTCCAATCAACTTTACAATATAATTGAATATTCCTTCTTTTAATCATTTCTGAACCAGTTGGAATATTTCTTGTAGTATTATAATTAAACTGAAGCAGCACTTTTTCAGTAAGTATATAGTTACTTTTAAAGTGCTGCTTTATATCATACATTAAATTTTCTAATTCAATTGTGTTTGCTCCACAATCATCAAATATATCTACATCAATATAGAAACCATCCTGATCTTCTAAACTTTCACTTGAAAGCGTATAGGTTAAATAAGGATACTTAACACTTTCAGACGTATTATATTCGAGATAACTTTCAGAGCATAATTTTTTAAATTCTTTATTCAATTCCTCCAAAAAAGGTATCATCATTTCACCTTCTTAAAACCTATACTAGCATTAGCCCCAATTTCTTTTAGGCACTTTTCTAGTAAGGCTTGTATATTTTTCTTCTGACTTCTGAATCCTGGCCTCATATAAGGTTTAGGGTGTTCACCATGGGTAAATATTTTCTCTCCTGTTATGGGATCCTTGTACACCCAGCCGCCTCTTCTCCCTTGCCCATTTTCTGCAAATTCGCCAGTTCCGAACTCAACATATACAGCATAATCTTCTCCAGTTCCTATTGTCACAGAGAGTTCACTTTCGTTAACCTTATATGATATGGAATTTTTGAGCTTTGAGGTATCAACTGGAACCAGTGGTTTTATAGCAGCAACTAATAATTCTCCAACTTCCTTAAGCCACTTTACTTGAGCCTGTCTTATGGCTTCTTTGCAAGCTTGTGTGTTATCTTGAAACATTACTTATCACCAATGAACTTTAAGTATATTTCTAGATGACTGTGAAGCTGCATAGGATCATCTACCAAAGTGATATCATATCTGTTGCCATGCTTATCCTTGATATAATGCACTTTTCTTTTTATACCTTCTATATACTCAGTTAAGAAGATATGAGTAGATTCTTCCATAAAAGAATTATTAGTTGTTTTTTCTTCTCCATTTAGAAGATCTAAAAATCCTTTAACTCTAAACAACTCTGTTGGAATCTCTATAAATCCCCCAATTCCATTCTCAACCTTACTTATAGCGCAAACTGAGTATTGATCGCAATCTTCAAAATTCATTAAGACCACCTCAGCTTTTTATACTTGTTTAAAAATTTCATTAAGACTGCTGGATATCCCTCTATGCTTTCAGTAGAATTCACATCGTAATAAGTCACTGAATATCTTGATATGCTTTCTTGCTTAACCCCTATCTTATGAGCCATCTTAAGATCATATTGTATTAATTTTATTATTCCTTGGATTAGATCATAAGGGTAAGCTATCTTGGTTACAAGTGCAGAACCTTGCTCCTCCAGTATAGCTTCATTTACCTTTATATAGGTATCTGTTACTTGTGATATAGTAAAGATGCCTTTATTTAATAAACATTCATCTATATCTATTGAATCACCTTGCCTAAACCCTAATTTCAAGAAATTATCTCCTGAGATAACATTACCTTCAGCTTGGAAATTAAGTACTTTATAACTTCTTATCTTATTATCTAGAAATTTATTGTTCGTTAGGTTTCTTATCATTATCTCTAGAGCTTTAAGTTTTTCCTCAAGCTCAAGGTCTTTTGATATGTCATCCACAGGTATTAATTTCTTTGCCTTATCTAAAGTAATTATCAACTAATCACCACCTTATGCAAATACTAGTGTGAAGCTTCTTAGTAACTTTTTTGCCCATCTTTCTTTTCAACTATATATGCTGAAGCTAGATGGCAAACAACTTACATATTAAGCTCCAGCAGCTGCATTCTGTATAGTCACTTCTGCAGTTACTATGCCTTCTTTCTTTATAACTCCTGTACCATGTACACAAAGACCTCTCATACCATCTGCAAAAGCTCCTTGAAGTCTCATTGCTTCTGTTTCTTCAAGCTGCTTTCCATGACCTGTTGCACCTTTATATAGTCCTATAACTGTAACTGCTCCTGCGTTAACAGGTAGTTCTTCAGATACTATAAGCTGGAAGCCATTTATAATCTGACCTTCAACAACCCCATTTTCTAAAGTTACTGGCTGCTTAGCAAATCTATCATCCTTTGATAGTAACCCTAAGAAGTCAGAGTTAATAACTGCATATCTATTAACCTTTGGTACCTTTCTCTTATTTAACTCAGTTCCCATATCTACAAGCAAGTCATAAGCATTGCTTCCATTTACAGTCTTAGCACCAAGTTTCTTTCCTGCACCTAACGCTACTTTTGAAAGAACATGAGTGTCTATAAGTTCGTTTAGAGTTGCAGCAGCTTCAGCTGTATGAGCATCAATTAACTCCCCAGCCGCTTGAATCTTATCTACATCATCAAGCTTTATAGCCCAATATTTTTTTTGATCCATGTCAATCTCAACCGTTGGAGTCTCTAAGTCATCCCATTGAACCTCTCCTATATAATCCTTTATTGCTACAGATCCTACATTATTAAATATAACTTTGTTTCCTTTTATTTCAGTTGGTGGAGTTGTAATCACATCAGCAACAGATGCCTTGTGATAATTTGCTATTAACCTAGCCTCCCATATTGTTGGTATAAAATTTGATACTGCCATTTAACATCATCCTCTCTTATTTACTTAAATCTAAATCTTTTATTAGATCCCAATTTGCGTTAATCTCCTTTGGAGACATTCTTGAAACATTTTCCTTACTAAAGGTCTTTACCTGACCTTCCAATCCTGGAAGCTTGTTTACAATGACCTTAGGATCTTGTCTTTGTTGTTGTTTTACTAAATCTTGTTGATTATTAAAGAAATCTGTATGATTTTCTCTAAGCTTTTTTATCTTACTGTCAAGTTCCTTCTCTACATCCAGCTTTTCAATATCACCTAGTTTGTAGAGTATATAGTCTATATCCTTGCAGCCAGCATCCTTAAGCTTATTCTTTACGTCAAATTCCTTCTTATCTTTAGTTCTTGCTTTTTCAAGCTCCTTCATCTCTCCCTCATATTTTGATATGGTGCTTTGAAGACTCTCGATATCAGCATTACTTTTCTTAAGCTCTTTTAAGGTTTTATTTGCTTCTTTTAGGTCATTGTGAGCTTGGTCTCTTTCTTCCTTAAGCTTCAAAATCCTTATATCAGCATTTTCTTCTGAAGTTGCGTAAACCTTATTTTCCTTCATTGCTGAAGTTATCTTATTTACAGTCTCTTCATTTAAGCCTTGAGCTTTTAACAATTCCTTTAAGTCCATCGACTTTCCCTCCTAATACACTTTTTTACTTGGTATGTGCCCAAGTTAGGCTTCGACCTTTGTTCTTTTACATCTGCAATAGTGGTAAAAAGATGTAGCGGGATATTATAAGATATAAGCCGCAGATTTCACTTATTAATTTAAAGTCTTATTCTTTGCACATATTTAATTTGGGGTATAAAAAAAGCACTCAAACTTATGAGTACTTACATGCAAAAGAATACATCTATTAATTTTTTATTGTTCTGTGCTTTTGTCTTATTCCACAATAATAGTTTAACACAGATTTTAGTCTATGAAATATAATGGATACTCTATACTTACTATAGTTTTTGCTTTGTGATGATTTAATTTTCTAAATCTACTAGTAATGCCTTTACTGTATTTAGATATAGTCCATTGATATCACAATTTCATTTTAGGTTAAATAAAACTTGCTCTATCTGTTTCTACTACTAGATCAACTCTTTCAACTGTTATGTCTTTATATTCTTCTTCTATATATTTGAAATATTCCCCATCTAGACAATCGCTTGTTGCACTAAATCAATTAAAATTTATTTTTTGACTGTATTAAATAATGACCCTAGCTTTAGGAATTCTATATTGATCATCCCAAATTTAGGGAATAAACTTCTTGTAGATAATATCATATGAATTTTGTAGTCATTATATACCAAATTTTTATACTAACGTAGTTTTTTACTATTTTCTATAAACAGTTTTCTAATATCCATTTCTTTGCCTGCTCTTTTTCCAATAAAATTGGTTCTTCAAGTGTACCAATATTAATACTATGAAAATAGGCCTCGTCAATTCCTTTTATATTTTTTAATATTACTCCTTTAAATAAAGTTTTTTTGAATCTTGACGCACTAATATCTACATTATCTAATGTTGCATTTCTAAAGTCAGTTAATAAAAAACCAACATTCACCAAATTACAATTTGTCAACTCAGCCCTTTTAAATATTGCTTCTGAGCAATCGCTTTTACTAAATCTAACGCCTTTTAAATCTGCATTAGAAAAATCAGTATATGATAAATCTGATTTATAAAAATCACAATTATCAAAAGTAGTATTTTTATAAGTTGACGAACATAGAAGTGATGCATGAAAGTCTATACCTTTCAAATCAAGATTGTCAAAAATGCACTCTACTAGATTTGCTTGTTCCAACAATTTATCAGATAAATCAAAATTCCTGAAATCTACTTCTTCCAAACATAACTTTTCTCCTTCTTTACCAATTGTTTCAACTCATTTTTTATGCAACTCAAGCTGACTAACAATATCATTTATCATTTTTTATTCTCCTCCTTATGGATACCATATTATTCTATCTCCTATCCCTGCTTCTTTAATTGCTTCTTTTAGTTGTATAATATGTTCAGGGATTAATAATCTTTTATCGATAATTATATTATTACCCTTGTCAAATTCTCCGTATATTTTTTCCATACCTTTGTCAACACTAAAAGCCCCTTTCTTTACCTTTGTAATAGGTATTCCATTTCGTCCCATTGGATATGATTCAAAGCTTTTTACATCCCACTTTAAACCAGTTGTTGTATCAATAAATTCTGCCCCCTTATCTATTTGCGTATCACGAATAATCCTTCCTAAATCCCCTCTTTCTTCTAAAGCAAGTCCTATTTCTCTTTCTTTTAATCCTTGTTCTTCTATTTTAAATCCATGAGAAGGATCTCTTGCTAAATCATCTAATTCAACTTGAGTTCTTCCTCCTGTGTATGCTTGTGTTACTCTATCATACTTTTCGCCAACATTATTAGCCGCTCCATTAACTCCATTATACCTAATCCCACTCTTATCTAAAAGTCCCTCTTCAACTTGTCCATAGACAGGAGGAGTTTTATCTTTAATTGAAGTAATACTAGATTTGCCACCATCCAATCCTTCATTCTTACTAACCCTATCCTTATACCATTCATCAAAGCTATCATACTTCTTAGCTTCTATGCTTTCTTTACTATTAGTAGCTTCATTATAAGCTTCTTCCACCACAGTTTCACAATCACATCTACACCCCATATCCTCCTTAGCTACTCCAAATAATCTAGGCTGAGAAGCAGAGTAGCCATGTAGATGAAATTTTTCATCTATATCAGCTACTTGTCCATTTAATTGCTGGTGGTCTGCTCTTGTTTTCTTATCTGAAACTGCTATCCACTTTTTCTTTAAACTAACTCCGCTTTTTACTGCTTCTTCTAAGCCTTTTTGTTTTGCTAAGGATTTTATTCTTCCAGCTTCTGTTACAGCTATTTTCACATTATTATTATAATTAGAATTTCCTATATCACTTAGGTTTTTAGCTAATTCTCCATAGCCTTTATTATTGATTAAACCTTCCGTTATAGCACCTTTTACCTTTAGCTTTATGTCGTTTAGATGCTTATCATAAAGCCTTTCTGAAAGTTTTAGTCCTGCTACTGGTGTTTCTAGGACTTCTTTAATCTCTTCTTCCTTTAGTCCAGCAAAATTAAGCTTACTATTTAATACACCCTCAACCTCATAAAAAACTCCAAAGTATTCATAATCAAAGGTGTTCTTACCGTAGTTAATCATAGAGTTATAGTTCTTATTATAAAGTTTTCCTAAGGTAGCATCCAATTGAGTTTTTCATATGAGCTATGGCTGAAACTTAGCTTTATCTAATTATGATAGTAACTTGTTTCTTGACGAATATTTAATTTTGGGTATAATAAAAGCACTTGCCTTTTATAGCAAGCGCTTTTATTATAGGTTTATTAACGTAAACAAATATACTTTATTTTCTTATTATTAATGTAACATACTTAAAAGCTCTGTAAAACTATTACAAACAAATTCTATTGCATTCTCTTGAACTTCTTCTAAGTTAATTCTCTTTAATTCATCAACTGAATAGTCTGAAGCAATTACATTAATCTCATTATTTAAAAAAATGATTGATGGCTTTTCCATATCACGTCTATAGTCAAAGCAAAAAAAATTACCAGATGGATCAATTCCAAAAGGAATTATACCATTTTTTAATCTCTCCTTACAATTGTCATATATTTTAATTATACTATCTACACTCACTTGAGAAAATGATAACAAGTTTGCAAACACTTTTTCACTACCTTTTACCTCTACACGATAAGGTATTACACTTGCTCCATGATATAAAAGCGCGCAATTAACATAATCTTCAGGAAATTTAAATCCAACTAAATTTTCAAAATCTTTAATATCTTCCATTATTACAGGTGGATGTGGTCTTCTCCATTTAATATCATTCATTATCGTATTCTTCCTCCCCACATAGCATTTCCTCCTAAATGATTTGCTTGATGAATAGCTGAGTCAACTAATTGCATTTTACCAGTAACTTGATGATGATGCCAAGTTAAGCCTTCTATTCTAGGCATTCCATCAATTATATCTTGTAATTGATTTGATGAAAAAATACTTTCCGAAACCTTACCATCAATTATAGCCTTTTCTAGAGCTTTGGTGCAAGCTACAAACTGATCATAATCTAAAGATATAGTTAAATCTTTAGGTAAATCAAATTCAAACTTCAGATTATCACCCTTAAATATAGGAAATCCTAAAATATCATAATCTAATCCATTTTTATGAACACTTCCTGCCAGCGATTGATTAATAATTGTATTAGAAATCGATTCATTTAAATATCTATTTACATTTTCAGTAGCATTTATGAAATCATCTATGTTGTTATATCCATAGTTTTTAATTGTATCATTATCAACTTTCGACAAAAAGTCATCAATATTACTAAATCCTTTTGGTACAACCCATCGTTTAACTAATTTCCCTGATTTATCGTAACTTGAAGCAATGACATTATCAATTCTAGTATATTTTGTTGCCCCAGCATCCCCCGTACTGTTCTTATCTAAAACTTCCTCCTTATCTTGTCCAACAACAGAAGGATTTTTAACTTCACTTGAAGTACCATTATATTTATTACCATCTAATCTCTCATTATTATTTACTCTATCCTTATACCACTGATCAAAATTTTCATACTTCTTAGCTTCTATGCTTTCTTTACTATTAGTAGCTTCATTATAAGCTTCTTCCACCACAGTTTCACAATCACATCTACACCCTATATCCTCCTTAGCTACTCCAAATAATCTAGGCTGAGAAGCAGAGTAGCCATGTAGATAAAATTTTTCATCTATATCAACTACTTGTCCATTTAGTTGCTGGTGGTCTACTCTTGTTTTCTTATCTGAAACTGCTATCCACTTTTTTTTTAAACTAACTCCGCTTTTTACTGCTTCTTCTAAGCCTTTTTGTTTTGCTAAGGATTTTATTCTTCCAGCTTCTGTTACAGCTATTTTTACATTATTATTGTAACTAGAATTTCCTATATCACTTAGGTTTTTAGCTAATTCTCCATAGCCTTTATTATTGATTAAACCTTCCGTTACAGCACCTTTTACCTTTAGCTTTATGTCATTTAGATGCTTATCATAAAGCCTTTCTGAAAGTTTTAGTCCTGCTACTGGTGTTTCTAGGACTTCTTTAATCTCTTCTTCCTCTAGTCCATCAAAATTAAGCTTACTATTTAATATACCTTCAACCTCATAAAAAACTCCAAAGTATTCACGGTTAAAAGTACTTTTACCATAAGCAGCTATAGTGTTATAGTTTTTATCATAAATCTTTCCTAATATATCATTCATTTGATCTAGAAGCTTATCTAACTTTTTAAGTTCCAGCTGCTTTGCAAATGGGGTATTTTCATTTGTTTGAAGGTAATCTCCAATTGAGTTTTTCATATCAGCTATTGCTGAAACATGAGCTTTCATGAGTAAAGCTTTAGCGCTGTCTTCATCCTTTTCTCCTAATTTCAACAGCTCCTCATGATATTTACTCAACTACATCACCACCAGTATTAGCTTTGCTGATTAACTGGTCGCTTAGAGCGTTCATGTCTACATAAGGTTCTTGGGTTTCTAAAGCTTTCTTTTCTTCTTCATAATCAAGCTCTAAGATCTCGCATAAAAGCCTTAGCTTAGTATCACTACTTATTGTATTTCCTGCAAGGAGTACATTGTTTATAAATACCCCTTGAGTATCGGCTTTAGTCTTTTCATTAACAACTACTGAGTCCTCGTTTACCATTGTTTCTCTTACTAGTTTTATCTGAATAGAATTATAATCATAGCTTGTGTTATACCTAGAATTAATATCATCTACTATGACCTTTAATAAATGTCTTATTAACCTTCTTAGTCTTGTTTCTGCCTTATTGCACTTTAAATCTAGTAATGCATATCTAGACTTTATCACTATGTTAGTTATGTTGCCATCACCTATCTGACTGCTGTCAAATCCCATACCAAATTTATAGATAGCTTCTTTGTCCAGTTCTATTTTAGTTTTTCTCGCTTCTGTTGGTATATCTATGGTTTTTACCTCAAGTCCACCTTCTGCATCAGTTCCGATGGTCTTTTTAGTCTTTAGATTAGTTGTAAGCTCCTCTAAACTATCACCTGAATATCCTTTAACTACGTATATTGCTTCTTGGAAGTCTTGTAGATTGTTTGAAAGACTGCAAGCCATTAAGTCATAATCATCTATAAGTGATTTGATTGGGTCTAAATCTGTTTTTTGATATTTATTATTATCAAGTCTAAAGAACGGTATATATCCAAGGCCTCCGCCGTCATAAATAGCTTTATCATCTTCTAATATTATATGAGGTTTAGGATTTGGCTTTATATTCTTATCAAGCTTAAACCCTTGTCTATTTTTATCTTGTGTATAGTAAGTCACCTTACTATCTGTCCATACCTCTGCTTTAGTTATAATAACTTCATTATCATTGTCATAAATTATAGCATCGTAATACCTTATTATAGCTTTGAGTCTGCTATTATCTACTTCATCATAAACAGGGATAACCCCTAAACTATCTGCTATTTGAAAGGATATTTTATTATTTTCATCCTTGTATGCATACACATACTCTAGTCCTTTATTGCTTGCTCCCTCTAAAGCGTTTTGAAGCAGTTCATGAAATTCTTCATTAATATACTCTTTAAGCTTTTCTTGAAGCTCTTCCTCAGGTGCTGCAATTTCTATTGGATTTGACAATAAATATTGAACCTTTTGATCTACGAGCTCTGTATGGAATTGATGCTGAATCTTTACATTTGATTTATATTTATCTTCCTTAAGGACACCATTTGCGTCAAAATAAAAAAGCCTATAATTTAGGATTTCATGTTCACCTTTGTAGTAATTCAATCCTAAACTGGCTTTTCTTTTATTTTCTGAACTTCTATCTTGTAAAATAGCCTTATCTAAGGCCCTAGCAGCTAAGCTGCTATTTTCTGAAAGTACATCTAATAACAACTTCCTTCACCTCCTAAATTAACCACTTCTTATTATTGATTTCATCTTCCATGCCGTATCTAGCAGCATCTATGGTATGATTGTTCTTATCAGGATACTCCCCTTTAAAGTTACCATCCTTATCTTTTTCAAGTTCGTATCCAAGAAATTCTCTTTTAGAATTTGGACATCTAACTGGATCAATTATTATTTCTTCTAGCTCTTCACTTAAGAACTTTAAACCATGTTCTACGCTATCAGGACCTTTTTTAGCGCCAGCTATATTTAGCCCTAACTTTTTAAATTCATTTATAGTTCTCGGTTCTGCACTATCTGCTGTTATTCTCTTATTAGAAGGATTCAACTTTTTTATTTCCTCTACAGCTTTACTGTTGCTTAACTGAACCTTATAAATTTCATCGAAGATATATAGTCTCTTTCTGGTCTTATCATAGTTCATAAGTAAGTACGCCAGCGGATCTGCAGCATAACCAAAATCCAAACCATTCTTTAACCTATCAAATACTTCTATTTCTTCCTTCGTTATTTCTCTTATAGTTAGATTTCTAAACACTTCTCCTCCAGTACCTATTACAGTACCTAGGTAATCGTGCTCATATTTACTTAGATTAACTTTTTTCATATGCTCTGCTTCAATTATGAACTGTTCACCTAACCATTCTTTATCTACCGTTAAGTAAGTACTATGATGAACAAATTTATCATTTCTCTCTTCAAGCACTTCTATATTGGTCCAATTTCTCTGACTCTCTGGCGGGTTAAAAGAGTAGAATACGAAAAAATAAGGACCACCTCTCATTAATGACTGATTGATGTTCCTTATTTTATCGTAGCCCTCAAACTCATCTACTTCTTCATACCAAATATATTTTAGATAGCCTCTAGATACTTTTATAGACTTAAGCTTCTTTGGATTATGTGCACCTTTAAAAAGAATCACTTGACCTGTTAGCTTATAGGTTAATTTTAGAGGAGAATAATTTACTTCCCATTCATTGTTAACCCCTAGTTTTTCTATGGCCCATAACAACTGTTCAAAAACAGAACCTCTAAGTACGTCCTTAACCCTTCTAAAGACCACTGCATTAGTCATATCTCCCTTTAGAGAATCCTTCATCAGATTAAGAATAATTTCTATAGAAATAAAAGAAGACTTCGTACTACCTCTACCGCCTTTAAACCAGTAATGAGTATGAAGCCTTCTTTTTATGTCTTTGTGAGCCTCGTAAAAACTAGGTGCTATTATAGATTTTAAGTTAATATCCTTCATCTATATCATCCACTATTCTAACAGGTACTGTGCCTTCAATTTTTATCTTGTCAGTAAATAAGCCTAAGTGCTTGCCTAGAAGCTCTAAACTCTTTATTTTGTTATAGAGTTTTACTTCCCTTTCAATAATCTCTTCTCCATCTTCTGTAGGAGTTATCTTGACCTTAATAGAAGCTATGGCTGCTGCATCATCTTTGCTGATATTATTATTTACTTCAGCTGTATCTACATCAACTAAATCACTGGCATTTACAAAACCTAGTCTTGCAAGTTCCATCAAAACTCTGTCTTGATTTACTCCAGTTCTTTTAGATCTTTCTGCCATAGCTTTGTCTATATAATCTTTTATATAAGGCTTCTTAAGATTTTCACATCCTATATCTGATGCTGAGTGAGGACTATACCCTGCTCTAATTGCCGCCTGAGTAGCATTAAGGTCTATTAAATATTCATCACAAAATGCTTTCTGCTTAGCTGTTAACTTGGCCATTAATGCCACCTCCTTTTTAGTAGAATAAAAGCACTCAGGTTATGAGTGCCTATAAATTATAGCTTACACGTTTTACATATCTTTTATCTATGCAACGTTCTTGCCTTATTCCACTAATAATAGTTTAACACATATTTTCACCTATAAAATATAGCTAATACTCTACACTTACTATAGTTTTTACTTTGCAAGTCCAACGTACACTATAGGGACAAGCTTATTTATCGAACTATCTCTTAATTGATATATTCTAGCTTCTGTAAGATTTAGTTCAACAGCTATTTTCCACCATGAAGCTCTTCCATGACCTTTTATATACCTTTTATAAATCAACTCCTTTTCAACATCAGTGAGTACATTGCTATTGATAGCATTATCTATTTTCTTTAAAGTTATTTTCCTGCTTTCAATCATTTTGTTTAGATTATTTATCATCTTTTCTTTATATATGATTTCATTTTCCACACTTGAATTGAATTTATTGGTTGGTCCAGTCCTTTCCTCATAGGTTATAGCTCCACAACCAGTATATTCATTTTTAACACTTTCTATTTCTAGCTGCAGGTTTTCAATTTCCTTTTCTATATTTTCATAATTATATAAAGTTCCTTCAAGATTCTTAAATAACTCTTCATTCTTCATAAAATATCATCTCCTTAATTATTTGTCCCATCCTAATAGTCTTCTTTCTAACTGATCATAGTCATAATCTCTTTGCTTATAGTCCGTGAAGGAATTCTGTTTTTTATAAATTACAGTTAATTCCGTGCTGGGCTTCTATGAGTGCAATTTTATCATCTTGATCTATATCTACATCCAAAGGAAAATAATCTAGTCCACTTTTTTGCGGTCTTACCATGTTTGCCTCCTAACTATAGTAATCTTCAAACTGTTGTAATTTATTTTCTAGTTCTTCAATCTTGGTTTCAAAGCTTAGAATTATCTCTTCCTGTTCTTCAAATGTGGCTTCACCACGGAGTCTGTGATATTCATTTTCTAAGCTTGTCCATGTTTTATCATGTAATAAAAGCTTTATAATAGAGTCATACGGGACTTCAAAAGCAATTGATACCAAATCTACATCAACATCTAGTTCATGCAGTACCTCTGGGTTATTTTTAAAATCCTTTTCTAGTTGTAGCATAGTATTCCTGCCTTTCATTTTTCTATATATAACATCTTTCTTTTTTCTATCTAACAAAAGACTTTAATTATTTCTTGTAAATCTATATTTTTTGAAATATAATTAATTTGGTTTTTAATTTTATTTTTATAGTTGCTTAGGCAACTCTTTTTTTATGTTGTAGGTTTCTTTTGCTTGTCTTAAGGCTGCATTAAACTCTAACCCTTTAGACGTTAACCTTTCAACTTCCCTACCTACTTCTAGGTAAAACAACATCATTTTTCCCATACTTAAATATCCTTTCTCATACTATTTAAAAATTTTATCCTATATTTTTATGTTTTATGATTTTTTAATAAAGCGCTTTGTATCCCTCCTCATTTTTCTAGCTATGAACTTTGATTTAAGTTTATTTAGCTTATATCGTTGCATTTTTGAGATACACTATCAAAAAAAATTTCCTCTGGATTTTTGATATCTAATATTTTAGTTATGGATATTGCCTCATCCAATGAAAATACTGATCTTCCATTGATCTTAGAATTTAGCGTTTGTACTGTTATTCCAATACCATCCGCTAGTCTTCTTTGAGTATATCCTTGCTCAATCATTCGTGCTTTTAACTTGTTGATTTGCATTTTAATCCTCTCCTTTCGTTGCATTTTTGGGATAATTTTATTATAAATGGTCTCTTTTTCAAAATCAAGTCATTTATGCAACATTTTTTTATTTTTTACAACTTTTCCGTTGCATATATGAAAAAATACTTTATAATATATATATGAGGATAATTTAGTTTACGTAAAAAACTATCTTCAAAACTCATGTAATTCTTGAAATCAAAATTTGGATATATAAACCAAGTGGTACATTCACATAGTCTTAAAGAGGAGTAAAAAAATGAATGATAAAGATCTTAGTAACGTTATAGATAGAATTAAAAATAGACGATTAGCATTAGGGTTATCCTATCAGGATATGCAAGATCTAACTGGAATAAGTAAGTCAACTTGGCAAAGATACGAAACAGGTTTTATTAAGAATTTAGCTATAGATAAATTAGATTTAGTTGCCAAGGCTTTAAAAACTACACCTTCATATTTAATGGGTTGGAATGAAGAAACTGAAAAAGAAAATAAAGAATTCACTACAGCAAAAGAAGCAACTGAGTATCTTCTAAAGCTTCCTTCCATGGCTGCCTTTGGAGGTTATGATATAAACAAGATGTCAGATGAAGAAATTATAGAGTTTGCTAACGAGTTGTTACATCAATTTGAGTTAATTAGTCATAAATATAAAAAGTAACATTTGATAAAGAGGTGATGAGGATGCAATGGATAGATAACATTGTATTAGGGTTAGTTGATGAGTATGGTACAAGAGATGTTTACGAATTATGTGATTGTCTAGAGATAGAGATTAGAGGACTAGACCCATCGAGTATCATACTTAATGGTCATGAAGCTTTTTATTACAGACACTTTAACGGTGCAGAAATAATTTTTATAAGTAATAAACTTGAAAATCCACTAAAAGAATTTGTATTAAAGCATGAATTAGGTCACGCATTATGCCACACTGGTATTTTATCAGCAGGTTTTTTATATTCTAATATACACAAACTAGAAAAACAGGCAAACTATTTTGCATTTAAACTAAGCGATATATCTTTTGATAAAGTTGAATTAAGAGAGATGACACTAGAACAAATCGCCAGTTGTTTAGAGATTCCCTATGAGCCTTTAAAACAACTGGTTAATTTATAAACTTCAAACGAACATACGTTCACTCAAATGTTACTTTGTTCGTATTTAGTTCTTCATTAAGAATAAAAGAAAAGCTCTAAAATCTATCCGTCTTTTAGAACTTTTCTTCTATCCTTGTACCATATAATCTTATTCAATGAATTTATAAGATATAGCTTTGTCATTTTAGTGAAACTATTGAACCACCAGTTTTCCCATGTTTAATTTCTCTTTATCCTAAAAATTCTTCACAGTCGTATACTCTACAAAAACTCCTACTTCAGACACCTTTAAATCTAATGGACTAATGCCAGCTTCCTTCCACGCTTCATGCAATTCCTTTGTATAATCACCCTCTTTTAGAAAGGCAATACCACAGTCACCGCCTCCCGCTCCTGATGATTTTCCACTTCCAAACTCCTCAGCAACTGTACATAAAACTTTTAACTTTTCTGTCTCAATATCTATTCCAGCACTTTCACCTAGCTTTTGAAGTGCTTTACGGTTTTGTTTAACACCACCAATTGCTTCTATGCAGTCATTCATCTCAAAACCTCTTATTAGCTTTTCCACTGCAATAGAACTTTCCCTTAGAAACTGGTTATAAGCTTCTAAATTATGGTCACGAAAATTTTGAATATCCCTAATCATAGGGGCTGTTGCTACTGCTGATTTCGTCCAGCCAACAGCTAATTTAAGTGAAGTTGGCGGATTTAATTTTCTAATAGCTAAGTTTGGCCAAGGCTTTTCTACCATTTCTACAAGTTTTGTCCCTTGTTCTAATTGATTTAATACCCAATTCCCCATAAATGCTGAATATTCAAGCCAACCTCCATAAACCGCAGCAGCAATATCAGCTCCTGAACCACTTTTTTGCGATTTTAGATGAGCTATCGCTGAAAGTTTAAAGACTTGATCAAGTGAAGGCTGTTCTTTCCCATCACTATGTAGAGCTAACATAGCTGAAACTGCGGCAACCACAACTGCTGCACTTGAACCTAATCCATACTTTTCACCTGTTGAAGGGTCATCAAGTTCACTTTTAATTTGTAATTTAAATGGAATAATTTTAATCGATTTTTCTTGTAAAAATTCATTCACCACGAAAATTGAGTTTTCGATAAAGTTTAGTCGTGAATCTACAATACTAAATTTAACTTTCTCTTCGTTTATTTCCCAAGCAATATCTTCTAGTCCTAACTTTGGAAGGGAGATTTTATTTTGCTTAGATGGTTTGATACAAGCTGATACATACCTATTAACCGCAATTACCACAGACTTCTGATTTGGTTCAAGCACTGCGTATTCCCCTGCAATCATTAACTTTCCTGGTACTTTTACTTTATAGCTTGAGTAAGACATTTTTGTTTCCTCCCTCCGTTTCATTATTATATAGCTGCTAGTTTTGTAATAATCCATGGTGCTGAATATAGTATCATAAACTGAACACCGTAATTAACCCCTAAACGATATAGTACTCCTGCTACTATCCCAATTAAAAGAACTCCTGCGACATTAATCCAGCCTGCATCCATAAAGGCTAGCAATAAGACCAAACTAAAAAATAAACCCAACATCGCTTCATGTGGAATTCTTTTAAATACAAAACCACAAATTTGCTGCGAATATCTCACTGTAACAAAATAAGTAATAGTTGAAGCAATCAGCACTCCAATAAGAGTTGCCCAAACAAAATCAGAAGTAGATAGTAGATGATGCATATTATTCTTTAAAGTATAAACCGGCGGAGCATTAAATAATGGGTTTGCTGGTCCAAGGGCCATTGGCGATAAGGGTATACCTAACGCAATAAGTGGAATCAAGGTTCCAGAAATATAAGTTGCTTGAGCCAAAGCTTCCATACAAGATACCGCAAGGGATGCTTTCTCCACTGGCTCCTTTGTACCACTAGAAAACAATTCTCCAAAGAATATGGTAAGACCAACAGGACTTAATAAAAAAGTAACTGATCCAATAAGAGAAGCAAGCGCGCTATACATAGCTTCTTTTTTTGTTAATATTTTAAAAGGATTAGGAAACTTTGTAGATTCTTTCACCTTCTTTAATTGAATATATTTTTTACTAAATCTCTTCATATTATCTCTTTTATCTTTATTTAAAAGTTCAAAAAGAGTTAAAATAACAGGACCTATAGTGATGCCTAAGAAAAATGATATAAACACATTTGTTCCTTTTGGCACTGCTCCTACACCCCAGTATAAGTGACGAAGTCCTTGAATCAATAAGGCAAAAGGCACTATTGAAACAAGAGAAATCCATCTTTTTTTACTCATAAGAGCTAATAATACAGCTCCAATAAAGAAGATTAGATCTCCATATTGTTTAATAATAGTTGCGAAAGGAACTAATGCTTTTGCAAGAAATAAACTCACAGGTAAAGATACTAATGTGCCAATAATGGCTCCTGAAGCAATCTTTCTGATACTAGTGTCTGTTAACCCAAACTTTTTCAGTACCATAGCATGTTCAACCATCGGAGTAGACATAACTCCAGCAGGAATTCCTGCTATGGAAACAGGAACTGCATCGATAAGTTTGCAAGATACAATAGCTGCCATAAAGAATGATAGTATCACAACTGGATGTAACCCAGATAGAACAAGCACAAGTATAACCGGTGCAATAGTTGCAGTCTCATCAGCACCTGGCGCAGCTCCAATAACTGTATACAGTACTGCTGCAATGACAGCTGCAATGACCATCTGTAAAATTAAAGAGAAATCCATATTAATCCTCCTGATTACTTTCTATAAATGTTCTTTTAGGTTTGATAAAAAAGCTACATATTACAAAGCCAACAATTGCACCAAATAAGCCAAAAAATAACGGCTTAGGTGGATCATTAGGTGCAAGAAAATATGCTCCAAGTGTAGTTATACTGCATATAACAAGCGAAATAATCAAATCTTTAATTGAGACAATATCTTCCCAAACTTCAATGTTATTCTTTACATCTTCACTGTCCGTCGGATGATTCATCTTATTATTTGAACTCTTCATTCACACAACTCCTTTTATTACATTTCAAATTCACCCCAAGATGTACTACTTTACAATAATTTTTACCCTTATTCTAAATAGGTTATCCCTGAACCTGGATGGCAAATAAAAACCTTTTGCACCGTAGGCAAAGTTAATAGAGATTCGTATACTATAGCTTCATCCTTAGGTAAACAAAGCACCTTCACATTTGAACCTGCATCAATTGTGAAAAATACTGGAATGCCTGTCAATCTTAGATACTGTATATGATGAATAACATCCATAGTTCCACTTTGCCAATACAAAACTGGCGGCTTTGCCCCAAGCATTGTAGCATGCATCTTTAAAGCATTTGCTTCAACTACATGCCCTAGCTTTTCAAACTCTCTAGACATTATTGCTTCTTTTGCATCCTCAAGATCTTTTTCTACAGTCTGAAGCCATCCAGCATAAAAAGGTGAGGTCTCAACAGTTCTTTTCATACCCTCCCTGCTGGATACCTTCTTTTGTTCTCCTGCTACTAAAACTGAAAGTATACTAATCTTCCAGTCCTGCTCAGACAAAAGTTGACTAGCAAATGAATCTTTTCCATCTTCTTGTATGCCTTTTTTCCATTCCACATATCCTCCGTAAACTGAGCGGCAGGCAGAGCCTGAACCTTGACGAGCAAGTATTGATATTTCCTTAGTATTTAACTCTAAATCAAGAGCCTTCGCTGCTGCTGCGGCTAATGCCGCAAAACCTGATGCAGAAGAGGCGAATCCTGCTGCTGTTGGAACTTTATTTTCAGAGGAAACCACTGCATGTAAATTAACGCCAGCCAAGTTCCTTACTTTATCAAGAAACCTAAATACCTTATTTGACTCCTTATCACTTGCTGGAAGGTTATTTAATAAAAAAATATCCTTATCAAAACTCTTGCAAAACTCAACAGTTGTTATGGTGTTAAAGTGATCTAAAGTAATAGATAAACTGCTGTTCATAGGCAAAAATAATGTCTCGTCACGTTTTCCCCAATATTTAATCAGTGCAATATTGGTATTTGCTTTTGCTGTAGCTTTCATTATTATCACTCCTTTTCCCCCTCAGTAACATATAAAATATTGTCTTCACTTGAAAAATACCAACTTTTAGAAGCTCCTGCTTTCATTAATTGTTTGGCTATAACCTCTGCGTGCTCCAGATCTTTTCCAATAGCAATCATGCAACCTCCTAGCCCTCCGCCTGTAAGCTTTGCTCCCAGTGCTCCAGCATTCCTAGCCGCTTCAATTAGTGTATCTAAACCATCATCACTTACTCCAAGAACCTTAAGCTCCTCATGATTTCGATAAAGCAAACTCCCAAGTAAATACATATCTCCGCTAAGAAGTGCCTCTCTTGCTAACTCTGCTATCTTTGCTATCTCATCTAATGACTTTTCTACTTCTCTGGTTTCCACAAGATATTTCTTTCTTACATTATCTACAGCAGTGTGCGTATCGCCAATTCTACCTGTATCTGCAACAACTAAATATAATGGATCGCCTGTGATAAGGGAAACTATCTCTTTTCCCTTTTGAAACCATATTGGACATTCGCTTAATTCAGCAGCCGTATCAATTCCACTTGGTTTCCCATGCGCATAGGTTTCAGAAATTCGTACAAGAGAAAATAATTGTTCCTGAGAAGGTTTTTTTTCATAAAAGGAAAACAAACTTCTTACTATAGCGATAGCAATTGCAGCACTAGATCCAAGTCCACGACCTAAAGGTATAGACGACTCAACTCGAATTCTCAAATTTTCAAAAGGTTCCTTTAAACTATCTAGTGTTTCCTTTATGCAGACCTCTATTCCTTTCATTTTCATCGGCATATTGTCAATTGAACCATTATAAATTTTAGATTCAAACATAATTTTTCCAGATGATTGCTCAACTACAGCTTTTACCTTCAGCGGAAATGGAACAGCTATAGCAGGCTTACCGTAAACAACTGCATGCTCACCAACTAGAATCAACTTACTATGTGCCTCGCTGCTGCCTGTTTTAGTAGAAACTGTACTCATATAAAACCTTCCTTTATAAATAACAAATATTATATAGCCTTTCTTTTTAAACACCGCTAACTGCAACTAAATATCTATTGATAATAATAATTGATTGAGTTTTAATTGTCAAATAATACTTGTTTTCATAAAATAATTAATATGCGCATAAAAAAACAAGTATGTATAAATATTAGTATTTATACATACTTGTTTTTTAATTCATTGAATGCCTATGATTGGTGAAAAAGAATTAGTATTTCTTATAACATTAAGTCTATGAAAATTTATAATTAGCTAAAGCTCCTCCTATTTTAATGGGAGATCTTTTTATAAAATGTTATATATTTGATACAGACTATTCTCCTGAAAATACTTTTTGTGCTATACCATACGGGCAATTTGAAAAAAATCAATATTATTTTCACAATAACACTCCTTTGATAGTATACTTTTTATCCTAACAATATATAAAAATCGTACTTGTTATTTAAGTTGTACATGATATTATTACTATGTCATCAATTTTAGAGTGACTAATGGAGAGGAGCAATAATTATGAAAAGAGCATTAGAATTTTTACAAGAAAGCCGTACTTTTTATTTAGCAACTACTGAAGGAGATCAACCTAGAGTGAGACCTTTCGGTGCTGTTTTTGAATATGAAGGAAAGCTATACATTGTTACAAATAATAAAAAAGAATGTTTTAAGCAAATGCTAGAAAACCCTAAGGTTGAAATCTCAGCTATGAATAAAGGAAAATGGATTCGTATAGCTGGAGAAGTAGCACATGATGATAGACATGAAGTAAAAGAACTTGCACTTGAGACTATTCCATCCTTAAAATCAATGTACAGCATCGAAGATGGAGTTTTTGCAGTATTATACTTTACTAAAGGAACTGCTACTATTTCTTCCTTCGCTGGTGAGCCAGAAACTTTCTCCCTATATACTAACCAATAAAAAATATCAAGGATATCATGGTCTGATATCCTTGATACTTATTTTGATATTCCTTAAGCATATCAAACAAAAATCAATCTTATTCCCCTCTTATTAATGGAATCATTTGATTTAATAGCCATAAATCAACATCAATACATCCCTAAATATTTATTAAATTTTATTTTTAACTTTATTTTTATATTCATACATGCGTTTATCTGCAATTTTTATAAGTTGATCAAATTCAACTCCATCACTTGGGAAGTTAACAACTCCATAACTATAGCTACAAATTATTTTATTTTCTCCAAAGATTATTGGGTTATTTTTAAACTGTTCACTCAGTTCTTCAAATTTATTAATTAAGTTTTGGGAACTAACGTTGAAGAAGACTCCAACAAATTCATCTCCTCCAAATCTTCCTATAATATCAGAACCTCCCAATAAACCCATTAGACCCTTTGCAAATGTTTTTATTAACTCATCTCCAACTAAATGGCCGTAATTATCATTAACAAATTTCAGTTCGTTTAAATCAAAAATTGCTGCAAGAAACTCTTTTTTATCTGTATTCTCATTATATATATTGTTATGAAGTAATTGTTCAAAATAACTTCTATTATATACATTGGTTAATTTATCGTATCTAGACAAATATATAGTTTCTTCGTAAAGCTTATGCTTAGTAATAGCAATAGAAGTTTGACTAGTCATATATTCCATCAATTCTATATCCACTTCGTCAAAAATATTATTAAATATACTATCAATGTTTAAAAAGCCATAGCACTTACCATCTATAAGAATTGGTGAACTAATAGACGATTTTATTTTTATCCCCTCTGCTGTATCTAGCATACTCGCAATTTTCATCTTATCAATATCATTAAAAATTACTGTTTTATCCACAGTTTCTCCATTCTTAAACCATGCATCTTCCAATTTAATTGAGAATCTCTTGATTTCTTCTAAATTATATCCTTTTGCTACAGCTATTTTCAAATTTTCATGCTCATCTAAAAGCAGTATAGATCCACAGTTTGTTGGATCAACACAATTAATAACTTTATCTAATATTAATTGAAGCAAATCATTAATATCTGATATTTCATTAATTGAATAGCCAATATTCAGCATGGCTTCTTTTAATGTTGATAACTTATTAATTTTTTCCCTATTCTTTTTTTGTTCTGTAATATCTAATATAACTCCAACTAACCCTTTATCCTTCCCTTGTTCATTTACAACAACTGATTTACTAAAAATCACATCATGTTCCGTTCCATCTTTATGTATAAGTTTTGATTCATAAACTTGAGTTCCTTCTTCTTTCATCAAACTCATATCTGCCTTATCATAGACTTCTGCTAATTTTTCTTCAAATACCGCATATGCAGTATTTCCTAGAAGGTCCTCTTTAGTAATTCCTAAATACTCTGTAAATGCACTATTACAATGATTATATACACCGTATTCGTCTTTAGAATATATAGGATTTGGAATTGCATCCATTAAGGTCTCAACAAAATTCAAGTTATTATACAATCTCTCTCGCTGTAGCTCAAATTCAGTAATATCATTTAAGATCAATATTTTACCAATACTTTCACCAGAACCTTCATATATATTATTAATATTCAACTTATAATATCTTGATTGTCCATTATCCTTTATATTGATTAAATTTTCATTATAAGACTCACTGCTTATAGCTTTTAATAATGTCTTATGCTCTTTCAATACATCATCAATTTTTTTATCTCCTGCCTGTGTGTACTTCAATTGTGGAATAATATTTTTTGATGCATTATTGAAATTAACTATGTTATTTTCAGAATCTAATATTATAACTCCATCTAACATATTTGAAAAAACTTTTTCTAGTGCTATCGGAGTAATTTTTAATAATTTAAATTTAAATATAGCATAACTAGAAATTATTCCTGAAATAGAAAAGGCAAGCGGACATAAATCCAACTCAAAGCGAAACACTCTCAGCATATAAGTAATATCTAAAATCCATGGAATTATCCAGGCTATTATTAAAAACAAAATTTGTTTTCTTATAATCGAAACTGCTTTAAAATAAGCAAATATAAAAATTATTAGACCTACAACCATTACTGCATAGGTATAAATAATATTAACCCAATACCCTGGTCCACGTACAATATTTGCAATAGGAAAGAGACCACTATTATTCATGTATAGATCTATATAAAAAAGGTGGTGATAATCATTTGTATAATTTAGTATTAATGTTATGACAGGGATAATAAATAATAGTACTACTATACTTTTCTTAATTTTCTCCTTATGCCCATTAAATTTAAGCGCAAATAATAACCAAACTACAGGTAGAAAGGCTATTCCTAAATATTCTACCTTAATCCAAAACTTTACCTCTTCAATGCTTGTACATAATATTTCAAAAGCATATCCAAAAGAATAAATTGATACTGGAAGTAAAGCTATAGAAACATATATTTTATCTCTTCTCCAAGAAAAATACCCTATGTAAAGAAGTGCAATTGCTGATATTACTAACACAAAACTAAAAAAAATATTAACCTTCAAAAATATCACCCCAATTACCTATTATACTAAACATTTACTAAAAATCTCTACCACTACTGTATTATTTTTATATTTTATACATTAAACTGTATTTAAAACAGTTATACACTTTATGCTTTAGCATTTAATAGTTTATTTCTTGCTCTAATTTATTTTTAATTTATAGGTTCTACTAAGTTTTATTCATAGAAGTTGCGTAGTAAACACACTTTAATTTATGAATCAAATTAAATAGAACTTATATATTAAAATAACCCACAAAAACTTTTATATTTTTGTGGGTTATTTTAATATATGCTTTTCTTTTATTCTGGTTGTTTTCCGATGTAAGCTAAAATCCCTCCGTCTACATATAAAACATGACCATTTACAAAATCTGATGCATCAGATGCTAAGAATATAGCTGGTCCAGTTAAATCTTCTGGTGTTCCCCAACGTGCAGCAGGAGTTTTAGCTATAATAAAACTATTGAAAGGATTTCCTTCTGTTCTTAGAGGTTCAGTTTGAGGTGTTGCTATATATCCCGGTCCAAGTCCATTGCATTGAATATTGTATTTGCCGTATTCAGAAGCAATGTTCTTTGTTAACATCTTAAGTCCCCCCTTTGCTGCTGCATAAGCAGAAACTGTTTCTCTTCCGAGTTCACTCATCATAGAACATATATTTATTATTTTTCCATGCCCCTTTTTAATCATTCCAGGAATTACAGCCTTAGATACTATAAAAGGTGCGTTTAAGTCTACATCTATAACCTTTCTAAAATCTTCAGCTTTCATTTCAAGCATAGGAATTCTCTTTATTATTCCAGCATTATTTACAAGAATATCGATTATTCCAATCTCTTTTTCTATGTTCTCAACTGTCTCATTTACCTTTTCTTCGTCAGTAACATCGCATACATACCCAAAAGCTTTTATTCCCTCTGCTTCATAAGTTTTTATTCCTTTATCAACTAATTCTTCGTTAATATCATTAAAAACTATTGTTGCCCCAGCTTCTGCGTAAGCTTTTGCAATGCCAAAACCTATACCATAAGATGCACCAGTTACAAATGCTATTTTACCTTCTAGGGAAAAGTTCTTTAATATACTCATTAAAATATTCCTCCTTGAATTTACAATTTTTCTTTTGATACCTTAATTATACATTTTAATTTAAACTATTTCTTGTTATATTCTTCTAAAAACATTGCAAATATTGAACTATCAATAATAATATTTACTATTTTTCAGTCTAAAAATTGACAATCTGCATTTCAGAAATCATAGGAATTTTGAAGATAGTTTTCAGAATAAAGGGATACATACATAGTAACAATTGCATACTCTCAATCATATTTTACTGATATAAATTAACATTAAGTGAGTTGAAGATATAAAATGATTTATGATAAACAACTATCTATAATAGAAACCAATTTGAAAATAAGTTTTGAAGGAAAATCCTTAGAGCTTATAAATCCTATATACAGAGATATCAATCGTTATTTCCTTCCCATACTGGAGTTTATTAACCAAGTAGGAGGTAATTGTACTATTACGGCAGGCAAAATAAATATACTCTTTAAACAGAAATCTCCAATAAGTATAAATTACAAGACTGA
Source organism: Clostridium yunnanense (assembly GCF_016595795.1). Taxonomy (GTDB): domain Bacteria; phylum Bacillota; class Clostridia; order Clostridiales; family Clostridiaceae; genus Clostridium_AR; species Clostridium_AR yunnanense. The sequence continues at coordinate 243,852 of NZ_JAENHN010000006.1, forward strand.
TGATTATAAATTTACTATAGTTGGCAAGATATTGTATTTATCACTATTTGATATGTGCACAATATTGAACGTTAAATCTAGATGGGATTATAATAGTAGATCTATTTCACTATATTGGAATAAGGCTAAACATGAAAGCCTTACAAGGACTCCTGGAAAAGTGGCTTTAATAAGATTTGAAGATATCACTGCAGGTGATGAGTATTTGGATTCTGACAACTTGGAGAAATTTAGGGTTGTTGCAGATTTTATGTTTTCAACCGGTGTACCCTTTCATATAGCGTGGATACCAAGATTTGTTGATCCTCCAAATGGCATTGACAATGATATATCTAAACACTATAGCATGCCTAATGCCAACTTTCTTTTCACAATTGAATATTTACTAAATAAAAACGGTATACTTGGTTTACATGGATATACTCATCAGTATGGCAGTGAAGTAAGTGGAGAAGGTACTGAGTTTAATGAAGAACGGAATACTGATGAAGATATTATAAGAAAAAGGATTGAAGCAGCTATTAATACCGCAAAAAAATTGGAACTTCCATTTAAGTTTTTTGAGAGTCCTCATTATGCCTCTACTGAGTTTCAGCAAAGTATATTTGAACAATATTTTGACATAATTTATGAAGGCTGCGTAGGCATTTGGGGCGATAAAATAGTTAGGAGTCCTAGGAATCATAAAACCTTATATATCCCAACACCTCTAAGCTACGTAGAAGGAAAAGACGGTACGGAAAAAATGCTGAATAGAATAAATAATTTAGATGCATCAACCTTGGCTAGTCTATTTTATCACCCATATAAGGATTTTGAATACATAACTCTTCAAAATGGTACTAACGGCTACCCATTGAGTAAGTATTCAAAGAATTCACCACTTCACCGAATAATAAAAGCTTTATATGATAAAAATTATAACTTTTCAAAAATCACAAGCTTAGACGTCAATACTAAGAAAAGTTCATTTATCAAATCTTTTTTTAATTTTTCTAAATTATATAAATTTCTTAACTCTAAATTTAAAGGTATTAAATAATTTTGATAAATGCGGACTGCAATCAGATTTAATATACAAAAATGAACCACTTCACTTTAGAATTTATATTTCTAATATTCTCCGCTCATAACCTAGAGAAGTTTTAAAAATAATTTCATATTGAAGTGGTTCATCTTTATAGTTTTCTTAGTTCAACTATTAGTTTATACATAGAATTCCTTATATCTTTTTAACGAATTCAGATTTTAAACTCATTGCTCCAAATCCATCAATTTTGCAATCAATATTGTGATCTCCATCAACTAAACGTATATTTTTTACTTTTGTCCCCTTCTTTAAAGCTGATGAAGCACCCTTCACTTTAAGATCTTTAATTATTGTTATAGAATCACCATCACTTAAAATATTTCCATTTGAATCTTTAACAACTTTAACATCTTCATTATTTTGATTTTCTGATCCTACAGTCCATTCATGAGAGCATTCTGGACAAATTAGAACCTCTCCATCTTCATAGGTATATTCTGAATTACATTTTGGACAGTTCGGCAAATTATTCATTAGTTCATTTCCTCCGTTTGTTTTTATTAATTCTTACACAGATGGCTAGCTTTATAACAGAATTATATGATATCATATTTCTATCAATTAACAAACAGCAAGGAAAAAACTAATTATTTATTTCATTGATCTTTTTCTTATGGTAGAAGAAAATCCTTACCTTTGAAGCTTTCTCCAAAATATAATTAAAATCCTCTATTATTCTGTGAAATTCTCTTTGATATATTTAACCGCATTTTCACCAGCAATTCTTCCTGAATTTACTGCAAATCCTAAAGTATTTCCTGGAAGCACAAATACATAATCAGGGTTACATACAGAATTTGCATCTGTTCCTGCTGCAAATAATCCTGGTATTACTTTGTCTTCAGTATCAATTACTTCTGTGTTATAGTTTATTTTTATTCCTCCTAAGCTTCCATATGCACTTGGAGCAAATTTCAACGCATAGAACTTTGGTCCAACTAATGGCTTTAAATATTTTGGATTTTTATTAAATAATGTATCAGTTGACTTACAGCATTCATTGTAATCATTTAACGTCTTTACAAGTCCTTCTTTATCAATTCCTGTTTTTTCTGCCAATTCTTCAATGGAATCTGCTATAAATAATACATCGTTTCCATTTTTAATAAGATCATTCATCTCTTGTTTAAAATCATCCATACTAATATTAGAAGTAACAACATTGATTAAATCTAAACCATTTTTCTCATATTGTTTCATTATACTTTCATCTATAATAGAGAATACTGTTCTATTTTTTTGTCTACAGATAGCATTAACTGAAAACACAGGATTTTCAACTACAGCTTCATCATAAAATCTTTCTCCATCTAGATTTACAAAAAGATTAGGTTGTCTAAATGGAAGTTCAATTGGCGCATATCCACCTGTATTAGGTGCAAAGAAAACTAATTCCATATCCATTCTATCTCTTGCTGCTCCAGCTTCCCATGCCATGCTGATCCCATCACCTGTAAGCCCTGGTATCCTATATGAGAACAGATCCTTTCCCCACTCAAATTTTGTATATTTATTAATAAATTCAGGACTATCTCCAAATCCACCTGTTGCAACAATTACAGCAGAACCAAATGCTTCAATTTCTCCATCTTTATCTTTCGCCACTACTCCTATAATTTCACCATTATCTTTAATTAGACTTTGGATTGGTGATTCTAAGCAGATTTTAACGCCCAATTCTTCCGCTCTATCAGTCATTGCTTTGATCATAGTAGCTGCCGCTCTAAGTCCAGGTGCTCCTGTCTTTGGCTGAACAATATGCCAAGTGGCTTCTGAACCAGGAAAATATTTTGATGGTAGTGCAAATTTTACCCCCATAGCTTCTAACCATTCAATTGTACTTGCTGATTTATAAATATAATTCTTTACAAGTCTTGCATCTGAGCGCCAGTGCGTATAATCCATGAATTTTTGAAACGCTCCTTCTCTTGTGCAATCAACAAGCCTTTCCTTTTGCATTTTAGTTTCTACTCCTAAAAGCCCCATTGCCATATTGGCACATCCACCAGTAGTATTTGCTTTTTCAAATACTATAACTTCAGCTCCTTGTTCTGCAGCTGCGATTGCTGCTGCAAGTCCTGCTGCTCCTCCACCTACAATAATTACATCTGATTCCATTTCACGCATATTTGTTACCTCCTAAATTTAATTAATGACTTAAATATATATATTAATTATGATTATGAACTATCTTCTTCGTCTTCTCCCAAGTCCAAGGCCTTTCTTCTCACTTAAAGCGCTTTCATCAAAACTCCCAACTTCTATTAGTTCTGATGGTAATTTTGGTTTTACTGACCCATATCTCTTTACTGCTTTTACTTTGCATATCTCTTCACATTTTTTACATTTATCACAAGAATCTATATCAATCATATGAATTAAATTATTTCCACCCTTGATTGCCTCTTGAGGACAATTAATACAATCGCCACAACCATTACAAACCTTTGGATCTATAAAGTAATTAGAATAGGCTATACAATTTAGTGTATTGCATATTTTTCTATCAATATGCTTTTCAAATTCATCTCTAAACTTATTAATAGCTGTATATAATGGATTAGAAGCACTCTTTCCAAAATCGCACAAAGTTCCAATTTTAATTGTTTCACATAGCTCCATAGCTACACTAATGTCACTCTCTTTACCTTTTCCTTCGGTTGCATCCTTAATGATTTTATATAATTGGTAAATTCCTTCCCTGCAATATACACATTTTCCGCAGGTTTCTTTGCTATTGTCTAACATTCTTTGAGTTGCCCAATCCACAACACAGGTGTCAACGTTATAAACCTCTATTTTTGATACTTCTAACATCGTTCCATGCCCAATTAAGTTTGAATATAAAAATGGAGTATCTAGTTCTTCTTCTGTGAAAATAGCACCTGTATTTCCACCTACCTGTACAAACTTTATTGCTTTCTCAGATTTAGTTCCGCCACCATATTCACTTATAATTTGCCTTAAGGATATTCCAAATGGAATTTCATAGATTCTAGAATCTTTAACATCTCCAGCTATTGAAATGATCTTTTTAGGAATATAATTTTCTTCCAATGAACTCTTAAGTGCATAGAAGGTTTCTGCATTATGCACCAATGTTATTTCATTAAATACCTCTTTTTCAAAAACTTTCTTATCACCAACTAACACTACTTCAATTTCATATTCTTCTAATTTCACTTTGAAATCACTATAAAACTCGCTAAGATAAATTTTAACTTTTTCTATACCTAGTTCATTTTTGCATATCTTAATTCCATCAATAACTTGATTCATGTGTTTTTCTAATAGATATTTTATATTTTGACTTTGATTACTATCTTCGATAAAAAGGCATGCTAGTTCTCTCCACTCTCTATTTTTCCATCTATCCATAAGATTTGAATTTTTTATTCCATGCCCTAATATTTTTATGTTTTCTACTATCATTTTTTCACCGCCTTTACTTTACCTTATATTCAGTCCAAAATTTTGCTTTTGTAATTTTAGGACGTAAATCACACTGAAGACATCTAGAAGCCTCACATTGTGCAGTCTTTGTATCAAATCCAACTGTCATCAACTTAAAATTATCCACTCTTTTGTCAACCGGAATACATTTATAATGACTACATTCCTTTTTAGCAAAATCTTCTTCCATTCCTATCCTTTGATTTAAAGGTTGCTCAGATGATAAGACTTCATCTATTATTCCATCTCCCCCTAAATATTTATCAATGCTTGATACAGCTTTTCTTGCTCCTGCTATTGCCTGAATTACAGATGCTGTTCCTGTCACTGCATCTCCAACAGCAAAAATCCCATCTTTATTAGTTTTATTACAATCATCAATATTTACCAAACCTCTTCCGTTAAGCTCAATTTCTTCAAATGCTCCAAGGTCTGCTCTCTGCCCTGTTGCAAAAATTATCATTTCACCTTTAATTAAATGTTCTGAGTTTTCTTTGATATTTAATATCAATTTCTTATTTTCATCGAAGTGAAAACTTTCAACTTCCTGACATACTATTCCACAAACATTTCCACCATTATCTTCAACTTTTATAAAAGTTCTGCTATTGTAAATTTGGATTCCTTCTTCAATTGCTTCTTCGATTTCTTCGTCACTTGCAGTCATGTGTCCTTGTCCTTCTAAGCAAACAACTGAAACACTTTCAGCTCCTAACCTCTTTGCTGATCTTGCACAATCAAACGCCACATTTCCTCCACCTAAAACAACAACCGATTTCTTCATGTCAATATCTATATCTATCAAATCTCTTCTTAAGAAATCAATATTTACATACACATCCTTCAAGTCAGCCCCAGGAATTGGAATTCTTACACCTTTATCTGTTCCTATAGCAATTACAACTGCATCATAGTTCTCTTTTAATTCTTTTAATGATTCTACTTTGCTGTTAGTGATAATGTTTACTCCTACTTCACGAATTACATCTATTTCGGATTCTACAACTTCTTTTGGAAGACGATAATCTGGGATACCTGCCGATAGCATCCCTCCTGCTACTGGGAGTTTTTCATATACATCTACTGCATGTCCAAGTTTCGCAAGATAGTAAGCTGTAGTAAGTCCTGCTGGCCCTGATCCAATAATTGCAGCTTTTTTATCAGTTTTATCCTTTTTAAAAGCTTTAGCTTTCCATCTATAAGAATCAGCCTCAGCTGCAAATCTCTTTAATTCTCTTATTGAAACTGCTCCATTTATGTCTTTTCTCCTACATGCAGCTTCACAAAACCGCATACATACAAGGCCTAGAGATTTTGGAAATGGTGCTTTTTCACGAATTACTGCTGCTGCTTCATCGAAATTTCCATCCTTTATGTAACGAACATATTTAGGAACATTAATTCCTGCTGGACATTCCTGCTTACATGGAATTAATACCTCATCTCTATTCCCATCTTTGAATACACCTTTTTTATCTTGAAGCGCTCCTGTTGGACATACTTCAACGCAAGCCCCACAAAAACGGCAGTTTGCATCTGACAATGATAATCCATTTTTAACTCCAACATAAATTCTATCTTCTTCATTTTTGTCATAATCTAAAATTCCAACACCTCTGATATCATGACAAGCTCTTACACATCTGCCACAGGCTACACATCGATTTAAATCTCTAATTATTAATGGATTTTCTGTTTCCACAGGTACAGCATTAAGAGTCCTTCTTAATCTTGAGGTACTTACACCTAAATATTGAATTAACGATTGCAATTCGCATTTTAAATATTTTGGACATGTAGTACAATCGTCTACATGATTAGCAAGCATTAGTTCCATTGACAATCTTCGCATCTCATCAAGTTTTTCTGATTTTGTTTTAACAATCATTCCTTCTTCAATTGTTGTAGTACATGAGGTTTGTATATCATTTTTTCCTGATATTTCAACTACACATAATTTACAACCTCCAACATCATGAAGATCTGGATGATGGCAAAGATGAGGAATATAAATATCTGCCTCCTCAGCTACCTGCATGATTGTTTTATTTTTATCAGCATACAATTCTATATTATCTATTATGACTTTGATATTACTCATGTTAACCTCCACTTTTCTTGACTCTTGTACAAAAGTTACTTTATACTATAAATATAAACGTTGCCATAATGGCAAAGTCAATAGTGGAGTGTGAAAAAAATGACAAACTTATATACAATTGGAGAAGTATCTCGCTATATGAACATATCAACAAAGATATTGCGTCATTATGACCATTTAAATTTGTTAAAACCTTGCTATATTTCACCAGACACTAAGTATAGATATTTTAGTTATGATCAACTTTTTATAATTGATGTTATTCGCTATTTAAATAAAACCCTCCTAATCTCATTAGAAGATATTAAAGATATACTTGATGAGCATAAAGATTACGATAAACTATTAGCATTCTTAGAATCTCATAAAGAACAGTTAGATAAAAAAATAGCTGCTATTGAATATTCAAAGCAACTTACAGATAGTATGATATCTGATATAAAAGAATTGAAAAAGTCTCCTAAAAAAATCAAAACATATGAACAATATCTACTGAGCAGAAATTTTTATTATGTTGAACTCAATACTTCTATTTATGATATTGATAAATATGTGAATAGGCATATAAGTAATATAACTAATATAGATATTACAGAACACAACACTATGTGTTTATTATTTTCCTTATCAGAATATATAAAGACTAAAAACTTAAATGTAAAAGGTTTCGGAGTATTCTCAGACAAAAAAATTCCTCAATTAAAATTTAAAAGTTTGCGTGAAGGTCGTTATATTAATCAAAGCTTTATTTATTCAGAAGAAAATACTATATCCGCAATTAACAATATAACTAAATACGCTGAAATAAGAAATATGAAACTCGATGATACAGCTTTTTTAGTTTCAAAAATGATAGATTTATCTGTCTCTTCAAAATATGATTATTTAATGGAACTTCAAATAATGCATCATATGTAAAAAACTAAGTACATAGATAAAAATATGAAATAAATTAATCCTAGTAAAGCATCTTATTGCCTTACTAGGATATTTTAATATTTTTGAATATCATACATTTATAATTGCTTGGTATAGTATATCTATTACAACATACAGAGATAACATATAATTCAATTGTTATGGTTAATATAATAATTTTGATTAAAGAACATTTAACTAGGAACTTTCCTATTTGTTATGATTTTATATTATCTTTGTATATTTGAATAGAAATTGGATATCTACTCTGCTGAACAGACGTGCCACTTTAATCTGAAATCTATTTTTAAAACTTTCACGGTTTTAGTAAGAGAATTTATAAATAATAGATTTTATTAAGAAGTGATACATCCATATTGTTACTTTGTGATAATACTAACTATAGTCAATGTAGATATAGGGCACCAAGTTAACGTTTGTTGTTGAGTAAATATTACACTATTATTCACTTCAGTACCCATTTGATGTAACGCCATCTCCTCATACTCCATATCTTCAAAAGTTTTTCCAATCTTATATTCTATCATATTAACAGCTCCTTTTTATTAATTATTTCCCCAGTCAAATATTCTTTATCAATAACAAATAAGCATTTACTAACCCAAATTTCTTATCTATTTATATAAATTTAATCTATATAAGAGATATTCTTTAAAGGTAAAATAATCAAACATATTATTTTCCAACCAATAATCATGTTCATATCCCTCTTTTTCAATCAAATTTGATCTTAACCCTTTATAAAGAGTATGTTGAAATGTACTTACACTAATATTTGCAAGACTTACTGAAGATTGTGAAACCATATTGTTAATATATTTGCATTTTTCTTCAATTTCCTCAATAGTTGTCATGTCATCTACTATTATTTCCCCTAATACTATCCCACCTAAAGCAGACATAACCTTTTTCAGATAACTAATTACATATTCACTACCTGAACTACTTGTTGATGTACAAACTACAATACGCTTCCCAATTAGATGAAAGGTATGAGTCCAATATGCTATCCTATCTAGCACATTTTTCATAAAACCAGATACTTGATGCATATACACAGGAGATGACACTATAATCAAATCAGCTTCCAATAGATATTTTTTTATACTTTCCATGTCATCTGTAGAATCCAATGGACATACACCAGTATTAAAACAAGTGCAACATCCTCTGCAATATTTAATATTCAATTGATCTGCAGTGATTATTTTGACATCAGCATTTTTATATTTTTCAGCACTAAAATACTTTGCAATAATTTGATATTCTCTTGAGTTTATACCATTCATACTTCCTATAATTCCAAATACTTTCATACTTCCTCCATCTTCTTGACATGTATAAAGTGTTGCACTCCATATAATCAACATTGTTTTTGTAATCACATATAAAACTGCTCATTGATTTTATAAATAAGGGCTACTAAAAATTCTTAACTATCCTTAATATAAGGGTTTCTAGGCTTTAATTAATCAAGTATTAAAACACTTGGAATTTTAGTTGGGAAAAGCGTCCTTAGCATTGAGTATCCAACCCCTGATAAACCTGAAAACAATCCATAATTTCTAAATTCAGGTAGTTCATCAATTAAAACAGCATCATTTCTTTTATAAAAATCAATTATTTGATTTCTTTTGGTTGCTATCATATGTTTTATAGCTGGATCATCTCTAAATAGTGATAAGGAAGCTAAAAAATCTAATTCTCCAGCAATCCCATTATATAGGCTCATATCATCGAAGCTAGAGTCCATTATTGAATCAATAGCCAAATTAATATATTTATCTAACCTAGAATCTTTAATATATTTATTACACGCAAGCGCTCCAATACCTAAACCAACAAATCCATTACACCCTGATAAAACGCGACTTGTCCCACCCATATATTTTTCAACTTTAAGATTTTTTAGTTGCCTATCAACTAAATATAAGATTTTTTCGATTTCAACACTATAATCTTTTCTTAATAACGACTGTCCTATTAATAATGCATATAACAATCCAATTAAACCTTGTCCAAATCCTATATCAACCGATTCAATAGATTTGTTGTGTAAATAGGTACAAATTGATTGAATAATTTCATTTGCAACTTCTAAAGCTAAAATACTCTTATGCTTTGTTTTAACAATATTGTGTATTAATTTTATTAGACTTGATCCTCCATCTAACCAATTAATTTTTTTCATTTCAGTATTATTTTTTTTGATAAAAATAATAGTATTTTGTATCATCTCAAAGCTAATATTATTATCTTCACATTTTAATAAAGCATATAAGCTCCCCGCTGCTCCTTCAAACATTGTATTTTCAACAGCCTCTTTGTAGTATTTTACATCTTGTATTAAACACTTTGTAAAATCTGAAATAGTTTCATTCTCTTGTATACAATTCAAGTAGTAAAAATATAATAAGATACCTGCCCTTCCCGAATACAATCCATTGTTTATGAATTTATACCTTGATAATTCTTTACCATTGTCTATATATTCCCAAGAAATGCTTTTTTCATCTTTAATAGCAGCTTTTATTATACTTTTTCCAATACTATTACATGTTTCAACTACCTCTTCATCTTGATATATCCTTAGATTATTTTTTCTTATTTGTTTTGTAAGTCTTTCATGACTTTCATTAAATAAAGCTTTATAATCGCCTAATAATAAGCATAGTTTTATTTTTTCTTTTTCAATCACATCTTTTTTCAAGCTGGAGAGTGTATCAATTACTTTTGATAAAACATCTTTTTTGAAATAATTGTTTATATAATGCTCATTACTAGTTTTTAAATATGTTCTTGAAGTATTTGTATAAAATATAGGTATTTCTAAATGTAACATATCCATAATCTCATACTTAACTAACCGCTTGTCACTATATGAATATGCCCAGTTATTCTCCAGTAGTTTTTCAATCCTTACCATGTCACTTAAGTAGTGTGGATGATCCATATAATCAATCAAATCACTATATACAGCTGTAGATTTCATAACTTGACGTACCTGTAAATCATTAAATATCTCTTGTGTAAAAACTTTTAATTCAGTAAGGTTTTTAAAAACCCAATCTAAGGTATCATTAAATCCATTATAAATATCTTGTCTAAAATTTTTATATTCTTGAACTTCTCCATTTAAATTCAATCTATTACTATTACTACTAAGAATACAGCTATTCTCATATATAAAACACATATCATCAGTATAAATATTCTTAGCAACTAATGTTTTTCTTGTTATAGGCTTAGTTATCCCACCAGATAAAGCACTTACGTCAACCTCATTATCTTCATCCCCTGAATTTAAGCTCATCGGTAATAATCCAGTTCCACTTAAGTTTAACACCTGCTTGTCCAGCACTTTAACATTTGCATCAGGTCCATTATGTTGAAAATTGAATTGAGTAAAAAGTGTTTCAAAATCAATTATACATGGGTACTGGTTATGGGCTATAATATTTTCAAAGTGCATATCTGAACCATTTAATATGCTAATTAACGCTGTTAACATACCAAATCTATAGTAGTAAGACTTAACCTCATTTATTGTCTTACAAGACTGGGACTCAATAAATTGTTCAATAGTAAAAGTTTCTGAATAAAAAACTTTGTTTATATATAAATCCTTAAGATCACTATTTTTATTTATATATGCTATAAATTTATTAAATGCTTTTTCTATATAAGAGTTTCTCGGCTTATAAATATATTTTTTACCATTTTCAAATTCAATTTCCGCCACTGATTTTCCATTCTGATGAGTATCTCCTAGAGATAAACCAATATGTTTTACAATACTTGTTTCTATATTAAATAGTTTATCAATTTCAATAAAATTTTCATCTAAATCTAAAATCATATCTTTTAATGCTTTTACTAAATCTAATAACTTCTGCATAATAAATCGACTTAAAACTGGATATTTGTTATAGAATGATTGTATTTGATTCGGCGATTTATAACAGTTTTCTAAAAAGTCTAAGTATCTCTCTCTTCCGTCCTTTCCCTCCAACTTATTTTTTGCTTTATAATCGCTGATTTCTACTACAAGACACTTCAAAGTTAATTTGGAAATTTGAGAAGCAATGTACTCACTTAACTTTTCAATTAAATCATCTTCAATTTTTAAACCTTTAAGATTTTTCTGACTATTATATAATTGTTTTTTTGCAAAATACTTAAAAGGTAATATTAGTTGTTCACAAACAACAGTCTCATTTTTATAATTAGCCGCAAATTCTTCCATTAGCTCTTTATATGATTTAAACCATACTTGTCTCTCTAAATATTCACTAAGAATATCTTCTTCTTCATCTGTAAAAGATTTTATCGCAAATGCTAACTCTTCCTTTTTGATATCTATATGATCAAGTTCTTCTTCAAACACTTTAGGAGCTACAAGACTTTTAATATTAAGCCACCTATCATCTAGCATTACAGTATCATCAATCGTTAATAATTGATTTTCTTTAAATGCATTTAATCTTTCTTTAATAGTAAGCGTATAAATAAAATTTTTTGCACTTATATTTAATTGTTTTACATTATTCGTCATGGGCTACACCTTCCATTTTCTTATATATATTAACTTTATTGTGTTTGTCATAACTATATAAAAGGCTTTTTGGGGACTATATTTATCTTTATATTCAACACTTTTATTACATATCCTTCCTTTTTAATAAATTATTAACATTTATTTTTGCATTGTGATATTTTTATCATCAAAAATACTTTTTCCCAGCTATATAAAACACTTCTCTAGTTTAAATTTGTGTATTTATTAAAACCTCAACTTTCCTTCTAGTTTTTGACTACTTTATCTTCTCCAGAAAAAAATAATCATGCAATCTTATATACTAATCTTTCAACTATGAAAAGTTCCCATTACATTTTCTAATATCTATCGATCAAAATAAGCTCAACAAATAATAATAAAACTATATACTCTTATATGTTTATAGAAGTAATGTACTTACAGATCTTTTATAGTAAAAAAATGGCCATATCTGAGTAAACATTTTTACCCAAATATGGCCACTTCTAATTTCTTATTAAGTTTATATTATACTATACAGTCTCAACTTCCAAGTCTGCACCTGAGAATTGACTGTTATAAAGATCAGCGTAGAAGCCGTTCTTTTCTAGTAATTGCTTGTGATTACCCATTTCAATTATTGTTCCTTTATTCATAACTAAGATTAGCTCAGCATCACGAATAGTAGAAAGTCTATGAGCAATTACGAAACTTGTTCTTCCATTCATTAAGTTGTTCATAGCCTTTTGTATTAATACTTCTGTTCTTGTATCAACACTACTTGTTGCTTCATCAAGAATCAATATTGTAGGATCAGCAAGTATTGCTCTAGCAATAGTTAGAAGCTGCTTTTGACCTTGTGATATATTTGTTCCTTCTTCATTAAGTACTGTATCATAACCTTCTGGCAATGTTCTTATGAAGTGGTCAGCATGAGCTGCTTTTGCTGCACGAATAATCTCTTCCATTGTAGCGCCTTCTTTTCCATAGGCTATATTATCTTTAATAGATCCGTTATATAGCCATGTATCTTGAAGCACCATACCAAACATCTTACGTAATTCACTACGTTTAATATCATTTATATCAACACCATCAATTTTTATCTTACCTGCATTTATTTCATAGAAACGCATTAAAAGATTAACAAGTGTCGTTTTACCTGCGCCAGTAGGTCCAACAATAGCAACTGTATGTCCTTGCTTAACATCAAGGTTCATATCTTCTATTAGAGGTACATCTTCTACATATCTAAAATCAACATGTTCGAAAGTAACTTCTCCCTTAGCGTTTTCTAATACTATTGCATCGGCACTGTCTGGAATTTCTTCTTCTTCATCAAGTACTTGGAATACACGTTCAGCACAAGCTATGGTTGATTGAATAACATTTGCTATATTCGCTGTTTGAACAATTGGCATAGTAAATGATCTTGAGTATTGAATAAAGGCAAGTATATCACCTAATCCAAGCAGACTCTTTGTGATCCAAATACCACCAACCATACTGATTCCAACATAACCTAAGTTACTTATAAAGTTCATAAGAGGGAACATTATACCTGAAACAAATTGAGCCTTCCATCCAGAGCTTTTAAGTCTTCCGTTTATAGCTTCAAATTCTTCTATAGAATCTTTTTCATGACCAAAAGCTTTAACTATCTTATGACCAGTATACATTTCTTCTACATGTCCACTCAATAAACCAATTTCCTTTTGTTGAGCTGCAAAGTACTTTTGAGACTTCTTCGCTATTGTAGCAGTAGCTATTACATATAGAGGTAATGTTGCTATTACAATAAGTGTTAAAATAGGACTAATTGTAAGCATCATTATTATATAACCAACTATAGTAATAAGTGATGTAATTATTTGAGTTAAACTCTGCTGTAATGTAGTTGCGATAGTATCAACGTCATTAGTAACACGGCTTAGTATATCTCCGTGGGCATGCATATCAAAGTACTTAAGTGGTAATTTTGCAAGTTTTGCATCAACTTCCATTCTTAAGTCTCTAACTGTCTTCTGAGCAACCCCAGACATTACAAGACCCATTATTAAACTAAAAATCGCACTGATTATATACATTCCTATAAGAACAAGTGCTATGTTTCCGATGTATTTGAAATCATACTCTCCATTTGTTTCTTTTATAGCCTTGATTACTGAATCAATTTGATCATCAGTAAACTTTACATTATCTTTAGGACTTGCAGGAGCGTTATCCATTGTCTTAGATAAATCACTACCTAAATCTATAATTTGTCTAGATACTTCTGCCCTTTGGTTTGCATCTGTTAAAGTATCTAATTTAGGAAGTGCTACAAACTTCTTAATTGATTTTATACTCTTAGTATCTATCTTATTTTTTGAATCTGTATCAGTAGTTGTTCCCATATCAGGCATACTATCGAATATATCTAGCATCTGACTTATAACTTTAGTTCTATCGTTAGTATCAGTTATTGAATTAAGCATTGGTAAAGCTAATAGTTGCTTTACACTATTAAGTTGATCTGGATTCATTGTATCTGAAGTTGTAGTACTATCAGTTTTTGGCATTTTACCGAATATATCAACTAGTTTTATTGCAGCAACAGTCTTTTCTTTTGAATCTTTAATAGTGCTTAAATCAGCTGCAGCCAATAACTCTTTAACAGTATCTAGGTCTGATTTATTTATTTGACTTCCAGAAGTTGAGCTGCTGTCACTTGACATATCTGGCATGTCTTTAAATATATCAATAAGCTGATTTAAAGTATTCTTCTTCTCTGTAGCATCTTTAATATCATTTATTAATGGAAGCTTCAGTAATTTTTGAACTGCATCTGTAGCTTTTTGATCTGTTTTTGTAGTTGAATTTGAAGCCTTTGCAGTAAAATCTGTCATTTTAGCTATTCTGTTATATACTTCATTCATTTGTGCTGTATCAAGACTCATTGAACTTGATGATGAACTTCCACCAGGCAATTTCTTAGCAGTACTCATGAATTTTTTCATTACAGTAACTTTATCATTTCCAACCTTAGCTTTATCAAGCATTGGAATATTTAATAATTCTTCTAATGTAGCTAAAGAATTCTTATCTATCTGCCCACTAGCTGGCATAGCCTTAAGTATATTGATAAAATCAAGAGTAGTTTTAACTCTTGTTGCTCTATCTGTTGTTGCATCAATCATTGGAAGCTTCATTAAATTTTGAATTGCAGCTAATGTTTGAGCATCTGGTTGAGTAACACTTTGTGTAGCTTGTGTTCCGCTTTGAGTAACAGCCCCAGTCTGATTAGTTGCTCCACCTTGAGCTGCTTGTTGTGCAGCCTGTTGAGCGGCTTGCTGCATCTTTTGCATTTGCTCCATTTGTTGTTTAACCTGAGCCACAGTTGTCTTTTGAGCTGTAGCCATTTGAGCAGTTATTTTATCAACTGCAGTCTTTTGTCCTGTAACTATACCTTGATACATTTGTATTGCTACATTATTATAGATTTCGTCAACAGCCTTAGCTTGAGCGTCCCCCATGCTTGTAGTTATCTTATCTACAGCAGTTTTTTGTCCATCAGCCATTTTATCAACAATTTTATCTGAAACCTCTATTTGGACATCTCCCATTTTACTGTTCATTTGATCCATAGCTTCGTTTTGACCCTTTGACATCTCAGAAAGCATCTTACGAGCCATATATGCATTTTGCAATTTATTCATTGCTTTACTTGTTATTTTTGGTGCCGCTATTGTAAAGGTTGTACTCAAAATAGCAAATACAAGTACAACTATTAAATTTATTTTATGTGGTTTTAAGTATTTTAAAAGTCTTTTTAGTGAACCTTTAAAGTCCTTCGCCTTTTCTACTGGTCTTCCCATGCCACCCATTGGGCCGCCTCTTCTGCCTCCAGCGGGTCTATTTCTTTTGTTTTCACTCATGCTATCTCCTCCTCTGAAAGTTGTGAGGATACAATTTCACGATAAACATCACATGTTTGTAATAATTCTTTATGTGTTCCCATTCCTACAACAGAACCTTCATCTAAAACTATTATTCTATCTGCATCCATAACTGTACCAACTCTTTGTGCAACTAAAATTACCGTTGATTCCTGCGTTTCTTTCTTAAGAGCAGCTCTAAGTTTTGCATCTGTCTTAAAGTCTAGTGCTGAGAAACTGTCATCAAAAATATATATCTCAGGTCTTCTTACTAAAGCTCTTGCTATAGAAAGTCTTTGTTTTTGACCACCAGATACATTTGTACCACCTTGGGCAATTTCGTGATCATAGCCTCCATCCATAGTAGCTATAAAATCAGCAGCCTGTGCAACTTCAGCAGCATGTTTAATTTCTTCATCAGTTGCATTGTCATTTCCAAATTTAATATTTTCAGCTATTGTTCCAGAAAATAACACTGCCTTTTGTGGAACAAAGCCTATCTTACTTCTAAGCGCTTCTTGTGAAATCTCTCTAACATCCACACCATCAACTAAAACATTTCCACTCTGCACATCGTAGAATCTTGTTATTAAGTTTATTAATGTAGACTTACCAGATCCTGTACTTCCTATTATAGCTGTAATTTCACCTGGTTTTGCTGCAAAGGAAATATTTCTAAGTGCTGGTTCTTCAGCTCCATGATAGCTAAAGCTTACATCCTTAAACTCAACATATCCTTTACCTTCAAAATCTTCTCTTACTGTTTCTTGGTCTGTAATTTCTGGAACAGTATCAAGTACTTCATTTATTCTCACTGCTGCTGCTTGAGCACGTGGAACCATAATAAACATCATTGCAAGCATAATCATTGAGAACATTATTTGCATAGCGTATTGTGTAAAAGCAGAAAGAGCTCCCAAATCCATACTTCCTTCACTGATACGTAATCCACCAAACCAAAGTATTGCTAAAGAAGTAAAATTCATTATAAGCATAATAGATGGCATCATGAAAGCCATAATTCTATTAACCTTAATGTAGTTTTCTGTTAAATCAGTATTTGCTTCCTTAAAACGCTCTGTTTCTTTAGCCACAGTGTTAAAGGCACGTATAACTCTTATTCCTGTAAGCTTTTCACGTAAAACAAGATTAATTCTATCTATCTTTACCTGTACTTGCTTAAAAAGCGGCATCATTCTAGTAGCTAGTATTGCTATAACAACTATAAGTGCTGGTATAGAAACTCCTAATACCCATGTAAGAGATCCATCTTTTCTATATGCCATTATGATACCACCAACACACATAATCGGTGCATTGATCATCATACGCATTATCATAACTGTAACTGTTTGAATTTGTGTTATATCATTTGTTGTTCTAGTAATAAGTGTAGCTGTTCCTAGTTTATCAAATTCATGAAGTGAAAAACTTTCAACTTTTCTGAATACCTTACTTCTAATTATCTCTCCAAGGCCTGCTGCAGCTTTAGATGATAATAAACTTGCTAAAACTGAGCAAATAACAGCTCCTAAAGCAACCAGAAGCATTACTCCTCCAATGTGAAAAATCTTGCTTGTATCTCCTTGCATAACGCCATCATTTATTATGTCTGACATTAAAGTAGGAAGATAAAGATCTCCGATAGCTTGGCAAGCTACAAAAATCACTACTCCTATTACCATAGCAGTAAATGGTTTTAAAAATTTATAAAGTCTTAACATAAAGCTACCTCTCCTTTCTATCCATTAATACTCTCTTTAGAGTATTGAGTCCATCAATTATTTTCTCCTTATCATCAGGAGTTGCAGAACTAAGTAAGTCTTCAAAGCTTTCTTCTGCCTTTTTGTGTATTCCCTTGTGCTGATCTTCAAACTTTTTAGTCACTTTTACGTAGACAGTCCTTCTATCTTCTAAGTTCCTTGTTCTTTCAACTAGTCCATGATTTTCTAATCTATCAACTATACCTGAAACAGTACTCTTGGACAGATGAACCTTATCGCTTAAATCACTAATCTTCATTTCACCCTGCTCACATAACATATGAAGCACCATTCCCTGAGGCATAGTTACCTCGCCTTTTTCAAAGTTTTTTCGCATGGTTTGTTGAATAGTTTTACTTACTTCAAAGAAAAGCCTTGTTATATCCTTGTTTGTATCGCTTAAAGACATTTTCCTCCCCCCAATTTCTCAGACGAATTAATTCGTATGGTAATTATTCGGAACCGATTAATTCGTGTACGAAACAATTATATCACCATGTACATCGTAGTCAAGATAGATATATGGAACGAATACGATTACACGAAATATTTATTTTTTTACATATTTGAACTCTATAAAATTATGTTTTTCATATATTATTTCAGAAAATTATTAGGAAATTTTAGTCAATTATAATCCACTTAAGGACAAAAAAACTTAGCTAGATTATCTAGCTAAGTAAATAAATACAAGACAATTATATAGTTTATATTCCAGTATTTTATGTAATACCTAATTATATTGATATTTCTAAATCATAGCTTGCTTTAATGAACTACGCAAGTCATCTTCTGCTGTACTTATCGGTTTTATATTAAAGGTATCTACTAAATACTGCAATACATTTGGAGATATGAATGCAGGTAAACTAGGTCCTAAGTACATACCTTTAATTCCAAGTGATAACAAGGCTAATAGATCAGCAACTGCTTTTTGCTCATACCAAGAAAGTACAATCGTTAAAGGCAATGAATTTACACTAGTATCAAATGCGTCTGCTAAAGCTGTAGCAATCCTAACCGCTGAGTACGCATCATTGCATTGTCCTACATCTAATAATCTAGGCAATCCTGCTACTGTTCCAAAATCTAATTTATTAAATCTGTATTTTCCACAAGCTAAAGTAAGTATCACACAGTCTTCTGGAACCATTTTTGCAAAATCAGTATAATAATTTCTTCCTGGTCTTGCTCCATCACATCCTCCTATTAAGAAGAAATGTCGTATTTCTCCTTCTTTCACTGCATTTACAATAGTTTCAGCATGTGATAAAGTTGCATGATGACCAAAACCTACAAGTATTTGTTTTTCCTCCTCACCTTCTTTAAAACCACCTAACTCCAATGCTTTATTTATTATTTCACTAAAGTCCTTAGTGCCATCTTCTTTCATATCTATATGCTTTATTCCATCCCAACCTACAACACTTGTGCTGAATATCCTATCTTTGTAGGTTTCTCTTGGTCTCATCAGGCAATTGGTAGTCATTAGGATACATCCAGGAATTCCATCAAATTCTTTTTGTTGATTTTGCCATGCTGAACCATAGTTGCCAACCAAATGTTTGTATTTCTTTAGTTCTTTATATCCATGTGAAGGTAGCATTTCACCGTGGGTATAAATATTAACCCCTTTACCTTCAGTTTGCTGTAAAAGCATCTCCAAATCTCTTAAATCATGTCCTGATACTATAATAAAGGGACCTTTTACAATATTGACATTTACTTTATGAGGTGATGGGTTACTATATCTAGTGGTATTGGCATCATCTAAAGTTTTCATTACCTCTACACTCATATCCCCTACCCTCATCGTCATACGAATAAGTTCCTCAACAGTCAAATCATCATTTGTAGTTGCTTCTAGCCCTAAAAAGTAGATATTATCTACTTGTTGGCTACAGTATCCAATAAATCTTGCTTGATGTCCATATGCACTTATCCCCTTCAAGCCATATAAAATTGTTGATCTTAAGGAACGTACATCTTCATTAAGGTCTTCATCGTACATTATTCCTGCTTTCACTGAATCTCTTAACATTTCCTCTTTTGTGTCACTAAGGTTGTAAGTAGCTTGATCAGGATATTTTCCTTCCGGTGCCTCATCTCTTAAGGCTTCTTTTATCTTTTGTGACTCCTTTAATAATCTAACATGTACTTCAGCATCAAAATTTACATTTGTTAAGGTTGTGAAAAGTCCATTTTCTACAAACTTAACTATTTCCTTATCTATAATCTTTCCTTGTTCAATCAAAGGTTTTACATAACATGAGATACCTTTTAGCTGATAAATCAGCAAATCCTGTAGATTTGCTATTTCTGGTGTTTTCCCACAAACTCCACTTTTAGTGCATCCTTTACCACCAAAGGTTTGCTCACATTGGTAACAAAACATTGCATTTTCCATGTTCATTACTCCTTTTTAACTTATCAATTTTTATTATGATAATATAGTTTTTAATATTTCCCATATTTTTCACTTTTTTATTATTTGTTAAGTAATCTCTTTTTATACTTTGATTAACAGCTGGATTCTATGGTATATATAAAGAGACCATAATTCATAAAAATGAATTGCATTCTCTTTATATATACCACTTAATTTTAGTAAAGTTCCTTAACATCTCGTAGTTTAAAAGTTTTTATCTCAAAAGGCTTTATTTCAAAGCTAAACTCTCCATCCTCTATAGTAGTTTCTTTAAGAGTATTTTCTAGTAAATCACATTCAAATGCACTCTTAAATACTTTTAATGTACTACACTTTACTTTTGTCCTTTTATTATGACACTCATACATTCTTACTATAATATCTTCACTTCTCTCCGCTTGCTTTACTACCTCTACTATTACATTTTCTTTATCTACTCTGAATAGTGACATTTGCGGTGGCAGTTTCCCACTATGTGCTTCTTCAACTTTTGTAGTAAGAGGATTATTAAGATTATATGCCATTTGAGCTGTACCAGCTTCCTTAAAATCTCCACTGTGTGGATAAAGGGAATAAATAAACTTGTGTACTTCTCTATCTGCATCAACATTAGGATATGAAGGAGATTTTAAAAGGGAAAGTCTGATTACAGAATTTTTTATATCATGACCATACTTACAGTCATTCAAAAGACTTACACCGTATCCCCCCTCAGATAAATCTGCCCATTTGTGTGCGCAAACTTCAAAGCGAGCATAGTCCCAGCTGGTATTCCAATGAGTAGGTCTCTCTACATTTCCATACTGTATTTCATAGGTAGCCTTATCTGCATGGACATCTACTGGAAAAGCTACCTTCAAAAGAATGTGTCTTTCCTTCCAGTCTATTTCATTTTCAAAATCTATCCTTGGAATATCTTTATATATATAAATCTTTTGAATCAAGGTGGAGTTCAAAAACTTTCTAGCAACTTCTAAACAAGACCTTACATTCCCTTTTTCTATAACCTTAATACTTGAAACATCGTCTACCTCCCACATCTTCTCTTGATAGTAGATATTAATATCCCATGCATCCCAGTTATGTGGTTTATCTTCAAAAGCCTGTATTACATTTCCTCTTTTACCTTCTTGTAATACTTCTCTTTCATTTAACTTGTCATATATTGAAATTAAATGAGCCTTTTCATCTAATTCTATTTTAAAAAACTCTGTTTCTATATTCTTAGTTCCAATTTTAATATAATCATCCTCAATTTTTACTTCCTGTTTCCTTCTAATACTAAAGGTTTTATACCCCTTTGCTGGTATATCTTGCGCATAAAACACAATCTTATTACCACCTACTTTTTGAGATTCTATAAGTCTTTCGCCATCAAATATCTCAACATCATCCCATCCACAAGGAAGTTCAAACTCAGCTATATCATTTCTTGAGAATCCTAAATGGTTAAATACCACTACAGAGGTTTCTTCTAGGCACAGTTTTGAAGCAATATTATCCACTGCTGTACTTATGATTTTCTTTGCCACTTCATTGATTTTTTCATACTGCGTTTTAGAATCTATATATACTTCCTTTATTGATGATCCTGGAATTATATCATGGAACTGGTTTAATAGTGTAGTTTCCCAGCATTTTTTTAGTTCACCAGAAGGATATTTAGTTCCAGCTTCAATACTACTCAAGGTTGATAACATCTCTGCTTCTAAATTTAAGAATTCAGTTTTTCTATTATATCTCTTATTTCTGGCCATTGAAGTGTAGGTTCCTCTATGATATTCAAGGTACAACTCTCCTACCCATTTAGGAAGTTTATTGTTTTCTTTAAGCTTTTCATTTAAGTTATTGAAAAAATCTAAAGCTTTTCCCATTTTAACCTTAGGGGCGCCTGGTATACCTTTTTCAAAACGCTTCGCCATCTCTAGCATTTCCTTTGTGGCACCTCCACCACCATCACCATACCCAAAGCAATTTAAAACCTCGCTATTTATCTCCTTCTGCTGATATCTCTGATAGCATCCCATTATCTGAGAAGCATTAGTATTGCCATTGTAGGTAGTGCCTGTCCCAGGAGTTCCGCCCTTTTTATAATCAGTTGTAGATATAAAATGAGTCAGAATCTCTGAACCATCTATTCCTCTCCACGTAAAGGTGTCATAAGGCATCTTGTTGTATTCGTTCCAACTTATCTTTGTTGTCATAAAGTAGTTTACTCCACTTTTTTGTAGAATTTGAGGAAGCGCTGCACTGTATCCAAAAACATCCGGCAACCATAAAAGCTTACTATCTACTCCAAACTCATCTTTAAAAAAATTCTTACCATAGATTATTTGCCTAACCAAAGATTCTCCAGAAGTTAGATTACAATCTGCCTCAAGCCACATAGCCCCTTCAACTTCCCATCGACCTTCTTTAACCTTATCCTTTATATTTGCATATATCTCTGGGTGATCTTCTTTGATAAACTTATATAGCTGAGGTTGGCTTGACATGAAAATATATTCTGGGTATTTTTCCATTAAACTTAAAACGGTAGAGAAACTTCTCACTACTTTTTCTCTTGTTTGATCTAAAGTCCAAAGCCAAGCTACATCAATATGAGTGTGTCCAACACATACTTCAACAACATCATCATTTCCACAATATTTGCTATAGAATTCTTCTTCCAAGTATTTATTGGCGTCTGCTATAGATTTATGATAGTTTTCATTTAGAGCTATTCTTAGATCTAACATATTTACAGCCTTTGTCATAAAGCTTACTATATTGATTCTTCTTTTATCATCCTCATCTAGCATTTCTGCGACTTCTATTGGCACTTTTATATTGTAATATAATTTCTCCGTTTCAGTTTCAAGAATGGAGATATAAGAATTTAGTTCAACTAAACTTTCTAACATCCCTGAATAAGCATATAATGCAACTTCGTAGCTTTCATCAGCCTTTGCATTGTCAGTTAATAAAATCTGCCTGTGGTTAACATCTAAACCTTGAGATAAGCTTCCATTTATAAATGCCAAAAATTGAGGATTTGTAGCATCCCACTCCCCCTCTTTACCAGTTGTTACTTCGTAAACAACTGTTTTCCCCTCATACTCTTTAGGTATAATAATCTTTTTTTTGAACCAGAAGTGTTTATCCTTACCTCCCCATAATTGTCCTTTTTTAAAGTCCTCCCATTGATCTGCCTCTTCATTTAGAAGTAAAAAATCATTATATCCACAGGATTTCATCTTGTAGTTATCAATGTCTAATCTATTAATGCAGCTGTAATCCTTAAGCTCTGATAAAATTCTCTTTATCCTTTCGATAGCAAAATACATAGGCTCTCTTCCTTTCATTATTTTAAAATTACTGACTAATTGAATTTAAGATGCTATATGAGTCTTCAGTTAGAATCAAAAAGTGTTTATTTACATATTTATTGTTCAAAATGTACATTAAACTAAGTTGCTAATTTTATATTCTTTTACAATTCTATGCTTAAATATTGGACAAAAGAACAATATAACTTATCATAGAAATCCAACAATTCAGCCATTTTACATATATTTTTTATAACAATGTCAATGCAAATCTTTTTTAAGATTTAACAATATAAATATCTCCAAACTTATGGTTTTATTATAACATTTTTGTTATATTTAACCATAAAATATATTATAATATAATTGTAAGCACTTCATACCATGAATCTTACAAACAGATAAGCTTTGTTTTCTACTATATAAAAAACTAATAAAGTCATTAAAATCACTAAACTTAGCTTGTATAAAAATTATATATTTCACTATAAAACCAAAAAGACTTAATTATTAATAAGGAGGTGTTTTATGAAGAAGTCTAGAATGCTTACATTTATACTAATCTTCGCGGTATTATTAACCGCAGCAATTACCTTAATCTATCATTTTACAGGAGGTAAAAAAGAGATGAAAGAAACTTTTACAAATCCCATAAGATCTGCTCCAAGTGCCGACCCTTGGGTTATTCAGAAAGATGGATATTACTATTACTGCTATTCAAACGGAAACAATAAGATCTTCGTAACTAAAACTAAGAGACTTCAAGATATTGATGTTGATGCACCTGTAAACGTTTGGACATCACCTTTTGCAAAAGAGTACTCCAAAGAAACTTGGGCACCAGAATTACATTTTATAAATAATAAATGGTATATCTATTTTGCCGCAGATGATGGAAAAAATGAAAATCATAGAATGTATGTATTAGAGAGCAAAACTGAAGATCCACAAGGCGAATATATTTTTAAAGGTAAACTTGGCGACGATACAAACAAATGGGCCATCGACGGGACTGTTCTAGAGAACAAAGGGAAATTGTACTTTATTTGGTCTGGATGGGATGGTGACATAAACGTAAGCCAGAACTTATATATTGCAGAAATGAGTAATCCATATACAATATCCGGGAAAAGAATACTTATATCTAAGCCTGAAAAATCTTGGGAGACAATTGGACAACCTTACATTAATGAAGGACCGGAGATATTAAAAAAAGGTAATACCATTCATATCGTTTACTCTGCTAGCGGAAGTTGGACTGAAGATTACTGTCTAGGTCTTTTAACTAATACTGATGGAGACATACTTGACCCTTCTTCTTGGAAAAAATCAGGGCCAGTTTTCTCTAAAACTGAAACTGCATATGGTCCAGGTCATGCATCCTTTGTAAAATCACCTGACGGCAGTGAAGATTGGATTGTATATCATGCTTGCGAAGCAGCTAATGGCGGATGGGATGGCAGAAGTATAAGAACTCAAAAATTCACCTGGGAGAATGATTATCCTAAATTTGGTCAACCTATTAATATTGAAAAATCTATTGAGGTTCCTTCAGGTACACCTAAATAGGATTAATACCTATAATGAAAAATCGCTGAAGCCACTTTCTTCAGTGATTTTTTGCGCATATATCTTCTCCAGTGCATACTAGGAAACTTACATGCAAATAAGTTTTATTTTTTAATGTATACACACAAGCTTCTAAATCAATTGAAATTAAAGTTTTAACTAAGTCAAATCTTTATATTTTCTTTTACAGTAAATAAGCAGTTAATGAAAATTACTAATTATCATTAACTGCTTATTTTTCTACCTATGACATTTGAACACTTTACCAAAATACCACAGGTATCTTTACAGGTTTACATAACTAATTCGATGTAGTTATGCTCTCTGTAGGCTGTGTGGTGTTAGTATCTGCAGGTTGTGTAGTTGTTGTATTAGAAGTATCTTCAGTTGGTGTAGCTGGTTGTGTTGAATCTGTTGGTGTTGGAGACGTTGTATTAGTCTCTGGCACTGGAGTTGTAGCTTGATTAGCTATTACAAGCATTGCATCAAGGTCTGTATTAAGTTGCTTAAGTGCAGTAAGTCTTGCTTGAAACTTTGCAATTACCTTATTCAATGAAGTGACAGCATTATTAAACTTACCGCTTTTCAAGTTATTTTCAGACTCAGTAGCATCGCTTGTGACTCCAGAAGTAGCCTTTAAGTTTGTTCCATCACCTAGAAGCTTTTGAGACTGAGTTATTAATTCCTCTAACATATCTGTAGGTAAAGTTTTTTCTCCAGACTCTAATTGTTTTAATATTGTTTGTAGTTGCTCTTTCTTTTGACCTACTTCCTTTTGTAAAGGAATTATTTGCTGTCTCAGAGCTGTCATCTGCGTATGTAATGATTTTATTTGTGATTTAAATGCTGATTTTTCTTGTTGCTTACTTTCTTTATTAGCTTGTGCTTCTTCTTTTTTACTAGCGCCTACGCTATTTACACTCAAATTCTGTTTTTGAGAATTTCCTTTTCCATGTGTTACTTCAGTGGAAGTACTTTGTGTAGTTTTTACTTGAGTAATTTGTTGTTTTACTTGAGCACTTTTACCGTGTTCTTTGTCGTTACCTTTTGCATAAACCATTGTACTTGGCATAAGCATTAATCCTGCAATAATTAAAGATACTACCTTGTTTGTTTTCATAAATTTATTCCTCCTATTATTGTTTATCTATTTATTTGCTTCACTTATATCCACATCAGGCACATCTTGTATTGATTTTAAGGCATTATTTACATTATTTATAGCTGTTCCGACTTTTTGCCTTATCTCTGATTTTTGTTCTTGAGTTAAGGCTTTTACATTTTTAGTTTTAGTAGAGTTAGAACCTGAAACACCACTAGATTCAGCCTGTCCATTCGTAGTGTTTTGTGTTGTAGTACTTGATTCCGTTGAACCAGATTGTTTTTTACTAGTTTCTATAGTACTTGACTGCTCAGTATTAGCTTGAGTTGTACTAACTTTATTTCCCTGTATAATGTCATTTGTAGTTCCTTTACTCCCACATCCAACTAATAGGAATGCAGTACTTATTAATAATGCTATAACTTTTCCTTTCATATCATCCTCTCCCAAACTCTTTTGCTAATATATACGAAAGCATTTTTCCCTTTGAGGGGGTAGATCTATATAGTTTGTTTTAAAATTTATCTTAACTCTATCCTAAACACTAACTATCCTATCAAACTCTTTTACTATTACATACGAAAACGTTTTTTTCTTTTAGGGGGTAAGCCAATATAGTTCGTTCCAAAATCAATTTTCAAAATGCTCAAAAGATTGATTATACTGATTTTTTATATACTCCCAAACAGTTATACCCTAAAGTAATGTTAAGACTATATTGCTAATATAGTCTTAATATTGCTTTAGGGTATTTTTACTAAAGAGATCATAATCACTATTCAACCATTGATTTCTATTTTTTAATTATTTATCACTCTAATGGACTTATTCCTAGCCATAGCAACTAAACCTGATGCAACAAAAACTACACAACTTATTAAATCCATTACAAATAAAGAAATTATTCCGCAACATATAAACCAAGTAGGAATCTTTTTTTCCACTTCACCGCTTTTTAATCTTTTTGATAGATATAAATTAAGCAGTCCTATTCCAACAAACAATATTCCTATGGTGGTACTAAAAGAATATATGCTATCAATAATAGACTGTGTTGCATTTATAGATAATTGTGAATTGCCTGTTACGTTAATTCCTTGTCTTTTTATCATAGTTGAATACGGAATTATAGTGATTAGTCCTGATATTATTTGCCACGAACCCCCTATATAAGCTAGTATCTTTTCAAACTTTCTATCCACAGATATGCTCCTTCCATTTCAATATGTACACAAGCAGCAATCTACATGTATCTTTATAGATTACTGCTTAAAAGGAATATTCTAGAATTCCTAACTCAACTATTAATTTATACGTGCCCGAAAATTCATAGGTGCATGATTTTCGAACAAGTATAAATTAAGTTTCGATATAGGAACTCTTTAATTAGGCTTCCATTTTCCTTCATTTATAGATTTTATTATATCTACATCCACTTTAGGCTCTCTTTTATAAGTAAGTAATCCATTTATCTCCTGTTCTACATCAGTTATTTGGGTATATACAAATCCTTGCACCAATGGCGACTCAAGTAGTGGAGATATAACATCATAGTATCTCTTAATATAGTCTTCGTCGGAGGATGCTGAGGAGTATCCCCATCCCTTCCAATCACTCTTTTGATAAGATATTCCACCCATTTCAGATACAATAATTGGCTGCCCTTCATATTCCCAACCTTGAGCAACTATGGTTCTTCCTGCTGGTGTAGAATTAAGTATCTTATCTAAAGATGAATATCTATCTTTCAAAACTTCATTTCTCCATTCATAGTCATGGATTGTAAGAAGATCCGTTTTTGTATGATCCCATCCATCATTTGATATAACCGGCCTTGTTTGGTCTAATGATTTAGTTAACCAATACATAGCAGCCGAATGAGCCTGTTCATTCTTGTTATTCATTATGCCTTCAACTCCCCAAGATTCATTTAAAGGAGTCCACGCCACTATGCAAGGATGATTGTAATCACGCTTTATCATTTCCATCCATTCTTTAGTAATACGTTCAGCATATATTCTCGAATAATTATATGCACTAGCTATCTCTCCCCAAACAAGGAAGCCAAGCTTATCTGCCCAATAAAGATATCTAGGATCTTCAATTTTCTGATGCTTTCTAACACCGTTAAAACCCATAGCCTTACTTAGTTTTATATCCTTCACAAAATCTTCATCACTAGGAGCAGTCAGCAGTGACTTTTCCCAATATCCTTGATCTAATAACATCTTTTGAAAATAAGGTCTATTATTCAGCATAAACTTTCCTGAAACTATAGAAACTTTTCGAAGTCCAAAGTACGAGTTAACTTCATCTATACATTCATCGTTAGCTATAACTTTAAAATTAATATCAAAAAGCACTGGATTTTCAGGAGTCCACGCCCAGGATTCTTGGTGATTCCAATCTATAGTAATATTCTGATCTAACCAGAAATCTCTTTTTCCTCTTCCATTTATTATACTTATTCTATCTTGAACAATTATTTTTTCTCTTAATGTTATTGTGACATCTAGATATGTGTTACTAGAATTCCTATCTAGCTCATACTCCACATGTACTTTTTTATTATCAAGGTCTGGAGTAATCCACACGTTCTTTAAATAATTTTCAGAAACAGCCTCAAGCCATACAGTTTGCCATATTCCTGTCGTTCTAGTATAAAATATCCCCTCTGATTTTTCCTTCCAGTATTGCTTACCTCTAGGAAGCTCTAAATCATAAGTATAATCTTCTACCCTAACCACTAATTTATTTCCACTATCTTTAAGTACATCAGTAATTTCTACTGAAAAAGGAACATGTCCTCCTTCGTGAGTTATAACATGATTCCCATTTACCCACACATCCGCTTTATAATCAACTGCACCAAAATGAAGATTTATTCTCTTATTTTTTAACTCTTCTGGAATATTAAGTTCTCTTGAGTACCATACAATATCATGAACCTCTTGTTCATTTATACCAGAAAGCTCACTTTGGAACACATAAGGTACCACGATTTTTCTACTAAAGGTTTTATTTTGGTACCATTTACTTTTTACTCCTAAATCATTATCATCATATTCGAAATCCCACTCTCCATTTAGATTTAACCAAGTCTTCCTTTCAAAGCTTGGGCGTGGATGTTCATTTCTAACATTATTTATTGCCATATCGGTTCCTCCTATTGTTGTTTTGTTTTTATTCTATCCCTTAATACCAGATGATAAATTAAGTCCTTCTAAGAAATACTTTTGAGTAAATAAATATAAGATAAATGTCGGTATTATGGCTATAACCGCCGAAGTAGTTAATCTACCATAATCTGTTACATACATTCCCTGAAAAAGCTGCAGTGCAGGGGTTAATGGTAAGTTTTCAATATTGTTGTATACAATTGATGGCCACAAAAAGTCATTCCAAGCTCCTGTAAAAGTAAATAAAGCTACCACTGTTAATACAGGTCTTATAAGTGGTAATATTACTTTAAAATATATTTGAAAATCACTAGCACCATCTATCCTTGCTGATTCATCGTATTCTTTAGGTATGCTTACCATGAACTGCTTTATTAAAAATATGTTAAATACACCTGAGACACCTGGAACTATAATAGCAAGAGGTGTGTCTATCCAGTTAAACATGCTTACTATTTTGTATAATGGAATAAGATTGACTATACTTGGAAACATCATAGTGCTTAGTAGAATCCAAAATATAAAGTCCCTTCCTTTGAACTTAAGCCTTGAGTAGGCATAAGCTGCAGAAGAAGCTATTATTAGAACTAAGACAGTTTGAGAAACTGCTATAAGCAAAGAGTTTAAAAACCATCTAACTATTGGCGCACTATCAAAATTAGTTAACACCTTAACATAGTTTTCCACTATCCACTGCTGAGGAAGTAATTTATAACCCACTGAATTGATCTCTACGTTTGATTTAAACGAAGATAATACTGCATATAAGACTGGAAGTATCCAAATAAGCGCCATCACAAAAAGAAATATAAATGCGGCAACTTTTGGCCCCTTCTTTTTAATCCATACCATTCTTCATCACCTCTTTAATTAATCTTTATCTCTAAGAAAGTAGAATTGCAGTGATGCGACAAAAACTATACATAATCCAAGCATAACTGCCATGGCAGATGCTATACCAGCGATTGATTCACCAGTACCAAATGCTGTTTGTCTTATATACATCAAAAGTACAGAGGTTGAACCTGCAGGCCCCCCCTTACTGAACATTAGAGGCTGTCCATATATATTAAGCTGGGCAATAGTTGTCATAACAAGAGTATACGCAAGTTGATTTTTTATTGAAGGTAATGTGATTTTCAGGAACTTCATCACAGCTCCAGCTCCATCAAGCGATGCGGCTTCATATAAATCTGCTGGTACACCTGCTATGGCCGCTTGATATATAACCATGTTTCCACCTATATACCACCAAACAGTGATAGTTATAATAGCAATCCATACATATGGTTGAATTCCACCCCAATTGATGGACTGACCTAAAATCTTATTTATTGGTCCAAAATTTTTATTAAATAAAAATCCCCAAGCCAATATAACTGATGAAATTGAAAAAAGAGTTGGAAGGTAAAATATAGATTGGAATATTTTGTGCCCTTTAGGCTTTGCATTAAGAGCTGCAGCCAATAGTAACGGAACTATTACACAAAAAGGCACACTGAACAAAGTAAAAGTAAGAGTGTTCTTTAATCCATTATGAAATTGAGTATAAAATGTTGACTTAGAATTAGCTAATATTTCAGCGTAATTTTTAAGTCCTACCCACTGAGGAGTACCCATAAGATTCCACTGAGTAAAAGAAATTATTATTCCGAATATAGCTGGAATACCGAAAAAAACTATAAATAGAATCAAATGCGGCGCTATAAACACATATGGTGTGTACTTCCTTTTCTCCATTACATTGTTTCACCTCACCTAATATAGAGTTGTATTTGAGAAGTTTTAAAAATATATTTCGGTTCGAACTGGTACATCTATAATAATATTGTTGAAATTAAGGTAGTTCCACAGAATAGGACACCTTAATTTCAACACATTCATTAAGTAATATAACTACTTACCGCTAGCTATTCTATCTTCTGTTTCCTTTTGTGCTTGTTCTAATCCTTTTTTAATATCCATCTTACCAAAAACTGTATCTAATACAATCTTATCAAGGGACTCAGCTACATATCCGTAGTATTGATAGTTGAATACATGAAGAGCTTCTGGTTCTTTAGCTAAGAAAGCTTGTGGCTCTTTTGCAAATTCAGCACTTGTTTGAACTGCCATTGAAGCTGGATTTTGTCCTGCATCAGTAGCCCATTTTAATGAATTAGCTTGTAACCATTTTAAGAAGTCTATAATTCCCTGTGTCTTATCTGCATCTCTTGCTGGGTTTTTAAACATTACAAAGTTGTGAGAAGAAGACCAGTTAACAAGCTTGTTCTTGTCAAAAGTCATAAAGTTAGTCATTTTCCAAGGTGATTTTGCATCTTTCAAACCATTACGCATCCAAATTCCTTCTGGCCAGAAAACTAATTTTCCATTCATGAATAATTGTTGTGGATCATCACCATCTTGTGTTGCAATCTTATCTGTAACAAAGCTCTTCATTGTTGTTAAGGCTTTCTCAGCCTCTGGAGTATTAACAGTTGGCTTTGTTCCATCAGAAGTTATATCTCCACCTAATTGTTTTATCCAAGCTAAGGTCATAACTCTCATCCAATCAACACCTATTGCTGGAATTTTATCTTTTTTAGAAGCTTCTCCCACTTCCTTAACCTCATCCATTGTTATAATTCCGTCATCAAGTACATGAGGCCCATATTTAGCTAATAGATCTGGATTGTAGTAAGTAACATATGAGTGAACATCTAATGGAACACCATATCTCTTGTTATCTATAGCTCCGACTCTCCATCCTTCTTTTAGATAATTCTCTTCCTTAAGGTTATTTCCATCCTTTGATATAGCATCATCATAAGAAACTAACATATCATTTTTTACGAACAAAGGAATTCTTTCAGCATGTACAATAGTTAAATCAGGAACATTTTTACCTGAGCTTACAACGCTAGGTATCTTTGTATACATATCATTTGCTTCTATAGGTACGTGTTTAACTTTATATTTTGGATTTGTCTTATTATACTCAGCTATCATTGAAGTCATTGTGTCACCATCTGGGCCTGTAAGCGGTGTCCAAAGTGTGATTTCATTCTTAGATGCAGATGCTGAAGTGGCAGAACTGCCCCCTTTACCGCATCCAGCAAATAATGAGGTAATAGTTAAAGTCGAAAGTACAATGCTAAGGATTGTTTTAATTTTACGATTCATAATATCTCCTCCAAAAATAATGTATTCTATGTTAAAACGTAAATCTATGATAAGGTTTACGTATACAAGCAAAAAAATTTTCATTTACTGATTAATAAAAGTATTGTTCACTAAGACATTTTAATAATATTATCAGATGATTTCTTTATCTTTGATACTATTGATACTAAGTAATATACTATAGCTAAGAAAATCACTTCCATATATAGGCACTGTAAAGGCTTTAGTGTTAATTTATTAAACTTTGAGTCTAGAGTGAAAATAAATATATTGCTTACTACTAGACAAAAGAGCACATTTTGTCCAAAAGCTATAATAGGGCTTAAATATAGAGCAAATCTTTCAAGGATAATAGCTGTCAAATAGTACAAATATAATATAAACATTGGCGCTACTATCCATGCTATTGAAGGGGGGAATCTGCAAGGCGGTGCTTTTAATACAATTATCTCGTATAGAGGGTACACACTTAATAATAATGCACCTCCTGCAAAGGCTAAATTGAACTTTATGTCATATTTTTCAAAGTACATTCCTAACATATAAAAAGGCATATACTGCAGCACAGGGAAAGCTGCAAATTTATTAGTTCCAATAAGTACGCCTAATTGATTAATTGTTACCTTTTCATATGGTATAAAACAAGTTAAAAATAAGCTAAAGAAAATTATCCAAAATAAAATCTTGTTACTTAGAACCTTTTTAAAAGGAACAAAAAGTATTAAGGTCACAAAACTAAAATAAGCAAAAGATGCTAAAAATTCAGACCATCCTGGCATAGTATTTAATAAAATTATTTCCTTGAAAGTATTCCATTCAATTTGACTACCTGCTACAAATAGCTGAAATGCACTACCAGAAACATAAAAAGCTATTAATGTTTTTATACTGTTTTTTATTATTTTTCTATATACATTCTTAAGATCTCTTTCCAAATAAGAAATTTCAGCAACATACCCAAAACAAAATACAAATCCAGAAAAAGTGATTACATTTCCTATATTAATTACATATTCTACAGAGGGTGATATAGCTTGATCTGAAAAAAACTGCATTATATGTACCAAAACCATCCCAATAACCAGAAGTCCTTTAAATATGTCTATTGAAAAATCTCTTTTCATCGTACACCTCATATTTTTGTAACTTAGTAAATTTAATACAATCAACACTATCTTCATCAGCATTTGACATCGTTTTCATCGAAATTCTTTTTTTAAGTCTGCTCGCTATATGCTTTTCATAAAAACAGCAATATAAACCACATTTATTGTAATATAATAATTTTTATGTAGGATTAAGTAAAAAAATACTACAATTTATTACACAAACCTCACTACGCATGTACAACTTCGAATTAAATATACCTTTTCTGCCACTCTCACCAAAAATGGTGAGAGCTTTAAAACAAATTTCCAAAGATAATCTATATCTTACATACTGTAATCTATTCTCATAACTATATTCTGTTCGTAATCGCCAAACTTTTCACCAAAGATATTCACTCCACCTACATGTTTAGCATCTTCTTTTACTCCAATTCGAACAGTTATAAACTTATCATCTTTAAGCTTTAAATCCTCAATTTTAACACTTGATATTCTTGTTTCATCTATGAAAGACCCTTCCTTATTAACTCTCCAGGTTTTCAACATCCCATACTGGGTACAGCCATCAGACCACCATATAGGATTTAATCTTCCTCTTCGACCACCAAAATCTCCAGGACTAGTCCAAGTTCCAACTTCCACTCCATTTACCCACATTGTTATATCCGAAGGCCAGTTATTCCTATAGTTAGGTGCTTCAGAACATAATTCCATAGATACTTCAAACAACTTTTCTTTTCCTATCTGAAGAACATTATTTGGAAAGCGGTACTCTATGTAACCTTTGTAGAACCATATAAGTTGAGCTGTTGTTCTCATAGGATTATAGAACCTTCTAGGATCATCTTCTGAATCTATAAAGCCATTTTCATTAACCATACCACAGGTTGGACTAACTTCACAATCAACAAAGTTTCCAAGCGGCATATTAATATAAAAAGAATTATCTTGCGAATGCAGATTCACGGTATCAAGTTGTATGTTTATTTTATCCATCTTCCTACTACACACCTTCATAGATCCTCTTACTCCAGGTTGCAATTCTGTATTAATAATACCAGCATCCTCAAGAATTTTTACATTTAGTGCAGCCGTTGAAGTAGGTATATTAAGCTTTTCAGCGATTTCGTTTACATTATGACTATTATAATTCAAAAGCTTTATTATTTCTAATCTAACTTCAGAAGCTAAAGCTTTAGCTATGTTGTACAATTCATCGCTTCTTTCTAAATCCAAATCTACAATCTTACTCATTGATTTATCTTCCCTTCCGTGTATGCAACGTCAAACAAAATACTTTATTACAATATTTATGTTTTATTACATCTTTATTATATATTTATTTTTTTGGAAAATCAAGGTATTTATTTCATATTTTTAACTTTATTCCATATTTTTTGGTCTGCTTAAATATAAGTATAACAAGTCTTGTTTGAGAGTTCTACTAGTTAATAGAAAGTTTAAATTTATTGCCAATTAAAAGAGTGATAAACAGTACTAACACCATCATCACTCTTGTCATAATGAATCTAATTCCAACAACTCTTTACACCTAATCAGAAAACACAGCTATTTATATTCTTTTGTAAGTCTCTTTTAATAATAATGCATCTTTTTCAACCATAGGTCCTTCTAAAATAACACAGCCCTTGACCTTAAAATCTTTTAATGCTTTTAAGCATTCAATATATTTAAAGTCACTTTCCAATAAGGGTAGATGATGCTTCTCTCCTTTTTCATTATAATTTATTCCTCCCATGTGAATATGTATATCTTCTAAAGTAGAACAACCTAGTTCATCAGCCACATATTGAAGTATCTTAGCAAAATCATTATAATCTTTTAAAGATCCATTTCCTCTTGCATGTATATGAGAAAAGTCAATACATAGTTTACACGCTTTCACTTCCTTGCAAATAGAAACCAATTCTTCAAGTGTGCCAAATTGAGTTCCTTTACCAGTTGTTTCAAGTCTATAATCCACCCCTTTGCACGGAAGTTTTAGCAGGTTTTCTTTTATGGTTCTATATGTTTCATCTTTTGAATCTTTCAAATAAAATCCAGGATGAAATACTAAGCTTCTTCCACTAACTTTCTCCAGCCCTTCAGCTGCTTTTATAATTCTTTCTACAGATTGGTCTTGCTTTTCAATTTCATCTGCATTTAGATTGATATAATGAGATCCATGAGCTGATAGATAAATATCATTATCTATCTTAGCTTTCAAGATTTCATCCTTATTTTTGTCTGTTACATTAACATTTCTTACAAAAAGAAGCTCCATTGCATCTAGCCCCAATGTCATTAAGTTAAGAGTGATTAAAGAAGCTATTACACAACGTGATAGCTTCTTTTTTAGCAATTAGCTTTGGAAGTGCAATCGGAATAAGGAAAGTAATCGGAAAATATGCATGCAAATA
>NZ_JAENHN010000061.1 GCF_016595795.1 Clostridium yunnanense
TTATAGTTCAGATATAGACGTACTTATGATGGGAGATATCAACGAAAATGAAGTGGTAGCAAGAAGAATAGGAAATGACCTAGAGTTAAGAGTAAAGAACGCCGACGGAAGTCTGACCGGAGATAAGGCGGTAGTAGCCGGATACTTTAACTACTGGAACTATGCTGTAGATAAAATACAGTTTGCAGATGGAGCAGTATGGGATCCTAATTCTGTAAATAAGGTAGTAGCTTTAAATAATCAGATTACTACGTTATTAGCAAACACAGCTACATCTGTAAATTATTCATCTTTAGCAGAATTAGCTGTTCATGAAATGAATGCATTTACTTCAGATAGCAGTATGTATAATTCTAATCAATATAATTTCAACACAGTGCAGAATTCAGACAATAATAATATAATAATTAAAACATCATAAGAAATAATTTGTTCATTAAAAGACGTAGTGCAGATAGTCAAAATAACTATGGATGTATAAAGATTTATCACATGTTTGGGCTTAGTAGTAAATTAAACGATAAAAAGTTACAATAAAATAGTTATTTGACACAAAAGTAAAAATAAGGATAAAATAAAACTAATAGATGACAGTCTATTAGTTTTATTTTTTAAGGGAGGATAACTATGGGATGGGAAAATATTGATTCTAT
Organism: Clostridium yunnanense; assembly: GCF_016595795.1. Classification (GTDB taxonomy): domain Bacteria; phylum Bacillota; class Clostridia; order Clostridiales; family Clostridiaceae; genus Clostridium_AR; species Clostridium_AR yunnanense. Next base: position 654 of record NZ_JAENHN010000061.1, read on the forward strand.
AATGGGTAAACTGCAGGCTGTGCAGGATGGAGAAATATCAGTAAGCGATTTTGTAAAAACTAATTTTGATGAGCTTAGTATAGAAAGCTGGGAAAAAATTAAAGAAGATACTGAATTTCAAACAAAGCTTAAAAATGGAGAATTTAATATAGAATTCTTCAACGGGGTTGTAAAAATATCTGATGGGCATGGAAATACTTTAGGTTATGCTTTAGCAGGTGTATCAGATGCAATAGAAGTAAAGGATAAGATTTCTACAATATTGTTTGATTTAGTAGAAATAGATCTTGGGGTCGAAACAAAAAAGTTCGGACTAGGTAATGTAGTTACTAAAGTAAATGAATACTTCGAAAATGTTGATTCAGCTCAGTATAATAAACTGAAAAATACCATAGCAGTGGTTGCCCCAGTAAAGGAATGGATAGAAAAACTATCTGGTGGATTAGATAAAGTTGATAAGGTTTTTGATTTAATTGAAAAAATTGATAATTATGCAGATGTTGATGGGATACAACAATTTAAATTTAGTGATCTTGCTGATATTGCAGGTGATATGCCAATTCCACTACCACTTAAATTATATATACAAGGAGAGTTTTATGCTGCAGATAAAATATTAGAAGCTGCAAAAGCTATTTTTGGAAGACACAATGGACAACTTATGGATGTTCTGTGGCAGGTAGAAGATGTAGAATCCTTTACAGATATTTTATGTTCGCCAGCAGGGATCAATGTAATTGATTATATAGGCAGTAATATGAGTGCGGCAAGTGAATTTATTGATCCAAAGGAATTAGAAATATTTCAGCCATTGGTATCTATATATAAGGATAAATCTGAATCTTCATTAGCAAGTGTTTTAAACAGTATTAAAAATGATGATCTTTCAGACATTGAAAAAAGAAGATTAGCTACTGTTACTGTATCGTTTTTCCTCTATCTTAATAAGAAGACAGGAGATACAGTTTATAAAGAATACTTTGATAAGTATCTTAAAGAATTTTATAAAGATGATGCTTCTATAAATGAAGATAGCGACTATATTTCTAGAGTTTTTTCAAATTCTTATGACGCAATAGCAGGTGAGAAAAATTCTCCTTTGTCTGGTAGTGCCTTAGAAGATTTTAGAAAAAAAATAACTGACCAATTAAAAAATGCTTCTGTTGCAAGGAGATATGATCCAGTTGTTTTAGATCTAAATGGAGATGGAGTAAGTGTAAGTACAGTTGAAAAAGGAGTTAACTTCAATCTCGATGACACAGGATTAGCAGAAAAAACTCAATGGATTGGACCTAATGATGGATTCCTAGCAAGAGACATTAATGGTAACGGGATAATAGATAGTGGAAAGGAATTGTTTGGAGATAGAACCTTACTATCAAGTGGGATCAGAGCTAAGGATGGTTTAGATGCCCTTAAGGATATAGATGCTAATAAGGATAATAAAATTGATATAAATGATTCGGCCTATAAAGAGCTAAGAATATGGCAAGATTTAAATTCGGATGGACAAGTTCAACAAGGGGAATTAAAAACTTTAGAAGAAGTAGGAATAAAATCAATAAACTTAAGTAATAGTATTTTAAGCAGCGAGAACATATCCAATGCTACCAAACAAGTTATTGGTAGTTTTACTAATAGTGAAAATAAAACAATTGAATTAAGTCAGTTTTTATTTAATGCTGATTACATGAATTCAAAAGATAATGAAGTGATTGATATAAATACTGATGTACAGTTATTACCAGAAATAAATGCTACAGGAAACGTATATTCACTTAGAAAGGCGATGACTTTGGATGAAAATCTTAAAGCCTCAGTTATAAAATATATAAATAACATACAATACACTGAAGATAAAACCTTGATAACTGAAATCCTTTATAGGTGGGCAGGCTTTTATACAGTTGATCCAAGCAGTAGAGGTTTAAACATAGATGCTAGAAAATTAGTAACCATAGAAATGTTTACAGGACAAAAGTTCCTAGGAGTTGATGGAGCAAACCCTAATACGGCATCAGCACCTATATTAAACAATATATTTGAAGATTTGATTAATAACTTTGCTAAAAGTGTTCTTTCTCAAACTTATTTAGGTGAGTATTTAGATTTAATACAATATAAATATGATGTTGCTAGTGGTACATTTACTTGTGATACTGCTATGCTTGAGAAGTTATTCTCAGAGAATATTAATAGTACTAGTTATGCAATTATATTTAGAAAACTAAAACAATACTACCAAAACGATAGTAAAGCAAGTACTGCATTAAACATTTTTTTAGAAAAAACAAAAGGTATATCTGCAGTATTTTATAATATTGTTAATGCAAGTCAATTTTTGAAAGGTACTGACAATGAAGACTCCATTAGTGGATCAAATAATAGTGATGTATTGGACGGAGGAGAAGGAAACGATAGCCTAAATGGAGGATATGGAGCAGACACATATATCTTTAAGAAAGGTTATGGAGTAGATACTATAAACAATTATACTTCTACCGATTATAGTACAGATATAGATGTTCTTAAGATGGATGACATTAATGAAAGTGAAGTAGTAGCAAGAAGAATAGGTAATGACCTAGAGTTAAGAGTAAAGAACGCCGACGGAAGTCTGACCGGGGACAAGGCGGTAGTATTAGGATACTTTAACTATGGAACTTATGCAGTAGATAGTATACAGTTTGAGGATGGTAAGACGTGGGATATTGCTAAGGTAAAGCAATTAGCCACAGCCATAGATGGAACAGATGGAGATGATAATCTTGTAGGGTGGTCAGATATGGTATCCATAATGAAAGGTTATAAAGGAAATGATACCATATCAGGAAACAGGTATAATGATACTCTTGATGGAGGAGAAGGAAATGATAGCCTAAATGGAGGGTATGGAGCAGACACCTATATCTTTAAGAAAGGCTACGGTGTAGATAAGATAGACAACTACACTGGCAGTGATTACACAAGCGACATAGATGTTCTTAAGATGGAAGATATTAATGAAAGTGAAGTGCTAGCAAGAAGAGTAGGAAATGACTTAGAGTTAAGAGTAAAGAACGCCGACGCAAGTCTGACCGGGGACAAGGCTGTAATATTAGGATACTTTAACTATGGAACTTATGCAGTAGATAGTATACAGTTTGCAGATGGTAAGACATGGGATGCCGCTAAAGTAAAACAATTAGCTACAGCTATAGATGGAACAGATGGAGAGGATAACCTTGTAGGATGGTCAGATATGGTATCCATAATGAAAGGTTATAAAGGAAATGATACCATATCAGGCAACAGGTATAATGATACGCTTGATGGAGGAGAAGGAAACGATAGCCTAAATGGAGGATATGGAGCAGACACCTATATCTTTAAGAAAGGTTACGGTGTAGATAAGATAGACAACTACACTGGCAGTGATTACACAAGCGACATAGATGTTCTTAAGATGGAAGATATTAATGAAAGTGAAGTGCTAGCAAGAAGAGTAGGAAATGACCTAGAGTTAAGAGTAAAGAACGCCGACGGAAGTCTGACCGGGGACAAGGCGGTAGTA
>NZ_JAENHN010000062.1 GCF_016595795.1 Clostridium yunnanense
TTTACTAACTACTATAATTGACAGTATATCTTGGGACGGAGATAATACAGAACTTAAAATTAATTTTATAAAATCATGATTTATACTCTTGATTGTAAAATGATGCTTTTTTATAACTTAAGGACATGGTTCTGTTATGAAAGAGCGACTTTTTTTGAGCATCTTTCTAATGAATATTATATAGATTTTACTTTCATCACTGATTCCTATATATTAAAAAAGATGGCAAGTTATATACTCGCCACCTTAGTTATCTGTTGTAGTTTTCAGCTATAAATTATACTTTTTTTACTTAGCAGTTAAGAATATATATCAGAGAACTCGATACTTATTCTTTCCACATTGGACCTAACTTCCGTTTCTTTATTTTCTTTCTCAGCAGTGTCTAGTATTTCAACAGGCAAAGTAATATAAAACTCAGTTCCTTCCCCTATCTTACTTTTCACATGTATTAGTCCTTTATGAAGTTCAACTAGTGCTTTCACTAAAGACAAACCTATTCCAGTGCCTTGAACAGTATTTAAAAGATTATTGTCAGCTTGTCTATATCTTTCAAATATAAGCTCCTGCTGCTGATCATCTATACCAACTCCACTGTCTTTAACAATTATACTTATCTCTTTTCCTACATCTTCAATGTATACAAATATTGTACCGCCTTCATTTGTGAACTTAATAGCATTTGAAAGCAAGTTAAGCATAATTCTTTCTATTTTATCATGGTCAAAGGCCATATACTTTTCTTCTACTTCAGTATCAAAAATAAGAGTTATATTTTTAGTTTCACAGTAACTTACTACCGACATAGTGATGCCTTCTACAACATCTACTATATTTCCATTTCTTCTTTTAAGTTCAAAAAAACCTGAATCGATCTTGGATAAATCAATTAGATTATTGACCAGTCTCAGAAGTCTATAGCAGTTCTGCTTTATGGTTTTGTAATATGTCTGCATTTTATCTATGGAGTTTATCATCGAATCTTGAGAACCATATAATCCCAATATTTGTATTGCTCCAAGTATTACATTTAATGGAGTTCTAAGCTCATGAGAAACATTTGCAAAGTGTTCTGTTATGCGTTTATTAAGATATATTGTATCTTCAAGCATTTTGCCTTTCTCTTCAATATCAGCTGATAATTTCTCTACTTTTTTTTGAGCACTTAAGTCATTAAAAACTACAAGAATTGAGGGCTTACCTTGATATATAATATATGATCTTTGCATTCTAACAGAAACCTTTCTTCCATCGATGGTAACCAGATTGGTATCGTAAGCTTCCCAATTTTTTTTCTTTTCTATTATTTCATCATGTATAGCCATAGTAGCTTTTAAATTTTCTTCTTCAAAAAACATGGAGAAATCAGCTTTCAATAAGTCCTTTGCTTTAGAAAAGCCAAGAATTTTTGCCGCAGTTTCATTAGCAAATACATGATTGCTATCTGTATGAATTATTATGGCATCGCTAGAATTTTCAATTAATATCCTGTAACATTCATCATTATTTACCATAGCTTCTTCAAACATGATTCTGAGATCACTTTCTTGCAAAAGCCTATCCTTTGTCTCTATTAATGCTCCAGTGACTTTATTAAAAGGTTGTTTAAGCCCGCACTGTACCACCCCTTTATATAACATATAAAAAGAGATTACTCTAAAAATATAAGCACTGGTATTTTCAATACATAAAGTGTAATCAAAGAAGAGAAAAAGTATTTCATTTATTATTCTAAAAATTATAGATAATTCCATAAAAAAAACAAGCTCTCTGTTTTTTTTATTAGGCACTTTATATAATATTATTCCGCTGATAAAAAGAACTATAATTATTGTTATTCTGCTAACTTGATTGAATAATGTATTTCCATAGCCTTCTATATAACTCTCTGGAAAAACTTTTAAAACATATATACTTAATATGATCGTTGCAAAAGCAATTATGTATATGCATCTGAATATATTGATATTGATTTTGTTAATGCCTTTATATAGAAATATACTGGTAGTCAAAATAGTTATACCACTAATATACCTAGCGGAAATCCAAAGGGAAGAAGATAAATTAGCTGAATTCAGTCCAAATATTCCTACATTAAAATAAGACACCGTATGAAGCACATCTATAGTACCAACTGTTAAAAATCCCATACCTAGTAGCATAAAAAAATTATTATTACTTAACTTATACGTATTACTAGCAAAAAAATAGATGGCAAAACATATTATTATTCCTATAAACATAATTATGCTGTGATAAAACATGTAGTCCGCTTCTATGAGTCTTTGTGAAATGAAAATACCTAATATTATTAATAGTAAACTCTTTGTTACCTCATTTTTAATACTAAAATCTGTGGTATTGTTACCAAAATCTTTCGCTGTCTTAATCATTCTATCACCTACACTCATATATTTTATTCCAATAATCCCATTCCGTTTAAACCAACTTCTATAATCACTACATACTTATCATATTTACTTGTACTTTTTCCTATGGAGCTATCTACTCTAAATATTATAAGCTGCACATCGATTAAAACATGGTATTTCAAAGAATTTTAAAGTTTAAGTATATCTAATTTCATGAAAGATACTTTTCCCTCAGCCAATTAGACTAATAATTACCCAATTAATCATATTATAGCAACATTTTCTATGTAAAGCTTTCATTTTTTATATATTTTTTTTAAAATTTATAAGCAAAAGCTTACTTTAAAGGCATTTTTTAAATTTCTATGCTTTTAAAGTTAGAAATTTGGAGATAAAATCCTAATGCTCCCTAGATAGAGAAAAGGCAATATGTGTTTCATAAAAACATTGTGTAACTTTATAAAATCTTTCAGATACATCTTTATATACAATCCAAAATTTTACCCCTTAATCTAAAAAAATCACCCTAGATAGATTGTACATAAATTAATATAATAAATACATAAATACAAATATTAACATTAATACACCCTATTTCATTTATTCAACACACATTTTCCCCTGTAAATACATATCAATTGCTTAAATTACGCGCTACTCTTCCTTTATGCTACTAGCCCCCTTGCTAGTAGCATAAATTCTTTGTGTGGTAAATCTATATAAATAATCTTGTTCTACCTACATAAAACTAAGTGATACTTCCGTTAACTATTAATGGTACTTTACTTAGGTTATAGAATCTATTAATAAAATTGTGATAACAAAAAGGAGCTAATAACAAAAGACAAATGCCCTTTGTATTAGCCCCCTAAAATATCAAATCTATGGCTGCCAGTTAACTGTTACTGTTCCTGTAGCATTAGAAGGAACAGTGTAAGTATGGTTTGATCCGCCTTCCCAAGTTACAGTTGAACCATTTTTCTTTAAATACTTGAACTGTATAGTAGTTCCTGCTGGAACACTTACATCATAGTACCAAGAAGGATATTTGTACACTACTTGATTAAACATTGCACCTATTGCTTTATTTGCATCCCAGTTACCTAGCTCTGCTACACTACCAGCTAGATAAACATTTTCTCCCAGTGCTGTACTTGCATTGTTTACAACAAATCTTACTAAAACTTGAGCTCCTGTAAGAATATCGTAGTTTGCATAGGTATTACTTGCAGTTCCACCAGAGGTCTTTAATGAAACATTTACTTTACCAGCTGCTACATTTGGTACTACAGCTTTAACTTGGCTGTCGCTCCATGATACTACTGTTGCAGCTGTTGTTCCAAAAGTTACAGTTCCTGTAGCTGAGCCAAAGCCTCTACCATCAATTACTACAGTTTCACCTGGTCTTGCCATTGGCTGACCAACATGACCTATAGTAGGTGCATTAGATGTTGCAGTATACTGCCATACAGCAGCTCCTCCAGCAGCTAAAGTGAATGTATTTACTGCCCCACCAGTTCCTACTGTTATACCATTACCTGAAGTTAAGCCTCCAAGTACATCACTGTAAGTTCCAGCTGGAAGCGATGTTATAAGTCCACTTATATTTGCACTTGTAGTTAAGTTCTTATTAACAGCTATCACTGCAACACTATTGCCGAACTTTCTTTCATATACATATACATCGTTATTGATCCATTTTTGTGTTGTATTTCCATAAGCTACTGCTGGATTTGTCTTTCTTAATGGCGCTAACTTCTGCACAATTTGATATGCATTAGTTGTATTGCTAAAACCAGTCATCATAGCTCTGTTGTTAGGGTCGCCATTACCTGTCATGTACTGTTCAGTTCCATAGTATATAGCAGGAACTCCTCTTGAAGTTAATGTATAAACAAGAGCTAAATCTGTTGTTTTAGTGCTTGCACCAGCTTTAGTAAATCTATCCATATCATGATTGTCTATAAAGGTAACTTGATCGTTTACATCTTCATATGCTGTTTGAGTACCTGATACCATTGAATCCAATCCATACATAGTGTCAGTACCATCTCTAAATACTTGTCTTACCTTCTGTGAAAATCTGAAATCTAATAAACTCATACCACTATTATTTGCAAAAGAATGGTTGTTTGGATCAACTTCGTTAGTTCCTAAGAACCATTCACCAAAGGTAAATACAGGCTTGTATCCATAAACAGTGTCCATGAAATTCTTTTGCCATCCCATAGGCATATGCTTTACAGCATCCATTCTGATACCATCTATGCCATAATCAAGCCATTTCTTTATAGCTGATTTCATATAAGAATCTACAGTATTGTTTTGGTGCTCTAAGTCTGCTAAGTCATATAAATTCTTGTAAATACCATCTTCTAAGCTTGAAAAATCAGTTCCTCCATTATGATGAAACATTCCAGTTGGGTCATTTGAATATGAACCAATTAATGCGCCATTATCATATAACTTTCCATTTTCAGCATAGCTTGTATTTGTTTGATCTGCTGGAGAAGTATGATTTGGTGCAAAGTCTATTATAACTTTTATATTCTTTGCATGTGCTGCATTTACCATATTTTGAAAATCTGTAAAGTTTCCAAAGTAAGGGTTAGTCTTTTTGAAATCTCTTGCCCAGTATCCATGGTAAGCAGTGCTTCCATCAGTGAATACTGAATATATATTTTCAACTGGTTGTGATACCCAAATAGCTGTGATACCCATATTTGATAGATATCCATCGTTTATCTTGTTGATAACACCTTGCCAGTCACCACCAAAGTATTTTTTTAGCTGAGTTTTTGTTGAATCGTATAGAGCTCCTGTAGGATTGTTTGCAGTATTACCATCAGAGAAACGGTCAGTAACAATCTGATATATAACATCTGTTGAAAAGTCAACCTTATTTGATACAGCTGCATCTCCTGTGTATGCACTTGCTGCTTTAACTATTAATGGATTAGTATTTTGAGTAACATAAATAGGTAATATTAATGCTAATGAAAGTAAGAAAGGTATAAACTTGTTTCTTAATAATCTTGTAGCTTTTCTCATTTTTCCCCTCCAAAAATATAATTTATCTGCGCAACCGTTTTCACAGTAAAGAAAAAAATTTTTCTACTTTCTTTCTCCCTCCTTTCAAACTTTATTTTTCACTTAATTGGTTAAATAATAAAGATATATCTTATGTAATTTACTATACACAATCAATTTAGTTACTGTCAAGTGTTACCAAAATATTTTTTATATATTATTCGTTAATTAGGACCAACTTACTTAACAAATAATCACAATTACCCCAATAATCACTTACAATTTGCAAATTACATATTTATCCACTATAAATTTCTTAAAATCACTATTTATAATATCACTTTTAAATATGTTGTTTTTGTGTTTTATCAAGAACTTTCTATGCATCCTATCTTTCTGAATATACATTTAGGAAACTTACAGATGAAGCCACCTACTTTTTCATTATCCTTTGAAGACACACTATCTTCCTATTAGATCCCTATCTAGTGAAAAAAACACTTCGTATTACTAAAAATACGAAGTGTTTTTAACTCTAATTCTTATTTAAATTTTAAACTTGTCCACAATTTCCATAAGTTTTTCTGCGCTCTTTTCTGTTGTTTTCATCAAATTAGTAACTTCATTTGCATTTTGCATAACGGTAAAGGTTTTTTCAGATATTCCCTGTGCACCTTCTGCATTTTCTTCATTTGATGTTGCAACATCATTAATAGCATTTATCATTTCGTGTATAGAATTTAATAGTTCTTTTGCAGTTTCACTAAAATCAGTAACCAGATGTTGAACAGCCTCTGAATCTTTAAAGTATTGCTCTCCTGTATCTACCATTGATTTATAGTCTTTTATAACAGCTGTATCTATGAAATTCAATGCCTTTTCTGAGCTTGTCTTAAGATTTATAACTGATTCAGTAACAAGCTTTGTTATATCTTGAATTTCATTTACTGTATTTTTTGATATCTCAGCTAGTTTACGTATTTCATCAGCTACAACTGCAAACCCTTTACCAGCTTCTCCTGCTCTTGCAGCTTCAATAGCAGCATTTAAAGCAAGAAGATTTGTCTGAGAGGTAATTTGTAGAATTGATTCTGAAAGTACATTGATTTTTTCAACAGCATTTGACTTTTCTATTGCCTCTCTTGTATCTGAGTCAATAGTATTACGTATATCTTGCGCAGCTCTTTGTGATATTATGGCATTTTCTTTTAAGCTTTGAGCACGTTCACTGATTTCTTCAGCTATATGAGTACCATTTTGAGCCTTACTTGCTATAGCTTCAATAGAATTTTCTATATTTATTGAAGAATCATTCATAATCTTTGTAGCAGCTGAGGTTTCTTCAATTCCAGCAGATATTTCACTTGTAGTTGAAGATACAGTCTCCATTTTATTTGATAATTCCATCATATTTTCTGCTGAAGTATTGATATTACCTTTAACACTATTTGCTTCACCTATAATACCAGAAACAAGAGATTTTATAGAGCTAACCATTACATCCATTGAACTTATAAGTACTCCAATTTCATCATTACGCTTTTTGTATTTTTTTGGTACTTCCTTCGTAAAGTCTGCATTTGCTAAATGATTTAAATACTCAGCAGCTAACTTTATCGGTTTTGCAGTAATAGTTGCCATGGTGAATGACATAATAAGTATTAGAACTACTGAAATTGCTATAAAGATTTCAGAAATTAAAATAGACTTATTTACTTCGCTGTATGCTTCTGCTTTAGGAATAGTCACAACTATTTTCCATCCAGTTCTATCTACAGTGGAAAAAGATGCTATTTTTTTTATTCCCTTATCATCTACATATTCAATATAACCATTTTTTTTAGATAATATTTCATTTTTAATTGCATCTTTGGTAGATGTACTTTTTAAAACTTCACTATAATCTTTACCAACATACTCTTGATTTGGATGATATATAAAAGTCCCTTTTCCAGATAACATGAAGCCAAATCCCGAGTTTCCAACCTTTATTTTACCAACATAATTTTTCATTACTTCTACACTAACTAAATTAACAATTATACCTTGAAAGTTTTTACTATCATCTATAATAGGCATTGCTATAGGTATGTTCGTGTTTTTAGTACTTCTATTTACAACTAGATCTGTAAAAGCTATTTCTTTAGTATCCCTAGCCTTGATAAAATATTCTCTATCTTTAAGATCAATGGTACCAGCTTTACCATCTTTATTAACAAAATTTAATGATTCTACCTCTGGATCACCTTCGTTAACACTTTTAAAAACCGCTGATATTTCAGCAGCATTTGGATTCTTAAACTCTGGATGAGCTTTGTACACTTCTGTAAGTTGTGCTACTTTTCCATCAAGCCATCCATTCATTGTATCTACCATAGAGCTAGATATCCCCATTTCTTTTTCTTTAATATCATCCGATGTTACTGAGTTAAATTGGGTTAATTGAAACACAGACAATGTAAGAAGAGGTATTAGCGATACACAAACAAGAGTTATTGCAAGTTTAAATCTAAGTGATTTAGTAAATCTCATTTAAAGCCTCCTTAATAATTAAATTTATATTTTTTCTACAACATGCACTAGCCACTTAACTGACTACTAATTTTTGTCACCCTTAATAGTCTTAAAGCTTTATGATAATTTATCACTTTTTCAGATGAACTATTATCAAAGAACTTAAACTTCACCTTTATCGCTTCAATCATAAGTTTAACCTAATTATAACTACCTCCTATAATTTTGTCGATTTATTTTGTTGTTTTGTCTAAATTTAAATAATGCTGTATTTTTTTGACGCATTTAATCTATTTTTCGTACCTTCAGAAATAAACTAAAGATGTACATAAATATATTTATATATCATGTCAATTTAAAAGCCTCTGCTAGATTTCTCCAGCAGAGGCTTTTAAATATGTTATAAAATTGTAATTAAAATATTTTGTATAGGTGTCCAATACATGCTTTTATACTCATTTAAACTATTTATTAAACTTTTGACTTCTCCATATGATCATTGTACCATTTTCCAAATAGTATTTTTAATGATGCCGCTACTGGGACTGCTATAAGCATACCTATAAGCCCCCCAACATTTCCACCTATTAAGATAGCAAGCATAGTAAATACCGGATGTAACCCTACACTATCTCCTACAATTTTAGGAGCAAGGAAATTGTTATCAACTTGCTGAACTCCAAGCATTCCTACTATAGCCCATAACGCTGTAATAGGCTGCCCACTTAGTAATGCCATTATAACTGCTAGTACCGTACCAACTAAAGGTCCTACATAAGGAATCATATTGCAGATACCAGCTATTATACCGATAACAAAGGCATAATCTATACCTATAAAGTAAAGTACTATTGCAGATAAAACACCTACCATAGAAGCTTCTAAAAGCTGTCCTCTTATATAGTTATTAAAAGTGCTATTTAAAATAGCAAATATCTCTCTTAAATTATGTCCTGTTTTACTTTTCCCAAATATAAGGTTAAATATCTTGTTCCATATATCAATAAAATACTCAGAATCTTTAACCAAGTAAATACTTAGAATCAATGCAATAAAGAAGGTTGCTATATTCCCTCCTGCAGATACAATAACATTTGCTAAACCACCTATGCTGGCAGTAACATAGGCTTGTATATAACTCACTCCTTGCGCAATCTTCTCATTTAAGTCAGTAGGGATGGATATATTCAAGCTTTGCAATTTTTCACTGATGTAATTTACCGACAACTTTGTGTTATTTAAATACTCTGTGAAATATGCAGTCATATTAGCAATAGTTGTATTGTTTGAAAGTTTCCCTCCGACCATTATATATATTCCTATAATAATGGATAAAAACAAACTAATCATAAGCGCATAAACTATAACTATTCCTAATGTTCTTCTTACTGATGAATTTTTTACAACATTTCTTTTTTCTAAAAGTATCTCTATAGCATTAACCCCTGGCTTTAATAAGTAAGCAATCACTAAAGCAATAAGCAGAGGTTTTACCAGCACATAAGCTGTTTTTAACATACTTGATGCTAGATTAAAGATGTTCCCTATATTATTGAGAATTGATATTCCAATATATACTATCATCACAGTTCCTATAGCATATAAGCAATACTGAAGCAGCTTTTTATCTAATTTCATTGGCACCTTACCTTTCAATCTGATATTATTTTAAATTCTATTATTCTCGAAAAAACACACTTCTTATAGAATTGGCCTTGTGTTAATTACTATACATTATATTAAATGTCAAAGTGTTGGTAAAGGTCTATTTTTACCAATGAGCTTCTTAAACTCTTCAACTGAGCTGTTTATAACAAGTTCTTTAGGGAAGTTAATCTCCTTAAGCACTTCAAATGCTAAATCTACTTTTCCAACATGTTCATCAAAATGCGCGTCACTTGACACTATAATAGGCACCTCATACTTTTTGCACAAATTAAGCATATATATACTATTTTCTCTAGCGTTCTTTCTTTGATTCCTAGGATTAATAGAATTGTTATTTAGCTCTAATAAAGTATTGTACTCTTTTGCCATTCTTACAATAACCTCGTAATTTAGAGGACATTCACCATCATCAGGATGACTTATAATATCTATTTTAGGATGTTTAATCGCTCCAAGTATAGCGCTAGTATTTTGATCTATAGTTCCATGCTCATAGCAATGTCTATGGATTCCTGCAATTCTTACATCTAGTTTATCAATATATCTTTCCTCTAAGCTTAAAGCTCCATTATAGTCCAGAATATTTATCTCAGAGCCAAGCATAAGCTCTATCCCATACATTTCTCTAGGTACAACACTAAGATTGCCAAAATATATTTGCTCACAGGTTCCTGGTATTCCAGGCGCGTGTTCTGTAATCCCTAGTAGCTTTAGTCCCTTTTCCGAAGCTGACTTAGCCATCTCTCTTAAAGTACTATAAGCATGACCACTAGCAATTGTATGAGTGTGTACATCTAACTCTATATTCATATGAAAACCCCTTGTCCGTAATCTTAAAATAATTATAACACATTTTACTGTTGTTTTAATATTTAGATTATTTACAGAGTCAGTAATATACACATGATTTGCCTTAAACCAGTTTTATTTCATATTTCAATTAATATATTAATTATGTCTTAATTTGTCCAAATCTACTTTTTGTCGCAATCTTTTTTCCTAAATAAAGATAAACCTCCAAAACCACTTATTATTGCTGCATAAAAGCCCAGATCATACCAAAACCCCGTATTGTTAACTTCATATACCTTGAGCTTATTATTAAAAAATTCGCCTATAAGTGAAATCGGTGCAATCCATCCATGCCAAATTCCAGAAAAAAGTCCTGCCTGGTTTGATGGTGAATTAGTCCCATCCCCTGGGATACAACTTACTAGTAAGGCAGCAGTGCTAATAAGTATAATAATGATTATTAATTTCTTTTTCATACAAATTTTACTCCCTTCTTCAAAATAAGCTTCAGTGATTAATTCTGTAATTAATATGTTCCTAGGGCTCTTTGTATGCTGGATATAACGCTTATTTAAATATTTAGAAAGAGGTACTGTTGAATGCTGTACAACCACTTAATTTCAACAACATTTTTTTAATATATCATTTTTACAAATATATAATTATTAAAAATCCTACTGTTCAATAATAAATATCTTAATTTTTTACACTTTGTAAAGTATACTCAGTTAAACTAAAATCACCTCTAAATCCCATTAAAGTTTAGCGCAAATTTTGTCGAAAGAACTAATATGAATTAACGAAAAAAACTTAAGGGGTGTTGTTATGAGATTCAATAAGATTAAGCTTTCAAACAAACTAATAATTGGTTTTTCTTTAATGATATTACTAGTGATGCTTTCGAGCGGACTAGCTATATTTAGATTGAATGCTATAAACCAAAGTGTTACTAGACTTGTAAACGTTGAAAACAAAAAGATGAGTCTAGCATATCAACTGAGAGGTAGTATTAACAAGATTGCAATAAGTGTGAGAAATTTATCAATAAGTGGTAATTCTAACTACATCTCTGAGCAGCAAAAAATTATTACTGATAATAAAAAGATATTTGAGTCTAGTAATAATGAGTTAGGTTCACTTATTACTACAAACGAAAGCAAGGAAGTGTATCAAGCACTTCAAAAAAATGCTACCGCAGCATTTTCTGCTTTCGATAAAGCCATAGCTATAGGCTCACAAACGGCTCTTAATACTGCGCAACTAGAATCAATAATTAATGAAATCGATACACCACAAGCTGCTTTGTTTAAAAGCATAGACGATATTCTTACTATGCAAAATCAATCAATGCAGATTGAAGCTGAAAAAGGCAGATCTACAACAGCAGCAGCCACTACACAGATGATTATAATACTTGCTCTAAGTATAGTACTAGGTATACTTTTAACCTATGTTATTAGAAGAAGTGTTGTAAACCAAGTTAAACAAGTTATGGATGGATCAACAAAACTAGCAGAAGGAAATTTTAATCTTCATATGGAAGCTGCTGCTAAAGACGAGATCGGAAATACAGTAACCGCTTTAAATGAAGCCGTGGATAAATTAAATATAAGTATGCTTTCTATAAAAGATGAAAGTGAAAATATTCTTCAAAGCAGTGAGATAACAAATACTCTATTTACAGAAGTAAGTTCACAAATAGAACAAATATCAGCTGCTACAGAAGAGATTTCAGCTGGTATGGAAGAATCCTCTGCAGCAGTTCAAGAAGTATCTTCAATGACTTCAAATGTAAGAGATGAAATAAATATTACTGCTGAAAAAGCACAACAAGGCTTAGATATAGCATTAAATATTCAGCAAAAGGCTACTGCTATAAATGAGGAATCTGTTAGCTCTAGAAAAAATGCTGAAAAAGTATACAATGAAACAAAGGTTAATCTTGAAAAAGCACTTGCTGGAGTAGCTGTTGTAAACGAAATATCAGAAGTAGCAAACAGTATTGATGCTATAGCTAGTCAAACTAACCTACTTGCTTTAAATGCAGCAATAGAATCTGCAAGGGCTGGTGAGGCTGGTAAAGGCTTTGCAGTAGTTGCAGATGAAGTAAGAAGACTTGCAGAACAATCTTCTCTTGCAGTTTCTGAAATACAAACAAAGATTAGTGCAGTACTTCAATCTGTTAGTAAGCTTTCAGGCTCATCACAAGACGTATTAATGTTTATAGAAAAAGATGTTTTAAAAGACTATCAAAAGCTAATCCAAATCAGTGATGAATATAAAAAAGATGGAGATACCTTTAAGGAGTTAATTGGAAACTTTGCGGAAGTTTCAAAAAATATCTCAAACACAGTAGACCAAATCACAAAGAGCATGGATGATGTTGCAATATCTGTAACTGAAGTAGCAAAGTCATCAACTAATATAGCTTCAAGTATAGTAGAAGTTAGTGGTAAAAACGATTCAATCTTAGCTTCTTCAGATAGTAATTCTGATAGTGCATTGAAACTAGGAAAGCTTATACAACAATTCACACTAAAATAATCATATTAGCTTACTTGTGAAGGTTCAGTAATCTCATACTGGACCTTCTTTAATTGTTTTTAAATATCCCTATTACATTTCCTTCAAGCTTACTATTCTTTAATATATTGAAATATTTTATTTTTCAAACCTTCATTTGACTAAATATATTTTCTCATTAAATAAATTGTAAATAATCCATAAATCTTCGATTACCTTAAGTTTTAGTTTTCACCTTTAATCACTGTAACTTAACGAATATATGGATTTTAATCAGAATATATTTTAATGTTAAGGTGGTGAAAAAATGGTCAATAATTCTGCATGCAGCTCAGATTTTGAAAACCCTGAGTGGCTGAAAAAACATATCTTTCAAATCCTTGATTTTTACTATCCGAAGTGTATGGATTATGAAAATGGAGGTTATTTTAGTTGCTTTCTTGAAGACGGAACTATAGGTGACCTAGAAATAAAACATCTTTTAGGTACAGCAAAATTTATCTATATCTTTAGCATTGGTGCTTTATTGGATAACGATGCTTCATGGTGTATCGAAGCAGTAGAACATGGATTAAAATTCTTGCAGGAATTTCATCTCGATAAGAAGAACGGTGGTTATTACTGGACTCTAAAAGGGCAACAGGTTCTAGATTCTACAAAATCTACTACTGGTCATGCTTTAGTTTTGCTTGCAGCCTCCAAAGCATACGAAGCTGGAGTAAACTACGCAAAAGATATAATTGAATATGTATACGAACTACTAGAAAAATATTTTTGGGAACCTCAGCATGAACTATATGTAAGTGATACAAATAGTGACTTTAGTATAATATCCCCTTATCGCAGTCAAAAAGCGAATATGCATATGTGCGAAGCTATGATAGCTGCTTACGAAGCAACTTCAGATAAGAAATTTCTTAAAAAATGTTACGAATTAAGTAAATCAGTTACAGTAAAACTAGCTTCAAAATCTGGCGGTATGATTTGGGATCATTATGATGAAAACTGGCAAGTTGATTGGGACTACGGTAAGGAATCAACAGATGATATAAGAACCGAAGCTTTCATCCCCGGCTATTCTATTCAATGGAGCAGATTACTCTTAATGCTTAAGAGGAATTTCCCCCAAGAGTGGATGTCACAAAAAGCCGAATACCTTTATAATACTACAATGTCAAAAGCTGTAGACAACGAATATGGAGGCATTTTCTACTCTATATCCAAAAAAGGCTTGCCTATTGATACAGACAAGTATTTTTGGGTGGTAGCGGAAACTTTAGGTGCCTCTGCTCTTCTAGCCTCTGACAGTAAAGAAGCTTATTACTGGAATGTTTATACTTATATATCTACCTATTGTGAGACCTTTTTTATAGACAAAGAACACGGTGGATGGTACGAAAAATTGAATAGAACAAATGAAAAGTATAACGATTTAAAAGCTCTTATTCCTAAAGTAAACTACCATCCTGTTTCAAACTGTTATGAAGTTATTAAAGCTCTAATGGATTATTGAGCAAATAAAGATTTTAGTAGTTCTACGAATCTATATATTGGATAGATTTCAATGCGAAGTAGTTTAAGATTAAATGTTTCCATTACAAAAACTTAAGTTATACTTGTTCGAAGAACGCGGTTGCTGTGGATTTTCGTGCACGTATAACTTAATATTTTAGTTAATAACCCTATATATGGATGTACCCTTTGCAATAAAATCTAGATTTTAAAATTTATGATTCAAATTTAAGTTTTTATAAATCTCACATAAAAAGCTAACAAAGCAATAAAACATCTATGTTATGCTAGTTTAGAAACCTCAAACTTCACTATCAAACAGTAAAATTTTTACCAATATATCCTTGACAAAATAACCCAACAGCATTATATTGATACTATACCAAGTTAGTGAACATTAGGAGATAGAAAATGAAAATTACTCAAGAAGCAGATTATGGATTGCGGGTCGTTTTATATTTGTCTAAGCTCGGTGAAGATGCAAAAGTAAAGGCTTCTGTAATTGCCGAGCATGAAGGATTACCTTTAAGATTTCTCCTAAAACTTCTAGGGAAGCTAATTGGTAGTGGAATAATAAAATCTTATAGAGGTACTAATGGTGGCTATTCACTTAACAAGCTGCCTGAAGAAATAACTCTTAAGGATGTCATAGAAGCTATTGATGGACCAATTTATGTTAACCGCTGTCTTATTGATCCAACCTATTGCAATGCCCAGAAAGGCAATAGATGTGAGATTCACAAAGCTCTTGGCGGAATACAGACAAGTCTTATCATGCAGTTATCAAAGATCAATTTCAAAGCTTTAAAGGAGGGAAACTATCCATCTCTCCCTTAACGATGTAACACTTCACAAACAGAAGATCTTTAACTTATTTTTTAAGGGGATACTAAAATTTAAAGTTAAATGTGAAGCAGCTGTCTAAAGACAACCTATTTCACTTCTAAAAGTATTTTCAATACTATTGTAATATTTAAATGTATTAAAAATATAAATTTCGTGAAGAAGTGTTTCATCTATATATTTTTATTTTAAAGTATACCATTTTAGTTAACATTGAGGAGGTATTTTTAATGTCTAGTTGTGGAAGTTGTACAATTTGTAGTAGTGCCGATAAGGTTTTAGAAAACTTTATAGCAAATACTGAGGTGGAAACCTCTCATCACAGAGTTAAGGATCAAAGCATAAAATGCGGCTTTGGTAAACAAGGTGTTTGCTGCCGTCTATGTGCAAATGGCCCATGCCGTATCACACCAAAGGCTCCGCGTGGAGTATGTGGTGCAAATGCTGACACAATCGTTGCTCGTAACTTTTTGAGAACAGTTGCTGCTGGTGCTGGCTGTTATTTGCATGTGGTTGAAACTACTGCTTTAAACCTAAAGAAAACTGGTGAGAACAAAGATAAAATCAAAGGTGTAAATGCCCTAAACCACCTTGGTGAACTTTTCGATATACATGAAGAAGACATGCATAAGAAGGCTATTCTTATAGCTGATGCTGTCCTTAAGGATTTATACAAGCCAAGATATGAAAAGATGGCTTTAACTGAAAAAATGGCTTATGGCCCTAGATTTAAGAAGTGGCAAGAGCTTAATATTCTACCTGGCGGAGCTAAATCAGAAGTTTTTGATGCTGTTGTTAAATCTTCAACTAACCTTAGCAGTGATCCTGTAGATATGATGCTTCACAGTCTGAACCTTGGCATTTCCACTGGTCTATACGGACTTACTCTAACTAACCTTTTAAATGACGTAATACTTGGAGAACCAGTTATAAGACAAGCAAAGGTTGGTTTCAAAGTAGTAGATACAGACTATATAAACATCATGGTTACAGGTCACCAACACTCAGTTATCTCTCATCTTCAAGATAGACTTTTAGATGAAGATATAACTGTAAAAGCAAAGGCTGTTGGTGCTAAGGGCTTCAAGCTTGTTGGATGTACTTGTGTTGGTCAGGATCTACAGCTTAGAGGTGAACACTATAAAGAAGTATTCTCAGGGCATGCTGGAAACAACTTTACAAGCGAATCACTTATCACTACTGGAGGTATAGATATAATTCTTTCAGAATTCAACTGTACTCTACCAGGTATCGAACCAATCGCAGAGGAGTTTGAAGTTAAGATGATATGCTTAGATGATGTTGCTAAAAAAGCTAACGCTGATTATATAAATTACACTTATGAAGATAGAGCAAAAATAACTGACACTATAATTGATGAAGCCTTAAAGAGCTACTCAAGCAGAAGAAAGAATGTTGGTATAAATATACCTACAGATCACGGTCATGATGATGTTATAACTGGTGTAAGTGAAAACTCTTTAAGAGAATTCTTAGGCGGAACTTGGGAACCACTAGTTAACTTAATTGCCAGCGGTAAGATTAAAGGGGTTGCTGGAGTTGTAGGCTGCTCTAACCTTACAGCTATGGGACATGATGTATTCACAGTAGAGCTTACAAAGGAACTTATAAAGAGAGATATCATAGTTCTATCTGCAGGATGTTCAAGTGGAGGACTAGAAAACGTAGGTTTAATGTCACCTTCAGCTGCTAGCCTTGCAGGAGACAACCTTAAAGAAGTATGTGAAGCTCTTGGAATTCCTCCAGTACTAAACTTTGGACCATGCCTAGCTATAGGTAGACTTGAGATAGTTGCATCAGAACTTGCAGCCTTCTTAAATGTAGATATACCACAATTGCCATTAGTGCTTTCTGCTCCACAGTGGCTTGAAGAGCAAGCTCTTGCTGATGGTGCCTTTGGACTTGCTTTAGGTCTTCCATTACACCTTGCAATTCCACCATTCATCACTGGAAGCGAAACTGTTACTAAGCTATTAACTGAAGATCTTAAAGATATCACAGGTGGTCAACTAATCCTTGAAGATGACGTGGTTAAAGCTGCTGACCGTCTTGAAGCAATAATTCTAAATAGAAGATCTGGTCTAGGCTTAGCCTAATCAAATTGTAGGAGGACGATGCTATGAATAGAATAATCATAGATAAAGCCTTATGTGAAGGGTGCATGAACTGCACCCTAGCATGTATGGCTGAACACAGTGAAAGTGCCACTTCAATCTTTGATGTAAATCTTCATGACATAAAGAATGAAAGCAGAAGCTATATAGCTCTTGATGCTGAAGGAAAACCTACTCCAATATTCTGTAGACACTGCGATGTTCCTGAGTGTGCTAATGCCTGCATGAGCGGAGCCATGACCAAGGATTCAATAACTGGAATAGTATCTTATAACGAAAAGAAATGTGCTTCTTGTTATATGTGCGTAATCTCCTGCCCTTACGGGGTTTTAAAATCAGATGACGCTAGTAAGAAAGTTATATTAAAATGTGATTTATGCAACGGAAGAGAAGTTCCAAGATGTGTTGAGAACTGCCCAACTGGAGCTATTCACCTATATGAGGAGGTGTAGAATATGAAACATGTGATTATCGGTGCCAGTGCCGCAGGTATAAATGCTGCTAAAACCTTAAGAGATATAGATCCTAAATGTGAGATAGTTGTTATTTCAAAAGATGTAAACGTATATTCAAGATGTATGCTTCATCACTATATTAGTGGTGATAGAGACTTAAATACACTATCTTTTGTTGAAAGTGATTTCTTTGAAGCAAATAAAATCACTTGGCTTAAAGGCTTAGAAGTAAAAAATATTAAAGCTGATAAGAAAATGCTAGTACTTAGTAATTGGGATACAATAAGCTATGATACTCTTCTTATTGCTTCAGGAGCTTCAGCATCCATTCCACCAATAAAAAACTTAAGAGAAGCTAACAATGTATATCCACTTAGAAATATAGAAGATGCAGTTGGTATATCAAAAAACTGCAAAGCTCAAGATAATGTAGTCATAATAGGTGCAGGACTTGTTGGTATAGATGCAGCTGTTGGACTTATCAAAAAGAAGGTCAATATTCACTTAGTAGAAATGGCAGATAGGATACTACCTCTTCAGCTTGATAAAGAAGCATCCTTGAGATATGAAAAGTTATTAGAAGCTAAAAATGTCACTCTTCACCTTAGCGCTTCTGCAAAAGAAGTTGTTATAAACGATAATGGTGAAGCAACTGGCGTTGTATTAAACGATAATGAACTAATTCCTTGTAGCCTAATTGTAGTGGCAGCAGGAGTAAAACCAAATATAGATTTCTTAGGCGATTCTGGAGTTAGATGTGAAAGAGGAATTTTAATAGATAAATACTGCAAGACTAATGTCCAAGATATCTATGCAGCCGGTGACGTAACAGCTCTATCCCCTATATGGCCAGTAGCAGTAAGACAAGGAAAATCTGCCGCTCTTAATATGGCAGGCATAGAAACCATATGCGAAGATAACTTTGCATATCTTAACTCTATGAATTTTTTAGGACTTCAAGCAGCTTCAATTGGAATAGCCAACGCACCAGATGACAGCTATATCGTAGATATATTTAAAACTGATAAAGTTTATAAAAAGATCATCCAAAAAGATGGTCTAATACATGGTGCATTGTTAGTTGGAGAAATCTCCTACTGTGGAGTTATGACTCACTTAATAAAGAATAAGATTAATATCTCAAAAATAAATAAGAGTGTATTTGACTTAACCTTTGCTGACTTTTATGGAATAAAAGAAAATGGTGAATACATGTACAATATTTAATACTCTGCTAATAAAATTTAGCTTTGTAAACTTAAAACCGCTAGTAATTAATTCTCTTACTAGCGGTTACTTTTTTACTAATCAAAATATATTTATTTTACTTTTATACTTTATCTTTATACAACAAATCCAGACATCTTAAACAAAACAAAAGGCGTCGCATATGTTTACATTTTTAAATATACTATGGCCCCACTTCTATTAAATAAACTTATCTTTATTAATTTAGACTAATAACATATAAAAATCGCTCAATAAAACAACTGTTTAACTTATTTATAAATTTAAACAATACCATATCTATAATTCTATATTCATATTTTCTAATAAGTATTTCTTAAACTTTCTAAATCCACTTTCAGTTGAATCCCAGTGAATAAACTTCATGTCTAACCTCTCTGTTTCCTCTGGGAACCCACAGTTGTCATCCATATAAATCACCTCATCTGTATTTACCCCTAGCCTCTCACAAGCTATCTTATAGATTTCAGGCGCTGGCTTTTCTACCCCTTCAGCTTCTGAATTAACAAAATCCATGAATTCAGAGTATCCATAGTATTGATCCCAGTATTCACAGGTTGACTTTGGTCCATTATTAACAACACACATTTTAAAATATTTCTTTAACTCAGGTAGTACTTCCCATAATGGTTCATACTTTTTAAAGGATTTAGCGATTTCTATAATTTCATCCTTAGATGCAGTATTATTCTTCAATTTATTATATAGGATATGTTCTCTTACAATATTGTTCTTATCACTTTCAACTAATACACCATGCCAATCAAATAATATTGCTTTTATCAAATAACTTCCCCCTTTAAAAACGCCCTTATCTACAAATATTATCATAAATTACAAATTACCGGAAGTGAATTACAAAAAATTTTATCCTTTTAATCAATATGGTTTAAAGAGTGGCTATTCTAAAAAATATTATTAAAATTAATATGTTATAAATAGCTGCTTTATGATTTTTTAGCGCTATAAAACCATTTTCCAAATAGGTATGTTAAACTTCCGATGATTATATAAATAATACAATATGGTAGCGCAGAAGAATTTAAATAGATTAAGCACCATAGTGCAAATACTACCGCAGAAGTACCCAAAGCTAAAAACATATTGATCCTCTCTTTACCTGCCATTATCCCTTGTATAAAAAACATTAGAGGATCTATAATTATAAGAGACAAAATTATCGTACCCATTTTGTCATATTCCCCCATAATATCTATTGAAAAAGAAAATATATTTATTAATGTCATAACAATTGATGGAAACAAAACTATTATTACATTTTTAGTTTTCATAATCTCCTCCTTGATTTGTCTGTAAATATATACATTCATGCATATATAATTTCTATTCCGTAAGCTCTTCAAATCTTTTATCTATATACTCTTTTTCAAATGAATAACAAATCCTTCGTTTGTTTATATCCAGAATTCTATAATGACTGGATATTATATTCTGCTGTATTGTATATCCTTTTTCATTTTTTAAATCGTTCCACCATATCTTTCCTCCAAGGGTTGGAGTATATTTTCTTTCTTCATTTTTAAAAGATAAAGACACTATGATTTCATCAATATCTCCTCCAAAAGTTAACTCAAGAATTTCACTATTCTTAAAAATCACACATGTGGCAACAGCTACTGCCCAGCCTAAGCTAGCTCTTTCTTTTTCAACTTGAACCAGTGTTTTTTTAGAAATCCCTAGTATTTCAGCCATCTTATCTTGTGTATATCCTTTTTCAGTCCTTATAAGCTTTAGCTTTTCATCAACTTTTTTAATAAATTCTTCTCTTGTCATTTCGCTCACCTTTCAGTCTTTAATATTAATTTGTTTTTTCTTTGCAGGATTATATAATTAAATTTTATTTTATAAGTTTTACTAACAATTGCTTTAGTAAAGATTTTACTAAGATTTTCAATTGAACATTTCATTATATCTTCTTTTCTTTTCTAAACAAAGCTCCATAAAAATATATGATGGAGCTTATAGCAAATAATATAAAACTTGCTTCTAATGCTACCCATAAAATTATGGGAGAATAGTTAGTTTCATCTACATTTATTGGTTGTTTTATATCATCAAGATTATGAGAAACAACATTTCTCTCCGTTGATTCTATAATGAATTTGTTATTATTATCTTCATCGTATACATTAGCAATATAATATCCGCCATTTTTAAAGTTTTTATTTATCGTTGTAATTTCAAAATTTTTTATATGCGCATAATCACTAATATAATTTGTTATTTGCCTAGTAACTAAATATCTACTTATAGGATTTCCGTAGAATGAATCTCGAAAATTCATAAATAATAAAAATAGAGTTAGAATTAGAAATATTATACTTGCTTTTTTCAAACACTTCACCTCTTTTAATAATCAAGATTTGACCTGTTATATATAAGTTCTAATAAGTTTTATTCATAACAATATTGAAGTAATAATACTTAGCTGATCAATTGGTACAGCAAATTAAATAGAACCTCAATATTATATTAATTTTTATAATTTCATTTTAACAATTATGGATAAAAACAATAAAAACTCACTTATAGTGTAATTTTACACCATAAGTGAGTTTTGTTCAATATATCTATTGTATTAATTACAATATTTCTCCATTTGATTCAGTAACCTTCTTGAACCAATCAAAGCTTTTCTTTTTATATCTCTTTAAATCTCTTAAATCAGTTTCATCACGATTTACAAAAATGAATCCATATCTCTTCTTCATTTCACCGTGAGAACTTAATATATCTGTACAGCCCCAAGTTAAATAACCTATTACCTCTACGCCTTCTTCCATTGCAAGCTTCATTTCTTTTATATGATCTCTTAAATATTCAATTCTGTAATCATCTTCTACAGTGTTATTTTCATTTAATTCTTCTCTAACACCAATTCCATTTTCAGTAACAAAAATAGGCATTCTATATCTAGCATACACTTCTTTTAATGCTATTCTAAACCCTATTGGATCTATCGCCCAGCCCCATTCATTTGCTTCTAGATGAGGATTTCTTGTGATGCCTTTAAATATAGCAGCACCGTCTCCTCCTTCAACAGCCTTTACTATATCACTTCTATAATAACTGAAAGTTAAATAGTCTACTGTATTTTCTTTTAATAATTCTTCATCACCAGCTTCAAACACTGGTCTTATATTTCTCTTATTCCATAGACTTGTTATATATGTTGGGTATTCTCCATGAGCAAATACATCAAAATATAGGTCATTGAAGAGTTCCTTAACCTTTTGATTTGCTAAAGCGTCTTCTGGCTTGCAAGTTGCTGGATAAGTAGTAGTGTAAGCAACCATTCCGCCCATCTTTCCATCAGGAATAATTTCATGTAACAGCTTTGTAGCTTTAGCATGAGCAATAAATACATTATGAGTTACTTGGAAAGCTAATGCTTCCCTATCAGCACCTTCAGGTGTAGTTACTCCCCAATATTCGTTCATAATAAGCACTAAATTTTGCTCATTGAAAGTTATCCAATACTTAACCTTATCTTTATATCTTTCAAATACAAGCTTTGCATAATCTGCAAATAGATCTACTACTTTTCTTGAAGCAAAACCATTATATTTTTCTGCTAACGCATTAGGTA
This sequence comes from Clostridium yunnanense, assembly GCF_016595795.1. Taxonomy (GTDB): domain Bacteria; phylum Bacillota; class Clostridia; order Clostridiales; family Clostridiaceae; genus Clostridium_AR; species Clostridium_AR yunnanense. Next base: position 22,703 of record NZ_JAENHN010000062.1, read on the forward strand.
TATCAAAATGATAAAGTGTTATTACAGGCTCAATTCCATTTGCTAATAATTCGTCGAACAAATCATCATAGAATTTCAATCCTTCCTCATTGACTTCACCTTCACCATTTGGCATAACTCTTGCCCAAGAAATACTTGTTCTATATGAATTAATTCCTAATTCTTTAAATAATTTTATATCCTCTTTATATCTATGATAAAAATCTACAGCTACTGTCCAATCAGAAAAACCTTCTGGAATTTCTCTCTTATCTACAATAGAAAGACCTTTTCCTCCTTCATTGTACGCACCTTCACTTTGAAAAGAAGTTACAGCTCCCCCCCAAAGGAATCCTTCTGGAATTATACCCTTATTATTTTCTTCCATAATTGTATTCTCCTTTTTTATATTAATATTGTAGTTCTTGCTTTTATTCTACCTCTCATTTTTATGCATTTGTGTTATTGTCTATACAATAAATTTAAAAAGCATATTTGAAACAACTAAAGTTCTGAGTATTATTTTTAATATTAAAATAAAAAAGCAGCATTAATATAAAATCGATTTATTCTACTTTCTAAGATTAACCTCAATCTTATCTCCACATATCATTTTAGAAGTCGGAAAGCATCCTACAGAATACACATAATTCTTATCACCATCTACATTCCTAAACTCTATACAATAATTATTAGGTTTACTGGAGTCTGGTTTATATATTTTTATATCTTTTCTTGAGATTATAAGCTTAGCTCCCTCTTTATCTGGATTATCTTCATATAACTGAATGACGTCTTGTTTTGTTAAAGAATTATCTGGTCCAGTAAATGTATAGTAAAATTTAATAGTATCACTATTCTTTTCTATTTTATATACATTAATCTTACCATCTTCCTTCATATCAAATTCTCTAATTGTATTAAGATCATATAGTTTTCCATCAAAATCAAGGCTTTCATAATTGGTTTGTTTACCACTTAAATTTTCATATATATAAGGAACAATATATAATTTTCTTGCATTTTTCTCAACAGGGCTTACAGCTCCTACTTTTTTACTACCATCATCTGCTCTTGCCCCCATATCTAAATATATATTCCCTTTATCATCATAGCAGTAAAAGCTTACGAAAGTCTTTTCATCCATGTTTTTATCAATACTTTTATCAGTTGTATATTTTATATTTGTATTTAATGGACTTGATTTTACTTCATTAATATTTACATTAAATTTTTCTTTAATCTCACTTACTCCAAGATCTTTTTTCACTATAGTTTCTTCCTTTGTCTTTTGCCTAGATACTGGCAATTTAAAGTTCACATTAATTTTTCCGTTAAATGTAGAAAAAATATCTATATTCATTTCAAACCTCATAGGTAATACTTTCCCTACAGCCACCTCATTTTCTAAAAGTACAATTGAAGTATTTTTATCAATAGTTCTTTTAGTCATAGTCCCTCCTGTAATAGCTCCTTTCCCTAAACCGTCAACATCCGCATCTATATAAAAATTATTTCCACTTTTTTTCCCTTGCTCTTCATCATTCAGTCCTGGCTTAGTTATCCTTAATGCAACTAACACTGTATCTTGATCCGCTACAAGCTTATCTATTGTAAATTTGTATCCTTGAGCTTCCTTGCTTACACCTATATATTGAGAGAAATCCTTGTATTCACTATAATATCCCAGTTTTTCATACAAGTTTTCCAATGCAGGTACGTATTGAACTATTGTTTTTGCAAAGGCCGGTGTCATAATGCTAGTTCCTATTATTAATGTTATTGAAGCAATTGCTGCCGCCTTTATATATCTTTTATTTTGTTTAAATATTCTTTTTTTCAAATTCTTATTCAGCCTTTTAATCTCTATCTCTGACAATGAGTCTTCAATTTTTTCAAACTCAGCTTGATCAAAGTAAATATTATCAAATTCTTCATATATATCTTTTCCCATACTAAAGCGCCTCCATTTCCATTGGATTTAATTTATCTTTTAAAATCTTTCTTCCTCTAAAAAGTCTATTTTTAATTGCTGGTTTAGTTAGGCTTAACGCTTCGCTTATTTGACTTATTGATTCCCCCATAAAATATTTTCTTATAAAAATATCTTTATCTGGACTTCCTAGAGTATCAATCACTTTAAGAAGTTCTTGTCTACCCTCATTACATAAAATTTGTTCTTCTACCTGTTTTTCATCTGCCAGCATAAGATCTTCAATGTTGTATTGTTCTTCAATTTTGATTAACTTTCTTTTATAATCCAATGCATTGTACTTACTTACAGCAATAAGCCAAGATGAGAATTTACTTTTTGTTTCATCATGATAACTTATCTTCTCCCACACTTTAAGAAGAACATCATTTACACACTCCATTGCTTCTTCTCTTTTCCCACTTCCAATTATAGTAATAACAACTTTAAAGATAAGGTTGCTATAATTTGCAACTAAATAATCCAGCGCTTTTGGATTCTTATTTTTAAGCTCTCTAACCAAGTTGTCCTCGCTTATCTTCATCTTCACACCGCCCTTTCACTTATAAAGACGTAATAACTTAATATGAGGTCTCAAAATCACATTATATTTTGAAAATTACTTGCACAATAAAAAGCAGCATTAATACTCGAAAGTATAAGTGCTGTTTTTAGCAATTTATTACTCTTTAGTTTTTCTTGCTAATTTCTTAAAAATTCTAATACTAATATATCTATATTATTGTATTGTCAATAACGCTCATCAAAAAGTTTTATAACTGTGTCAGCTATAAAAGTATCTCACTAAATAAATTGGTTACTTTTTGATTTATGTCTAATTACACCTAAAATAACTACTTAAGAATAATATACATTAGCTGCAAACCAATATCAATATAACGGCATAAGGTATATGAAGACTGCCCACTTACCATTAGACTTAATCATTTTCAATTAAATTTATATTAGCATTAATAAATTTACATTCCTCAAATTAAATAAATTATTAAAGTCCAACTCAGTTAATTCTCTGTGTGATACAATAAAAAACAACCAATTTACAAGGTTGTTTTCTTTCAGATTAACGTAATATTTTTATTTTCGTGTAAGTTTATTAATTCCATAGAAAGCTCTTTCATCTTATCTATATCATTCATCTTCTCATAAACTTTTATTAAATCTTTAAGATTTTCTAATAGCGAATCATAGTTACCGTACTCTTTTGCTTTACTCACCGCTAGCTCAAGAACAAGTGCACTCTCATCAAGTAATCCTTGCTTAAATAATATCTTACCTTTTGTATTTAAAACTACAGAAAGGCTTCTTTTATTCACTTTATTTTTCAGCCTTTGTGCTTCATTTGTATATTTTAAACTCTTATCTAATTGATCAACTTTATAATAGTGTTCTCCTAGATTAGTATATACTATTGATAATACTAGTTCATTTTCATCTCCAACTTCATCAATTATTGAGTAGTATTCTGATAAAGCTTCTTCTTGTTTATCTAAGGAGTACAGTGCATTTGCTCTTATAATCATTGCATTTATTTTGTACTGTTCGTCCACATGCAAATTGCTTTCTAGGATATTTTCATTTATTAGCTTTAAACACTCTTCATACCTTTGAAGATAACTGTATGCCCTTGCTAAATTAAAACTTGCTTTTATATAATGGTAGTAATCTTGTTGTTGCACTGAGTAATTAATACATTCTTGAAAATAAAATACTGCATCCTTATGTTCGCTTATTTCACTCTTGCATACACCTAAACAATTGTAAATAAATAATTGTTCTTTAAAATTTTTAAGTTCTTTCAATTTGCCAAGGGCATTAGTGAAACTCATAAATGCATTGTTATAATTACCCTCTCTATAATACTTATCCCCATCCTTTTTGTATGCTTCTGCTAAAATATCATCTAAATCAAACCTTACTGCTATAGCAATTAAATATTCTATATACTGATGGGAAATATCTTTTTTAAGCTCTTTTTCGCAGAATGCTTTAGCATCTTCCTGTGGAAGTGTTGAAAAATAATCTTCATCTATGTTTAGTTCAATTCCTAAAGCTTTAGCTCTTTCACTAAATTTTTCATACAAAAGCTTAGAGCTTGTCTTAGTAACATTTCTTCTTCCGCTTTCCATCATACTTATAAAAGCCCTAGTCATATTAGTATTCTCTAAATCAGCTTGACTCATATGTAAATTCTTTCTCATAAATTTTATCTTTTCATTAGGCTTATAAAAATTCATTGAATCACTCCTTATTTAATATAATTTTCAAACAATATTTAAAATCAACTATAAATTCAATTAATCCTTTGCAAACAATATTGTTTTATAATTAGATACTTAAAGCTAGGCTTTATAATAAAGTTATTAATTATTATACACCATTTTTTGTAATTTCCAACAATAATGTGTGTTTTTTTGTTTAAAATATAATTTAACTACTTATCTTTCATCAGTATTTTTATTTAAATTTAATAATTCTTCGCAAGCACTCTTCCCATACTCATTAAGCAAACTAACAGCCAATGTTTTTGCATATTCTATTTTTATTTCTTTTGTTAACATTCCTTCTATAATTATAGTAATTTTTTTATTCATATAATGAACCCTCTTTAAACATTATTACTTATATAATATGAATAAATATATCTAAGTGTTAAACATATATTTGTTACTACATAAAATATGTGTCATATTTTCAAGTCTAGTTTATTAGAATAGTACCATAAAGCCTAGGAGGTACTTATGAAAGCAGCTATATATAGTAGAAAATCTATATTTACTGGCAAAGGAGACTCAATTGAAAACCAAATAGAATTATGCAAAGAATATGGATCAAAGCTAGGCATCAAGGATTATACTATCTATGAAGATGAGGGGTTCTCAGGTGGAAATACTAATAGACCTAGATTCCAGCAGCTTTTAAAGGATGCAAGAAAAAACTTATTTGATGTACTTATATGTTATAGACTTGATCGTATAAGCAGAAATGTAGCTGATTTTTCAACTACTCTAGATATGCTTCAAAAATATAAAATTAATTTTATAAGCATTAGAGAACAATTTGATACTACTACCCCAATGGGACGTGCAATGATTTATATCGCTAGTGTTTTTGCTCAACTTGAGAGAGAAACCATTGCTGAAAGAGTTCGGGATAATATGCTTCAACTCGCAAAATCAGGTAGGTGGCTTGGAGGACAAGAGCCTTTTGGTTTTTCTGCAAAAAGAGTTACTTATATTGATAGCGAGTTTAAAGAGCGTTCATTGATGCAGCTCTGTCCACTAGAATCAGAACTCAACATAATTAATTTAATCTTTTCTAAATACCTAGAACTGCATTCTTTATCAAAGGTTTCAAGATATTTAAATTTATCAAATGTAAAAGGAAAAAATGGTGGGCAATGGTCCACTATGCAGCTTAGAAGAATTCTAATAAGTCCATTATACGTAAAGTCCTCTGAAACAACAAACAACTTCTTAAAACAACTAGGGATGAATGTATTTGGCGAACCAAACGGAAACGGATATCTTACTTATAATAAAACTAAAAATATCACAACTGATAGAGATATTACAGAATGGATAGTGGCCGTCTCTAGGCACCAAGGCATAATAAGTGCTGATGATTGGATAAAAGCACAAAGTATCTTAGATAAAAATAAAGAAAAGAGAAGTAAGAGACTTGGCACTGGAGATAACACCGCTCTTTTAACCGGATTATTAGTTTGTGCAAAATGCGGATCTAATATGAAGGTAAAGCAAGGCCATAAATCTAAGAAACAAAATAAGAGACTTGATTACTATGTATGCTCTGCTAAAGATAGCAGTAAGGGATCTAGATGTGATAATAAAAATATAAGGGTTGATATATTAGATAATCTTCTGCTTAAACAAATTAAAGCATATGATAAAGACTTATTAATAAAATCACTATCTTTATTAATGCAGCTTTATGAAAAAGGAACAAATGAAGAGAAGAATATTAACATTTTAAAATCATCTATAAATGAAAAAGAACATATAATAAGTAACTTAATTAAACAACTATCACTTTCTGAAAAAAAAGAAGTATCCAAATATATAATTAAAGAAGTTGAAAAACTAGATACTGAACTTCAAGATTTAAGATTTAAATTAAATAATTATTATAAAACCAAAATAGATGAATCAAATTTCCCTAAAGTTAACTTACTTCAAGATGCCCTATGTATACCTGGAGATGAATATGAAGTGTTAAAAGATATTACCCATAAAAGAAATTTACTAACTACTATAATTGACAGTATATCTTGGGACGGAGATAATACAGAACTTAAAATTAATTTTATAAAATCATGATTTATACTCTTGATTGTAAAATGATGCTTTTTTATAACTTAAGGACAATATTCAGTTCCAGCATCAATACAATCTATTAACTCTCTGTCCATCTACTCCTCCACAATAATTATTTAAGATTTCTTTAGCCTATATAATTATGATATATAAGTTCTATTTAATCTTTTTCATCAGTAAATGGCCTAAAGCATCTTTGCTTCAATACTTTAATGAGTAAAACTTATTAGAACTTATTTTATTTAAAATCCTATACTACTAAATTATTTCATCATAACTCATTTGGTTACTGTAGATATACAATTTCAAAATTTTATTTTTTATAGTAAATAAAAAACTCCTAAAACTATTGAAATAATTAGTTTTAGTCCATATAGAGATTTCATACTTTATATAGACAGTAAAAAAATAGAGCCTGTGAAGCAATGTCATTAAGTTAATATTTTGCCACAGCAAAATTAAAGTCAATTGAAAGTGTATATGCTTTCAATTGACTTTTTTCTTTTCTTTGCCATATTTTTTTACATGCAAATAAAACAGAGCCGTA
>NZ_JAENHN010000063.1 GCF_016595795.1 Clostridium yunnanense
TTAAAAGGATTGGTAGCGAAAGCGGCCGCATATTCTTGGCATATTGTCAAGTGATAATCTGAAAATTAAAAAAAGACCCACACCACGTATTTGTGATGCAAGTCTTTTCTTAACTTAATGACATTGGCAAATAGCTGGAGCACTTTTTTCATATAAAGCTATATTGAAATTAAGGTAGTCCTACAGTATATGTTTTAATGAGCGTAGACTTATTTATAGCAACACCAATAACATTAATATAATCTAACTTGTTATTAGGGTGGTATTATGAATTGTTTATATAATAATATGAATAGGTAATAACAATAAGGTTACAAATGATGTGTATAATACTACTATTACCCAAAAAGGTATATAATATATATTAAGGTGTTTTATGGGAGGTGGTAAAAGTATGATAAAGAGTTTATTTTTAGATAGAAAAACACTAAAAGAACTAGATTTTAGCATCATAATTACTATTATATTAATTGTTCTATTTGGAGCGTATAATATTGCAACTTGTAGTAATAAAGCAAATCAACAAGTGAAGTGGCTTATATTATCTTTAGCCGTCTCTTACATAGTATTGTTAATAGATTATGTAGATCTGAAAATATATGTAAAGATATTCTACTGGCTGTGTATGATACTTCTTTTATATACACTTTACTTTGGAAGAACAATAAATGGTGCCACTGGATGGATTTATGTTGGCTTTAATATACAGCCGGCAGAAATAGCTAAGATTGCACTTATTATGATGCTTGGTGTAAAGCTTGAGGATATGGAGTTTAAGGTTAATAATATAAAAAATCTTATAATACTAGGCATATATTGTGTCATACCTATGGCACTTATAATCAAGCAACCAGATATGGGAATGACTATGGTGCTTTTTTTCATAGTACTGGGAATAGCTTTTGCAGCAAACCTTAATATTAAGATTTTAGGAGCGGGAATTTTAATTGTGATTATATCTGTAGTTGGTATATGGAATTCAGGACATTTTATTAAGCCTTACCAGAAGGGAAGAATAATTGCATTTTTAGATCCAGAATCTTATGCGTTAGGTGATGGATATCAATTACTGCAAGCAATGACTGGAGTTGGTTCAGGTGGATTCTTTGGAAAGAAGTTTACTGTTGAAAATCAAGCAAATGCTAATTATGTGGCCAGCAATGTACCAGAACCTCAAACAGATTTTATATTTGCAGTTACTACAGAAAACTTTGGTACTCTAGGAGCGATTGTACTGTTAAGTCTTTATGGATTTTTAATATATAGAATTATAGCAATAGCTAAAAAAGCTAAGGATGGATTTGGGATGATATTTTCGGTAGGTATGGCTACTTATTTCACCTTTGCTATTTTACAAAATGCAGGGATGTCTATAGGTATTATGCCTATAACTGGAATAACCCTGCCGCTTACCAGTTATGGCGGTAGTTCACTTCTTACTACCATTGTGTCGATAGCTTTAGTCTTAAACATAGGAATGAGAAGAAAGAAAATTGTTTTTTAACTAAGGTAAATTGAAAGGGAAATATATTATATAGACATTTAGGTTATGTCTGTATAATATATTTCCCTTTTTACTTCCATTTATTTTTTACAGATTTAAAACACTTTTACTTGTTCTAAGCAGACGAATTGCTGTTATAAGTATTTGTAAAGTTTTTCAAAAAGATTTTATGAATGTGATAAAGAAGAATGTAGATAATAAAGATGAGTTATTGACTATAAGCTTTATTACTTAGATGCTATTGCAACTTATGCAGTTTTAGAATTACAGAGGAGGGCGAAATGTGTAAAGAGGCGAAGTTATTATTAATAGTTAGTACAATTTTTACGTTAGGCATGGGGCTGTCAGGAATATTTGCGAATATATTTTTTTGGAGAGAAACTGGAGACTTTATTGTTATAGCAATATATAATTTAATGCACTATATATTTACACCTGTATCCTTTATAATTGCAGGATATATTGCTAAAAAGAAAAATGGAATATGGGCTCTGAGAATAGGATTACTACTATATGCTGTATTTTATATACTGATATTATTAATAGGGAAAAATGGAGTGTGGGCTATATACTTTTTAGGAATTGTATACGGGTTTGCATGTGGTTTTTATTGGTTGGCTTTCAACACTTTGAGTTTTGATTTTACATGTCCTACCAATAGGGATACATTTAATGGGTACAATGGTAGTTGCTGTGGGTTCGCTAGCATAGTTGCTCCTATAACTTCAGCATATATAATAAGTAGATTTCAGGGGATAAAAGGATATACTATAGTTTTTTCTATAACCTTAGCTCTGTTTATAATATTGATGCTAATAAGTCTCACTTTAAGGTGTAAGAACTGTGGCAGTAAACTAAACCTAAGAGTCGCTTTTTCTAAAAACAATAATGATTGGGCTATGATTCGAAAAGCTACTATGTGCTGGGGCTTTAGAGATGTTATTATAGTATTTATAGTGAATTTGTTAATATTTCAAAGTACAGGTAGTGAATTATCTCTTGGTAAGCTATCATTAATAGGTGCATTTATTTCATCCTTATCATATATGTTAGTACAAAGAGTAATAAAGCCTAATAGGAGAAGAATGGCAATATTTATTGGAGGTATGTCAGCGTTAATAGGTGCATTGCTACTTTCCTTTAGAATAAACTATATGATATTACTCATTTATACAGTTATAGATTCGTTTTTTATGCCATTTTTTATGATTCAATTATCATCTACTACATTTAACGTAATAGATAAATCTCATGAAGGAGATTTAAGAGTGGAGTATATGATAAACAAAGATATAGTACTTAACTTAGGAAGAATAATTAGTACTATAATTTTAGTTGTTTTACTTTCTTTGTTTAAGCATCATAATATTTTAAATATATATTTAATTGTAATAGGTACTACACCATTAATATCAGGGTATTTTTTATCTAGATTAAAAAATATCTTAAATGGGAAGATAGAATAGGATTCATTTAAATTTGGGGGAGAATTTAGGGGGGAAATCTACAATAATATGTTCTTATACCAGTGTAGCATCAGAACTTTGAAAAATTATATATCCATATCTGTAAATTAACCTTTGAAATTACATAAGTAAAGAGGTACTATTTAATTAGGGAGTGGTTGATGTGTTTAGTGCTGAAAATATTGCGAATTTAAATGAACTAGAATTAGACTTATATAAGTATGTAATTGAAAATATGAATAAAGTAATGTATATGAGAATAAGGGAATTAGCACAAGAAACTCATGTTTCCACAACTACTATACTTAGGTTTTGTAGAAATATGGGGTGTGAGGGGTTTTCTGACTTCAAGGTTAAGTTAAAGATGCATGCAAAAGAAAATAATAGTAAGATTCTTGATAATAGCATCAACGCTATAGAAGAATTTATGGAAAGATCTTTAAATGGCGATTTGGATGAAAGTATACTGAAGGCTGCTCAGCTTATAGCTGATTATAATAATGTGATTTTTATTGGAATTGGAAACTCGGGCTTTATAGCAGGATATGGAGCACGATATATGTCAAGTTTAGGAAAGTTTGCAATGCATATAGATGATCCTTATTTTCCGCTTATTGGTGAAATGGTTAGTAATAGTGTAACCATAGCGCTTTCAGTTTCTGGTGAAACTGATTCATCTTTAAGACTTGTAAACTTATTAAAGTCTAAAGGAAGTAAAATTATTTCAATAACAAACAGAAAAAGTTCGACGTTGTCGAAGCTTTCAGATGTTAATATATCATACTACATAAGTACAGAAAATTTTTTAGACAATGCTTTAGAGTATAGAGATGTTACTTCACAAGTGCCTACTGTATATATAATTGAGGCACTAGCTAGGGAAGTTAATAGGTTGTTGCTTTAAATAACAAGATGTTTTCTATATGTATCATTTTACAATCTGAGTTATATATAACTAAATTTTTTAAAACCTTTACATAAATATTGAGAAATTATATAATAATTTATATAGAGTATTTTTAATATTCTAATTTGTATATTTAATTCTAAAACATAGAATTAGATAATAGTATATATAAGATTGATACATATACTAAAACGTATATAGTACAAGCGGTATATTATTTTTACAAGACTAGTTAGGTTATTATATAAATATATCTTAGGAGGAATGTAATATGAATACTTATGTAGCAGAACTAAATTGTGCACAGTTAAAGCAGTTGGTGGAGTTTTTTGATAATTATCAAGATGATAATATAAAATGTACCATTAAAGACAATGTAAGCAAAATTAAAACAACAATGGATGTAGAAACAAGTCTTCCAAAAGATAAGTTAGAATCATATTTAAAAACAACATTTAAGACTAAGTCAAAATTTGGAATGGCGTTGTATTTCGCTATATATGTAAAATAGTAAACTTAAGAGGATGTATTATAGCATCCTTTTATTTTTTATTGAGATATAGATCTAAAATGATATATTTATGGATATTTAGAAATGATAAGTGATTTAAGTGTTTTTTTATGTAACAGTATGTTTTTTTTAGTTACAATATTACAAAACAATATACTTGTTACATAAAACTATAAAACATTTACATTGGGAAATTTGTAAATATATAATTGATTTATATCATTTGTTTGGTTTTATTAGGGGGGATTTTATGAAGAGGGTGTTGATTGTTTGTGCAGCTGGAATGTCTACAAGTTTATTAGTTAACAAGATGATGAGTGCTGCAAATGATAAAAATATAGATATAGAGATCTTTGCTTTACCTATCTCAAAGTGCGCCAATGTAGGCAGTACAGTAGATGCAGTTCTTCTTGGCCCTCAAGTTAAGTTTTTAAAGGGTCAAGTTGATAAAATAATAAAAGGTAGAGTTCCGGTTGTAGTAATTGATATGAAGGACTATAGTATGATGGACGGTAAGGTAGTTCTGGAGAAAACCTTAGCCCTATTAAGATAAAAGCATTGGAAAATAAAATATTAGTCTGCTAAGTTTTTTTGTTTATATTTAACAAGACGGATGTGTAAAAAAATCACTAAGAAGTTGCTTAGTGATTTTTTTTTATATTTATATATTTATATATTTATATATTTATATATTTACAAAATAAAAAATGTTTAAGAGAAAATTAGATGTAAAAAAAGAGAGAAAAATGTCGATAATTAATTATATTAAACCTCAGGAGGATATTTTATGTCTAAACGAAAGAAAAACAAAGGAACGTGGAACTTAAAACTTACAAGTATTCGAGTAAAATTATTGCTTATGCTAATTGTAATCTGCCAAGTTCCTTTAATAACATTTGGGCTTACAGCTTATAACAAATCAAACAAAATACTTTTTGATAAGCTTAAGACTACTTCTAATCAAGAACTAGAGCTAGTTAATGGGTCAATTGATAATTATTTTAAAGGTATTGTTTCAGATGCTACAATGCTTTCTAATAATGTGGATTTTAAGGACATTATGGTTCATCCAGAGTATGAAGCGTACGCTCTTGGAGTAGAGAAAGAATTAAAAGAAAGTAATAACGATATAGAACAAGTAATATTTGCTACTGTAGATAAAAAAGTCATAAGATACCCTGAACATAAGGTAGATCCTAATTATGATCCAACCGTAAGACCTTGGTATAAGGGTGCTATAGAAAATGAAGGTAATGTAACATTCTCCCAACCGTATAAATCTACTACAGGTAACTATGTTGTATCTGTATCTAAAACTGTAAGTAATAACGGTTCTGTTATAGGAGTTGTTTCAATAGATATAGATTTAAGCAATATATCTAAAGAAATGGCAAAGATAAAGATTGGAAATGAAGGTTATGTATTTATAAGTGATGCACAAGGATTAATGATTTCACATCCAGATAAGTCACTTCTAGGTGGAGATATTAATACAAAACTTGGTTACTGGGAAGAGGTTAAGAAGAATCCAAGAGGATTTACTCAGTATGAATACAATGGAGAAGAAAAGTTTGCAAGTTATAGTACCAATGCAATCACTGGTTGGAAAATAATGGCGTCTATGAAAGAAAGCGAATTAAAGAATGATACAAATTCTATCACTAAGCTTCTTGTAGCGTTTTTTGTTATAGTACTGCCTATAAATATATTGGTGGCCTCTTTATTTAGTAGGGCTATAAATATTAGTATAAAGAAGTTAAAGGAAGTATTTAATAAGGCGTCTGCAGGAGATTTGACGGAAAGAATTAGTATTAATTCAAAAGATGAATTTGAAGAACTTGCAGATAGTTTCAACCAAATGACCGATGGTATATGTGCTTTAATAGGCAATGTAAAACAGTCCTCAGATACAATTAATAAGACATCAATATCAATTGCCTCAATGAGTGATCAAACTGCAAATGCCATTGGAGATATATCTAAAACTATTGATCAAGTTGCTTCAGGTAGTACTGAACAAGCTAGAGATATAGAAGATGGGGTGTCTGAGTTACAATCATTAGTGGTTAAGCTTCAAGAAATAAGTAATCAAGCACGAAGTATGAATGAGATTTCTGGAAATACAGATGAAATGACTAAAGATGGTTTAATTGTGATGGATATGTTAGCTATAAAATCTTTAGATACTGAAGACGCTTCTGATAAGATAGAAGTTGCGGTAAAAGATATGAGTGAAGCCTCAAGTAACATCAAGGCCATAACTAACAGTATCAATGAAATTGCTGAACAAACTAATTTATTAGCATTAAATGCAGCTATTGAAGCTGCTAGAGCTGGAGAAGCTGGCAGAGGATTCTCTATAGTAGCTGATGAGATAAGAAAGCTTGCGGAACAGTCAACATTAGCCACTAAAGATATTGAAGTGCTTATAGATAAAGTAGATGATAAATCTAAGGTTGCTGTTAAAGCGGTAAGTGAGGCTAAGGCGACCATAAAAGAGCAAGGAGAGGCTGTTAATAAAACTAAGATTACCTTTAAGGATATAGCTGATGCAATCAACAATTTAGTTGTTATGATTAATAGTGTTCAGTCATCCATTGAGGATATCAATAAAGATAAAGATTCAATAATGGAAAAAATGCAGAATCTTTCAGCTATATCTGAAGAAACAGCAGCAAGTACGGAAGAAGTTTCAGCAGCAACGGAAGAAGTATCTGCATCTATGGATGAGTTTAGTGACAATGCTAAAAATCTTAATAGTTTGTCAGAAAACTTAGAAAATGATATAAATAAGTTTAAAATATAATACCAAGAATGTTTATGATAATAAGAAAAGTTTTAGATGATTAATATTAGGCAAAGATGGCATAAGTAAATACTTATGCCATTTTTGTGTGAGTATATTTTCAAATAATAAATATCGGATATTTTTGATTTTAATAAAAAGTTACCTTACATTAAATATTTAATTAAATTATTTCTTTCCAGTAGTTAAAAATGTTGATATAATGTCGATAAATATATGTAAATGTTGATATAAGTCTAAATGTATAATTTTTTGTAAGGGTATAGCTGATATATGAGTATAGTCTTTTGTGAAAATGTGTAACTTGAACATAAGATGGTACTTAGATAATAGGCTTGATTTAAGCTTTAGAGTGAGCAGCTAACTTATACTTAGATTTGTATGAATATAAGTACAGTTATATATTTTTAAGGGGGAGAAATAATGAAAAAGGATCAGCAACAAAAGACAAAGGGAAATGATGAAAAGAGATTTAAGTTTAGGAGCATAAGAGTCAAGCTCATACTTATGATGATCTTAATATGCCAAATTCCTTTAATTACTTACGGAGTAGCAGCATATAAAAAATCTTACGAAATAATTTTGAACAAATTTAAGGTTACGACCAATCAAGAGGTTAGTCTAGTAAATCAGTCACTAGATAACTATTTTAGTGGAATTGTATCAAGTACAACTATGCTTTCAAATGATTATAACTTAATAAACTTAAGTACTCATCAAGAAAGTGAGGAGTATGCAAAAGATGTAATAAAGCAGGCAAAAGAAAGTAATGCAGATATTGAACAAATAATTTTTTCTACTGCAGATAAGAAATTAATATGTTATCCACAAACAAACTTCGCATCTGATTATGATCCTACAACAAGATCTTGGTATATCAATGCCATGGAGAATAAGGGTAAGGTTGCGTTTTCAGAGCCTTATAAATCTTTAGGAACAGGTAATAATATAATATCTGCTTCTAAAGCTATAATTAAAGATGGTAATGCAGTTGGAGTAGTTACTATAAATATAAACTTAAGCACATTAGCTGATAACATGTCAAAAATAACCTTAGGCAATGAAGGTTATGTATATGTAAGTGACAAGAATGGTATCATGATAGCTCACCCTGATAAGACACTTTTGGGAAAAGATGATACAACTAAGCAGACATATTGGAGTGAAGTAAAGAACTCCAAGAGTGGACTAGCTGAATACATATATACAAAAACAGGTGAAACAAAATTTGCAAGTTACATAACTAACGATATCACTGGATGGAAGATAATGGCGTCAATGAAGAAGAATGAGATTAATGCTGATACAAAGGTGTTAACTAATCTTCTTTTGGTGTTTTTATTTGGCGCATTGATAGTAAATATAATAGTAGCATTTTTATTTAGTGAAACAATTAATAAGAATATCAAGAAGTTAAGACTTGCATTAAATGGAGCTGCTAAAGGTGATTTAACTAATACTTTAACTATTAATTCTAAAGATGAGTTTGAAGATTTATCAGAGAGTTATAATGAAATGACTAAGGGCATAAGTATGCTTATTGCAAACGTGAAAAATTCAACTGATACTATAAACAAAACCTCTATAGATCTTTCAACTATTAGTGAGCAGACAACAAATGCAATAGAGGATATAGCAAGAACTATAGATCAAGTTGCTAGTGGAAGTACTCAACAAGCAAGAGATGTTGAAACAGGAGTATCTGAGCTTGATGCTTTGGTTAAGAAACTTCAAAACATATATGAACAGACAACTAATATGAATAAGGTATCAACTGATACAGATAAGATGACTAAAAATGGATTAGTTGTTATGGATACACTTTCAGATAAGTCTATAAGTACAAGTAAAGCATCAGATAAGATAGAGTTAGCAGTTAAGGATATGAGAGATTCATCTTTGAATATTCAAGAAATAACAAAGACTATAAACAGTATTGCAGAACAAACAAATCTTCTAGCATTAAATGCAGCAATAGAAGCAGCAAGAGCTGGGGAGGCAGGAAGAGGATTCTCTATAGTAGCTGATGAAATTAGAACTCTTGCAGAGCAGTCTACTCAATCAACTAAAGATATACAAGCTCTTATAGAGCAGGTTAATGAAAAGTCAATGATTGCAGTAAAATCTGTTACTGAAGCTAAAACTACAATAGAAGAGCAAGGAAATGCAGTAAAAGAAACTAAAGAAACCTTTAATGAAATATCTAGGGCTATTGATAAGTTAGCTATGATGATTGGTACTGTTCAGCAATCAATAAATGGTATTAATAAAGACAAAGATTCAATAATGGATAAAATGCAGAATATGTCTGCTATATCAGAAGAAACTGCTGCAAGTACAGAACAAGTTTCAGCAGCTACTCAACAGGTATCTGCAAGTATGGATTCGTTTAACGAAAAGGCAACTAACTTGAAGGAATTGTCTAATGGATTAGAGGAAGATGTAAATAAGTTCAAGATTTAATCTGTTTTTAAAAATTATTTGCATTTTAAGAGAAAAACTTAAAATACAAAGTTAATGTTTATAATGAATGAGATGCTTAGTATTGCGATAATTAATTGCAGTACTAGGCTTCTTTTTTTATTTAGAGAAAAAGGTAAAAGGTTTTTGCACTGCATTTAGCCGCAAGCTATTCTAAGTTAGGCTTAATCACTTCAGAAGAAATTTTATTAGCAACTTTGTTAAGTAGACATATTATAGTATTGATTATTTTGTAAGGGATTGATGGACTTGAATAGGGATATAGAAGCACATAAGACTAGTATTGTGATAATTACCTACAATAATATAGCGTCACAAAAAAGTGTATAGATAGCATAAAAAAATATACAGAGCAAGGTGATTATGGGGATGGTATGGAACAAAAATTAGCATTTATACTTAGGAAAATAGAATATGATATTGATGCTGAGAATAGTGTAGAAAAAGTTGCTCAATTATTGTTTTCTAAAAAGCTTTCAATGGATTATATAGATGGAATTATTGAGAAACATATAATTTTAAAAAGTATTATGAGAGATATGTATTTGGGGGAAAAAAGATGAATGATAAAAAAGTTGCATTTATAACCTCTGTGAATGATGAAGAATTATATGAAGAATCAAAGTTTTATGCAGAACATTTAATAGTGCCAGGAGATATTGAAGTAGAGTTCGTTAAAATTAAAAAGTTTAATTCAATAACAGGTGCTTATAATGAAGGAATTAAAAGGTCAGATGCAAAATATAAGGTCTTCATGCATCAGGATGTGTTTATAGTGAATAAAAACTTCATATATGATATCTTACAAATATTTAGCCTAAATAAAGAAATAGGCATGATTGGTATGGTTGGATGTAAGACGATTCCATCTAACGGGGTATGGTGGGAGGCAAATGACTGCTTTGGCAAAGTTGCAGATAGTCATATTGGAAGTATGGAGATAATCAATTTTAAAGAAGTAAAAGACATATATGAAGAAGTATCAGCTATAGAAGGGCTAATTATGATAACACAGTATGATATACCTTGGAGAGAAGATATATTTCAAGGATGGCACTTTTATGATATATCTCATAGTCTTGAATTTAAGAGGAATGGATATAAGGTTGTGGTTCCAAAGCAACAGTCAATCTGGTGTATACATGATTGTGGGAGAATAGAATTAGATTTTAGCTATGAAGATAATAGAAGAAGATTGATTGATGAGTATGGAGAAGAAATAAATGCTCTAAAAACTAACTGATTTATTTTGGAGGAGATATGTTTAAGAAAGTTTTAGTATTGGCACCTCATACTGATGATGGTGAATTGGGCTGCGGTGGAACTATAGCAAGGTTTATAGAAGAAGGTTCAGAAATATACTATGCAGCATTCTCTGTATGTGAACTCTCAGTAAGACAAGGGCTTCCTACTAATATATTAGAAGTTGAAGTTAAAAAGGCTACTAAAACCTTAGGTATAAAACCGGAAAATCTATATTTATATTCATATAAGGTTAGGACTTTTTCTGATAACAGGCAGTCAATATTAGATGACTTAATAAAGTTAAGAGAGCTACTAAAGCCAGATTTAATTTTGCTGCCATCATCAAAGGATATACATCAGGATCATCAGATTATCACAAATGAAGGTATTAGAGCTTTTAAAATGTTCACTATACTAGGTTATGAAATGATATGGAATAACCTTTCCTTTAATACTCAAGCATTTTATGTTCTAGAAGAAAGGCATATATTAAGAAAAATAGAAGCTTTAAGATGCTATGAATCACAAAATCATAGGGATTATATTAAAGAAGATTTTATTAGAAGTATGGCTATTGCTAGGGGTGTGCAGATAGGGGAAAAATTTGCAGAGGGTTTTGAAGTTATAAGATGGATAAATAAATGATAATTCTACTGGTTTATATCCAGTGAGAATATTTTTAAATGGAGGGTGAATATGAATTTAGATACCCAAAATAGAAGAGTTATGTTGACAGGTGGAGCAGGATTCATAGGTTCTAAGCTTTGTGAGGCTTTAGCTAAGGACAATACGTTGTTAATTTATGATAATTTAAGACGTAACTCAATTAAAGATACAAATTTGTTAAGTGAGCATTCTATCACTTTAGTACAAGGAGATATGCTAGACTTAGTATATTTGAAAAAGGTAGTTGAAGATTTTTCTCCAGATATAGTTATACATTTAGCTGCAATAGCTGGAGTAGATACAGTTATTAATAATCCAGTGGAGACTATGAAGGTTAATATGCTAGGAACCTATAATATTTTAGAAGCAGTAAAGGATCATGCAGATGATATAAGCAGATTTATAGATTTTTCTACCAGTGAGATTTTTGGTAGCCATGCCTATAGGGTGGATGAGCAGTGCAATGCAAAAATAGGTCCTGCTGGAGAATCTAGATGGACTTACTCTGTGAGTAAGCTAGCTGGTGAACATCTTACTCATAGCTATTATAAGCAATATGGGCTAAAGGCTGTAACTGTAAGACCTTTTAATATATATGGGCCAGGACAAGTTGGAGAGGGAGCAATTCATAAGTTTATACTAAAAGCTATCAGAAACGAGGAAATACAGATTCATGGAGATGGAGAACAAATAAGGTCATGGTGTTATATTGATGATTTTATTGAAGCAATAAGGCTATGCATAAG
Organism: Clostridium yunnanense; assembly: GCF_016595795.1. Lineage (GTDB taxonomy): Bacteria > Bacillota > Clostridia > Clostridiales > Clostridiaceae > Clostridium_AR > Clostridium_AR yunnanense. The sequence continues at coordinate 12,333 of NZ_JAENHN010000063.1, forward strand.
TTGTGACTCTGCAATAGGCAATGCTTTAAATATAGGAAATCCTAAAGCTACTATAACAATAGAAATGTTAGCTAAGCTGATAAAGCTGGTAGCAAATTCTAATTCTAATATTATATATGTACCAAAAGCATATGTAGATGTTGAGTTAAGGGTTCCTAGTATTGATAAGGCTAGAAAAGTTTTAGGTTTTGATCCTAAAATTGATTTAGTAAGCGGATTAAACAAAACTATTGAATGGTATAGGAGTTTAGAAAAATAAATATATATGGATGTACCGCTTCATATTAAAACTTATTATTTTTAAATTCTCTCACCAAAACCCGTGAGAGCTTTAAGAATATATTTCTGATTGAAGTGGTACATCCAATAATCATCAGAAGTGGTGATTATGGAACAAGTATAAATTAAGTTCCTATAAAGGAACCCAACTTCAACTATTGAATGGTAAAATGGAATTTAAGTTTATAATTTATTATATATATTGTATAAATCAGAGCATATTAAATTCATATCATGATATTTTTCAACATATGATCTGCCTTTCAATCTTAAATCTTTTGCTATGTCTTTGTTGGTGAGAAAGTTCCTTATGGTTTCTTTTATATTATCTGGATTTGCAGATATAATAGGTAAATCTTTTGGATATTTCTCTTTCATAAAATCACTTATATAGCATATAACTGGTTTACCCATTGCCATGGCTTCTATACAAAAGAGTCCATAACTTCCAGTTAGAATTTGATCTATTATTAAATCAGCTTTTGCATATATTTTAATAGCTTGCTCATGAGAGACTCCATGCACTAACTTAAAATCAAAATCATAGTATTGCTTTAGTTCTTCAACTGCACTTAATATATATGGGGTTCCTTTAAATTCAGGGGAAGTAGGCGCATGAACGATTAGAGGCTTATCATTTTTGGTTTGTTCAACAAGATTATACTCAGACAGATCGATAGCAGGTCTAATATAATGAATGTTAGTATGAAAGTCTTTTACGTATTCTGCTAATTCATAATCTACTAAGCAGTCTGATACATAGTAAGAGATAAACTCCAAGTGTCTTTTAATCTGTTCTTCATCCATGTTTTTTACCTTTACATATTTATTTAATTTTACTGCTCTAGAGTACATTCTCACATCAGAGCCCCAGTACTGCATCACAACTTTCTTTCCCAATTCTTTTAATAATGGTAGATCACTGTGATCTAAAGTTAAGCTTGTTCCAAAAAAAAGATGAAAGACATTATTTTCCGATATAAGTTCAGAGGCTATTCTTTTTGTTTTTAAGTCAGCAATATCAAAATCTTCAATTAAAGATAGATCTAGTGTATAGTCATTTGTGTAGCCTAGATAGCTAGGATAATAATTTATAGATTTAGCATTATGGCCTAACTTCCTTAGTCCCTTTACAGAGGTATGCATCTGGTTAGCTATCTCCATAGAGCCAAGGACTATATTAAGTGTACTAAAATCATTTTTCACACTGATTTTGAAATCTATAGATGGGTTAAATAGTTTTGATTTACAGAAATATTTTAAGGCTTCTGCGGACTTATGCTGTTTATTTAAAAGATTACCTAAAGAAAAGTTTAAGAGACCATTTTTTTCATCAATAGCTAACCCATTATTAAAGATAAGAGTGGCATTTTGGTCTTGATCTTTAAGCATCAGTAAATAACCATATAAATAATAGCCATCTGGATCAGTAGGTGATAACTTTACATAATCTTCTGCAAGTGCATAAGCTATGTCTATATTATTTTTCTTTATATGTGATTCTATGGTTTGTTTTAGGTTCTTTAGGTTATTATCCATTTTATACACCTTCTAATTTTATGAGCCTTTCAACCAATTGAAGTAGTAAGTGAGTCCCTGTTCTAAATTTATATTTAATTTATAATTCAAATGAGAATATAATTGGCTGTTATCACCTACTAAATCTTCTGTATCAGTTTCTTTATAGAAAAAACGTAGATTTTTCTTACCTGTAATCTGTACTATTACATTACAAAGCTCTTCTATTGAAATAATATCATCTCCACATGCATTGAATATTCCTGACACATCATTTTCAATAACTAGCTTAATGACATCTATTAAGTCGGATATATATATAGGATTTATTTTAGGATGTCCATTCCTATTTAGTGAAATTACATTATTGTTCAAAATATCGTAAAACAAATTACTTATTAACCTTCCTTTTTGTCCTTCTCCGTATGGGAAAAATGGCCGTAGTATTATAATATCTAATCTATCCTTATACAAATTACAAATTTTCTCTGAGAAGTATTTACTTAATAGATAGATTCCTTCTGGTTTACAAGAATCGTATTCTGATAAAGGTTTCTTACTATAACCATACACACCACCAGAGGATAGAAAAATAAACTTTTTTACGGAATTCTTAATACAGAACTCTAATAAGGCTATAGTAGATTTAACGTTCACATCTATATATTCATAGTTATCAGTGCTTTTGCTGTTAACTATGGAAGCACAGTGAATTACTGCACAGGGGGGAGGAATTATAACATCATCTAACCCGGTCTTTAAATCCCAATAGATATTAGAGCACATTGGATTTTTAGTCCTTCCTAAGTTTGTAATGTTATATATACTATTCAATGAATTTACTAAGTGTGTACCTATAAAACCAGAACCACCGGTTATTAGTAAGTCTAGATTTTTCATTATCATAAAGTCTCCTTACAGAAATTTATAAAGAACAAAAGGTTTTTTTCTTCATATTATATGGGGAAACTTATAAATTGCCCCATATGAATACTGTTTTGACTATAGTAAGTTAAGGAGATAAGGTGAATATGTTTACTTATAAAGAATATGAGACACTTATAGAACTAATGAAGCAAGTGAATACAATATATACGTTTAAAGCCTTACCAGAGAAATCTTCCACAGGAATAATATTAAGACATGATATAGATTTTGATATTGAGACAGCTTATACTCTATCTCAAATTGAAGAACAAAAAGATGTAAGGAGTACTTATTTTGTGCTTACAAGCTCGGAACTTTACAATCCCAATACAGCTACGAATAGAAAGTTGTTACAAAGGATGCATGATAAAGGATTTGAGATAGGGTTGCATTTTGACCCACTTGTATATGGTGAACTAGATGATGAGTATATAAAAATTAACATGAAAAATGAGTGTAGCATTGTCGAAAATATCATTAATGATAAGGTGCATTCTGTAAGTCTGCATAGACCATCCATCTATAATGTATACCCAATATTTCAAGGATATAAGAATGCATATAGTCCACAATTCTTTAATCCTGAACTTTATGTATCGGATTCTTGTAAGGATTTTAGAGGGAAAAATGTATTTGAATTTGTAAGAAAAGGAAAAGAAAATTTAATACAGGTGCTGTTACATCCAGTTCATTTTGGAGAAACAGAGGCAACTTATGTACATGTACTTAACAAAATACTTCAAAGAAAAATTAATGAATTAGATTATGATATGAGATTGAATAAAAAATATAACGAGGAAATAGGTAGGAAAAAATTATTAGATTGTTTTTGTAAATATGAAGAGGTTTAGGAGAAGTTATGGATAAGAAGTTCTTTTTTAATAGTTATGAGTTAATGAATATAGAACATTGTTATGGAAAGATAAGCAAAAGTATTAATATTTATAATGTTTCAACTTCGTCAAGGCCAATTGATAATAGTCTTATATTTATAAGTAAGATTGATAAGTTTTCATTAATGAATATGAGTTTTGTAAAGGAAAGTATTATATTGATAAGTAGTGTTATAAAGTTACTTTTTGATGAAAATAAGATAAATATTGATAAAAATAATATAGTTATTATAGTAGAAAAGCCAAGGCTAGAGTATGCGAAGATTTTAAATTATATCTTAAAAAGAGAAATTAAAACACTAAAGCCATATGAGCCAAGTGGTGAAGGATATGTCATGGGGCAAAATGTAAAAATAGGACAAGGGACTCGAATAGAACCGTTTGTTTTTATTGGACACAATTGCAGCATAGGTGAGAGATGTATTATAAAGAGTGGAGCGAAGATAAGGGATAATGTTGTTGTAGGAAATGATAGTATTATAAAAGAAAATTCAGTTATTGGTGATGAAGGATTTGGTATGGAGAGGGATGAAAAAGGAGTTCCCTTCAGAATACCACATCTCGGAGGAGTAGTTCTAGGTAACAATGTAGAAGTTGGAGCTCTAGTTTCAATTGCTCAAGGCACAATTGAACCTACGGTTATTGAGGACGATGTTAAAATAGATGACTGTGTATTTATTGCTCATAACTGTAGAGTAGGAAAAGGCTCATATATAATTGCTAATTCAGAGATTAGTGGTAGTGTAAACATTGGAGAAAATACTTGGATAGGACCAAATACCTCGATAATTAATGGGGTTAGTATTGGAAGTAATGTAACCATTGGTATAGGAAGTGTAGTTTTACGAAATGTGCAGGATAATGAAGTGGTGGCAGGAAATCCAGCTGATACTATTGAAAATTTAAAAGTTTTAAAGAGGATTAAGCAAAAACTTTTAAATGAGACAAATGTTTAACAATTAAAATAGAGTACTAGTACGCTTTTCTAAAAGTTTCAAACTAGCATGAAGATAGATATATTAAAGAACATATTTTTTCAGTAAGCATAATATATAATAGATTTAATGTAAAATGTTGACAGTTTGTAAATAAAGGAGTTATTAAAGTGACTAAAGAATCTATTCTTGCTGAAAAGATAGCAAACAAAAGTGCAGTTGTAGGAATTGTAGGATTAGGATATGTAGGTCTTCCTCTAGCTGTTGAAAGTGCTAAAAGTGGATTTAATGTTATAGGTTTTGATGTGCAAGAAAGAAAAGTTAATATGGTAAATGAAGCTGTTAATTATATAGGAGATATAGTTGATACTGACCTTAGAGATTTAGTTTCTAAAGGAAGATTAAAAGCAGTATTAGATTTTAATTTTGTAAATGAAGTGGATATAGTACTGATATGTGTGCCAACTCCATTGGATAAATATCAGCAACCAGACATTAGCTATGTAAAAAAGTCTACAGAGGCTATTGCCGATTTTCTTCATAAAGATATGATTGTTATTTTAGAGAGTACCACATATCCAGGAACAACTGAAGAGTTAATACTTCCTATACTAGAACAAGGCTCTGGATTGTCTTGTGAGAAAGATTTTTACTTAGCATTTTCACCTGAAAGAGTAGACCCTGGAAATGTAATTTATAAGACAAAAAATACACCTAAGGTAGTAGGCGGTATAGGATCTAAAAGTTCAGTAATTGCTGAAAGTTTTTATAAGAGTGTACTTGAAAGCGAGGTTATTAGAGTATCTAGTCCAAGAGTGGCTGAAATGGAAAAAATACTTGAAAATACTTATAGAAATATAAACATAGGTTTGATAAATGAAATGGCCATTATATGCAATAAGATGAATGTAGACATTTGGGAAGTAATAGAGGCGGCTAAAAGTAAGCCTTATGGTTTTCAAGCATTCTATCCAGGACCAGGGCTAGGTGGACATTGTATTCCACTAGATCCCTATTATTTAACTTGGAAGGCACGAGAATATGATTATCATACTAGACTTATAGAAACAGCTGGTGAGATAAACAATTATATGCCTAAATATATAGTGCAAAGATGTTGTGAAATATTGAATAGGCTTAATAAGCCTTTGAATAAATCAAATATATTGATACTCGGAATAGCTTACAAAAGTGATATAGATGATTATAGGGAAAGTCCTGCACTTAAAGTAATTGAAATATTTAAAAAGCAGGGAGCACAAGTTAATTTCTATGATCCTTATATTTCGGAATATGAATTTAAGGGCGAAAAATACAGTGGTGTTGAGTTGACGGAAGAAATATTAAGTAAATCAGATTTAGTAGTAATTACTACTGACCATAAAAAATATGATTATATCTTTATCCAAAAAAACTCCAAGATAATATTTGATACTAGAAATGCAACTAAAAAGCTTAAGGACAGGCAAAATATAGAACTTCTTTAGCAGGTTTAAAGGAGAGTGTTATGAAAAATGAAGTAAGCCTCTGTATGATTGTGAAAGATGAAGAAAGTTTATTACCTATATGTCTAAACAGCATTAAAGATCTAGTGGATGAAATCATAATAGTAGATACAGGCTCTAAGGATAGAACAATAGATGTAGCAAAGAGTTTTAGCGCTAAGATATATAACTTTAATTGGAATAGTAATTTTAGTGAAGCTAGAAATGAATCTCTAAAGCACGCCACAAAAGACTTGATATTAATAATGGATGCAGATGAAGAGCTTTATTTAGAAGACAAAGAAAAACTTAGAATATTATTAAGTGGTGAACTAAAAGAGAATGCTATTTATTTTTTTCAAGGAATAAGTTATTTAGGTGAGAAGATTGATGAAGGTAATATCACCACTAGTTTAAACCCACGGTTATTTAAAAATAATAGAGGTATTCATTATGAGGGGCAGATTCATAATCAATTAGTGTATGTAAATAATGAGGTTAATGTAATTGAAGCATCTATAAAGATACATCATTATGGATATTTAAATGACAGAATAAATTTAAGGAAAAAACGGGATAGGAATATTCCTATTTTAGAAGAACAGATAAAAAGAAACTCTAAAGATGGATTTGCATATTTCAATTTAGGAACTGAATATTATTCATTGGGAAATATTGACAAAACACTAGAGTGTTACTATAAAGCTTATGAACAATTTGATTGTAACTTAGGATATAGTTCTAGACTTATAATTAGAATTGCTCTTGTTAATTATGAATTAAAAAAATTTATGAAAGCTCTTGAATTTATAGATATAGGAGTAAGATATTTTGAAGATTATACAGATCTATATTTTATAAGATCTTTAATTTATAAAGAATTGAAAGATAATAATATGCAGCTTGAGGCACTTAATAAGTGTATTGAATTAGGTGAAGCTCCAGTTAAGTTTAGATATTTAAGTGGTACAGGAACTTATGCCGCGTACAATGAGTTGGCAAATTTATATTTAGAACTTAAGAACTATGATAAGGCGTATTTATGTTTTGTGGAAGTTATTAAGGCTAAACCAGATTATATTGTGCCTTTGTATAATATTATTCATATATTAAAGAAATGGCAGATAAAAGAGGATGAAATTAGGGCTAGAGTTGAAGAACTTTTTTACGACTATCCTAGAGCTTATTATATTATTGCAGAAGCTTTTTTTCATGAGCAATATTATGAGATTTCTCTGTATTATGCTGAAAAGTGCATTACCTCAGGTATAGATAGTAGCAATATTATAGAACTTAGGGATAGATGCGTTAAGGAAATTAGCAAATATAAGGGTTTGAATGAAATTGATATTATAAGTAAAGGCGAGCTTGAGGTAGATAAAATGATAAATGAAGTAAGTCTGTGTATGATTGTTAAAAATGAAGAAGAGTACTTACCTAGATGTTTGAATAGTGTTAAAGATATAGTGAATGAGATTATTGTTGTAGATACAGGCTCTACAGATAGAACTGTAGAAATTGCTAAGGAGTTTGGAAGTAAAGTATATTTCTTTCAATGGAATAATAATTTTAGTGAAGCTAGGAATGAATCCTTAAAATATGCTACTAAAGATTGGATTTTAATAATTGATGCTGATGAAGAGATTTACGAGGAAGATCAGAAATTATTTAAGGTACTTTTAAATAGTAAATTAGATGAATATGCAATTTATAACTTCCAAGGAGTAAGCTATTCAGGAAATTCAATTGATGAAAACAATAAAACTATCAATTTAAATCCAAGATTATTCAAAAATAATTTAGGAATTCATTATGAAGGGGCAATTCATAATCAGTTAATATATAATAAAAAAAATTATAATGTGATTTGCGAAGATGTAAAAATACATCATTATGGTTACCTAAATGAAAGAATAATATCAACAGACAAAAGAAATAGAAATCTTGCAATTTTAAAAGATCAATTTGGAAAAGATCCAAATGACAAGTTTGTTTGTTTTAACTTAGGCAACGAATATGCTGCATTAGGTGATTTGAATAAAGCCTTAGAATTGTACTATAAAGCCTATGATAATTTTGATGCCAATACAGGATACAGTGCCATGCTAATAATAAGGATGGTGTATCTAAATTACGATATGGGAAGATATACTGAGGCTTTAAGAATTATTGAAGAAGGCACTAGATATTATGCAGACTGTACTGATTTGTATTTCTTGAAATCAGAAGTTTATAAAGTTCTAAGGAAACCAATTTTGAGGATTAAGGCATTGGAAAAATGCATAGAAATAGGAGATTCCCCTGCCCAGTTAAAGTTTTTTTCTGGAACAGGAGGGTTTAAGGCTTACTATGAATTAGGAAATATATATTTGGAGTTAAGAGATTTTGATACTGCGTATAACTATTATGTAAAAGCTATGCAGAGTGAACCTGGTTTTATCACTCCTATATATGATATTGTTCCTATGTTTAGACTCCTAAATATAAAGATAGATGAAATAAGAAGTACAGTAGAGGAGCTTGGGGCTGCTACTAGCTTAGATTATAGTATTCTGGCAGATGCATTTTTTAGAGAAGGTTATTATGATGTAGCTCTAGAGTGTATAGAAAAATGTGAGAAGAATAGTGAACTCATAGATGCCATGAAGGTACTTAAAGGAAGGTGTTTGGTTAGAACAGGAAAATTTAAAGAATGTATTTCTGTAGATAAGGTAATGGAAGATAGCGAGGGATATATAGAACTTCAGATGTGTAGAACTCTAAGTTATGTGCTCATGAAAGATTATAATAATGCTAATCAGTTAATACAAAAAATTAATTCTTTTAATATGCTAGATTATAGCAAAAAGGTAGTAGAGGTATTTAATCAGTTAATGAATATGCTTCAAGGTAAAACAGCAACTATAATCAATAAAGATGAAAATGAAACATCATATATGGATATAATAATAGAAATTTGCGAGATAATGTTAGTAATCCAAAGATATGACGAACTATCAATAGCAGTAAACTTGGCTAATTTAGTTGACAACAGATTTGCATTACTAAGATTAGGAAAACTTTATTTTAGATATGGATATATTGAATTGGCTAAAAAAGAGGTTTTAAGATCTATAAAAGAGTTAGGCGTATATGATGCAGAAGGACTTGATATATTAAAGGTTTAAAAAATAAAACTCCTTATCAATAATGTAAGAGAAGGTTTCTTGATTAATGATAAGGAGTTTTAAAAATAATATGAAGCAAATATTAATCAGAGTATGAGCCTCCTAGTATGATAGTTTCATCATCGGTAGGTTCAGGTTTAGGAGTCACAGCTATATTATAGGTTCTATCAATATGAAGAGGTGTGCTCTTTCCGATATTATCATACTCATCAACAACGTAATAATTGTCAGTGTAACCAGTTAGATGCCTTTTTACAGCAACATTCACTACGGCATTATATTTTGCATTGGCAGCTATCGTTCCTGTAACCTGAACTTGTTCAATCACAGGAATATTGCTAGTGGGAGGATTATTTGTAGGTATAGCATTATTAATTTTGCTAACTTGAGCAATTGGAGTGAAACTAACTTTTAAAAAGGGAATAAGATAGTCATCTTTGTTTATAGCAGATCCAAATGATGCAGTAGTATTCTTACTTTTAGCAAAAAGTTGCACGCAAGTGCTTCTCTTAGGGTTACTTATCCAACCTGAAACAAAATAGGTCAATGGTATTTTTACTGCAACCTCAGAGGTAATTGGATAAAAGTGTTTTGTTGAGAATGGATCTGGTTTAGGGCGGTTTTTAAAGGTTGTATAGGTGCTAAAGTAGTCACATGGATAAATCCCAAATATATTGGTTACATCATTATGGAAGTTATCGGTTTTAAATAATGTGAGTTCAGCATAACTTACTGATATATTGCTTGGTAATGGAGATAAGTCAAAAAAGAGATAACTAAAATAGCTAGACATTCCATCATTGCCTACTACTATAGTATCTCCGTTTATATTACTATCTGGAAGCTTGTTTGTTATAGTGATGCTCTTGCTTGCAGGAATTATAATGCTAGCCATTAAATTCACCTCTTTTCTCTCTATATAAAATATGGGGCCAGATAATGAAATATATCACTCCATAATTATATTAATACTTTTAAACATAATGAAATAAATTTCAAAAGTTTAAAAATATTAATTACGAAGTGATTTATTTGTAAATGGCCCCAAACAAATTAATAAATTAAAATACTAAGGTGTTTGTGATAATCCCCATGTTACTGTAATAGTATCTCCAGTTTCTACCTTTGGCACTATAGTTAAAGTAGTTGTAACGTTATAAGCTGCGTTTGCAGAGCTTGTATTACTTAAAGGAAGAGTCTTTTTATAACTTGTTAGAGCCCTACCTAAAGAAGAAGTAGTATTTATATCCTCTACATTTATTGTAAGATAACCTACATAACCTGGTATAAGAGTTCCAGTAGCTTGAACAGTATATATTGTACCGGTTTGAGGAGTATCAAAATTCAAAGTTTTATCAGCCAAAATAATCAGCTCCTTTGTTTAATTGTTACTAATAAAATAGTATTTTATATTTATAATATATGAATTAAAAATTGTAATGTGATAAGTTTCATTTGATGGTGTTAAAAAAAAGTTTAATAATTTGTAAATATTGGGAGAATATTTGCGCTTTTGTATCAGTGTCTAAAGTTTATATAGCATCATATAGTATATTGATGTATCACTATTTTGGGTGATTAATTTAAGTTTTATTGTTGCAAGTAAGGAGAGTTATATATATGAATGTGCCACTAATTGATTTAAAAGCGCAATACGAAAATATAAAGATCGAATTAAATAGTAGAGTTTTAGATATTTTGTCATCGGTAAATTATATAATGGGTGGACAAGTGGAATCATTTGAGAGAGAATTTGCATCATATTTAGACGTTAAAAATGCTATTTCGGTAGCAAATGGCACTGATGCGCTAGTAATAGCAATGAAGTCACTGGGAATAGGGGAAGGGGATGAGGTAATAACCACGCCTTATACCTTTTTCTCCACCGCAGAAAGCATATCAGCTGTAGGGGCAACACCTGTATTTGCTGATGTTGATAGGGACACTTTTAATATAGATGTAAGGAAGATTGAAGAAAAGATAACAAAAAGGACAAGGGCTATAATACCTGTTCATATATTTGGTCAACCTGCAGATATGAATGAGATACTAAACATAGCTAGAAGAAATAATTTATTTGTAATCGAAGATGCATGTCAAGCTATAGGTGCAGAGCATTATGGGAAAAAGGTTGGAACCTTAGGTGATATAGCCTGCTTTTCATTTTTTCCAACCAAAAACTTAGGATGTGCAGGCGATGGCGGAATGATAGTTACTAATGATGATAATATTGCCACCATAGTTAAGGCGTTGAGAGTCCATGGTAGTGGAGAGAATGGTGAGAAAGCATACAATTTATTAAATCATATTGAAGAACCAATATTACAGGAAAAGAATAATGATAATACTATTTATAATCCCTTGAAATATTATAATTTCATAATAGGGTTCAATTCTAGATTAGATGAAATACAAGCAGCTATTTTAAGAGTAAAACTAAAAAGTATTGATATGTGGAATGAAAAAAGAACTAAAAACGCAGCTTTTTATAGTGAAAATATAATTAATAAATCTATAGTTAAGCCAGTAGAGGTAAGTCATAAAAAGCATGTTTATCATATGTATATCATTCAAAGTGATTATAGAGATAAATTAGCTTCATATCTAAAAGAAAGAAATATAGCTACAGGTATATATTATCCTGTACCCGTACATCTGCAAAAAGTATATCATAATTTAGGATATAAGGAAGGAGATATGCCAGTGGCTGAGTATCTTTCCCGAAGAACTTTAGCTATTCCTATATACCCTGAGCTTTCCGTGGAACAAAAGCTTTATATTGTAAATGCAATAAATGATTTTGAGGTGAATAAGAACAATGAGAAATGAACAGTGTTTTATTCATGAATCAGCTTATGTAGATGAGCTAGCTACAGTAGGTTCAGGTACGAAAATATGGCATTTTTCTCATGTAATGAAAAATTGCAGTATAGGAAAAGATTGCAATATAGGACAGAATGTATTTATTTCGTCAGGGGTGACCATAGGAAATGGAGTAAAGATACAAAATAATGTTTCAGTTTATACTGGAGTTGTTTGTGAAGACTTTGTATTTTTAGGACCTTCTTGTGTATTTACCAATGTAATAAATCCTAGAAGTTTTATAGAGAAAAAGAATGAGTATAAAACTACAAGGGTTGGAGTAGGGGCAAGTGTAGGGGCGAATTCCACAATTGTTTGTGGAAACAATATTGGAAAGTATGCACTAGTAGGAGCAGGAGCAGTAGTGACATGTGATGTGCCTGACTATGGTTTAGTGGTTGGAAATCCAGCTAGGCTAGTTGGGTATGTTTGTACCTGTGGAGAAAAACTAAGTTTTAATGATGAAAATTCTACTAAGTGTCATATTTGCGGAAGAAGTTTTGTAGTTAGCAATGAAGTAGTAAAGGAAATCAATGAATGAAGAGATATAGATTTGCAATAATAGGTTGTGGAAGAATATCTTATAAGCATATACAAGCTATTGCTGAGAATAGTGAAGAAGCGCAATTAATTTGTTTATGTGATGTTATATTAAGTAAAGCAATTAATAGAGCAAATGAATATTTGAAACTTTGTCCTATGGATAAAGAACCTAAAGTTTATTCAGATTATAAAGAAATGCTTGATAAAGAGAAGATAGATTTAGTTACAGTAGCTACAGAAAGTGGGTATCACTCAGAAATATCGATTTATTGTATGAATAAAGGGATAAATGTGATATGTGAAAAACCCATGGCTCTATCAATTGTTGATGCAGATAAAATGATAGCATGCTCAATAAAGAATAATGTTAAACTTTCCATTAGTCATCAAAATAGATTTAACGCTGCTATTCAGCTGCTAAGAAAAGCAGTTGAAGATAATAGGTTTGGGAAAATTATAAACGGTACTGCAAGGATACTATGGAATAGAGATATGGATTATTATAATGAAGCTAAGTGGAGGGGCACTTGGGATTTAGATGGTGGAGTACTTATGAATCAGTGCATACACAATATAGATTTACTCCAATGGATGCTTGGGGGAGAGGTAGACAGTGTTTATTCACAAAGTGATACTTTTCTTAGAAAAATAGAAGCAGAAGACTTTGGAGCTATCATGATAAGATTTAAAAATGGGTCGATAGGAATAATTGAGGGAAGCGCATGCATATATCCTAAGAACTTAAAAGAAACCTTAGATATTTTTGGTGAGAAAGGAACTGTTTCCATAGGTGGGATTGCAGTTAATAAGATAGATACCTGGAAGTTTGAAGATGGGGAGGAAGATGAAGAACAAATTATTAAAGATAATGCTGAAAACCCTGATACGGTATATGGATTTGGACATACATTGCTATTTAAAGATATGATCGAAGCTATTAGAGCTGATAAAGAGCCGTATATTAATGGAGTAGAAGGGAAAAAAGCTATGTCAATAATCTTAGCTGCATATAAGTCTAGATTGACAGGAATGCCAGTAGTTTTCCCAATTGATGAATTCTCAACATCAAAAATGAGCAAAAACTATTAAAGTACCGTTTTGAGATTAAGTGGTTAGTCATCCCGAACTTTAATGAGTTTATGCAAGGAATTAATAGTTGAAGTTGGAACCTTATATAGATGTATCACTTCGAACCGAAATCTATTTTTAAAGCTCTCACGGCTTCTGGTGAGAGAATTTAAAAATGATAATTTATTATGAAGTGGTACATCCATACAATAAGCCGTCATAAATTGAAATTTATGAGGCTTGCTTTATTTATAGAGTAATCTCATTCTATAGCAATTCATTGCAGTTTCACCTAACTTATCTAAAAGTTTTGAGTTTACATAAGCTCCTACGAAAGCTCCTACAGCAGGAAGCATCTGTAGTAGTTTAGCCAAATCTATATAGTCTCTATATTCTTGTTGAAAGGTCTTCCAGTCAAATTCATTTATATCAGAAGGCAAGGACCTTGAATATTCTTCCCAGTTTTCAATTTCAGAGAATATCTTGTTTGAATGACTCTTGCTTGAGAAGGCTAATTGAAATACATGAAGAATAAATAGTCTTTCTTTGTAATCTCTTACATCGAAACCATATATGGATGCTACATCAAATAGAAACTTAAATTTTATAGTTAATAATAATGGGAAATCAGCAAGACCTACCAAAAAACCAGCGGCCCCTGTTCCAGCACCTTCTATCATAGCTGTGGTCTTATATGTCTCAATCTTTTTTCTTACTAATTCTTCTCTATCATAAAAACTCATATCATTGTATGTTTTTTTTGTTATAAACTCTGAACCAGATATGACACCCTTAGATATGTTTTTGATGGCTTCTGTCATTATAGTGTGGTATTTATCTGGGAGTACGCTGTTTATTTTCTGCTGACTTTTTCTAGTCAAATTATCTATAATTGTTGGCTTCTTAGTCACAATAATCTTCCATTGGTCTACTTCAAATTTTGCTTGATCTACATAGTGCTTCATATAAAATTAATCTCCTTTATAACATAGCTTATGATAGGTAGAATAACATATAGTTTTACGAATAAAAAGCATTTATTATATGAAAAAATCATTTAATTTTAGTTGCTTGCTTATATAGCATCTCCTGTATAACCGATTAATTTCAACAGTAATCTTAAACATAGTCAATATTAAAAGGTTATACTGATATAGTATTAAATATTCATTTTGATATTAATATGTGAATTAGAAATACTATAAAAGGTTTATAAATATAAAATAAAAATATTTAAAAAAAATTAACATGTATAAACCTTTACAGTGATATAAATAAGTGGTACGATTTAAGTAAGCAAAAGTTAATAAAATAAGCATATGTTAGGGTGATGCTATGACGAACAGAGAGCAAGAAATATTACAGATAATAAGAAAAAATCCTATGATATCACAAAAAGAATTAGCAAATATCTTAGGTATTACTAGGTCTTCAGCAGCAGTACATATAACTAATTTAATAAAAAAAGGCAGTATATTAGGAAAAGGATATGTAGTAAAGGAAAATCAATATGCTACGGTTGTAGGAGGAGCGAACATAGATATTCAAGGCTTTCCTAGTAGTAAATTGATATACAAAGACTCCAATATTGGTGTGGTTAAACATTCTTTAGGCGGAGTTGGGAGAAATATTGCTGAAAACATGGTTAGGCTTGGAATTCATACGAAATTTTTATCAGTAGTTGGTGAGGATGTTTACGGTCAAAAAGTTATTGATGAAGGAAGACATATCGGAATGGATGTTAAGGAGATAATGGTAGCACAGGGGCAAAGCACGTCTTCTTACCTATCAATTTTAGATGAGTCTGGAGATATGGCTGTTGCAATATCTCATATGGATGTTATTGAGAGGCTTGATGTTAATTACTTGATAAGTAAAAAGCATGTATTAGACAATTCGGAAGTTACGGTAATTGATACAAATCTCAATGAAGATGTAATCAAATATATAGCAAGTAACTACAAAGAAAGCAAATTATTCTTAGATACTGTTTCTACTGCAAAATCAATGAAGGTTAAAGACATAATAGGAGTATTTCATACTATAAAGCCTAATCAATTAGAGGCTGAGATCTTAAGTGGTATAAAGATAGAAGATGACAGAAGTTTGAAAAAGGCAGGTAGATATTTCATAGATGCAGGAGTAAAAAATGTATTTATAAGTCTTGGTTCAAAAGGTACTTATTATACTGACGGAAAGCAAGATGGACACATTGAAGGAAAAGCTATCAAGGTAATAAATGCAACTGGAGCTGGAGATGCATTTATGGCTGGACTTGTATATGGAGAACTAAATGATTTAAGTATAAAACAAAAAGCCATATTTGGTAATGCAGCAGCGATACTTGCACTTAGTCACGAAGATACTATAAACCCTAATATTACAGTGGATAATATATATAAGTTAATTGAGGAGGAGTTTTAATTATGTTAGAAAAATATTTAGACATTAATCCAGAGGTAAAAAAAGCTTTAGAAGAAGGTAGACCAGTAGTAGCTTTAGAATCTACTATAATATCACACGGTATGCCATATCCACAAAATGTTGCAACTGCATTAGCAGTAGAGCAAATTATAAGAGATAATGGAGCTGTACCAGCCACAATAGCTATATTAGGTGGAGTTTTAAAAGTTGGTTTAACAGAAGCTGAAATAGATCATTTAGGTAAAGCAGGAAATGTTATAAAGACTTCAAGAAGAGATATACCTTTCATAATAGCTAAAAAAGCTGATGGAGCTACAACAGTTGCATCTACTATGATAATAGCAGCATTAGCTGGAGTAAAAGTATTTGCTACAGGTGGAATCGGAGGCGTACACAGAGAAGCTCAAGAAACTTTTGATATATCAGCAGATTTACAAGAATTTGCTCATACAAATGTAGCTGTTGTTTGTGCAGGGGCTAAATCAATACTTGATATTGGTTTAACATTAGAATACCTAGAAACTTATGGAGTTCCTGTAGTTGGGTTTAAGACTGAAGAACTTCCTGCTTTCTATACAAGAAAGAGCGGCTTTGGAGTTGATTACAAGGTAGAAGATGAAAAGGAACTTGCTGAAGCAATAAAGGCTAAATGGGATCTTGGACTTAATGGTGGAGTAGTAATAGCTAATCCAATACCAGAACAATATCAAATGGATTATGACACTATAAATAATGCTATAGAAAATGCATTAAAAGAAGCAAAGGAACAAGGTATAAAAGGAAAAGAAAGTACACCATTCTTACTTGCTAAGGTTAAAGAGATTACAGGTGGAGCATCTTTAGATTCAAACATTAAGCTTGTATTTAATAATGCAGAAGTTGCAGCTAAGCTTGCAGTAGAGTTAGCTAAACTTCAATAGCATATTAATTAATGGGTTGCGTTCAAATTAAGGTGTCACTCTTCCGATACTTCAATGATTTTCGCAAAGAATTAATATGATTTTCAGAAATCTCATAGCTAAAACTGTATAACTCACTACGTTCGGACAATACAGTTTATTAACGCTATTCCATTTCCGCAAATCATTTAATTCTAATAGCTCAACCATATAGTATCTCCATAGCAACACCTTAATTTGAATAATAATATTTAAGAAGAAACTGTTCAATAGAATTATAATAAAACTCTCAGTCTATAAATGCTAATATAAAGCGTTTGAAAGACTGGGAGTTTTGTTATTTAAGGTTGTTAATTTGTACTAAGATGACAATATCTATATATCAGTAGTATATTTTCAAATAAACAAGCAAGATTTTTATAAAAATTATAAAAAGTTTTTATTTCGTAACTTAAGTTACCGATTAATGTAGAGTAAATTAGTATAATTTGAAATGTAGAGAAGAGATCAAACAAATAAATGCCACTTCAATTAGTCATATTGAAGATGGTACGAAAAATTAAAATAAATAAATTAATCGGAGGTTAAGTTCTATGAGTATGTTTTGTTATCAATGTCAAGAAGCAGCTGGCTGCAAAGGATGTACAATAAAAGGTGTGTGTGGTAAGACTGAAGATGTAGCAAAATCACAGGATTTATTAATATATGTTGTTAAAGGTCTTTCTGTTGTGATAAACGAAGGAAGAAAAGTTGGAGTTACAAGTAAAAAAGCTGATAACTTTATAGTTGATAGTTTATTTGCAACAATAACAAATGCAAACTTTGATAGAGATGTATTTATATCAAGAATAAGAGAAGGTTTAGCTTTAAGAGAAGAATTAAAAGCTGAAGTAGCTAAAGCAGGCGGAAACGTTGGAGTTACAAATGAAAGCTGGTTAGCTAAGATGCTTACTTTCGTTGGATTAAAGAAAGAAGAAGAAAGCAAACTTCCAGAAGCAACAACTTGGTTTGGAGCTAATGTTGATGAATTCAATGAAAAAGCTGAAACTGTAGGTGTTCTTTCAACTCAAAATGAAGATATAAGATCATTAAGAGAATTAACAACTTACGGATTAAAAGGTATGTCAGCTTATGTAAAGCAAGCTAGAGCATTAGGATTTGAAAATGATGAAGTTGTAGCTTTCATGGCACAAGCATTAGCTGAATTAATAGATGATACAAAAACAGTTGATGATTATGTAGCATTAGCTTTAAAAGCTGGTGAAGTTGGCGTTTCAGGTATGGCATTATTAGATACTGCTAACACTAAGACTTACGGAAATCCTGAAATAACTAAGGTTAATATAGGAGTTAGAAATAATCCTGGTATATTAATAAGCGGACATGATTTAAGAGATCTAGAACAATTACTTGAGCAAACAGAAGGAACTGGAGTAGACGTTTATACTCACAGTGAAATGCTTCCAGCTCACTACTACCCAGCATTTAAGAAATACAGCCATTTTGCTGGAAACTATGGAAATGCTTGGTGGAAACAAAATGAAGAATTCGAAAAGTTCAATGGACCAATACTTATGACTACAAACTGTATAGTTACTCCAAAGGATTCATACAAGGATAGAATATACACTACAGGTGTAACTGGATTCCCAGGGGTTAAGCATATAGATGCAGATGCAAATGGAGTTAAGGACTTCTCAGCTTTAGTTGAACAAGCTAAGAAATTACCTACACCAACTGAAATAGAAACAGGAGAAATCATCGGTGGATTCGCTCATGAACAAGTATTTGCTTTAGCAGATAAAGTTGTTGATGCAGTTAAGAGTGGCGCTATAAAGAGATTCTTCGTAATGGCTGGTTGTGACGGAAGAGCTAAGAGCAGAAGTTACTACACAGAATTTGCTGAAAAGCTTCCAAAGGATACAGTAATCCTTACAGCTGGATGCGCTAAGTACAAATACAACAAGTTAAACTTAGGTGATATCGGAGGAATTCCAAGAGTTCTAGATGCTGGACAATGTAATGACTCATACTCATTAGCATTAATAGCATTAAAGCTTAAAGAAGTATTCGGATTAGCTGATATAAATGAATTACCAATATCATACAACATAGCTTGGTATGAACAAAAAGCTGTTATAGTATTATTATCTTTACTTCACTTAGGAGTTAAGAATATACACTTAGGACCAACTCTACCAGCATTCCTTTCACCAAATGTTGCTAATGTTTTAGTACAAAACTTTGGTATCGGTGGAATAACAAATGTTGATGATGATATGGCTATGTTCCTAGCACAATAATTAAAAAATTATAAATTAATCTCATGCAGTGTGCGAAAATTTAAGTATCCCCTTAAATTTTAGGCGAGATCTCCCCGGATCTTAGTGAATAACAATCTCACCCTTTATATAAGGAAGACTATGATAAGTAGTCTTCCTTTTTTATTTTTCAAAAAGTTCCTAACTACAAGGAGGGCACTGAAAAAGTCCCTTTTAGCAAATTAGACCTAGAAAATTGTCAGGAGACAATTTTCTAGGTCTTTTATGTTATACTTAAATTATTAAATTTATGTGGGTGATTCAAATGATTAAAAAG
>NZ_JAENHN010000064.1 GCF_016595795.1 Clostridium yunnanense
TCCGGGGTTCGAGTCCCTGAAGGTCCACCATATTTGGGGGTATAGCTCAGTTGGGAGAGCACCTGCCTTGCACGCAGGGGGTCAAGAGTTCGAATCTCTTTATCTCCACCAAAGTAAACCATGAACATTAAGTTCATGGTTTTTTTGTATTTAAACTTAAAATTATATTAAGAAGAAAGACTTATTATATACATATAAAAATTGGCATATTATAATTATTACTGAAGAATACTCAGTAAAAGATGTAATATAAATTATATGATGGAGAAAAATTATGACTTTTTATAGAGTAAAACAATTTTGGTGGGCTATAATTTGTAATTTTAAGCGGTTAGATGAGGACTATATAAATAGGTACCTAGAAGATCATGAAAAGAGGCTTTTCGATAAACTAAAGAATAGTGATAAACACCATTGTGTAAGAGTATCAAGAGATTCATTAGAAATATATGAAGGCATAAAGGGGGATTTAGATCAATATCAATTGGCAAAGGCAGCTTTATTACATGATATTGGTAAGAGTGAGAGACCTTTAAATTTCATAGAAAAGTCTATTGTTGTCTTATTGGATAAGTTTACTAAAGGAAGAATAAGGAAATATAACAATATAAAAATATTAGATATATATTATAATCATCCTAAAAAGGGGGTTGAAATGCTTGAAAATTATGGTTATGATGACGAATTTCTTCAAGTCATAGGAAATCACCACGACAAAGGATATACTAATAATACAATGCTTAATATAGTAAAAGAAAGTGATAATAAAAATTAGTTGAATTGATATAGGAGGATTTATATGCTCACGGCTAAATTAAGGAAACAAATGATAATTAATAAATTGATAGATTGTTCAGAACCTCAAAAAGGATCTGCATTAGCAAAAGAATTAGGTGTTACAAGACAGGTAATTGTTAAAGATATAGCACTACTAAGAGCAGAAGGTAATAATATCATTGCTACCCCAGATGGTTATATAATTGAAAGGAATACAACTAATAGGATTAATAGAGTAATAGCTGTTAATCATCATATACATGAAATGGAGGATGAATTAGCAACTATTATAAGATATGGCGGTGTTATAGAGGATGTAGTTGTAGAGCATCCTTTATATGGTGAAATAAGAGCTATGCTTAAATTAAGAAATTTTAATGATCTTTCAAATTTTATAGATAAGTTTAATAACCTGAAAGCAGCTCCTTTATCATCATTAACTGGAGGTGTACATATACACACAATATCGACAGAAACAGAAGAGAACATGGTATTAATATTAAATGAACTTAAAAATAAAAAATACTTAATAACAGAATAATTATACCTAATTTATAAATTAAAATATTGGAGGCAAAGAAATTTATGAAAAAGATTTATTGGTTGTTAGCATCGGTTATTATAATAGTTATGCTAATGCTGTCCTTCTCAAACTTAATTGTAAATATACAGTGGTTTAAAGAGGTAGGGTACCTTACTGTATATTTCACTAAACTTATAGCGATATTAAAACTTATGGTACCTATATTTGCAGTTTGCTTTATTGTAGTACATTTTTATCTGAAATCTTTAACTAAAAGTTTGCTTACTCAACTTGATGTAAAGAAGAAAAAGTATATAAAGGTATTTAGTATTTTAGGAAACTTAATATTATCTCTTATAATATCTTATTATACTGCATCAACTTATTGGTATACAATTTTGCAATTCACTAATTCAGTTAGTTTCAATGATAAGGATCCTATATTTGGACATGATATATCATTTTATATATTTAAATTACCACTCATACAGTCATTATATAATGTGTTGTTATCATTAATAATAACTATAGTTGCTATTACAGTTGTATATTATCTAATAGTAAAGTTAAAAAGGAATGTTTCTGATAGAGTTAATTGGAGAACAAGTGGAAATGAAGTATTTAAGAGTTTTGCAGGTAAGCAATTTGCTATAATTTCAGCACTATTAATGTTTATGATATCAGGAGGTTATGTGTTAAAATCATATAGCTTATTGTATAGTGCTAGAGGTACTGTTTTTGGAGCGGGATATGCTGATATAAGGATAACCTTATTATTTTATAGAGCTATAGCTGTAGTTAGTTTAATATCATCAATAATAGTGTTTATTAGTATTCTAAGAGCTAAAATTAAGCCTATTATTACTGTTGCAGCTCTCATATTTGTAATGATTGTTTCTGAACCTATAGTGGCGTCTGTATTTCAGCAGTTTATTGTAAAATCAAATGAAATGGATTTTGAAAAGAAATATATAAGTAATAATATAAATGCTACTAGAAAGGCTTTCAATATAGATAAGATTAAGGAAAATGAATTTGAACCAAAACAGAATTTGAGTGATAAAGTTTTACAAAATAACACAGATATAATAGAAAATTTAAAGGTAAATTCTATAAGTCCTGTGTTAAACTTTTATAATCAAGTTCAAGTAATGAAAAATTATTATAAGTTTAATGACGGTGATACAGATAGATATGATATAAAAGGAAAGTATACTCAAGTATTTGTAGCTCCTAGAGAATTAGATTATAGCAATATAAACACCTGGCAGAATATGCACTTAAGGTATACCCATGGATACGGTATTGCTATGAGCAAGGTAAATTCAGTTACTTCTGAAGGACAGCCAGATTTTGTAATGAAAGATATACCAACAGAAAACTTAACTGATATAAAGTTAGATAATCCTAGAATTTATTTTGGAGAAGGCTCAAATGAATATGTTGTAGTGAATACTGATATAGACGAATTCGATTACCCAAAGGCTGGAGAAACACAAACCAATAGATATAACGGAAGTGCTGGAATTAAAATGAACTTTTTAAATAAGGTGTTATTTTCAGTTAACCAGGGTAATGTTAGAATTCTAATGTCTGGCGATATAAAAGGTGATAGTAAGATAATTCTTAATAGAAATATAATGGATAGAGTTAAGAAAATAGCTCCATTTCTAAGTTACGATAGCGACGCTTATAGTGTTATAAAGGATGGAAGGATATTTTGGGTAGTTGATGCTTATACTACCTCAAATAAGTATCCATATTCTCAGCCTTATAATGGGTTTAATTATATTCGTAATTCAGTAAAGGTTGTAATAGATGCGTATAATGGAGATACAAACTTTTATATTGTTGACAAGAATGATCCGATAGCTGCAAGTTATTCTAAGATATTTAAAGGGTTATTTAAGGATGGAGACACTCTTCCAAAAGAAATAAGAGATCATTTAAGATATCCAAACGATATATTTAATATTCAGTGCGGAGTACTTGGTAAATATCATGTTACTGATCCAACTGTATTTTTTACACAAGATGACTTATGGGAAGTTTCATCAAATATATTGAGTGTTGAAGGAAAAGAAGATGTAAATGAATCGCTATATCTTATGACTAGATTACCTGGAGAAAAAAATCTTGAGATGGTTATGTTTGAATACTTCAATATGAAAGGTAAACAAAACATGGTATCACTTTTAGGGGCTAGAATGGATGGAGATAACTATGGAAAATTAGTAATGTATAAATTCCCTCCACAAAAAACTATATTGAGTCCATCATTATTAAAAAATAAGATATTAGCAGATCCAGATATATCTAAGGAAATAAGTTTGTGGGAAGGAAAAGGTTCAAAAGTAGAATATGGAGATACAGTTATAATACCTATTAATGACTCATTATTCTATTTAGAAACATTATACTTAAAGGCTGATGTACAAAAGTCACTGCCAGAAGTAAGAAAGATAATTTTATCTGACGGAGAAAAAATAGTTGGAGATGAAACTGTAGAAAAAGCTTTGGGAAAATTATTTAATTATACAAATCAATCAAATAAACCAGTAGAAAATAATACAAATAATAATGTTGGAAGTGACAACAATAATATAAGCAAAGATGATATTACTAAGGCAAATGAGTTGTATCAAAAGGCTTTAGAGGCTCAGAAGGCAGGAGATTGGTCTGCTTATGGAGAATATATAAAGCAATTAGGGGATATTCTTAAGAACATGAAAAAGTAATATATGGTGTAAAGTAGATTTATTGATGAATTACTACAACAAGTAGTAATTCATCAATAACATAAGCACTTAGGAGGATAATATGGATTATGATGTTTTGATATTAGGCGGTGGGATAATAGGATGTGCCGTTGCCTATGAGTTATCAAAATACAATTTAAATATAGCAGTTATTGAAAAGGATTATGATGTAGCTGATGATATATCATTTGCTAATACAGCGGTAATATATGATGGATCAGAAACTAAAGATGATCTTATGAGTAGCCTTGAGCATATGGGAAATTCAATACTTGCTGAAATAACTAAGAAGTTTGATGTTCCATTTAAACGGATCGGATCATTGAGAATAGCAGATACTGATGAGTGTGTAAAGATTATTGAAGATATGTATAAGACTGCAAAGAGTAGAGGTATTGATAATATTTATCTAATAGATGATCAAGGGGTCTACGACATAGAACCAAATCTTAGGGTTGGATTTAAAAAAGCATTATACTCTGAAAACACTGCAGTAATATGTCCTTATGATTTAGCTATTGCATATGCAGAGGTTGCTTTTGATAATGGAGTTAACTTTAGATTAGAAGAGGTTGTACAAGATATTCAAAAAATGGCTAGGGGATTTAAGGTAACTACAAATAAGAATAAGTTTACTTGTAAAGTAGTTATCAATACAATTCCAGGAGATAATTATACAATTGATTTAAATAGAACAGTAATTAATGATAGTGAAGGTAAGATGCATTATTTAGTGTTAGATGAAACCTTTGAACATAACTTATCTAACTTAGTTATGAAGATTAATTCGGAAGATAAATTCATATTTCAGACACCGACATTAAGTGGGAGTACACTAGTTGGTATAAACTCAGAAAGATTGTTGGATTTTGATGAAATACTAAGAGAAGCATCTGAAATACTCCCATCTGTCACTAAAGATAATGTGAATAGTATATTTTATGAAGACTATAGAAAAGATGTAATGTTTATTGATGATGATCAATTAATGAAAGGTTATATAAAGGTTACTGGAGATCATTATGCTCATATAACTATTGCGCCTTCTATAGCTAAAATGATTTGTGAAACTATTGTAGATAATCTAAATTCAACATTAAAAAGAAACTTTGTAGATAAAAGAAGAGAATTTTATAGATTTAGAGATATGAGTAAAGAAGAAAGAAATGAAATTATATCATTAGATAAAAGATATGGGAAAATAGTATGTCTATGCAATCAAGTTTCAGAAGGCGAGATAATTGATTCAATAAGAAGACCTTTAGGTGCAAGAACTGTAGAAGGTGTTAAGAGAAGAACTGGAGCAACCTTTGGAAATTGTCAGGGTGCATACTGCATAGATAAAATAATAGATATAATAGCAAGAGAAACAGATAAAAAACTAACGGAAATAGTTGAAGACTCTAAAAATTCTAAGGTTCTTGTATCAAGGATAAAGGAATTTGAAGGTATTTAGTGGAGGATTTATTTTGGAAAATCAAGAGATATTTACTAGTGTAGTTAGAGTTAAGGGGTCGAGTAAATATAATTTAGTCTCAGTTAAGAGTAGTGAGCCTATAGATAAAAGTATATGGTTAGAACTATCGAAGGTTTTATCAAGAATATATGTTGGAGCACCGATGTATATGGGAGATATAGTATGTAAGAATATATTAAATACTGGAATAGATATAATAAGTACAACAAATATAACAAAAGATTAATAAATTTAATATTTATAGCAATAAATGTTGACAATATATCAATAGGTGGAATATAATAAATTAAATTATATAAATAAACTGCTGATAAGGCTAGTAATAATTATCAAATTTTTAGAGAGTCGATGGTTGGTGTAAATCGATATTTTGTAATTATGAATCCACCTTTGAGGGACTACGATGAGTAGTACGGGTATACCGTTATATAAATTGAGAGGATAAAAAGATTATATCTTTTTATCAACTAGGGTGGCAACGCGGAGCTTTTCGTCCCTATATGGGATGATAGCTCTTTTTTATTTTGTTTAAATATGCCCATGTGTTAAGTAAAGAGCTACTAAAGAGTATCACATACTAAAAATAGTTTGTATTAATTAAGAAAGTCAAAGCCCAAGATATTTCTTATAATCAATTTAGTTTTATATGTAGGTTACTTATATTCAAGTTAAAAATCAATTTATATAAATTTAAAATCACTAAGCCCAGTGTATTAAAAAACTATAAGTTGCTTTAAACATGAAAATGCTAGTAGCTCGTTACTATCAAATATATTATACAAGAAAGATACAGTTAAATGTAGAGTTATTTCGTATTTAGCTGTATCTTTCTTGTATGCTTTAAAAATTGTCAAAAATATGCTGTTAAATTAATTACTTTTGCAATGAAGATCACCTTTATAGAAATGTTTATAAAAATATTTAAATTAAGTTGTATTTTATGTTGACATAATATATATAGCTTGATATAATATCAAATGTAGCACGGAGAGATGGTCGAGTTGGTTTAAGGCACCGGTCTTGAAAACCGGCGTACGGGTGACCGTACCGTGGGTTCGAATCCCACTTTCTCCGCCATTTTTTTTATAAAAAATTAATTTGTAGGACACATGGAGAAATACTCAAGTGGCCGAAGAGGCGCCCCTGCTAAGGGCGTAGGTCGGGTAACCGGCGCGAGGGTTCAAATCCCTCTTTCTCCGCCAGAAGCATTTAGTTTTTACTAAATGTTTTTTTTATTACCTAAAAATCAGTGGTGGAAGCAAAACATAATGTAAAAGAGCTCGTTTTTTTGTAGGTAAGTATGAGAATTTTAGTTGGATAGAATATATATTTCAACGGGTTTAGAAGTTTTTTATGGGTATACAATAAAGAGACAAAACTTATAGATAATCAAATTTTATTATATTTTGGTACATAGATTTTATAAATTTGATTATACTATTATAATGTTGAGACAATATGATTAATAAAATTAAGTAATTGTGGTTCTACTAATATATTTCATAAAAAGTTCCAATAAAAATTCAAATACTATGTTGACATAATATTTCTTAGTTGATATAATAAAAATTGTCGTTGACATGGAGAGATGGTCGAGTTGGTTTAAGGCACCGGTCTTGAAAACCGGCGTACGGGTGACCGTACCGTGGGTTCGAATCCCACTTTCTCCGCCATTTAAATAAGTAAATGTTAATTTGTAGGGCATTTGGAGAAATACTCAAGTGGCCGAAGAGGCGCCCCTGCTAAGGGCGTAGGTCGGGTAACCGGCGCGAGGGTTCAAATCCCTCTTTCTCCGCCAGCAACACTCAGTTGAAAGACTGAGTGTTTTTTTGTTATATATAATAATACCTAAAGGTTATAAATAGTAAGTTATAAATTTTAGGTATTATTATTAAAGTATCCATTTCATTACTGAAGCATATAATGATAAAGCATAATAATATTACATGAAGATTTTAGTATGAAGAAAGATATATTAACAAAGATAATGATTAAGTCTCCAGAAGTTTACTTTGATAAAGACAGTAGAATTGCATTTATTAGTGATTGTCATAGAGGGGATGGGACTTATAAAGATGATCTTATGCCAAATGCTAATATATATATGACTGCATTAAACTATTACTATAGAAACAATTTTACTTATATTGAAATTGGAGACGGAGATGAATTGTGGAAAGTTAAAAATATAGAAGACATATATAATACTTATCCAGACATATTCAAGCTTCTTTTAAAGTTTAAGTATGACAATAGATTATATATGTTATATGGAAATCATGATGAGATAAAGGCTACTAAAAAGTTCAAGCATATGATAGATAGAATAGATAGGAATGAAGAAGAGAGTGATGTCTATAATCTATTTCATGATTTGCCAATATACGAAGGGTTAATATTAAATTATGAAAACTTAAAAAAGCTATTTGTAATACACGGTCACCAAGTTGATAAGATAAGTAATAATCTCGAACCATTTGCTTCATTTTTAGTTAGATATGTTTGGTCGTTTTTAGAAGGTCACTTAGGATTTAAAAATGGTACCAGTCCTGCAAGAAGTAATACTAAGAGAAAAAAAGTAGATAAAAAGCTTCAACAATGGGTAAAGTTAAACAACCAACCAATAGTAGCAGGCCACACGCATAGATCAAGACTACCTCAGCCTGATGAAATACCATATTTTAATGATGGATGTTGTATTCATCCATATTCAGTAAGTTCCATTGAAATAGAAAGAGGGAAGATATCTCTAATTAAGTGGAGTATAAAGTCTTTAGAAAATGGTGTTCTTACAGTTAGGAGAGAAATAATTGGGGGGCCAGAATCATTAGTTAATTATAAAATAATATAAGTGATTACAAAACTTTTTATAGACTAAACAAGTGTATATATTGAACCAAATATTTACAGGGTATATAATAAAAGAGTATCATTGCTTGCTTAAGAAGGTGTAAGTTTGTTAAAAGGAAAGAAGATATATTTAAGGTCAGTGGAAAAAAGAGATGTAAATATATTTTATAATTATTCTACTGATAAAGAGATTCGAAAGTTTGATGGTGGAAACATGATTCTCCCTTCAATAGAATCTGTTATGCAACATTTTGATGAGATAATGAATATATCTAGAAAAACATTAAGCATAATAAATGAAAAAGGGGTATTAGTAGGATATCTCACGTACAAAGAGTTTGAAGATACAAATAATATATACTCCATTGGAATTACTATTGGAAGTCAATTCTGGGGAAGAGGATATGGACAGGATTCTATAAAGGTTTTATTGGAATACCTATTCATGTATAGAGGGGCACAAAGAGTTGAACTAGAGGTTGTTGATTATAATACTAGAGCCATAAGTTGCTATGAAAAGTGTGGGTTTATAGTTGAAGGAAAGAAAAGAAAAAGATATTTTGCGCAAGGCCAATATCATGATACTTTAATAATGGGAATATTAAAAGAAGAATTTGATAATATAAAGAGCGATGATACAAAATAATATTAAAATATAAAGAAATTTATTAACATGGATAATGAAAATTATCCATGTTTTTGTCATAGATAGAATTAGTTAATTAAACTAAAAGTTTCATATATGGGTTATAATTATAATAGAACTTAGGTTTGGTATGTGTATTCATAGTGATAGTCTATTTATACTATTAAAGATACGCATAAATAATCAGGTTGACTATTAATGGTGTCTTTATTACGTAAATAGATCTTATTTTGGAACTGATATATTTGAAACAGTTTTAAATAAAATCTAGAGGTTACTATTAATAGTTAAGGTCGGAACTCTATATAAGTGTTATTGGTAACAAATATTATAGATAATTAAACTATATGGATAAAGTCAGGAGAAAATCTATGGGAATAAAGTTTATATACGGAAGAGCCGGTAGTGGTAAAAGTTATTATTGCATAGAACAAATTAAAAATAAAATTGAACAAGGAAAAGAAAATAAATTAATACTTTTAGTTCCAGAGCAAATTACATTTCAAACAGAAACAAGGTTGTTAAAGCATATTGGAGAAAAAAGTGTGCTTAAAGCTGAGGTATTAAGTTTTAAAAGAATGGCTCATAGAGTATTTAATTTTTGTGGAGGGATAACACATAAGCGCATGAATGAGGCTGGAAGGAATATGCTTATTTTTAAGGTGCTAGAAGAAGTTAGTGATAAACTAAGCGTATTTTATAGAGCTTCGAAACAGCAAGGGTTCATAGATATAGTTTCTAAAACTATAACAGAATTTAAGAAATATAATATTACCTCGGAAATATTGAGGGCTACAATGCAGGCTATAAGAGAAGATGATGATGAATTAAAAATGAAATTAAATGATTTATCAATTATATTTGATAAGTTTAATGAAGTTCTTCACAAGAATTACATAGACTCAGAAGACGAATTGAATATGTTATCGGGTAAACTTGATAATTGTAATATTTTTGATGGTTCAGATATATGGGTTGATGAATTTACTACTTTTACTCCTCAACAATTAAAGGTTCTTGGCAAGCTTATGCAAAAAGCAAATAACTTATATTTTGCTTTAACTTTAGATGAAACTCATGGTGTAGATGAAACTGATATATTTAATGTAATTAAGAATACAGAAAAGAAGCTTATGAGAATAGCAGCAGAAAATAGAATTCCTTATGACGGATATTTAGATTTAAATAGTAGAGAAAACTTTAGATTTAAGGAGAGCAGGGAATTAAATCATTTAGAAAAACACTTTTTTACATACCCGTTTATACCCTATAAGTGGTCTAACGGAGATATAAGAATATATAAGGCAAATAATAACTATGATGAAGTAGAAGTTGTAGCAAAAGACATATTAAGATTGGTAAGAGACGAAGGTTATAGGTATAAAGATATATCTGTAGTATGCAGAAACCTAGATGAATATGAAAAAATAACCTCAGTGATTTTTAATCAGTATGATATTCCATACTTTTTAGATAAAAAGAGAGATATAGTTAGCAATCCTCTTATAGTACTTATAACCTCAGTATTTGAAATATCGTCAAGAAACTGGTCTTATGAAAGTGTATTTAAGTATCTAAAGACAGGACTTACAGGCCTTAATAGTGATTATATAGATATTTTGGAGAATTATGTTTTATCCAATGGCATAAGAGGCAAGAAGTGGCTTGAAGATTGGTGGGAGTATCCTGTTGATAGATATCATTCAAATAAAGATGAGATATCGAATGAAGAAAAACAAAGATTAGCTCTTATTAATGATGTAAAAGATGAGGTTAGGCAGCCTTTAATAGACTTCTACACTAATATCAAAGGAAAACGTACGGTAAGAGATATTTGTATAGCTTTATATGACTTTATGACATCACTTGGTATTATTGAAAGAATGGAGAACTTATCTAGAATATTTGAAGAAAAGAATATTGGGGATAAAGCAAAGGAGTATGAGCAGGTAGTAGAGATAATTATGGAAGTATTAGATCAAGCTGTAGATGTAATGGGAGAAGAATTTATTGATCCTAATGATTTTATTAAGATACTTAATGTAGGTTTTGAAAAGTATGAGATTGGTCTCATTCCAGTTGCTTTAGATCAGGTTAATATAGGGGAGATATCAAGAATTAGAAGTAGAGAGTTAAAAGCCTTGTACATAGTAGGTACTAATGACGGTGTGTTTCCAGCTTCTAATAAGGATGAAGGTATACTTTCAGATACAGATAGAGAACTTTTAAGAAATCAAGGTGTAGAACTTGCATCAGATACTAAAACAAAAGCCTTTGAAGAGCAGTTTTTAATTTATTCAACCTTGACTATGTGTAGTAACTATCTGATGATAACTTATCCTTTAGCGGATTTTGAGGGGAAATCCTTAAGACCATCTATTATAATACCTAGACTTAAAAAGATATTTCCAAGGATTAAAGAAGAAAGTGATATCTTTAGAGAAAATAATGATGCTTTAGAAAAGGTAGTTGCACCTGTTCCAACCTTTAATGAGCTTATTGGTGCTTTAAGAAGAGATTTTGATAAAAAGGAAATTGAAGCATACTGGTCAGAAGTTTATTCCTGGTATAAGAGTAAACCTCAATGGAAGGAAAAAGCAGATAATATATTTAAAGGGCTAAAATATACTAATCAAGAACAGGATATATCTAGAGATAAGATAAAAAAGATATATGCTAGTAATGATAAACTTTTGTTTAATGTATCTAGAATAGAAAAATATGCTCAGTGTCCTTTTGCTTATTATGTTCAGTATGGATTAAAAGCAAAGGATAGAAAGGTATATGAGTTTACTCCACCTGACCTTGGAAGTTTTATGCATAATGTTCTAGATGAATTTACTAATTACGTAAGAGATAAGGAAATACAGTGGAGTGATCTAGATAGAGAAAGTTGTAAAGGTATAATCTCAGAAATAGTAGATAAGCAAGTTGGAGAAAGTTCTGCTTCTATATTAAATAGTTCAAAAAGATATAAGTATTTTACAGATAGATTTAAAAATATATTAACTAAGTCGGTTACGGTAATATCTGAACATATGAGAAGGAGTAATTTTGATATATTTAGAAATGAGTTTGAATTTGGTAGCTATAAAGATAGTGAACCAATAAAACTTAAGCTTATATCAGGTGATGAGGTTTATTTAACAGGTAGGATAGATAGAGTAGACACAGTTGAACTTGAAGGGGAAACTTATATTAGAATAATAGATTATAAGTCTGGAAGTAAAGAATTTGATCTTAATCAGCTTTATTATGGTCTCCAGATTCAGCTATTAGTTTATTTAGATGCATTGATTAAAAACTCAAAGTATTTTTTAGATAAGCAAGTAGTACCTGGTGCTATACTATATTTTAGGATTGATGATCCTATAATAAAGTCCAAAAGAGATCTAAGTGATGATGAAATAAAGGAACAGATTCTTAAGAAGCTAAAGATGGATGGACTTATGCTTAAGGACATAAAGTTAGTTAAAGCTATGGATAAAACTATGGAAACTTATTCTTTAATTATCCCGGCAGCTTTTAAGAAAGATGGAGATTTTACAAAGCAAAGTGCTGTGGTGACAGAAGAACAGTTTAACATATTAAGAAAATATGTTAATGAAAAAATGATAGAGCTATGTGAGGAAATGCTAAGTGGACGTATAAAGATAGAGCCATCAAAGGATGGTAGATTTACGTATTGTAATTTTTGTAATTACTCTTCAATATGTCAATTTGATATAAGTTTAAAAGACAATACTCATAAACTTATAAGAAAACATAGTGATGAAGAGTTATGGAAGGAAATATCAAGTACAGTAGAAGAGCATCAAAGGGGTGAAAGGTAATGGGAGAAACTAAATGGACTGCAGAACAACTTAGTGCTATAACAACCAGAAAACGAAATTTACTAGTGGCAGCTGCAGCAGGATCAGGTAAAACTGCAGTACTGGTTGAGAGAATAATAAGAATGATAACTGAAGGCGAAGAGCCTGTAGATATAGATAGTCTTTTAGTAGTTACCTTTACTTCAGCTGCAGCGGCAGAGATGAGAGAAAGAATAGGAGATGCTATATCGAAAGCTTTAGAACATTCTCCTAATTCAAAAGTTTTACAAAGGCAGTTAGCATTGCTCAATAGAGCAAATATAACTACTATGCACTCTTTTTGTTTAGATGTTATAAAAAATAATTTTCACCACATAGACCTAGATCCTAACTTTAGAATAGGTGATGATACAGAATGTACATTAATAAGAAACGAGGTAGTAAGTGAACTATTCGAAGACAGGTATGATCAAGATGATGATAGCTTTAAAAAACTAGTTGATTCATATGGTCAAGGAAAAGATGATAGTAAGCTCCAACAGATGGTTTTAGACCTGTATCAGTTTTCTATGAGCGAACCGTGGCCAGAAGCTTGGCTTAAAGAAAAGTGTGAAGATTTAAATATATGTAGTGAAGAAGAGCTTAATAATAGCCATTGGGCTAAGATATTAATTAATAATGTAGAAATAGAGTTAGAAACTTTTGAGAGGTTGCTAAATGGAGCTAAGGAACTTTGTGAAACAACAGAGGGGTTAGAACCATACTTGACTAATATTGATGATGATATAAATCAAATTGTAAGCATTAGGGAAGGAATTCCTGGTGGATTAAGCTCTGTGTATAACAAGATAGAAGGGTTAAGTTTCTCAAAACTGAAGTCTGTAAAGAAGAATCAAGTATCGGACGAAGAGGCCCAACAGAGGGTTAAGGATATAAGAGATGATGTTAAGAAAAAGCTAAATAAGATGAAAGAAGATATATTCTCCATATCACCCGAAGAAGCTGTTAAAGATTTTAAAATATTATATTTTCTTATAAATGAACTAGTAGGTCTAGTGTTAGAATTTGATAAAAGATATAAGGGTAAGAAGAGGGATAGAGGTATTTTAGATTTCAATGATCTGGAGCATTTATGTCTTAAGGTACTTACTGAACAAGGCGAAGCTGGACAAATAATTTCATCCTCAGTAGCTAAAGAATTTAAAAATAAGTTTAGTGAAGTATTGGTTGATGAGTACCAAGATACAAATAACATACAAGAAACTATAATAAGTATGGTTTCTAGAAAAGAAGAAGAAGATCCTAATGTATTTATGGTTGGTGATGTTAAACAAAGTATATATAGATTTAGACATGCAAAGCCAGAGTTATTTTTAAATAAATATAATAGCTATCCTACAGATGGAAGTCATGACATGAAGATAATGCTTTATAAGAACTTCAGAAGTAGAAAAGAAGTTATTGATGGAGTAAATTATATATTCAATATGCTTATGTCAAAATCAGTTGGAGAACTTGAGTATGATGAGAATGAGGCTTTGAATCTTGGTGCTGATTATAAAGATTTAGATATAGAAAATGTATATGATATAGAAGATGAAGTTAATACACAGGATATAGAGATAGCTGGAGATATAGAAGTACATATCTTAGATAAATCAGCTAAAAAAGAGGAAAGTGAAGAAACTGAAGTACTAGAAACTGACGTGCAAGAAG
The DNA here is from genome assembly GCF_016595795.1 of Clostridium yunnanense. GTDB lineage: Bacteria > Bacillota > Clostridia > Clostridiales > Clostridiaceae > Clostridium_AR > Clostridium_AR yunnanense. Next base: position 14,561 of record NZ_JAENHN010000064.1, read on the forward strand.
ATACCCAAAACGAAGAAGCAGAAGAAGACCTAGATTCTATACAGATTGAAGCAAGAATAGTTGCTAAAAGGATACATGAACTAATGAATGCTTCTAATGGTAAGAAGTATTTGGTTTGGGATAGAGGATTAGATAAGTATAGAAGACTTAAATATAAAGACGTAGTAATACTTTTAAGAGCAACAAAGAACTGGTCAGAAGTCTTCGTGGATGAACTTGGACAAAGTGGGATACCTGTTTATGCTGATACTGGTACAGGATATTTTGATACTATTGAAATTAGAACAATAATGTCTCTTCTTCAAGTAATAGATAATCCTATGCAAGATATTCACATACTATCTGTTTTAAGATCACCTATATTTTTATTTTCCTCTGAAGAGTTAGGAGATTTAAGATTACTAGATAAAGAAAAGTATTTTTATGAAGTATTAAAAACTATAAGTGAAGGTAACTTAAATAGTGAAGCTTCTGATATTAATATAAGTGATGAACTTAAGAGAAAATGCACCTATTTTACTGAAAAGCTTAAGTTATGGAGAGAAAAAGCTCTTTATATGCCAATCGATGAGTTTATATGGTATTTATATATGGACACTTCATATTATGGGTATGCAGGGGCTATGCCTAATGGAGTGCAAAGACAGGCTAACTTAAGAATATTATTTCAAAGAGCTAAACAATATGAAAAGACAAGTTTTAAAGGTTTATTTAATTTCATAAACTTCATAAATAAGCTGAGAAAGTCTTCGGGAGATATGGGAAGTGCTAAGATACTTGGGGAGAACGAGGATGTAGTAAGGATTATGAGTATCCATAAGAGTAAGGGGTTAGAATTCCCGGTAGTATTCTTATCAGGATGCGGAAAACAATTTAATCTCATGGATTTAAATAAAGAAATATTATTCCATGATGAATTAGGTTTTGGCCCGGAATATATTGATGTGGATAGAAGAATAAGTTATACCTCTTTGCCAAAACATGCGATAAAGATGAGATTCAAACTTGAAGCTCTTTCTGAAGAGATGAGAGTACTATATGTTGCTTTCACAAGAGCAAAAGAAAAACTTATAATAACTGGAGCTGTTTCAAATCTTGAGAAAGTAACTAAACGATGGTGTTCTGCAGCTGCATTAAGTGATGATAAGATACTATCTTCAGAAGTTTTAAAGGGTAAGAGTTATATGGACTGGATAGGTATGGCTCTTGCTAAACATAAAAATGGTGAAGAGTTAAGGAAGAGTAGCAATACAATTGTGGATTATATTAAAAGTGACTTCTCTGCATGGGATATAAAATATTGGTCAAAGAATGATGTGATTGTGGATGAAAAATTAGAAGCTGTGGATGAAATTGAAGATGAATCACAGGAAAGAAGACTCTTTATATATAAAGATACTGGTGAAATAAATGAAGATATAGAGAGAAGATTAGACTTTCAATATAAGTTCAAGAGTTCTACCAGTATCACGGCAAATATATCAGTATCAGATTTAAAACGTGCATCTTATGAGGAAGATCAGAATGAGATAGAGACTATATATAAAGGCGATAGAATGATTAAACCTCAGTTCTTACAAGAAGAAAAAGGATTATCTGCCGCTGAACGAGGTACAATAGTACATTTTGTTATGCAGCATATAGAACTTGGAAAGGTAAGAAGCAGAGAAGAGGTTAAAGATCAACTTGAAGAAATGGTGCAAGGAGAATTTTTAACTAAAGAACAAGCTAAAGTAGTTAACGTAAGTAAGGTTTTTAAGTTTTTCCAAAGTGATATAGGAAAAAGAATTATTGAAGCGTATGAAAATGGTAGCATGCTTTATAGGGAGCTGCCTTTCTTTACAGAGATACCAGCATACCTTGTGGATAAATCTTTATCTAAGGAAGAAACAAAAGATGAACTAGTAAGACTGCAAGGAGTTGTTGACTGCTTCTTTGAGGAAGAGGATGGGTTGGTTTTAGTTGATTACAAGACTGATTATGTTGAGGAAGGTAATGAACAATCAATAAAGGATAGATATGAAGTGCAGCTAAGTTATTATTCTGATACTCTAGAAAAGATAACAGGAAAGAAAGTTAAAGAAAAATATCTTTACTTATTTGGCTTAGATAAAGAAGTTAAATACTAAATAAAGATGTACCAATTTAATCTGAAGAATATTTTCAACATATCTCTGGTTTGTGGAATAATACTTTGAAAATATAATTTAAAAATGAGATAGTATTTCTAAAGTATACAAAGATAAGAATATATAAGTTTGCACAATGTAAATTTATATATTCTTTTTTGTATGGAAAATATAGTGATTATATAGCGTTGAATATAAATTTCATTTATATTATTGCCTTCTAGGGCAAGGAGGAAAGTTCATAACAAATAATCTACAAAATATATCTAAATAAAAAAACATATATAGGGATGAAAACGAAGCTTGCTATAAGTGAGGTTGCATTTAATATTGAAGCAAATTTGTAATCTCCATCATATTCTCTGGCAACAATAGCAACTGTATTCATAACAGGCATAGCAGACATTACTATAAATACCTGTTTCATTAATAAAGGAAATGAAGTGAAGCTTAGAAGTACGAAAGCGGCTACAGGAGATATTATGAATCTTCCTATAAGGATAAAAATAGAATCTTTGTCCACTTTCATTTCACTATAGTTCATACTGGAGAGTATAGAACCTATAAATATTGTAGATAAAGGAGTTGTTAAGTTTCCTAGATACTTACAGCTATCTAAAATAAAGATAGGCAACTTAATTTGTAGAAGTATCAGTATAGCTGAAAATATAAAAGCTACTAAAGGAGCAGATATAATATTTCTTAAATTTTCTTTTGAAAAGAATTTATTATTAATATTTCTACCATCTTGTCTTATATCATAGGCAGCTATAGACCAAAAGAACAAGGTATTTATTATATAATATATTAATATATAAGGAAGAGCTTGTTCTCCAAAGATAGATATATTTACTGGCAGCCCTACAAATATAGTATTGGATAAACCAAATAAGGCCCTAAAAACTCCCTTTCTATTAATAGAAAGGCAAAAGGCCTTATATATGATAGATCCAACTAAATAAGTTAAAGTTATACATAAAAATGCAACTATATATCCACCTAGGGATCCTATGAATTGTTCTCTAGTAAAGCTACTATTTAAGTTGGCTATCATAAATGCAGGGAGTGATATATTAATTACTAATTTAGACATTAAGTTGTCTGCATTTTCATTGAACCATCCTTTTTTACCTAAGAAAAATCCAACTCCTATTAGAATTACAAGGGTAAGTACTCCGTTAAAGGCACTAATAATCATAATAAAATCTCCTCTGCAATTACTAAGATTACTTGTTATAAACTATATATTGTTTTGCTAAGTTAAGTAAAATTTCCCTAGTATTTAAGTTTGGATCTTTAAGAACCTTTTCTAATAGATGGCTTAATAAGTTACCTAGCTCTTTTCCAGGCTTTAAGTTTAGTTCATTAATTAAGTCATTTCCGTTTATAGCTAAGTCTTTTGAAGCTAGTGGTGCTTTTGAGTTTAAAATTTCTGTAATTCTACTCTCCATTTTATCAACATGTTCAAGGTATAAAAATGGAGGAGCAGAGGATAATATATCAGCTCTTTGAAGTTTAAATAAGTCATAAACTAAATCTTTACCAACTCTATTTATCATCCTCTTTAAAGCGACGTCTTTAGCGTTTACTAGTACATTCATATGTTCCTTTATTAATGTACATGACATGTTAGAAGTTGCATTATCCATTCTAAGACGTCTAAATATCTTTCTTGAAAGATGCTCGCCTTTATTATTATGTCCGTAAAAATGCCCAATGTTATTTTCATCTAGAGTAAAACATATTGGTTTTGCAATATCGTGAAATAAGGCGGCAAGTCTTAAATGAACTACTTTTGGCACCTTTTCTACAACTGAGAGTGTATGATTGAATATATCTTTATCATGATAAGGAGTATGCTGATCAAAGCCAATACAAGTATCTAGTTCGGGAATTATATGTTTAAGTATTTTTGTATCAGCTAAAAGCTTAAGGCCTATACTAGGGTTATCTGACATTATTATTTTAATAAACTCATCGCGTATTCTTTCAAAACTTATATTTTTTATAAGGTGGTTATTTTTTATAATTGATGAAAAAGTATTTTCTTCTATATCAAAACTAAGCTGAGAAGCGAATCTAATTGCTCTCATCATTCTTAAAGCATCTTCATTGAATCTCTTATCAGGATCTCCAACTGCTTTTATTAGTTTATTACTTATATCATCCTTACCACCAAAATAATCTATTAAGCCTAAGTTATTATTATAGGCCATTGCATTTATAGTAAAGTCTCTTCTAGATAAATCTTCTCTTATATCAGATACAAACTGAACTGACTCAGGTCTTCTATTATCTATATATTCGCCATCAATTCTATAAGTAGTTACTTCAAAGCTATTACCCTGAACAATAACGGTTATAGTTCCATGCTGTATTCCTGTAGGGATTGTTTTATCAAATAAACCTTGGATTTTCTCTGGAAGAGCGTTTGTAGTTATATCGTAATCATTAGGTGTAACACCTCTTATATTATCTCTAACACATCCACCAACAATAAAGGCTTCAAAACCATTTTCATAAAATCTATCTATTATGAACTGTACTTCCTTTGGTATATTCATACTAAGACCTCCTGTAAAATTTTATAAGACTATAAGAATTATTGGTTTACAAATTATTAAGAATAAACATTTTCTATATCAAAACTTGATTTATACTTAAGGTTTTATTTTTTTACTCTACTGCCAGAACCAAGAAGAGTTTAAGAAATAAATTTTGCAGTGAAGTGTTTCATCTTTAATATAGCCATTATATGCTAATTTAAGTATATAATATATTATAAGCATTTAAATAAAATATTTTACTTGTTTATGTTTATGATTAGTAAACTAAAGATATAATTATTAATAGTATATTGACGAAAGGATGTAAAGCGTATTGGGTATAGAGTTAAGAAAGATAAGTGAATTTGAACAAAATGAAAGAGTAGAAGGATTCTTTTTGATTAAGTCGGTAAGTTTAAAGACAGCAAATGCCAATGGTAAAAAGTACTTGGATTTTGCATTAGGAGATAGTACTGGTGAGATAGCAGGAAAGCTATGGGAAGTTAATAATGAAAATGAAAGTTTATTTAAGGAAAATACCATTGTTAAAATAAGAGGAATGGTGTCTGCTTGGCAAGGAAATCTTCAACTTAAGATTGAAAAGATAAGAAACATAGATCAAGGAGATAATGTAAATATTCAAGACTATGTTCAAAGTGCTCCATTTGATAGTGAATACATGTTTGACAAGGTAAAAGAATATATTGAAAGAATCAAGAATCAAGATATAAAGAATATTGTTGGATATTTATTTAACGATTCTAAAGATAAATTAATGTATTATCCAGCTGCGAAAAAGAATCATCATGCCATAAGAGGTGGATTACTTTATCATATAATGACAATGCTTAACGTAGCTGAAAACTTAAGCTCAATATATACATTTTTGAATAAGGATTTACTTTATGCTGGAGTAATACTTCATGATCTTGCAAAGATGAAAGAAATGAACTCTAATGAACTTGGCATAGTAGGTGAGTATAGTTTAGAGGGTACATTGCTTGGACATATAACGCAAGGTATAAAGGATGTTGAAGTTGTAGGGGAGAGGTTTAAAGCTGATAGAGAAGTGATAGTATTACTGCAACACATGATACTTTCACATCATTATGAGCCAGAGTATGGAAGCCCAGTAAAACCTATGATAGCAGAAGCTGAGATGCTCCATTATATAGATATAATTGATGCTAGAATGTATGATATAAGAAGAGTTACAGGTGAAACAGAAGAAAAACAATTCTCTGAGAGACTATGGTCACTTGAAAACAGAAGAATATATAATCATAACTTGGATAAACAATAAAGATAAACTAGATAATATTTAAAATGCTCTCTATCGAAATTGACAGGGAGCATTTCATTTTATCTAGTTTATTATTACTTTTGACCCTCTTGTGATATTATCATATATCCATTTAGCGTCTTCTACCTTAAGTCTTACACAGCCATGAGAAGCAGCTTTGCCTAATGTATAGTCTGTTATCTTTGTTTTTGTTTCGTTATAAGGTAATGAATGAAATAAATAGTTGCCATCAAATTGAACCCAGTACTTAGCCCCTTCTTTGTAATCAGTTGAATAGAACCAATCACCTTTCTCTTTTACAGTATATACACCTGAAGGAGTCTCACTTCCTTTTATTCCAGTGGAACAAGAATAATTTTTTAATAAACTCCAATCATTTTTTTTACCCTTAAAAACATAAGTTTTTTGAGCTGATAGGTTTACATAAACTAAATAAGATGTATCAGAAGTAAGATTAAGTGAGTTTATTGTATTTGAATTAATTGTCATTGCTGCAACAGAAGTTGTTTTTGTGGTAGAGTCTGTATTGCTATTCGAATTTGTAGTGCTCTTTGAAGAATCATTTGATGAATTGTTGTTTTTTGATTCATTAGAATTTGAGCTTGTATTCTTAGAGGAATCAGAAGTTAAATTCTTGCTTGTTGAATCTTTATTAAGAAAATTATTTTTTTCATCTTTATACTCATTAATTTTGCTTAATATATCTTTATCATTAGAATAAAATTTAGTGTTATCCTCTAATAAGGTAATAGCTTTAGAAAAATAATTTTCAGAAACTAGTTTCTCAGCTGAGCTTAGGGTTTCTTCTTTTATTGAGTTAATTACGTCTTTTTTATATTCCTCTGCTTTTAGAAAGTTATCATCAAAATTACTAACTTTGTCAAAAGCATTATAAGCTTCTACATAGTTTTTATCTTTATATAGCTTCATGCCTAATGAAAAATTATTAGCGGAGTCATTAAGGAGTGGAATGTTCTTTTTGGCTTCGCTTATCGTATCATTAACTATACCATATCTTTCTACTTCACTTAAAGCAGCTAGTGTAGCTTCATCTGATAAACTATTGTTCTTGTAATTAGACATTAGATCAGATATATATGTTGAGAAATAGTTTTTTAAATCAGTATATAATAATAGCTTTTTTGCAGGATTAAAGTTTCCTTTTGATACCATAAGAGAATTTGCTGTGGAATAATCCTTTTTATCGAAATTAATTTTAAAATCAGTAATTATATCATTATAAGCATAAAAAGAATAAGACATTGCTATGCAAAAAAAAGCTAATAAAAGCATGGTAATAGTTTTTGATAAAGAAAATTTCATTTTTTTCTTTTCCTGTTTTTTTTCTCTTTCTTCTTTTTCTTCTTTTTCCTTCAAACTTCATCCTCCTTACTATTTTAGTTAAATTATTTCCAACTTTACATGAATATAAACAACATTAAGTACTAAAAATTTTTTCAATGGCTAAAATACAAGAAGGAGGGATCAATCGTATGGATAAGAATGTACCTTTTTTAAGTAAGATATATAATTCAATAGCGAAACCTAAGTTTTATATAAAGTTTAATGAACTAAGTTTATCCAGTGCAATAATTTACCTATTTACAGTATCAATAATTTTTGGATTTATAAGCTATATAAGGCCTACATATAATTATTATAAGTTCATGGATACAATACATAATGAAGTAGTATATGAATTTCCAGAGTTTACTTTCAATAAAGGGATTTTGCAGGTAGATGGAAAACAACCTATATTACTAAAAAGAAATGATTATAATATAGTAATAGATACTACAGGGAGAACTGATTTGTCAAAAATAGAAAACTACAATAAAGCTGTATTGATACTTAAAGACAAAGCTTATATAAAGGATGGATCTGGCAGTATAGATGAGACTAGATATAGTATAATAAAGTTTTTAAAGTTTAATAAAACTGAATTTATTCAAACTATATATGATTTTAAGGCTGGAGCTTTCATTATGCTTATATCTGCACCAGTACTATTTTTTCTTTCAAATTTATTTATGGCTTTTATGGTGTCTGCTGTCGGTACGCTGATAAACTCAGTGCTTAAGGCTGGAATTAAATATAGAAACTTGTATAAGCTCAGCTCATATGCCGTTACAACAGCTGTAATTATAAGCTGCATAAGAAGAGTATTAGGAGTTAATATTATGTTTATAAATTATATTTATTTAATTATAAGTTCAATATATATGTTTTTAGCTATAAGAAATATATTAATAACTAATGCTAAAAATATAGAAGAGTAGGTTAGTCTGCTCTTCTTTTTAATTAATTATTATAGTATAATTGCTATATAATGGTATAAGGTGGAGGAGTAGTTAATGCAAAAAAAAGATAATTTTTTTAAAAAATTCTTAAAAGCTATAGTAGATGTAAAGTATTATATTAACTTCAACAGAGAAACTTTAGGAAGAGCTTTTCTATATCTTTTAATAATGTCGATACTTTTAGGCGGCATCAATAGTATAAAAACAGTTTACAGTGTTACAAAAGCAATAAGTTCTGCAGTAAGTGAATTGAATAATAATGATATAGACTTTAGATTAGAAGATGGAGTAATGAACATATCCTCAAGTCCATTTACTTACAAAGATAATGATACTTTAATTATTGTTGATACAACTAAAAACGCTAGTGAGTTTGATAAGTCTATAATCAAAGATAAGAGTCCCAATATGATGTATGTATTTAAAGATAAATTTATAATGAATCAACAGAATGGTCAAAATCAAGATGTAAAGTATTCAGATTTTGGGGCAATCACAGTAACTAAAGAAGGCGTTATTAATTTTATTGGAACCCTAAAATGGCTTTCAATATTGTTAGTGCCATTATTTATGATAGGAATGTTCATAGGACATATGTTCTCAGCTTTAGTAGTGGCTGTAATAGGTATACTTATAAATATAGTTATTAAAGCTAAAGTTGAATTCGGAAATTTATATAAGCTTGCAATTTATGCACTAACCTTGCCAACTGTGATAGATATCGTAAGAGGAGCCTTCAGTCTTCAAGTTCCTCATTTTTATAAGATATATATATTAGTTGCATTAATATATATAGGAATTGTATTGAAGACAATAAAAAATGATGAGATTAATATGGAATTATCCGAACTATAAGAAAAGAGGCGGTAATATGTCACAAGTAATAGATAGATTTTTAAGATATGTAAAAGTAGACACAAAGTCAGATACTACAACAGGTACTACACCAAGCAGTAAGGGACAATTAGAATTAGCTAAATTAATAGTAAGTGAATTAAAAGAGATAGGATTAGAGGATGTCGTGTTAAGTGATACTGGTTATATTTATGCGACTATACCTTCAAATATAGAAAAGCAAGTTCCAACCATAGGATTTGTAGCACATATGGATACATCTCCTGATATGACAGGTAAAGATGTTAAGCCTAAGTTTGTAGAAAATTATGATGGTGGAGATATAGTATTAAATGCTGAAAACAATATAATACTTTCACCAAAAGAATTTCCTGATTTATTAGAGTATAAAGGAAAGACTTTGATAACAACAGATGGAACTACCCTTCTAGGTGCTGATGATAAGGCTGGTCTTGCTGAGATAGTAACTGCAGCAGAATATCTTATAAATCATCCAGAGGTAAAGCATGGAAAGGTAAGAATAGGCTTCACCCCAGATGAGGAAATAGGTGAAGGTGCTGATCACTTTGATGTAGAACTTTTTGGAGCTGACCTTGCATACACAATGGATGGTGGAGCTATAGGCGAATTAGAATATGAAAACTTTAATGCAGCTGGAGCTAAGGTTACGATTAAAGGAAGAAATGTTCATCCAGGTAGTGCTAAAAATAAGATGATAAACTCAATGCTTATTGCAAATGAATTTATAAACTTGCTTCCATCTGATGAAGTTCCAGAAAAAACAGAAGGCTATGAAGGATTTATTCATCTTACAGATATCAAAGGTGAAGTTGAAGAAACTCACTTAGGATTTATAATAAGAGATTTCTTTAAAGATGGCTATGAATCTAAAAAGAATAAATTAAGACAGATAGAAAAATGTTTAAATGATAAGTATGGTCAAGGAACTATTAATGTAGAAATCAAAGATCAATATAAAAATATGAAAGAAAAAATAGAACCTGTTATGTATATAGTTGAAAATGCTATAAAGGCTATGGAAACTGCAGGTATAAAGCCAAATGTAAGACCTATAAGAGGTGGTACAGATGGTGCTAGATTATCCTTTATGGGACTTCCTACACCGAATATATTTGCTGGTGGTGAGAATTTCCACGGAAAGTATGAATATGCAGTAGTAGAATCAATAGAAAAAGCTGTTGAGGTTATTTTAAATCTAGTAGAGATATATTCAAAATAAATTCAATTACAGCTATTTACATTTTAATGTTAATAAATGTTGACAACTCTATTGGTACAGAATATTATTAGTAGTATGATATAACTAAGGAATAATACGATGAACAAAGGCGTTCTATATATGAGTCGATTAGACTCTATGTAGGCGTCTTTATTATTATCAAGGTTAAAGGAGAGAGATTTTTATGTCTTATTCAAAAGAAGATATAGTCAGGCTTGTTGAAGAAAATGATGTTAGATTTATTAGACTACAATTCACAGACATATTCGGTACTATGAAGAATGTAGCTATAACTTCTAGACAGCTAAGCAAAGCTCTTAACAATGAATGTTTCTTTGATGGGTCATCAATTGAAGGGTTTGTTAGGATGGAAGAAGCAGATATGTACTTAGCACCAGACTTGGACACCTTTGAATTAATGCCGTGGTCAACACCTGATGGAAATATAGCAAGACTTATTTGTGATGTTTACACAGGCGATGGAAAACCATTTGAAGGGGATCCAAGGTATATCCTAAAAAAGGTATTAAATGAAGCAAAGGAATTGGGGTATACCTTTAATGTAGGACCTGAATGTGAGTTTTTCTTGTTCCATACAAACGATGATGGTTCACCAACTACTAATACTCATGATAATGCAAGTTATTTTGATTTAGGACATATAGATCTTGGTGAAGAAGCTAGAAGAGATATGTGTATAGCCCTAGAACAAATGGGGTTTGAAATAGAAGCATCTCATCATGAAGTTGCAAGAGGCCAACATGAAATTGATTTTAAATATGACAATGCTTTAAAGACTGCTGACAATATAATGACTTTTAAGTCAGTAGTTAAAACTATAGCACAATCACATGGATTACATGCAACTTTTATGCCTAAGCCTATATTTGGCATAAACGGTTCAGGTATGCATATGAATATGTCATTATCAAAGGATGGAGTTAATGCGTTTTTTGATGAAAAGGATGATTTTGGTATAAGTGAAGATGCATATAGTTTCATAGCTGGTCTATTAAATCATATTAAAGGAATAGTTGCAGTTACTAATCCACTTGTTAATTCTTATAAAAGATTAGTTCCAGATTATGAAGCACCTATATATGTTTCATGGTCTCCTAAAAATAGAAGTCCTTTAGTTAGAATACCAATATCAAGAGGAAAATCAACTAGAGTTGAGCTTAGATGTCCAGATCCATCTTGTAATCCATATCTAGCACTTGCACTTTGTTTAGCAGCTGGGTTAGAAGGGATAAAGAAAAAGCTTACGCCACCAAGAAGCATCGAGGCTAATATATTTGCTATGACTGAGGAACAAAGAAAAGAGCAAGGTATAGATAGACTTCCTGATAATCTTTATGATGCAATTTTAGAATTTAGTAAAGATGGCTTAGTAAAAGATATTTTAGGGGAGCATGCCTTCCAGGTATATAAGGAAGCGAAAAACCTAGAGTGGGATGATTATAGAGCAAAGGTACATCAATGGGAGATAGATCAATATTTGAGTAAATTCTAGTAGTAAATGGGGGGAAGTGCATGCTTAACAGTTATAAGATTGTATTAGGAACAAGCACTTTAAAAGCAGGTGGACAGATAAAAAGCCTTCTCCTTCAAAAAGGTTTTAATGTTGATGGCATCTGCACTTCCGGAAGTATGCTCATAAGAAAGTCACGACTTACAAAGCCAGATATAGTTATAATAAATTATGAGCTTACAGATACAAATGGGGCAGAGGTTGCAAAGATTATTTCAGGGGAAGCAATAAGCAAAGTAATACTTCTATGTACTTCGCAGCAGTATAATATAATATCTAAATGGACATCACAATTGGGCATAGTATGCATGCAAAAGCCAATTAAACCTAGTGGCTTTTTACATACTATAAGTGATATATTAGATGAGATATCTAAAGAGAAACACGGAAAGGCTGAAGGAAGTACTAGACCAGTGGGGGATAAACTTATAATAGATAAAGCAAAACAACTATTAATGAAAAAAGAAAACATTGAGGAAAACGAAGCCTATAGACGAATTCAAAAAGAGAGCATGAATAGCAAAAGGCCTATGCTTGATGTTGCAAAGAGAATAATAAATTCCAATAAGGGATAAGCAATGGCGCTTGATTCATATACAGATGAATTTGAGCGTCATTTTTTATATAGAAGTTTGGGTATGTTTAAAATTAGATATTTTTAAATAATCTTATGTAAATAGAAAGATATATAGTATTTCATATGGATTATATTTTTAGGTTAAGAGGGCATTAATTATATAGATAAAAAAAGATAGATACACAGATAAATAAAGAAATAATAGTAGTTATAGTACTTAGTTAAATCATATAGCAGGTAGTATTGGTTAAGTTTTAGTAATGGGTGTATCTATAATATGTTTAAATTTCACTAATACTATAATCATATATTTAAAGACAATACAATAAATAGCCTCCAATTTAATATTATTTATAAATGACAAATTAAAAGGAAAAGAACTTGTATCTATATGTTTTTAGATTCAAGTTCTTTTCTTCTGCTTAACTAAGATATATAAACTCTTTGCTAATCTTTCTTTTTACTAACAAAAGTATATATAAAGACACAAACCAGTAGTAATGCGACGCCACTTGCAAATGTTTGAGGTTTTTCATACCAAGGTTTTATCTTTAACTCCACTTCAGTTAGGTAGGGATGTAAGCTTGAGTCTATTTTGTCTTCTATTTTTTCTTTAGTTCCTTGGGAGTACCTTTTAGCGAATACTAAAAGACGATCGTTTTTAGAAGTAATACTATAACAAGTAAGAAGAGTTATCATATCAACTCCATTAACTATACTCAAGTATTCTTGCTGATCAGGCAAGATTATTTTATTTCCCGTAACTTTATAGTAAAGGGTTTGCCAATGATTTGTGATTTCAATATCGTCCCCAGGCTCCAGCTCTGGTAAGTCAGTAAAAAATTTTTGTACCTGCCCAGTATGTGCTGCAATTACTGAGTTGGTGTTTTCTCCTCCAATAGGGATACTAGTTCCTTGAATCACAGCAGCACCTTTGCTGAGATGGTCATCTGTGGCTCCAAGATATAATGGAAGTGTCTGATGAATCTTATCTATTTTAATATAAGCAAAGACTGAAGCTTTATCCTCAGTTTTTATATTACCTTTAATAGAGACGCCTAGTTCTTTTCTGAAAGGATCTGAGGTATATGCCGATAGATTCCATAATCTCTTATTATATTCTTTGATATAGGCTTCATCTTTGTCTAGAAGTAGTTTCATTACAGGGTCAGACTGAATCTCTTCAAATTCTTTATCACTTATTTGTATTTTTTTGATTTTATTTTCATATTCTTCCTGATTATTTGAAGACTGATATGCTGTGTCTGGAGGAGATACTGGATTATTTGTACTCTTCATTATTTTGTAATTATAATAAGTATTAGAGAAAGTAGGATACATAAACACCATAATACCTAGAATAAAAAGAAAAGTATATTTCTTTTGACCTACAAATTTATTTGATTTCACTTTTTAGTCTATCCCCTTTTCTTTCTCAGAAAATACTACTTCAATGTTAGCTTGTGCTCTTAATCTCTTTCTAGTTTTTAAGTGTTTTAACAAGATGTACAGCAACAAAGCAATCAGCGTAGCCAAGGTGCCCCAAAATAAGTTTCTATACATATTATTTGTCTTGCTATCAGTAATTTCTTTCTCCATAACTGCTTCAACATAATCGATTCGATGCCCACGAACTAAAAGTCTATGAGAATTGATCATATATGGAGTACAAGTTAAAAGTGTGCAGTAATCATGCCCGGGAACAATAGAAAGGTCATTAAGTTCTGTTGGTTCAACTACTTTTATCTGATCTATCTCATAGGCTATAGTGCCGCCGATATTTTTTATATAGAATTTATCGCCTACCTCTAATTTATCTAAGTCAGTAAAAAGTTTAGCTGTGGGTAGTCCTCTATGTCCAGTTAGGACCGTATGTGTGTAGTTACCTCCTACTGGAAGAGAAGTTCCTTCCATGTGGCCAATGCCTTTTTGAAGTACTTTCTCTGATGTTCCTACATATATTGGGGCGTTCAGGGGGATTTTAGGAATAACAATGTGACCGATCTGTTCATTTACCTCAAGCATCTTAGCGTATTCTTCTACTCCTGCATGCATTTGTTCTTTTGTATATGGATCCTTTAATGTTTCAGAATTCTTAATACCTGACAAATAATCATTATATGCATGTGCACGGTCCATCTTATCCTTTACTACACTATCCTCGATTTTTGTAACAGCCGTATCAAAATCCTGATTAACTCTCCTAGCAGCTCTTTCATAGATTATGTTAGTGATAATTGGATAAGAGAATATTCCGAGTCCAACAATAAAAACCATAACAATAATTAGTGTTTTCCAGATGTTATGTTTAGAATTACTTGTAGATTTTTTTGAATTTTCGGTTGTTTTTCTATTTTTTTTCATTATTCTAGTCCTCTATTCTTCTATATAATTGGTCTCAGTAATTCATAAGCTTAAAATTTAATGCTCTTTTATTAGAAAGTATTTTAATGTAATGTCTTTGTAGTATTATTTAATAATTTAATATCGTTATAGCTTATATATACATCTTGTTTTTTGTTTATTGCTTAAAATAAAAGAGCGAGAATTATCCCGCCCTTTTGTTCAGTTCAAATAATATTAAGCCCGAGCTTTCCTCTTCAAGGCTACTAATGATGATCCCATAATTATAAGACCAGCAGCTAAGAATATGATTGTGCCGATTCCACCGGTTTGAGGAATGATTGGTCTCTTAACATTAATAACCTTTGTATTATCGCTAGTATTAGTCTTGCTTCCGTATGAATTTGCATCAATTGTGAAACTTAAATCATTCATCCTCACATATTTATCAGGTACATCTACTTCTTGCAATTGATAAGTAACTGCTGCTCCATTATCTCCATAAGCAAGTCCCGTAACTTCAAATATACCATTATTAGGATTGACATTAATCTTTGTCGCATCCTTTATATCATCTTTCCAGTTTATTTTACCTTGGGAATCCTTACTCATATACTTATTAGCGGTATTCTTCACAACAAAGCTTGCAGTGGATAATGCACTAATGTAAGTCTGAGTTGTATTATCTACCTTTACGAACTGACGTCCACCAGTATGAACTTCTGGTCTATTACTGTTAGGAACATCAGTGCATTTATCCCCTGTATATCCATTGTTGTATGTCAACGTAGCGTTATTATAGATATTAGTACCCATTAAGGCAGTGTTGTTTATTCTTGCGCCAAATTTGATTTCTAGATTTTTAGCTCCATTTAAATCAGTTCCTAATTTTTGCAATCCCTTAGTTGTAAAGTTTACAGTTAATTTGCCACCTGCAGTATTCTCAGCAGATGATGTCAAGGTATAATATCCGTCAGATGGTTTTAGGACTTCTGTGTTGTAGGTAACCACAACATTCCCTAGGTAGTCTAATGTTGATGACAATGTATCTTCCACTTTAAAGGCTTTGTAATCTTGAATTCCTAAAGGAACTTTTGGGTAAATAAGATAATTAAATGATTGCCCTATATCATAGCTGGCGTGATCTTGTCCTTTTGTTTCTACATCTTTATCTATTGTTGGAGTATCATTTACAATTACATTCTTAGGATAAATGTGTAACTCTGTAAGATATCCAGTACCAGCAACATTTAGTGCAGGAAGTTCCAGGATAAATGGAACACCACTTGCATCTACAAGAGTTGCTGGATGCTTAGTTTCTCTCACATAATAAAGTCCATTCTCAAATGTTCGTGGTTGGCCTGCTGTTACTATAACTTTATATTGAGAACAATTATCTACATAGGAGTCAGGTTTGTCTGCAAAATCACTTGCTGCATAAGGAGCTTTTAGCTTCCATGCTGTGAATTCTACTCCTGTATTATTTTCAACTGCATCTCCATTTGGTTGTAATTTAGATATTTGATCAGCTGATAGTTTTCCGCCGTTATGATCAGTTAACGTAAAAGCTTGTGTACCAACAATTTTATGAATGGTAACACTGGTACCAGAAGGTACACATTGTGTAGATGCCGTTTCAGATGTAGTTGCATGTACTGGTATTGCTGATGTTGCCAATAACATAAGGGTTGGCACTATAAGTCCTAATAATTTTTTAAATACTTTCATATTCTCTCTCCTTAAATTTATTCTCTTTATTTTATTAACTGCTGTTAATTACTTTTCATCTCAAGTGTTATGGTGGAAAGCGATAATGCTTGTCCACTTATGAACAATGGCGTTACCCGAATTTCTTCCTTTAGTAGAAGTTTATCTTGTATCGTTAAAACTTATTTACCTATAGGTTTTAATAATTAGCAGAATATTTTATTGTGTCATAGACTAAGAGGCTTATATTATCTGCATTTGATTAAACTGAATTAAGTAACGCAGAAATCATTTATATAGTATAGGTATTATTGATATACGAATTTTATTCTAATAATTTAAAAATCATATTAATTTTGAAAATAATAATATTTTTTGAATAAATACCTTAAATTGTATTAAAATTAATAAAATTGATAATAAATTATTGGGACTTAATGTACATAGTAGATTTGAAGAAAATTAGTCAATAGATTGACCTTTAGAGAATTAGCTTATACTTAAATATAACAATTAGACCTTTATTTACATAACAATACTTCAGCTACGTTAGAAGGAATAAGAAAATTCATATAGAAATTAAAGACTGATAAGCTATTAAGCTTTGGCTTGTATAGTGTTAAGATATGATAATAAAGCTTTGATATAATTTGATAATAGAAGATAACTTTGAGGTGGAATATATGAAATTTATACATACAGGAGATTGGCATATCGGCAAGATAGTAAATGAAATAAGCATGATAGAGGATCAAGAATTTGTTTTGGAACAGCTTGTAAAGATAATAGAGGAAGAAAAACCAGATGCGTTAGTTATAGCTGGAGATATATATGATAGATCAGTACCTTCAGTGGAAGCTGTATCTTTATTAGATAAAATTTTTTCTAGGATACTATTAGAACTTAATACTCCTATAATAGCTATAGCAGGAAATCATGATAGTGCAGAAAGAGTGTCATTTGCATCAGGAATTTTAACTAAAAACAGACTTTATATACAAGGTAATTTTAATGAGGGAATAAAAAAAGTAGAGCTTGAAGATAGCCATGGCAAGGTTAATTTCTTTTTGATACCTTATGCAGAGCCAGTAGTTATAAGGGAATTGTATAAGGATACAACTGTTAGAACTCATGAAGATGCTATGAAAAAGCTGATAGAAGAGATAAGAAAGCAAGTTAGTGGAAGAGAGAGAAATGTTATTGTTGCTCATGGGTATGTTTCTTTTATGGGTGACATAGAAGAAGTGGCAGTGGATGACTTAGGAGAAGAGAAACGAAAGAGAGCAGGGCTTGAAGTTTCTGATTCAGAAAGACCATTAAATATAGGCGGAACAGATCTTATAGGTGGTGAGGTATTTGATGGATTTACCTATACGGCTTTAGGACATCTTCATGGACCACAAAAGGTAGGGTCGGATAGGATAAGATATTCTGGATCCTTACTTAAATATTCATTCTCTGAAGCTCGTCAGAGAAAAGGAGTAACCTTAGTAGAGATAAATAATGATGGTGAAGTTAAGGTTGATATAAAGGACTTCAAACCTAGAAGAGATATGAGAACTATAAAGGGACCTCTAAAGGAATTAATAAATCCAGAGGTTTATAAAGATACAAATACTGAAGATTATATATTTGCTGTGCTTACAGATGAGGGGGAGTTAGTAGATCCTATATCTAAGCTTAGAGCAGTGTATCCAAATATAATGGGGCTTAGTAGAGAAAATTCAACTCAAAGAGAAGGAAGTAAAACCTCTGCATCCTTAGGATATAAAACTAAGGGTAAGGATGAACTTTTTAAGGAGTTCTATAAGGCAATTGCAGGTAAAGAAGTAGATGAAGATAAGTTTGACATAATGGCTGACATCATAAGGGATGTTGAAAGGGAGGTAAAGTAGTATGAGACCTATAAAATTAACTATATGTGCCTTTGGCCCTTATGCAGATGAGCAGACTATAGACTTTGAGGCATTAAAGGATAAAAATATATTTCTCATAACTGGCCCAACTGGAGCAGGAAAAACAACTATATTTGATGCTATAAGCTTTGCTCTTTATGGAGAAGCTTCTGGAAGCAGCAGAGATAAAGACAGTCTTAGAAGTGACTTTGCTTTAGATGATAATGTAACCTTTGTGGAATTAGAATTTGAACTTAGAGGTAAGATTTATAGGATAAAAAGATATCCTCAACAACTAAAAAGAAAGGCTAGGGGAGAAGGATATACATTAAAAGGTGCTGAAGCAGAATTTATTTTGCCTAATGGAAATGTAATAACTAAAGTAAATAATGTAGATGAAAAGATAAGTGAAGTACTTGGAATAAGTAAACAGCAATTTAAACAGATTGTGATGCTGCCACAAGGGGAGTTTAGAAAACTTTTAGAGGCTGAAAGTGTAGAGAGAGAGGCTATATTTAGAAAGATATTTGGTACAGAAGCTTTTCTAGAAATTCAAAATAGGTTAGATATTCAAAGAAAGAAGCTCTACGGAGAGATAATGAATGTAAGTAATGAAAGAAAAACTTACATAAAAAATATAGATTGTGGTGACGATGAAAGGCTTGTTACTTTAATAAATGCTGAAGATTTAAATATTACAGAGATATTATCTGAAAGTAAGATAAATATAGAACAGGATGAAAATAAAGCAGCTGAAGTAAGACTGCACTTAGAAGAAGCAATAAAAGAACAAGATAAACTACAGAAAGAGATATTTCAAGGTCAAGAGATAAACAAAAAACTTGATAATAATAAAACACTTAAAGAAATACTTAATATTGAATTAGAAAAAAAGGACTTATATATAAGTAAGGAATCATCACTTGTGTCAGCTAGAAGTGCAATTGAAGTTAGGCAGGTTGAACAAGTGCTTGAAGATAAGATAGTAGATAAAAGATCAAAAGATATTGTAATAAAGCAAAATATAGTGAACCTAGAGAACATTACGAAGGTAATGGAAGAAGCTAAGTTAAAACTTGAAAATGCAGCTAAAAGAGAAGAAGAGAAGAATAAACTTTTAAGTGATATATCAATTCTTAAAAGCTATGAAATAAAGGTTAAAGATTATGAAGGTAAAAAGAAGAACTTAATTGAACTAAATAATTCTATTAAGCTTAAAGATAAACTAAGATCTGATTTAAAGAAAAAATTGATTATTTTGAAGAATACTATAGAAGAAAAAAGTCTTTTAGTTAGACAACTTCAAAAAGAGCAGACTGAGTTATCTTCTAAAGAAATTGATTTAGCAAATAAAAAGATACAGATTGACGAACTTAGAAATCTTTATAAATATTATCAGGAATATAGTAAAGCATTTTCAATATATGCCACTGAAAAAAAGGATTATGCAAGCATAGAATCAAAGTTTAAGAAAGAAAAACAGGAATATGAGCATTTAGATGAACTATTTAAGAAAGGTCAAGCAGGCCTTTTATCTAAGGAACTTGTGCAAGGGATGTCTTGTCCTGTTTGCGGTTCAAAGGAACATCCAAGTCCTGCTACAGTAGTTAAAGAGGTTCCTACTGAAGGCGAACTTAAAATATTAAAAGAAAGCTTTGATAAGATAAATCAAGAATATCAAAATAAGCTTCAAAAGTTATCAGCCTTAAATGCTTCATTGGTAGAATTGGAGAAAAGATATAAGGAACAGGAAGAAAAACTTCAAGGAGTTTTAGCAGAAGAGTTCTTAAATCTAGATATAAATAGCAAACTTAAAAATATAGCTGAGGCTGGAAAAACTTTAGCATCTGAATATGACATTCTAAATAAGCAAGTAGAAAGGTTAAAAAACAATCTATCGCTAAAAGAAAAAATTGAGATTGAGATTGATAAGTTAAATAAAGAACATGAGATAGAAGCAAGTAATCAAGAGAAACTTGATGATGAATATACAGAGTTATTTGGTAAGGTAAAGGCTGAACAAGAACTGTTAACTAGTATTGAGAACGAAATACCAGAAAGTATAAGATCTTTAAATGCTCTTCAAAGTAGAATAAATAGTAATGAAAAGTTGATAGAAGACATTGTAAATGCATTGAATAAAGCACAACAGGACTTCAACAAAGCAACTACTAATAAAGCTTCTGCTGAAGCAGAGTTAAAAACTCAAGAGGATAATCTTAAAGAGATAGAAAATCAAATAATAGTAATAAAAGAAAGATTAAATGCTAAGATAATTGAATGCGGGTTTAGGGATTTTGATCACTATAAATCAGCTTTCTTGACTATGGAAGATATAAAGAGTTTAGAAAAGCAGCTCAAGGATTATAATGAGAATATTAAATCGTTACAAGATAGGTATGATGCCTCAGCAAAAGATATCGAAAATCTAAATTATATTAAATTATATGATATAAATAATGATTTAGCTGCGTTAAAAGATAGAGAAAAGTTAATTCGAGAAAGTGAGAAAAAGATATCTTTTAGAATTAATACTAATATCAAGGCATTGAATAAAATAGAAGAGCTTACTAATTTGATTAGTGATCAAGAAGAAAGGTATTCTAAGGTAGCAGAACTTGCTAGGGTTGTAAATGGCGATAATGCAGAAAGAGTAACCTTTGAAAGATATGTATTGGCTGCATATTTTGATGAAATAATAGAAGCAGCTAACTCAAGATTGTACAAAATGGCCGGTGGAAGGTTTATATTAAGAAGAAAAGAAGAAAAAGGTAAGGGAAGAAAGCAAGAAGGCCTAGAACTTGAGGTATTTGATAATTATACAGGTAAAGCAAGACATGTGAAGACTCTGTCTGGAGGAGAAGGTTTTAAAGCTTCCTTATGTTTAGCTTTAGGACTTGCAGATGTAATTCAAGCTTATGCTGGTGGAATAAATCTAGATACAATGTTTGTAGATGAAGGGTTTGGTACATTAGACCCAGAGTCTTTAGATAATGCTATACAGTGTTTAATTGATTTACAGCAAGGGGGAAGACTTGTTGGCATAATTTCACATGTGCCTGAATTAAAGGAAAGAATAGATGCTAGACTAGAAATTACTCCAGCACGAGAAGGAAGTAAGGCGAAGTTTAATTTCATCTAAGATATACAGAAAGACTAGCTAAAAGTAAGAGTATGCTTACAAATAGCTAGTCTTTTATGTCTTTTTAAGTTTTATGGATAAGTTAAAATTCTAAGGTTCTCTATGATCACCTAAGAAGAATAACGCAATTGTTCCAACTCCAGTATGGCTGCCTATTACAGTGCCTATATAATTGAAAACTACTTCTTTTACATTATATTTTTCTTTTATCATTTCAGCTAAGTTTTCAGCTCCATCTATATAATCGCTGTGAGATATAAATATAGTTTGATCTTCGGGATTTACAACATGTTGTTCAAACTTTTCGAAAAGCATTTTTATAGCTCTTTTACTTCCTTTAGCTTTTGAAAAATTCTTAAGCTCACCACTATCATTTACATAGAGAATAGGCTTTATATTTAGGAGACTTCCTATGGCAGCTGCTGTAGGAGATATTCTTCCACCTCTTTTTAAGTGATTAAGATCATCAACTGTAAATAAACTGCATAGGTTTAACTTGTTTTCTTCAAGCCATTGTACAACCTCTTCTTTTGATTTTCCTTGTTCTTTAAGTTTTGCAGCATAATATACTAAAAGGCCATGTCCCATAGAAGCTGCTTTTGTGTCAACTACAGATATATCTGCACTAGGATATTTTTCAAGTATTTCATTTCTGGCTATCAATCCGCTGTTAAAAGTACCACTTAGAGCAGATGAGAAACCGATGTATAATACAGGAATATCATCTTTAACGAATTTTTCAAATTGCTCATAAAATCTATAACTGTTTACCTGGCTAGTAGTAGGCATAGAACCGTTTCTTATATTATCATAGAACTCTTTATATGTAAGAGTTTTTCCAAAGTCCTCAACAAATTCTTGTCCGTTTAAGTTGCAAACTAGGCCTATATAATTAAGACTAAATTTATTTATGATTTCTGCTGATAGATCGCATCCAGAGTCAGTGAGTATAACGAAATCTTTCATATTAAAACCGCTCCTTTATAAAGGGTGAATCTCATAAAACCTTATATTTAGAGGTATGAAAATAATTTGAAAATAAAATATATGAATAAATTTAATAATATAAGGTAAGGATCTCATCCATATTTAATATTAATTTTAGTGTAAAAAATAAATCATTACAATGATTATTGGGAAAATATAACTGAGTCTCAATAGAAGGAGACATAAATTATATTGATTAATATACATTATACACAAAAATTAATTGGTTTTCTAAGAGTGAGTGGGAATTTTACTCTAATATTCTATTTATTAATAGTATGATTACAATTTGCATATTATATTGCATTTATTGATAACTATATTAAAAAAGTGTATTTGAGTATGATAATTAGTATAATCAATGAGATTTTTAAGTTTATATAGCACTGTTTTAAAATATGATATCATTAATATATGAATAACTGCATAATCAAATTTATATTTTCTGGATTTTCTCTCACAATTCAGAGAAGTTTTGAAAATAAATTTTGGAGTGAGGTGTTTCATATTTACATATAATTGCATATAAATAACAGTAAGACTTAAAAATTACAAATTTTAATACAATGTGGACTAAAAAGATAAAGTGTGATATTGTGTTATTATATAATAATTATTATTAGTTAGCGATTGTAAGGAGGGATTAGATGAGAATTTTAGATTTTTTTAAGAAAGAAGATAATAAGCCTAAGCATATGGCACTAGATTTTTTAAAATATATTGGACCAGGAATGTTAGTAACAGTGGGATTTATAGACCCAGGAAATTGGGCTTCAAATATAGCAGCAGGCTCTTCTTATGGATATAAGCTTTTATGGATGGTTACTTTATCTACGATTATGTTAATAGTACTTCAACATAATGCAGCTCATCTAGGTATAGTTACAGGACTTTGTATATCAGAAGCTATAAATAAGCATATAAGACCTTTATTAGCTAGAGCGATAACTAGTACAGCAGTACTTGCAGCAGTTGGAACAGCCATGGCAGAAATACTTGGTGCGTCTATAGCTTTGAATATGCTATTTCATATACCACTTAAGATTGGAGCTATTATATCAACCGTGGTGATATTGTGGATGTTGTTCTCCAATTCTTATAAGAAGATTGAGAAAATTATAATTGCATTTGTTTCTATAATAGGACTTGCTTTTATAATTGAAGTATATCTTGTAGATGTAAGCTGGGGAGAAGCTATAAAAGGATGGGTTACACCATCATTCCCAACAGGATCTCTTCCTATAATAATGAGTGTTCTTGGAGCAGTAGTAATGCCTCACAATTTATTTCTACATTCGGAAGTAATACAAAGCAGGCAGTGGAATCTTAAAGATAAATCTATAATGGAAAAACAATTGAAGTATGAATTTATGGATACATTGTTTTCAATGATAGTGGGATGGGCTATAAATAGTGCTATGATACTTGTTGCAGTATCATTCTTTGTGAATAATATACAAGTTACTGAGTTAGAACAGGCGCAATTGATGTTAAAACCATTACTAGGAAATGCTGCAGCTATTATATTTGCAATAGCATTACTTTTTGCAGGAATATCCTCAAGTGTAACAGCAGGGATGGCTGGAGCTTCTATATTTACAGGATTATTTGATGAACCATATAATATTCATGATAAGCATACAAAGGCAGGGATATTAGTAACTATAATTCCAGCGCTTATAATAATATTTTTTGTCTCAAATCCATTTAAAGGACTGGTATATTCACAAATGTTATTAAGTGTACAGCTACCAATAACAATATTTACTCAAATATACCTAACATCTTCAAAGAAGGTTATGGGAGAATATAAAAATACTAGATGGGAAAATATGGTTCTGTGGGTAATAGGTGCAATAGTTGCATTGTTAAATATAGCACTTTTAATAGATACAATAATTCATTAAAGTAAAAGGTTGTTTGTATTGAGAAGTTTTAAACTCATCTGCAGACAATCTTTTTTATCTATATATTGTCATTTAGATTTATGTGAATAAGAATAAATTACTAAATAATAAATCGAAACCTAAGAAGAGATTTAATATATGTAAATACATTTTAACTATATCACAATCTGTAGTTAACATCACTAATATAAAATTTTAAGTGTAGTAAGTTTGTATTATTAGTTACTGGTTTAAAGGGTATGCCAGAAGAATTACTTGAGAGTTTAGCTATAGATATACGTTAGTTAGGTGTAATATATAAGAATAATAAAAGTGACAGTAAGTATAAGACAGCTTGGGAATCGGAGTTTTTTTATTTATGCCTTCATATTGATGAGGTTGTTCGGTTTGAAAGATAAATGACTAAGACTCTTTTTAACAACCCAAAAGAGCTTAGATCAAAATTCAAGCTACACATACTCATCTTAAAATGCAATACTTCTAATTTAGAGAGACTATCAAACCCCTTCGCGAGATCCCTCTGGAGTTTTGATTTTATATTTTGAAGGTTAGAAGCAGTGAGTATATATGTTCCATGAAAGTCATACTACATTACAGAGAGTTGATAGTGCAAAATATTGATTCTCTAATTTTTTTTGTAAAATTCAATGAAAAATAAATGAGTGTTTATGCTTTGTAACTATATTATTATTTTTTATATGTATTTTTTCTGTGTTTACAGCTTCTGTAACTGTTATTATACCTTCTTTTTTAGTGTTTCCAGAAGACAAGATTATTTAGAATAAGGAATTGCAGCTTTAGGGGAAAAGGATTAATTTTATGTTCATGAATAGAAATGAAGAAAGTCTCATATTTATGTATAAGAATATTAGTGGATTTTTAAAAGCTATGATGCTAATAAATAAAGATTAAATCTTCAGCTTAGGTCGTTAATAATTCTAATTATTTTTCTTGTTTTAATGGTTATTTGGGGGGGGGATAATAAGTGAAGAAAAAACGAAAATCAAATAAAAGAAAAAGTAGGACAAGGCAAATAACCTTAATTTGCATAGTAATATTATCTTTACTATACACCTTTATATATAAGCAAAATAACTCACAGAATGTAGAGATTGTAAAAGTATCTACAGTGAGTCAACATCTAGATGCTAATAAGACTGATAATAATGTTGGTGGCAATGAAGTAAACGAGTCTCAAGAAATAGACAAAAGTAAGCCTGATAATATAGATGATGAAAGTATAAACCCAAGAGCAAATAGAAAGCAAATAGAAGTTGATAAGAATAGTTTTGATGCTGGAAAAATACAAGGTTTTCTATCTAAAAATATTAAGATAAACGATGGAAAGAAAATCGCGTTTTTAACCTTTGATGATGGACCTTCTACAACTGTAACACCTAAGGTTCTTGAGATATTAAAGAGAAATGATATAAAGGCAACTTTCTTTATAGTTGGAAAGCAAGTAGAAGAAAATCCAGGTGCTAAGAATCTACTACTGGAGATATATAAAGATGGACATGCTGTAGGTAATCACACATATTCTCATAACTACTCAAAGCTCTATCCAGCAGGGAAAGTTGATACAAATGCATTTATGGAAGAGATAATAAAAACAAGTGAAATAATGAGAGCTGTGTTGGGACAAGATTTTGATACAAAAGTGATAAGATTTCCGGGAGGTCACCCATCTTGGAAGGGAACTGAACAAATAGATAGCCAGTTAGAAGCTACTGGTTACAAGTATATAGACTGGAATGCACTTGTAGGTGATTCTGAAGGTGGTACGAGGACAAAAAATCAAATTATAAACAGATATAAACAAACATTTGTAGGCCAAGAGAAAGTTGTAATACTAATGCATGATACATATGGAAAAAACAGCACTGCTGAAGCATTACAATATATAATTGATGACCTAAAAGGTAAAGGGTATGAGTTTAAAACTTTGAAATAGAAATATACAAGATTGATAAGGGTGGAGAAGCAATATGAGCTTCTATATTTTTTACTGCAAAGGGAAGTATAAAATTACATGTTATTCAACAAAATAGGTTAGTATTGATTTATGTAATCCTTTGTGATAATATTATAGTGTTGTTTAAAAAGAATATGCGGCGGTAGCTCAGTTGGATAGAGTAGCTGGCTACGAACCAGTTGGTCGGGGGTTCGAATCCTCTCCGCCGCACCAGATATAAGGACCCTCCACATTCTGTGGAGGGTCTTTTTGTTTCAAATAATACAATTAATCTTAATTAAGTAAAATTAATTTTTTACACTTATATTTATTTTAGAATCTTGTTTAATTTATGAACTGACTGTTTTTAAAAAGATGGCTAAGGACATAAGTATAATCCTTATGAACTTCAAAAAACTAGGGCATAGCATTAACGGTTTTTTAACCGTAAACGCTATAGCCCTTTCATAATTTTATAAACATATTATATTGGTAGAATTATAAAGCAGTATTATTATTTAGATCCGCCATAGCTTTTGTAAGTAGCATAAACCGCATTGGCATATTGGTCAGCTAAGATTGGACGACCGTAAGAGTCTGTTGCACCTGGATACCAATTTGGTCCTCCGTTATAGTGTAGTAGACCGTTATATACTCCGCCAAATTGTATGATGTTTTCATTAAGAATTAGCCCACCCATACATACTTGGTCTTGAGGACTATTGTTATCGTAAGTACGTCCAAAGGTTGATGCAAACTTAGATGCGTAAGCGCTTCTTGTATTTGGTTCTACTTGCATCAATCCGTCACCAGCTGATGGGCTTCCTGATAAACCTGCTCCAAAGTTACTTTCTTTTTTAATAACTGCACATAATAGTAAAGCAAAGTCTCCACCTTTACCAAACTTTGTATCAACATTAGATGCATATCTCCATATATCACTTGGAACTTCTGCAGGTTTAGATACTGATGGATTAGTAGATGAACTTACAGCTTGTAAAGAAACATTATCAAAATATACTTCGTGAACTGGTAAAGTACCACTTACGTTACCTGTTCCAAATAAAACTATTGCAGAGCTATCATTTGTGTTCATTTTGAATTGATAACTATAAGTAGTCATTGTTCCTGTAGTATTAACATTAACATCAAAATACTCAGCATAAGTTTGACTATTTTCCACAACAACTTTAATAGCTCTATTTACAGAAGAGCGAGCTCTAAAGCTTAACTTATAAGTTTTTCCTGAAGTCAGAGAGAAAGTATTAGATTTTAATTGTGTTGCCCACCAAGTATTTCCTACAGTTCTTACATATTCTTTATATTCGCCATTTTTTACTGCGGTAGAAGTATCGGCTCCTTCTCCATACCATAAGGTCCAGCTTGTACTACCATTAGAAAAGTCACCATTTTGTACAAGATTTGATTCAGCAGCGGAAGCATTGCGACTATTAAAGCCGACGAATAAGGACATTGTAAGTAATGCGCTTATCATAAGTGATACTGGCTTAGAAAAGCTTTTGTTTCTTAATTTGATCATTTTTATTTCCTCCTTTTATAATCAAGTTGTAATATTTGATATAAAGCTAAGCATCTTTCTATTAAACATTACATCTTTTATTAACTTAAACATTTTTATTTATTACTTGAGTACCCCCTTTTTTGTTTAAAGTATTTCTTGGTTAAATTCTTTATTGAAAGTTTTATTCTATTTTTAAACTTTAATTTAAAAAGATATATATTATCTAAATATGTAGTAGGAATTAATATTTTATATGATATAATAGTCGAAATTCATGGTAATGTTTACAAGGAGTCATTAAGATAAGATTTATGCTAGTGGTTTTAAACACTTAATTAATGAAATAAAAACGTGGAAAAAGAGTTTGATATGAAAAGCATCATTTTCATATAGTTATCTGAGATGTGTCACTTATATGCTTTCTAGTGTCTTAATAAACATGTTGATAACACATTTATTATAAATATGTTTATTATCAATTATAACATATTTGTATTTTTAAGGTAAAGGAAAAATAAAAATATGTTTATTGAATTGTAAGTTATGTTTCATAGCCTCAGTTAACAATTGCAGTTTTGCCTTTTAAGTCTAAATCTCCTATAACTTCTTTTGCAGTTGAGCTAAATCCATAGCCTGAATGTATTGGCATTTGTGCAGTATTCATAATAAATTTCTCCTTTTATATAAAAAATTAATTTAGGTAAGGAAAAACAAATTCCTTAAGATGTATTTAGTATATTTTTTAGAGCGCGCTCTAAGTCAATGGTGATTTTTGTAAGGTTGATTTTTTATTATATTAACCTATATAATGTTAAGCATCTCAGCATATAATTAAAAAGCAAAATGTAAAGGGGAGTTTATCATGGGTTACTCCATAAAAGAGGTATCGGAGAAACTTAATATATCACAATATACCTTGAGATATTATGAAAAAGAAGGGTTAATACCATATGTACACCGTAATTATAGTGGAAGAAGAGTTTATTCAGATGATGATTTGATTTGGATTCAGCTTATAGGATGTATGAGAGCAACTGGAATGTCCATTGCATATATAAAAAACTATGTAGAACTAACTATTCAAGGAAAGGGAACCTTGTTAAAACGACGTGAAATTATACTTGAACAAAAAGAAATAATTGAGACAGAAATAAAAAGATATAATGATTTGTTAGAGGTTGTAAATATAAAACTACAGCGGTACGATCAATTAATTAAGGATGAGATTGAAGAGAATAATAGCGAAGAGTAGCTTGGGGGAAAAACTAAAGTATCACTTGAAGAGGTGAATATGTTTGAGATAGTTAAAAAATATATTTACTTTGGCATACCTAGTGTTATTGCAATAATAATATCTTATTTATTCATGTTATAAAGTTATATAGATAAACTACTTCATATTGAAATCTATCCAAATAAAGATTCGTAGAACCATCGAAATCTTTATTTGGAGTTTAATGACTGAAGTAGTTTATCAGTTCAGCGGAATATATAATCCAGCTCAATTTAATAAAACTAAGTGATACTTCTGTTAATTAATAATTGTAATAGGATTATTAAATATAGATTCTATTTGGAACTGGTTTATCTATAGCAACTAAAAATTTTCTTATTATATATTAAATAGGCCTCTGCTAGGGTTTAAGCAGAGGCTTAAAAGGTTTAATTGAACTATTGGGTTATCTATCTATATAGCTTGCTAAGAGGTTCATTTATGTTCATTAGTATGGTTTTTTATGGTATAATAGTTACGCATATTTTGCTTAGAAAAACATATTTTATTGAGTTAAGTGTAAAGAAACACAAGATATAACAATACAATAATAATGGGGGTGAGTCTTTATGAAGTTTATCTTTGATTTCTTAATTAAAAGATTTGTAAAGGACTATGAAAATGTTAATTCACAAAAGGTCAGACAATCCTATGGGTCACTTGGAGGAAAAGTAGGTATAATAATCAATTCTTCAATTCTTATTTTGGAACTTGTTATTGGAATTTTTCTTAATAGTATAGCTATTACAGCTGATGCATTTCATAATCTAACAGATGCATTATCTTCATTAATAACTATAATTAGCTTTAAGTTATCAAACCGTCCTGCAGATGATAAACATCCTTTTGGATATGGAAGAATAGAATATCTTACAGCACTTTTATTTGCAGCAGCTATTCTTGTAGTTGGAGTTGAGTTTATAAGAAGTTCAGTTTTACGTATACTTCATCCGGTAGAGGTGCCTTTTAATTTAATAAGCTTTATTTGTATGGCATGCTCATTGCCGCTTCAGATATTTCTTAATAGATTTACTAACTATATAGGTAATAAGATCAATTCATCAGCTTTAAAAGCTTCAGCTTTAGAATCTTTTACTGATATTCTGGTTTTATCAATGGTTACATTGTCACTACTAATAACTAGATTTACATCTTTCCCTATAGATGGATATGTAGGGGTGATAGTATCATTATTTATTCTTCATTCAGGGTTTGAGCTTGGAAAAGAAATGCTTAATACGATAATAGGAGCAGCACCTGAAAAAGAATTTGTAGATGATTTGATAAATAGTGTAGTGAGCTATAAACCTATTACAGGAGTTCATGACTTAGTTATCCATAATTATGGTCCAGGTAGGTATATAGCTTCTCTACATGCAGAAGTTCCTCATGACGTACCTATCATGGAGATTCATGATGTTATAGATAAGGTTGAGAAAGAGATAGGGCACAAAATGAATGTATATCTTTCAATACACATGGACCCAATCAAGATAGATAGTCCAGAGGTTATAAACCTAAAGAGGAAAGTCTTTGAACACATAAGTGAAATAGATGGTGTATTATCTATGCATGACTTTAGAGTTGTTGGAGATTGCGAAGAAAAAACACTTATATTCGATGTTGTGTTGGATAAGCCGTATTTTAGTGAAGAGAAGGAAAAAGAAGTTAAAGGTAAGATAGAGGAGTCTATAGAAAACCTATATCCATCATATAGAAGTATAATTAATTTTGATAGAGAGTTTTATTAAGAAAAAAAGTACTTAGAATGGTAAGCTTAAAAACAAAGGCTACCTTCTAGGTACTTTTTATTTTTGTTATTTTTGTTATTTAGTTAAAGATTATTGATATACTCTAACGTAATCAACAAGCATTTGTGCAGGGAAAGCAGTTGATGAATTTGGGTTACCTGGCCAAGTTCCGCCAACAGCTAAGTTTAATATGATAAAGAATGGTTTGTGGAACTCTTCAGTACCATTTATATTGTTAGCTATATTTGCTTCGTTGAATTGAACTCCATCAACAAACCATTTTATTGAGCTAGCATCCCATTGTATTGAATAAGTGTGATATTGAGTTACATCGATATTTCCTGATTGATTTCCATAGTATGCATGACCATTGGTATCCCAATGGATAGTACCGTGAATAACACTTTCAAGGTTTACATGTTCCATAATGTCTATTTCTCCACATTTAGGCCATCCGATACCAGATTGAGTTATATTTTGACCAAGCATCCAGAATGCAGGCCATAGACCTTGTCCTTGAGGTAGCTTCATTCTAGCTTCTATTCTTCCGTAAGTCCAGTTCTTAAGACCTTGAGTTTTTAATCTAGCTGAAGTATAAGCCGCTCCACCATAATTTTCTTTTCTAGCTTCTATAACTAAGTTTCCGTTTGATACCCTAGCATTCTCAGATCTGTTTGTATAATATTGAAGCTCGTTGTTTCCCCAACCGCCTGCACCTGTATCAAAGGCCCAGTTTGAGGTGTTAATAGAAGTTCCGTTAAATTCATCGCTCCAAACTAAGGTTGAAGCAGTAGCAGCTTTCGCTGTTGTTGTATTAGTACAAGGTATGAATGATGCTGTAAGCGCAAGTATAGCAGGTATAGCAAGAAATTTTCCTATTTTAGACATGGTAATCCCCCTAAATTTTTATTTTTTTATTAGATTAGCTTTGAAAATTTGATTTAATGATTAGTTTGTAGAGTACCCATTATTTATAAGGTTTTAGTAAAGGTTAAATCTCCCCTTTCTGCTAAGATTTTGAGAAAAGTATAAAAGATAAGTTGGATTGATTTGATAAAGTATAAAGTACTTTATATGATGAGTGATCAATATTAGATATATTGTTACGAATATTTAGAATAGAAATAGAATGTGTCTGAATATTTTGAATTTTATAAACTTATTATACCATAACTTGTTAATAAATCCATAGTTTAAACTAAAATTATTAAAAAATAATTACATAATCTAAGAATGTGTGAAGTCTAATCACACAAACTTCACATTTTTTTTTGATATTGGTTAGATTATTGGAAGATATACTTGAGCATATAGAACTGTGATATGAGATTTGCTATGAATTGTAGGGGGGATTAATGATGAAAAATATGAAAGCTACTAAAGAGAATATTGCTTTAGTTTTAATTACAATATTATCTGCAGTACTTAACTTTGGTAATTTAGGAATTGAAGGTACTGCGAATGCTTATTATGCAGCGGCTGCAAAAAGTATGACGATGAGTTTTAAAAACTTCTTCTTTGTATCTTTTGATCCAGCAGGATTTGTAAGTATAGATAAACCACCTTTAGGATTTTGGCTTCAGGCTATTTCAGCAAAGATTTTTGGCTTTAGTGGATGGAGTATAATACTTCCTCAGGCCTTAGCGGGAGTGGTATCTGTTGTAATAATATATCATTTGGTTAAGAGAGCTTTTGGAAGTGTTGCTGGTCTTATTTCAGCGTTAACTTTAGCTATAACACCGGTTTTCGTAGCAGTAAGTAGAAATAATTCAGTTGATAATACACTAGTTATGGTGCTTTTACTTGCATGCTGGGCATTAACGATTGCAGCGGAGAATGGTAAGCTTAAGTATCTTATACTAAGCATGGTTTTAGTAGGCGTAGGATTTAATGTAAAGATGCTACAAGCATATATGATAGCTCCTGCTTTATATATAACATATATTCTTTCAACTGCAACTTCAGTTAAGAATAGAATACTAAATTTAATAATAGGTACTTTTGTACTAATGACAGTTTCCTTATCATGGGCAGTTATTGTAGATCTAGTACCAGCTAGTAGCAGGCCATATGTTGATAGTAGTACAAACAACACGGTTATGGAACTTATAGTAGGACATAATGGATTAGAAAGAGTTAGCTTAAGTAGTAATAATAATGGTAATGGCGCCGCTGGAGCGCCTGGAGGAAATGGTCAACGTCCATCAAGACAGCAAGATGGAACTAGCTCTGCTTCTGACACAATACAAAATAATAAAAATACATCAAATAACACAAGCAGTAATACACAAGATGGAAATGATAAAATGGCTCCTGGAAGAGATGACCAAACTCCACCAAGTGGACATGGACAGTTTGATCCACCAGGTAACAGGCAAGGTAATGGTGTTCAAATGAGCGGAGGAAGTTTAGGACTTGCAGGCAGCTTTGGAGCTCAAACACCATCTAGTATTACAAGACTATTTTCAAAGAATATACTGTCAGACCAAATAGTTTGGTTCATACCACTTGCTATATTTGGATTTATAGCAGCAGCAATTAAAGAAAGGTTAAAGTTACGTTTAGACAATACTAAAAAACAGGCTTTAGTATTATGGGGAATGTGGTTCTTACCGGTATTTGTGTATTTTAGTTTTAATACAGGTACATTTCATTCATACTACTTAACAATGTTAGCTCCACCAACTGCGGCTTTAGCTGGAATTGGAATAACAATTATGTGGCAGCTTTATAAAGAAGGTGGATGGAAGTCATGGTTTTTCCCAGTTGCTTTAATATCTAATGGGTTAGTTCAAATGTTAATGTTATCTTACTTTGTTGACACATCAAATATTATAAAAATACTAGCAGTTTTAGTAATTATATTATGTTTAGGGTCATCTGTAATTCTGTTAATGTTAAACCTTATGAATATTGGTAAAAAAGGATTGGAAAATGAATCTAATAATAAAAGACATGGTATAACACTTAGATTTAAAAACATAATAGTAAGTTTAGCTGTAGTAGGACTTATGATAACGCCTTTTGTAGGATCAGCAGCAGCTTTAGTTTATCCTTTAAATAGTTCGTTCCCGGCAGCAGGTTTAGAGCTTTTATCAGGAAGTTCTACAGGTGAAGGCAATTTGGATGGAAGCATGGGGAATAGTAGAGATTCGGCATTAGTAAGTTTTCTAGAAAAAAATAAAACCGCTAATCAAAAGTACCTACTTGTTGTATCAAATGCTAATTCAGCATCAGATATAATAATAAGCACTGGAGATCCTGTAATGGCTATAGGAGGATTCCTTGGAAACGACAAGTCAATAACTTTAGATCAATTTAAACAATTAGTTGCTAAGGGTGAAGTAAGGTATGTTATGACTGGTGGAATGGGTGGAGGAAACTCATCAAGCAGTGAGATAATGAATTGGGTAAAGCAAAATGGTAAGTTGGTTTCCTCGAGTGAATACAGCGATTCTACTCAAGTAAATGTCACAGATAATGCAACTATATCCGACACATCAGCAAGTACTAAGGCTGTAGGTGATAATAATTCACCTAATAGTAATAATACATCGAATCAAGATGATCAATCAAAACAAAATGGTAGAGGGTTTGGGGGAAACTCAGGTTCATTATATGATTTAAAATCCTATACAGATAGCGTATCATCAAAATAAAATATATTTACTGGGAAATAAATAAAATACACCTCCAACAGAGATATTGCCTCTGTTGGAGGTGTTATCTTTTATAACTTGATATAGCTATTTATTTTCTTAAAACCTTTAGAGCATCTGCTACTTTTCTTGCAAAAGCTAGTGGATTATCTATAGATTCAAAGTGAATATACATAAGTCTTGGATCATCAAAAAGCCAATGATTATGAAGAGCTGTAATAGTAATTCCGTGATGTCTAAGAATACTAATAAAATCATTTATCTCTCTTTGTAGAATCACTGTTTCGCCTAAATTAAGAGCTCTACCTGGATTATCTACAGATTCAAAAGAAAACAATGCTGATAGAGCTAATGGAGAATGAGTTGGTCTACCTAATATTTCTGCGTGTATATCTCTCATGAAAGTTACAGCGCATACTCTATTATTACAGGTAAGAATTTCTGCACCAAGTATCTTGGCAAATTCACTGCAAACGTTACGTTTTTCCATAACTAATTAAATCCTCCTATATATTTAGAAATCAAATTATTTGTTTGTTAATGCTACATAGGAAGTTCTGATTTCCTATGTAATACAATAGGAGGCTATATAGTTTATAGTATGAACATATCATAGGAAATGTGTACAAACTATTGATTGAATTAAAAATAATTATAATCAAGGAATTAATAGGAAAATTTATGATTATGTACATAATAATTCATGTTGAGTGAAAAATAATAATTGTTTATTAAAAACATATTTTTAAAGTTACTTTTAGGAGGATATAAATGGAGAATATAAATGTTAACAATCTTGATGTATTTTCAAGTAATCATGAGCCATATTGGATAGCATCAACAAATAAAACTGATTATCCTAAGTTAGAAAATGATATAACAGTAGATGTAGCAATAATAGGAGGAGGTATTGTTGGGATAACTTCTGCCTTTCTTCTAAAAAGACAGGGACTTAAGGTTGCTATCTTAGAAGCTAACAGTATTGCGCATGGTACTACTGGACATACAACTGCAAAGATAACTTCTCAGCATGGATTAATCTACGATAAAATCACTAAGAATTTTGCAGAAGAAAAAGCAAGAAAGTACGCAGAAGCTAATGAATCAGCAATTCAGTTTATCTACAATCTAACTAAAGAGAAAAATATCGATTGTGATTTTCAGTGGAAGCCTTCTTACATATACACTCAATCAGATGAGTATATAGAAAAAATTCAAAATGAGGCAAAAGCAGCATCTAAGTTAGGTATAAAAGCAAACTATCTTGATACAGTGCCTTTACCTTTCAGTGTAAAGGCTGCTGTAAGATTTGATGATCAAGCACAATTTCATCCGTTAAAATATCTTCTTGCATTAGCTAATGATATACCTGGAGATGGAAGTAATATATTTGAACATACAAGAGTAGTTGATGTTGACGATAATGAAAAGTGTGTGGTAAAAACAGATGATGGTAAAAAAATTACTGCATCCAAGATTATAGTAGCATCACATTTTCCTTGCTATGATGGATTAGGCTTATATTTTGCAAGGATGCATGCAGAGAAATCATACATAATAGGGGTTAAGGCTAAGGACCCATTCCCAGAAGGTATGTTTATAAGTGCAGAAAAGCCGTTAAGATCTCTTCGTTCCCAAAAATATGAGGGTGGTGAGCTTGTACTTATAGGTGGAGAGCATCATAAAACTGGAAGTGAGAAAAAAACTAATGTTCATTATGAAAACTTAGGAAAGTTTGCAATGGAAAACTTTAATTTAGAAAGTATTTTATATAGATGGTCCACCCAAGATTGTGTAACTGTAGATAGTCTTCCATACGTTGGTTATATAAATTCAAGAACTTCAAATGTTCTAGTCGCTACAGGCTTTGGAAAATGGGGGATGACTAATGGTACTGTTTCAGCCATGATTTTAACGGATTTAATTACAAAAGGTGAAAATCAATGGGCATCAGTGTATAATCCATC
Source organism: Clostridium yunnanense (assembly GCF_016595795.1). GTDB lineage: Bacteria > Bacillota > Clostridia > Clostridiales > Clostridiaceae > Clostridium_AR > Clostridium_AR yunnanense. The sequence goes on from NZ_JAENHN010000064.1 coordinate 51,149, forward strand.
AAGATTTGATATAAGCTCTGTCCCTAAACTTATATCGGAAAATTTAGATGTGGCCAAAAGTCTTATATCAGGTAAACTTTCACCAGTACCTCACGACATAGATATTAAGAATGGTGAGGCGGAGGTTATAGAGATAGATGGTCAAAAGATGGGGGCATATAGAGATGAAAACGGAGTACTGCATGTAGTTGATACAACATGTACACACTTAGGCTGCGAGCTGCAATGGAATGAGGCAGAGAAAACTTGGGATTGCCCTTGCCATGGTTCAAGATTTAATTATGATGGTGGAAATGTTGAAGGGCCTGCATTTAAAAGATTAAATTACCAAGGATATGGACCTAACAAACCAGATCCAAATATATTTTAATTAGATTTAATATAAATTATTTCAATCTGAAAGTTATTTTTACAAAATCTCTATAGCAATTGTCCAAAAGGGAAGCATATAGAAATAACCTATTAATAAAAAATATTATAGGTTATTTCTATACAGTATTATAGCTGCAATTCTTGACCTCTATACTTTATTTCTTTAACTTCTACAGGTAGTGATGCAACCTTTTCTTTAAACTTAGTTGTAGTTCCATAATCCTCACCAAAATGCATTGGTATAAATATTTTTGGAGAGAGTTCTTTTATGAAGTATTCTCCGCCAACACAATAATTGTGTTCAAGTCTTGGATCTACAGGGAATAAGGCTATATCTATAGCATTTCCTTTTATTTTTGATATCTCATCTTTAAACATTCTTTCAGCTTCTTTAATATCAGATTCTTCATCATCCCACCAGTACCACCAGTTTAAATCTCCTGAGTGAAATATGTTGGTGTCGTCGACCTTAACTAAAAAAGATACTCCAAGATCTGTTGAACCAAAGGCTTTGATTTCTGCACCTTGTATATTTAAGGTTTCATAAGCTGATATTATATTTATGTTTTTACTATTACTATTAGGTTGTATATCACTGCTTAAAATATAACTAATATCTGGTCTAACACCCTCCCATTCAAGAATAACTGGGTTGAAGTGATCTGCGTGGCTGTGAGAGGAAAATACTATTAGCTTCTTAGGGGTATTTAGGTCGTCTTCGCTTATAGAGCCAGTTGTTCTGTTTTTTATCTCACTATCGACAGTATCTTTAAAATAATCGAAGATTAGAAGATAGTTTTCAGTTTCTACTGAAAATCCGCTATTATAAAGATAATTTATTTTTACATTAAATTTGTTCATTTATATCACCCATTCCATTATTTTATTAAAAATCAGTTTACAATTATTACAAATTATAGACCTTATTATAAAATACTTCAATAATCATATTTTTTATTTTGTATATACAACTCTTTTAATGGTTATATAAATATTATTATACTTAAGTTGAGAATATATGACGGAAATAAAATTTCATGTATTTAATAAATATATTGAAATAAATAAGCATTATTTTCATATTATGATGTTCATTAAATATAAGTTTTATAATATAATTATAACCAAGAAAATAATTTTAAAGATGAGGGCTGTAAGTCTTATTATTGGTTAACCATTTGATTTAAACATGGTTTCTAAACGTTCATTATTGTTAAATATTGAATATTTATACTATAAGAAATGATAATTGATTAAAAGATATTTTTTTAAATATATATTTTAAGGAGGTTCAGAGATGAATTTTAGATTTGATCATAATAACATAAATGTTTTAGATCTTGAAAAGAGTTTGGCTTTTTATGAGAAAGCTTTAGGATTAAAAGAAGTTAGAAGAAAAGTTGCTGGGGATGGAAGCTTTATATTGGTTTATTTAGGTGACGGTGTATCAAAGCATACTTTGGAGCTTACTTGGCTTAAAGATTGGAAGGAGCCGTATAACCTAGGAGACAATGAGTTCCATCTTGCACTAAAAGTTGATGATTTTGATGCAGCTCATGCTCTTCATGAGGAGATGGGATGTATTTGTTTTGAAAATAAATCAATGGGGATATATTTTATTAATGACCCTGATGAATATTGGATTGAGATCATTCCTACAAGATAGTTACAAGACTTCAGGCTTAGTTCAGTAAACCTGAAGTCTTATTATATTACATAGAAATTAAACTATGATACAAGGGGAATACTTATTATTATAATTTAATTTTAGGTAAAACTTAAAAGGGGGAAGATTAATGTTTGAGCTTACAAAAGAGTATGAAACTGGAATAGATAAGATAGATAGAGAGCATAGAAGATTATTTGAACTTGCCGATGAGTGCTATAATCTTCTGAAAGATGATGCTTGCGATAACAAGTATGAAAAGGTAAGAAAGGTCATAAAAGAATTGAAAAATTATGCTAAGTTTCATTTTAGTGAGGAAGAAAAGCTAATGGAAAGTGTAAAACATAAGCAAATATTTACACATAAACTACAACATGATTATTTTATTGAGAAAATTGATGCTATAGATATTGATGATATAGAGTCCAATCAAGACCAGTATATAATTGATATATTAACATTTATAGTTGCTTGGATAAGACAACACATACTTAGTAAGGATGCTCAATATGTGAGGGATGTAATTAAAAATCCGTAATATATGAGATTTTAGGGGATTTATCTTAAAAATAAGATAATGTATATAAAAAATCCTTATTGTATTAAAAAGAATTATTGAGAAGCTTTTGTTTTTTGTTTAAGATAATATAGTACTTATTTTATTTACTAGATTATATTATTTTTAGAGGTGAGAATATGCAAAAAATATTATACGTAGGAATAGGTGGATTTATAGGAGCTTCCTTAAGATATATTATATCAATTCATTCTCCAAAGCTATTTGGTACTACATTACCTTATGGAACACTCATTGTAAATGTAGTGGGAGGAATACTTATAGGTTTTATAACACAACTCAGTATTAGTACACAAATGATTTCTCCGAATCTAAAATTATTCTTAACTACTGGTATAATGGGTGGCTTAACAACATTCTCTACCTTTAGTTATGAGACAATTAATTTGTTTTCTGAGGGTTCGTATATATTGGCTATGATTAATATATGTTTAAATCTTTTCTTAAGTCTTATTGGAGTAATACTAGGAAAAGGAATAGCGCAAAACATATAAAGTTATCATGTTATAAATATATGGTTTATAGAAAGCTTAGTTTATTAGCCCAGATTACTTTTAATCTGGGCTAATAAACTATTATAGATGAGCAGTTTGCTTTACTTGATTAATTATATCTTGGTTTTCTACTTCTTCTAAGGACTCATTCCAGTGTTTATCAAACTTTATCTTATATATTTCTACACTACTCTCATCATCAACAGGACACATAAGTACGTATTCAGCAGAATTGACTAAAACTTGGTCTAAGATTTTATAATCTATTTTGTTTCCGTTTTCATCTCTAAAACTCATTATTTTATGTTGAGCCATAATAAATATCTCCTTTCCATTTGATTTACTATTTTATTATTTACATAAATAAAAATTATATGAGAGTTGAAAAATAAAATAAGATAGTTATAAAAGATTTTTATGACTTAAATTTTAATATTTAGGGAATCCTTATATTGAAACTTTTAATAAATTGGTCAATAAATTTGAAAGGAGTTGAAAGACCGTTGATTTAGACTAATTTTTGCATAAAATTATGTCTCATGTAGGGTGGATACATCCGAAATTACGCCTACGGAGTGTTAGACCAGACGAATCTATATATTTATAAATATATAAATCGTGCACGATGATATAGGAAGTAAACATAAACTTGTATAAGGTTTGTTAGTTTACAAATAACGGGATATATGAATAGAAGTGTAGGAGTAAACCTTAATAAAGAATTTAGACATCTTATGAAGTATAAAAGATCACCTTTTCCAAAGGAAGATTTAGAATCAGCTTATATGGAATATGATCACTGTGAACAAAAAGAATATGATCATCACCATAATAACGATAAACAACATGAAATGTTTGAAGATTGGGGAATGAAGGAATGTATATATGCTAGTGTTGGATTAGTGGTTTCAGTAGCTTCTTTAGCTTATGTACTAACAAGACCTCATGGAAAAAAATTTAGCATGTTTTAATAAATAACCGAAAGTTAACTGCTATAGGGTTTATTCACTATAATAGTAGCTTATATAGACTAATAATTTTTATAATCAATAGTCTTATAACTACAATTAGTGATGAACCCTATAAATTTTATATTAATAGTATAGAACTAAATATGGGTTTCAGCCTCAATTAATAGGTGTGTATATAAGCATGATTGTATTCACAAGATATATAATAAAAAGATAATTTAGAGGTGATTAAGTGGAATTTAATACTTTAGTAAACTTATTAGACACCCATAACGAGGCTAATATAATAGCTACTGAGAGATTTAAACCTAAAGAAGTTATATATATATATAAGCAAGTTAAAGAGCAGCAGCTTCAATTAGATAGTTTGAAAAAATATTATAATAGTAAGTTTCAAAATATTAAATTTATTGGTGAACCAATAGAGAAGCTTGATGTTGAAACCATTAAGGGATTAGTTGATAAATATAAAGATAAAGGTTTATTAATAAACGTAACAAGAGGAGAAAGAATTTACTCACTAACCTTGCTCTATCTTGCACAAAAATATAATATAAAATGTATTTACTTAGATGTTGAAGACAAAAAACTCATTAGTTTTAATGATGATAGTATAGATATAACTGATGAAAATTTCTATGATTTAAATATAGAAGAGATTATTGAAAGTGCAGGAGGGTCTATAATAATAGATTCTACTGAAAGTAACAGCGAAGCAATAATTGATCAGATAACAGACTTAATATCAAATAATTTAGATGTGTGGGAACGCTTGAAATATAGGTTATATGACCCCAAGGTATTTATCCATAATCAATTGGATCCTATGACAATAAGGTTGGATATGAAGTATCTTACTAGAGAAGAAATGGATATATATAATTCTATGCTTCATTTATTGAAAAAAAACAATCAAATACAATATACTTCAGAGAAGCAGGACTATATCACAATAAAGTTTTTAAATAATAACATAAAAAGCTTTATTTTTAAAAGTGGTTCTTGGTTAGAAGCATACACAAAACGAGTAGTAGATAGCATAAGGCAGGTAGATGATGTTAAAAGTGGAATGTTATTTTTGTGGGACAGTGAAAAGAATAGAGTAAAAAATGAGTTAGATGTAGTTGCTATAAAGAATTCAACTCTAATATGCATATCCTGTAAAGATACATCAAAATATGATGAGGTTGCTCTTAATGAACTTAATGTATATGCACAGCAATTAGGCGGAGAAAATGTAGTGAAGATTCTAGTAGCAACAAAGATGCCCTTAAAACATTCTGTAGAAGAGAGAGCTAAGGAAATGAATATTGATTTAGTTATATATGATGGAAATAAAAATGTATTTGAAGAAAAGTTAAGAAATATAATACTAAAGTAGTTATTTATATACTAAAGGCCCCTTCTGATAATTAAGAAGAGGCCTTTAGTACTATGTTAACTTTTTATATAATTATTAAAAATTATATCATTTAAAGTTTTGTCCCAATGGTTTCTCCCATTGTTATCTTGGTTTCATATCCAAGGGAGGTTTGGTGGATAATATCTTGATGTATTTTAGCTACGCCTTTTTTAAAGAATAATATAGTAGTTGATCCGCCAAACTTAAAATAACCTTTTTCAGAACCTTTTTCAACTTTTTTATTAGGAGTGTAACTTTGAATTATAGTTCCAACACAAGTGGCACCAACTTCAATATGAAGTATATCGCCAAAATTTTCAGATTTAAATAATGACCATTCTCTTTTGTTCTGGCAGAAAAGTTTTGGAACTTTTTCTAAAGCTATTGGATTTACTGAGTAGTACTTACCATCTATCTTTTTAGTTTCACTACATGTTCCATAGTCGATAAAGTGGAATCTGTGATAATCGGTAGGACATAGACGAAGGAGTATACAAGTTCCACCTTCATATTCATTTGCTACATTATCATCACTTATCAGTTCTTTTAATGAGTAAGTAAGTCCTTTAACTTGAACTATATTATTTAAGTCTATATTTTCAAACACAGAAAGTCTTCCATCTCCAGGAGAAACTAAAGCATTCTTATCCATGTCTATAGGACGTGCTTCATCTGTTAATTTTCTATAGAAAAAGTCATTAAAGCTTGTAAACTCAGTTTGTTTTTTTATTGATAAATTAGTATCTATATTGAATTCCTCTATAAATTCATTTACTTTACCTTTACTCAAGGGTGAATCACAATAATAACCATATACCTTTGAAAAAAGTTTTCTTTTAATAAATAGTTCAGTTATACTCTTTCCAACAGGTGATTCATAACACCATTTTAAATAATTTAATCCAGCAACTTGCTCTTCTTCATAGGTTTTTGTTTTCCTATTGTATATTTTAATCATTGAGTACCTCACCTTTTTAAATATATAATTTTGTATTGAGATTTAATGTTTATAAGTTTAAGTAGCAGTTTATATATTTTTTGCAAAGTTTTTGATGCTGTTATTGTGCATGCAACAAACTTTGTTAAATATAATAAAGTTAGATTTATTGTCATCTAATTGTATCACATCCAATTTTTCGGTCAATAATTTGAATTATAATATTTGAAATAAATATTGTTAATCATAGCTAAGTATTGTATATTTAACTTAAATAAGCTTAAGATATCTTGAATTCATATTCAAATATTATTAGTTTACCTAATTTATATATTTTTATTGGCTGGTCAATAAAAATTACGGAGTGATTTAACATGAATAAAACCAAAAGAGCAATCTTTGAAGCTGCAATAAGTATCTTTTCAAAGGCTGGTTATAACGGTGCTACAATGGATGAAATAGCCTTAAAAGCAGGAGTGGCTAAAGGAACTTTGTATTATCATTTTAAGAGTAAGGAAGAGATATTTAATTTTATAATAACAGAAGGCATCAATCTTATGCATGATGAAATAAATCAGGTTAAGAATATGGATGATGATGCATTGGTTAAGTTGAAAGAGGTTTGTAAGATACAGCTTTCTTTTTTGTATAGAAATAAAGAGTTTTTTAAAGTTATAATGAGTCAATTATGGGGTCAAGAACTTAGACAATTAGAACTTAGAAACCAGATTCAACGATATATTTATGGTATAGAGGTATATATAAAAGAAGCAGCAGATACTGGTTTAATAAGAAAAGGTGATGTCTCTTTTATGGCTTATGCGTTTTTTGGAAGTTTAATATCTGCGGCCGTATATGAAATAATAAACATAGATAAGATAAATTTAGAAAGTATTATTGATAATCTAATAGATTATAACTTTAGAGGATTACAAACAAGTAAACTGTAAAATGATTTTTCAGAAGTCTATATTGGCTTTTAGAATAGAGGGTAAGAAATTATTTACCCTCTATTTTTTTGCGTTAAAGATTATTTATTGATTAGTAGGTTAGGGGCTTTATCTCTAGGAGTAGAGAGTATTAATTAACACAAGTATGTAAAAGGCGGAATAAAAGTAAGGATAATAGAGATAATTAAATATATTTTCAATAATTAGTTGATTTTATTACATAAAATGCCACAAACCGCTTTTGCAAAAGATAATTAAAAATAGTATAAATAAAACTGACCAGTCAGTACAAAAACTTATGAAAAGCGGGGTGAATGTATGAAATTTGCTAAAATTGCTTGGAAGGATATTTCTAGCATATTTAGAAACAGATTGATAAGAGTTTCTGTAATAGCAATTATCATAGTGCCTTTGTTATACAGCTTACTTTATCTAGCTGCATTTTGGGATCCTTATTCAAGATTGGATAAGCTTCCGGTAGCAGTAGTAAATCTAGATAAAGGTTCTGAAAATGATGGAAAGGCTGTAAATTATGGCAATGATATTGTAAAGGATCTGAAGGAAAACAAAGAAGTTGGGTGGCAGTTTACCACTTTACAAGAAGCTAAAGATGGATTAGAAGGAAGCAAATATTATTCAATGTTTGTGATTCCTGAGGATTTTTCTGGTAAAATAATCAGTTCAAAGGATCACAAGCCTGAATCACCAGAGATTAAGTTTGTGCCTAACGACAAAAAGAATTTTCTTGCTTCACAAATAGGAGGAAAAGTTGAACTAGCTATTCAGCAAAAAATTACATCAAATATATCAAAAGAATTTACTAAAGTTACTTTTGATAATATGTACGAACTAAAAGATGGAATGCAAGCAGCAGCAGATGGAAGTAAGAAACTTTATGATGGTATAGATACCTTAGGTAGTAATGTACCAACTATGGCAAATGGTGTTTCACAACTTAAAGATGGATCAAATAAGTTGAGTGATGGGTTAAGTCAACTAAAGGACAAGACATCAGCTATGCCAAGTGGAGTTTCACAGCTTTATAGTGGATCAAATCAAATAACAGGGGGATTAGGTCAGTTAAAGGCGTCAACAGGTATCCCTGCATTGCTTGATGGGTCTAATCAGATAACTAATGGTTTAGGAATGCTCAATGATAAAGCTAAACAAGGACAAGAAACAGTTATAAATTTAGGACTTAATAAGATTGATCCAAATAAGGTTTTAAATGTTGAAAACCTTCAAAAAATCAAATCAGTAATAGCTGCAGGTAAAAAGTTATCTGATGCAGATCTTTCAGTACTTAATTCTTTAAATGGTTCTAGTGTTAAGCTAGTAGAAAGTACAATGAGTGATATAAAGCAGTTAACTAGTGATGAAGGAATAAAGGTATTAATGAGTAAACCATCAATACAGCTAGTTTTATCACAGATGGACTTCTCAAAGCCTGAAAATCAACAGGCTTTAGCAACAAGAGTTCAAAACGTAGATAAATTAGTTAGTGATGCGAACTCTATACAAGCAGCTTTGCTAAAATTAAAGAATAATGAACCACAACTATTTACTCAATTGCAAAGTATGGATATAAATAATGAACTAAAAACAATGCCTGTAATAATAAGTTCATTAAATAATCTAAGCTCTGCAAGCAAACTAATTACAAAAAGCGATGTAGCACTTGTACAAGGAATATTAAATGACCCTACACAGTTAAGTAATCAGTTAGCTGCAATGGATAAAACCAAAAGTGATTTAAATGGTTTAATGAATCAGATAGGTAATATGCAAAGTAATGAGAGTCTAAATAATCAATTAAAAACCATAGCAGTTAAACTTGGAACTTCAAAGGCACAAGGAGAACAAAGTGTTCAATTATCTGCAGCAGAGAGAGATGCTATGCTTCAGTACATGAGTTCAGTAAGTAATTTGACTAATGGATTTGCACAGTACAAGCCAGAACTTGATGGAATGATGAAACAGCTAAACTCTTATGAGCAAATGGCTAAAGATAAGATGGCAGTTGTTCAAGCAAATCCACAATCGGCAAGGGCTCTAGGTAATTTGCTTACAAACTATGATGCAACAATGGGCTTGGTTAATTCTAAATTACCTCTACTAAATGCAGTTGGTGCAGCATTACAAAAGCCTGATAATGTTTCAGCATTATCAACTTTAATTAGTGGTATAAATAGCATACAAACAGATTTAGCAAAGAATCAAGATAACTTAGCTTTAATAAACGACTTAATTACAAGTACTAAGGACCCTAAGGTTCAAGCTTTACTTCCTAAGGTTGCAAAGATTAAGAGTGATATTGATTCTGCTAAGCCACTTATAGACAAACTAAGCACTCCTGAAACTTTGATGATGCTTGAAAAAGCACCAGAATTAGCAGGTCAAGTTAAGGGACTTCAACAAGATATAAAAAATAATGCTGATATTTTAGCAATAGCGGATAGAACCTTAACAGAAGGAAACCTTGAAACTGCTCAAAACTTATTAGCATCTATCCCAGAGCTAACAAATGGAGTTCAAAAGTTATATGATGGATCAACTAAAGTTACTGGAGGACTTAATACAGTAAATGGAGCAGTAAACCAGCTATATGATGGATCAACTCAAGTTGCTGGAGGATTAGGACAACTAAATGGATCAGTACCATCATTAATAAGTGGAGTAAATCAATTAAATGATGGAGCAAGTAAGTTAAATAGCGGACTTGGAGAGTTAAATGGAAAGATGCCTGAACTTAAAGATGGTGTTGTAAAACTTACAGATGGTTCAAAAGAATTGTCAGATAAACTATCTGATGGTTCAGATAAACTAAATAATAATCTAAAGAATTCAAGTGAAGAGATGGGAACTTTCATATCAGAGCCAGTTAAAGTTACTACAGAAGCTGTAAATACAGTTAAGGATTATGGTACTGGATTTACCCCTTACTTTATCCCATTATCATTATGGGTTGGTGCAATCATGATGTTCTTCGTAATATCACCAAAGGTTGCTGATGGAATGAATGCAGGTTCTGCTTCAAGAGTATTGGGTAAATACTTCTCATATACCTTCATAGGATTACTTCAAGCAGTATTAGTAAGTATAGTTGTTTTATTCTTAGGATTAAAACCAAATAATATTATAGCTTACTTTGGATTTAATATATTATTATCCTTTACTTTTATAGCGATAATACAAGCGCTGATATCTCTACTTGGAGATGCTGGAAGACTTCTAGCAATAGTGTTGCTTATATTTAACTTAACTACTTGTGCAGGTACCTTCCCACTAGAATTAGTACCTAAATTCTTCACAGTTTTAAATCCATATCTTCCATTTACTTATGCAATAGCAGGATTAAGAGAATCTATAGCAGGTTCAGACTTCTCAGTTATAGTAAGTAGTTCTTTATTCCTATTAGCATATCTAGTAGTATTTATAGTAATAGCTGTTGTATTTATAGACAGAGGAGAAAAATTTGTAAGACTTATAGAAGGTAAAAAGGAAGAATTAGCAGCATAGTTTTTATTGCACTATCAAGTAATATTAAACTGTTGGTGGAATTTATCCATCAACAGTTTTTCTTACAAAAATTTCATATCTTGACTTTAAGTTTATAAAGGTTTAAAATAGGAATGTATTTTTCATACAATTAAATATGTCCTCATAGTTAAATGGATAGAACAGTCCCCTCCTAAGGGACAGATGTAGGTTCGATTCCTACTGGGGATACCATGTATGATGAGAGAATGGCTTAACTGTTAAGGTTAAGCCGTTTTTATTAGTCTTTGAAAGATTAATTAAGATAATAACAAAAAACAGTAGTTAGATAATTTCTTACTACTGTTTTTATGTTATTATTAAAAAAATTACTCATATTTGAAAAACTTCTAAAATCTTAGTCTTTAGTACGTAACCTTGTGTGGACAACATTGGTACGATATGTTTTTCCTGTTTTCCATGTGGCACCGCAGTTAGCACATACTTGGTCATCTCTTAGAATAGTATAACTTATCATGCATTCATGCTCAGAATCATAATGTGACGATACGGAGCAACTTTCAACTACGTCGTCAACATCTATTGTTCTAGTAACTACTCTTGGGTTGTCACAACACCCTATTGGTTTAGCGTTTGCTACTGTTGCTGATTGTGAAGGAATTGATGCAAAGATTCCTAGAACCGCAATTGCTAAAGCTGTTTTTTTGAATTTGTTTTTCATATTATCACCCCTCGATACAAATATTAACATAATATACATTAATTATAAAACTATATTGTTGATGGTTTTTCTGCATATTAGCGTATTTGATAAAAATAGATGTAGTATACTTAGTTTTTCAAAAGATATCAAAAAATAATAATAAGTGTTAAAAAATACATATACAACACAATGTGAAGTCACAAGTAATATATTTTATTGTGTATTAACGTAGGTTCGCTTAAAGTCTTTTTGATTTTAATAATCATGCAAATTCCTTTGGTAAGATAAAAAAGGATAGCAAGCAAGATTTACTCTTGTTTGCTATCCTAATAGTAGTACTTTATTTATATGATGATTAAGATTTTTAGCGTACAATTACTGTTTCAAAAGCAAAACGATCATATCTGTGGATAGATATAGAATACTCAAATGCGCTGCCATTTTCAAAATAGGCAACTTGCTCTACTACGGCAACAGGATCATTAGGCTCTAACTGTAAGTGTTCCTGCTCTAATTCGTTAGATTTTCTAACCCTTATAGTTCTATGTGAACTTTGAACTTTTAATCCTAAATCATTTTCTATGTAAGAGTAAATAGAATCTAAAGCGTGTTGTTTTTTTAATCCTGGTATTAAACCTATAGGCATATAGGTGTTTTCCATAACGAAAGGATTGTTATCTAAGTATCTAACACGAAGTATGCTATAAACAAACTCTTCATTTTCTAAGTTAAGTTTTGATTTAATTTCTTCATTACTTGCTATAACTTCAAATTTTAGTAGTTCACTTGTAACTTTCCTAGTACTATATAGCGCAGTTAAGCCTCTAAACTGGTTTGAAACAAGTAGTTTATTCATGTCAGTGCTGCTTATACTCTTTACAAAGGTACCAGAGCCTCGTCTTTTTACTATCAATCCTTCTGATACTAGGATATCTAAAGCTTTTTTTACAGTCATCTTACTAGCATCATATTTTTCACAAAGGTCTTTTTCAAACGGCAATTGCTCATTTGCTTGCAGAGTGCCTTGAACTATTTGATTTCTTATATCATTTGCTATTTGCATATATTTAGTCATAGTGTTCTCCCAAATTCAAAAAATAGGTATATACTTATATTATAGCATTTTATACCTGCATAATATATAGTTGTTTAATAAAACTTAAAAAGACCTTAATTCTAGTATTTATAGTGGTTTGACTCTGTCGCTAACTAATTATATACAACATGAAGACTATACTTTTAGTTTGTATAAGTACACAATACATAGATATCAATAAGAATCTTAAATAAACTTAAAGTTGATTAAGAAAAAAACAAGCAAGTCTACTAAACTATTTATCTCTAAATATTTAGTAGACTTGCTTGTTTTATTTTAGCTAAGAAAGTCATTTTATCAAGAAAGAGTTTTTGATTTAATTTTATTACAGTTCTTAGTTAGAACTTGCAAGCTTGTTCTTCTTTGATAATAAAAGCGTGAATATCAATCCTAGTAGTGCTATTACAGCTGCACCAATGAATAATTTTGAAAACCCTTCATTTAAAGTACTTTGAAAGACATTTTCTATTGAAGACCTAAGTGATTCTATTTGAGAGAGATAATCTGATTTCCATTGAGAAACCAAGGTGTCTACAGTGACTCCTTTTGGAAGCTTAATGTTTTGTAATTGTTGCTTTAACATTGGGGAAAATTTATCTATCATTGAACTGCTAAATTGTTTTAATACATCAGTTATTGTTGTAACATCAGCATTTTGAAGAGCAGCTAGTTGATCAGGAGAAACAGCTGATGAGTTTCCTTGAGTCATAGAAACCGCGGTGCTGCTTCCTGGTATAGCTACCTTTGGAAGTATAGCCATTAATTTAGGCGATATATTTTTTCCAGCCTCAGAAATAAAGCCTATAAGTATATTAGGAGATATTGCAACACCTATAGATCTTATTAGAGATAGTGTGGATTGAGCTGATGCTGTTTCACTAGGATCAACATTTGTTTGCATTAGATAATTAAGTGGTGTTCCCATGCAGAATCCCATACCAAGCCCTATGAAAGCTAATCCAAATAGTAAAGAAACAAAAGATGGATTTTTGGCCACGATGAAAGCTAAGGTTGAAGTTCCTATAAATGTGGAAGCAAACCCCATACTAAGTACTAATTTAGGCGAATACTTATCTACAAGCCTTCCACCCAGTGGTGCTGAAACACCTGAGAATATAGCCATAAGAGTTACTAGATATCCCCCAGAACCAGTTTTTAACTTCAATGCATTTTCTCCAAACTGAGGCACAAATACTATTCCCATCATACCTGCTCCTGTTATAAAGGAAATCAAAAGCGTAAGAGCAATCTCTCTGTTTGTAAAGTATTTAAGATTTAATATAGGATCTAAAGATCTTTTTTCAACTATTATAAATATGGGAAGTAGGATTATAAATGTTAGCAAGTAAGGCCAAACTTTTGTTGAAGCTATACTGTTTTTAAAGTCATGAAATTGTAAGTTTGTAAGTGCATACATTAATGAGAGTATTAATACCGTTACTATAATACTGCCTAACACATCCATTTTTTTAGGCTCTTTTAATATACCTTCATCTTTTATGATTACTGCAGCTATTATTACTCCAATACATATTGGAACATTTATTAAGAATAATACGCCCCAGTTAGAATTGCCTACTAAGTTAAGTAGTGCAGAACCAACTGTTGGTCCTAATGTAGTTGATACGCCGTACATAGCGCCTACAAGTCCAAGAGCTGAACCTCTTTTTTCAATGGGAAAACTTTCGCCTATATAGGCAGTGGCTACTGGCATTATTCCTCCACCACCTAAGGCTTGAATAACTCTTGCTGCTAGTAGGAAGGAAAAGCTACCTGCATAATTAGAAATACCACAAAGCAGTGATCCTATTCCAAACAAAGTAATGCTTAAGGTGAAAACTTTCTTTTTGCCATACCTATCAGAAAATTTACCAGCTATAGGCATAGAAACTGCATATGCAAGCGTATATATAGTTACTATCCATATACTACTGCTAGAGGATATTGATAGCTGAGAAGCTATTACAGTTCTAGCTGGAGAAACAATACCAGTATCTAGAGCTCCAATAAAGACACCTAATAAGAAGATTATAAGTAGTAAGGTTCGATTATTTTTTGCCATGAAAAACTCCTTTCTGAACTATGTTCATTTAAAATTAAAATAAAATCATTTAGTTTAGTTTAACTAAATGATATAAATTACATCTTGATTGAGTAGTATATTTCATCGAAGGATATGTCCTTTTGTTTTACTGCAAAAGTCATAGAGTTTATTATAAGTTTAGCTAATTTTTTAGCATTTATTAAAGGTTTGATCTCTCCTTTTTCAGTTGCTATATTAATTGATTTTTCTAAAGCCTCATAAATTTGATCAAATATATATTGATGAGGGCATCCTTTAGAGCCATCTGCCGTCATCATCATAAAGGTATCTATATAAGTAGATAAAAATTTATCTATATCAGAATAAATGAGAAATAATTTATCTTTTATGTGGATATTTTTATAAATAAGTGAATTAGAAAGTTCAATTACTTTATCCCAGTCGTTAGTTATAATCTCGATAATTAAAGCGTCTTTATTAGAGAAGTAATTATAAAAGGTTCCTATACCTATATTGCAGGATTTAGCAATGTCTCTTATATTGAAATTATTATAACCACTATTAGTAAGAACTAATCTACCTTCTTCGATAAGTTTATCTTTTATATTAAGTAATATCTTAGGCATTTAAAGCCTCCTTTGTTTTATGAACGATGTTCACTAATAATATTATTATATTGCAAATACTTTAAAATGCAACCAGCAAATTAAAATTTATAAAGATTTAATTTCAAATAGTAAGAAAATAGTTTATATTTAATGTAAGTTAATGACATAAGAATTTTTATTCTTTATATCTTTTATAATTTAATTATATTCATTGATATATATGAGTGACACTTAGAACATAATGTTATTTAAAGAATAAAAAATACGAATGTGTCGCCTGCCAGATTTTCCTCATATACATTCGGAAAGGCAGATGCGCAAAAAAATCACTAAAGAAAGTCGTTTCAGTGATTTTTTCAATATATAAATTAAATTATTGTGAAGAGAGGGATAAGTATGAGAAAGACTCGTACGGAAAGAAGTAAGGATTTAAAGAAGAAAAGGATATTAAAAGTGGCAAAACACGGATTAGTTCTTTTTTCTGCTAATATTGTAATAGGACTAGCGTTATCAATACCCTTAGTTTACTACGGACCTTTTGTAAATATAAAAGAGTTTATAGTTACAACTGCAATGACAACTCTTAGACACCAATACATAGCAACACTCTTTCTAAGCAATGAAGAAATAAATAAAATAATGGATAAACAAAAAATAGAGGATGACGTCAATAGTGACATCTCTCAGATCGCAGTACAAACAATTGCACCAGCTATAAATGAGTTAAGTAGTGGACAAGAGCAAGATACTAAGGATCCTTACAATGGAATAAAGCTAATTGATATAAGCAATGATAGATATAAAGGATATGTATTAGTAGTTGATGACCCTAAGAGAATAACGGTGGCTTCTTCTAATAAACTTGGAAACAGTGGTATGAAGCTAGATGACATAATGAAAGAAGAAAAAGCTTTAGTTGGTATAAACGCAGGTGGGTTTGAAGATGAAAATGGTAAGGGTAACGGTGGAAAACCTCTAGGTGTAGTAGTACATGAAGGAAATGTAGTATACGGAAAAGAAGGAGTAGAATACTCCGTAATAGGTTTCAATAATGATGGTGTTCTAGTCCTTGGGAGATACACTTTAAATCAAATAAAACAGAGTAATATTAAAGAAGCTGTTTCTTTTTCACCCTTCTTAATAGTAAATGGTGAGCCTACAATAAAAAGTGGAAATGGTGGATGGGGAATTGCTCCTAGAACTGCTATTGGACAAAGAAAAGATGGGTCTGTAGTTATGATTGTCATAGATGGACGTCAAGTATCAAGTGTGGGAGCGACATTAAGAGATGTTCAAGATATATTGCTTCAATATGATGTTTATAATGCAGCTAATTTAGATGGGGGAGCATCCACTACGATGTACTACAAAGATAAAATAATAAATAAACCATCATCTCTAGCTGGTCCAAGAACTTTACCTACAGCCTTTATAGTTAAGTAAATATAAATTTTATTACGAAGTAATACATCTATAGGTATCCAATAATAAAATAATATCTAATATGATATAATAAGCTGTATGGAATTTTTTGTACTATATGGGAGTGTGATGATTTTTGAGCTCGAGCCTTACGTGGGACTTTATAATATTAGTGGTTTTATTAGTTCTTTCTAGTTTTTTTTCAGCAGCAGAGACTGCTTTGATGTCTTTAAGTAAGATAAGAATAAGGCATTTAGTAGAAGAAAACATAAAAGGGGCTAAGCTAGTGAAAAAGCTAACAGAGGAACCTAATAAACTCTTAGGAAGTATTTTAATTGGCAATAATGTTGTGAATATAGGAGCTTCTGCTCTTGCCACAACTGTCACTGCAAGACTTGTAAAAAGTGATTGGGGTGTTGCTATAGCTACTGCAGTGATGACTATTTTAATATTAATATTTGGTGAGATTACTCCAAAGTCATTAGCTAAGCAGAAGTCTGAAGCTGTATCATTACGTGTAATAGGACCTATAAGTTTAGTAGTTAGTATATTAAAACCCTTTGTATTTATATTTAATAAAATCTCTCTAATTTTTATAAAAATGCTAGGTGGAGAGACTACTATAAGTCAACAGTTCATAACGGAAGAAGAACTTAAAACAATTGTAAACGTAAGTGAGGAAGAAGGCGTACTAGAAATTGAAGAAAAGCAGATGATATACAATGTATTTGAATTTGGAGACCTTCAAGTAAAAGATGTAATGGTGCAAAGGATTGATATTATTGCAGCAAGTGTAGAAGTTACCTATGAAGAAATAATTCAAATAATAAAAGATGAACAGTTTTCTAGAATACCAGTGTATGGTGAGACTATAGATGATATATTAGGAGTTTTAAATGTTAAAGATTTGATTCTAGCGGAAGATGTAAAAAATAATTTTTTAGTTAAGGACTATATGAGAACTCCTCTTTATACCTTTGAATTTAAGAAGATAACTGAACTTTTTAGTGAAATGAAAAAAACAAGAAACCATATGGCTGTAGTTTTAGATGAATATGGCGGAACTGTTGGAATTGTAACTATAGAAGATTTAGTTGAAGAAATTGTTGGCGAGATTGAAGATGAATATGATGATGAGACTGATAAGCATATTGAAGTGGTAAAAGAGGATGAGTATATTGTAGACGGAAGCATGAGGATTAATGATCTAAATGAATTAATAGGAATAAAGATAGAATCAGAGGAGTTTGATTCTATTGGCGGATTTATAATAGGGCAGATAGGTAAGATGCCGGAAGAAAAAGAGGAAGTATCCTATATTAACACAAGATTTGTAGTTGAAGAAGTGGAAAGAAATAGAATAAAGAAAGTTAGAATATTTACATTATAAACAATTAATTAGTAAAAGGCTTATGAATATGTCAGTGGTAAAAAAAGACCATATATTTAAGGAAATAACCTTCCTTAAATATATGGTCTTTAATTTTTATATATGAACTATATAAGGTTTATAATAGGTTGCTTTGTTCATAAACTACACTACATCTTTAATGTTTAAGTGTCTTATTATAGGAAAAAGTAGAGCACTTGATATCATTACTATGGCAAGAGGTATTAGTGCATAAGGTGAAAGTTCTGTTATGTCGTTATTTGAAGTTGCATTTAATATTAGAATGCAAGATACAACCATGAGCGGAATAGATATTTTAACAGTTGAGAAAAATGAGTATACTATGGAAACGAATGAGTTAAATATTGAATAGAATACTGCTAATACTAATATTTTTATGATCATTTCCTTAGTAAAGCTATCAGTAAGGGCTGGATGTATATAATTTGCTATATTAGCAACAGATAAAAATATAACTGCACCTACTATAGAAATTATTAAGCAGTATAGGCTCATAACTAAAAGCTTAGAGAAGTATATCTTGGTTCTGCTTATTGGATAGGTGAACATTATATTTATTGTCTTAGTCCTATATTCTTCCATGAAAAGTTCTCCTGAAAGGATACAGGTAAATACATTTGTTATTAGACTTATCAAAGCAAAGGAAAGTAAGATTACAGCATTCCAGGAGGTAAGTTTTTCATCACTATAAAGTACTGGAAGAATAATTAATGAGGATAGAATTAACGTTACTAGTATTCCTATGAACTTAGATCTTCTTTTTAGTTTTAAAAGTTCTATTCTTATTAAATTAAGCATTTTTAGTACCTCCTATAAGTGAAATAAAGTGATCTTCTAAAGAATCCTTTCGAGTGGTCAATGATATCACTTCTACATCATTGCTGATTAAAACTTTATTTATAATGGAGCTATTATCTAGTCTTTCATATATTCTTATCTTATCTATACCATCAACTACGAAGTTATTAATATGAAGTTTTTCTGTAAGCAAGAAAGCAGCTTTTTTCACGTCATTTACTGTTATCTCGATAGAATGTTTGTTTTTAGATTGGATGGTTGCATAGTCAATTTCTTCAAGTAGTTTACCTTTATGGATTATTCCGATAGTATCAGCAAGTTGTTCAATCTCACTTAGGATATGGCTTGATATAAGTATAGTAATTCCATGTTTTTTTGAAAGTGTTATTAGTAAATCTCTTATATGCTTTATACCTATAGGATCTAGACCATTTATAGGTTCATCTAACATCAAAAATTCAGGTTTTGTAAGGATTGCTCTTGCAATGCCAAGTCTCTGCTTCATCCCTAATGAAAATTCTTTTACGAGCTTGCCTTCAAAGTTATCTAGCTTAACCATATCTAATGCGTTTTGGATACAATCTTTATCTTCATATCCCATTAAGGTCTTATGAATTTCTAGGTTTTCTCTTGCAGTAAGAGTCTCATAAAATGCAGGGGTTTCAATGACACTACCAATTCTTTTGAATACTTCAAATCTATTTAAGTTTATAGGTTCACCGAAGAATTCTATGGAACCTGAAGTTGGTTTCAAAAGATTTACTATTAATTTTATTGTAGTAGTTTTCCCAGAACCGTTTTCTCCAAGGAAACCATAAATCTCACCTTTTTTTATATTAATACTTAAGTTATCTACGATTGTTTTATTCTTAAATTCTTTTGTAAGGTTAAAGGTTCTTAATGCATATACCATTATTAAATCCTCCTAATATTTTTAAGTAATTTAGTTAATATCAAAATTTCTTTGTTATAGACATTTCTACTAAGCACTTAAATGCAAATTCTTTATTTAAAGCTTAATCTTTAATAACAGTATATTTAAAATACCTTTAAAATTTTTAAAATAAACCTTACAAATTTCTTAAATAAATTAATAAACTTATCTTGAATTTTTATTTAAGTAGAATTTAAAGGAAGTCTTCTTGTAAGGAGAGCTCTCTAAGAAAATCTCTCCATCCATCTTTTTTACTAAGGTTTTAACGATAGTCAGACCTAATCCGCTTCCAGAATAATCTTTGTTACGGGAATCTTCTATTGTATACAATCTTTGGAAGACCTTATCTTTCTCTAATGAGTTGATACCTTTACCATTATCCCACTCTTCGATCCATACTAAATTATCTTCTTCGTATAGTGAAACACCAATTGAGGTTCCCTCATAACCATATTTTAAAGAATTGCTTATAAGATTGTTTAATATTCTTCCTACAGCTTCTTTGTTAGCATAGCAGTAGATGTTTGTATCTGGTATGGTTATTTCCATGGAGAGATTTTTTTCAGTAATTATACTGTAAAAGTTTAAAACTATTTCTCGGAGAGTTTCCGATATATTTATTTTCTCTAAAACTATTTCGTTGTCGCCAGATTCGAGTTTAGCTAAGGAGAAAAACTTATTAATAAGTTCTATAACTTCATTAGTTTTAGTGCCGAGCTTTAGTAAGTAGTCGTTTTTACCACTATCTGAAATATTCTTGTTATAATTTATTTGATCAATATAGCCAAGCATTACAGTCAATGGTGTTCTTAAATCATGAGAAACATTTGACAGCATCTTTTTCATTGATTCTCTAGATTCATAATCACTGATTTGAAGCTTGTGAAATTCATTAATTAAATGATTTATAGATTGGCATAAATTCTTTACTTCTTTATTTGAAAAGTTTACTCTAATTCTAAGATTAGTATTATTAGATGAAATATCTTCACAGATTGAGGAAATGTATTTTATATCTTTTTTTATCTTTAAATCTTTTACAAATAATAATAGGATTATTATTAATAGTATAAGAATTATTAACAGCAAAAGCTCTATCATAGCTATATATCTCCTAACTTATAACCGATTCCCCAGATAGTCTTTATATATTTAGGGTCAGAGGGATTATCCTCTATTTTTTCCCTAACTCTTCTAATATGAACCATAACAGTATTTTCATCCTTCATGAAATCGTCATGCCAAATAGATGAGAACAGTTGAGTCTTTGTGAATACTCTCTTAGGGTTTTCTAATAGTAATTTTATGATTTCAAATTCTTTTGCAGTTAGATCTATAGGGATTCCATTCTTTATCAACTGATAGTTGTCTAAGTCCAGTGTAAGTTCACCTCTTTGGATTTTAGATTCTTTTGGAAGAGAATTTTTAAAGTAGCCAATTCGCCTAAGTGATGCATTTATTCTGGCATTTAACTCATTTAATGAAAAAGGTTTAGTGATGTAATCATCAGCGCCTAATTCCAATCCTAGTATTTTATCTAATTCACTGTCTTTAGCTGAGATTATAATAACAGGTATGGTACTACTTTCTCTTACTTTTTTCAACACTTCTTTTCCATTAAGTTTAGGCAGCATAATATCTAGTATTATTAAATCAAAGTTATTGCTGTGAAATTCCTGCAGTGCCGATTCACCATCTTTAACTGAAGTGATAGAAAAGCCTTCATGTCTCAGATGATCATATACTAATTGATTAATTTCAATATCATCTTCTACTAATAATAAGTTGTAAATAACAAGTCACTCCTAACTAAAGATGAAACACTTCAATCCGAAATCTATTTTCAAAACTCCTCTGGGTTCTGAGAGGAGAATTTGAAAATATAAATTTAATTATGAAGTGGTTCATCTATATATAATTCTATAAATAAGTTATTATTTGAAATAAGATATCGGATATATTTATTATAAGTTTAAACAAGTATTATCATAGTATTGCTAAAAAATCTGATATATACTATATTTTACAGCAATAATCATATTCTTTAAAGATAGGAATGATAATGTATGAATTTTATGGAGGAAGCTCTTAAAGAAGCTCTCATTGCTAAAAGTTTAGATGAGGTACCGGTAGGAGCTGTAGTTGTTAAGGATGGAGTTATAATAGGAAGAGGACATAATTTAAGAGAAACAAGGAAATCTCCTTTAGCCCATGCTGAGATAGTTGCTATTGAAGAGGCTTCTAAGCATCTTGGATCCTGGAGACTAAGTGGATGTGAAATGTTTGTGACCTTGGAGCCCTGTGTTATGTGTGCAGGAGCAATAATACAAAGCAGATTATCAAAACTACATATAGGAACCTTTGACCCAAATGGAGGGGCTTGCGGATCTGTTATAAATCTAACTCAAAATACAAATCTAAGCTTTTTTGTACAGGTTAATTGGTGCTATGATGAGAGATGTAGCTTAATAATCAGTGATTTTTTTAAGGAGAGAAGAAAGAAGTGACCTAGATAAATAGAGGGTTAGTAGCTATTCTATCTATCTAGGTCATTTAATATTAATTATTGATATTTAATTTTTCGCATAATATTATTAAGTTTATCTACAGTAAGAATAACATCTTCTAGTGTATTGAAGTAGTTAAAGCTTAATCTAAGAAGTCCATTAGGAAAAGTATTTATTAATTTATTATAAGAACAGTTAGAAAACAGGCCTACTCCGGTATAAACTCCGTCTTCTAAAAGTTTTTCATGAACAGTAATAGGGTTTAGAGAGTCTAGTTTTAATGATACTATGCAGCTTCTATCGATGTTATTAGGTTTGCCTATAATTTGAAGGGCGTCTATATTCAATAATTCATTTATAAGTAAAGAAGTCAATTCATCAGTTTTAAATTTAATATTATCTATACCAATATTAAGTAGGAATTTTAGTGCAAGATTTAAGCCATATATACCTATATAATTTAGAGTTCCAAGTTCAAGCTTTTCATTAACAGCACTCATACTATTAGGAGGAACTTGACTATTCACACTACTTAATGAAGACATATTATCAATAAGTTTATCACTTCCAATAAAACCGCCTATGCCTTCTGGACCGAGTAAATACTTATTTCCACTAAAGATTATTGCATCTGCATGAATTTCTTCATTGTCTATGTTAATAGTTCCAAGACTTTGAGATGCATCAACTATAAAAAACAAGTTGTATTTAGCACAAATGTCTCCAATTTGTCTTAGTGGTAGGATTGTCCCAGATACGTTGGAAACATGGGATAACACAACTGCTTTTGTATGCCTGTTAATTAATCTAGGGATTATTGTAGTGTCCAGTTCGCCTGATTCAGTACAAGGGATTTTTGAAATGTCTAGACCGTTATATATCATAGAGTTTATGGGTTTCATAATAACATCATTTTCAACAGATGAAACAATAACATGATCATTTTTATTGAGTATGCCATTAAGGATCATATTAATTGCAAGTGTGGAATTTGAGGTAAATACTACATTGCCGTCATTCTTAAAGTTTACCAATCTACATAAAAGGCCTCTTGTTTCCTCTATCATGGACTTAATTTCTTCTATATATCCTATAAAGTTTCTATTTGATTCTAGCATTCTAAAATATTTAAAGATATTTTCATATAGATTAGGCACTTTTGGGTAAGAAGCGAAGGCATTATTTAAATAAATCGTTCTCATTTCATACCTCCAAATTTTATAAAGCTACTTTCATATTAAATATATTATTGAATATGACGTTTTATGAGATATAGATATGTAGTACTGAATAAAATTTATTTATCAGGTAAAAGACCATTAACAATTAAAGTGTACAAACTGTATGGATATAAGTGGTATAATTAAAGGGGACTAGTTAAATTATAGATAAACTACTTCGTATTAGAATGTATCCTAGGAGTTTATCAGTTCAGCGGAATAGATAATCCAGTTCTAGCTAATAAAACTAAGAGATAATCCTACTAAACTATTAATGTAATAGGATTATGAAATATATATTTAATTTGGAACTAGTTTATCTATAGAAAAACATTTTTAAAAAGTAAGTTTAGATAAATTTATAATTATTCATTTAGGTATATGGAGGGAGAAGAGAAATGGAAAAGATAGAAATGTTAGTGGGTTATGATATGAATCTATTTGCCCAAAGGTTTGAAGAGAATTCTAATAAGGTTTCGGGTTTTATGTATAATTACTTTAAATCTACTATAGGGGATAAGGTAGCTGGAATGAACTTGGAAGAAAATGTTCTTTTTGCATGGTCATATTATTTCGTTCAAATCGCCAATGAAAATTCTGAAGTTGGAGAAAAGATAATGCAGGGGATGCTAGCTCATTTTGATTATTTGATTAATTCAAAAGATGAAGTTGAGATAAGAAGTGCAGATACCAATAAACCAGATGAAAACAGACCTAAATACCTTCTTTTAGATGAAAGTTTTTGTTCAATTTGGTTTAAGTCTAGTATATGTTCAATGTTATCATATATATATGGACAAGATAGCCTTGAAAAAGCACATAAATTTTTAGAAGAGAATTATTACAGTAAAAATGAGAGATATAGAAGTATGATGCTGAAAACTGAAGACGAAGCATAACTTCATAAAGTATTTAGTGATAAAGCTGCTATATTGATTTTAGGTATAGCAGCTTTAATTTTATACTCTGATAAATTATAATAAAGAAAAATATAGATAACTAAAGTTTAGTATAAGAAAAAAGCTACCATTACAAATATAAAATATTCATATTATTGTACTTTTTATAATATAAATGTAGAGTTGTGAGTTATAGAGTCCTTAGTAAAATTATTAGTTTACACATAATTAAAGTAAAAAAATGTAAATATATATTGAATAAGTTCATGGTTCAGTGATATAATTTAAATTGGTTTGAAGCTGAGCTTGAAGCATTTTCTAGAGTACAACGTAATAATTTTTAAAATTGGTAACAATATAAAATGTACGAGAGTATATTGTATATAGATAAAACACTGAAGGATAATAACAATTATCCTGGGACGAATGAGCCCGTTAAAATTGGGACGAAAGAGCCCGTGAAAAAGGCACCTGCCAAGGTGCCTTTTGTTATATGCGTTATTCTAGATACCGAAGTTTTTCCTCAAAGCATAATGAACTATAAATTTTTCTGAGAAATTAGGATTGGATGAACCTCCATCTCCATAACACCAAGTTATCTTATATTTAGGTTTTTTGATATTTCTACTTATGTTTTTTGTATTACCTATAACACCAAACTTATATAAAAAATTTAGGCAGTTATCTATGCTAGTTATGCTTGGATAATTGGTTGAATTTTCATTATAGAAATTCTTTATGGTGGCATAGTCAAAGGTTTGATATTTAAGATCTCTTATTATGTTTAGAGATTCTTGTACTACTTTTGGGCTATTATGAATAGATAATTCATTCTCTAATTCATTTAAAAACTTACTTGAATAGGTTGCCTTACAACTAGTAAAAAGTTGAGATCCAAAGTATTTTGCATTTGGATAGGTATTCTTTATAATGTTTAGATAATTTATTATATCTCTTGGTCGCCCGAAGCTATAATCCATAAGATAATCAGAGGCCTCTTGATGATTAATTTTTTCAGGAAACAGTCTTCTATAAAGACCTTCTTTGCTCATGTTGGAAAAGTCATTTACAGAAACAGAAATTTTAGATAATACCATATCCATTAAGGGATTTTCCCAAGGATCCTTATAATTATTTTTTGGCCAATTCAGGTTCACTTCTGAGTCAACAATAAGTCTATTAAGATTAGCTGAATATAAATGAAGCATATTTAGAATATCATCTCGAAGCAATATGAGTATACGACTATTGGAGGAATTAGTATTTACAAGCTTTAAGTTTATGTCATTGCTTACAGCAATTAATGAAAGTAATAAATCTATATATGAAAAATCATCTTGCATATTTCGTTGAAATTCATCTAAATCATCATATATCAATACTAAGTTATAATTTGGCAAGCATTTGTTTAGTAAACCATCTAATTTATTAAGTAGATTATAATACTTGTTTTTTTGAAAGTTTTTAGTTATGTTATAAGCTATTTCAGCAGAAGTATTTATTTCATTTAAGGCAGTAGGGATTTTCACTATTCCACCAAGTTTATTATTACTACTTTTACTATAGGAATTTACAGTAAAAATACTATCTGAATAAAGATTACAATAAAAACGTTTTAACCTATTATGATAAAACACTGTTTTTATATTTTGAGGGTTTGGTTTGCCGGACAATATTAATTTACATATCTCCAAAAGGATTGTCCATTTCCAAAACACTGAAAGTTCGCTTTTAGGAAGTATTGTTTCGTTTAGATCAATTAAGCTTTGGAGATTAAAATCATTTATTTTTCTAGTGGTGCATAGATATCCAGTGTTTGCATAGTTTTTTTCAATATATTTAGCTAATATTGTTTTTCCAGTGCCTTTTCGTCCTGAAATTATGAATTTGTTTTTATTTGATATTATCTCATCATAATTACTATTTATATAAAATAAGTCCAAAAAATTTTTTTCATTGGATTCACTTTCACCATTGGCGTAACCGATAAATATATCTTTAAGCTTAATATTATCATTAAAAAGAGTAATGTTTTTAGACAATAAAATCACCCACTAAGTTTTAATATAAATATTAATAATATTATAATACAATTTCAAAAAAATTCCAATGAATTGTTACTGACAAAATATTATGTTGTTACTATACTTTAATATATATATAAAATAAGAAAAACATTCTAAATAAATATATAAATATTTAAAGTAATTGGATTTATACATATATGAAAATATTGTTATAAGAAAAAATGAATAATTTGCTTGACCAACTTGCATTTTGTAAATATAATATTATTATGTTAAGTGAAAAATTATAAATTATTATAAAGAACAATGGCGTTCTTTGAGGGGTATACTATACCCTTTAAAGGGCGTCTTTTAAATTATTGAGGGGGAAAGAATAATGTTAAAAAAAGCATTAGCGCTGCTTACTGCAGTTACAATTTTAGGGGCTACTTTTGTAGGATGTTCAAAGAAGGATGAAGGAACAAATAAAAAATATGTCATAGCTACGGATGCTACATATGCACCATTTGAATACGAAAAGGACGGAAAATACATAGGGATAGACATGGATTTACTTGATGCAATTGCAAAGAGTGAAAACTTCCAATATGAATTAAAGCCAATGAACTTTAAAGGAATAATTCCTGGAATGACTTCAAATCAAATTGATGCAGCTATAGCTGGTATGAGTATAACTGATGAAAGAAAGAAGTCTTTAGATTTCTCAGAAGGATACTTTGATGCAGGTATATCAATAGTAGTTAAAGCTGAAAATGATAAAATAAAATCAGCAGACGATTTAAAAGGAAAGATATTTGCTGTTAAGAAGGGTACAGCTGGTTCTAAATTTGCAGAAGATAACAAAGACAAATATGGTGCTACTATAAGATACTTTGATGATTCTCCATCAATGTTCCAAGAAGTTATAAATGGAAACGCAGACGTTACTTTTGAAGATTATCCAGTTATAGCATATAAGATTTCAACTGATTCTACACCTACATTAAAAGTTGTTGGTGATAGATTAACTAAAGACCAATACGGATTTGCAGTAGTTAAGGGAAAGAACAAAGAATTACTTGATAAATTCAATACTGGATTAAAGAAGCTTAAAGAAAATGGCGAATATGATAAAATACTTTCAAAATATATTAAGAAGTAATAGGAGGTTCTAAATGGATAGTTTTTCTATAATTAAAGATAGCCTCCCAAGTTTATTAAGCGGATTAACGGTAACTATGAAGCTTACTGTTATATCTCTATTTTTTGCATCTATACTTGGATTAGTATTTGGACTATTAAACATATCTAAGAATAAGGTTCTAAAGTCAATTGCAGTTATTTACGTTGACATAATAAGAGGAACACCTCTTATTGTACAAGCGTTTTTTATTTACTTTGCTATTCCTAGTGCTATGGATATAAAAATTGGAGCTGAATTTGCTGGCTGTTTGGCATTAAGTCTAAATGCAGGTGCTTATATGGCAGAAATATTCAGAGCTGGTATACAGTCGCTGGATAAAGGTCAGATGGAAGCTGCAAGAAGTTTAGGTCTTCCGTACTCCAAGGCTATGACTAAGGTAATATTGCCGCAGGCCATAAAGAGAATGACTCCTGCGATAATAAATCAATTTATAATATCCTTAAAGGATACTTCAATATTATCAGTAATAGGTATAAGGGAACTTACACAAAGTGGTGAAATAGTAATTGCATCTAACTTTAAATCAACTGAGATATGGGGTACAGTAGCAGTAATGTATTTCGTAATTATAACATTGCTTTCAATCATCTCTAAGAGACTAGAAAGGAGCATGTAAAATGATAAAAGTTAATGGATTAAAGAAACATTTTGGAAAGCTGGAAGTATTGAAAGGTATTGATTTATATGTAAGTCAAGGTGAAGTGCTTTGCCTTATAGGTCCATCTGGATCTGGTAAGAGTACACTGCTTAGATGTTTAAACAGACTAGAAGATATAGATGGCGGAAGCGTACTTATAGACGGAGAAGCTATAAATGATTCAAGGATTGATATAAATAAAGTAAGAGAAAAGATAGGGATGGTTTTTCAATCATTTAACTTATTTCCTCACTTAAATGTAATTGATAATATTACATTGTCTCCAGTTGAATTAAAAAAGATGAGTAAGGCAGATGCTAAGAAGAAGGCTTTAGAACTTTTGGAGAAAGTAGGTCTTTCTAGTAAAGCAAATGAATATCCGGACAATTTATCTGGTGGACAGAAACAAAGAGTTGCTATAGCTAGAGCTTTAGCTATGAATCCAGAGATAATGCTTTTCGATGAACCTACATCTGCCCTAGATCCAGAAATGGTTGGGGAAGTATTGCAGGTTATGAAAGAGCTAGCTAATGAAGGAATGACTATGATAGTAGTAACTCATGAAATGGGGTTTGCTAGAGAAGTTGCTGATAGGGTTATCTTCATGGATGGTGGATATATTGTTGAACAAGGTGATCCTAAGGATATTTTCTCCAATCCTCAAAATGATAGAACTAAAGATTTCTTAAATAAGGTTTTATAAAATAAATTTAAATTTGTAATGTTTAAGATTTATATTTAAAGTGATTTAATACTGAAGTAAGCTTCAGGGTTAAATCACTTTTTTACTTTAAAGAAAGAAATAAAGTTTTTGAGTTAGCTAAACCTAGATATTTCAATTGTTTTAGAAGTTTTTTATAGGAATAAAATAAATAAACAAAATCAGTAAAAAACAAGTAAAAAAGTATTGAAGTTTTACTAAAAAAGATATACAATTTGATTATGATAACCTTTTCTGTTTAGTGTTTATAAAATAAAACTAATGCGAATTTATATATTTTTAAATTATTTTGGGAGGTATTTATAATGGTAGAAAGTTTAAAACATGACTTTAAAGCTATTTTTGAAACTGAAGGGGATGGAGTTTATTTTGCTCCAGGAAGAGTGAATCTTATTGGTGAGCATACTGATTACAATGGAGGTAATGTATTTCCTTGTGCATTAACTTTTGGTACCTATGCTGTTGCAAAGAAAAGAACAGATAAAAAAGTAAGAATGTACTCAAAAAACTTTGAGGACCTTGGAGTTATAGAGTTTGAATTAGATGAGTTAACTTATAAGAAAGAGCATGATTGGGTTAATTATCCTAAGGGTGTTCTATGGGCATTTAGTGAGAATGGATATAAGTTGGATGATGGAGTAGATGTACTTTTTTATGGAAATATACCTAACGGAGCAGGTTTGTCTTCATCAGCATCAATTGAGCTTGCTACTGCTGTAATATTAAAAGATTTATTTTCATTTGATCTAGATATGATAGAAATGGTGAAGTTAGGGAAGCAAGCTGAAAACAGCTTCATTGGAGTAAACTGTGGCATAATGGATCAATTTGCTATAGGAATGGGCAAAGAAGGTTGTGCTATTCTATTGGATACAAATACTCTAGAATATGATTATGCTAAGTTAGATATAGACGGTTCATCAATAGTAATTGCGAATACAAATAAGAGAAGAGGACTGGCTGATTCGAAATATAATGAGAGAAGAAGCCAATGTGAAGAAGCGCTAAAGGATTTACAAGTGGAACTAGATATAAAATCCCTAGGTGAACTTAAGGAAGAGAAATTCGAAACGTATAAACACCTAATTAAAGATGAAGTTAATGTAAGAAGAGCTAAGCATGCAGTCTATGAAAATCAAAGAACTTTAAGAGCTGTTGAGGCTTTAAACAATAAGGATATAGAGCTATTTGGGAAATTGATGAATGATTCACATATATCATTAAGAGATGATTATGAAGTTACTGGAATAGAGCTTGATACTTTAGTAGAACTTGCATGGGCGCAAAATGGAGTTATAGGATCAAGAATGACTGGAGCAGGTTTTGGTGGGTGTACAGTAAGTATAGTAAACAATGAAGCGGTAGAAGAGTTTATTAAAAATGTAGGCTCTAGTTATAAAGATAAGATAGGGTATGAAGCAACTTTTTATGTAGCTCAAATAGGTGATGGTGCTAGAAAGTTGTAAGCGCAACTGTTAAACTATTATAGAAGTAGTAAAAATTTAACTACAGATGTACCATTTCGAACCGACATATATTTTTAAAACTCTCACGGGTTCTGGTGAGAGAATTTAAAAATAATAAATTTTATTACGAAGGTGGTACATCAGTATAATATGTAGGAGATGATTGTTGTGAGTATTTTAGTATGTGGCGGAGCAGGTTATATAGGATCTCATTGTGTTTATGAGCTTATTGAAAGAGGGGAAGAAGTTGTAGTTGTAGATAATCTCCAAACTGGACATAAAGAGGCTTTACATCCAGAAGCAAAGTTCTATGAGGGGGATATAAGAGAGTACGATTTCCTTGATAAGGTTTTTAAGGATAACAAAATAGAAGGAGTAATTCACTTTGCAGCTAACTCACTTGTTGGTGAAAGTATGCAATTACCGTTAAAGTATTACAATAATAATGTTCATGGTACTGAGGTATTACTTCAAGCAATGGTTGATAATAATATAAAAAAGATAGTGTTTTCATCTACTGCAGCAGTTTATGGTGAGCCAGAAAGAGTTCCTATAACTGAAACAGATAAGACAGAACCTACTAACACTTATGGTGAGACAAAACTTGCTATGGAAAAGATGATGAAGTGGGCTGACAAGGCACATGGCTTAAGATATATAGCTCTTAGATATTTTAATGTTGCAGGAGCTCATCCAAATGGATTAATAGGGGAAGCTCATAATCCTGAAACTCATTTAATTCCACTTATATTGCAAGTTCCTTTAAATAAGAGAGAAAAGATAAGTATTTATGGCGAGGATTATGACACTAAGGATGGAACATGTATAAGAGACTATATACATGTAAAAGATCTTATTGATGCACATATATTAGCCTTTAATAAATTAAGAGATGGATGGCAAAGTGATGTTTTTAATTTAGGAAATGGCAGTGGTTTTACTGTTAAAGAAATGATAGATGCAGCTAGAAAGGTTACATCACATGCAATACCAGCAGAAGTATGTCCAAGAAGGGCTGGAGATCCAGCTGTTCTTATAGCATCAAGTGAGAAAGCTAAAAATATCTTAGGTTGGGAGCCTAAATATAATAATGTAGAAGAGATAATAGCGGCTGCTTGGAAGTTCCATGAAAGTCATGTAAATGGATTTGAGGAATAAAGGGCTACTTTAAATTATAGGGGATATGAAGAAATGGATATAAATATTTCAAAAGAAATAGAAAAACTATTAGAATATGCTATAAATAAGGAATTAATAGATCCACTAGATAGGATATATACCAGAAATAGGTTGATGGAAGTATTGCAGTTGCAAGAACTTGAGTGTATTGAAGCAGGCGAAGAATTTGAAGAGTTAGAGCCTATATTAGATAACATACTCGCTTGGGCGTTGGACAATGATATCCTAAATGATAGTGGGTTTGTTTCTAGGGATTTATTTGATACTAAGATCATGGGATGCCTTATAGGTAGACCTTCTGAGGTAATACAAAAATTCTATTCTTTATATGATTCAGATAAGAAAAAAGCTACTAAGTTTTTTTATAACTTGAGTATAGATTCTAATTACGTAAGGATGAATAGAATCAAAAAGAACTTGAATTGGAAGGTAAATACTGAATATGGAGATATAGACATAACCATAAATTTATCTAAACCAGAGAAAGATCCTAAGGAAATAGCAAAAGCTAAAAGTATTCCATCAAGCTTATATCCCAAATGTCTTTTATGTAAAGAAAATGAAGGCTATGAAGGAACATTGAATCATCCGGCTAGACAAAATCACAGAATAGTTCCATTAGAGCTTAATAAAGAAACTTGGTATCTGCAATACTCACCGTATATTTATTATAATGAGCATTGTATTGTATTAAAAGATAAGCATGAGGAAATGAAGTTAACAAAGAGTACATTTTTAAGATTACTACAATTTGTTGAAAAATTCCCTCACTACTTTATAGGCTCTAATGCAGACCTACCTATCGTAGGAGGATCCATCTTGACACATGACCATTTTCAAGGTGGAAACTATGAGTTTGCAATGGCTGCAGCTCCTATTGAAAAAAGTTATATCGTTAAAGGCTTTGAGGAAATATCAATAGGAAGAGTAAAGTGGCCTATGAGTGTTATTAGGTTGCAAGCTAATAGCGTAGAGAAGCTTATGGAGTTTTCTGATTATATCTTTACTAAGTGGAAAAGTTATTCTGATGAGTCGGTAGACATCATTGCATTTACAGAAAATGTGCCTCATAACACAATAACTCCTATTGCTAGAAGACGAGGAGAGTTATTTGAGATTGATTTAGTTCTTAGAAATAATAGGACTTCTAAGGAACACCCATTTGGAATCTTTCATCCACACCAAGAACTTCATCATATAAAGAAGGAAAATATAGGTCTTATAGAAGTGATGGGACTCGCAGTACTTCCACCTAGACTGAAAGGTGAGCTGAAGGAATTAGAGGAATATTTAGTTGATAAACATAAAATACAAAGTATTAAAGAAGATTCTAATATATTTAAGCATAAAAAGTGGGCAGAGGATATAGTTTGCAAATATAATAATATAGACGAGTCTAATGTTTATGAAATAATTAAACAAGAGGTTGGATTAAAGTTTATAAAGGTTCTTGAACATGCAGGTGTATTTAAGAGAAATGAAACAGGTATAAAGGCTTTTGATGACTTTATAATGAGTTTATAGTATAGGGTTCCATTACGAAAACTTAAGTTATGCATGTTCGAAAAACTCGGCTTCTGGTGAGAAAATTTGGGAATATAAATTTTATTACGAAGTAATATATCTATCAAAGAGAAAATACAAGTTATTTGCCTAACTAATTCTTGCACTCATATAAAGAAGCGCAAGTAGGCAAAAAAGCCGCTAATGAAAATACATTAGCGGTTTTTTACTGTTAAGAGACCTTTTTATTATATTTACAACTTAAAAAGTAGCTTTTAAATTGTATTTAGTAGCAGTGCTATAAGCACTGTTATATCCAAAGACTAGTACATAGTATGTGCCGGAAGTGGATGGTGTGTAGCTTATACTTTCAGAAGTTGTAGAGCCATTAGTTGATTTGGCAACTAATGTACCACTGCTATTATATAGATATAAGTCATAATCCTTTGGTAAGTTAGTTAAACTTATGCTTATAGCCTTTCCGCCAGTAGCGCTTAACTTATAGTAATCTTTATCAGTAGATGTGCCTATATATGAACTATAAGTTGTACCAGAAGTGATAGCATAAGCTTGACTTGTAGAATCATTTGGTTCATATGGATCGCTTACAGATGTAGCACCTATTCCAACAGTAGTAAATGCATTATTTACTGCTGTTACTTCTGCACTAGAAGCACCATATAAGTCTGTTGCAGCTTTTACTAGAGCATTTCTAGCGCCAAGGAAGTCTGTTGATGCAGTCATATAGGTGGTTAATCCTCTGTAGTATATCTTAGAGGTTTTTTCACAACCAAGAGACTGAGCCACAAGGTATGCTGCTTTATTAGTTATACCACTGTTGGTATGAACTCCGCCGTAATCGCTAGTAGTATGAACATAATTACTATAGGTAGCTGGTTGACCATACAATGTAGGGTTAGCTAAGCTTCTTAATGCATCACCAGGAGTTCCTGGAGTATAAACATCATCTCCAACTACCCAATCTGATGAATTAAACTGCCATGTTCCACCACCTTTAACATTATATCTGTCATAAGTTTGTATTAATACTCCCATCACGTCAGACATTGACTCGTTTAAAGCACCTGGTTCATCTTGATAATTAAGATTAGCTGAGTATTCAGTTACTCCATGAGTTAGTTCGTGACCGACAACGTCTAAATCTCCACTAAGATATGTGAAGGTAGTACCATCGCCATCACCATAAACCATTTGAGTGCCATCCCAGTAAGCATTATTATAAGCATTGTCATAATGAGCTGTTGAGATTATTGACATACCGTTATTATCTATACTATTTCTTCCAAGAAGGTTTTTATAGAAGTCATAAACAACTCCTGCAAAGTAATGAGCACTTACAGATGCTTTAAAGGCTGTTGTGTTAAAAGTAGAAGATGTATTTGATACTATAGTACCAGGCTGTACTTGTTTGTTGTTTGCGGTATAAGTCTTTATTTGACCAGTCATTGGTTTAGTAGTATCAATCATTTGATAAGATGATCCAGAAAGATATAAGTTTAATGGCTTAGAGCTTCCATCTACTGCAGTTCCTGTTCCAGTAGTAGCTCCATCAAATCTTATCTTACTTTGCTTATCAATTACACTTCCTGAGTTTGTGTCAACAAATACATCCCAGTTGGCTATCTCAGGATTTGTATAGTAGATATTAACTTTATATGTGTCATAAGCTTTTCCCTCTAATACTATTACTTGTTTTTCTACAGTTGGTTCTTTCTTTAAAGTATCAAATTTGAATTGTTTTTTTGCAATATCTATAGCTTGTTTATCTGTAATAGTGCTGTTAGCTAATGTTTTTGGAGCTTCTATATCATTAGCAACTGAACCAGATATGTTAGATACAACACCATCTTTATTAAATTGAACTAAGATTTCTGCTCCTCTCACTGGTGTGCCATTCATTAATTGAACAGCTTTTACATTGGTAAAACCGAGTTCATCTTTTTTTAGAGAAAGAATCTTAAAGTTGTTAGAATTACCTTTTACAGAAAGTAAGTCTTTATTCTCTTCAAGGAAGGTTAAAGCAGACTTCTCATCAATATTCTGCTTTTCTGAAAGTTTTCCAGAAACAAAGACTTGAAGCTTTCCATTCTTTTCATTGCTTTTATGAAGATCAGTTTTTATCTTTCCTTCACTTAATTTTGAAAGCTTGTCCATTATTTCTGCTTTTTTATCATTAGTATTAATACTTGGTTCTAACGCTTTAGCTTGTACTGCGTATGTGGTAACTACTGATAAAGCTATTAGAGATGATATGATTTTTTTCTTCATTTTAGTTCCCCCTTTTTATATGTTTGTTTATAACCCTAAATAAATGCCCCTTAAACCAGAATTATTGCCCCAAAATTCTTGGCCAGAGAATATTTAAACCACAGTAATGCAATGGTTTAAGTTAACAGATTAAAGAGTTTAATTTATATTATATCTTTCAAACAAATATATAAAGTTCCATTTTAATGAGAAATTGGTTAAAAAATGAAAATATCTTTATGGATTTAGCAAAAGCTTTATTTATCTTATGTTTACAAAAAGTAATTATATTTGTTAACATTATGATGTGCAAAACAGAAAACAAGAGATTTATATAAATAATTAGGTTACATAATGTTTTTGTATAAACTTTAGATTTAATAATATATGTAATTTAAAATCCATTAGATTAGTATAAATAATTACATAAGATGAATATAATTATTAAGGTAATAAAATGGTAATTATAGATATATAAATTTTAAGCTTAATTTATATTTAAGCCTTCTATTTCCTAAGAAATATATAAGGGGGACATTATAAATGAAGATTGACATAATTTCAGGCTTCTTAGGGTCAGGTAAGACTACTTTGATAAAAAAACTCATTAGCGAACAGTTATATAAGGAAAAAGTAGTAATTATAGAAAATGAATATGGTGAAGTGGGTATAGATGGTGCTTTACTTTGTGAAAATGATATAAAAGTAAAAGAACTTGTATCCGGTTGTATATGTTGTAGTATAGCTGATGATTTTGTTAAAAGTATTGGTAGCATATTAAAAGAATACAATCCGGATAGATTAATTATAGAACCATCAGGTGTAGCTAAGTTATCAAAAGTGGTTTCGCTTATTAGGACATGTAGTGCCTTAGCTAATAAGAAAATAAATATCCAGGCTGTGGTAGTTGATATAAAAAACTTTGATATGTATATAACTAACTTCGGAGAGTTTTATACAAATCAAATAGTTAATGCGAGAACTGTAATACTTAGTAGAACCCAAAATACTAGTGATCAGGAATTTACTCATGTAGTGATGGCGATAAGAAAGATAAATCCACGATGTTCTATAATAACAACTCCGTGGGAGCGATTATCTTCTCAAAGAATACTCACTGTTTGTGAACAAAGATTAGAAGATTTAATGAGAGACTCTAATCAGGCAAGAAAAACTTTAAATATTACTCATGTCATAAGAGATTCTAGAATATCTACAAATAGTGATGCAAAGGATGTATTTGAAGTTTGGTCTAAAGAAATTACAGATAGATTTACAGTTGATGAAATTAAAATTGTATTAGAAAAATTGAAGGATGAAAGAGTTGTTGGACTTATTATAAGGGCTAAAGGAATTGTTGAATTGACTGATGAGAATTGGATTCAATTTGATTACATTAATGACTATATAAATATAAATTATATAAAAGCTAAAGATTCAAGAAGGATATCTGTAATAGGTATAGATCTAAATAGACCAATGATAGAAGAACTATTTTCTTCTCATCTATAAAATCAATCGTTTTAGGAGGGAATAATGCTAAAGAAAATTGAAGTAGAACTTATTACTGGTTTTTTGAGTGCTGGAAAAACATCGTTTCTCCAGTCCTTTATAGATATATCAAAAAAAGAGGGAACTGAAATACTAATAATACAATGTGAAAACGGCAGAGCCCAACTGTCTGATGAATTATTAAACAAGAAAAAGGTTGTACTAAGGAAATATAAAAATAATCAAGATCTAGATTATAAAAGTCTTTTAAATAATATAAACTTTCACGCACCAAAGAGAATTGTAATTGAATGTAATGGAGTTTGTAATCTAGATGAATTTTTAAGTTTCTTAAATTCAGAAAGTTTAAGAAAAAGGATAAAGGTTACAGGGATAATCACAGTAGTTGATTGTATGACAATGAATATGTTTTTAAAGAACATGTCATCTCTTATACTTCCAAATCTTAGAGCTGCTGATTTAATAGTATTAAATAATTGTGATTCTGTAGGATTAAAGAAAACAGAAGAATTAGAACAGATATTAAAAGATATAAATCTTCATGCACATATATTGAGATGTCATAGCTCCATTAATCTTGATGAAGATGTAAGAAACTGCTCTATAATTAAAAAATTTGTTTAAAGAGGATTAAAATGAATAATATTATTGGAATAGTTCAATATTTTTCGCTTATTTTTGCTAGCATATTTTTAGAAGCATTGCCATTCATAATAATAGGTGCACTAGTATCTGCCTTTATACAAACATTCTTAGATGAACAGCTTATAAAAAAAGTAATACCTAAGAATAAAATATTGGGTGGAGTAATAGCTGCTTTAGTAGGAATGATATTTCCAGTATGTGAATGTGCAACAGTACCAATTGGAAGAGGTTTAATAAAAAAAGGAGTGCCGTTAAATGTTGCTGTAACATATATGCTTGCAACTCCTATAATAAATCCTGTTGTTTTGATGTCTACTTATTATGCCTTTAATGGGAGTATAAAAGTATTACTTTATAGAGCTGGATTTGGTCTTATAATAGCAATTGCAGTGGGATATATAATAGACATATTAAACGGCGATTCAAATGTTCTATCTGAAAGAGGTTTTTTTGTAGAAGATAAATGTAATTGCGGATGTAGTGGATATCAAAGCAATAAATCAAAGTTGTTAACCATTCTAAATCATTCATCCAAAGAATTATATGATATAGGAAAGTACTTCATAATTGGTGCTGCATTAGCTGCATTATGTCAAGTACTCATCCCGAGGGACAAGCTAACTATGGTTGGACAAAATATCCCCCTATCTATAATAGTAATGATGCTTTTTGCATTTTTATCATCATTATGTTCAGAAGCTGATGCATTCGTTGCAAGTACATTTTTAGGTAGTTTTAGCTTAGGAGCAGTTATGTCATTTTTGATTCTTGGTCCAATGATAGATTTAAAAAATACAGTAATGCTATTTTCAACATTTAAGAAAAGTTTTGTATTTAAGCTGCTATTCTGCATATTTTCACTTTGTTTTATAGCTGCCTGTTTAATATATTAGGGGGGGAAGCTATGAAGAAATTTAACATAAATGAACTGATATGGTTTTTAATTTTGGTGCTTAGCTCCATACTGTTAATGTATCTTTTAAGAACATCTAATATAGCTAATTTTGTGCATCCTAAGATGAATAAATATTTGGCCTTCGCAGTAGGAGTACTTTTAGTTATAGCATGTATACAATTTTTTAAGATATTTACGGTGCCTGATAGAGGCGGAATAAGAAGAGACTACTTTATATTTATGGCTGCTATTATTGCAATAGGATTGGCTACAAACAAAGATATGGGAACTGAAGGTATAAATTTAAAGGGGATAAAGCTTTCAACCAGAAGCTATTGGGATGTAACCGGAGATAATCATCATCATTTTGATAAGATTCCTGAGGGAGTAATACAATTAATTGGTGAAAATTATTATTGCTATTTAGAAGATATAGAAAAAAATATAAATAAGTTTAAGGGGCGTCAAGTTATAACAGAAGGACTTGTTTATAAGAATAAGAGTATGAATAAAAATGAGTTTATAATAGCTAGGAGTGTAATGAGTTGCTGTGCGGCAGATTCTCAAATTATTGGTATAAAAGTTATATCTCAATTTGATAAAATATATGATGGGCAATGGGTTCAGATTAAAGGTACATTAAGTAGTACCACAGTTTATGAAGGTAATAAGCTTATTGAAGTTCCTATTATCAAAGCTGATAGCTTTGAAGTTACCAAAAAACCTGCTAATCAATATATATATCAAAATTAGAATTAAATATGTAATTAGAGGTTAATCTCAGTAATTTAATTACGATATTAAAGTAATTAGAATAAATTGATTATTATCAGCGGAAACATGATGAGGTTAAGATGAAAAAAATAAAATTTGTATGGATAGTTTTTTGTCTATTTATAATATCTTTAATATCTATAAGTGTTTATCCTGTTATACCTAAGCCAGATCAAATAGTCGTTCATAAAATGAAGAAGTCAATAACTGTATCTAGACAAGATAAGCGATATAAGGAGATATTATCATTAACAAATAAAAGATTCACTATAAGGAATGCTCAATCCGCTATAAGTAATAGTGAAAAAGAAGCTTTTATAAAAAATAGTTCTGAGTCTTTAGAGTTTGTATATAACCGACCGCAGTCGTACAGATCTAAGAAAGGATTCATGCATGCTATAACTTACGATAGATTACTGTTTCCTATTGAGTCTTCAGATAAAATCGAATCAACATATGTATTTTTTGGTTCAACAGAAGGATATTACAATATTACAGTAAAGGATTTATTAAAAGCGGATAAGCTTATAGATACCCTAAAAGATATAAATTAGTTCATAAAATAATAGTTAACAGTTTTATTGATTTTATGATAAAATTAATATAAACTTTGGCTATGTATTTTAAAGAGGAGGGGTTATAGTGAATCCAGTTGCATTTAATATATTTGGACTTGACATAAGATGGTATGGTATTTTAATTTCATTTGGAGTTCTTTCGGCATTAGCATTAGCTTACTTCACATGCAGACTAAAAGGAACAGACTTCGATAAACTTATGGATATTTTTATCATAGCTTTCCCAATGGCTATAATAGGAGCAAGATTGTACTATGTAATATTTGAATTTGATTATTATAAAAACAACTTAAATCAGATAATAAACACTAGGCAAGGTGGTCTTGCAATTCACGGAGGGGTAATCTTTGCCCTAGTTACTGCACTTATATATACAAAGATAAAAAAGCTTGATTTTTTTGAGTTCGCAGATATTGCTGCGCCTTCAATAATATTAGCTCAAGCTATAGGAAGATGGGGCAATTTCTTTAATGGTGAAGCCCACGGTGGAGAGGTTACTAAGGAATTTATAAGCAAGTTTCCTGCTTTTATACAAAAGGGTATGTTTATAGATGGAGCTTATTATCATCCAACCTTCTTATATGAATCTTTATGGAATATTTTAGTTTGCTTGATTTTACTATTTATACTTTATAAGAGAAAGAACAATCATAAAGGTATAGTACTTGGTAGTTATATGATTTTATATTCTTTAGGAAGATTTTTTATAGAAGGATTAAGAACAGATAGTCTTTATATGGCTTTTGGACTAAGAACTGCTCAAGTAGTTAGTGGGCTATGCGTAATTTTTGGTATAATTATGATAACTGCAATAGTGAGAAGAAAAAAGGGAATATTTTATTAGTAGATAATGGGGCATTATCTATATGCCTCATTTTTAAACAACGTATACTAATAAAGGATAAAATTTGTCTGTTGACGAATTTTATATAAACAGATATAATAAAAATCGTGACAACTAAATAATATAGATTCAGATTACATCAATAGTATGGAGAGATGTCCGAGTGGTTGAAGGAGCACGCCTGGAAAGCGTGTGTAGGGGAAACTCTACCGGGGGTTCGAATCCCCCTCTGTCCGCCATAGTCGTGCTAGACGGGGAGTTAGCGGTGCCCTGTACCTGCAATCCGCTACAGCAGGGTTGAATTCCTCATCGAGGCCTTAATCTGTGAGGCCTGCCCCATGTAAGTGGTGTTGATGGCTGGGTCCCACGCAACGGCAGCCCGTGAACCTCGTCAGGTCCGGAAGGAAGCAGCGATAAGCGGTTCCTGTCGTGTGCCGTGGAGCAGCCTGGCCTGAGCTAACTGCATGGGTAACGCTCATAGATTATTGTCGACATGAGGTGCACGACTTTTAATCTGAATGTAAAAGCCTTTCAGTATTTATATACTGAAAGGCTTTTTTGACTTTTTAGAAAATTATAACGCAATTAAATTTGTGGATAATTATCTTTTATTGTGAGAAAAAAATAAGCTAATCTAATTTTTTTCTGAATCTTACTATGCTAAGTGTTAGTAGAGCTAAACCAAGTATAAATAATAACGTTACATCTTGAATTAAATAATTTATGGCTAAGCCTTTTAAAACAATGCCTCTTATTATATTTAAGAAATAAGTTAATGGAATAACATTGCCTATATACTGTATTACCTTAGGCATAGCCTCTCTTGGAAAGACAAATCCAGATAGTAGGACACTTGGAAGAAGCGCAAGGAATGCCATTTGCATAGCCTGAAGCTGCGTCTTAGCTATAGTGGATATCAATATGCCTATTGCTAAAGCACAGATAACAAAGCCGAAACCTAAGAATATTAGTAGTGGAATACTTCCTGCAACAGGTACGTTAAACCAGTATATACCTAAAGCTAATGCATATATAAAGTCTGCAAATCCAATAACTATATATGGAACAAGTTTGCCTAAAATTATTTCAGGAGATTTCAAAGGAGAAACTATGAGTTGCTCTATGGTACCTCTTTCTTTTTCTCTAACTAAAGCGAAAGCAGTCAGTATTATAGTTATATTTTGCATTATAAGTCCTATAAGCCCAGGGATAGTATAGTTCTGATTTCTCAGTGTTGGATTAAAGAGAACTTTAGTACTTATGGCTATACCAGATGTATTATTAGTGAGAAGTGTTTTAGAGGTTACCTTTTCTATCAACTTAGAACTTTGATTTTGCGCTGCCATCACACCACTGCTAAAAGCTGTTCTTGCTGTGGTTGGATCAGATCCATCTACGATAAATTGAACAGTAGGCTTCTCATGCTTAGCAATTTTATCTGAATAGTCTGGAGGTATTATTAGAGCTGAATGTGCAGTTCCATTATTAATAGAATCATCAATGATATCTACATTTTGAACTTTTCCTACTACCTTAAAGTAAGAAGTATTCTCAAAGCTTTTTATCAATTCTCTGCTTTCTGCAGTGTTGCTTTGATCCAGTACAAGCATAGAAATATCCTCTAGTTGAGTAACTACAGCATAACCAAATAATAATATCATCATAAGAGGCATCATTATTGCTATAGCAAAGCTTGCTTTATCTCTTTTTATTTGTATGAACTCTTTTTTTACTATGGATAAAAATCTCTGCATATTCATAGTTAAGACCTCTCTTCACCAGTTAAGAATTTTAAATCTTCGAAAGATGATTGAACTTTTTGATTAGTTGATTTCTCCACATATTTAATAAATACATCTTCTAAATTAGAGGCGTTTTCTTGTTTTATAAGTTCTTCAGGAGTACCTAAAGCTATGAGTTTACTATTAAATATAAAGGCTATATTATCACAGCTTTGAGCTTCATCCATATAATGAGTTGTGACTAGCACTGTTATACCTTGTTTAGCTAGGGTAAATATCATTTGCCAGAATATTCTTCTAGATACTGGATCAACCCCAGCAGTAGGCTCATCCAAGATCAATATTTTAGGCTTGTGAATTAAAGCGCATCCCAAAGCAAGTCTTTGTTTCCAGCCACCTGATAGATTCCTAGTTAGTACATTTTCTCTTCCGGTCAAGCCAGCCATAGAGATTATACCTTTTTTCCGCTCATTTCTCTGTTTACTTGTAAGTCCGTAGATACCTGCGTAAAAGTCTAGATTTTCGTTAACGGTCAGGTCTTCATATAGGCTAAATTTTTGAGACATATAGCCTATATTCTGTTTTACTTTCGCAACATTTTTCGTAACATCATAATTTAGTATTCGAGCAGATCCATCAGTAGGAGTAAGCACCCCACAAAGCATTCTTATTGTAGTTGATTTGCCAGAACCATTTGGCCCTAAAAATCCAAATATCTTTCCTTCTGGTACCTCAAAGCTTATATTGTCAACAGCAGTGTAGTTTCCGAATTTTTTAGTTAAACCAGTAACTTCAATAGCATTCATATATATCACCTCTATTCTAGAATAACATCGGCTATAAGTCCTGGAGTAGCTGTACTGTTATCATCGAGTTTTAGTTTTACCTCAAATAATGTCTTTTCTTTATCATCTTTAGTTTCAACATTTTTTGGAGTGAATTCAGATTGTTCTGATATATAAGTTATCTTACCTTTTTCTGTTTTATCATTAAATTTTATGATTAGGGAGTTATTTAGTTTTATCTTATTTCTCTTAGATTCTTCTATATATATTTTTATATATTTATTTTTTAAATCAGTAACTTTTGCAACATTTGTTCCTGGAGTAACTAGGTCACCCTTATGGACCAATATGGCAGTTATAGTACCATCGATAGAAGAAGTTATAGATGTTTTTTCAATTTGCAGTTTTGCTAAATCCACAGATGCTTGAGCTTGATCTATTGCGCCTTGGGCTTCATCCTTAATAGAAGCTTTTGCGGTGTCAGGTATACCGGATTCCTTTGCCTTAGCAATTTTTAGTGCTGCTTCAGCTTGTTGTTTTTGAATTTCATAAGATTTTGAATCTACTTGGACGATCTTATCACCAGATTTTATTAGAGAACCCTCTGATAGGGTAATCTCATTTATCTTTCCAGTTACTTCTGAGGATATATTAAAGTCCTCTGATTCTACGGTGCCTGTATAAATATTGTTATTGGAAGTTTTATTTGTGCTACATCCTGCTAGACCCAGTGTTGTTAATAATAAAATAAAAGAAATAGCTTTTTTAATCATTTTACAATCCTCCTATTTTTTATTTAAGCCGTTTAAAAACAGATCTATAATGATATCAATTTGCTCATCATCATCCATATTTACGATGCTTGGAATCAGCTGTCTTTGAACGATGTAAATGCCAAGAGTGCCTACTAATGCTCGTGCGGCTATTGTAGGATTAATATCTCTAAATACACCGTTAGATATACCTGATTTTATAAAGTGCTCCAATAGTAGTTTTCCTTTTGAAGCCATATTCTCTAAAAATGAATCTCTTAAATCCCCATGAAACTGCAATTCTGTAATAACTACTTTAATTAAGTCCCAGTGTTTATCTATTATATCTAATCTATCTTTAGCAATAGCTTTTAATGTAATTTTTGGATCCATTCCTTCATGATCTTTAAGAATTTTGTTAATCCTCGAGGTTATAAACATTTCGCTAAAAACTGTAACAAGTTTTACCATAGCGCCAGATAATAAATCTTTTTTTGTTTTGAAGTATCTAAATATAG
This sequence comes from Clostridium yunnanense, assembly GCF_016595795.1. Taxonomy (GTDB): domain Bacteria; phylum Bacillota; class Clostridia; order Clostridiales; family Clostridiaceae; genus Clostridium_AR; species Clostridium_AR yunnanense. Next base: position 95,687 of record NZ_JAENHN010000064.1, read on the forward strand.
TACCTTCAGCCACTCCTGCACTTTTAGCTATTTCACTAGTTGTTGCAGCACTAAAACCTTTTTCTGAAAAAATCTTTATAGCAGCTTCCAAAATTATTTGTTCTTTATTTTCTCGAACCATAATACCCTCCTTTAAAATGAGTGATTACTCACTTTTATATTATTCCTTTTTATTAATTTTGTAAACAGCAATTATATAGTTGTTTTACAAAAATTTAATTTATATTTGTTTGTAAGTCTAGGAATTTAAGAATTTTATGGTATATAATGGGTAATAATTGAAAATAGAGGTATCTAATAATAAAATTTATACATAATCATCCTATATTCTTTGATTAAAACTAAAGTTTGTGGCATAATATTTCTAGAATATTTGTTAAATTTGAGCATAAGGAGATAATAGATGATAGAATTCATAGTAAATTGGGCTATATATGTTTTGGGCAAACTTGGGTATTTTGGTGTTTTTTCGTTGATGGCATTAGAAAGTGCATGTATTCCTATACCAAGTGAAGCTATATTGCCTTTTGGAGGATACCTAGCTTCAAGTGCCTATACTGGCGAAAAGCTAAACCTTATCTTAGTTATAATAGCTGGAACTTTAGGTGGAACCTTTGGATCAGTATTTATTTATTATATTGGGGCTAAAGGGGGAAGGCCTTTAGTAGAAAAATATGCAGAAAAGTTAAGGTTATCAAAATCTCATTTAGAGATGAGTGATAATTATTTTAATAAATACGGAGAGAAGATAGCATTTTTTTCGAGGCTTTTGCCTATAATAAGAACTTTTATATCCTTACCAGCAGGAATAAGCAAAATGAATTTTAAGAAATTCGTATTTTATACTTTTGTTGGGTCCTTAATATGGAGTGTAATTTTAGGTTATGCTGGATATATGATGGGGGAAAATTGGACTAAGATTCGTTCATGGTTACATATTGCAGATTATATAGTGGTGGTTGTAGTTGTAGGTTTGATTGGATATTGGATTATAAATAGAAGAAGGAAAACCGTTACAGAAGAATAATAAATATATTTATTTAACATATACGAGGTGATTAATTTGAATTTCTACGATCCTGGTGCAAAGATAAGGCTTATGAGAAAGAGATTTCATATGAATCAAGCAGAACTAGAAGATAGTAATATGACTAGGGCATTCATAAGTATGATGGAAAGCGGTAAAAGAAGAGTAAGTAGATCAAGCTCAAAGATACTAGCTGAGAAGTTTAATGAAAAGGGAAGAGAGTTAGGGTTAGAACTAAAATTAGATGATGACTATTTTTCTAGAGAGCCCTATGAAGATGCTAGGGTCTATTGTAGTAACGAATTAATGAAAGATAATAATAGACATGGGCAATTTGAAGAATTATTGCTTATATCTAGCGAATTTAATTTAGACGATATAACTGCTGAAATATATAAAAAAGATGCAGATAAGTATTTTGAAGAAGTGGATTATTCAAAAGCATTTATAAATTATTCAAATTCATTAGGAAAACTTAAAGAACTAAAGATAAAGGATTTACAGACATATGTCTATAAGCAGATGGGTGTTTGTAAGTTGAAAAGAAATGAATATGATGATGCTATATTTTATTTTAATCAAGCTTTATATTACGCTAAAGAGTTAGGTGATGAAGATTGCTTTGTTAATACTAGCTATAATCTTGCTCTCACATATTTTGATATGCAGAAATATAACGAGAGTATAGAAATTTTGGACAAGTACGTTATGTTTAATGATAACATTGACCGTAGCTTGAAGATAGATTCAAGAGTTTTGAAAGCAAATTCATTCTATAAACAAGGTAAAAGAAAAGAAGCTATAGCAGATTATTTTTTAATAATAGAAGAACTTGCAGAAGAAGATCAATATTTGCTAGCTATGTTGTATAGCAATCTGGGAGAATATTATTACGAGAATGATGAACTACAGGAAAGTATAAAATACATAAATTTAGCTCAAAAAATAAAAAATAGAACAGATAAGAGTACTCTTCCTTATGTATTAAATATAAAAGGTAAAGTGTTTTTTAAACAAGGACTTGTAGATGAAAGTATGATGATAATGGAATTAGCTATGAATATGGCTGAAGAATACAGCAATTATTCAATTCTTTTTGATACATATAAGGACTTGATTAATATATATGAATCTATAGAAGATATTGAAAAGATAAAAGATACATCTCTAACTTTCTTAAGTGTATTAGATAAAAATAGTATAGATGATGGTAGAAAGTATGCATTAACGAAATTAGTTGAGGTTGAATTAAGAAGAGGGAATACCGAAGAGGCTATAAAGCTTTTAGCTCAGCTAGGTAGCTCTATTGAAAATCATTAAGATATTAAAATAAGGTTTGTTTAATTTCCAACGCTTTATTTCATATATTTGGAGAATATCACATATTTAAATAATAAAACACCACTTGTAGGAGAATACTACTCTCATAAACAGGAGGTGTTTTTTTTGAAAAAAATTATATCTGTAACTTTATTAATTGTAATGATTTTTTCTATTAGTGCTAGCGCGTTTGAGCAAAATATGAAAAAATTTGAGGTGCCGCCATTAAAATATGATTATAAGGCACTTGAACCATATATAGATGAGCAGACTATGAGGATACATCATGACAAGCATCATCAGGCTTATGTAGATAATCTTAATAAAGCACTAGATAAGTATCCAGAGCTATATGGTAAGTCCTTAGAGCAACTATTGTCTTCTCTTAATGCACTACCAAGTGATATTAGAGAGGCTGTAAAAAATAATGCTGGGGGACACTACAATCACACGTTTTTTTGGAACATAATGGCGCCTAACAAAGGTGGTAATCCAAAAGGAAATGTAATGAAAGCTATAGACAGGGACTTTGGATCTTTTGCTAACTTTAAGAAGGAATTTAAACAAGCTGCTTTGGATAGGTTTGGTTCAGGCTGGGCATGGTTATTGAAGGATAGTAATGGAAAACTATCTATAGTTTCTACACCAAATCAAGATACTCCGATACCTTTAGGTCTTAAGCCAATTATAGCATTAGATGTATGGGAACATGCTTACTATCTAAAATATCAGAATAAGAGAGCAGATTACATAGATGCTTGGTGGAATGTAGTTAACTGGGATAAAGCTGAAGAATTATATAATCAAAGTTAAAAGTCAGGTTATCTATTGGTGAAATGAAAAATAGCTGTATCAATATAAATAATCTTATATTGATACAGCTAAGTTTTTACTGCCTAAGAAGTTATGAAATTTTAACTTCTTATCTTTTTCTAATTAAAGAAATAAATTCATAAGGTATTGTATTCCTTTCATCTTCAACGCCAATTTCCTGCTCTATAATGTTCCAATCCGAATAATTTATATTTGGAAAAAAGGTATCGCCATCAAAGTGTTTTTTTACTTTAGTTATATAAAGTTTATTTGTATAAGGAAGAAGCTGTGAATATATTTCCCCTCCGCCAATTATGAAAACCTCATCCTCGGTGTTAGAAAATCTAGTAATAATTTCGTCAAGTGAATTAACCACTTCTACATTTTCGTCTTCAATAAAGAAGTTTTTATCTTTTGTTATAATAATATGATATCTGTTTGGAAGAACACCTGGAAGAGATTGAAAGGTTTTTCGTCCCAAAATAACCGTATGTCCAGAAGTTATTCTTTTAAATCTCTTAAGATCGGCAGGAAGATGCCAGATCAGGTCATTATCATTTCCTATTACTCCATTCTCTGATATAGCTGCTATTATAGAAAGCATTAAATTGCCACCTCCATATTTATTTTTGAATGATGTTTATAATCTATTAATTTAATGTCATCTGCTGTGAAATCATAAAAATTATTAATTTCAGGATTTATCCAAAGTGTAGGTGCAGCATAAGAAGAATCTTTTCTTAAAAGTTGTTCTTTTAGCCCGTTAACGTGGTTTTCATATATGTGAGCATTATTTATAACATGTGTAAATAAACCGGGTTTTAGATTTGTAGCTTGTGCTATAAGGTGTACTAATACAGCATATTGGCTAGAATTAAAGGGAACTCCAAGTCCCATATCTCCACTTCTTTGCACTAGCATGCAGTTAAGTTTTCCATCAGTGACATCCCACATAGTTAAAAAGCAGCATGGATGAAGGGGTGCTCCATTTAGGTATGGGATCTGCCATAGGTTTATCATCATTCTCCTATCTTGAGGATTATCTTTTAAGGTTTCAATAAGATTATCTATCTGATCAAACTTCTTTACAACCCAACCATAGGAAGTACCAATGGTTCCATCATCCAGCATCCATTCATCCCATATATGAACATTCTCAGCCTGAAGCTTTCTTACATCATTGGAACCGTCTTTGAATATCCACAATAATTCCTTAACCGCAGTTTTAAAGGCTACAAACTTTGTTGTTAGGATAGGAAATTCTTTTTCTAAATTAAATTGCATTATTTGGTGAGGGAGTTTATATGTTTTTACACCAGTTCTGTTATTATCAAGATAGCCATTTTCCAGAATATCTTCTACAATAGAAAGATATTTTTTATCATAAATACTCATATTTTCCTCCTGTGATTTAGATATAACTTATATTTCAAATTCTCCTCTCAGAACCAGTAGGAGTTTTGAAAATAGATTTAATATAGAAGTAGTTAATCTTTATATATATTTTACTCTTTTAATATGAGCTTTAAAAATGATAAATAATCCTATAATATGGAACTATTGAAGAATGTATAGGTTTTTAATTTATGATGTTACCATATACATACTTATTGTTAAATATATAAAATTTAAAAGGCTAGTTAGTAAAGGGGATGAAGATTTGAAGATTGAGAGATTAATTACAATAATTATGATGCTTATAAATAAAAAAAGAGTTACAGCTAAAGAATTAGCAGAATTTTTTGAGGTGTCAGTGAGAACTGTTCAAAGAGATATAGATGCAATAAATATTGCAGGCATACCTATAGTTTCATATAAGGGATATGAAGGTGGATATGAAATATTAGAAGGTTATAAGATAGATAATAATTTTGTAACTGAAAAGGAATATGATTTACTATTAAAGTTACTTAAGGGGTTAGAAAATGTCTATGATGATCCTGTGGTGAAAGGTATGACTGAAAAATTAAAAGCTGTTAAGGTTAATGAAAATATTAATATAGACAAGAATTTTATAATGGATTTTTCTCATTGGGGAAACTCAAAAAGAGTTAAAACAAAGGTATCATTAATAAGAGATGCAATAGATATGAAGTGTACCATAAAGTTTTACTATGTAGATCTAAATGGTAAAGGAACAGACAGAGAAATTGAACCTCATACCTTGATATTAAAAGTTAATACTTGGTACGTTTATGGATTTTGTAAATTGAGAGAAGATTTTAGGTTATTTAAGCTTACAAGGATAGGTGAGCTAGAAAAGACTGAAAATGCGTTTGTGCCGAAGAATATCGAAAATCATAATGTTCTTACAGAAAAGGAAAGTAATTATATTGATTTGAAACTAAAGTTTCATCCTTCATGTATGAATAGATTGGATGATTATTTTGAGATTGAAGAAATGAGTTTACAAGAAGATGGAGATATACTGGTTGCGGTTAGCTATCCAGAAGATGAGTGGGTTTATAGTATGCTTTTAAGCTTTGGAGATAAAGTTGAAATAATAGAGCCAAGCCATATTAAAGAAATAATTCTAGAAAGAGTGAGAAATATTTTAAATAAGTATAAGTAATAAAATAAACATATGTATTACTAATATATATATATAATTTATATATTCCTAAATAGGAAATAAACAATGGTTGGTTTAATCGCTATCATTGATGTATAATATTAAGTAGGATTTAGGAATGATAGTGAGGTGGTTAACCTTGGCATATACAGCTTTATATAGAGAATGGAGACCTAAGAAGTTCGAAGATGTTGTAGGTCAGGAACATATAACAACAACTTTAAGAAATCAAATAATAAATAATAGAATAGCACATGCATACCTGTTTTGTGGAACTAGGGGTACTGGTAAGACTTCAAGTGCAAAGGTGTTTGCTAAGGCTTTAAATTGCTTGGATTTACATGATGGAGAACCTTGCAATAAATGTGAGATGTGTAATAAGATCAATAGTGGTCTTGCTATAGATATAACAGAGTTAGATGCAGCTTCTAATAATGGTGTAGATAAAATAAGAGATATAATAGATGATGTTCAGTATCCTCCGCAGGAAGCTAGATTCAAAGTTTATATAATGGATGAGGTTCATATGCTTTCTCAAGGTGCAGTAAATGCATTTCTTAAGACTCTTGAGGAACCCCCTAAAAATGTTATATTTATTCTGGCTACTACAGATCCTCAGAAACTGCCTATAACTATTTTATCAAGATGTCAAAGATTTGACTTTAAAAGAATAGGTAAAGATGACATAGCAGGGCATTTAAGACGAATAGTAAAAGATCAAGGGGTTTATGCTGATGATAAGAGTTTAGATTTAATATCAAGGGTTTCAGATGGAGCACTTAGAGATTCACTTAGTATATTAGATCAAGCAATTTCAATGGGAAATGGTAAGATTGCATATGAAGGTCTTGTATCAATGCTAGGACTTGTAACTAACGAGTACTTATTTAATATAACTGATGCTATAGTCGAGAGAAACATTGAGAAAACCATGAATATAATAGAGGAAATAGTTTTTTCTGGTAAAGATGTACATTTGTTTATAAAAGATTTAATAGCTCATTATAGAAACCTACTTATGGTGAAGGTTACAAATACTCCAGAGGAAGTATTAGACATGTCTGTTGAAAATATTACTTTCCTTAAGCAACAGGCTACAAGGATGAGAGTAGAAGAGGTAATGAGAGCAATAAGAATACTTCAAGAAGCTGAGGAGAGCTCTAAACAAAGTAAGCAGGCTAGAATATATCTAGAGTTAGCTTCAATTAAGTTATGTAAAATAGAATATGATACTTCAAAGGAAGTTTTGTTATCAAGAATAAACAAGCTTGAAGAAATCATAAAGAGCGGAAAGATAAGAGTAGCTTCATCTGCGTCTACCGGTGCAGTAAGTAATGAAAAGAATCAAGGAATATCTGCAGATAAAAGCAAGTTAAAACCGTCTAAAGTGCAGCAAGAAATACATCATAGTGAAGAAGATTCTAATCATAATGAGCATTCGTCAGTTACTATAGATGATGTAAAGCGAGCATGGAAGGATATCATGGAAGGCTTCAAAGCAAGAAGAGCTATGGTAATGTATGCTTCGTTACTAACAGGAAAACCAGTGGATGTAACTAATGGTATTATAACCATAGAATATGAAGAACAGTATTCATTTAATAAGGTTAGATTGGAAAAAATGGAGGTAAGAAGCACTGTAGACGAGGTGTTTTCTGAGATATTAAAGGATAAAGTGAGGGTTAAATATAAGGTTAATAAAGGTGAAGAAGACACTAAAGATACAGAAGAAATATTAGTAGATATATTAGGAGAAGATATTCTAGAGATATTAGATGAATAATATAATTGATAGTATCTTGGCATCTAAAGGATTATAAATAAAATTAATTTGTATACCTATAAACAATTAGAGATTTTACACATAATATTAACTATGAGGATATAGTATTGAATAAAAAAATACTATATAATATATACAGACTAAATGTAAGGAGGAATATCAAATGGCAAAAGGTGGATTTCCAGGAGGCTTCGGCGGAGGAAATATGAATAATCTTATGAAGCAAGCACAAAAGCTTCAAAAAGACATGGAAGATATGCAAAAAGATCTTGAAAACAAAGAATTCGAAGCTTCAGTAGGCGGCGGAGCAGTAGTTGTAAAGGTTAATGGAAAGAAAGAAATAAAGAGCATAAATATAAAACCAGAAGTTGTTGATCCAGATGATGTTGAAATGCTTGAAGATCTAGTGTTATCAGCAGTAAATGAAGCTTTAAGAAAGGCAGAAGATGAAACTGCTAATAAGATGGGTAAACTAACTGGTGGATTAAATATGCCAGGATTATTTTAGTAGATAGTTTACGAAAGATATAATAAAGCTTATTTAGGCATACAAGGGATGCAGTCCCCTGTATGCCTAAAATATTAGAGGAGGAAAGAAAATGGATTTTTACCCAGTTGCCATAGAGAAACTCATTGAAGAATTTGCAAAGTTACCAAGTATAGGACATAAAACTGCTCAAAGATTGACTTTACATATACTTAATTTACCTAAGGATGAGGTAGAAGAATTTGCGAAAGCGCTTGTAAAGGCTAGAGGAACGATAAAATATTGCTCTGTCTGTGGAAATTATACAGACAAAGATCCTTGTGCTATATGTTCTAATCCAAATAGAGAAAAGAATATGATTTGTGTTGTAGAACAACCTAAAGATATTATGACTATGGAAAAGGTAAAAGAATTTAATGGAGTATATCATGTACTTCACGGCAATATATCACCAATGCAAGGAAGAGGCCCACAGGATATAAGAATAAGAGAATTAGTGTCTAGAATGACGGGAGATATAAAAGAGGTAATAGTTGCAACCAATCCTACTATAGAGGGAGAAGCCACAGCAATGTATATCTCTAAAATATTAAAGCCTCTAGATATTAAAGTTACAAGAATAGCAGCAGGTATTCCAGTAGGTGGAGACTTAGAGTATGCTGATGAAGTTACTCTTTCAAAAGCATTGGAAGGAAGAAAAGAAATTTAATATAGATATTTAGTTATCCCCCACAAATAAACCTTGCTCACGAAAAATAAAGTCTGCTCACGCAGTGATAAGGATCAAGGGGGAAGGACTAAGGCTTTAACCCTGTACAAGTTCAGGAAGATAGAATTTTGAATAGATTTTAGAATAGAAATTCAAATAGATTCAGTACCAGCGACAACTGAAATAGTTGTCAGCAGCACACTCAAAGATTCTATACGAAAATCCGATTTAAGGGTTGTAATGAGGCTATTTTAGAGGGTATATGACATTAGAGCCGTAGGCTGAGGTTACAGATAAAGTAGCAGCCTACGGCTTTTATATTGATTTTAAATAGATTTTGGAATAGAATTATGAATAGAAAATTAAAGAGAAATAGACTTTGAACCTTGGCCCTTCCGACTATGCGTGAGCATACTTTATTTACTTTTTCACTTGATTTTTGTATAAGAAATTGAAAACTGGACAAAGTTATAGAGGATAATTGGCATATAATTGGAGTTATCCAGAAAATAACTGTGTAGATTTTTCAAGGGTTTGAAGGGCATCAGTGTGCAAACTTTATTTGATTTTTGTGCAGAAAATATTTTATGGATATATTAGTGATTAAATAGGTGCTGGAGTTGAGATGATTGTTTATCTAAATCTTACTTCAGCATCTTTTTTACTATTTATGGAATTATAAAAATTTCAAGTTATTTAAAGCTACATACTTCAATATCTTCAGAAGCCTTTTATAGCTATCAAGTGGAAGATAAGGCTTACTTGCTTTTCAAATTTCTCTTATATATCCAGAAAGGAAGATGCATAAAAAGTAAATCTTAAGGTAAAATTAAGTTGTATAAATCTATTTGAAGTTGTAAAATATGGAATAATATCACTATTTTAAAACTATAATGATAATCTCTAGTATCTTTATAAAATACGAAGATAAATAAATTGATATATTGTAATAAAAATTTCAACAAGCTAACAAATATATGAATACATAATCCATAATATGTAAATAATTTAGATAAAATATAAGCATATTTGGAGGAGTGTATGAATAAAAATTTTATATTAGAGTATGTTAAAAAAAAGATTGACTCTTCAAAGGAAAAAAATGATTTATTAAGGCAGATTGAAGATGCTAGGTTAGAATTGGAATGGGCTTGGGAAGTATTTAATTATGTAAGTGACCCTAAGCTTATAGAAGTTGCTATATTTTCTGAACAAGCAGCTAGAACACGATATGAGTTTCTTATAAGCGAAGCTAAAAAGTTTGGAATAAAATCAGACACTACATTAAATTTAAGAGTATGTAAATAAGTGTATTTATAAAGGCTTATACTAATTTTAAATTATGTATATAAATTAAGGGGTTGGGAGCATGGATGCATTAATATTTGGTGCTATAGGTTTAATCTTATTGGTTGTTTTAGTTAGATTTTTTTCATGGCCATTAAAAATACTGATGAAGCTGCTTATAAACGGAGTATTAGGAGTTATTTTGCTTCTAATAACCAACTATGTTGGACAACAGTTTTTTCATTTCACTATAGGTATAAATGTCATAACTGCATTAATCGCAGGCTTTTTTGGAATACCAGGAGTTATATTTTTAGTAATATTTAAGTTATTCCTTTAAAGAAAAAAACAGGTGAGGTTAAATACACCTGTTTTTTAGTGCATATATATGTGGAGAGGAAGATGCGCAAAAAAATCGCCAATGAAAAACACATTAGCGATTTTTTATTATTAATAGATGGGAGCGGTAATTTCAATATTATAGTTATAGGGATGTATTAAAACTTACTCAGATTCATAAAATGTTATATAGAATCTGAAAAAATCTTCTTTATAGAATTATTATATGTGGTAACAATAAAAGTGTTACAGATTAAAAAAAGTTTTTTTGTATTTTAGTAAAAAGTTTTAAATATACTAGTAAAGGGTTTCGCAGTAAAGGTTTAAAGATAAACTAATTTGAATGCAAATCTATTTTCAAAACTACTCTGAGTTCTAAGAATAGAATTTGAAAATATAAATGTTATTACGAAGTGGTACATCATAAAATCATAATATTGCGAGATATAAATAAAAGAATAAATTTAAGGAGGGAGTTATAACGGTTAGTATAAAAAGGTTATTTAAGGAAGAATGGAAAGGAATAAGTATAGTAGCAGGTATTATATTCTTGAGCTTATTCTTTTTAACTAATACACATCAGATGATATCTTATGTTAGAAAACCTCCAGAACCTGTGGATTGGCTCACTGGTGAAGAGCTTATAAATAGTTTTTTATCACTAGGAATCTTAAAATCAATTATTATATATTTGATTTGTGGAATATTAATATCAGTATATTTTAGAGATAAAAAAGAGTACTTTTCTTTTAAAGAAGGAGAAGAAAAAACTAAGAAGTATTTTGAAAAAAATATGTTTTTTACTATAGCTAGTTTTATGGCTATATTTACTTTATTTATAGTGAAGTTAATATTGTTTGTTGCTGGAAACAGACTGTTTTCATTATATGGAAAATTGACAGTAGGACAAGTTGTTTTGTTCTTCTTCATATATTTTTCAATGTTGTTGATGATTAATAGTATAATAATGCTTACAAACATGTTTTTTGAAGAGAAGGCATTGGCTATGTTAAGTCCACTTTTTCTTATTGAAACAGTTATAGTTGTTTTTGGTATAACTAGCATGTTTATAAGTGAGAAATTAAGTTGGCTTACTGATTTTTTAAATTTTATAAATTATAGTACTATAGATAAGTTAATTTATAGTTATGTATATGGATATAGAGTTGAGAATTTAGATATAGGGGCTCAAGTTCTTTATATAGTAGTGACTTTAGCTTTTACGGTTATATTCACTATCTTGTCTTATCTAGCATATAAAAACATAAGTATAAAAGGTAGTAAAGATTTATATTATTATAAAGGTGCTAGAGCATTTTGGTATGTAATTTTTGCTACTATAACTTGCTATCTTATAGCATTTACCATATCGGCAGTATTAGCTCTTTTTCAAAAAGATACTTCTATTGAGAAGGGTAAATATATATTTAACATAGCTTTTATGGTGGCTACGCCGATATTTATAATATTAGAATATACTATATATAAGCTAAGAAGTAAAAAGGTAGCTCTTACAGTAGAAGAAAGTGAAGAGATTACGGTATAAAGTTTATTAAATATTTTAAGTGGAAATTAATAAGATTGTATAACAATTTTATTGATTTCTTATTTTTTTACTACAAAAGAGGCTATAAAACCTTAATTGGCTTTATAAATTAAGAAAAACTTAAGATAATATTAATTTTATTGTTAGAAATTTTTGGTATTATTAAGAATGTTAAAAGGAGGTTGTACTATGAATGTATTAGAAGTAAGAGATGTTAAAAAAACACTAGGTAAAAGACAAATTATAAAAGGCATTTCTCTTGATGTTGAAGAAGGAGAAATATTTGGATTCCTAGGACCTAATGGAGCAGGAAAAACGACAACTATAAGAATGCTTGTTGGACTTATAAAACCTAATGAGGGAAGTATAAAGATAGCAGGATATGATATACAAAAGGATAGAGAAAATGCGTTGGCCAATTTAGGTGCGGTAGTAGAAAATCCAGAGCTTTATGGTTATCTTTCTGGTAGAGAAAACTTAATGCAGATAGCTAGAATAAGAAAGCTTTCAAAGGTTGATGTTGATGAAATAATAGAACTAATAGGTCTTCATGATAGAATAGATGATAAAGTTAAAAAGTATTCACTGGGTATGAAACAAAGATTAGGTCTTGGGGCTGCTCTTTTAGGAAACCCAAAGCTTATGATATTGGATGAACCTACTAATGGACTTGACCCTTCAGGAATTCTGGATTTCAGAGAGATAGTGAAAAAAGCAGCAAAGGAAAGAGGAATGTCGGTATTTGTATCATCTCATATACTTAGTGAGGTTCAACATTTATGCGATAGAGTTGCTTTTATTAATGGAGGAGAAATTAAATCTGTAGAAAGTGTAAATGAAGAAGGAATGGCTACAGAGAAAGATACTATGGTGGTTTCAACAACAGAAGATGTTAAGGCTTTAGAAGTAATAAAGTTTTTCGATTTTGTTCATACTGCAAATTTAACTGATGGACAGATGATAGTTTCTATAAAGAGTGGATATAGTCCAAAACTTGTAGAGGAACTTGTAAAAAACAATGTGGGAATAGTAGAAATATACAAGCGGCATAAGGGATTGGAACAAAGATATATGGAACTTGTTGAAGGAGGAGTAAGATAATATGTTATTTACTTTAACTAAAAATGAATTGAAAAAAACCTTTAAAAGACCAAAAACATATGTTGTTTCACTTCTATTTGTGGCACTTATTGCTTTGCTTTACATAGGTTTTTATGTAGAGGAAAGAAGAATGGTTAAAATGAATTCTCCTCAAGGGAGACTTGAGCAGTATCAACAACAACTGACATCTATGGATCAAGATATAAAAGAGCTGGAATCAAGAAAAAGTACAGATGAATCTTTGCAACTTACAATTAAGCAAACAAAAGAAAATAGAGAAGCGCTTCAGAAAAACACTGATAAGCTTCAGGAACAGATAAAGTCAGGAAAAGTAGTAGATGATTGGAAGGCTCAGGTAGATAGTAAAATTGAAGAGTTAAATAAAAGAAAAAGTAATGAGGCAATCGCTGATAGATACAAAACTGATATTGATAGTAGCATAGCTGAATTACGTTATTATAAAGATAATAATATTAAACCAATAGATTCATGGACGGTTACTGGATTTTCTTATTTGCAGAAAACACTTCAGATTTTAGGAACCTTATTCCTAGGGGTTGGAATTGCTGTGTTTATGAGTGATATAGTTTCAGGAGAATGTACTCCTGCGACCTTAAAGTTTTTATTAATTCAGCCAGTTTCAAGAGGGAAAGTATTATTGTCAAAGTTTTTATCAGTTGTTATCAGTACTTCAGCATTAATTCTATCAATTGAAGCTATAGCATTTGTTCTAATTGGGCTATTTAAAGGGTTTGGATATGCATCTGTTCCTACTGTAATTGGAACAAAGTATCAATTTGATATGAGTAAGCTTCAAGATGGAGTACATCCTCTTATACAGGTTGCTGGATCTGGTTCAAATATACCACTTTGGGACTTTACTTTAAGAACAATAATTCTACAAGTATTATTTATATTAGTGTGTTGCAGCTTTATATTCTTTATATCTTCAGTAGTAAAAAGCAGTATGATATCTATGGCTATAAGTGCTATATTAACTATACTTATACCAATACTTACACAAGTTCTTAACCCTATGAAGAAGATAGCACACTTTTTATTTTTAACTTATGGAGATACTAGCAGTGTTTTAAGTGGGTCTCTTGCAATGCAATATAATAATCCTAATTTAAATATTACCTGGGCAATTGCAGTTATGGTTGTATCATCAATAGTATTTTATGCTATTTCTCATTTTGTGTTCACTAAGAGGGATATATTAATATAAATTCTAATATAAAGTAGTTCATCTTTATATAGGATAATTGTAAGTTTGTAAAAGGTAAAATTATATTAAAATGATTATTTAAGTGAGTCTCTCCATTAAGCTTTGGAGAGGCTTTTTTACTGTGTAAGAAAATATGAAAATTTTAAGTTAGCTAAGTCTAGATGTTTCAACGGTTTTAGAAGTTTTTTATGACTATTAAATATTAAAGTGATATAATATGCTATATAAAATTAGTACGGAGGTTTATTATGCCTATAGGAACAAAGTTTAATTGCGGGTATTGTCCAGATTTTAAAAATGGTAATTGTGATGGTGAAGATATGAATTGTCTGTGTAGAGAATGCCCTAGGAATTTAGGACAATGTATATGTGTTAAATACTGTAGAGAGACTGAATCCATATTGACTTTTGATGAGGAAGTAAGTGAGATTAGGGCAGAAGATCCAAGAAAAATGTATGAGGACTAAGGGGTATTACATAAATATATAAATAGATATAAATTTAAATATATAAATATTTAAAAATTTAAGAATTTAAAGGGGCGTATATTGTGGATTTAAATGAGAAGCTTAAAGAGGTAAAAGAATATATTAAGACAAAGGAACTTCTAGAGCAAGCAACTGGGTTAGTGTACTGGGATATGAGAGTTGGTATGCCTAAAAAGGCCGTGGAGCAGAGATCTGAAGTTGTAGGATATCTTTCTAGTGAAGGATATAAGTTTACTACATCAGATAAAGTTAAAGGGTTTATAGAGTTCTTTGAACCGCATCTAGATGAGCTGAATGTTATAGATAAAGCTATGATAGAAGAGATGAAGAGACAATATGATGAAATAAAAAAGATACCTGAAGATAAGTATAAAGAGTATGTAATACTATGCTCAAAGTCAGAAGCTGCGTGGGAAGAAGCCAAAGAAAAAAATGACTTTAGTATATTTAAACCATATCTAGGAAAGGTCATCGAGTTTCAAAAACAATTTTTAGAGTATACTGGATATACAGGAACTAAATACGATAGTTTACTAGATAAGTATGAAAGAGGAATAACAGTAAAGAAGCTTGATGAAGTATTTGGAGAACTAAGAGATGCTATAGTAGATTTATTGAATAGAATAAAGAATAGTGGAACACAAATAGATGACTCATTCTTTAAAGATAAATTTACTAAAGAAGAACAAGAAGAGTTTGGGTTATTTGTGTTAAAGAAAATGGGATATGACTTTGATGCAGGAAGACTAGATGAAAGTGTGCATCCTTTTACAATTAATTTTGGAAATAAAGATGTGAGAATAACTACAAACTACCACGAAAATGAATTTAGAAGTGCCTTGTTTAGTACTATTCATGAAGGTGGGCATGCTTTATACGAGCAAGATATTCCTGATGAATTGATGGGAACAGGGTTAGGAACTGGCGTATCCATGGGGATACATGAATCTCAATCAAGGTTTTATGAAAATATTTTAGGAAGAAGCAAGTCATTTTGGAAGTATTTCTTTCCAGAAGCAAAGAAGAGATTTAATCAGTTAAAAGACGTAAGCTTCGGGGAGTTTTATAAGGCTATAAATATAGTTGAACCTTCACTTATAAGAACAGAGGCAGATGAGTTGACTTATAGTCTTCATGTAATTATAAGATATGAAATAGAAAAGTTAATATTTAATGGCGAAGTTGACCTAGAGGAGTTACCTAGTATTTGGAATGAAAAATACAAGGAATATCTAGGGGTTGAGCCATCAAATGATGCAGAGGGAATACTGCAAGATATGCACTGGTCTGACGGTTCTTTTGGATATTTTCCTAGTTATGCATTAGGCAATCTCTATGGTGCCCAAATGCTAAAAAAAATGCTTAGTGATAGTCCAGAAGTTTTTGATGAGGTTGAGAATGGAAATCTTGACACTATACATCAATGGCTTAAAGAAAAAGTTCATAAGCATGGAGCAGTATATAAACCTGCGGATCTTATTAAGTTAATTTCTGGTGAAGAATTAAATGCAAAGTATTTTATAAAATACTTAAATGACAAGTATAAGGAAGTCTATAATTTAAAATAGAGAATTAGGGATTCCATAAGGTAACTCATTGCAATAAGTGAGTTGCCTTTTTTCTTTATAGTAAGGTATACAATTATTGAATTAATATGAGAATTCCGATTGAAATATGTATATTAATATCACACATATAAATTAATGATGATCAGTAAATTACATTAAGTTAATAGTATTTACAAAATAATAGAATTAGAGGCAAATAAAAGCAAAAAAAATTAAAAATACAGTCACATATTTTCGACAAGATTAGTATTATATATTAAGTTCATACTCAAATGGAGGTATTAATATGGCAGAGAATAATAAATATGATTGTGGATGTGCAAAGTCAGAAACTTTGGTTCAAGCACATGGTTCTAATAGTTGCGTAAAAGGAATAAAACCACCATTCTTTAGCAGACTTCCTGTAGTTATAGCTGCAAAAGAAGTAGAAATAGGTATTGAATCTTGTATAAACCTACCTTATGCTGAAAAATATTATGAAATTAAGAGAACAAAAAAGAACTTATTTGTAACTCAGGCTAGAGTAGTAAGCTTAAACGACAAATGCGGAAAGTTATTCTTACAAGGTTATATTGAAAAAAATATAGAATATGCTACTGCAGATTGTGTAAGCAAAGATAAAGGTGTAATAAATGGTGATATAAGACATCATACTGTAAAGGTTCCATTCCATGTTATAACTGATATTGACTTCTTATTAAAACCAATAAATAAGGATAGAACAAGCTTAAGTGAATCTGATCTTTATTGTGATGCATCTGAATACGATAGCTGTAACTGCTCTTGTGATGGAGTAAAAGGAAAAGCTTATTGCGAATCAGATTTTAAAGAAGCAACAGTTTACAATAGTAGACCTTTCATAAAACTTGATGGATTCAAGATAATCGAATTAGATATGTACAAAGATCCATCTCCATTAGGCTGCGAATATGATGGTTGGGAAGACAATAAAGATGGTAAGAAACCAGAACATGAAGAAAGATGTAATTGTACTCCTGAATATGAAGGTACTTTATATTCAAAGATAGTTGAAAAAATGGTGCTTTTCTTAGACTTAAAGGTACTTCAAGAACAATATGTATTAGTAGAATGCTAATAACTTAATGCTTTGAGTGCAAAACTGTATCAGTTTTGCACTCTTAGCTTATAATAATATATAACAATTTTTAGGATATGTTACTGTGAATGAATATATAAACGAGGATCTATTATTTAAG
Source organism: Clostridium yunnanense (assembly GCF_016595795.1). Taxonomy (GTDB): domain Bacteria; phylum Bacillota; class Clostridia; order Clostridiales; family Clostridiaceae; genus Clostridium_AR; species Clostridium_AR yunnanense. Next base: position 113,172 of record NZ_JAENHN010000064.1, read on the forward strand.
ATATTTTCATCCTTTTTATTAATACATTATTATAGTCAAGAGGATGGATTAGAGGACTTTGATGAAATACATAAAGATGAAAAAACAGTATATTTACATAAGAAAGTTATTAATTCAACTGAAGGTGAATTATTTGATAGAAGAGATAGTAAATTATATAAATATTACAGCGATAATAATTGTACAAACAATATAAAACCTCGAATAAGTAGTGAAGTTCTTAAGACAAGAACAATTGAAAATAATATATATAAATTATATAAGTCTAATGGTGTGGAAGACGAGAAATCAATCAGCAATGATAATAAAGAAGTAGTTAAAGTGGCTGATGTAGATTTATTAATAGCAATACTAAAGATACCTATATCCATAAATAAGATGGTTAATCTAAAAAATGAGAAGATTTATAAGGTAGAAAATATAAGCTGTAACATAAAGAAGATATCTGGAAATCTCCTTTTGCTTAATAAGGCTCATGAACAAACTAAGGTAAAGCTGTTTTATGAAGGTGTAATCAGAATACAAGCAAAAGTAATTTGTGTCGATTATATAAATAAAGGGGTTTTATATTGTAATACAAAAGATTTAGTTTTTTATTGTGATTTTAGTGGAACAATTAATACTTATATAGAGACGAGATTTGTAGAAGATATAGATAGTGTGAATATACCTATAAAGATTGATTTAGTAAGCAATGAATTTAGTGTAAGAACTATATTAGAAGAGCCTGTAGTTATCTTTGATTTAGAGGAAGAGTATTATAAATCACTTGCAGTTATAGGTAATGTAGATTCAGAGATTACACTTTTAAGTAAGAGATATGCAGATATTTAGCTTGAATATAATAACGCGCCTAAACAAATAATAAAAATATTATTGTTTAGGAGTAATGAGTATGGAATATAGCGAGTTAATAGGAATAATAGGAACAAATTGCAATGAGCATACGCCCAAAGATGATATATTAATGATGAGCATGAGATTATCATCTGTAAGCTGTGATAATTGTTTACATTATGTGGGAGGCTCCTGCAATAAGGATTCATTTAAGAGACTTAAGCAAATGGTACAAAGCAATTAATAGATAGATATAATTGTGTGTATATGTTTTAACTACTTTAAAACTTCTGCTTTTATAGCAGAAGTTTTTATCATACCAAAAGCAAATTTTTAACAAATAATAAAAAAGTTTATATTTGTAGACATTTTCATTAACATTAAGCGAATTTTTTAATAGATTATTATATAAACAGTTGTTTTTTTGAAAGATTATTGTATAAATATTTTGAAAATGATAGAATTTATAATAACACATGGGAGTATATAATTTATTTTGGGGGTGTCTTTATGCACAAAAAATTATTTATTCCCGGCCCTGTAGAGGTAAGACAGGAAGTATTAGAACAAATGGCAAGACCTTTAATTGGTCATAGAGGAAAGGAAGCTTCAGAGCTTCAAAAAAGGATAAGCAACAATCTTAAGAAACTTTTTTATACAGAAAGTGAGATTTTACTTTCTACTAGTTCAGGCAGTGGGCTTATGGAGGGCGCCATAAGATCATGCACATTAAAGAAAGCTGCGGTCTTCTCCTGTGGGGCTTTTGGAGATAGATGGTATGAAATGGCTTTACACAATAATGTACCTGCAGATAAATTTCAAGTTGAGTGGGGCAAAGCTATAAAAGCAGAAGTTGTAGAGAAAGTACTTTCTACAGGTGAATATGACTTAATAGCTATTACTCACAATGAAACATCAACTGGATTAATGAATAATCTAGAAGAAATTTCAAAGGTAGTGAAGAAATACCCAGATGTTGTTTTCTGTGTAGATACAGTTAGTTCAGCTGGTGGTACTAAAATAGAAGTTGATAAGTTAGGTATAGATATTTGCATAACTTCAAGTCAAAAGGCATTGGGCTTGCCTCCTGGACTCGCAGTATGCACATTCTCAAACAAAGCTAAGGAAAGAGCTGAAAAAGTTCCTTTTAGAGGCACGTATCTAGATTTATTAGCAATTTATAAGTATATACAAAAAAAGGATTATCAATATCCATCAACACCATCATTATCTCACATGTTTGCTTTAGATTATGAACTAAATTATATAGTAAATGAAGAAGGTATTGAAAATAGATTTAGTAGACATTTAGATATGGCAAATGTAGTTAGAGAGTGGGCGAAAAAATATTTTGACATTTTCCCTGAAGAAGGTTATTGGTCTGATACCGTAACTAATATAACTAACACAAGAGGGATTGATATTGGAGCACTTAACAAAGAATTAGGAAATAGAGGTTTTCAATTATCTAATGGATATGGAAAGCTTAAAGATAAGACTTTTAGAATAGCTCATATGGCAGATTGTAGTGTAGCTGATATCAAAGAACTTTTATCTAATATTAATGAAATATTAGGACTTGAATAAGTATGGTTTTATATGAGGGGGAAAGTTAAATGTATAGAGTATTGGTGACAGATGGACTAGAAAAAGAAGCTGTTTTAAAACTTAGAGATTTAGGTTTTGAAGTAGTAGAAGAACACTATGTACCAGAAGAACTTGGAATAATACTAAGAGAGTTCGATGTAGTAGTGGTTAGATCAGCTACTAAGATAAATAAATATATAATAGATAAGTCTAGTAAGACTGGAAGATTGAAAGCCATAATTAGAGGCGGAGTTGGAGTAGACAATATAGATGTTTCTTATGCTTTGGAAAATGGAATTCAGGTAATGAATACACCCAATGCAAGTTCAGCTTCAGTAGCAGAGCTTACTATAGCTCATATGTTTGCACTTGCAAGGTTTATAAATATATCTAATGTGACAATGAGAAACCTAGAATGGAATAAAAAGAAATATGAAGGTATAGAATTAAGCGGAAAAACTTTAGGAATAGTAGGAATGGGCAGAATCGGAAGAGAAGTTGCTAAGAAGGCCTGCTGTCTAGGTATGAAAGTTCTATATTTTGATGGACTAGGTGAATTAAATGAACTTGAAAAATATGAATATGGATACAGGGATTTTGATGAACTTTTAAAACAATCAGATTTTATAACTCTTCATGTTCCTTTTGACATCTCAAAGGGTCCTTTAATAGCCAAAAGAGAATTTGAATTAATGAAGGATGGAACTTATATAATTAATTGTGCAAGAGGAAAGGTTGTTGATGAGACTGCTTTACTTGAGGCGCTAAATAGTGGGAAGATAGCAGGTGCGGGTATAGATGTATTTGAAGAAGAGCCCACAAGAAATAAGGAGCTAGTAAATCACCCTAGAGTTAGTGCTACACCGCATATAGGGGCAGCCACTAGAGAAGCTCAGACAAGAATAGGTAACGAAATTGTTGAAATTATAGGTGACTTCTTTCATAAGTAAGATTTATTAAGATGAATACCCAATTTCAAAGCTTAGACTATGCCAATGTTTATCTGGGTATATTTTAAATTGGCTTTATGAAATTGGGTGTTTTTCAGTTTAAAGCATATAGACCTAAACTGAAGTAAATAAACTTTAGTCTAAGATACTAATAGGTGTCTTTTTTAAAAATGAGGAGGATGACAATGGCTATAGTAAGACCTTTTAAAGCAGTTAGACCGGTGAGAGAACTAGCTGCAAAAGTTGCTGCACTTCCATACGATGTTATGAATTCTGATGAAGCTAGAGAAATGGTACAGGAAAATAAATATTCTTTTCTTCATGTGGATAAAGCTGAGATAAACTTAGAACCATCTGTGGATATATATGATGAAGCTGTGTACAAAAAAGCTAAAGAAGTCTTGGATAGTATGGAAGAAGATAGGGTTTTTGTTCAAGATAATGAAGCTTGTTTATATATTTACAAGCAAACAATGAATGGTAGAAGTCAAGTTGGCTTGGTATCTTGTGTATCTATAGATGATTATATTAATGATGTGATAAAAAAACATGAGTTTACAAGGCCCGACAAAGAGCAAGATAGAATAAATCATGTTGATTACTGCGATGCAAATACTGGACCTATATTTTTAACTTATAGAGATAATGAAAATATATCATTTATAATAAACAGTTGTATTAAGAAAAATCCAGATTGTGAATTTATATCTGAAGATGGTGTTGGACATATTGTGTGGAAAATAGATGATAAAAGAACTATAGATTCTCTAAGTGAGTATTTTAATAGAGTCGATTATTTATATATAGCAGATGGACATCACAGAGCAGCTTCTGCTGTAAAGGTTGGATTGATGAGAAGAGAGGAAGTTAAGGACGTTAGTGGAGAAGAGGAATTTAACTTTTTTCTTGCAGTATTATTTCCTGAATCTCACCTGAAGATTATGGATTACAACAGAGTAGTTAAAGATTTAAATGGATTGAAAAATGATGAGTTTTTAGACAGGGTAAGTGAGAAGTTTTATATAAATCCTCAAGAAAAAGGGCAAAAATATAAACCTGAGCAAAAGCATGTATTTGGGATGTTCCTTGATGGACAGTGGTTTAAGTTAGAGGCTAAAAAAGATAGTTTTAATAGTGAAGATCCAGTGAAAAGCTTAGATGTATCTATACTCCAAGACAATCTATTATCACCTATATTGGGTATAAAAGATCCTAGAAGTGATAAGAGAATAGATTTTGTTGGCGGCATAAGAGGTTTAGAGGAATTAGAAAAAAGAGCTTCAACTGATATGAAAGTAGCTTTCTCGATGTATCCAACTTCTATGGATGAAGTAATGAATATAGCAGATGAAGGAGAAGTTATGCCTCCGAAATCTACATGGTTTGAACCAAAACTAAGAAGTGGATTGTTTATTCACAAGCTGAGATAAGGATCCTCTTAAAATAATCTTTGGCTACAGCATAAAAAATTGATTACTGAAAAGTTCATTATTACGAAAAGTCGTTACAAATTAAATAAACAAAAAGGTTTTTTTAATAACATGGAGAATATTGAAATATAGTGCATATGTTTACAATTAGGATATTGGAGGACTAAGTTAATGTGTGACGGAACTTCTGTAGATAATGATGAACTAGTTTTTGGTGTTGAAAGTATGTCTGATATAGGTAATAAAGGTTACGAGTATTTTAACTTTTTACCCTACGCTACATTAGTTCAGAGAGATGATAAAATTGTTTTTGCCAATGATGAATTGCGAAAACTTCTACATTGTAAAGATCAATCTATACTAGGTAAATCAATAATATCATTGCTTCAGTTAGAGCGTGATAGGGAGCTTAGTAACTCTATTGATAAACCTTTTGAAGGTGAATATAAGATCAAAGATTTTAAATCAAATATAATTGATGTAGATATAAAGTGTAACATTAAGCAAATTAATAATTGTTGGTATGAGTTTTATATATTCAGAGATATAACTTTTGAGAAGAAAAAGTACAATGCTGCTATATTGAAGGCAGAGAAATATAAAAATACACTTGAGAAACTATTTGACAACAAAGAACTATATAAAAAACTAATTGATATGTTGCCGGATGGTATAAGTATTCACGATGGTAGCACCTATTCTTTTGCTAGTAGCTCTTATGCTAGAATGCTTGGGTATGATAATCCTAAAGATCTAGTAGGAAAAAGGCTTGAGGAAGTATTAGGTAAAGAAAATCAAGAATTTAAGAAACAAAGAATAGAAGATCTATTATCCGAGGAGAAAGTGTTTCTAAGGAATGAGTATCAATATATAAATAGCCAAGGGATAACTAAACACTTTGAATCTACATCGGTACGGTTCTTGCATAATAACAAGGTAAATATTCTATCTTCAGTTAGGGATATTACTGATAAGAAAAGGGTTGAGGAAAGTAAGCTATTGTTAGAGAGAGCGATAGAGGATGATAAATTAAAGACAGAGTTCTTCTCAAATATGTCTCATGAATTAAGAACTCCATTAAATATACTTTTAAGTTCACTGCAGTTAATAAGTATGTACACAGATACAAATGAAAATAGTAATCTTCCAGCAGTAAGGAAGTATACGGGTATAATGAAGCAGAATTGTTATAGATTATTAAGACTTATTAATAACCTGCTAGATATAACAAAGATAGATTCTGGTTTTTATAAATTAAATATGCACAATCAAGATATTGTAAAAGTAGTAGAAGATATTACTTTATCTGTAGCAGAGTATGTAAAAGAAAAAGGTATAGAGATTATTTTTGATACAGATATAGAGGAAAAAATATTAGCATTTGATGCAGATAAAATTGAAAGAGTGATATTAAACTTATTGTCGAATGCAGTAAAGTTCACCAAGTCTAGCGGAAAGATAGAGGTTAGTATTAAGGAGCTAGTGGATGCTATATATATTACTGTGAGAGATACAGGAAGCGGAATACCAAAGGATAAACTAAATAATATCTTTGATAGATTTATACAAGTAGATAAATCACTTTCAAAGAGAAGCGAAGGAACAGGAATTGGCTTGTCTCTTGTTAAATCATTAGTGGATATGCATGGGGGAAACATTAGTGTAGAAAGTGAATATGGCCAGTATACTCAGTTCAATATAGTACTTCCTGCAAAAGTTCTTGCTGCTGAAAATGAATCAGGTTTATCCCGTGCTGCAATAAACAATGATTTAGATGATAAGAAAGTTGAAAGAATGAGCATTGAATTTTCGGATATATATCTATAATTAAAATATAAAGAAGAATTCTCTTAATATATTTGTTGCTATATTACTATACAGTGTTATACTGAAGTTATAGATGTGAATACTACCCGTGTAGAAAATTGATTTATAAACGTGAAGATAATCTTTTTCTACTATGTTATTTTATTTATGGTAGTTACATAGCATTAAAATAAAAAATAAATGGACATGTAATGTGCCTCTTAATAGGTATATTACAGCCTCGTGTTGAAGAGCCACTTCGTAATTCTCGGAGTGGCTCTTCTTTTTTTACAATTAATAGCAGTATAACTACTAAGTCTATATACTAAGGAGATTAGATAAGGTGCATGAAACGAATAAAGATATAAGTGATGAAGATATTGAAGAATATGAAATAGACTTTTATATAAGGATATTAGAAACCTTGATAGAAATTTACAAGTATAATTCAACAGAGAATGAGTAGTTAGATATTTTTAGTAGTATTCATATCTATAAAATGGATAGGGGTAGATCTTAGAGCTACCCCTATTTTGCTTGTTATAAAATATAATGTAGAATAAATATATTGTAGATTGTTTACATAATTTACAATGGGCCTTTTAATTGAATCTTGTAAAAAATAAATATATAATTAGACAATAATGCAAAGTACTATAATTAAGTATAATTATACTAATTGAAAAAGGTAAGGCTTATTTAAAGATAAGGACGCAAAGTCATTAGATGCCTTTTTATTTTGTATAAAAGGGATAAGCTCTTTTAAACTCCTACGTATATATGATATAAGAATTTAGCAAATGATACTAGTGTTAATATAGGGAAGGACTGTTTGATTAATATGCAATCAATAAATAACTTTCTACTTATAGGTTCCTCAATGATTTTATGTGCAATAGCAGTATACTGCCTATTCCACAGGAAAATGCCTGGAGCATTTCCGTTATTAATACAGATGATTGCTGCTACATTATGGGTGATTGGTTCTTATTTAGAAATTCATACTAAAGGTTTAGAAGCAAAAATATTATGGAGAAATGTGCAGCAGATAGGGGTATTTATAGTTCCTATTTCCAGTGTTCTATTTGCAGTTGATTATTCCCAACAGACAGAAAGGTTGAAGAAATACGTTTATATACTTGCAGGTATACCTATAACTTCTTTAGTGTTAATACTTACTAATAGATTCCACAATATAATGAGAACTGGATTTACAATTAAAGATAATAGCATAACTGGACAATCTCTAGAAGTGCATTCTACTATGATAGGTTCAATATTATTGACTATTAATTTCTTTATTCCAATTCTAGCAATAGTAATTTTAATTGAATATAGAAAAAGATTATCAAAACATTACAAGAAACAGATATTACTAATTATTTTAAGTATATCTTTAACTTTATTCTTATCTTGGGTAAAATCAGCATTTATTGATGGTAGTGGTATTTATATACCAGTTGCGGTGCTATATATACCAAGTTCGATCATACTATTTTATTGTGTTTTTAGATATAACTTTTTCAGATTATCTCCTGTTGCTAGGGATAAAGTATTTGATATAATAAGTGAAGGTATTCTAGTAGTCAATCAAAGAGGTATAGTTGTTGATAAAAACCCTTATGCTGAGACTTTGATAAAGAAATATTTTAGTGTTAACAGTGAAATTATAGGTGCCAGCGTATTCGATGTTTTTATAAATAAATTAGAAGTACAGCAGTTATTACTAAAAAAAGCAGAAAGAACTATTGAAGTTAAGTTAAACTATAAAGAAAACAGTGGTTATTTGTTATGTAGCTCCCATCCGTTGAGTATGGGCGATAATGAAGTAGTTGGTACAGTTATTGTATTAAGTGATATAACCGAAAAAAAACTATATGAGATAGATTTATTGGTAAGGGCTGAGAGAGATTGGCTTACACAGTTACTGAATAGACAAGGATTTAATTCTGCATCCCATAGGGTATTGAAAAAAGCAAATGTAGAAAACAAACCAGTTTCATGCTTAATGTTGGATGTAGATTACTTTAAGAAAATTAACGACACTTATGGTCACGCAAATGGAGATAGGGTTCTACAAAACCTAGCAAAAATACTAGATGCTACTTTAAGAAAAGAGGATATTATAGGTAGAATTGGTGGAGAAGAGTTTGCAGTAATCATGATAGGCATAGACAAAAAAAATGCTTTAATTATTGCAGAGAAAATTAGAAAAGGAGTTGAAGAAAGTAGTCTAGCTAGTATAGATGGTGACACTATTAACTATACTGTAAGCATAGGAATTGCAGATAACAGTAATTCAGATATGAGCCAAGAGAAACTACTTCGTATGGCAGATATTGCTCTTTATAAGGCAAAAGAGACTCTTAGGAATACTATAATAATATATAATGAATAAATGTATTGCGGTAAAACCAATCTCCTAAAAAACTCACTGAAGAAACTAACTTCAGTGAGTTTTTTATTATAAATGGATATCGCCTTCATAAATCTTTTGTGTTAGTATAATATTGGAATATTTGTAATTTGCATCTTTTTGGTGGTGATAAGGGTTGGAAGATAAAGATATAGTAGAGCGGGTTTTACAAGGTGAAGCATCATATTTTGAATATATTATTGATAAATATGAAATTCCTATTCTAAAGTACATATATAGTTTTATAGGGGATCGAGCTATGGCTGAGGATTTATGCCAAGAGACCTTTATATCAGTGTATAATAAGTTATACACTTATAATAGTATTAATAAGTTTTCTACTTGGATATATTCTATAGCACATAATAAGTCTATTGATTATTTGAGAAAGGTAACTAAAAGTCGTGAAATAGCAATTGATAATATGAAAGATTCACTTTCTAGAGAGAAGTCGCCTCAAGAGATAGTGGAATACAAGGAGACGTTAGATTCAATAGAAGGTTTTATAAAAAAACTAGAAATTATAGATAAACAGATATTATATTTACGTTACGCACATCCAGATTTAAGTTTTAAAGATATATCGCATATGATGGGTATGAATGAATCTACAGTGAAGAAACGGTACTATAGGTTATACGATAAATATGAAGTTTACCTAGATAGGAATCTTAAAGGAGGTGGTAGCTTTGGATTGTCAGAAATTCAGAAATAGCATTATAGATATGCTAGAAGATCAATTGAGTGATGCTGATAGGTCAAGTTTGGAAGAGCATATGAATAATTGTATAAACTGTAAAGAATATTATGATAAGATGTCTAATATAAAAATTGGATTGTTTAAAGAGATTGAGAATGACCAAATTCAATATTCCAGTAGAAAAGAATCTATAATGGGAGCTATAGATTTGAATAAATATAATAGAAGATCTACAAGAGCTATTAACCTTATGAGAAGTAATAAGAATAGTTTCTTTATTTCAGCGTTATCTATTGTGGCAATAATAACTTTGATTATGGTAATTCCCAAACTCTCAACATACAAATTTGATAACAATTCTACTAAATCAAATAAGAGTGAGTCTATGTATAAAAAAGATGACCTTATTTCAAACAATTATGATATAAACTCTAATTCAGATTTTTTAAGAGGTCTGATAATTAAGGACGAAGACAAAACTGCTAATTATATAGTGAAACCAATAGATGCTAAAGCTGAGTTAAGCAGAAACCAAGAGCAGAATGCTACTCTCATTGGAGTAGATAAGGATAAGTTAGTTTTATATAACGGAGATATACTATATTCTTCATTAGATAACAATTTACAATTTTATATGAAGGCAAATGATTTTGATATACATAATAAAGACAAATATCTATTAAGTTCAACCAAGAACTTTATTTTACTTCCTGACTCAAAGCATTCTAATTTGTATATAGTGAACATTATAAAAAATAGAGTGCTAAAAGTTAATATTAATATAAGTGGTGCTTCTATAAACGCGGCTTGGTCAAGCAACGATACATATCTATGCCTACAGATTAACAGAGATATCTATTTATTTAATAGTGACAATGAGAAAATTAGTTATGTTGGAAATGAAAATAACTATTCAATAAGCTATGTTACTGATGAGGGAGTAATAATAACATCAAATAATAGATTATTACCTGCTGACAGAACTATTGAAAATATAAAACCTTATAAGTTATTTGCATATAATAGTTATATATACGCTCTATGTTATGATAATGAAAAGAATACAGAGCTTTATAGGTATGATTATAGTAATGATAAGCTGGTATATATAATAAACCTAGGTAAGAGAGGCTATACTTATGATAAATCGGATAACCCGTTTTTAATAACTATAAAAGATAAAAGCAACAGCGGAGTAATATTTAATATAAAAACTCTACAAAGCTATAGCTATAATGGGTATATAGATATTTTAGATGACTTTAAAAATTGTATATCACCAAGTGGAAATAGATATATTAGTAAAACTGGTACTGATGATGGTAATCAGAGGTTCAGAATACACACTACCGGATCAAAGGAGGTTAAGGAGATTTATGCCAATAATTCAATAGGATCATTTATTGATGATGATAATTTAGTATACGGTATAAAAGGTAATGAGGATAATCGGGTTCAATTTAATATTATTAAGGAAAATTTAAAAAGTGCTAAAAAGGAAGTTATATCTACTTATTAGAGAATAGAGTTTTAGCTTTAATTATAAAATTTTCCCAATAGAACACTTTAAGTGATTGATAATATATGAATCTATCATTAGATATAAAAATACCCACCTGTTTAAAAAAACAGGTGGGTATTAAAGTATTGTATGTAATATATCTCGATATTAAAGTCTTTCTATCATGGCTTTTAATATAGATGTTGAGTTTTTTACTCCAATAGGAATAAACTTTTCATAATCCATATGAGCTCCGTTGTTGGCATTATCTGATATAGATCTTATAACCACAAATGGAACCTGATTTAGATAAGCCACATGAGCTATACTTCCACCTTCCATCTCGCATGCAGATGCATCAAATTCTTTTGCAAGCCATTGGATTTTCTCTAGACTTGCTATGAATTGATCGCCAGATACTATTCTTCCTGTAAAAGTATTTATTTCTGGAAGCGATTTGCAAGCCTCTTGAGCTATAGATACAAGCTTTTCATCACATTTAAAATCAAAAGTATCCATTCTTGGTATTTGACCAGGTTTATCACCAAAAATAGTAGTATCCATATCGTGTTGAACTAGAGAATTACCTATAACTACATCTCCAGGGTATATATCTTTACCTATACCGCCTGCAACACCAACGTTTATAACCATATTGACCTTATATTCACTAATTAGTATTTGAGTACATACAGCAGCATTAACTTTACCTATGCCACAAACTACAGCAACTACATCCTTGCCCCATAATTGTCCACGGTGAAAAGTCATATTTGCTTTCTTTTCAGTGTTTTCTAAATTCATATCCTTTAGAAGAATCTCAAGTTCTTCAGTCATTGCACCAATGATTCCTATAGTCATTATAAAAGCCTCCATATAAATTGATAATTCTAATTATACTTAATCTGATGAAATTTCTCAATTAAAGTTATATAGGTAATAATATAGAAGTAGTTAGATTATCTATATGTTAATGTTAAATTCATCATCGTAATCATGTTGTTTTCTTAAAGAATCGAAGTGAATTTGGCGGTTTTTTAAATCTAGTCTTTTTAACCCAACTAACATAAGTATTATGCCTATTATTACAACTAGTATGGATATGGCTATCAACACGTGTATATTAGATAAACTTCCTAGTTCGGGCATAAATGCAAGGATGTTATTTATAGCATGGCATAAAGTGGTTAACAATATAGATTTTGTTTTTAAATAAACATACCCTAGTATTAAGCCAAGAAGAAATGCATTAATACCTTGAGGTATGTTCATATGCATAGCGGCAAATATTAATGAAGATAAAATTAAAGCTACCTTTGAAGAATATTTTTTTGCAAGACCATTTAATATGATGCCTCGATTTACGAACTCTTCTTGAATTGGAGCTATTACTACTGCAGAAAAAATTCCTATGAAAGGGTTGATAAATAGATTATTAAAAGTGTCTTCTATAGATTTAGGAATAGGTATTAAGTCTAATATATAACTTAAAGAACCGGAAAATAACAACCTAAAACCTAAGATTAAAAAAATAACTCCTATTATGTCACGCTTTTTAAATTTTCTTTCTGGAAAAATTAAATTTGTCTTTACTAGAAAGAATTTATTCATTATAAAAACTGTTGCCATTAATGAAAATATAGATGATATTAATAAAAAGGAAGGTGATTTAAAGATATCTTTAATAGCGTTTAAGCCTTCATAAGAAGATAATATTGCTGCAGCTATTAGGGTGGTAATTAATAATATAATTTGTATTGTTACGGGTATGATAAGTGAAAATAACACTGCAATCCATATACCACCTAAGATACCTATCTCTTTTGAATCCGTTACTTCTTCTTCTAAGTCAATTAATGGGTTAAAAAGCATTAACTTTCTTAAGTTCATTTCAACACCTCAGTTATTATAAAATATAATCATTATATTAACATGAAATACAGTTTATGTAAAATTGTTATAAAACCAACGAACAATATATTTGTTGATAATCATTATTTACCTATTGAAGCGATAAGATTTATGGTATATTATTATATAAGTTGTTTTAAGAGTAAAAAAGATGAACAGTGTGTTTAATGCAATGTTTACTAATGAATATAGATTTGTTGAAAAGGAGAGTAATATTAATGCTACAGCATTCATTATCAAGAACAGAACTCCTTATAGGAAAAGAAGCATTACAAAAATTAAGAGGTAGTAAGGTAGTTGTATTTGGTATAGGTGGAGTAGGTAGTTTTACTGCAGAAGCTTTAGCTAGAGCTGGAGTAGGAACCTTAGTACTTATTGATGATGATACAGTATGTTTAACTAATCTTAATAGACAAGTACATGCTACATATAAAACAATAAGTAAAAATAAAGTTGATGTGATGAAGGAACGAATTGGAGAAATAAATAGGCAATGTGAGATCATAACACATCAAGTATTTGTGACAGAAGAAAATATATCAGAGATAATTACGGAAGATGTTGATTATGTAGTTGATGCCATTGATACGGTATCAGCAAAGATAGCTTTAGCAATATACTGTGAAAATAATAATATAAAAATTATGAGCTGTATGGGTACAGGTAATAAGCTTGATCCAACTCAGTTCAAGGTTACTGACATATACAAAACTAAAGTTTGTCCTTTAGCTAAGGTAATGAGATATGAACTTAGAAAAAGAGGAGTAAAGAAACTAAAGGTTGTATACTCAGAAGAAATTCCAAGAAAGCCAAGGATGGACGAAGTAGTGACTTGTAAAGAAGGCTGTGTATGTACAGGTGGAAGTAAAAAGTGTGCAGTGAAGAGACAGATACCTGGAAGTGTATCTTTCGTTCCTCCAGTTGCGGGAATGATTATAGCTTCTCAAGTTGTTAATGATCTAATAGAAGAGTATATATAAAGATGTACTGCTTCATTCTTAAAGTTTTTTTAAAACTCCGCTGGGTTCTGAGAGGAGAATTTGAAAGTATAAGGTTTATAATGAAGTGGCACATCCATAAAAATAAACTGACAGGATAGTCTATCCTGTCAGTTTATTTATTTTGATTATTTTCTTGGAAATACTTTGATTTATCATTATATTTAATATTGTTGCAGAAATTAAAGGGTTACTATCACAAACTATAAGAATAGCAAATTAATCTGAGAATATTAGTTAAATGTAGCTAGATTTATTCAAAAATAATACTGATTTTTACATTGGCATCTACAATTGGTTTAATTAAATCCTGAATTGTATCTTCACCATTTTTTACAGCTTCATCATAGAGAGCTGTCTCTTTTAGTTTATTGTCCATTCTTGATATAACTTCTTTATCAATTACAGCGCTTTCATCCTTAGTTAATTTTATATCACCAAAACGAAGTAGTCCTTTTTCGGTTGATTCAAAGGTTGTCTTATCATAATCTATCGTTGGAGTATTAGCTGCTGGCTTAGGTAAGCTAATGGTGATTTTTTTATTTAGCTTGTCTATCTTAACTTTAGAGCTATCGAGCGAAGATAAATCAATAGAGTAAGAACCCTTACCGTAATAATCTACTTTCTGAAGTTTTTTAAAAACATCCCAGTCTCCCCAACTATTATCAATAATCATCTTTTCGTTAAGGTCTACTTCAACTACTACCAGTTTTGAAACTTTTTGTATCTTGTCTACTATACTTTCCTCAGTAATAAATGATAATTTAGTATTTGAATTTGAAGGCAAAATCTTTGTTATTTTTGCAGTCTCTTTGTCTTTTATAATCCTATAACTTATGTAGCATCCAAAAGAGGTGAATACTAAGAAGGCTAGTACAATATTAAAAGTTTTTTTTCTAAGTTTTTTGAACATCTTGCACCTCCTAAAACAGTATAGTGATGGTACATCCATATTATGTGTTTTCGCTGATATATTTTTATATGCATGATGATTTAAATATAATAATTTAGATTGTCTATCTAAATTATTATTATAATTTTCCTAATAATATTACCTTTTGTCAAGCATCAAAAATATAAGCTACCTATAAATATTCAGTGTTATATATTTATAGGTAGCTTTATTCATTATATTTAGTTTACAACTGAGTAATTTAAGCTTCCCAGCCTTCATTTAAAAATTGATAAAGAGCAGGGTAAGCATTAAATGCTGCCATTAAAGAAATATATTCATCCATAAGTTCTGGTTTTTCCTTGCCTGTTCTAGTTGCTCTTATCATTAGGTTTTTAGGTGTCTCTAATGGGGAGATATACTCAACAATGGAAACATTATATCCTTTGCTTTCTAACATCATGCTTCTCATACCATCTGTTAAGGCATCAGCCATTCTAGCTTTTAGTATTCCGTGTTTTAATATTCCTTTGAAAGGTTCGTAATCGTATTGATTTAGTAACTCTCTGTGGCAGCATGGAACTGCTATAATTGAATCACTATTAACTTTAATACCTAGTGCGATAGCCATATCAGTAGCAGTATCACAGGCGTGAAGAGATATAACCATGTGGATTTTTCTGCTTGGATTGAATTTCTTTATATCTATAGCATGAAATTCCATGTTCCTATAACCTAGGTTTTGTGCCATTTTCTTAGAACTATTAATAACTCCTTCAGAGATATCTAACCCTATGAAGTGACATTTTCTCTTTTTTACTTCTGTTAGATAATAATTAAGAACAAAAGTAAGATACGACTTTCCGCATCCGCAATCCAGTATAGTTAAAACTTCATTTTTAGGAAGCGAATCTAAGGTTGCTTCTAGAATTTCAACATAATGATCTATCTGATTATATTTTCTTATCTTATCATTTTTTATTTTACCTGATTGAGACATAATACCTATCTCTTTAAGTAAGGAATCTGCTTTGCCTACCTTGATTAAGTAATTTCTATTTAATAAGGTAGATGTTTCATTGATATTATGATCTGAAGCATCTTGTTTTTTTACTGCTAGAGGAGAACTTTCTTTTACTTCAGTATTATTCATTTTTACGTTTTTATTGTCTCCAGTTATAACTATGTCAGTACCACGTTCTCTATAAAGGATAGTAACTGTCTCATAATTTTCGCATTCTGAGCTTATTCTTTCAAAAAGATCTAATACACCCAAAAGTTCAGTCTTGCCATTGAAGTTATACTTTATTTTGCCATCTTCAAAGCCACCGTTACCCTTGAACTCTTTTAGTCCTGCTGCATAAGTTACATATATATTTTTAAATGCGCTTGAATCTTCTAAGAATCTATTACTTATTCCCATTAGAAATATTTTTATTTTAGTAATACTTTGTTTATTCATTACATCACCATAAGCCTTCCTTAAAACTACCGAAATACATAAAATAGTATAAACACAATGTAAGGGAAATATCAATAGTAGTATTGTCATTTTTTATTCTTCTTTAAAGTCTATAGTTAAATTAGGTTTATGCATAAATATCAGGGGCACATTAAAAATATAATATAAGTTAAAGAATAAAAAAGAAAAATGTATCGCCTGCCAAATTTTCCTCATGTACATTCGGAAAGGCAGATGCGCAAAAAAATCACTAAAGAAAGTCGCTTCAGCATTTTTTTACAGTTAATTTACTTAAACTTTCCTATAAACAACTATAATATTTATGTTATAATTAATAAGATTGTTTAGGTGTAGCTTTACTTTTTAAAACTCTCCTAATATAAAGAAAAGGAAGTTTAAAAATATGTATTTAATTATGTAAGGATACATATATCTTGAACTCATGGGTATAGTTTAAGATGCTATATCTGTAGAACTTAATACTTGATAAAATTAATTAATCAGGGGATGGACTTTATGGCTGAGAGGAAAAATATATGTATAGAACTAATAAGAGGCACTGATAAAGATTACATAATAAAGGATTATAACGGTATAACTGTTGGTAGGTTTAATACTATTGAATGGGATACTGAAAACAAGAGGGCCACTATAAGATTTAAATTCTATAGAAATGATAATTATCAGATGATGAAACGAGCATTAGAACAATCTTTAGAAGGTATTTTTAAAGGTAAGAAAATATATAAAATTAATGTTTTAGTAAGTGAAAACTCTAATATGTCTCCATTTTTTAATTTAGGATTTATTCTTGAGGGAGTATTATCTAATAATTTACTGCAAAATGATTACTATAAAGATGAATTGCTATTTGGTATAACATTAAATGATTTCAGAAACTATCAAAATATAACTTTGTTAAAACTTAAAGGTAAAAGAATAGAATTAAGAAATCTTACACCAGAGCATACATCGCAGCTTTTAGAATATTACATAAAAAATGAAAAGCATCTTGAAACTTTTGAGCCTTCTAGAGATAGAAGTTTTTACACTTATGAAACCCAATTAGCTATATTGCTTGAGAGTTATAAGCAATTTATGAGTGGTACTAGTATTGATTTTGGTATATTTATAAATGATAGTCTTATAGGAAAGATAAAACTTTCTAATATTGTATTAGGTGTCTTTAAAAGTGGTATATTAGGATATTCTATGGATGAGAAACATTGCGGTTTAGGTTACATGCAGGAAGCGGTAAATTTAATTATAGATTATTGCTTTAATGACATGGGACTTCATAGGTTAGAAGCTTCCACTTTAGTTGATAATATTAAATCTCAAAGTGTTTTGCTTAAATGTGGTTTTAATAAGCTTGGATTAAATGAAAAATATCTTTTTATAAATGGTGAATGGAGAGACCATATAACCTTTTATAAAGTGAATAATATATAGGTTTCGATTTTAGTTCATTAGATTGGCCTTAAGGAGGATTTTGGCTTGCCTTATCAGAATGATAATTTATATGAAGAGATTCTTAAAAGAATAGATAGAAAAGGAGTTTGGGACATGATAGTTGTTGATGGAGTAGTAGGAGTTGGAAAGAGTACATTAATGGGGCTTATAGCTAAAAGAGGGTATGTATCTTTTGAAGAGCCTGTTGTGGACAACCCTATTTTAGAAAAGTTTTATTACGATAGAGAGAGATATTCTTTTCCTTTACAGGTTTTCTTTTTAAATAAGAGATTTAAACATATAAAAGAGGCTTCATCGATAGCTAATTCTGTTATGGATAGAAGTATTTACGGTGATGTTATATTTGCAAAGATGCTTTGCGATAAAGGAGAAATGTCTGTAGAGGAATTTGATTTATATAAGGAATTGCTAGAAAATATGCTTGAGCATGTTCAACCTCCTAAGCTAATGGTTTATTTAGAAGTTTCAGTGGATGAGGCAATGTCAAGAATAAAGAAAAGAGGAAGAGACTACGAGCAGGTAGTTGAAAGAGCATATTGGGAGAAACTTAACGAAGAATATAGAAAGTATTTCTATAGTTATGATGTTTCTCCTATAATTAAGATAAATGTTGATGGATTAGATTTCGAGAATAATGAAAAAGATAGAGAGTATGTTTTAGGACTTATAGAACAACAGTTAAGAGAGATAGAAGAAAAGTAGGATTAAAATACATATAGTAAAATACATGCTACATATTTAAAAAGAGGGGATTTAGCTTTTATTAAAGCTGGATCCTCTTTTTCTGCGATTAAGTATAAATTAACAAACAAGTAAAATAGGTAAAATATTTTATTATTTAATATTGATTATTGTTATCAATAGTGATAACATAAAATCATAGAAATAAAGATTTTGGAGGTAGAAAAAAATGAAACATGAATTACCAAACTTAGAATATGAATATAATGCGTTAGAGCCATATATAGATGAACAGACGATGACAATACATCATTCAAAGCACCACGCAACATATGTAAATAATTTAAACGTTGCTCTTGAAGCATACCCAGAACTTCAAGAAAAGACAGTTGAGGAGTTAGTTAAAGGTTTAGAGAGTTTGCCTGCTGACATAAGGACAGCAGTTAGAAATAATGGCGGTGGACACTATAACCACTCACTATTTTGGAAGTTGCTCTCACCTAAAGGAGGGAAGGTTAATGGACCTTTAGCTGAAGCTATAACTGGGAAGTTTGGAAGTTTTGATTCCTTCAAAGAGTTATTTGCAAAAGCAGCTGCTACAAGATTTGGAAGTGGTTGGGCTTGGCTAGTGGTTAACAGCAATAAGGAATTAGAGGTATTATCCACTGCAAACCAAGATACTCCGGTAAGTGATGGGTTTAAACCAGTTTTGGCTTTAGATGTATGGGAGCATGCGTATTATTTAAAGTATCAAAATAGAAGGCCAGATTATGTTGGGTCATGGTGGAGTGTAGTTAATTGGGATTATGCTAATAAATTATATGAAGAAGCATTGAAATAAAAAGAAATTATAAGTTTTTCATGTAAGAAGCTATCTAACTATTATTGTTAGGTAGCTTTTTTGTTCTCCTAGAATCTACAACTGCGCTCTGCTAATAATCTAGCTAAACTATCAATAGTATTTTAAATATATTTAATTTGCAGCTAGTATTATATAGTCTTTCTACTAATCTGCAACTGATGAGTTGTTGATAGCTAATCCTAATAAACAGAAACATATTGTTGTTTATCAATAAAGGTTTGTTGATGAATATTTACTAATGTGCTAATATTTATGGTAAAGTAATATTGTGTGGAGGTTTTTGTATGAAATATTATGGAGAAAAGTCAATGGCAAGTATCCTTACAAGAATTTTAGATATAGTTTTAATCTTAGGTGTTATAGCAACTATATTTATATTTAAGAACACCTTTATAGATAACATTGTAGAAATAGATTTTTCTAAAAAGATAATTGTTTTTATTCTTCTTGCAGTAGGAATAAGTTGTGTATTTCTTATAGTTGTGAGTTTGAGAAAGGTTTTATTTTCCTTGGTAAGGGCTAATCCTTTTATAATTGAAAATGTAAAAGCTCTTAAAAGAGTTTCTTATGAATGTTTTATTATTGCAGTATGTTATATAGTAAATATTTTGGCTAACTCTAATTTTAAGGAGTTTAAGTTTATTTATATAGATAATAAAGGGGTCCATACTGATATGGAATTTATAATATTCCTTTTTGCAGGATGTTTTATATTGATATTATCAAAAGTGTTTCAACAAGCTATTAATTATAAAGAAGAGAATGATTTCACTATATAGATGAATTTATTTCACTGACGAAGGAGAAGTTTTATGCCTATAATTATAAATTTGGATGTCATGATGGCTAAAAGAAAGATTTCTTTGCAAGATCTTGCCGAAAAGGTTGGTATAACAAATGCAAATTTATCTATACTAAAAAACAACAAAGCAAAAGCTGTTAGATTTTCTACGTTAGAAGCAATATGTAAAGAGCTAAATTGTCAACCTGGGGATATCTTAGAATATACAGAGGACTAGATAAGCTTATTATAGAAGCATATTAATGGGGTGGATAATTATCTTGTATCTAATATTGCAATAAGAATAAACTATTACAATATGAAGCTTAATATTATTCGTGTAATATATCTTTAAGAAGCATATGTTTTTAGAAAAACATATGCTTTTGCTATTTATACATATAATAAATGAATAATCGCTACCGGGCGTGTCTTATGCAGATATAAGTTGAATTTTGTAGTATTTTGTAGGACATCATAGTTATAGTTGTAAATTGGATGTTTGTTTATAAACTTACTACTTTGGATATGTTAATATAGTCCTTGTCGCTAATGCAACTGCGACGAAGAGATTGAAAAAATGTCAAAAAATATCTTGACAAGTAATCGATGAAATGATAAACTTGTAGAAGTCGTCACGGTGGTTGAAAAAAGCTTTGAAAAAAAGTATTGACAACAACTTGAGATGATGGTAAGATATAAAAGCTGTCAGAAAAACAGCAAAACAACTTGGTCTTTGAAAATTAAACAGAGAAGATAAACAAAGTCTAAATATAGACTTAAACTAAACCAGCAATTCTTTTGAAAAAAGACTT
>NZ_JAENHN010000065.1 GCF_016595795.1 Clostridium yunnanense
TATTTGCATGCATATTTTCCGATTACTTTCCTTATTCCGATTGCACTTCCAAAGCTAATTGCTAAAAAAGAAGCTATCACGTTGTGTAATAGCTTCTTTAATCACTCTTAACTTAATGACATTGGGATTACTCCTCGAGTATTTTTATTTCGAGTCTAGGGATTGAAGTAGATTATCAATTCAGAGGAATAGATAATCTAGTTGTATATAATAAAACTAAGTGATATTTCTGTTAGCTATTAATGGTAATAGGATTATCAAATATAGATTTAATTTGGAAGTAGTTTATCTATAAAAAATCTTTAAATTTAAGGATCATAAGAATGAATAATGTAACTATAGGTTTTTAAGAAATTTATTACAGTAATTAAAAATTAATGGTAAAGGTATATAATATTACAAAAAAAACTAGAAAAAGTAGAGAATAAAATAAAAATTAGAAGAAGTTTGTAATGTTTTGATTTTATTAGTTGAATTATGTGATATAATAAATTATAATTTTGATTCAAAAAAAATTACATAATTAAGGAAAAAGGAAGAGTGTGTATGGAGATTCTTTCACTAGGAGAAAAGATAAAAAGAAGAAGAAAAGAATTAGATATGACTTTAAAGGATTTAGCTGGTGATAGAATAACACCAGGTCAGATAAGTCTTGTTGAGTCAGGAAGATCAAATCCGTCTATGGATTTACTTGAATATCTTGCTGCAACACTAAAAACTTCAGTAGAATATTTAATGGAGTCAGAAGAAACTCAAGCAGAAAATATATGTACTTATTTTGAGCAAGTGGCAGAATCATATATATTAGACAATGATACAATTACCGCAGAAAGATATATAGAAAATTCACTTTATTATGCGGAGAAGTATAACCTTGAATATAGAAAGGCTAAAAATCTATATTTGAGAGCTAAAATTTATATGGCAAAAGGAGAAAATGTTTCAGCACAGCAGTTTTTTCTTTCGGCAAATGTTATATTTATAAAAAATAATAATTTCGAGGAAATGGTTCAAACTTTCTTGTATTTAGGTAAGATAACCCTTGAACTAAAGGCTTACCATTCTGCTACTTCATACCTTAAACAAGCAGAAAAACTATATATAGATAAAAATATTGGTGATGATTTCTTGCTTGGAGAGATATATTTTACTATTTCGAAAACTTATTTTAAGCTAGAAGATGTTAAAAATTCAATGAACTATGCATTCCTTGCAAAACAAAAGTTTGAGCAAATATACGACCAAAAGAAATATGCAAAGACACTATTATTAATATCAGAAGAATATAATAAAAGTGGAGATTTAGTCAATGCTATAAAATATTCTAAGAAAACTTTAGAGGTTTATAAAAACTTGCAGGATTTAGAAAATATTTCTTACATAGAAAATAATCTAGGTAGACTCTTCTATCAGTTTGAAAACATTGAAGAATCCTTTAAGCATTATGATATAGCAAAAGAGCTAAGGGAGAAAAATAAGGATAGCAGATTACCAGAGACTTTAATCAATATTTGTGAAAATTATATAAAGCTAAAAGATATTGCAAGCTGTACCTCTGTTATGAAAGATATTGAAGATCATCTAGATCCAAGTAACTACTCAGATATTATTGAATTCATGTTAATCAAATTCAGAGTATTAATGATAAAGGAAAGCTATTTAGAAGCTGAATCAGTTTTATTAGATACCTTTAAGGTGTCCCAAGATAGTGAGAATTTTAAAAAAGCAGGAGAGATTGCTGTAATGCTTGGTAAGTTCTACTTAGATCAAAAGAAAGATACTGAAGCAGCTAGATTTTTAGATGAAGGCGTAGGAATCTTTAAAAAATTAGGTATAATTAGAAATTAGTTTTTTTTGATAGGTGAGGGGAATGGAGATTTTATCAACTGGTGAAAAGATAAAAAGGGCTAGAATATATAAGGGAATAACTTTAAAAGAGTTATGCGATGAAAATATATCTATTTCTAAGATGAGTTGCATAGAGAATGGAAAAGTTAAGGCTGAGCCTTGGATTTTAGAGATTGTGGCAAAGAAGCTGGATTTAGATATAAATTATTTAAATGAAGATGTTAAAGATCAATTAGAAAGTAATCTTAAATTGATAAAACAAGGCTTGAAAAATGATAATTATGAAGATGAGCTGAAGTTATGTGTTAGCTATTCTACATACTACAATTATTCAGAATTAGCTTTTGAGTTTATGCATCTTCTTTTTACGTATTATTTAGAAGAGCTAAAGTATAAAAAGATACAAGATATGATGAATGGATATTATGAAGTAGCTCAAAAGTTAACAGACAAAACATATATATTTTACAGAGATATGGCAAAATACTTTTTTAATAATAAAGAATACAATGAAGCATTAGCATATTACAGTAAATTAAGAATAAGCCGTCAAATTATAAAACAGGACTTTGTGGCAGATATAATTTACTCTGAGGCAGAATGCTATCTAAAATTAAAAAAAGATGATTTAGCGTATAATCTTCTAAGAGATTATATGAAAAAACATGAAGAAATAGAAGACATGATAATTAAAGGCAAGATTTTAAGCTTGTACGGGGGCCTGCTTATAATGTTCAATAACATAGAAAGCAGCCAATACATAGAGAAAGCCTCAGAGTTTCTTAAGGAAAGTGCTAAGGATTTAGCTAAAGCTAAGCTTTTTTATGGCGAATCCTATTTTAAGATCGATGATAGGGAAAATGGCATAAAGGAAGTTCGTGAAGCTATGGACATGCTGCCTAAAGAAAATAAGGATTTTTACTGTGAATTATTAAATAAAGCTATTACCATTTATATTGAAAATGGTGAACTTGAAATTGCAGATGAAATGGCATCTGAAGCTTTAAATATAGCAATAGGATGCGATAATGTGAGGTTGATTGAAAGATCTTATTATTTAAAAGCATTCGTTTTTCAGAAAAAAGGATTATACGAACAATCAGAGATGTATATGAATCTTTCGATAGATTCTTTGATGAAGTTTGGCAATTATGCACAAAGATACAACAGATATATCGAGATGGCAAATATGTATCATGAAATAGGTGAAATAAGAGAAGCAATAAAATATTTTACACTTGCAATGAGCATGGAAAAGAAGCTTTAACATTATGTTAAAGCTTCTTTTTTATTACTTAATGAAAAGTTTATTTAACATATTGTTAATGTATTTTTAAATTTAATAGTAAATATTTAATGATACTGCCTATAATATAGAAGAATAATAAATTAATTGTGAATTTAGTATAAATAGTATAGTATTATTGAAATAAATATGGTAGAATGATTTATAATATTTTTTGTATACAACTATACGTAAAAAATTATAATTAAAAATGATAAATAATAATTTATGTATGGATGTAGTTATTTTTATTTTTGTTTGCGATTATGAAAGGGGGGTTCTAAATGGCTGTTTTTGAAAAGGAGACAGGCAAGAAAATTTATATTGTGGATACAACTCTAAGAGATGGAGAACAAACTGCTGGTGTTGTATTTGCAAATCATGAAAAGATATCTATAGCTGAGATGTTAAGTGATCTAGGGGTAGATCAGCTTGAAGTAGGTATTCCAACTATGGGTGGAGATGAAAAACAGGCTATTAAAGCTATTGTTAAAAAGGGACTTAAATCAAGCATAATGGCTTGGAATAGAGCTGTAATCAGCGACATAGAGCAATCAATAGACTGCGGGGTAGATGCAGTAGCTATTTCTATATCAGTTTCTGATATCCATATACAACACAAACTACAGACGTCTAGAGAATGGGTTATTGAAAATATGCTTAAGGCAGTTGAGTTTGCTAAAAAAAATGGACTTTATGTATCAGTTAATGGAGAAGATGCTTCAAGAGCTGATAATAAATTCTTAGTGCAGTTCATAAATGAAGCAAAAAAGGCAGGAGCAGACAGATTTAGATATTGTGATACTGTAGGCATAATGCACCCTGCTAAGATACAACAAGAGATAAGTTTTTTAAGAGATAATACAAATTTTGATATAGAAATGCACACTCACAATGACTTTGGTATGGCTACAGCAAATGCACTAGCTGGACTTGCTGGTGGGGCTACTCATTTGGGGGTTACTGTAAATGGACTAGGTGAAAGAGCAGGTAATGCGGCCTTAGAAGAAGTATTAATGGCCTTGAAACATGTTTATGGCTATGATGTGCATGTTGATACAAAGATGTTTAAAGAAGCTTCAGAATATGTATCTAAGGCTTCTGGAAGAGAACTTCCTGCATGGAAAGCTATCGTTGGTTCTAATATGTTTGCGCATGAATCAGGAATACATGCAGATGGAGCACTTAAGAATCCACTAAACTATGAAGTCTTTGAACCTTCAGAAGTAGGTTTAGAAAGACAAATCGTTATTGGAAAACATTCTGGTAAGGCTGCTATTGTAAATAAATTTAAAGAATATGATATAGAGCTATCTCAACACGATGCTGATGAACTTCTTGTTATGGTAAGAGAATTATCAGTAAAACTAAAAAGAAGTCTTTTTGATAAAGAACTTGTGCAGTTATATAAGGATTATACAAAAAGATAAGATATACTGCTTAGGCATGTAAGTAATTTCAAAATTCTAATAGATTATTGCTATCTTAAGAGTTTTTTAAAATCTGATGCTATGAAAAGTATTATATCTATAATAGTGAAAACAAGGAGGAATAAACATGGGATTAAATTTAGTATATAAAATTTTAGAAAAGCATTTAGTTGAAGGAGAGCTTATCCAAGGAGAGCCAATTGGAATAAAGATAGATCAGACACTTACTCAAGATTCTACTGGTACCATGACTTATCTTCAATTGGAAGCAATGGGTATTGATAGAGTAAAAACTAAAAGATCAGTAGCTTTTGTTGATCATAATATGCTTCAACAGGGGTTCGAAAATGCTGATGATCATAAGTATATACAAACTGTTGCAGCGAAATATGGAGTGCTGTTTTCAAAGCCAGGTAACGGGATATGTCATCAAGTTTTCCTAGAAAGATTTTCAACTCCTGGAGATACTTTAATTGGTTCTGACAGCCATACACCAACAGCTGGTGGTGTGGGGATGATAGCTATAGGTGCCGGTGGCCTTGATGTAGCAGTTGCTATGGGAGGAGGCGCTTATTTTATAAACACTCCAAAGGTATGTAAGATAAACCTTATTGGTAAGTTATCACCTATGGTTTCGGCAAAGGACGTAATACTTGAAGTCTTAAGAAGACTTACAGTAAAAGGCGGAGTAGGAAGAGTATTTGAGTATGGTGGTGAAGGTGTTAAGTCACTTTCGGTTCCTCAAAGAGCAACTATTACAAACATGGGAGCTGAACTTGGAGCAACAACTTCTATATTCCCAAGTGATGAAAAGACTTTTGAATACTTTAAAGCCCAAGGTAGAGAAAATGAGTGGAAGGAACTTTTACCTGACGAAGATGCTATCTATGATGAAGAAGTCACTATAGATTTAGAAAAATTAGAGCCACTTGCTGCAAAGCCACATAGTCCTGATAATGTTGAAGAAATAAGAACTATAGGTAAGATTAAAGTTGACCAGGTTGCTATTGGAAGCTGTACAAATTCTTCCTATGAAGATTTGATGAAGGTAGCTAAGATACTAAAAGGTAATAAGGTTCATCCAGATGTGTCATTAGTTATAGCTCCTGGTTCAAGACAAGTTATGGAGATGATATCTCGTAATGGAGCGTTAGGAGACATCATAAGTGCAGGTGCAAGAATCCTTGAAAACTCCTGTGGACCATGTATAGGCATGGGGCAGGCTCCTGGAACAGAAGGAGTTTCACTAAGAACCTTCAATAGAAACTTCTATGGAAGAAGTGGAACTTTAACAGCAAAGGTTTATTTAGTAAGTCCAGAAACTGCAGCTGTAAGTGCAATAACAGGAGTGCTTACAGATCCGAGAGAATTAAAAGCTGATATAAATATAGAACTTCCTGAAAGATTTATATTAGATGATTCTATGATATTAAAACCAGCTGAGACATCAGCAGAGGTTGAAGTAGTAAGAGGACCTAATATAAAGCCATTTCCAAATGGAGTTGCACTAAAGAATAGCTTAGAGGGGAAAAATCTTTTAAAAGTTTCTGATAATATAACAACAGATCATATAATGCCTTCAAACTCAAAGTTACTTCCATATAGATCTAATGTACCTTATCTTGCAGATTTCTGTTTTAATACAGTAGACACTGACTTCCCTGCAAGAGCTAAGGAATACAATGGTGGATTTATAGTTGGTGGTAATAACTATGGTCAAGGTTCAAGTAGAGAGCATGCTGCATTAGCACCATTATATCTAGGCGTAAAGGCTGTAATAGTAAAAAGTTTTGCAAGAATTCATAAAGCAAACTTAATAAACAGTGGTATATTACCGTTAACTTTTGAAAATGAAGCTGATTATGATACGTTAGAGCTTTTAGATGATTTAGTGATAAATAATATAGAAAAAGACATACACAGTGGTAAGTTGGTTGTAGAAAATAAAACTAATGGAACTAGTTTTGCGGTAATCGCTGATTTATCACAAAGAGAAATAGAAATACTTTTATGTGGTGGAAAACTTAACTATACAAAGGAATTAATGAAAGAAGGTATGGAGAATGCATAAGATAACCTTGATACCTGGAGACGGAATAGGACCTGAGGTTAGTAATGCCATGAAGATGGTATTAGAAGCATCAGGAGTAGAAATAGAGTGGGAAGAAGTTCAAGCAGGAGAAGCTCAGATAGAGAAATATGGAACGCCACTTCCAGACCATGTTATAGAAGCTATTAAGAGAAATAAAATTGCAATAAAAGGACCTATAACAACTCCTGTAGGAAAAGGTTTTAAAAGTGTTAATGTTACCTTAAGGCAAAATCTTGATCTTTATGTTAATCTTAGACCGGTTAAAAGTTTTAAAGGAATAGAATCAAGATATTCAGATATAGACTTGGTTATAGTAAGAGAGAATACAGAAGATCTTTATGCTGGTATTGAACACAAGATTGGCAATTACGGTGCTGAGAGCATAAAACTTATAACAAAGCCTGCATCACAAAGAATAGTAGAATTTGCTTTTAAATATGCTAAAAATAATAAGAGATCAACCGTAACAGCAGTTCATAAGGCAAATATAATGAAGCTTTCCGATGGATTGTTCTTAAATACTGCAAGAGAAGTTGCTGAACATAACACTGAGATTAATTTTAATGATTTAATTGTAGATGCTGCAGCGATGAATTTAGTGATAAATCCTCAAAAGTATGATGTTATGGTTATGCCTAATCTTTATGGAGATATACTATCAGACTTGTGTGCTGGTCTTGTTGGCGGACTTGGTATAATACCAGGGGCTAACATAGGAAAAGACTATGCAGTTTTTGAAGCTGTTCATGGAAGTGCTCCTGATATAGCTGGTCAAAACAAAGCTAATCCAACAGCACTTATACAATCTGCCATAATGATGCTTAGACATATAGGTGAATATGAGCATGCTGATAAGATAGAAGCTGCACTTTCTAAGGTATTCTTAGAAGGCAAGGTTCTTACAGGAGATTTAGGTGGAAGTGCTACAACCACTGAATTTGCAGAAGCAATCTGCAAGAAACTATAATATAAAAAACTTGCAGGGTGCTTTTAGCTTCCTGCAAGTTTTTTATATTTATTAATAATTTAATTTTTAACTAAAAAATTACTAATATTAGACGTTTTATATTTAAAGTTTTATGAATTAATGAGCTGGATTTTGAGCAAATTGCTTCATAACAGCTTGCACTTCTTCTACTTTTTCAGGCTTAAGGAAAGTGATAATCTTTATAGCAAATTGTTGTGCGTCCTCAGCAGTGAAGGTTCCTTCTGCTTGCTTTTTGAAGTTATCAGCAAGTAGTGCCTTAGCTTCTTGCACTCTCTCCAAAATATAACCTAAAAATCTTTCTTGTCCCTCGTTCATAAATTAATCTCCTTTTATCATATTTATAGTGAATCGCCTTGTTGAAATTTAAGAATATCTAATTTTATGTGATATTTATTATATCAGATAATAAATATTCATTAAATATCTTTAAAATAGTCTGAAAGTTTGTTTCTATCTGGAATATAAAATTTTTTGCTTTCAACTATTATTAAATCTAGCTCTTGTAATCTTTTTAAAGCCCTAGATATAGTTTCTCTTTGACTACCAAACATATCAGCAAGATATGTAACTGATACGTTAAGATTAATCAAAGTTCCTAAAGGATGAGAAACACCATAATCCTTAGAAAGTTTCCAAAGTTTTGCTGCTAATTTTTTCTCTATCTTTATAGGTGTAGTATTTTTCATCTGTCTATAAAGCCTTCTAACCTTTTTAGCTAAAGAATTTATAACGTTTTTAGTGAAAGCGAAGTTTTCTTCCATAAGATCTATAAAAGTTTTCTTATCATATACAAGCAGATATCCATCTTCAAAGGTCTCACAACAGATGGATGCAGGTAAGTCATCTAAAATAACTTCATTCAGAATTTTTCCTTCGCCTAAGATAAAAACAACTTTCTTCTGAGCATTTTCGCTTAATTTATATAAAGAAAACTTGCCCTTCAAAACAATAAATATATTGTTAACCATATCTTTATCTAAAAAAACATGAGTATTCCTATTAAATTTTTTTACTTTTCCAAGAGTATAAAGTTTTAATAAAAACTCTTCGTCAAGGCCTGCAAATATCTCTAAATTTTTAATGTAATCAAAATTAAATTCAGTCATGTTATCCCTTCTTAAAGAAAATATAAATTCATTTTATCAGAGTTTAGATAAAAGATACACAATAACATAAATTTTAAGTATCTTAATACTTAAGTATAATAATTGAAATTAAGTTAGAGTGCTTCTGACACTTTAAAGAGTTTTGCAGCGATGCAATTATAAAATTAATTTAAAAATTAAGAGAGAATTTTTTTTGTTTTAACTGCACATAATAATACCGTTCAAAAGTAGGCTTTAAAAAATATATATTATCTTTCACGGTAAGCCTCAATAAAATATAAAGGAGGGAATTGCAATGGCAAATGCAAGACAAAATGTACAAACAACTTTTGATGAGTTAAATCACTGTAAACAACATCTTCAAGATGCTCTAAACACAGTTGAAAAGGATCAAAACAGACAAAAGATCCAAAGATCTTTAGATGCTGTTAACAATGCAATAAACGTAACACAAGACACAATATCAAGCTATACTGAAAGTTAGTATACATAGATATTTAGGAGGAACCCTTGATTTTAAAGGGTTCTTTTTTATATCTATACAGTAAAAAAATAAAAGTAGACTGTGATATTTATCACAGTCTACTTTTATTTTTTTTAGTAAACTAATGGTATACGGGAGGGATTTATTATGTTTAGTGAAGAAATTAACAAAGTTGCCCAGGCAGCAAAAGGAAAAAGTGAATTATTAAGAAAGAATAAAGTTGGTTATTTATTGTCATCAGCTTTTGCAGGATTGTACGTAGGATTAGGTATAATGCTTATATTTACTGTAGGTGGATTACTATCAGCAGCAAGCTCACCAGCTACAAAAATAGCAATGGGAGCATCCTTTGGGGTAGCACTTTCATTAGTTGTTTTTGCTGGATCAGAATTATTTACAGGAAATAACTTTGTAATGACAATCGGAGCTTTAAAGAAAACCGTTTCATGGTTAGACGTTATATTGGTTTGGATTGTAAGTTTTATAGGTAATCTTGCAGGTTCAGTGTTTGGTGCCTTCTTATTTTATTCTAGTGGACTAGCTTCAGGACCAGTTGGAAAGTTTATATTAAGTGCAACTAATACAAAAATGCATCTATCAAATCAAGAGCTTTTTGTTAGAGGAGTATTGTGTAATTTATTAGTGTGTCTTGCAGTTTGGTGTACTTTCAAGATGAAAGAAGAAATCGGAAAGTTAGTTATGATCTTCTGGTGTTTATTTGTATTTATAACAGCAGGTTTTGAACATAGCATAGCAAACATGACACTTTTATCAATAGGTTTATTTATTCCACATCCAGCTACTATAAGCTTAAGTGGATTTGTTCATAACTTAACATTTGTAACTTTAGGCAATATTGTTGGTGGAGCTGTAATATTAGCAATACCTTATTACTTAATATCTAGAGAAAAATAAGGAGTGTTATTATGGGATTTAAGATGACCGTAGAAAGTTATAATGAGTACTTAGAAAAGCTTTCAGAGAAATATAAGATATTTGCACCAAAGGTATTTGAAGGTAAAGGAAGTTATTCTGACACTGATGTTGTTAGATATGGCGAAATAAGCGATATAAATGAAGTTGTATTTGATAAAAAATCAGATTTTTCATATAAGGAAGTATTACTTCCAATCACTCAAACAATGTTCTATTTTACAGAAGATGAGTGGATAGAACCAAAGCAAGAGGAAAAAGGCGCGATAATCTTCTTAAGAAGCTGCGATATGCATTCCATAAGAAGAATTGATGATATATATTTAAGAAATGGCTTTGAAGATCCGTACTACAAAGCTCTTAGAGAAAGAACAAAATTTGTTCTTATAGGATGTAGTGAAAGTTTTGAAAACTGCTTCTGCGTAAGCATGGGAACAAATAAAACTGACGAACAGCAAGCTTATATAAAAGTTGAAGCTGATATGGTTTATTTTGATGTTAAAGATGCTGAACTTGAAGCTATATTAGAGGATCTTTCAAGAGAAGAAGCAGAAGTTAAGGTTGATTTTGTTACTGAAAATGGAGTAAAGGTTAACATACCAGAAAACTTAGATTTAAAAGTTATGGATTCTTCTATGTGGAAGGAATACTCAGCAAGATGTATAGCTTGTGGAAGATGTAACTTTGTATGTCCTACATGTACATGTTTTACAATGCAGGATATATTCTATAAAGATAACAAGAAGGCTGGAGAGAGAAGAAGAGTTTGGGCTTCTTGTCAAGTAGATGGGTATACAAATATGGCTGGAGGCCATGGTTTTAGACTAGACAAGGGACAAAGAATGAGATTTAAGGTTCTTCATAAGGTATATGATTATAAGAAGAAGTGGGGATATAACATGTGTGTTGGCTGTGGTAGATGTGATGATATCTGTCCAGAATATATATCCTTCTCAAACTGTGTAAATAAACTAGAAAAAGGAATGGAAGAGGTGAAAGCAAATGAATAATCCATATATGCCATCAAAGTCAACGATTTTAGATATAAAAAAGCATACAGAAATAGAATATACTTTTAGACTTTCATTTAAAGGTGATGTTAAACCAGGACAATTCTTTGAAGTTTCTCTTCCAAAATACGGGGAAGCTCCTATATCAGTAAGTGGAATAGGCGAAGATTATATAGAACTTACAATAAGAAGAGTTGGAGTAGTTACAGAGGAAATATTTAATTACTATGTTGGTCAGCAATTGTTTTTAAGAGGACCATATGGTAATGGCTTTGATATAGAAAACTATAGAGGAAAAGAAGTTATAGTTGTAGCAGGTGGAACAGGTCTTTCGCCAGTAAAGGGAATCGTAGATTATTTCTCACAAAATCCTAGCGAGGCTAAGAAATTTACATTAATATCTGGATTTAAATCTCCTACTGATATGTTATTTAAAGATGATATGGAAGTTTGGAAGAATAATATAAATCATATATTAACTGTAGATACTGCACCAGAAGGTTATGAAGGTAATGTAGGACTAGTTACTAAATATATTCCAGAGTTACAGATAGATGATATGGAAAATGTAGAAGTTATAGTGGTTGGACCTCCAATGATGATGAAGTTTACAGTAGGAGAATTTTTAAAGAGAGAGATTAAAGAAGAAAAGATATGGATATCTCACGAGAGAAAGATGTGCTGTGGTCTTGGAAAATGTGGGCATTGTAAGATTGATGACACTTATGTATGTTTAGATGGTCCTGTATTTAATTATTCAGTTGGAAAGCTTCTAAGAGATTAGAGGGAGGTAAATAAAATGGATATAAACACTAAAGCACTTAAAAAAAATGCCTTCAGAGTTACTAAAAAAAGAGGAATAACTTCATCAAGAATAAGAGTACCAGGTGGACATCTTGATTCAAGATATTTAGCTAAGATTGGTGAAATTGCTGAAAAGTTTGGAGATGGTTCAGTTCACATAACTACAAGACAGGGATTTGAAATCACTGGAATAGATATGAAGGACATGAATGAAGTAAACTTAATGCTTCAAGATTTAATTGAAGGATTAGAGATAAATCAAGAAGAAGAGGGTAAAGGATACCCAGCAGCAGGTACTAGAAATGTGACTTCTTGTATAGGTAATAGGGTGTGCCCATTTGCTAACTACGATACAACTGCTTTTGCTCAAAGAATTGAAAAGATGATATTTCCAGATGATCTTCATGTAAAGGTAGCTTTAACAGGTTGTCCAAATGACTGTTTAAAGGTTAGACAACATGACTTTGGTATCATAGGAATGACTGAACCCCAATATGATGCTTATAGATGTATAGGCTGTCAAGCTTGTGTTACAAACTGTAAGAAGAGAGCAACTGGAGCTTTAAAGTTTGAAAACTTCAAGGTTGTTAGAGATCACGATAAGTGTATAGGTTGTGGCGAATGTGTTGGTAAATGCCCAACTGGAGCTTGGACTAGAAGTGAAGAGAAATATTATAGACTTGCTATAATGGGTAGATCAGGAAAGAAGAACCCAAGACTTGCAGAAGATTTTATAATCTGGGTTGATGAGGAAAGCATTAAGAAAATAATAATGAATACTTACGAGTACGTAAGAGAATATATAGATAAAGATGCTCCAGGCGGAAAAGAACATATTGGATATATAGTTGATAGAACTGGTTTCCAAGAGTTTAAGAAGTGGGCATTAAAGGATGTTGAACTAGGTCCTAAGGCTATTCTTAAGGATAATGTATATTGGAGTGGAATAAGATATTAATTTTAGGTGCTGTTAAAGCACCGTGTTGAAATTAATCGGTTAATCATCCAACGCTTTAATGAGCTTACGCAAAGAATTAATATGATTTTGTCATATTCCATGGCTAAAACTGTAAACTCACTACGTTCGAACAGTACAGTTTATTAACGCCATTCCATCTGAAAAAATCATTTAATTCTAATAGCTCGCTCATAGAGCGTCTCATGTATAACCAATTAATTTCAACAATTTTCTTAAACATAGTATAATTTTAAGGGAAGCAAGCTAATTGCTTCCCTTAATGTTTTAACCAATATACTTAATGCTATATTTAAGTAGTAAATCCATAATTAAATAGGAGTAAATATGTCCACTTTGTTGAAGTATAGCTGTTATTAGGGTATACTTTTGTTGTTAAGAATTTATATAAAAATCTGTTATAATAAATTAGTTGTATATAAAACTTATGAACAAGATAAATTTTTTATAGGATTCTATATCTAGTGTCATTTATATTTACTTAAGTATTGCTTTTTATATAGATAAACCAGTTCCAAATGCAATCTATAACTTAATCAAAGTACCATTAATAGTTAAAATGGCTTC
Source organism: Clostridium yunnanense (assembly GCF_016595795.1). GTDB lineage: Bacteria > Bacillota > Clostridia > Clostridiales > Clostridiaceae > Clostridium_AR > Clostridium_AR yunnanense. The sequence continues at coordinate 13,524 of NZ_JAENHN010000065.1, forward strand.
TAGAATATTTTGACTTATAGAACTGGGATATCTATTCCGCTTAATAAGATAAACTACTTCAATCCTTAAACTCCAAATAAAGATTTCGATGGTTCTACGAACCTTTATTTGGATAAGTTCTAATATGAAGTAGTTTATCTATAGATGTACCACTTCGAACCGCAATCTATTTTTAAAACTCTCACGGCTTCTGGTGAGAAAATTTAAAAATAATAAATTTCATTACGAAGTGGTACATCCATATTAAGAACTAGTACATTCATGCAAATTATAAAAAGTAAGATAATAGTTGGACCTGGTGAAATATAGTGTAATTAAAAGAATGTACAGATGTAAAATTATATAATTATAACAACATAACAATATATAAATATAAAATTATAAATTCAAAAAAATATAAGAATATAAGAATTTATAGTAATACTGCGGCTTAAGAATATTTGGAGTGATAATTTATGAATCAGCTTATTGGATTTAAACGAAATCTGTCTCTTGATATAAGAGAGAAGTTTGCCATAAGGCAAAGTAAGATAGATCAATACCTTTGCGAACTGACTAAAAAGTTTTCTGAGGTTATTATTATAAATACTTGTAATAGAACAGAGATTTACTTTAATGCAGATAGTTGCAGTGAAGAAAATATAGATTACATATTTGATACATTTTATTGGGATAAAGATTTAAAAGAGTACATCTTTCACGATAAAGATGACAAAGTCACAGAGCATCTTATGGAGGTTGCCTGTGGCTTTCATTCTAAGATACTCGGAGAAGATCAAATACTTGGACAAGTAAAAGATAGCTTTTTATATTCTAAAGATAGAGAGGGAGCTTCTGGAGAGCTTGGAAGGTTGTTTCAAACTGCCATAACTTGTGGAAAACAATTTAGAACAGAAGCAAAGTTATATGAAATTCCTGTGTCATCATCTTCTATAGCAGTTCATGAGGCTATAGATAGAGGACATAAAATATATATGGTTATAGGCTATGGAGAGATAGGAAGTCTGGCTGTAAAATATCTTTTAGGGCAAGATGTACATAAGATTTTTTTGGTGGTTAGAACTCCTGAAAATGTAAAAGATATATTTGATTCTAGAGTTGAGATAATTGATTTTAATAGAAAAAATGAAGTACTGAAGGAAGTTGAATGTATAATATCTTGTACTTCAGCTCCTCATACTGTTGTGAGATATGAAGAAATCCCTAAAGAAGCAGAATTATTTATTCTTGATCTAGCAGTACCAAGAGATGTAGATAAAGAAATTAAGGCTTTAGATAATGTAGAGCTTTTTGACATTGACGACATATCAAGGATTGATGATAAAAATAAAGCTTTAAGAAGATCACGAATGATAGATTGCAAGTATATAATCAAGGAATACTTCATTGAGTATAGTAATTGGCTGAAGATGAGAGAATTATCTCCTATAATTTCAGCTATGAAAGAAGCAGGAAAAGAGATAGTAATTGATAGATATTCAAGTTATATAAATAGAGCAAATGATAAGAATTCTGAGAAGTTAGCAGAGATTCTTATAAAAAGCACCTCAGATCATTATGTAAATAAAGCAATCAATGTACTTAAAGAAGCAAAGTTAAAGGGATGTGAAGAACAGTGCATGGAGATAATAAGCAAGATATTTCTAAGCTAGAGTATATGTTTTTGTCCTTAATAAGCAGTAAGTTACGGGTTTTAATCATTGGTGGAGGAAAAGCAGCTTTAATAAAGGCAACAACCTTAATAAAAAATGGGTGCAGTTTAACTATTTTAGCTGAGCATTTTGATGAAGAGCTTGAAGCTTTAACTTCTACAGGAGTAGTTGAGCTAGTAAAAGAAAGCTATAGTAAGACTTATTTGAGTGATAAACATTTAATCTTCATATGTATTAATGACAAAAGCACTATAGTAAAAGTTGTTGAAGATTGTGAAGATCAAAGCAAGTTATACGTAAACTGCAGTGATTCTAAAGATGGCTTGGCGGTTCTACCAATACAAAATAACAATGGAAGTTTTTCATATGCAGTTCATACCAATGGTGGCAATCCTAAGATGTCTAGAAAACTATTAAGTGAAATGGGCAAAGCTGTGGAACCTTTACTGAACATAACAGATTTTTCAACTTCTTTAAGGAGTAGGATGAAGGAAATTGGTTTTATTGATAAGATTATTATGGACTTTATTATTTCTGATGAGTATAGATTTTTCTTTGAAAAAGGTTATGGAGAAAAAATACTATACTTGTATTTTGATAAAGAATATTTAGAGAAATTATTTGAAGATGATTTTGTTTTATATGGAGGATATGACCATGAGTTTGATTATAGCAACTAGGAAAAGTAAGCTTGCACAGACCCAAACAGAGATAGTTATGGAGCTTCTAAGAGATAAATGCAATATAGAAAGTGAAAAGCTTCTAATGAGTACAGAAGGAGACAGAAGGCTTGATGTAGCTCTTAATAAGATAGGTGGTAAAGGATTATTTGTAAAAGAAATAGAATATGCCTTACTGGACGGAAAAGCTGATGCAGCAGTGCACAGCATGAAGGATGTTCCTTTTGCATTAGAAGAGCCTTTCGAGATTGTAGCAATGCCAGAGCGTGAAGATCCTAGAGATGCGTTTGTATCTATGAATAATATCAGTTTTTATGAACTTAAAAAAGGAGCTAGGATAGGCACATCTAGTATAAGAAGAAGTTCTCAATTAAGAGCCTTAAGACCAGACATTGAGATTATTCCAATCAGAGGAAATGTTCAGACAAGAATAGAAAAAATAGAAAAAGAAAATCTAGATGGAATAATTCTAGCAGCTGCAGGGCTAAAAAGACTAGATATGGAAGATATAATAACTGACTACTTCAATGAAGAAATATTTCTTCCAGCAGTGGGACAGGGGGCTCTAGGTATTGAAACCTTAAAGACAAGCGATAAAAAGCATATATTCTCAAAGCTGGATGATTGTAAAACAAGAATCTCTGTAGAGGCAGAAAGAAGCTTTATGAAAGAACTTAATGGAGGCTGTCATTCTCCAATAGGTGCTTATGCAAAGATTGAGAATAAGGATATATACATATTAGGTATATATGAAATAAATAATAGATTAGTAAAAAAGGATATTAAAGGTAAGCTTGAAGATCACATTGAGCTTGGTAAGGCTTTAGCTAAAAAGATTATAAAAGAACTATAATTATTAGGTTGAATTTAAGTTTTGTGATTAAATTAAGCAAGAGAACTACGATTGATGAGGTGGAAAAATGTCAAAAGCTTATATTATTGGTGCAGGTCCAGGTGATGAAGGGCTACTCACACTTAAAGCAGTAAAGGTAATGAAAGAATGTACGGCAGTACTTTACGATAGATTAATCGGAAACAATGTATTATCTTATTTAAATGAAGACTGTGAAGTTTACTTTTGTGGTAAAGAACCAGGGTGTCACTATAAAACTCAAGATGAAATAAATGATATGCTAGTAGAATTAGCTAAAAAAGGTCACATAGTAGGAAGAATAAAGGGCGGAGATCCTTATGTATTTGGAAGAGGCGGTGAGGAAGTTTTAGCATTAGAGGCTGAACATATTCCTTTTGAAGTTATACCTGGAGTGACTTCTGCAGTAGCTGTTATGAGTTATGCTGGAATACCAATAACACATAGAGGGCTTTCTCAAGGTTTTCATGTGCTTACAGGTATGAGTGCAGCTACGTTGAATATTCAATGGGAGGTACTAACTAAATCACAAAATACCATAGTATTTTTGATGGGATTAGAAAACCTAGGCGATATAGTTAAGAATCTTGTAGAGAATGGAAAACCTAAGGATACTCCTTGTGGAGTTATAATGAGAGGAACCACTGCAAAGCAAAAAAAGGTTATTGGGACTTTAGAGAGTATAGAAGAGCTAGTAAAAGCTAATAACTTAAAATCTCCTTCAATTATAGTAGTTGGTAAGGTTGTAACCTTAAGTGATAAATTAAATTGGTTTGAAAGATTGCCTCTTTTTGGAGCAAATGTCTGTGTAACTCGAACAAAAAAACAAGCTCAAACCATGAAAGAAAAATTAAGAAGTTTAGGGGCAGAAGTTACTGAGATACCTGCTATAAAGATCGTAAATACCACTGAAAATCTAAATCAATATAAAGATAATATAAGTTCCTTTGACTATATAATATTAACTTCAGTTAATGGAGTTAATATATTCTTAGATTATTTAATAGATAATAGTATAGATATTAGAAAAATTAAAGCTGAGTTTGCAGTTATAGGAAAAGCAACTCTTAATGCATTGAAGGAAAGAGGAATAATTGCAAATATAATGGCTGATGAATTCGTAGCTGAAGGTCTTGTAGAAGAACTAAAAAACTATGAACTTAAAGATAAAAAGGTTCTAATGCCTATATCTAAGAATTCAAGGAATCTAGTAGAAGAATTTTTAAGAGAACAAGGAGCTATGGCTCTGAGAGTACATACTTATGAAACTCAAAAGGCTGAATTGAAAAATTTAAGTTCCTTTGACAGCGTAAATACAATCATATTTACAAGCCCGTCTACAGTAAATAATCTAGTAGATATGGTGGGGATTGATAAGGTTAAGGAAAAGCTATGTATAGCTATAGGTCCTATAACGTATAAAGCATTAGCGGATAAGGCTATAAAAGCTGTTTTATCAGAAGTTCATAGCGAGGATGGAGCTATAGAAAAACTTACAGAAGTATGGAGTGAACGACATGAATAAGAGAAATAGAAGACTTAGAACAAGAAAAGAGATAAGGGATTTGGTTAGAGAAAACTCTTTATCTCCTATGGATTTTATATACCCAATTTTTGTGGTTGAAGGAAGTAATATAAAGAAAGAGATAGAATCTATGCCTGGAAACTATCATTTCTCAGTTGATAGATTAGAAGAAATAGTTGAAGAGATTAAAAAAGCAAAAGTAAGAGGGATTATGATTTTTGGAATTCCTGATGAGAAGGATTGTTGTGGTTCAGAAGCTTATGCAGAGGACGGGATAGTTCAAAAAGCAGTAAGAAGAATAAAGGAATTAGATAAAAACCTATGGGTAATTACTGATGTGTGCTTGTGTGAATATACAGATCATGGGCATTGTGGAATTATAGAAGACGAATATGTTAAAAATGATGAAACTTTAGACGTTTTATCTAAGGTTGCAGTATCTCATGCAAAGGCTGGAGCGGATATGGTAGCTCCTTCTGATATGATGGATGGAAGAGTTGGAGCCATAAGAGAAGCTCTAGATGAAAACAACTTTGAGAACGTAGGAATAATGGCCTACAGTGCTAAGTATTGTTCTGCTTTTTATGGACCGTTCAGAGAAGCTGCAAACTCAGCTCCACAGTTTGGAGATAGAAAGAGTTATCAGATGGACCCCGCAAACAGCAGAGAAGCAGTAAGAGAAATGGAAAATGATATAGAAGAAGGAGCAGATATCATAATGGTTAAACCTGCTCTATCATATTTAGATATAATAAAAATGGCAAGAGATAAATTTGATTACCCAGTGGCAGCTTATAGCGTAAGTGGTGAATATGCCATGATTAAAGCTGGAGCAAAGCTTGGATATATAGATGAAAAAAGAATAGCTTTAGAAAGTCTTCTTTCTATAAAAAGAGCAGGTGCTGATATAATAATAACTTATTATGCGCTAGAAGCATCAGCTTGGCTTAAGGAGGAATAAGAGATGAATAATAGTGAAATATTTCAGTTATCACAAAAGTATATGCCTGGTGGAGTTAACTCGCCAGTTAGAGCCTTTAAGGGATTAGACATAGATCCTCCTGTAATAAAGAGAGGTGAAGGGGCTTATATCTACGATGAAAATGATAAGAAATACATAGATTTTGTGGGCGCTTGGGGACCTATGCTTTTGGGACATAAGGATGAAGATGTCATAGAATCTATGAAAGCAGCTTTAGATAACGGCTTAGCTTTTGGTGCTCCAACCTATTTAGAACTTCAATTAGCTAAATTTATGTGTGAAACCTTAGATAATGTGGATATGGTTAGAATGGTTAACTCAGGTACTGAAGCGACCATGAGTGCCGTAAAGCTTGCTAGAGGTTTTACTGGAAGAGACAAGATAATAAAATTCTCAGGCTGCTATCATGGACACTTTGATGGATTCTTAGTTAGTGCAGGTTCAGGTGTTCTTACTGGTGGCATACCTGGCAGTGCAGGAGTTCCAAAGGGAAGTATATCTAACACTTTAGTTGCGGAGTATAATAATATTTCTTCTGTAAAAGCTATCTTCAATGCTTTTGGTGAAGATATAGCGGCAGTTATCATTGAACCAGTTGCAGGAAATATGGGAGTAATGAAGGCTGAAGATGATTTTATGAAAGAACTTAGAGTTCTATGTGATGCCAACGGAAGCCTTTTAATATTTGACGAAGTAATGAGTGGCTTTAGAGTAGCGTACAAAGGTGCTCAAACCTTATTTGATGTAAAACCGGACTTAGTTACTTATGCAAAAATCATGGGTGGAGGAATGCCTTGTGGTGCTTATGGAGGCAGAAGAGATATAATGGAGAAACTATCTCCATCGGGTCCTATCTATCAAGCTGGTACAATGTCAGGTAATCCTATAGTGATGACTGCGGGGATAGCTACTTTAAAGAAGCTTTATAGCAATCCAAAGTATTATGAAAACATAGAGAAATATGGAGAAATACTTGAAGGCGAGATAAAAGATATATTATCGCAAAAAGGAATAGCTAACGTTGTTAATAGATGTGGTGGAATGATGACTTTATTCTTTACAGAAAATAAAAGTGTAAAGACTTATGATGATGTTAAAACTTGTGATATAGACTTATTTAATAAATATTTCACTCATATGTTAAGTGAAGGTATTTATCTTCCTCCATCACAATATGAAGCTATGTTTTTATCAGTAAAGCATGGCGAAAAAGAAATAGAAAGCTTTGCTAAGGCTTTAAGAAAACTGTAATTTTATAGAAGTTCATATTATAAATTATTATATAATCTAAGTGAGAATTCAATATATGAGGTAAGAAATGAAAAAAGGGTTGATCGTATTAAGTAATGGTACAGCAGATTTAGAGGCTTTAGATAGATATAATCAAGTTGTTGAAAATATAGATACAAGTAAATACGCTGAGGTATTTAAGGCATTCGCATCAGATAAAATAATCGGTAAATTAAAAACTAGACATAATATATCTATACCTAACTTAAGAGAAGGAATAGAGAAACTTATAAAAATTGATGTGGAAGATATAACAGTAGCCACTTTGTTTTTGATAGAGGGAAAAGAGTATGAAGATGCTGAGCATGTGATTAAAGAGTTTACAAAGCAAAATAGTAAGCCAAATATAAATATAACTCATGCAGCTCTTATACTGCAGGATAAAGAAAGAAATTATGAGTTTATAGATAAAATAAGTCCTATTATAAATAAAGAAGAGGAAATAATTTTAGTAGCACATGGAACAAGTCACCCAGCACAGAGAAGTTATTATGAATTTCAGAAATGCCTTAGAGACAAAGGTTATGATAATATTCATATAGGTACTATAGAGGGAGAACCTTCTTTTGATAAGATAGTAAATCAATTAAAAAACAGAAATATCAAAAGAGTTGTACTTCAGCCTTTACTTTTTGTGCTAGGCTTTCATGGAAAGAAAGATTTAATTACTGATAACCCGAGTTCTTGGAAGAGTAGACTGATTAGAGAAGGTTTTGAGGTTATTATATCAGACAAATCATTGTCGGAGATAAAGGAAGTTGTTGATTTCATTGTTAATAGCCAATATTAAAAAGAAGACCTTTAATACAAGGTCTTCTTTTTTTGCTGTAAAGGAAAATATAAGAATTTTATGCCGGTTAAACCTAGATAATTCAATGCGTTAAGAAGCTTTTTATTGAATAGCTATTTTGGTGACGGAACTTTTTATCTCGCAGTAAGTCTAATTAAGTGCTTAAATACTAAAAACCCCACTGTATATAAGTCCCTTAGCAAGGGTTAGATTTATATACAGTGGGGTTTTATCTAATACGATGTTCTACAGATAAGATTGTTATTCATCAAATCCACAGTTGAACTGAAATATCTCAGCAGTTCTTTTGAAACGCTCAGCTTTTTCTAGGTCACCTTTGAGTTCTTCAAGTTTTGCTATCAAGAAGTAAGTTTCACCACAATCATCTTTGATAGTAAGAGTTTTCTTTAGAACTTCCTCAGCTTTTTCAATTTCATTTTCATCAAGAAGCTTCTTGGCAAGAGTCAAATGAGCAACTAGGTTATTCTTTATAGAATCCTTCTTAAGTACTTCATCCAATACCGCTTTTACTCTCTTGCTTGTAAAAGGTTTTTGAAGATAGGCAGCAGCACCAAGTTTGGTACATTCAACAGCGTTTTTGATTGTACCAAAGGCTGTCATAACAATCACAGTTATATTCTTATTATATTTTTTTATATATCTTAATAATTCTGTGCCACTAACTTCTGGCATTTTTATATCAGTAAACACTATTGCTATTTCTTCTTTTCTTATAATATCTATAGCTTCATTAGCGTTTATGGCTTCAAATACATGAAACCCTTCCATATCTAAATATGTTTTAAGCATCTCTCTTATGTTTTTTGTATCATCTACTACTAAGACTTTTTTCATAATTAATCCCCCTTATTTGGTAACTCAAAAGTGAATATACTACCTAAGCCATATTGGCTTTCACAATAGATATTTCCACCGTGAAGCTCTACAATTTGTTTTGAAAGTGCTAAACCAAGGCCAGTGCCCTCGCTTTCGCTATTAGCTCTAAAAAACTTTTCAAATATTCTAGTTTGATATTCATTAGTTATACCTATTCCATTGTCTTTAACGAATAGACTTATATGATCAAAATTTTCATAGGCACCAATCAGCACAGTTCCAAAGTTTCTGGTATATTTAATTGAATTAGATAAAAGATTGTTAAGCACCCAGCCTATCTTTTCTTCGTCAACATATACTTCAGGTAAGTTGTTTTGGATACCTATACGTAATTCTATATTTTTATTTTCTAGTAGTGAGTAGTATTCATCTACGCTTCTATTTATAATATCTTCTATAGAGCAGAAGGACATATTCAATAGCTTTTGATCAGACTCTAACTGACCATATCGTAAGAAGTTATTTATTAAATTCAATAGTTTTTGGCTATCTTCACTTATTGCAGAGACTATTTTATTAAAGTTTGCGTTAGATTCCATAAGCTCAGAATCCTCAAGTAAGCTTGAACCCATCATAATAGAGGTCAGTGGAGTCTTTATCTCGTGCGATAATGAAGATATTAAATCGTGTTTTAATTTTTCTATCTTTTTAATCTCAGTTATATTTTGAAAATATACAACTATACCATTTGTTTTATTGGTATTGTCTTTAATTAGTGATAAATTAATCTTAAATACAGTGCTATTATTTTTAAAACTCATGATTTTACTGTCTTTTTCTAGAGAATTATCCATTACATTTGATATAAAATCAAATAACTCTCCATATGTTAAGGTCTCTAATACATGACGGCCAACAGCTTGAGCCTGAGATATCTTAAAGTAATTTTCTGATTCATCATTTAGAAGAACTATCCTGTAATTAGTATCTAAAACTATAATTGGATCAGATATACTTTTTAAAATAGCTAAAGATCTATTCTTTTCATCTAATAGTTTACCAAAAGTACTATGTTGGAATTGACTTATTTTTTCACTCATGTTATTAAATTCTTGAGCTAAAATACCAATTTCATCATCTGACAAGATCTCTGCTCTATGTGTAAAGTCACCTTCCTTGGTTTTGATTATATCATCATGAAGAGAATATAAAGGACTAAGGAATTTATTTATATATCTTATGGAGAAGGCTAGTCCGACTAAAATCAAAAAGATGCTTAGGCCTACAGTTGTATTTATGGAGAAACTTATACTATTTTTCATCGACTCTTTTTGGTTTACAATAGCAGTATCATTTATAGTGATTATTTTACGTAACGATTTTGTGAGAGCTTCATATAAGGGCTGTATTTGTTCTGTGTATTGTGATAGAGCAGCTTCTTTGCCTTTTGAATCTCTTATGGCTATTATATTGGTCAATGAATCTAAAAAAGCAGAGTAATCAGTGTTTATCTGTTTAATAACAGATAATTCTCCTTCCTCAGTTATATTGTTTAACTCCAAGAGATAATTTTCGTGAAAACTATTGTTTGTATCATAAAAGTTTCGTATAAATACAGGATCTTTTGTGTTTATGTAGCTAATTATGTCTTGAGATTCTTCATCTATGATTTGAATCATTTTATTTGAGGTTTGTATGCTGTCATAATTATTAGATACTAACCTATTAGTATCCTGCTTTACCTGGAATAAATTAAAAAGTGATATTCCTACAATAATGAAATTGATGAATAGCAAAGCTAGGAATAAGCAAATAAACTTTAGCTTTAAACTGTTTTTCATAATGTCCCCTTTTTTATGTTTTATATAATATATTAGCGTACTTAAATTGCAAATTTATATAACATTAAAATTATACATTAAATGAGGTCCAAGCGCTATGCTTGAACCTCATTATAATGCAATCTATTTTATAGAATGTTCGTATTCAGCAACCATTCTCTTAACCATTTCTCCTCCGACGCTGCCACACTGTCTTGAAGAAAGATTACCGTTGTATTCCTTGAAAGGAACTCCTAATTCGTTTGCAACTTCATTTTTGAATTTTGATAGAGCTTTCTTTGCTTCTGGAACTAATTTTTGTGCCATAGTAAAATCCTCCTTTAAGATTTTTATTTGCTAAAGCTTCTTTTGCTTTGCAATATTATTGTGTGTATATATAGTTTTTATAAACTATGAAAATAAGTCTAATTAAGGAAATAGCCACAGAAAAAAGTAAATTAAGGGATAAAAATTATTCTTTAATAAACGCTCACTGTAATAATATTAACTTAATAAATTGAAATTATTTATTGAAGTTTTTACAAATTTATTTTATCTTTATAGGATTTAAAGCCGTATCTAGATTCAGCTGATTTTATAGCATTAATAATTGCTTTTTCCATAACCCTGGCTGAAAGAAGACCTACAACATTGATATCAGAGATTACTTTGCCTGTTGCCATTGTAAAGATGGTATCGCCGTCAACCATTGTATGTGCTGGCCTCATTGTTCTTCCGAAACCATTATGAGCCATAGATGCTACTTTATTAGCTTCCGCTTTTGTAAGTATAGCGTTAGTAGCAATGATTCCTATAGTTGTATTTCCATTGAATACATTATTTTTTTTAGAATATTGAGAGATCATAACATCTTCAGTATTAACAAAGTCTTCAAAATTTTCGTCTAAAGCGCCAGCTATAATTTCATTAGTTGAAGGATCAATTACGTCTCCAAGACAATTGACTGCAACTATTGCACCTATTTGCAAATCACCTATTTGAAGAGTATATGTTCCAAGTCCACCTTTCATAGAAAACTGAGGCCCTAAAATCTTTCCAACAGTAGCACCTGTACCAGCTCCAATATTACCGTTTAAATCCTCTTTTAGTGATTCTGAATTTACGCAAGCATCAAAGCCCATCTGTTTATCAGGTCTGATTTTTCCGTTTCCACATACTAAATCAAATAGGACAGCTTGACAAACAATAGGTACTTTTGTTACAGATACGTCAAAGCCAATATCATTGTTTTCTAAGTATTCCATTACTCCTGCAGCGGCGTCTAGTCCAAAGGCACTTCCACCTGAAAGTACAACTGCATGAATTTTTTCTACCATCTCTGTAGGGTTTAATAGATCTGTTTCTCTTGTACCAGGAGCTCCGCCCCTTACTTCAACTCCACCAGAAGCACCTTCTTCACATATTACAACGGTGCAACCAGTTCCAGCCTCAAGATTTTCACTGTGTCCAACTCGAATGCCTTCTATATCACAAAATTTTATCTCGTTCATTTCGTTTACCTCTCTCGAATAATATGGTTTTTAAATGTGATTTTATATACAGCCAAAAAAGTCGCTGAAGCGAATTTCTTCAGTGAGCTTTTTTATGCATCTGCCTTTCCGAATGAATATGAGGAAAATATGGCAGGCGAATAAGATTTACTTTTTTACAGTATAGCCATAAAATACTTAGAAAACCAATGAAATATCTAAGGTTAGCTATACCATAAATTCTATGATTTTATATACAGTAAAAAAGTGTGCTACTATTTTCATAGCTGCACACTCATAATATTATTTTCTAAGTTTAAGTATTGCTAATACAACTGGAACTGTTATTATTGTTGAAACTAAAGCTTCTGGAATACCATTGGTCATTCCGATTGCAACTATAGTTTTTCCAGCTGCTGAAGAACTTATATTTATAGCTTTCGCAAATTTATCAACATAGACAATGTAGATTAAACTTAAGACTAAAACAGTATTAGTAAGAGTACCAAGTACAGCCGCAGTTCCTACTGAAAGTACATCACTTTTTTCGCTTAGTCTAAACTTTACAAATAAGAAAGTAAGTAGTACGAAAACAGTAGCACCAATACCATAGCTAATTGTTACAGGTAGTAATACCTTAAGAGCTAAAGCTACTACAACAGATAAAAATGCTATTACAACGGTACCTGAAACTGTAGGATTCTTTTTAACTGCCCTTGTTATTCCAACATATGAGTAGTAACTTACAACACCAATTAGGATTCTAGGAAGTAGAGCTACTATTGGATTCCAGAATACAAAGCTTGTCACTGTTGGAGCAGTAAATGCTTGATACATACTAAATAATCCAAAGCATAGTCCTATTAGACCACCAACGATTGGTCCTTCTACTATAGCACCTATTATAACCGGTATGTGCATTATTGTAGCATTAACTGGCGGTATCTTTATAAATCCTAAACCGCTTAGTCCCAAGAAGATTGATATGGCAGCTAACATTGCAGTTACCACCATTTGTCTAGTACTGAATTTTGATTTGTTTAAACCTCTTTCCATGTTTTGCCTCCCCGTTCTTATTCCTTTAATATAGTAGGATATAATTCGGCTTTTAACTAAAAAACCAATTAGTTCGGTTTCGTGAGAATACCGACAACTGTATTTTAGCATGTATTATTTTTTTATCAAGATATTTAAACAAAAAAATATTTTTAAGAAAAACATTGTAAATGTAATATTGTTGGTATTACTATATTAACTGTGAGTATAAATAATATTCTGAATTTTACTGGAGAAAACAAATACTTAAACCAGGATAGTATAATACTAGAAAATTCTAAAGCTTAATCATAACTGTACATATTTTAAATATACGGTTCCAACTTTAACTATTAATTTATACATGAAAAACATCCCCAGAAGTCACGGTTTCAAACAAGTATAACTTAAGTTTCGACACAGGAACCTTTTAAAAAAGGATGAAGTGAAATATTAGGGATATATATTTATACAAAGTTAATAACTGAATCTTTATATAAAAATAAGGCAATAATAATTACATAGAAATGGAGGTGGTATGCTTGTCTAATTTAGAAACATTTAATGATATAGAATCACATTTATTGTCTGATGATAGACCATCAGAATATTTAAACAAGCTAAAAAAGGATGGTGTTTTGCGCAAAAGACCATTTGATATAATAGGTGGTTTAGAAAGTATTGAGCAAGAAAAGAAGTTTCATCCAGAAGGAAACGTATGGAATCATACGATGATGGTAGTAGATCAAGCTGCATTGAGGAGAGAAATCAGTGAAGATAAAAGAAGCTTTATGTGGGCAGCATTACTTCACGATGTTGGAAAGATAAAAACAACTGTAAAAAGAAATGGAAGATGGACAGCTTATAACCATGATTCAGTGGGAGCTGAAATGGTTAGGCGTTTCTTAAGAGATTTTTCAGAAGATGAGGAGTTCAATGACTCAGTAATTGGTCTTGTAAGATGGCATATGCAAAACCTTTATGTAAACAAAAGACTTCCATTTGCCGAGATATCAACTATGGTAGAAGACTGCTCAGTTCACGAAATTACGCTTTTATCCTTATGTGACAGATTAGCTAGAGGTGATATGAAACCAAATGAAATATACGAAATAGCTGAAAAACTTGAGAAATTTGTAGACACCATAGCTTCTACAACAGGAGAAGACTATAGTAGTATTAAAGAAGAAATATTAGATAAAGAGATCCAGCATGTTTAATCACAATAACATAATAGTAATAAAATGGTTTATTCTAGTTCCATAGGATAGACCTTTTTGTTTTACAATAAATGCGAAAGTAGGTAATGTATTGCATTTTGTTGCTGCATGATTTACAATATAAATATATAGTAGTTACACTAAAAACTTTAGCTAACAAATATAATACGATATTTAAGATTCAAAACTTTTCTAATTTAAATTTCAAAAATAAAAGTCTAAACAATATCTCAGAAAATCAACTAAAATTGCAAAATCTCAAATTCTAAAACAAATTTCATTAAAACAAACCAAATAAATTTTCAGTTATGAACTAGCAAGATTTTTAGGTAGTTCAAATAATAAGGATCTAAAATAATATATGTATTTAGAAAACATTATATCTAAGTTCCACTAAGCTCTTGAACTATTGATTTTTTACAGTGTAAATGCTATATAAAAATTAAAGAAAGAAGGGTTTGAAAGTTTTATGTTTAAAAAAAAGAATACGGATAGTAAAAAACGTCTTGGATTTTTATCTATAGCTTTAGTAGCAGCTTTGACTATTACTCAAGTAGTATCTTATGGAAAAAGTGTTAGTGCGGCAACAAGAAACATAGCTACAGGTAAAAGTATTACAGCTAGTGATACCTTGTCGGCATCCGCTTCACTTATAACGGACGGTGATGTAAACAGTAACAATTTAGTAGGGGTAACACAGAACCTCCAATGGATACAAATCGACTTAGGACAAGCGTACAATATAAATAAGATAAACCTTTGGCATTATTTTGCTGATGGTAGAACATACCATGATGTAATTGCAAGAGTATCAAATGACCCTAGCTTTAGCAGTGGGGTGACAACAGTATTCAATAATGATAATAATAATAGTGCTGGTCTTGGCACAGGAAATGATGCTGAATATGCAGAAACTTCTGCAGGAAAGGCAATAAATTTCTCAGCTATAAGTGCAAGATACGTAAGGTTATATTCAAATGGAAGTAGTGCTAATATATATAATCACTATGTAGAAGTACAGATTTGGACATCAGATGAACCAGAACAAGCAGTTTTATATCAAGATATCAATTATGGTGGAACTTCAATAGGACTACCTGTAGGAAATTATACACTTTCACAGCTAAATGCTGCGGGAATACCAGACAATTGGATGTCGTCGTTAAAGGTGCCAGCTGGATGGACTGTTGAAGCTTATGCAGATGATAACTTCTTAGGGACTAAGTGGACATTCACTACAAGTTCTACTTGGATTGGTACAGATGCCAATGATAAGATGTCTTCAGTAAAGATATATAAAGGTACACCAACACCGCTTCCTACATCTAATATTATGTTTGATGACTTTAATTACAATAGCTCAAGTGACGGAAACTTAGCAACTCATGGCTGGACTTTAAGAAATGAAGTAGCTGGACCAGGTCCAAGTGGCTGTAAGTTTTCACCTAGCAACATTTCCTTCCTTGCTGATTCTCAAAATTCTTCTAATAAGCTAATGAGACTTACAGCAAGTACTAATGGTACAGGTGCAGGAACAAGCCAAGCTGAGATCTATACTACTAACAGAAAGTATAACAGAGGTACTTATGCTGCAAGAGTAAGGTTTACAGATACACCTATTTCAGGAACTGATGGTGCTGAAATTAATGAAACCTTCTTCGCAATCTCTCCTTTAGAAGGATATAGAGATCCGAGTTATAGTGAGTTAGACTTTGAATATTTAGCAAATGGAGGATGGGGAGAAGGTCAAGGTATATGGACAACTTCATGGCATACCTATACTGCAGATCCTTGGTATAAGGACGGTAGTTCTAAATTTGGAGCAGGTTCATATGCAGGTTGGCATAACTTAGTTATGAATGTTGCTAGCGATGGTACTACAACTTATTTTATAGATGGAAGGCAATTTGCACAAGATACTCCATACTTTGGGCCAAGAAAGTTAATGAGTATCAACTTTAATCTATGGTTCATAACAGGAGAAGGAGAAAATCCACTTTTAGCAAGTACTTATGTACAGGATGTAGACTGGGTTTATCATGCAAAAGATACGGTGCTTTCACCTTCACAGGTTGATTCAGCAGTACAAAATATGAAAGCAAGTGGAATTAATTTTACGGATACAGTTAAATAGAAGTGGAATTTGTTGTAAAAGATATTTGTAATATAAGGGATGGAGCTGAGGCTTCATCCTTTTTGCTATATAGGAATAGAGCATGGAAGCAAAAAAGTATTAGTGATAGTAATTGCTATGAAATCACAGGTAAAATCAATAATTAAGATAAAATTAAGATAATTTTAATTTACTTTTTATTAAATCATAGTAAGATGTATATATGAAGATATGTGTTTTTGTAATTTATTAAAAAGACTGACAAGGCAGACTATATAAGAGGAGGAGTTTATGAACAAACTAATAAGCTCATGGAAGAAGAACAAAGGAATAATTCTTCTAATACTTTCTATTTTAGTTTTGATTTTATTATTTATCATATTTAAAAAAGATATACACAACATGATTGAAGTACTAAAGAATAATGAAAGGTTTAAAAGATATTTGCTTTCCTTTGGACCACTAGCTCCAATAGTTTATACGCTTCTTCAATTTCTGCAAGTAGTAATATTCTTTATCCCAGGAGAAGTATTTCAAACTGCTGGGGGGTACGTGTTTGGAACAATAGAAGCTACAATATTATCAATAGTAGGAATAAACTTAGGATCAATAATATTATTTAATCTTACAAAAAAATATGGGACTAGATTTGTAGAGAAGGTAGTGCCAGATGTAGCAATAAAGCCTTTTGAAAGGCTTATGAACTCAGATAGGTTAAATCTTGTGGTTTTTCTAATATATATAATGCCAGGAATACCGAAAGACAGCTCTATATTTTTATGTGGTCTATCGAGGATTACGTTAATAGATTTTTTGATATATTCAACCTTAGGAAGATTACCAATGCTAATTCTTTCAAGTTATTACGGAGCAAATATAGCGATTGGAAATAAGCTTGTGATTTATATAGGAACAACTATATTTATAATGTTGATTGTAATTGGGTTAGTATTTAAAGATAGGTTATTTAAGAGATTAGAAAAAGTAGGCTAGTTTGAAAAGTAGATATAAATGAATTTAAATAATCAGAATAGTTCAGTGATATATTTTTAAGTATATCACTGATTTTTTTAATATTTGATATAAATTGGTTAAAAACTAGTGTCTGTTAAAGAACATTGTTGAAATTTAATGGTTATAGATGTACCGCTTCATATTAAAACTTATTATTTTTAAATTCTCTCACCAGAACCCGTGAGAGTTTTAAAAATAGGTTTCGGATTGAAGTGGTACATCTATAGCAATCCTAAAGTATAATGATATTAAGTAAAAAATCAATATAAAATCAATTTATTGTTGAAAAAAAGTGAATAATCCTGTAAAATATTATATTTGATGATTATAAATAAAAGATGTTTGTAATTTTACATATATGGTAAATTGTATAACGCGAGATTTACACATAATATTTATATTTAGATAAAATTATGAAGACTTTTATAACTTTATAATTTCTGTAGTTAAAAATACAGCTATGAAAATTACTATACTGAGAGGGTGATAAAATGGAGGTGTATTTTGACAATAGTGCAACCACCAGACCTACTGAAGAAGTTATTGAAGCAGTGAGCAATGGAATGAGGGAATTCTACGGCAATCCTTCATCATTACATAAAATGGGTATAAAATGCGACAGAGAACTTTTAAGCTCTAGAGAAAAGTTATCAAACCTAATTAACTGTATAAAGGAAGAAATATATTTTACTTCTGGCGGAAGCGAAAGTAATAATATGATAATAAAAGGTATAACTAAGCCAGGAAATCATGTTATAATATCAAGTTTTGAACATCCAAGTGTTTTGAGTACTTGTAAAGAACTTGAGGAACATGGAGTGAAAGTTACATACTTAGATGTTAACAGTGTAGGTCAAATTGACATAGAGCAGTTAGAAGAAAGTATATGCAAGGATACTGTTTTAGTATCTATAATGCATGTAAATAATGAAATTGGAGCAATACAAGATCTTGAAAGGATAGGCAATCTTATTAAAGAAAGAAGTCAAAGAGCTAAGTTTCATGTTGATGCAGTGCAGAGTTTCGGAAAGTTTAAAATAGATGTGAAAAAGTGTAAGATCGATATGCTTTCAGTAAGTGCACATAAGATTCATGGACCTAAAGGAATTGGATTTTGCTATATAAGAAAGGGTCTTTCAGTTGCACCTCTTATTAGTGGGGGTGGACAAGAAAAAGGCTTTAGATCTGGAACGGAAAATTTACCATCAGTTTTAGGAATGGTAAAGGCTGCTGAAGAAATTTCAAAGAATCTAGATAGTAATTTTAATAAGGTTACAGAATTAAAGAGATATTTTATAGATAAATTACAAAATATAAAGGATATAAAAATAAATAGTTCTTTAGATGAAAAAATTTCACCATATGTTTTAAATGTTTCATTCATAGGAGTAAGAGCCGAAGTTCTTCTTCACCTGCTTGAAGAGAAAGATATATATGTTTCAACTGGTTCGGCTTGCTCTTCAAGACATATAAATACCAAAGGAAGCCATGTATTGAATGCAATAGGGTTAACTGAAAAAGAGATAACTGGAGCAATCAGGTTTAGCTTCTCAAGCTTTAATACCATTGAAGAGGTTGATTACGTAATAGAAGTTTTAAGAAATTCACTAACTTTTTTAAGGAGAGTAAAGATATGAAAAAATTAATTCTTGTAAAATATGCCCCTGAGATATTTCTTAAGGGTTTAAACAGAGGTAAGTTTGAAAGAAGACTTAAAGAGAACATAAAGAAGAAATTGGTTGGACTAGATTTCGAGATAGTTGAAGACCAAGGTAGATGGTTCATAAAGTGTGAAGATCTTGAAGAAGCTTGTAAAAGATCAAAAAGTGTATTTGGAGTTATGGAAATCTGTGTAGTAACTCAAGTTGAAAGAGAGCTTGATGCTATAAAAGCCTTAGCACTTGAAAAGGTTAAGGAAAGCGGAGCAGAAACTTTTAAAGTAGAAACGAACAGAGCAGATAAAAAATTTCCATTTAACTCTATGGAAACTTCTAGAGGAGTAGGTGGATACGTACTTAGCAAGCATGAGACTGTTTCGGTTGATATACATAAACCTCAATGCACTCTAAAGATTGAAATAAGAGAAAAGAATGCATATGTTTATACAAACAAAGATAAGATAAAGGGTGCTGGTGGACTACCATATGGAATGAATGGAAGCACAATGCTTATGCTTTCAGGAGGTATAGACTCTCCAGTTGCTGGATACCTTATGGCAAGAAGAGGTGTAGAACTTAGTTGTGTATACTATCATTCACATCCATACACATCAGAGAGAGCAAAGGATAAAGTTAAAGACCTTGCAAAGATATTAGCTCAATATACTGAAAAGGTTAGACTGTATGTAGTTCCTTTTACTGATATACAAATGGCTATAATGGAAAAGTGCAGAGAAGATGAGCTTACCATCATAATGAGAAGATTTATGATGAGAGTTGCTTGTAAGCTTGCAGAAATAAAAGGAGTACAATCAGTTTCTAGTGGAGAAAGCATAGGGCAAGTTGCATCACAAACTATGGAAGGTTTAATGGTTAGTAATGATGTTGCTGATAGACCAGTATTTAGACCACTAGTTGCAATGGATAAGGAAGATATAATAGAAATAGCAAACAACATAGGTACTTTTGAAACTTCAATACTACCATATGAAGATTGCTGTACAATATTTGTTCCAAAACATCCTAAGACAAAACCAAGAGTAGATGTTACAAGAAAATCAGAAAGTGTTCTAGCAATAGATGAACTTGTTGATAAAGCTATAGAAAATATTGAAACTTACACTTTTTAAAGATGAAATAGGAGATAAAGATATAGATTGATTATATCTTTATCTCTTTTTGTTTTACAGTAAAAGTAGTTAGACGGAAAAATAACGCTTTTCAAAATAGAAAAAAAGGCTTAGATAATCAGGTGATGTCTAAGTGGGAAAAGCTTTGGAGAATGTAAAATAAAATTTTATAAAAATGAGTCTATGATAAGATTTTATAGTATATAAATCTAATTAGAGGCGCATTTTTTTACTTTAAAGATATATATTATGAATACTTTTACATTAATTAAAAAATGACCTTTTTAAAAGATTTATTATGTGTTAGAATAGTTGTGAAACCGTATGCACAACTTTTAAATTTTATATAGAGGTGATAATAGATGGAGAGAAAATGGTGGAAAGAAGGAGTTGTTTATCAACTTTACCCAAGAAGCTTTAAGGATTCTAATGGAGATGGAATAGGTGATTTAAGAGGTGTTATAGAAAAATTAGATTATCTTAAAGAATTAGGTATTAATATAATGTGGCTTAATCCTGTATATAAGTCTCCAAATGATGATATGGGATATGACATTAGTGATTATAGAGATATAATGGACGAGTTTGGTACAATGGAGGACTTTAAGGAATTACTTAAAGGGCTTCATGAGAGAGGCATAAAACTTGTAATGGATCTTGTTGTAAATCACTCATCAGATGAGCATAAATGGTTTGCAGAAAGTAGAAGTTCAAAAGACTCTAAATATAGAGATTATTATATATGGGGAAAAGGTAAGAATGGACAGCCTCCTAATAATTGGGGATCATGCTTTAGCGGAAGTGCTTGGCAATATGATGAAACAACAGAAGAGTATTATCTTCATTTATTCTCAAAGAAGCAGCCAGATTTAAACTGGGAAAATCCAGAGGTTAGAAAAGAAGTTTATGATATGATGAAGTATTGGTTTGAGATGGGAGTAGACGGATTTAGAATGGATGTAATCAACTTTATCTCTAAGGTACCAGGGCTTCCAGATGGACCTAAGGGTGAGGGGGATTTATATGGTAACTTTGCGCCCTATTCTATGAATGGACCTAGAATTCATGAATTTATGCAAGAGATGTATAAAGAAGTCCTAAGTAAATATGACGTAATGACAGTAGGTGAATGCCCAGGAGTTTCACCTGAGCTTGCAAAGGATTATGTTGGTAAAGATAGAAATGAACTTAATATGATATTCCAGTTCGAGCTTATGGATATAGGAAAAGGTAGGACTAAGTGGGAAGAGAAACCTTGGACGCTTGGTGAGTTTAAAGAAATAATGAGTAAATGGCAAGAAGAACTGAGTGATGATGGATGGAACTCACTATACTTAAATAACCATGATCAGCCTAGAATGGTATCAAGATTTGGAAATGATAAAGAGTATAGAGTGGAATCTGCTAAGATGCTTGCTACAATGCTTCATACAATGCATGGAACTCCTTATATATATCAAGGCGAAGAAATAGGAATGACCAATGTCAAATATGAAACTGTTAATGAATACAAGGATTTAGAGATTTTAAATGCCTATAAGGAACTGGTTGAAGGAGGTCTTATGAAAGTGGAAGACTTTATGGCTGGTGTTTATAGAATGGGAAGGGATAATGCTAGAACTCCTATACAGTGGGATAGCACCTTAAATGGTGGATTTTCTAATGGAACTCCATGGCTTAAAGTAAATCCTAACTATACAGAAATAAACGTTGAAGAGGCTTTAAAAGATAATAATTCGATTTTCTATTATTACAAGAGATTAATTGAGCTAAGAAAAGAAAATGAAATCATAGTATATGGAACTTTCAAGGAATATTATAAGGAAAGTGAAAGTTTATACTGTTATACAAGGCAATTAGAAAATGAAAAGCTTTTAGTAGTACTTAACTTTTTTGAAGAGGAAGTAGAGTTCATAGTTCCAGAAGAATTAAGAAGTTTAACAAGAAATATTTTGATTTCAAATTATGATAATGTACCAAAAGAGGATCATATTAAACTTAGACCTTACGAGGCTATAGTATATAAATTATAGAATTAAGTAATATGCTTTTGCTATATAGAGATGCATCACTTCGTAAAAAACTTATTGTTTTTATATTCTCTCAACATAATCTGTGAGAGTTTTAAAATAGATGTTGGGTAGAAGTGGTGCCTCTTTAAACCTACACATTTAAATGGTTTTGTAAGGATATAGTGTTAACTAATTTTAAACATTTACATTAATAGAATAAAATCCAGGAGGGGTTATTTTGCAAAAAAAGTGGTGGAAAGAAGGAGTAGCATATCAGATTTATGTAAGAAGTTTTAAAGATTCCAATGGAGATGGCATAGGTGACTTAAGAGGTATAATTGAAAAGTTAGATTATATAAAATCTCTAGGAGTTGATATGATATATTTAAATCCAATTAATAAGTCTCCAAATGAAGATAACGGATATGATATCAGTGATTTTGAAGATATAATGATAGAATTTGGTGATTTAGAGGATTTTGATGAACTTCTAAGTGGTATACATCAAAGAAATATGAGACTTATAATGGATATGGTAATAAATCATAGTTCTGATGAACATCCTTGGTTCATAGAAGCAATAAAGTCAAAAGAGAATAAATATAGAGATTACTATATTTGGAGTAAGGGGAAAGATAATAAACCACCTAACAATTGGGGTTCGTTTTTTGGGGGAAGCGCGTGGGAGTTAGATGAAAACACCGGTGAGTATTATCTACATATATTTTCCAAAAAACAACCTGATTTAAATTGGACAAACAAAGAGCTAAGACAGGATATGAAGAATATGCTTAAATATTGGGTTGGAAAAGGTGTAGATGGTTTTAGAATGGATGCTATAAATCATTTGGCAAAGGATATGAGATTCCCAGATGGAGAAGTTAAAGATGGTGCACTTTATGGTGACTTCATACCTTATGTTCAAAATCTTCCAGAAGTTCATGATTATCTGAAAGAGTTAAAAAGAGATGTATTTACAGACAGCCATGTGGTTATAGGCGAAACTGGTGGGATCAACTATGAGAATGCTCATGTGTATACTGGAGTTGATAATAAGGAGCTAGATTTTACTTTCCATTTCGATTTACATAGTGTAGGTAAAGGCGAAAATCCATGGGAGAGAGTGGATATAGATCTTATAAAGGATATAAAAGAGAAAATGACAGGATGGGCCACTAGAGATGAAAAAGAAGGTTGGTGCCCTGTGTTTTACTCAAATCATGATACTACAAGAACTGTATCAAGACTCGGAGATGATAAGAAATATCATAAATTGTCTGCGAAGATGTTAGCAACCTTGCAACTGACTCATAAAGGAACGCCATTTATATATTATGGTGATGAAATAGGTATGACTAATGCAGATGATTTTAAACTAGAAGATTATAGAGATGCCTCTATATTTACCAGATATAGTGAATTTGTTTTATCAGGTATTGTAAGTCATGAAAATTATATTAAAGGATTAAATCTTACTTCAAGAGATAATTCAAGAACTCCAATGCAATGGAATGCCAAAGAGAATGCAGGATTTACAGATTCAAATCCTTGGATTAAAGTTAACTCAAATTATCAAGAAGTTAACGTTGAGAAACAAGAAAAAGATTGTGATTCGATACTGAATTTTTATAAGAAACTTATTGCTTTAAGAAAAGAAGAACTAACCTTAGTGTATGGAACCTTTGAAGAAATAGATAAAGAAAACCCTTCAATTTATGCGTATTTAAGAATTTTAGAAGATAAAAAAATTCTAATTGTTTGTAATTTCTTTGGTAGAGATGCGCAGCTTATGCTTTCAGAAGAGGCTTTTTTAAGTAATTTCAAGCTTGAAGTTTGCAACTATGAAAACGGTGAAGATAACTTACAAATAGTGAATGAAAAGATAATAAATCTAAGACCTTATGAGTCAAGAGTTTATATATCTGAGAGATAATCGTGAGTTGATCAATCTTTGCTAGTAAGGATGAAGCCTAAGTACAGTGAATTAGAGTTACATTAAGATTTAAGTTATGTAAATATTGATAAAATTATTAAGACACATTTTGAATAAAATAATATAGAGTTAGGGAGAAATGTTATGAGAAAAAAGTTAAGTAGTTTTATAGTGCTTATTTTAATAGTCTCTTTATTTTTTGGATGTTCAAAGCAAACGGTTGCGCAAAAAGATCAACAGAATTATGATGGAAGATCTTTCTATGAGATTTTTGTAAGAGCCTTTAATGATAGCAATGGAGATGGTATTGGTGATCTCAAAGGAGTAACAGAAAAATTGGACTACCTTAAAGAGTTGGGTGTCAATGGGATATGGCTGATGCCAATAAATGATTCGCCTTCTTATCATGGTTATGATGTAACTGACTACTACAAAATAAATCCTCAATATGGAACAATGGAAGATTTGAAGAATCTTTTGGCAGAAGCACATAAAAGAGATATAAAGATATTAATGGATATGGTTATTAACCATACATCCACTGAAAATAAGTGGTTTAAGGAAGCTAAAGCTGATAAGAATAGCAAGTATAGAGATTATTATATATGGAACACTGACTCTAATGTAGAAAATGAAATCTCAAAGATGGGAACAAAGCCATGGACGAAAAATACTACACTTAATGACTATTACTATTCTATATTCTGGGAAGGTATGCCTGACTTAAACTATGATAACAAAGAAGTAAGGCAGGAAATGAAAAATATAGCTAAATACTATGAAGAGCTAGGAGTAGATGGCTTTAGGTTAGATGCAGCAAAATGGATATATGATGACCAAGATAAAAATATACAATGGTGGAAAGAATACAATGAATATTGTAAGAGTATAAATAAAAACTTTGTATTAACAGGAGAAGTTTGGGACAATCTTTTTGCTATGGCACCGTATCAAGAGGGCTTAGATAGTGTCTTCGATTTTCCTCTTGCAGATTCAATAACTAAAGGTGTTAGTGGTCAAAGTATAGAAGATTTGCCTACTGAGATTAAGGATAACTATGATACTCTAAAAGAAAAAAATAAGAACTTTGTTCCAGCACCTTTTTTAAGTAATCATGATCAGAACAGAGTTATGGATAACCTTGGGGATATTGAAAAGATGAAGATGGCAGCAGCTATATATCTTACATTGCCGGGAACGCCTTATATATATTATGGAGAAGAAGTTGGAATGACTGGATCAAAACCAGATGAAAATATAAGGGAACCATTTATTTGGGATAACAAAGATACTAGTAAAAATACAAAATGGATGGAAAGCACAAATGACATTGATAAGGTAGCTCTTAATGTGCAAAAAGCTGACAAAGATTCTATATATAATTTCTACAAAAAGCTTTTAGAACTAAGAAATAATTATAAAGCACTTAGACTAGGAGAGGTAGATAAGGTTGAAACAAATGACAGTGGAATATTGAATATGAAGAGAACCTATGAAAAAGATAGCGTATTTGTAATCGTAAATAGTACTTCTGCTGACTGTAAGATTCCTTTAGAAAAAGGAAAGTACGAAGTTTTAATTGATAATAAGGATAATAAAAAGATTAAGAGTGATGGAAATATAAATATCAAGGCAGGGGAAATTCTAATACTTAGGAAGTAATTAAATTTAAAGATATAAATTAAAAGTTATATACCAATATAGTCTGTATAAAAGATGAAGGTGAACAGTAATGTTCACCTTTAATCTTTATTGAAAATAATGAATTTATTTATCAAAAAGCCTAAAATTCCTGTAAGCATAGCAGCTAAAAAGGCTGATATATTGGCCCAAAAAAATCTATGTATATGAAAAATATTATGTCTTGTAAGATAAACTATTATTATAGCATCTAAGAAAGATAATATTCCTAGAAGACTTACATAACCAAAATAAGAAGATGATTTAGTTTCACTTTTGAATGTAAACTTATTGTTTAACAAATAACCACTAGTTGAATATATACAAAATGAAATTAGCTTAAATAAAAAATTTATTCTTCCAACTGTTAGTCCAGTGATTGTCCATAATATATTTAAAACTATGAGATCAATTATTACATTACTTGCACCAACCAATGAATAAGTTATAAATTGTATTATAGCTCTTAATTTAGAATTTTTGTTCATAATGCACACTCCTAGTATTGGGTTCCTCTACGGAAATTTAATTTATACTTATTCTGAAATATTGTACTTAATAATTTGCAGATTTGTAGAAATTAATAATTAATGTTGGAACAGTATATTTATTACCTCTATAAATATACCTGTTTTTTATCTTTAATTCAACCAATATATATTGTCGAAAATATAATTTTTTTGTTGAAAATATTTTGGAGTGATGATATTATAACACTTGTACAAAAAATATATAAAAATAATTTTATCCATATATTTCTGATAATAAGGTTCAGATGTTTCTACGAGAAGACCGTAAAATTTCTCACTATGGGTAAATCAAAACGTACATGCCGTTATTTGATTTACTCGAATAACGGCATTTTTTCGCTTAGGCGACTTTTTATTTTGAAGGGAGAAAACTTAATATGAACAATTTATTAGAGAAGCTGTTTAAATTAAAAGAGAACGACACAGATGTCAAAACAGAACTTCTTGGGGGATTAACGTCTTTTATTACTGTTGCTTATGCACTTTTAGTTATTCCAAATATTTTAAAAATGAGTGGAATGAACTTAGCAGGTTTAAAAGGTGATGCAGCAGCTAAACTGCTTATTTCAAATGACCCAATTGTAGCCTCAGCTTTTGCCTCTACATGTTTAGCGGCAGCAATAGGGACACTTATAATGGCATTTCGTGCTAACTTACCATTTATATTAGCACCAGGGCTTGGACTTGTATCATTCTTTTCTTTTAATGTTTGCTTAAACTTAGGATATACTTGGCAGCAAGGTCTTGCAGCTGTGTTTATATCGGGATTAGTGTTTATTGTTATTACATTAACTTCTATAAGAGAAAAGATAGTAATGGCACTTCCTGAGAATATAAAACTTGCAATAACAGCAGGAATAGGATTATTTATATCATTAATAGGGCTTAAAAGTGGTGGAGTTATAGTAGCTAATCCAGCAACGTTAATGGCCTTTGGTGATTTTACAAATAAAGCTACTATATTAACTATTCTAGGAGTTTTAATAATCGCTGTACTTATGGCTAGAAAAGTTAAAGGGGCCATATTGATAGGAATCGTAGTTACAACTTTAATAGGTATACCTATGGGAGTTACAACTATTGATACTAGTACAAAGATTTTCTCAATGCCTACTATTGGAGCTACATTCTTTGCCTTGGATTTTAAAGGTTTGCTATCTCATAATGGATCAGGTGTAGTTGGAGCCTTCTTAAGTATAGCTATGGTAGTCATAACATTAAGTTTAGTTGATTTATTCGATTCTATAGGTACTTTGGTTGGTACTGCTGGTAGAGCAGGCATGGTTGATAAAGAAGGAAATGTGAAAAATCTTAGAAAAGCTCTTGAAAGTGATGCTATTGCAACAACTATAGGAGGTTTACTAGGAACTACAACAATTGCAACAGTTGTTGAGTCTGCATCTGGTATATCTGAAGGGGCTAGAACTGGACTTGCAAATATTGTTCCAGGAGTTCTTTTCATAGTTTCAATGTTCTTCAGTGGAGTTGTTGGAATAATACCATCAAGTGCAACTTCACCAGCACTTATAATAGTTGGAGTATTAATGCTTAGTGCAGTAAAAGATATTGATTTTAGTGATTTTACAGAAGCTGTTCCAGTATTCTTTACAATCGCCATGATGCCATTTACATATAGTATAGCGAATGGAATAGCAGTAGGACTAATATTCTATCCATTGATGAAAGTTTTAAACGGAAGACATAAAGAAGTTCATCCAATTCTATATGTATTCGCAGTTTTATTTATAGTAAGATTTGTTTTATTACCAGGTTAACATATAAGTTTAGATTTGGATGCGCAAAAAGAACTCACTGAAGAAAGCTACTTCAGTGAGTTCTTTTTACTGCATATAAAATTATAAAGTTTTCAATCTAATCAAATCTAGATATTTAAAAGCTTTTAAAAGGCTTTTATCAGTATGCAGTAAAAAACAAAGCTTATTCTCCTACTCAAATTTCCTCATATATTTGGAAAGGTAGATGAGTTAAGGAAGCTCATTGAGTAGGGGGCTTCAGCGACTTTTTTATTTAGATTATAATTCTAAAAGCTTTGCAGTAACATATTCTAATGAATTTAATTCTTCAGAAAGTTTTATTATTTGTTCTTTTTCATCACTTAATAATTCAAGAAGTATTAATCCATTAGTAGAGCAGGCATCTGTAGAAGCTTCGTGTAAACCTAATCTAACTTTGATTATGCACCCGTATTTAGTTAAGATTTCCTGTACTGTTGGAGCTATCTTAGTGCGAGGAGATAGCTTAATTGCCATTATTGTATACATAAAAAAATCCTCCTGAGATTTATATTTAACTTAGGAAATAAGAACATGAATTTTTGTTGTTTATATAATTTTATAATACTAATATAATGAAATATATCAATATTAAATTTTAAGGAGCAAGTATGAAAAAAAAGAAAAAGATATCAATAGTATTAACAACAATTCTAGTTCTAATACTTACTTCAGCTGTAATTTATTTAAACACTTACTATAAGGCTGATGAAAGCATAGAGGTTATGGCAAGCAAAGAATCTACTATTACGATAACAGCTAAAGAGAAATATATAGAATTGATACCAAGAGAAAAAAGTGATGTTGGATTTATATTTTATCCAGGTGGGAAGGTCGATGAAAAAGCTTATATAAAATTTATGCAAAAGATTGCAGACAAAGGCTTTAATGTGTATATCGCAAAAATGCCATTTAAATTAGCAGTTTTTAATGTTAATGCAGCAAACCAGATAATTGAAGACAACAAAGATATAAATACTTGGGCTATTGGTGGACACTCTTTAGGAGGAGTAATGGCAGAAAATTTTGCTTACAGTAACCAAGACAGAATAAAAGCACTGGCATTTTACGGATCATATCCATTAAGTGATAAGAGCTTGAAAGAAAGTCATATTAAAGTCATAAGTCTTTGGGGATCGGAAGACAAGGTGGCTGACTTAGATAAGATAAAAGCTTCAAAGAGTGATCTTCCTGAAACTACTGTATTCAAGGAGATAGATGGTGGTAATCACGGTGGCTTTGGAAGTTATGGTCATCAAAAAGGAGATGGAGAAGCTACAATAGATAGCAGTCAGCAACAAGCTATAGCAGCTGAAGTTACTGTTAATATGTTAAATGATATTAAATAAAAAGTTAGTTGCTAAATCTTTATATTAGTGCAAATTTTAAATTATAAAGAATAGTTAAAAATGAGAGTGACAAAATCTTGGCTTTGTCATTCTTAAACTGTTATATAAATAAGTCATAATAAAATGTTAGAAAAATAAAAAATTAAACATGAAAAGAATAAAAGTAGTAAAACATATTACAAGAAAGGTATTTTGAAGTATAAAGTATGCAATTTAGTATAAGAATATTGAACTAGGCAAATTTATATTAACTAATAATCATATAATATAAAAATATGAACTAAAAACTTGTATTTACTTATGGAATTAATTACTATGGAATAAAGTAGAATTTTGAAAGGAGTAGTTTAAATGACTTTAAGATTAAATGAAGTAAAACATGGTTTTAAACTTATAGAAGAAAGAGAAATAAAAGAAATAAGTTCAAAAGCATATGTATTTGAACACGAAAAAAGCGGTGCTAGACTAATTAAAATAGATAATGATGATGATAATAAGGTGTTTTCCATAGGATTTAGAACACCACCAGAAGACAGTACAGGTCTTACTCATATATTGGAGCATTCAGTTTTATGCGGTTCAAGAAAGTTTAATACAAAGGAGCCTTTTGTAGAACTTTTAAAAGGTTCATTAAACACTTTCTTGAATGCTATGACGTATCCTGACAAGACTATATATCCAGTAGCTTCAAGAAATGAAAAAGACTATTTTAATTTGATGGATGTATATATGGATGCAGTTTTATATCCTAATATATATAAACATCCTGAGATATTTATGCAAGAAGGCTGGCACTACAATATCGAAGAACCAAAGGATGAATTAACTTATAATGGCGTAGTTTATAATGAAATGAAAGGTGCATATTCGTCTCCAGAATCTTTGATGTATAGAATGGTTACTAAGACGGTTTTACCTGATACTCCTTATAAAGAGGCATCTGGAGGAGATCCAGAGGTTATACCGGATTTAACTTATGAAAAGTTCGTCAATTATCATAAAAAATACTATCATCCTTCAAATAGCTATATATTGTTATATGGAGATGGGCAGTTAGAGAAGGAATTAAAATTCTTAAATGAAAACTATTTAAGTGATTTTGATAAAATTGATGTTAAATCTAGTATACCAACTCAAAAACCTTTTGAAAGCTTAAAAGAGCATTCTTTTGAATACGGAATTTCAGAAGAGGACACTTTAGAAGATAAAACTTATTTGAATCTAAACTTTGTAGTAGGAAAAGCTGATGAAGGTGAGTTAGCATTAGCTTTTGAGATACTTACTCATATGCTTCTAAAAACACCTGCTGCTCCGCTTAAAAAAGCTTTGTTAGATAATGGAATTGGTAAAGCTGTATCGGGAGAATATAGTGGCTCTACAAAACAACCTATACTGACTATTGTTGCTAAAAACTGCAATGAAAAAGACAAAGATAGATTTAAGGAAGTTGTATATTCAACCTTGCAGGAGCTTGTAGATAAGGGGATAGACAAAGAAACCATAGAAGCATCAATTAACAGAATAGAGTTTGAATTAAGAGAAGGAGAGTATGATGGATATCCAAAAGGACTTATACACTATACTCGAATTATGGATAGCTGGTTATATGAAGGAGATCCGTTTGTTCACTTAGAATATGATAAATATTTTGAGAGTATAAAATCTGCTTTGAAAACTAACTATTTTGAAGCTTTAATAAAAAAATATATATTAGACAATAAGCATAGTTCTTTTATCATACTTAAGCCTAAAAAAGGACTTAATGAAGAAAAGCAAAAAGCATTAAAAGATAAGTTAGACAGAGTAAAGAATACTTTAAGCGAAGTTGAGATAAAAACTTTAATTGACAAATGTAAGGCTTTGAAAGAAAGACAAAATACTGCAGACACTGAAGAAGCATTAGCTTCAATTCCAATGCTATCAATTGAGGACATAGATAGAAAGGCAGAGATATTACCTCTTGAAGAGAGAAATTTAGGTGGTGTTAAAGTTCTATACCACAAATTGTTTACAAATAAGATATCATATCTTAACTTATATTTTAACTGCAAAGGCCTAATTAGTGAAGATGTGGTTTACGTTAGATTCTTAGCTGATATATTAGGAAAATTAGATACTAAAAATTATAATTATGGGAATCTATCAAATAAAATTAATATAAATACAGGTGGCATTGCTTACAGTCCAGTAAGTTATTCCCTAAATGGAAAAGAAGGAGAGTACACTCCATATTTATTAATAAATCTTAAAACTTTGCTAAGTAAGTTAGAAGATGGAGTAGATTTATTAGGTGAAATAATACAAAATACAGTTTTTGATAAGGAAGACAGACTTCTTCAGATAATTAAAGAGATAAGATCTAGAATAGAAGGTAGACTGATAGATAATGGTCATAGATTGGCTTTAAGAAAAATATTAGCTTACTGCACAGAAAAAGGAAAATATGATGAAATAACCTTAGGCCTTACTTATTATCAGTTTTTATGTGATCTTGAAGACAATTTTGATAGTAAAAAGAGCGATATTATTTCCAAATTGAAGGTAAGTTCTGAGGCTATATTTAATAAAAATAATCTAGTAATAAGCTATTCCTCTGAGGAAGAAGATTACGATGTATTAGAAAAAATTGTACCTAAACTTTTATCATACTTAGGAGTAGCAAATATTTCTAAAGATAGATTTGATTTTGGAGAAATGGTAACAAATGAAGGACTTCTAACCCAAGGAAATGTACAGTATGTTGCAAAAGGTGGAAACTTCATCAAAAAAGGTTTTAGCTACCATGGTTCTTTAAACGTATTAGAAACTATATCTGGTTTTGATTATTTATGGAATAATGTAAGAGTTAAAGGTGGAGCTTATGGTGTATTTGCAAACTTTAGAAGAGATGGAGGAGCATACATCGTCTCTTATAGAGACCCTAATATAAAGGAAACAATCAAAGTATATGATGAGATGAAGGATTACTTAAATAACTTTACAAGTAATGAAAGAGAAATGACAAAGTATATCATAGGTACTGTACGAAAATTAGATTATCCGTTAACAACAGCTTCAAAAGCAGAAGTTTCGTCTGCAAATTACTTTAGTAACATAACATCAGAAGATATACAAAGAGAAAGAGATGAAG
Source organism: Clostridium yunnanense (assembly GCF_016595795.1). Taxonomy (GTDB): domain Bacteria; phylum Bacillota; class Clostridia; order Clostridiales; family Clostridiaceae; genus Clostridium_AR; species Clostridium_AR yunnanense. The sequence continues at coordinate 46,058 of NZ_JAENHN010000065.1, forward strand.
TGCTAAAAACTGATGATAAAACTATTAGAAGTTTTGCTCCATTAGTGGAAAGTGTAATGAATGAGGACTTGATTTGTGTTGTTGGTAACGAAAATAAGATAAAAGAAAATAAAGAATTATTTAACACTTTAGAAAAAGTAATAAAATAAGATTGTATTTAACATCTGCTATATAATCAATTAACTTCAACAATGTTTTTAAACATAGATTGATTTTTAAATAATATTGAGCAGAGCCTAAAACAAATAATATAAAACGGAATGGCGTAGTGAAGTGCACATTCCGTTTTTTGCTATGCCATAAATATGTTGGGTGAGTTATAGGCATAAATTATGCTAAATGTTGATATTTTACATTAATAGTAATAGAATAGTTAATGTAGGTTTAAAGGAATAATATGTCGCCTATAAGTTTGCTAATATGCATTGGAAAAGGCAAATACGCAAAAAAATTACTGAAGAAAGTCACTTCAGCTATTTTTTTATATTCATAATAAGTTTTAGGTGGTATAGAATAATCTATAAACTTAATCACGATTTTAGGAGTTGATTAGATGTTTAGAAAAAGAAACTATATTCAGTACTTGAGATACATATGGCCTAAAGGTGATGAAAGAACTCGTAATTTTAAAATTATAAGACAGTATCATGATTTGATGAAGATGGATTCTAAGTTTTATATCGATGATCAGACTTGGAATGATTTGGATATGGACAAGGTTTATAGCGGTATAGATAGAACTATCTCTTCACCTGGTGAAGAAGTGTTTTATCATATGTTAAGGGAAACCATAGATGATCTGAATGTTTTAAAAGACAGAGATAAATTGATTGAGTTTTTTAGAAACAATAATGAAGCAAGAGAGAAGATCCAGCTTCAACTCTTCAAACTCGGAAGAAAGAAAAATAATTATACTATAAAGATGCTAAAAGAAGGGCTTACAGAAGATAAATCGAAAATGTGGCTTTATAACCTGTTAGGTTTAGTTATTCCTATTGCAATTGCCATTGGCTCTATATTTAAAGGATTACCATTTTTAGGCTGGTTATTACCAGTATATTTTATAAATACATATATTCATTCTAAGGAAAGAAACAGAATGAATGTAGATGGTGTAATGTACTTAGGGTCAGTGATTAAAACTGCTAAGAATTTGTGTAAAAACCAGTATGAAGAATTTGGCGGTTATACAACAAGGTTAGATAAACTTTATAAGAAAATAGAATATATTGCAAAGAATTCTATTTCATTTGGAAGGATGGAAGGAAGCGATGCTTTACTGGATTTTGCATATGTATTTTTCTTAATGCAAGAGAGAGTTTATCTGAAAATGGCAGATAAAATTAATAAAAATAAAGAGGAATTGATTGAGATATATGAAATAGTAGGTGAAGTTGATAGTTTAATAGGAATAGCTGCTTATAGGCAATGTCTTAGCAGTTTTTCAAAACCTACTTTTGTGGAAGGAGATGCTTATCTAAATATAAATAAAGGCATACATCCACTGGTTGAAAAGCCAATTGATAACTCAATAACCTTATCCAGGAATGGAATTATTCTTACAGGAACCAATATGTCAGGTAAATCAACATTCTTAAGAATGGTTGGAATAAATGTTCTACTAGCACAAACCTTCTATACATGCTTATGTGAAAGCTATGAAGGAACCTATATGAAGCTTATGTCATCTATAAGTCCATCGGATGATGTAACTAGTGGTAAGAGTTTTTATCTAGGTGAGGCAGAAGCTATGCTAAGGCTTATAAACAGTGCGAAAGATGGTAAGCCTATGTTATGTCTTATAGATGAGATATTTAGAGGGACAAACCCTATTGAGAGAATAGCGGCATCTGGGGAAATTCTTAAATATATTATGAACTATAATACTTTAGTAATAGCGGCCACTCATGATCATGAAATTGCAAAGCTAGTGGGACAAAAATACAAATGCTATTACTTTAGTGAAGAGATTAATGATGATGAAGGATTGACATTTGATTATAAGATAAAGCAAGGAGTTTCTCCAACGAGAAATGCAATAAAGCTTTTAAAATTCTTAGGATATCCTAAAGAAATAATTGAAGGTTCCTTAAACAATATAAAAGATAATTAGTAAAAGCCCTTGAGAAAGGGTTTTACTTACTTTAAAGGCAGATGCCAAAAGAATTTAATGAAAAGATCATTAGTGATTTTTTCATAAGCATAAATTTATAAAAAGTAGTTCTTATAATGAATGTTCAATTTAGTAACTTTTTGGAGGGCTTAATGTTGAAAAGGATTAAGGAAGTTTTATTTTCAGCAATTGATACAAGCTACGATGAGGAATTAATTCAATTAAGAAATAAATTAAATTATAAAAGAAGCTATTTTGCATTAAGAATAACAGCTTTTATTGCTGCAATTCTTATGATAGCTTCATTTATTTATGGTAGTATATATGATTTTCAATTGTATAAGTATAATATTTCAAACTATAGATTTTATTATTTGGCATTATTTTGTATTTCAATAGTCTTTCTATTACTGCTAAACTTGATAAAAAAGAAGAAAAAATTTATAGAAAAACATTTTTCTTATGTTCAGATTGTTATGATTTTTGTGGTTATAATATGGGCAATAGCCTATATGGAAAGCTCATCAGATCAAAGTATCACAAATTCAATACCGTATAATCAAATATTATTTTCATGTGCAGCTATTTTTTACTTATCTAAAAGGCAGATTATACTTACATATGGTCTTGTACATATAATATTTATTGGGGATTTTATTAGAATACATGGTTATGCAAATAACACTATTTTCTTTATTAATATAACTTTAACCTTAGTTGTTTCTATAATAATTGCTATTAAAAATTATGATAATATGATAGAAAGACATAAACAAGATATTAGTATAAGAAATAAAAATTTAAGTCTTATGAAGATGAATAATTCTTTACATTTTGCAAATAAAAAACTTAAGGATATGAGCGATAAAGATTTCTTAACAAATATCGCAAACAAGAGAAAGCTTGATAGAATGACATATATGTATTGGAATAGCTTAAAGAAGTTTTCAAGCAGTTTATCTATAATGATTGCAGATATAGACTTTTTTAAGCAATACAATGACTTTTATGGACATGTTAAGGGCGATAGTTGTTTAGTAAAGATAGCAACTACTATAAATGAAGTAGTAGAAAAAAACTTAGGGATTGTTGGAAGATATGGTGGAGAAGAATTTTTTGTTATACTTCCAAACAGAAATTTTGACGAAGCAGTTGCCATATGTGAAGAAATAAGAAAAAGAATAGAAGAAGAAAGAATTTTAAATGAAGCCCTTGGAGAAGACAAGTATGTTACAATAAGTGCAGGGGTAGCAACTGTGGTTCCTACAGATGACTTTAATCTAGATTTTTTTATTAATATATGTGATAATAAACTTTATGAGGCTAAGAAAAAGGGACGAAATAGAATTGAAAGTATTTACCTATGATAAGGATGTGTGATTTTGATGAACCCGTTATTTGTAATAGAGAATGAAAAGTTTTTTAAAGAAGACTTCTTGGATGATATTAACGAATATGATGACATAATACCTATAATTCAAGAAAGAGCTGGTAGGATAAAGCTTGACACAATTGACTGTGTAGATTTAAATGATTGTTGTAATAAAACTAAAAGTAACCTTTATGGTGATATAGTTGGATATACAGATGAAGATGAAAACTTTATATTTCAAGAAGAAATTGAGGAATACAAAAAACAATATGGTGAAAAATTTCTTAATTTATATGTTATCAGGATATATAAATGTTTAAACTGTAAGAAATGGCTCATTGACATAATGGAGTAATAGTAATAAGTACGCTAAATAAATTGTATTAAGTGTAATTTAATATGATGTTATAAAAACCTTAAGAGAATTTTTCTTTTAAGGTTTTTTTCTTTTTATAAATTTATAAGTTTTATGGAGTATAGGGCTATATTATGAAAATTTAAGTTATGCATGCATGATAATCATTTGGCTATGAGGTTTATGTATGCATAACTTAATAATTGAACTATAAAGCCCATAAAAAGTGGTTATGCCTGGCATAAGCATAACTTATAAAGATAAAGTTTTTGGCTGACAAAGATTTGTCTTATAATTTTAGATATTCTTCATTATCATATTAAAATATGAATATTATGAGAATGTTATTTGCATATTAATTTTGGGTAAATATTTCTAGAGGCGGGTATTTTTAAAGGTAAATATCTAAGCAAAATGAATCGGTATCGATTAATTTGTCAATAAATTAAATGAGGTGATTAATTATGCAAATATTAACCAATTTTAAATTTATGTTCAGTTTCTTTATTTTATGTATTGTTATAAATAAGATATTAAATATAGTTATGTTTTTTATTTCTAAGAAAGATGTATCTATAAGACAATACTATAGGCTGTTCTCTAAAAATGATCTCAAAGTATTAGATTCCGAGGTCGTTTTAGAACACTTGTGTAGTGTATTAGAAGAGTGGGGATACAAAAACCCAACTATATCAGAAAACTTGGAGGAAATTATCTGTTATAAAAATAATATAGCTACTGTTGTGTATTACTTACAGTATAAAGAAGGGGTAATTGGAGCAGAGTCTATATATTCTATTGTAGGAAAGACAAGAGCTAAAAAGATAAATCATTGTGTTGTAGTAACTACAGGCCAATTTGATTCAAAGTGTAATAATGAAATTAAAAGTATTAAGAAATCTGGCATGGATCTTAAGATTATAGACGGTAATGAACTTACCAAGCTAATACGTGAAAATATAGAGAAACAAATATTAACAGAAGGAGTAGTATAGGATGTTTACTATAACAGGTATAATAGTGATACTTTGCGTTTATCAATTGTTTAATGTAGGAAGGAATATTTTAAAGATTAGTGCTAAGATAAGAACGGATTTTAAAGTCAATACATTGAAAGATGAACTCAATAAGTTAACGAAAGATGAGTATGTAGAGTGGTGCATAGACTATTTAAAAAGAAAAAAATATAATTACGTTAGTAAACTAGATGATGATACTATCGTTTGTAATATTGATGGTGAAAAAATATATGTTAGTTGTGTAAAAGCTGAAGATTTAAATGAAAAAAACATATACAAACTCTTAGGGGTAAAAGGAATTAATAGGGTAAATAAATTAGCAACTTTAAGCAATGCTTCTGAGCAAGATATAGATAAGGAAACACTAAGAGATATTCATAAACTGGGAATTGAACTTATAGGAATTGGAGAGTTTGATATTAGTTATGAAGAATATGTAAGAAATAATAGATTTTTTGCTTAAGAATCTTTTGGCATAAGTTATGCATGTTCGAAAATCGTGGACCCTGAAGATTTTCTCGGTATGCATAACTTAATAGCTGAAGTTGGAACTTTGTATCACTTTGAATCAGAATCTATTTTTTAAAATCTAACAGGTTCCAGTGAATAGATTTAAAATATAAATTTTATTATGAAGTGGTACATCCATAATCCATCACTAAAGAAAGTTTATTATTAAAATAGGTGCAATTTCCTTAATATCCGTAAAAAATATGTAAACAAACAGATAATAATAAAAAAAAACTGAAATTATGAAGAAAAATGTAGTATAATTAAAAATAGAATAATATTTGGGGGTAAGGAGAGATAAGATGAAGAAGAAAATTTTATCTTTAATACTTTGTTTTTTTATTACGTCTGGCTTTAATTCTGTACAAGCTATTGCAGCTACTACTGATTCATTACAAAACCAGATTAATTCAAATAAAGACAAAATTGATGATTTAGAAGATCAAAAAGATCAGATAAAAGATGCTAAAAATCAACAAAGTGATCAATTAAAAACAATTCAAGATCAGTTAGATAAGAAGGTTAACGACCTAAAAGCATCTCAGACAAAAGTAGATACTTATCAAGGGAAAATAGATAATCTTCAAGGTAAGATTAACTCAATTCAATCTAATATTAACAAGGTTTCAAACGAAATCGGAACTGTGCAAAAAAGTATAGAAGAAAAGAAGCAAGAAGAAATAGAAAAGAAAGAATTGCTAGGTAAAAGATTACGTAATGCTTATAAGATAAGCTTAGGTGAACAACTATTAGGAGTGGTTTTAGGAAGTGATGATCTTAATGATTTCATCGAAAAGATCACAACAATAACAACAATTATTGAGAAGGATAATGAATTAATAGAAGAAGTAAAAGACATCCAAAAGGATTTGACTCAAAAGGAAAAAGATTTATCGGCTAAAAAAGCTGATATGGATGCGCAAAAAAACCAAGTTTTAGTAGAACAAAATGAATTAAAAGATACTCAACAAGCTTTATTACAAGAAAGAAATGAAAATAAGCAAAAATATGATGAATTATCAGCGTTAAGGAATCAAAAGAATAGTGTTATCAATTCTTTAAGTGATTCTGAAAAGCAGCTTGCTGAGAAGATTGATAAATTAGAGGAAGATAATAAAGATACAAAAGATGAGATAGATAGAATAATTGCTGGAATAAATAGCAAAGGTGATAGCGATACTAGTAATAGTGAAGCTTCAAAAGGTCAAAGCTTTATATGGCCAGCAAGTGGTCCTATTACTGATCCATTTGGTCCTAGAGTTCATCCTACTAAACATATCGTAAGTTTCCATACTGGTCTAGATATTGGTGCGCCTATGGGAGCAAATGTAAAAGCTTCAAAAAGTGGAACTGTAGTAGTGGTTGAGACTAAGAATGTTGCATATGGTCACATGATTATAATTGATCATGGAAACGGAGTGCAGACAATGTATGGACATATGAGATCAGTGAATGTTTCAGTTGGACAAAAAGTTAGTCAAGGACAAGTTATTGCTTCAGTAGGTAGTGAAGGCTATAGTACTGGACCTCACTTGCATTTTGAAATAAGAATCGGTGGACAAGCTGTAAATCCTGCTGGATATCTTGGGAAATAATATATGGAGGCTTCTAGTATGAACTTTATGTTGATATTAGAGGCCTTTTTATTGTGGAAAAGTTATAAAACTTTTATGGTATTTAAACTGAGATATTTTAATGGCTTTAAAAGTTTTTTGTGGTTATAGAGTAAAAAAATAAAACTTATTTGTGTATAAGTTTTCTTATATATATTCGGAAAAGTAGATGCGCAAAAAAAGGCTTATTGCAGAATTTCGCTTCAGCGATTTTCTATTGATTAAGAACAATAGCAGTATGTGTAAAAGTAAATGGGGATTAAATACTATTTAATTGACTTATTTTAAAAGGTTATATAAACTTTAGTATGTAAGTTGAATTATCATTTATAAGTCGAGGTGCATAGAGATATGATTCAAATAGCAAAAAAGTCTTTTCTTAAAGATACTCCAGATTATGAAGATTACAGCGAAAACATAGTAACGCTTACAGCTGATGAAGCAAAAGGATTAGGTATTAGCTTAGGTTGTTGCAAAAATAACGGCAGTTGTGATAGTTGCGGAGGATGTTCATCAAAAGGGTGTTGCAATAAATAATAAATAATTAATATATAAAGGGAAGTCGTTTGACTTCCCTTTATATATTCTATGCTTGTAATTATTATTTATGGTGAATAGTAAGTTTTTTAGTCTATATTTTTCTAAAATGATTTATACGAAGAGGTGTATCTCATATATTAAAATAACTATAATATAAGTTGTTTTTAGCTTTACAAAGTATACTTATACAATATGAATTAAATCTACAAACTGAAGTTTGAAGATATCCCAATGTTTTTCTTTTTTATAAGGAAAATTAATACAACGATTGTGATGATACTTATTAATGTATCTGCTAGTCCACCTTCTGGGCCAAATAATCCACCATTAATTAAGTTGTTTGCCTTATAGTTAATGAAAGCTAAAGTGTTACCAGAGGCATGGGTTCCGCTTACTAAAAAGCCATATATGTTACCTTCTGCAAAATTCCAAGCACTATGCAGTGCGCAAGAGGCCCAAAGACTTTCTGTATATAATGCTAAAAGTGCAGCTATCATTCCAAATAGAATCAAGTTTATAAAAGCTAGCAAGGATATTCCAGGATTAAAAAGGTGAAGGGCTGCAAAAATCAATGAAGATACTAATACACCAACTATTACATTATATTTAGAGATAATTGCTTGTAATGCAAAACCTCTAATTAAGATCTCTTCTGAGGCACCCTGAATAATCCAAGAAAGTATAACTACTAAAAAACTTAGGGTGTTATAAAAAGTAAAATTACCTTTAAAGATTTGAGCATTATTAGTGACACATAAAAACACAGCCTCTAAGGACATCAATAATAAGCCTAACAGAAATCCGTATATATAATTTGAACCAAAGCCACTTTTATGAAATCCCAGTGATATAGGTTTTCTCTTTTCATATAAGTATATCCAAAGAAAGCATATAAAGATTGAAATGGAAGTTGTTAGAATCATTACATAATTGCTTCCAATAAGGTTTTCTTGCCTAAATGGTGTTTTAGTGTAAAGAAATATTAAACCTAAAAGAATTCCACCCAATATTTGAGCAAGGAAGACAAAAACAAATGAAAGTACTACTACAAGAATTAATGGAGTAGATCTTATTCCTGATTTTGAATCAGTAATAAATCTATTATTATTAAAATAATTAGCCATAAAAACCTCCTTAAATTTATAGTAAAATTATACTATTCATTAGAGGTATATAGAACCAAAGGTAGAGTTATTGTTGACAGTATGATTTGTGAAAATATAAAAAATATGCGAATATACAAAGTAAGTTGATGTATATTCGCATGCAAAATCTAAATAGTTTACTCTTCTTTAATAATTTCTAAATCAATTTCATCTAAATCAGATGGGACAATAAGGTTATCACTAAAGAAGTACCTTCCTTCAGCACAATAGTATTCTGGTTTGCTTATGTAGTTTTTATCTTCTGTATGAATTAAGATTAAGTTTTTTATGTTAAGTTTTCTTCCGTTTTCACAGGCTTCCTTAACTGTAGTGTGATGTTTTTCATAGGGTTTAAACAAATCCCTCTCTTCAAATAAACAAAAAGCTTCATGCATCATAAAATCAGAATTTAGGCAGTGTTTTTCAAGTTCTTCTTTATAAGGCTCATCGCCAATAAATGTAAACGTGATGCCTTCTGTATCTTCAAGCTTAAAGCCGTATTGAAGACGTTTTTTACTATTTATATCAAAAAAAGTGAAATCACAATCTATTATAGATTTCTTTTCATTGTCGTTTACAGGAATGAAAAATATTCGATCATCAAAAAAGCTCGTGAATTTTTCCTCTAACATAAGACTGCAAATTTGTTTCGCAACCTCTAATACATCAGAATGTCCAAAAAAGTTAAGATTTCCAAAGTATTTGTCGTTTATCATTGATTGAGCGATGGCTCTCACAATCCAAGTAATGCCTGCTATGTGATCGTTATGAGTATGAGATATAAAAATATTATGTATTTTTGTAATAGGTATATTTAGCTTTTCTAAATTAGTCAGTAAGGTGTTTCCACCACCAGTATCTACTAGAAGGTGTTCACCTGCCATATTAGAAATTGTAAAACACGTATTGTAGCACTTGGTTACCATAGCGCTTCCAGTGCCTAAAATGTGCAATTTCGTCATATTGACCTCCAATCATAATTAGGTAAGTTATAGTCTATTATACATTAAGATATGAATTTTTACAAAAATTATTATTAATTTTCACATCATTAAGGTATAATATATATGGTCAAATAAGATAGTTTGTTTTATATTATACACAAAATTATATTTATTAAATAAATTCTGTATATATAAGCGCATAATAACATAAAAAATATTAAATAATTGGACTAATAAAATATGATGTTAATTTAAGTGGAAATATTTATAAATTATTTATAAGACTTAATAAACTTTATTGTAACTTATGTAAATTTAATTTGTAATAAAATAATAAAATTAACTAGGAGGGAATAACTTTGGGAAAACCTAGTATATTCAGTAAAGAGTATGAAAGAAAGATGAAAAGAAGAAAGAGGCTAGTATCTACTTTGCTATTGGTAGTGATTGTTATAGGAGTACTTGCATTTGCAGCTACAAAAATCAATTTTAAGAATGATATTAAAAACAAGGTATCATCTATATTTACAAACAAAACTAATAAAGATAAGACTTCAACTAATAATGATAAAGAAGCTGCTACTAAACCAAAGGATGACTCAAATAAAGATAACAATAAACAATCAGATTCAAATACTTCAAAAGACACTGCTAAAAATAATAATGAAGAAAAGAAGCAAGATGAAGATAAGTATATAGAGGTTACATTAGCAAGTGGAACGGTATCAAAAGTGTTCTATGACGAAATTGAAGGGACTAAAAAGTATAAATATCTTGATCCTATTGATGGTGGAGTGACTTTTGATATAAGCCCATCTCAAAATGCTATGCTTATAAATGAGGTAAATACACAACAAATGAAAGTTATTGGCAGTGATGGACAACAAAAAGAAATTACTAAAGCTTCTTATGTTACTAAGGATGGTAGGACTTTTAGTCGAGAATCTATAATGAAACAATATCCTGGATACTTATGGTCAGTTAATGCAAAATTTATAGATGATAAACATGTAGCATATGTGAGTCAATTACCATGGTTTGGAGTGCCCGATCTTTATGCTTATATTTGGATTGTAGATATAAACTCTGGCGAGCATAGAGCCGTAATGAACATAAAAGCTAAAAATTTAACTATATCAAACTTGGCAGCAGATGGACTTCATATAAAAGCTGATGACGAAGAAAAGATCATTAATGTACAACAGCTAATAGGTGGTTAAAGTTATGATGGAGATAGGATTGTCTTCTGCATGCTTTTATCCTAAAGTTCTTGCAGAAGATAGCATTAATATTATGAAGAAAATCGGGTTTGATTCAGGAGAAGTGTTTTTAAATACATTCTCTGAATATGAAGAAGATTTTATATTGAAAATTAAAGAACAGTGCGAAAAGAATGAGTTTAATATAAATTCAGTCCATATATATAGCACAATGGTTGAGCCTTTTTTATTTGATGCATATAAAAGGCGTCGAGAAGATATGATGAAAATGTTTAAAAAAGTTTGTAAAGCTATAAATATATTAGGTGGAAGTAAAATATACACGTTCCATGGTATGAGAAAAATAGACTCTTTGAATTTAGATTATGATTTAATCATAGATATGTACAATAGGCTTACGTATTGTGCTGGAGAAAATAATGTAAAATTAGCACAAGAAAATGTGTCTTGGTGTATGTCTTCTGATTTAGAGTATCTGAGTATATTGAAGGAACAGGTTAGATATCCACTATACTATACCTTAGATTTGAAACAATGTTATAAGTCAAATATAGAGCCACAAGAATACATTAATGTAATGGGTAAAGAAATTTGTAATTTTCATATAAATGATAAAAGCGAAAGTGAGAGTTGTATGCTTCCTGGTAAAGGGAATATAGACTACAGAAGAATTTTTAATAGTTTAAATGATATAAATTATAAAGGCAGGGCAATAATTGAAGTGTATGGAGATAATTATAAGTCTTATGATGAAATTTTAGAAAGTAAGGTTTATTTGGATAAACTTATAAAAACCATACAATAATAACATAGGTAGAAGTTAATGGGTGTTTTAGTTAATATTATAAAGAAATGTTTGTAAATAAAAGAAGTAATGTGTTATAATATCTAAGTCTAAAGACGATTAGTACACTTTTTAGGAGGAATTTTATAATGGACGTTAAAATGGAAAAAATAGAGGCAAATATAGTGAAATTTGAAGTGAAGGTTGAAGCAAAGAAATTCGATGAAGCTTTAAATAAAGCATACAAAAAAAATATAAAGAAATTTAATATACCAGGATTCAGAAAAGGTAAAGCCCCAATGAATATGGTAAAACAATACTATGGTATCGGAGCATTACTTGAAGATGCTATAAACATTGCTATAGATGAAACATATCCTGAAGTTTTAACAAACAATAACATAAAGCCAATAGATTATCCAAAGATAGATGTTTTAGAAGTAGAAGAAGGAAAAGACTTAGTTTACACAGCTGAAGTTACTGTTTACCCTGAAGTTGAACTAGGACAATACAAGGGCGTTGAAGTTAAGAAAGTTTCATATGAAGTTTCAGAAGAAGAAGTAGAAAAGCAACTAAAAGCAATGCAAGAAAAGAATGCAAGAATCGAAACAAAGACTGAAGGATCTGTTGAAAAAGGAAATATAGTAACTATAGATTTTAAAGGATTTGTTGATGGAATAGCTTTCGAAGGTGGAGAAGCAACTGACTATTCATTAGAAATAGGTTCAGGTACGTTTATAGATACTTTTGAAGATCAATTAGTAGGAGCTACTGTTGGAGAAAAGAAAGATGTAAATGTTACTTTCCCAGAAAACTACGGTAAAGAAGATTTAAATGGTAAACCAGCAGTTTTTGAAGTAACTGTAAAAGAAATTAAAGCAAAAGAACTTCCAGAATTAGATGATGAATTTGCAAAAGAAGTTTCAGAATTTGATACTATCGAAGAAGTAAAAGCTGATATGAGAAAGAAAATAGCTGATTCAAATGAGCAAAGAGCAAAGAAAGAATTTGAAGAAGCTGTAGTTACTGCTGTAGTAGAAAATGCAAAAGTAGAAGTTCCTTCTGTTATGGTTGATAGAGAAGTAGAAGCTATGGTTAAGGATTTAGAAAACAGACTTAGCTATCAAGGATTAACACTTGCACAATATTACGAATTCACTGCAAGCAGTGAAGAACAAATGAAAGCTTATATGCAAGAAAGTGCTGTTAAGAAGGTTAAGACTGATTTAGTTCTTGATAAAGTAGCTGGTACTGAAGCTGTAGATGCTACTGAAGAAGAAATGAAAGCAAAAGCAGTTGAATTAGCTAAGATGTACAATGCTGGTGAATCAGAAAAAATGGCTGAAATATTATTAAAAGGTCAAGAACAAGTTATAAAACTAGAAGTTGTTACAGAAAAAACTGTAAAATTATTAGTAGACAATGCTAAGGTAACTGAATAATATAATGTATATATGGATTGCCAGAAGAAATTCTGGCAATCATTTTAAATATATAAGTTTGGGTATAGATAGGTATAAAAAATTCATTATTACTTAATTTAAAACAATTTACAAATAAATAAGCTATTTATGAAGATAAATATAAATTTATTTTCATTATTAATTATATTTAGCTTTTAATAAATAGGTAAAGCTAGATATTAATATATTAAAAGTTACATTATTAAGTTATATAATGTATAAGTTGTGTGAAAAGTTACTAGAATATAAAAGGTATATAAGTACTTTAAATATGAAAATGAATATTTTTTACATTAACTTATATATATTGATTAACAAATGATAAAATATTTTATATAATTTAATTATAATAAATTATCAAAATAGGATATATTATAAATATAGTGTTTTGAATTGAAGGAGGATTGTATATGAGTTTAGTCCCTATGGTAATTGAACAAACAAACAGAGGAGAAAGAAGTTACGATATATTCTCAAGACTTCTAAAAGATAGGATTATTATGCTGAACGGTGAGGTAAATGATGTTTCAGCTAGCTTAATTGTAGCCCAATTATTATTCCTTGAAAGTGAAGATCCTGATAAAGATATATATTTATACATAAATAGTCCAGGAGGATCAATTACATCCGGAATGGCTATATATGATACTATGCAGTATATAAAGTCTGATGTAGCAACTATATGTATTGGAATGGCAGCTTCAATGGGATCATTTCTTCTTTCATCAGGTGCAAAAGGTAAGAGATTTGCTCTACCTAACAGTGAAATAATGATTCATCAACCACTTGGTGGATTCCAAGGTCAAGCAACAGATATAGATATACATGCGAGAAGAATACTTAGGATTAAAGATGATCTAAATAGAATCTTAAGTGAAAATACAGGGAAACCGTTAGAAAAGATCAAAGCTGATGTTGAAAGAGATTACTTTATGAGTGCTGATGAAGCAGCAGAGTATGGATTAGTAGATAAAGTTATAAGAAAAAATGAAGAGGTGAAAAATAAAGAATAGTTTCTTTGTTTGACCTTAGTGAGGTGTAGTTAATGGCTAAATACGAAGACAAAAAGCAGTTAAGATGCTCCTTCTGTGGCAAGAATCAAGATCAGGTTAAAAGGCTGATTGCTGGGCCAGGTGTATATATATGTGATGAATGTATCGAATTATGTTCTGAAATAATTGCAGATGAATTTGAGGAAAGCATCCAATTTGATTCAACTAGTTTACCAAAGCCAGTTGAAATAAAAGGCTATTTAGATCAATATGTTATTGGTCAAGAAGCTGCTAAAAAAGCACTATCAGTAGCAGTATATAACCATTACAAGAGAATAAATTCAAACGAAGCAGAAGATGACATTGAATTGCAAAAAAGTAATATATTACTTTTAGGACCAACAGGATCAGGTAAAACATTGCTTGCTCAAACACTTGCAAAGTTTTTAAATGTTCCATTTGCTATAGCAGATGCAACTACATTAACTGAGGCAGGATATGTTGGAGAAGATGTAGAAAATATACTTTTAAAGCTTATTCAAAATGCTGATTATGATGTTGAAAGAGCTGAAAAAGGTATAATATATATCGATGAAGTTGATAAGATAGCAAGAAAGTCAGAAAACCCATCAATTACAAGAGATGTATCAGGTGAAGGTGTTCAACAGGCATTATTAAAGATACTTGAAGGCACAGTTGCTTCAGTTCCTCCTCAAGGTGGAAGAAAGCATCCGCATCAAGAGTTCATACAAATAAACACTAGTAATATTTTGTTTATTTGCGGTGGAGCGTTTGATGGAATTGATAAGATTATAGAAAAAAGAACTAGCAAGAGTGCTATTGGATTTGGAGCTAATGTTCAATCTAAAGAACAAAAAGATATTGGTAAGCTATTGAGAGATATAATGCCTGGAGATCTTTTGAAGTTTGGTTTGATCCCGGAATTTGTTGGTAGATTACCAATTGTAGTAACTTTAGAGTCATTGGATAAAGGTGCTTTAGTTAATATACTAACAACTCCAAAAAATGCGCTTGTAAAACAATATAAGAAGTTATTTGAACTTGATAACGTAGATTTAGAGTTCAATGAACAGGCCTTACAGGCAATAGCTGAAGAGGCTATAAAGAGAAATACAGGTGCTAGAGGACTTAGAGCTATAGTGGAAGAGATGATGACTAATATAATGTTCGATATCCCTTCACAAGACAATATAGTAAAAGTTACTGTAACTGAAGATTCTGTTAAAGATAAGAAGGAACCTGATGTTATTCTTCTTGCAGAGGGAGAAACAAGACCTGTATTAAAGGCAAAGAAAGCTAAACCTAAAAAAGGTATAGAATCTGCATAAAAAGCTGACGACTTGTTCGTCAGCTTTTTTTCTATATAGGAAGGTATAATGAAGAAATATATGACTATTTTATTTAAATGTGAAAGATAAAATATCAAACAGTAATAAATTATATAGATTATTACCAGTATATGGGTTATATTCTATGTTTTATATGTACATAATACAAAAGAGAAAGCTTAGAAAGTATTAAGGTGGTGCATATAATGACAAATATACTTATTTTACTTCAGGTAGTAATGCTTGTATTACTATTTATCTTTATGATAAACAATACTGGTAATCAAAGAAACAATAAAGTAGTCATTGATAAAGAAAATCATAAAGAGTTAGATAAGTTGAATAAATTAAGAGAGATAAAACTTACCCAACCCTTAACAGAAAAAAGCAGGCCAAAAAGTTTTGATGAGATAATAGGTCAAGAAAAGGGTATAAAGGCCTTAAAGGCAGCATTATGTGGAGCAAATCCACAGCACGTTATAATATATGGCCCCCCTGGAGTTGGTAAGACAGCAGCCGCTAGATTGGTTTTAGAAGAAGCTAAGAAAAGTAAAAATTCACCTTTTAGAAATTTAGCTAAATTCGTAGAAATTGATGCAACCACTCTAAGATTTGATGAAAGAGGAATAGCAGATCCTTTAATTGGATCTGTGCATGATCCAATTTATCAAGGTGCAGGAACTCTAGGTATAGCTGGGATACCTCAACCTAAACCAGGTGCGGTTACTAAGGCACATGGAGGCGTTTTATTTATAGATGAGATTGGAGAGTTACATCCTATTCAGTTAAATAAACTTTTAAAGGTGCTTGAGGATAGAAAAGTGTTTTTAGATAGTGCTTACTTCAGTTCAGAAGATCCTAATATGCCGACTTATATAAAAGAGGTTTTTGAGAAAGGTCTTCCAGCTGACTTTAGATTGATTGGGGCTACAACAAGAAATCCTGATGAGATAGTTCCGGCAATTAGATCAAGATGTGTTGAGATATTTTTTAGAGCTTTATTACCTGACGAGATAAAGCAGATAGCTGACAATGCTGTTAAAAAAGTAGGATTAAATATATGTGACAATGGTTTAGATATAGTTAGTAGATACTGTTCTAATGGAAGAGAAGTAGTGAATTTGATTCAGCTGTGCTCAGGGCTAGCTATTAACGATGGAAGAGAAGAGATTACAGAAGAAGATATAGAATGGGTTGTTGAGAATGGTCAGTATTCCTTAAGACCTGAGAAGATGATAGGGGCTAAGCCTAAAGTTGGGGTAGTTAATGGATTGGCTGTTTATGGTGCGAATATGGGTACTATAATAGAAATAGAGGCTAGTGCTAAAAAAGTAATAGGAAGAAAAGGTTCTCTAAAAATCACTGGAATTATTGAAGAAGAAGAAATAACGTCTTCTAATAGAAAGGTAAAGAGAAAAAGTACTGCTTATTGTTCTGTAGAAAATGTTTTGACAGTTCTAAACAATAACTTTGATATAGAATGCGATAATTACGATATTCATATAAACTTCTTAGGTGGAGTGCCTATTGATGGACCATCAGCTGGTATTAGTATAGCAACTGCTGTATATAGTGCGATTAAAAACATCCCTGTAAGCAATTATGTGGCTATGACTGGAGAAATTTCATTACAAGGTTTAGTAAAACCTATAGGTGGTGTCAATGCAAAGATTTCAGCTGCTCAAAAGGCAGGGGCAAAAATAGCTATCATACCAAGCGAGAATTATAGTCAATCTTTTGATTCATTGGAAGGAATAAAAGTAAAGCCTGTTGACAATATTGTAGAGGTAATAAACTTGGCATTGACTAATATATGTGATAAAATAGGTAATAATACCCCTACGGAGCAATCAGTAGAGGTCTTATCTGCAAGATCACTGAACAATTAATATAAGTGCTGCTGATATCAGCAGCACTTATTGTGTTAAAACTAATACTAATATTTATTGAAAAGTAACCATATTATGTGTATACTAAATAGGTCTAATTGATAAAATTAATTATGGAGGGGAGAAGCATGAATAGAGAAAAGAAAGTTCTTCCTTTAATTCCTCTTAGAGGAATAACCATTTTTCCGAATATGGTTATTCATTTTGATGTAGGTAGAGAGAAATCCATTGCTGCTTTAGAAGAAGCGATGTTAAATAATCAGCAAATTTTCCTTGCGACTCAAAAGGATGCTAAGATTGAAGAACCAGTAAAAGAGGATATTTACGAAGTAGGAACACTTAGTACAATTAAACAACTTCTAAAATTACCAGGGGATACAACTAGGGTTTTAGTAGAAGGCACTAATAGAGGAAAGATACTTTCACTAACCAATGGTGAAGAGTTCTTTACTGTTGAAGCAGAAATATATATTGAAGATGAAGAACAAGAATTAAGTGAAAAAGTATCTTTAGAGATTGAGGCGCTTACAAGATCGCTAAAAGATGATTTTTCTGATTACTTGAATTTATCTGGAAATACATCTGCAGATATAATACTTTCATTGGACGAAATAGAAAACTCAGCAAGATTAGCTGATGTAGTTGCTTCATATTTGTTATTAAAACAAGAAGTAAGACAAGAATTGCTTGAGTCCTTTGATGTTAAGAAGAGATTAGAAAAGTTACTTGTAATATTAAAAAATGAGATAGAAGTTTTGAAGATAGAGAAGAAAATTGGCTATAAAGTAAAGAAAAAGATGGATAAACTTCAAAAGGAATACTATCTTCGTGAGCAAATGAAGATTATACAAGAAGAGCTAGGAGAAGACGACGAGGATAGAAAAGAAATAGAAGCATATGAAAGCAAGATTAAGAAGCTCAAACTTCCTAAAGAAGCTAAAGAAAGAGCTCTTTATGAATTGTCAAGATTAAAGTCTTCTGGAAGCTATTCATCTGAAGGAAATGTTATAAGAACTTATTTAGATTTGATACTAGACTTACCTTGGAATAAGCAAACTAAAGATGCAGTAGATATAAAAAAATCAAGAGAAATTCTTCAGGAAGATCATTATGGATTAGAAGATGTAAAAGAAAGAATAATAGAGTATCTTTCAGTTAGAAAGGTAAGCAATACGTTAAAAGGACCTATAATTTGTTTAGTTGGGCCTCCTGGGGTTGGTAAAACTTCCATAGCAAGAAGCGTAGCAAGAGCACTTAACAGAAACTTCGTTAGAATGTCTTTAGGTGGAGTAAGAGACGAAGCAGAGATAAGAGGCCATAGAAAGACATATGTAGGAGCTATTCCAGGAAGAATAGTTAATGGTATGAAACAAGCTAAATCTATGAATCCTCTATTCTTATTAGATGAAATTGATAAAATGGCAAATGATTATAAAGGTGATCCTGCAGATGCACTTTTAGAAGTTCTAGATGCTGAACAAAATTCCACATTCAGAGATAATTATCTAGAAATTGAAATGGATTTGTCAAATGTTATGTTTTTGACAACAGCCAATTCACTAGATACTATCCCTAGACCTTTACTTGATAGAATGGAAATAATTGAAGTATCTGGTTATACTTACGAAGAAAAATATCATATTGTAAAAAAATATTTGATACCTAAGCAATTAGAAGAGCATGGAATAAAGAATAATGAGATTAAGATAACAGATAACTCAATAAAGAGTATTATTGAAGGCTACACAAGAGAATCTGGAGTTAGAAGTCTTGAAAGAAAAATAGGAAGTATAATAAGAAAAGCTATCAAAGAAATGATGGAGAAGGAAAAGACTAGTGTTCTTGTTACTCCACCAGTAGTAGAGAAGTACCTGGGACCAAAAGTATTCAACTATGATAAGGTTGATAAAGAGGATAAAGTTGGAGTTGTTACTGGAATGGCTTGGACTGCATACGGTGGTGATACATTACCTGTAGAAGTCATGGTTATGGACGGTACTGGTAAATTGGAGCTTACAGGGCAGCTTGGAGATGTTATGAAAGAATCCGCAAGAGCGGGATACACGTACGTAAGAGCCAATGCTAAAAAGCTTAATATTGATGGTGATTTCTATAAATCTAAAGATATTCATATACATGTACCTGAAGGAGCCGTGCCTAAAGATGGTCCGTCTGCTGGTGTTACAATGATAACTGCTTTAGTTTCTGCACTTTCTGAAAAGAAGGTAAAGAGCAATGTTGCTATGACCGGTGAAATTACTCTTACTGGAAGAGTACTTCCTATTGGTGGACTTAAAGAAAAGAGTTTAGCGGCATATAGAGCTGGTATAGATACTGTTATAGTACCTAAAGAAAATGAAAAAGATATTACAAAAATACCTCAGAGTATAAAAGGAAAGTTAAACTTTATACTTGCCGAAAAAATTGATACAGTACTGGAAAATGCATTAGTTGGAGCTGATAATAATGAAGATTAAAACATCAGAATTTATTACATCCGCAGTTAGAAGAGAACAATATCCTACAGATGAAAGAATAGAAGTTGCGTTTGTTGGAAGATCTAACGTAGGTAAGTCATCTATAATAAATTCAATTACAAACAGAAGAGGACTGGCGAAGGTTAGTCAAACACCAGGAAAAACTAGATTAATAAATTTCTTTTTAATTAACAATGATTTTTATTTAGTAGATTTACCTGGTTATGGTTACGCAAAAGTATCAAAAAAAGAAAAAGCTACTTGGGGACAGATAATAGAAACTTACCTTAATTCAAGATTACAACTAAAGAGAGTGGTTCTTCTAGTTGACTGTAGACATAAGCCTACTGGGGATGATATCATGATGTATGATTGGATTAAGCACTATGGTTATGATGTAATAGTTATAGCTACCAAAAGTGATAAGTTATCTAATAATGATCTAAAGAAAAGTGAAAAAGTGATAAGAGATACCCTTAAATTAAAAGCTGATGAAAAGCTATATTACTTCTCATCATTAAATAAAAAGGGTAGAGATGAACTTGTAGATTCAATTTTTGATGATATAGTACTAAGCGAAATAAGCGAAGAAAAATAACTTAATATAATGCAAAAACATCAAGTCTTTTAAGATTTGATGTTTTTTTAATTTACTTCACTATCTAATAAAGCACAGAGTCATATTAAGGAATTTTGATAATATATTCTTTTTGTTTTAATTTTATTCCATAAAGTAGTGTCAATTTCATCCTGGGAGAATAGTATATACTATAAAACCAAATAAATCCATTTTAACAAAAAGGAGGAAGATTTATGGAACTAAATGAAATCCTAAATGGATTAACAGGCGGCAATGATTGTGATCGTGATGATAACTGTGGCTCAGGAAATAGGGGCTTTGGAGGATCATGGATCTGGATAATATTCTTACTACTAATTTTCTGTGGCTATGGTAATGGTGGCTGCGGTGGTTACGGTGGAGGATATGGTGCTGGCGCTATAAATCCATGTTGCTGTAATGTTAAGAAGACTAAACATGGTTGCTGTAAGCAAACATGCTATTACCCACAATACGACCCATGCTGCTCTGGTGGCGGATATGGTGGCGGATACGGTGGATTCGGCGGTGGCGGATGTGGCTTTGGTGGCTACGGAAGCAACTGGATATGGTTTATACTAATAATACTATTCTTCGTATGTGGCGGAGGATTTGGAAGAAGAAACAACTGTGGATGTAATGACAATAATGTATGTGTAAATGATTAAATTATCAAGAAACAAAAGTATAAAAAAAAGTATGATAGGAGGATTTAATTATGTCTAAGAGAAAAGGATGCTGCTGTAGCGGAATGAACCCTTATGCTGGTGGATACGGACCTGGAATCGGTGGATTTGGTGGCCAAGGAATAGGTGGGGGAATAGGTGGATGTAGCCCATGTACAATAGCTATATTACTTCTAATATTCCAATATTCTGGATTACTATGCAACAATAAAGGCTTCCTACTAATATTATTATTCTTATTATGTGGATGCGGCGGTTTTGCAGGTAACAGAGGTGGAGCTGGATTCTTCCAACCAAGATGCTGCTAGAATTTTAAAGTGATTTTATAATGCTAGGGAAAGGAGAGTAAGATATGTGCAATAGTTGTTGCAACTATGGATATCCTGTAGTAAGTCCCCAGTATGGTTATTATCCTTATGGAAGAAATGGAAGTTATGATAGATGTGGTTGGTTAATAGCTTTCATTATCTTATGGATTTCCGGAGTATTATGTAATAAAAATGGGTTTATACTATTCTTATTATTCTGGCTATGCAGCGGTAAAGGCTGCAGTACACCATACGGTGGCTATGGATATGGCTATCGCTAGAATATAGATTGGAGGGCTATATGCCCTCCAAAAAAATATATAAAACTTTTAATACATACCAGTAATTAAATGGAGGGAGTATAATGCCAAAGCATAGACATAGAGGCAGAAGTGATAGTCCTGGTGGCATGAACAACATGGGGCCTATGGGTAACATGGGCAATATGGATAATATGGGCAACATGGGACCTATGGGTAATATGAACAATATGGGACCATTAGGAAATATGGGACCTTTGGGAAGTATATTAGGTAGTATGATGGGTGGAAATATGGGCCAAATGGGTGGAAATATGAATCCTTTAAGCTTTTTGACAGGTGGAGGATTGCCATTTCCGTTCAATATGAATTCTCAGTCCTCAGATATGTTTAATAATTTTGATCTTAACTCAATATCTTCACTATTTTCGTCTATGGCGCCAGAAGGAGGATTTGATTTAAATAACCTTGGTGCTATGTTTAATTCCTTTAGTGGAGCTAATAATAATAGTAATAGCAATTCCAATAGCAATAATAACAGTGGTTATGAGAGAAGGTCAGGAAAACATCATAATCATGGAGGGAATTATTCTGGAGGAGAAGATGGTAACATATCAATGTTGATGGCTATAAGGAGTTTTGTTGATCCAACTAGAGCAAGATTTATAGATAGAGTCATTGAAATGTATCAAGCAGGTGAAATAGATTATTAATATAATTATATGTGTATAAAAATGTATAATGCGGTTAATAATAATAATGTAGTTAGGAGAAATCTCCTATAGCTAAATGAAGTTAGACTTCATTAAAGCTAAAACCCCCCATCCCCCTTTTGGGTCGCGAAAGCGACCCTTTTAATTTTTTTGTATTTTTATAGAGTTTATGTTGAACTTGGTTCCTTCCTTCATCAAGTTGATTTTTATCTTTATTTGAGAAGGATCTCCTATACCTTGTGCAATAACTTTTTTAAAGTTTAAAGTCCATTGCAATTCAGTTGTTAAGCCTTGCTCGTCCCATTTTGAATCTGTAAAAAAGGCGTCTTGAAATTCATATATATAATTTTTTTTATCAAGCTTCCCGATTATAGCCATACTATCCTTATCTATGTCTGCAGTAAAAATATCGTAATTAGTATCAATCTCTCCAGAACTTTCAATAGTATCTATAAAAAGCAATACATTTTGAAGACCTGGTATGCTTAAGGTTTCTGAACTGACCTTCTTAAATGAGTCTCTTATTAGAATATATTGAGATACATTCATATCTTGACTTTTTAAATTCATAGAAATTAGTTTTGGAGTTTTGTTATTTTTAGAGTCTAAAATCCCTAGTACATTATTTGAGCCGAAATAAACGTCTTTATATTCACCGTTAACATATGAAAAAACGTGTTGTATAGGTACTTTATCTTGAGAAGATTGTACTAAGATTTCAGGGATTCTGTCTCTAGATAAATCTACAAGGGCAATATTCATAGGCCAAAAACTTGAGTACATACCAACTGTTCCGATCTTTTTATCAGGATCTAAGAAAAGAGTCTTTCCAGATGAATGGACTTCTATATAGTATCTATTATTTTTAGTGGAAATATATAGAATATCATCCTTACCATCACCATTTAAATCTTTCTTTATAGCTTTTTCATTTGATACCAATGAATTAGTGGTAACAGCTTGCTCACTAACATCTTTATTATCATGTGCTTTTAGTATATAGAATATTGAAATAAGTAGACCTATTAAAGTAATTAATAAGCATGAAACTAAGCAATAATAAAATTTTTTGTTTATACTTGGTAATTTAGTATTCATTTTTATCACCTCGTTAAAATTATATGAAAGAATCATAGAATAAATTAATTTACACAAAATAATATTAAGTTATTTTAGGAGGTGTATTATGAAAAAAATAAAAAACGTAATTTTTATAGTATTGATCATCATACTAAATTGTAATTTGGTATTTGGATGTTCAAAAGGAAAAGATGAACCAAAAGGAAAGTTAAGTATACTTATACAGAATAATGCTTCACAAGACGTAGATGTGATAAATACTCTAATAGCTAATTATAAAAAGGCTCACTCGCAAATAGAGATAAAGATTGAAAACATGACAGAAAATGAGAAAATTGAGAAGGTGACAGTTGATAAACCTGATTATGATGTTTTAATATGTGAAAGAAATATGATGATTAGTATGGCGCGACAAGGTTATTTATCTGATATATCAAGTAATGTAAGTAATAATAAGATGATTGATAAGTTTTATAATATTGTATCAACCTATGGAAGAATAGATGATAAATACTATGGTATTGGAGTTATGCCGTACTCTTTAAACTTCATATATAACAGACAACAAGCTGCTGGATATATTAAGGGGGCAGATGAAATAGATTTAATGTCTTTATTAAGGATGTCAAAGGAGAAGAATATTAAAATTCCAGTAGCACTTCCTAAAGAGATGGATATATCATTAGCTGTTGCTTCAATGATTGCAGATAATATAATCAATGAAGCTGATTTAGAAAAAAACTTTGATGTAGGACGGGAGAAATATAGTAAGTTTGGGAAGATGCAAGAAGTATTCAAATTTATGAATACTTTGTTTAAGGATTATGGTGTGAGTGCTGATAAGTTTGTATTAAGCGATAATAGTATAGTTAAAAAAGTAGAAAGTGGAGAAGTTCCATTTGCCTTAGTTACAACACTAAGTTCAAAGGAAATAGATGAGAGTAAGAATATTGCTGTAGTAAACAGTAATATTGTTGATGGTTCAAAAGTCAATCCTCCGGTAATAATAGATCACCTAGTTTGTCAATTGCAGAATGCAAAAAATAAGGATGAAGTTGTGAGATTCTTAGATTATTTATCTGATGATGAATCATATAAAACTCTTGGAAAAGAAGGTATTATTACTGGTAATAGGAGTGCTAATTCTCAACTTAAAGGACTTCAATCCCAAATGATATGGGCTATATCAGTAGCAAATGAAAATAATATTATATTTTATCACAATCTACCTTATAAAATGAAACCGCACATAATAGAACAAACTAAGAATCTAATAAATGGAGCATATAGTGGAAATGAGTGGCAGACTATTGTTGATAAGACATATACAGAAAAAAAATAAAGCTACATATGTAGCTTTATTTTTCTTGACATTCCTGACAAATACCATAGAAATAAACTTTGTTAGAAAGAACCTTGTATTTACTATGATTTTCAGCTTCTTTATTAAGTCCACCTAAATCTAATTGTTCTAAATCATCAACTCTACCACAGTTTACACATTGAATATGTGGATGTGGGGTTGAAAAAGCATCGTATCTAAAGTTTCCTTCACCTACGTTGATTTCTTGGACCAATCCAACTTCAACTAAAGTTTTTAATGCTTTATACACTGTAGCTAAACTCATAGTAGGATAGTCCTCTTGTAGAGCTTTGTAGATAACCTCTGCAGAAGGATGTTCCTTTGTTCCTTTTAAATATTTATATACAGCGATTCTCTGTGGTGTTAGCTTTAATTTTTTTTCTCTGAAGATACTTGTTATATTATCCATCTTCACCATCCTCATAATTGTGATATTTATATTATATAATAATTATTATTACTCGTCAAATAATACTACATAATAAGTGGCTAAATAGCGAAAAAAATTAAAAAAAGCTATTGTAATAATAAATGTTATCTGTTAAAATATAAACGAGGTTGTTAATTAATTAACAAATTTCAAAAGTCCATGTTCATTTTCTATTTATCCTTAAGAACAGTTTTGCTGTTCTTTTATTTTTTGAAAATTATAAGTTTATATAAAAAATCACTGAAGAAAACCGCGAGGGCACTGAAAAACTTTAGTTTTTCAGGAGCGATTTATTTAAATAGTTTAAAAGTAGCTGATAAAACTAAGAGTTTTTAGTTTTATCAGCTGCTTTGTTTTAAAAACTGCTTAAGTTAATTGG
>NZ_JAENHN010000066.1 GCF_016595795.1 Clostridium yunnanense
TGCAAAGATTCTACTTTTAAATGATTTCTACCCATAATTCAACCACCTTTCTCCGTATGTTTAGTATTTGAAGAAAAATTGTGGTTATTCAGTATAACTTAAACTTAGACCTAGGATACCTATAGTGGCATTCAATAATTCAGAATAGGCTTTTATCTTACGAAAAGTATTGCCCATCATTTCGTGCTTTCTATAGGTTCGTATTTTTTCTAAATCAAAGTCTGCTATAAACACATCTTCTGTTTCAGCATCTGCAAGGATGATTGTATTGTCGATAGGTATGCCGTTCTCATCCCAAGTTATTGGACTAAAAGCGCAGGAGCAGCCTGCGTTTTTTCTTGGTGGGTTTGCCATCGCAACTCCAACCATATTTTCATAAGCTCTAGTTGATAGAGTTTGGATTCTTGGCTTCATGGACTCACAATCGTTTGGCACTAGTATTAATTCTGCCCCTTTTAACATAAGTATTCTTGCACTTTCAGGATATTCTCTATCGTAGCATATCATTACCCCAAGTTTGACTCCTTCGAATTCACATACCTTAAACTCATCACCTGACTCTATCATTCTCTCATCAGCGAAATCACAGGTATGCACTTTACTGTATTTCATTATTATTTCACCATCTCTATTTATAACGAATGCTGAGTTTTGAGGCTTTTTTACCCCTTTCGTGTAGGCTGTAATTACAATGCCTATATTTAAAAGTTTAGCAGCCTTACAAAATGTTTGAATATGCTCATTGTTCTCATCGATAGCTAAGTTATTCCATTCTTTAAATTCTGAGGTTTTCATAATTTCTTTAGTGGAAAGGTTTTTATTTACTTTAGGAAACTCATATCCAGTAATCCAGCATTCAGGAAATAAAACAAGATCAGCCCCAAGCTCCTTTGCTTTTTTCACTGCGCTTAAACCCTTATTTGTATTTAAGGTAATGTTATAAGGATCACGAGTTTCTTGTACAATTGCAATTCTAAATATTTTAGTCATGTTATAGCCCCCAATATAGCAAAAAGTTTTGTCAGATAAAATACTACATGTTGTGATATTCAGTAGAACTATATTGAATTATAGTAAACTACTAAATCAGATTCTAATTTATGCATATTATTGAATTTGTATATAGATACAAAGATACTACCTACTAAGATTAAAACAAAGAGTGTAATATATACCTTTTTTTGCGATTCATTCATCTTTGATTGTTTATCCAATATATTAGGAATCATATTGAATAGAAGCACTAAAGCTATAAGAGCATTAGATATAAGTGTTATTTTAGAGAGTTTCAATAATACAATTGACTTTTGAAAACCGAGTAAAGTTTCTTCATTAATTTTATTTTGTTGTATGTTCTTTTTAGTCTCTTTTTCAGATAATGAAATATCATAGACAGGATGTTTAATGCCTGATTCCCCAACAAAGTCAAGCTTAAAGTAGTGCTTTCCAGTTTTTATTGTGGTTGCATTACCTTCTCTAGTTTCAATATGGAGTGAAAAAAAGCTGGAAGTAAAAAAAGCAACTGCAATAATAATAATTGATATTAATGATCTAATTCTAAATTTATTCATTTTTTCTCCTTAGCAATAATTATAATGTCATTTGAAAATTACCTTAGTTATTTCTTATTGGTTAATACATATACCACAATAGCAGCTATTACATTGGGTCCCCAATAACGCAATTTATTTGTAATAATTTACTTTTATGTATAAGTATATTATATAGAAGATGATGATAGTTGTACATAATAATGTTGCTTATAATATAAAAGTGATTAAAAAGACTAGGAATAATTAATATTTTTATATTTATTAGAAGCAGAATTTTAACTACATATGCTATAATTTTATATAAGATTTTAAGAAGAAAAGATAGCTATAAAAAACTTATTTTTCATATGCTCAAAATATGAAAGTTTTAGTGAGAATAGCATGGTGTAAAAATATTTGCATAAGAAAAAGGAGAATTAAAGTGGAATTTCGTAGAACGGTTGAAGCAGATATAAGCAGTATAATGAATATTATAAAACAGGCACAAACTTACTTTAAGGAAAATGGAATAGATCAATGGCAGAATGGTTATCCAAATGAAGAGGTAATAAAAAATGATATTGAAAATGAGCATAGCCATGTGCTTTTAAAGGATAATAATGTAGTTGGTACCGCAGCTATATCTTTTGATGGAGAGAAAACTTATGATAATATCCATGAAGGACAATGGTTGAGTAACGATGCTTTTGCTGTGATACATAGAATAGCAGTAGATAATGAATATAAGGGGCTTGGGCTTTCGGCTATAATAATTAAAGCTGTAGAAGAGCTTTGCATAAATAAAGGAGTTCATAGTATTAAAGTAGATACACATGAAGAGAATTTATCTATGCAGAGATTACTTAAGAAAAATGGATTTCAATATTGTGGAATAATTTATTTAGAAGATAAAAACAAACGAGTTGCTTTTGAAAAGGTGATATAATTATTTTGTAAATATATGGTCTAAACTGATGGGTGAGTTTATTAGGACAAGGTAATTTAGAAGTTATTTAAAAGGGGAGATAGTTATGAGAAAGAGAGATATTCTAGCTGTAGCAGCCACAGCATTTTCAATGGGAGTGGTTTTGGGAGTTTTGATTTCACCAGCGAAGAATGGGTTTGGCAACAACACTTGGAATACTACAAATACTACTAATAATTATGGTGGAGCTAGGGTACAGAATATAAAGAATAAAACTAAGTAGTGATAAACATAGGAGGAAGTATGGAGTTCGTAAAGTCTATTTTCTTTAGTTTATGCTTCATAAATTACGTATTATGTGATGATTGCATTAAATGTTAATCATAAGCAAATGATATTAGTATATTTACTATACTAAAGTCATTTGAGGTGCTTATTTTGTGGAGGGATTTATTTATTAATGTATGTATACTTGTTACAATACTCTTTACTGTAAGCCAAATATTTAAAGATACAGGAATTAACCCTAAATCACCAATAAAACTTAGAATTTTATTAGGACTAATAGGTGGTGGCTCTACTTATATAATAATTAATTTTAGTTTTCATGTAACAAATAAAGTTATTTTAGATTTTAGGCACTTAATAGAAATTTTGGTGGCAGTGTTTGGGGGGATTATTCCAGCGCTTATTACTGGTATAATTACTTCAACTTATAGACTTGTATATATAGGAATAAGCTATGAATCTATTATATCTTCTATTGCTATACTGATGGTTTCTATAGGTTGTGGATTTATTTCTATGAGTAAAACAAATATGCACTTGAAGCCAACTGCTATGTTTATATACTCATTAGTTGTAAGAAGTACTGTTCTTTATTTACTTATACCAAATAAAAATTATGCTTTTCAAGTAATAATAATGTTATATATATCTTCAATAATAGCAGGCCTGTTAATAGGATATCTAGTTAAATACCTAGTTACATCTCATAATATGATACTTCGATTGAAATATGAGGCTAACAGAGATTTTTTAACAGGGCTAAACAATACAAGATACTTTGATACTAAATATAATGATTTAATAAAAGAGGCTGTCAAAAAGAATAATAGCATAGCTATGTTTATTATAGATATAGATCATTTTAAAAGCGTAAATGATACCTATGGACATAATGTAGGTGACGAAGTATTGAGAAGTATTGGAACATTACTAATTAATAGATCTGAAGCCATAGATATTGTATCTAGAATCGGTGGAGAAGAGTTTGTAGTAATTATTAATAATATAAAAGTAAACAGAGCTATTGAAATTGCTGGTTATATAAGAAAATCAGTGGAAGAAACAAAATTCTTTCTATCTTGTGGGAAGTATATAAATATTACAGTTTCAATTGGCGTTGCTATTTATCCTGATACAGAGAAAAATATTGAGAATCTAAAAGATACAGCAGATACAAAACTGTATGAGGCAAAACATACTGGAAGAAACAAGGTTTGCATATAGAGAATTTCACGTTACAGTGCTATTTCATTTGAAGTACTGTAATTTTTTTATAGTCATAATTTAATGTAGCATAATAGATAAAGGAAATAAAAGTATAATTATTACAATATATGTTATAATCAATGGAGAAGTAAAAGATAGTATCTAGTAGTTTTATACACTTGATGAAACATAAGTCTAGTAGTATTAAAAATGAATAGTTAAAAGGGAGGAATATAAGTGAAAAAAAGGACAAAGTATATTTTAATTGTCTTTGCAATCGTACTTTTAATGATAGCATGTTACGTGTTTTTTATACGAATTGATAAATATACTTATAATAGGGATACAAATACAATAGAAAAGGACGGCATTGAATATGTTCGTTCTAATAGTTTACCAAGTAGATTTCTTGATAAAGAAAATAAAACAATTGGCAAAATAAAAGGTAGTGATTTTGAATCTCAAGAAAGGTGGGTAGTAAAAATAAAGGGTATTGATGAACACGAAATGTTTCTTGTAACAGGTTTAATGAATCAGGAATTATTTATTAGATCAGATAAGGTTGAGGAGTTTAACAAAACCTTACTAAAGTAATTATAAATCGTAAAATTTTTAGCGAGAAACAATTTCGGAAATGAGGAAGATAATTGAAAAAAATAAAACTTATCTTAATAGGATTTATACTAATAAGTATTTCACTTGGGATTTTTGCATACGTTAAACAAAAGAATAGTAATGATGCACAAATTAGGCTAGCAGATAGTAAGTTTAGGGACAGTCTATCATTAGCTAGCACTGGTTTTGCAATTGATTATGACAAAATAGATGACGAAAGTAAGGTGCAATACTACATATAAACATCTTCCAGTCTTTATACGGCAATAAATATTATTGATATGACATCCTATAAAGAGGCCAAAAATAGAAATGCGTTAGGAGAAGCAATATATAATTTATATTTATGTATGACACGTGATTATTCAAGAAAAGAAATACTTAGAGATAATAATATGACTATTATCTTTAAGTGTCTAGCAAAAATATCTAATGATCCTGAAGATGAAGAAGACTGTAAGAGGATTTCTAAGCTTACAGGTGATTTATATTTTAACAATAATAAGTAGGTCTCGATATGAAAATATTTCGACTTAACTTGTGAAACTTAGAATACGAACAATGCTTTTTGAAAACTTAATGATGCGGTGTAGAAAATAATATTAAACCCTTCAAGTAGCTATATAAGGCATGGAATAACTTGGTTATAGGTGGTATAATTACAAGTATTTAAGTCAAGATAAGTAAGTTACTGTTTATCAAAATAATTATGATGGAGATGATTTAATGGTACTTTTTCGCCCTGTCGGTAAAGCAGAGTTGGAATTGATAGAAAAGGCTAATTATACTGAATTTCCACCCAGATTACCTCAACAACCTATCTTTTACCCAGTTCTTAATCAGAAATATGCAGAGGAGATAGCTCAACGATGGAATACAGGAGATATAAATTCCCAATACAAGGGATATGTTCTGAAATTTGAAATTGATGATACATACATTTCTCAATTTGAAGTACAAACTGTAGGTAATAGGCATCATCAAGAACTATGGATTCCAGCAGAGGAATTAGAAAACTTTAATAACTATATTATTGGAAAAATTCAGGTTGTTAATGAATTTTAGTAACTTGTTTCAAGTGGTTCTTTATAAAAACTAATTTACAGTTCTCTTTTTTAACGTCACATAAAAAACGAATACTTAATTAAAACACTGCATTATTCACAATTGAGTTTTTGCAGTGTTTTTACGTAGCATTACAAGAATAGTTTAACATAAGTGATAAAAATAGATTGAAGTATAGATATTAAGATGTTTCTTTCAGCATGAAAGATGTATGACTTAAAAATATTGAAAATATAGATTATTATAATAGAAAGGAGCAGAGATTATAGATAAGAAATTAATATCACAAATCATAAGAAAGAATTTATATATTTTAGTTTTTACAGCAATAGTAACTTTATCTTTCATGAGAGAAATCAATCAAGCTCTTTACACTCCGATTGATATGGGAGTCTTAAGTATGAGTAGTATTAAGTACAGTATACTTTCTATGAAGACTGGTGTTGTACAGGGGAGTTTTAGTAAAATATATACTATATATAATTATCCGTTGATACCTTTGTTTTTTGGAGTAATATATAATATTTACTTTTTGATTAAGGTTTATAAAGATAAAAATTAGTGTTGCAACTGGCAGTTGCTAAGATTCAAGGTTTGTTTGGTAGCCTATAATTAGCTGCGTTGTTATGATAAGACCATAAAAATAAGGAGGTCCTATTATGAGCTTAGGCAAAAAAATACAGGAACTAAGAAAACAAAATAATTTATCACAAGAACAGTTAGCAGAAAAACTTTTAGTGTCAAGACAGGCTGTTTCTAAATGGGAGTTAGATCAATCTGTTCCAGATACGGACAAGGTAATACTATTGAGTGATTTATTTAAAATCTCAACTGATTATTTACTTCGTAAAGATATAAATATTTCTTTACCTCAAAGCTTGAAGGAAAATCTTAATGAAAAGAGCATAGTGCTGGATACCTATAAACAGTTTCTTGGGAGATGGGTAAAGATCTTTTTAGATGATAAGGTATACGAAGGTATCTACGAGACTGCAATAATTGCTATGGACAATGATTATATTATGTTCCAAGATAAGAAAAGTAAAAGAGGAATTGTAGCTATTGAAAGTATAATATCAGTTAGCGATGCAGATATATACAAAAGAAAACAAGATAATATACCAGAGGTGACTTTACAAGAAGAAACAGGCACGGCTTTACTTGAATATTTTAAAGGAAAGCGTTGTAAGATACGATTTAAGTGCAAGTCAATTTTTACTAAGCCACAAGGGTACTTTGATGTATTAGTTGAGCGAATAACATGTGATGAAGTTTGTATAGATAGTAAGGGTAGCAAAAGTATCATAAAGCTAGATAGGATTCTTTTCATTGAAGAAAGATAAAGATTTGATTATCATAGATTGAAGTTAAGTTATACATGTAAGTTAAAATCTATAAAGATACTGTAATAATAAGCATAGTTTGAAAGAACTATGCTTAAATGTTTTATATGAAAATAAAAATCACAGGACATATTAAAGCTTTTAACTTTTGTCCTGTGAATCCCAAAATTCTTAGGAGGTATTGGGATGTGCTACTAAGATTATTGGCTATTTTTTTATTGTATATTCAAATTGGTTATGAAATTTTAAAAAGAATTACGGTTGGTTATTTTGTATGTATTATGAAAAAAAGACGATGTAACTTGTGAAATTTAGAATACAATTAATGCTCTTTGAAAATTGAATAATGCGGTGAAAAGATTATTTTAAAACATTCTTCAGTCTGCGGTTTTCTTAGAGCTTATTGGCATTATATGGTATAATTAACAGTAATTAATACAGAGTAGTAATTTAAAGCGAAAGTTCCTTATATATCAAGAAACTTAAATGAGAAAGGCTGATAGTTATGAAGGAATTAGATTTGGAATATAAGATTATTGGTAAAGGCAAAACTGTACTTATAATAGAAACAGGAATAGGCAGTTCATTCTATGATTGGTTTTCTATTGTACAAAAGCTAAAAGAAGATTTTACTATTGTTTTATATCATAGATGTGGCTATGGGAATAGCCAAGTTCCCATAACCTCACGAACGACAAAGAATATTGCAGAAGAGCTAAATTGTCTTTTAGATAAGATAGAGATAAAAGAGAAATTTATATTAATTGGACATTCTTTTGGAGGATTATGTGTACAACATTATGCAAAATTGTATCCTCACAGGTTAAAAGGTATAATGTTAATTGACTCTACTTCATTTAATTTCAAACAGCTGTACAATCTTGACACACCTGTGATGAACTCTCTAATTGCATTAGATAGTATGATAGAGAGTAATATTAATTCTTCAAAGAAATCAAAAGAGGAATTAAAGCAACAGAATAGCAACATAATTTCGGCCTATGAAAATCGTTTAAGTGATACAGACATGAAATCTGTAGAAGAGTTTTTCTCGAATTCCACGCTTCATAAAACTATTGCAGACGAATTTCAAAATTGGGATAAAGATAGTGATGAAATTAAGAGTGTTACTGAGTTTCCTAATATTCCACTTATAGTAATATCAAGAGATAGTAAGGTAGCTGAAAGAGGATGGGTGAAATATGGTATTCCAGAGGGCGAAGCCATTTTATATGAAAATGAGTGGCGTAAATTACAAAGTGAGTTATCAAAACTTTCAAATCAAGGAAGATTAATAATCGCTGGAAATAGTGACCATGAGATATACATAGATAGACCTGATATTGTAAACCATTATTTAAAAACACTACTATAATACAAGGGCTTTTAAGTAATAAGTGTATATTGACTTGAATTGTTTGCTTCACATTTTTCTAATTTTACGTCACATAAATAAAAAACTAATAATTACTTAAAACACCGCATTATTCATAAATTGAGTTTTGCAGTGTTTTTAGATGGTAATACAAGAAAAATATAACATTAACTATAAAAATAATAAGCATAGTTTAAAATAAAACTATGCTTAAATACTTAATGAACTATTAGCCCCAACAAGATTAATAGTTAAAACTTCATTATCCCAAGTAATGCTTTCAATCACTTCTTTAATAACAGATCTCTTAATTTCTATATCATCAATATAATCAAAGAACTGTTTTATAGTTTTAATATTAGAGGTTATATTTCCTACCTTTTCATCTATATCTTCAGCAGTCATCTGACTTAGGGTTATTTCGCTTAGTCTTTTTTCAATAGAAAGATTCTCATTTTTCACCGTCTTTATTTCGTTTTCTATTAGCTTTAGAGTATCCCGATCTTCTAGTAATGCAAGTTTTCTTACTAAGCCTTGGATAACTTTATTATTGGAAGAGAGAGTTTTCTTTAGACTTGAAGCTTCATTTTGAAGTTCAAGTTTAGTGGTTTCTGAATTTTCATCGTTAGAGTACAGATTAACTATGCTTTTAGTATCTATATTTTTTAAAGCTGTTATTATAGCTTCTTCAGCAGCATAGGCGTTTAGCATCTTAGTGGAGCAGCGATTACTGGCTCTATTCCTAAGTTCGCATCTATAATATCTTTCAAGTTTATTAGTTCTCTTATTTAGATTGCTCCAGGTAGACATACTACTACCGCAGTTACCACATTTAACTAATCCAGATAGTAAAAAGTGTTTGCTTGTATTGGAACGTACTGCTGGATTACTTGCATTGGCATTTAAAATTTCTTGGCATTTTATCCACTGTTTAGAGGGAATAATACCTGGGTGTAGTGCAGCTGATACAATCCATTCTTCAACTGATTTATCTTTCTTGCCACCTTCACGTTTGTTATAAACCATAAGGCCATACTCTCCAGTAAAATCATTACATAAAGTAGCTCCTAGATTATTGAAATAGTTATACATATTTTCATCTGCAAAAGTGTATACAGGATTATTCAATATCTGAAGTACTGTATTTCTTGAGAATTCGCCACCATTTTTTCCTTTAACATTATTGGAGCAAAGATATCTTGAAACTGTAGATGTACTTTTCTTCTCTAAATATAAAGAAAATATGCTCTTAACTATACTAATTTCTTCTTCTACAACTTCAAGTTTATACATTTTCTTAAT
Organism: Clostridium yunnanense; assembly: GCF_016595795.1. Taxonomy (GTDB): domain Bacteria; phylum Bacillota; class Clostridia; order Clostridiales; family Clostridiaceae; genus Clostridium_AR; species Clostridium_AR yunnanense. The sequence continues at coordinate 9,652 of NZ_JAENHN010000066.1, forward strand.
ATTTTCTTTTCCAACATATTCAACTGGAACTGATTTAAAACCAAGTGGGGGAGTGCCACCAAGCCATCTTCCAGTTTTGGCAAGCTCAAGCATATTGTCTTTGATTCTTTCTGCAATAGTTTCTCTTTCAAGCTGTGCAAATACTGAAGAGATGTATACCATAGCTCTACCCATTGGACTTGAAGTATCAAATTGTTCTCTGATGCTTACAAATTCAATTTTGTTTTTCTGAAGCATCTCTAGAGTAGTAGAAAAATCAGCTACATTACGAGAGATTCTATCTAATCTATAGCAAATAAGATAATCAAAACGCTTTTTCTTTGCATCGCTTAGAAGCTTTTTAAATTCAGGTCTATTTATATTTCCACCAGAGAATCCTTCATCTTCGTATATTAGAAAATTAGTGATTCCTAGATTGTTACCATACTGTTTACATAATTCAATTTGGTTCTCAATAGATTCGCCTTTTTCGGAGAGTCTACTTTTTCTACTATATATTGCAGCTATCATAAATTCCCTCCAATAGTTGATTTTTTATATAATTAGAACGGTTTTCTGAAAGTGATATAGATTTAAGTTTATATTCAATGATTTCTTAAGCTAACATAGGAGCACACTACAGTTCTATGGGCCAATTTAACCTCATCAACAATTAGTACATTTCACTCTACAATATTATAGATATTATTTTGATTGTACATTTAATACCACTCTTACTTATGGGATAGAAGATTACAGTTGTCACCTATTAAATTTGCATTTCATACTATGACAATAGGAGGGATGATTATGGGGAGATTGAGAACAAAGATTAAAGTTGAAGTTAATTATCCAACTACAAAAGAAGGTATAAAGCGTTTTGAAGAAGCAAAAGCCAGAGGAGTTATTATGGCCCTTAGATCTAAACATAGTGAAGAAGAAGTAAGGCTTGTGGTAGAAAAACTTAAGAAAGAGTTAGAAGACTCGGTTAATTAGATAATAAGGAGATTTAACATGAGATTTAAAAATGATAAACATAAGCAAATTGGTAAAGCTTATATTAGTTCATAAAAAATAAACCCTTATAAAAGAGTTTATCAAAAACGCGTATCGCCAACGTCGTAGCTCCATTATATCAAAGTGAGGAGCGAACTAAATATAAATGCGAGACTTAAAGATGGTTTTGTACTACAATATTTAAATCTATATAATCCAAAAATTAAAAATGTAGCTGTTATAAAGAGCACCTTAAAGCAAATGCCAGTAGTTAATATGAGTAAAAGTTCAAATAGCAGCAAGGATTATATGAAGCTCTGTGAGAAGGCTTTGCTAAGTGTTAAGTAATCTAAAAATATATCAGATAGACTTAACCAAAGAGAAGTAGAACAAGAATTCAGACTAAAGATTATAGATGCACATCTATTTATTCCCTGTGCAAGAAATCTATATGGAATAAGAGATATTGATGAGCTAGCCGAAGATATAAAAGAAAATGACCTGTATCATAATCTAGTTTTAAGACCAGTAGTAAATGATATGTATGAGATTCTTTCTAATATCAAAGAAAATAAAGAAAGTATGAAGCAAAAGATTGACAATGCACTGCAAGTATTAAGTGAAAAGGAAAGAGAAGTTATTACTTTAAGAAATATTCAAGTAAGAGATAAGTCATGGGATTATATAGCTATGAAGAGCGATTTATCTGAGGCTTGGGTAAGAGTACTTAAAAAGAAAGCTATTAAAAAGATGGCACCTATAGTATTTCCAATAGAAAATAACGATAAGATAGCACTATAATTACGCTATTATATAGAACAATTATGCTATTTTAATATAAACTTTAAAGTGAGAAAAACGTTTTAATTCCCATTGTGTAGAACCTGTCATTATTGATGGGTTCTTTGTTTTGGTGTGAGGGCGGTGTGATATTAATCTATACCAAAATAAAAAGAGTGATAATATATTAAAACCGACTATAGTTGGAATGGGAGGAAAGTCAACATTAAGAAAAACAATAATAAGCATGATTCCAGAGCATACTTGTTATGCTGAATTATTCTTTGGAGCAGGATGGGTTTACTTCGGTAAGGAACCATTAAAAGTTGAAGTTATTAATGATATTGATAAGGAGTTAAACCTAAGATTTCATATCCAGGGTGGGGAAGCATAACAATAATGCCAGAAAAGCAAGTAGATTCTGTTAGTATACAAACTACGGTTCAAGGTTTTTAGATTTATTAATTAATAATGTATAAAAGTGTTCTTAGAAATATGAAAACTCAACTAATAGTTTGTAGTACAACATTATTAGTTGAGTTTAATTTTTGTAATTAGTATATTATTATTAAAGTGGTGATTTTATTTTGTTGAAAATATGAGCTTACGAAATATATTTAAATAAAAATTAAGTTGAAAATTGATGTTATCTTAAATAAATTAAGCTCTTGAAGAACTTTATGTAATATAATTTTAATTGGTGTGATAAGAGCATTTTTAAATAGTTTTATTTTATATAATTATTTTAGGAGGAGTATAAAAAAATGAAATATAAATTTATGCCTGTATTTATAATCACTGCAATAATAGTAATTCTATCAGTTTTAAATATTTATCAATATTTTAAATTTGAAAATTATCAAAAGAAATATAAAGAAAAGGCTGATTCTGAATTTAAACTTGATATGCAAATAATTTATGCAGGTATAGAAAATATAAGTTCTGCAGAGATTGGTCAGATACCTTCATTAACTCAATTGTCTTCAGGTACTAGTAAAGCAGATGCTATATGTGAATATACTTCTTATTATGATAAGAACAAATTATTAAAAAACACTCTTTGGGAGTTAAATAATAATATAACAAATCGTACAAATATTGAAGAGGTTGTGAAAAAGAATGATTTAACCATCTTATTACCAACCCTAAAGAAGATAATAGAAAATCCTTTAGATGAAGTATCAACAAAAGAATTATATAGATTGGTTCAGAAACATACAGTTTTAGGTTCAACAGTGCCTTAATATACGTTTAAATAGATTATGAACATTGATGTATAACAATACGTCATAAGTTAAATCTATTAGAATATTTTAATATTAAATAATGAACTGAAAAAAGAGCTGCTTAGATACTGTAAGGATAGAGAAGGCTATGAGTTTTTAATAACAAGCAGAGAAGGACAGAATGATCCAATAAGTAGAGAAAGAGCGTATCAAATTCTTATAGGTATAGGAAATACTTTTGATATACATATTAGCTACCATACTCTTAGAAAGACTTTTGGTTATTGGCATTATGATGAAAATAAAGACATAGTTAAGCTCATGGAGATTTTTAATCATAGTGATCAAAGAGTAACTTTAAGGTATATAGGAGTACTTCAGGATGAGGTAGATAAGTCGGTAAAAGAGCTAAGTTTTCTATAGCTTTTTTTATTTTTTGCTCTGAGTTTAAAATATTGAGATAATAATAAACTGCTAATTGAGAATGGTCTATGATGGCTTAAAGGTGCTACTTTGATATAGGTATATGAATTTAACACAATTACCTGTTATTAAACTCAGAGTGTACTGTGAGTAGACTGGATTATGTAGTTTGTAATGAAATGTAGATTGATATTATGGTGCTAAAAATAGAACCATTATTTGTAATAAATAAAGGTATCATTTGGAGAACAGCGTATGATATAATTTTTTTACTAATAGCAATTAAAGTTCTTCATATATAATGAAGTTAATATGTAGTTTTCTTGTTGAGTTCATAATTATTTAAATCAATATAAATTTCATGGAGGATTGAAATGATAGATATCAGTGACCAACTAAGCGTAAAAGAAATTAGAATAAGTTCACATATTACCAAACATCCAGAAGGGGTGTTAAAGGACGGTAACTGGTATTTCACTGAAGCTAAAAATCATGAATGGCAAATACATGTTGAATTTGATAAAGTTAAAATTAATAATTATGAGTTTTTATGTAGCACCACAATAGATAATATTAATCTTGGAGAAAAGGAATGGACGTCTTTTCAGAATGAAATCTTTGATATTGATTCACAAGAACAATCTGAGGCAACGTTCTGCGTAGAAGAACATCATGATGTTGATTATTATGAAGGTAGCCTCACGTATGTAGGGAAGAATATATTTAATGTTTTTCTAAAGTTTGATGTTATGATTAAGAACTTTTTTGAAGAGCCTATCATGGCAAAGTACAAAATACAGGCAGAAGGGTATTATAATGGGTTAGAAATTCAGATTAGTTCTATTGAACATAAGCCTGTTAGTATTGATCAAATAAAGGAATGTGTTGGGAAATGTGTAAATGTAGAACTTTATGAAGAACCCAAGATAGAAAGCCAGTATCTAGGTACTTTTAAGCCGAAGTTTTAGTTTGTAATTGCACATAAACGTAATCAAGAACAATAAGTGCTTATGTATAGCAAATAAGTAGCTGATAAAGTTGTAAGTTATTAATTTATTTGTTAAATGAGTACTTAATACAAATATAAAGGTAGGAATAGGTATGGAAAGAATGGAGTTATCAGAAGCTTCTTATGATATGCTACGTGCAGGTAAGAAGGTAAAAACTATTAAAGATAGAGATGAAATGGAAAAAGTATTTATAGAACATGGGATACCAGTTTTCGATGAAGTTATTTCCTTTCAAGAACAATTTGGTGGTATTTGGTATAAAATTGGAGAGAAATTCTACAGAGGTTTTAGAATGGACATGTTTTCGTTCAATGAATTCAAGGATAAGTATGAGCTTCTATACTTCACAAAGGAAGGTGGGAAATATTTTTTTCAATGTATGGATTATCACTATGCAGGTGATATAGGACCTTGTATTGATGAAGATGGTAAAGTATATTACTTTGGCATGGGACAGTTTTTTATTAGTGCTGATACTATAGAAGAATTTTTAGATGATGAAGCCATAAGGTTTTCTTTTGTTAATAAATATCCATCTTGGCTGACTCGCGGTTCTAATTTAGACGAAATCAATAAATTTAAAAAAGATAACATCTTCATTAAAATTAAAAGAGATTCTTTCTCAGATAAATATTTTGAGTGGTGGTGTAATAAAGAAGAAACTATTTTTATAAGGATTGATTTAAAAAGTAAGTATAACTATGCTATTGTATTTTGCAAAAATCAAGAAATATTAAATGAGTTATATGAATCAGAAGTTTCAGCACGTATCTACCCTTAGTACAATTATTTATTTCAGTAAGATAGAACTATCTTATTTAATAACCACTCAACTATAAAGCATATAATTCATTAGTTAACGATAAGAAATACAATCGCGTGATTTAATTTCTCTAACGTTATTTTTATGCCTTTCTTTACTTCATATGAAAGGAATTGATCCATACCAAAGATAATATGTAAGAATGTCAATAGAAATTAAATTAAGTAATCAATGCTTTGAAATGCTAAGGTCTAAGATTTATTATAAAATCATTTATAAATAGTAAAGTTGTGGCAAGGCTTATAAAAGTCATGCTGATAGTAGCGATGCAGATGAAAAAGCTATATCTCCATCTAATTTCATCAGAGAATAGGCCATGTTTCGAATAGCATGTAAAATACCTAGTTAAAAGTTTAATGATTAGCTCTAAAAATATAAAAAATAAACTAATTATAAAAAGTAAGAAATAAAAATTATTTGATCCAAATAATTGATTAAATTTAATTAATTTTACTAGTGATAGTATTAAAAGAATAGGAGTAATAATTTTGTATTGGAGTCTAAGAAATCTTTTTGTTGCAGAAAAGTATCTACCCATAATATAAAGTAGTCCTAATAATATAATCATGTAAATACCAAAAATTATATAAACTTTAATTCTATCCATTTTGAGCCTCTTTAAATAATAAATAATTAATTCATAAATTAGTTTTATCATATCAAATATGGATGATATTGTATATGAATTTACAATATTAAAGATAGCGATATAAATTTCATAACGCTAAGTTAGTTTGTTATTAGTATATAGCAAATGATGGGATAAGCCTACTAGAAAACTGTGTAGGGTTAGGACTTCCTATACCAGAGCAGCTACAAAATGCTTTAGTACAACTTAAACAAGGAAATAAGAAAGAAATAAAAATTGATAAAGGAGAAGCTTAGTAGGGCTTCTTTTTGTATATAAATTTTAAGGAGGAATGAGTTATGAAAATAGCAATAAGAGGTAGACACAACTTTAAAGCTATAGGAGCTTCTGGGTTAATAGATGAAACGACAGAAAGGTAAAAGATGCAGTAATAAAGTATTTGAATCAAGTAGGACAAACTGTGCTTGATGTTACTCCAGGTAATTGTGATGTAAATATAGATTTAGCTTATGGAGTAGATAAAGCTAACTCCTGGGGAACAGAACTATTTGCTTCAATACATTTCAATAAAGCCTATGATAGCTATAACGGAGCTATCGGCACCGAGGGTTGGATATATGGAACTGGTGGCAAGGCAGAACCAGTAGCTCATAGAGTAGTAGACAAAATATCTTCAGCAACAGGCCTAATAAATAGAGGTGTTAAAGTAAGCACAGGATTGTACGAATTAAGAAAAACAAATATGCCAGCAATGATCATAGAAGTATGCTTTGTAGAAGCTTCTGAAGATGTAAGAATATATAAAGAAAAAGGAGCTGACTTTATAGGTAAATGTATAGCTGAAGCTATAATAAATAATTCAATAAATGCTGCACCAGTAGTAGCTGCACCACAACAATCATCAAATAATAATGTTAAAAGCGAGGGAGATTATATGAGTAAAAGATATCAAAACGGAAAGACACCAGAACCAGTATATGCAGATGAGAAGTTAACTATTAAGGTTGGAAGCTTAGATCCATTTGAAGTTTGTGAGGCTATAGCTGATATAAATAATAAGATAGTCGTTTTATATAATACACCGAATGGAAAGAAAGCTGGATTTGTGGGGTATAGGGGAGGAGTATATTTTTCTTAATAGATTAACAATATAGAAATAAAAAATATAATAATATGTAATAACTTGTCTGATTTGGTAAAACATATTACAATTAAATATAGGAAACCATTAGACGGTCAATCTTAAATGGTTTCCTAAAGTTTAATATGTATTTATTGAACACTATTATCAATTATAAACATGTGTTCTCTAAAATACAAGTATTTGGAGGATAACTATGAGCAAAAAAGCATCAACTATTGCAAATTTTAACTGTACATTTGGTAATGAAAATAAGCCAATGCTTGAGTATTTTAGCGAATCTATTTTTCCTGCCTTGAAAAGTGGGATAAAGAGAGTTGTTGGTGAAGACGAATACTTTTTTCAGGATGTAAGTATAGTAAAAACAAACCTGGGAAGATTTATTCTTAGAGGAATTCTAGTAAGAAAAACTAAGTTAGAAGTTAAAACTGAATATGATGAAACAAATGGTGTGACATTCACTAATAAATTTTATGATTCGGCTCCAATTTCCTTGTTTAATATTTATTTGGATAATCATAGAATGATTTATACAACTAACCAAAAAGGTAGCCCTAATATTAGAAGTTTTAACGCAACAATAAAATATGTTGTAGCTGAATATATTAAAGCTTACAATTACAAGGCAGCAGAAGAGAAAGAAGAGTTTCTTCCTTTTCCTAAAATAGATGTTATTAACATACCATCTAAAAAAACTATTAGCGAAAAACTTAAAAAAGTAAAAAAAATAAAAAAGTTAACTTTTAAATTATTTAATCCAAATGGTGATTTTAATATCAGTGAAACTTATGATGGCTTACTTGATCAACTAGAATTACTTGGTTCTAAGAGAGGGGCTGTTACAATAAACTCTCCTTCAAAATTTGAAAATGTTGCAATACAGATAAATGATACTAAAGGATTGGCAGAAGCAAAGCTTGAAGTAGAGTTTAACGATGGAGGAAAAGGAACGATAGACCATAGTTCAATGGGAGAAAAGATATTTATAGATTTACCTGAGTCTGCATCAATAGCTGCGGTATCAGAAACTGTGACGAATACATTAAGTGATAAAGAGGAATTAAATATAGTAAGTGAAGAGAATGAATATATCTATAACAGAAATAAAGCCAAGATTATACCACTATTTAAGTAAAAAAGGAGAGGGTGTTATTGAATAAAGATATATTTGTAGAGAATCTTAAAGACTTAATAAGTGAAAAAAACTTTAATGAAGTCTTTAAAAAATCAGTTAAATTAATAAAACCCTCAAAAAGTAGAGTAATAATTCTATTAGCATTATTTTGTATATTAATAGGACCAATATTTTATTTAGTAATACAAGATGAAACTAGTACAAAGGTTATTGAATTGGTTGATATGTCAAATGATATATTGATGGGGATATTCGGTATATCATTTACAGGATATGCACTCTTTCAAGCACTTTTAGGAGCGAATGCATTAAAACAGATGTTATTACAAAAAATCGGAAAGTCGAGCAATTTAAAAACTTATAATATGTATTTTTTTATATGCAGTACATTATATCTTTTTTTGATTGTTTGCAATTATGTAATAAAGATAATAATCGAAACTAATATAAATTTATTGGTGAAGCTATATATACCTGAATTATATTATAATATTCTGATTACTTTCTTTCTGATGATATATATATTATTAAATATATTTTCGATGTTAGAAACTAAAAGCCTAGTTTTAAATATGTATTTTTGCTTTAACACAAGTGTATTCTCAGAAGGATTAGAAATTATATCAAATGAGAATCAACAGGAAGAATCTAAAGGTAATAATGACAATTAATTATATTTTATTTGAGTAATATATATTATATTAAAGCGAGGAGCGCTTATTAAGTGAAAAAGGTATTGAATGAATTAGAATATTGTAGTATTGAATTTAGAGAAGGTATAAGTTTTTTAGAAGTGTGCTTACAAGAAGAGATAGATAAATTTCAATTGTCTAATGACATAGATCTCTTAGCATACACATGTGAGTTTTATGTTATGTTTAAAATAGGACATACTATTGCAGATAAGTTTATAAGTATTTTAAAGGAAATCGATTTAGATAGTGATTGGTTGTTTGATGATCCTCACAATTTGTATTACCTCCATAAAATGGGGGTGGGTGACTCAGATAATTATAAAGAGGCATTTGAAATATACATAAAAAATGAGCAAAGAAGAAGTGGATATATACTCTGCAATCAGTATAATCATGTAGGTCCAATGAGGGCGTTAGTACAATATGAACATGACTCAGATTACGCAACATTAGCCATTAAGTATTTTATAAACAATTACAATAGAGAAGATTGGAAGAACAATTCTATAGGTATACTGACATTATTTGAATATGATTATAATAAGTATAAAGATTTAATATTAGCTTATATAATTGACCTAAAAGAAGTTTTACAACATTATCCTTACAAAAACGAGGAGTATGCTTCTTTATATGTAATATATGTATCATTTGCAGTACAGGCAATTTCTTGCGTTTGCGGAAATGATGATCCATTCATAAAAGAAGCTATAGAGTGGATAAAGGAAAATCATTATTTTGAAGGATATTATGGGAAAAGAATAGTTGGAGAATCAATGCTTGCGTTGATAAGTGTTGGTGAAGGTATAAAAGTACCAAAAGAAGAAATTGAAACTTTACATCTGTTACATAGACAAGAGATAAAGAAGTTAGAAAATAGAATTTCATCTAATAATCCGAATGGTATAGTCAATTATGAAAATAGAAATATTTCAGTTCTTGAAGAAGTTTTATCAAGATTTCATATTTTTGCAAATCAGTTGAAAAAAAGATATAATTCAAGAAATACAATACAAATTAATGATGAATATGATGTTCAAGACTTACTTCACTCTGTTATAAAAATGTTTTATGATGATATAAGACCAGAAGAATGGACTCCTAGTTATGCAGGAAAAAGCTCAAGGGTAGACTTTCTTTTAAAGAAGGAAGAAATAGTAATTGAGGTGAAAAAAACTCGACCTAGTCTTGGAGCAAAAGAAATAGGAGACCAGTTGATTATAGATATTTCTAGATATAAAGTTCATCCAAACTGTAAAATACTGTACTGTTTTGTGTATGATCCAGATTATTTGATAAACAACCCGGTAGGATTAGAAGCTGATTTGAGTTCTGTTGATAATGATTTTTCAGTTATTGTAAAAGTAGTACCAAAGGGCTTGTAATTATATATCTTTAATATAAAGTGTTAGGAGATATAATGTAGTTTTTTAAGTTTAGGATAAAAAGATAAAGGTAATATTTTTTATTTGCCTTTCTGTACATGTTGCTTCTGCTCCTTGACCGGTAGATAAATCTATGTCAAGGCCTTCTTCCTTGAAGAAACCTTGATTTATTGCTGCATACATTGGTGCATAAAATACAGAACGAGCTACTTCGTTTAGTTTCACCTTTACCAGTGGTTTTTCTCCTGAAGGAGTAGGTGTAGTAGACTTGGTATTACCGCAACTAATAGCTGTTATAGATAGTGCTGCTACTAATGCTGTTACTAAAAAGGTTTTGATTTTTTTTATTTTCATCATGTTACCTCCTAAAAATTTTTCCATGAATTCGGACTCAAAAAACTCTAGTATATTTCTACCAGAGCAAATATCCGTATATGTTATATAACTTTGTAAGTAAAAATAACAATCTCATAGTTTATAATATGTAAATGACATATTAAATGTTAATTAATATGGTATATTTTAGTAATAGGTTCATTTTAAAAGTGAAATTAGCAGATTAGCAATTTAGTGTTCTTTTTATGAACATTATTCAATAAAAGGTACAAATAAAGGAAATTTATAATTTATTTATTGAACTCGCAAAAAGTCAATGATATATTGTTTAGTGTGAATAGTAATAGTATGGATTTAGAGGAGTGAATATAATGATAACTTGGAAAGATGAGTATACCGTTGGTGTTGAGTTAATAGATAGCCAGCATAAAAGGCTTCTTGAGATAGCTAATAATGTTTATGAATTAACTAAAAACAGCTTTATTACAGATAAGTATGATAGAATTGTAGAAGTTATAGAAGAATTAAGAGATTATACGGTTTTTCATTTTAAATCAGAAGAAGAATATATGCTTAGTATAGGATATAAAAAGTTCTTATCTCATAAAGTTGAGCATGATGATTTTGTAAATAAGGTAAATAGTCTAGATTTAAGTCAGATTGATGAAAGTCAACAAAAGCACTTATTAGAAATATTAGAATTTATAATTAAGTGGATTGATGAACATATATTGCAGAAGGACAAGTTAATAACCGCATAATTACATATATCGCATATTTAAAGGCCAATCAAAGTGAAAATATTTTGATTAGGCCTTTATTTATTTATTTATTTATTTATTTATTTATTTATTTATCATAGGCTGAACTTATAATTTAATTGGATTTGTGAATAAGAATACGTAACTGGCTTAAAAAATAATATAACTTAAACAAGTAAAAATAGAATAAATGTGCTAATAAAAGAAAAAAATAAACATTGAAGAAAATATTGGAGGTGTTTCATTTTGTTTAAACATGAAAAACAATTATTAAGAGAAGTTAAGGTGGAAAGAATTAATCCACAATATGCTGTTTTGATGCAAGAGCAGCTTGGAGGAGCAAATGGAGAACTTAAAGCTGCACTTCAGTACATATCACAAAGCTTTAGAATTGAAGATCCTACAATAAAAGATCTATTTTTAGATATTGGTGCTGAAGAGTTAAGCCATATGGAAATGGTATCACAAACTATAAATTTATTAAACGGACATGAGGTGGATTTTAAAACAGTAGAGGCAGGAGAAATTGAAACCCATGTGCTTTCAGGCTTGAGTCCAGTACTTATTAATTCTTCAGGTGATCCATGGACAGCACATTATGTAAATGTTACTGGTGATATATGTGCTGATCTTCTTTCAAATATTGCAGCAGAACAAAGGGCTAAAGTAGTGTATGAGTACTTATACAGACAAATCAAAGATAAATATGTAAGAGAAACTATAGATTTCTTATTAAATAGAGAAGAAGCTCATAATGCCTTATTTAGAGAAGCTCTAAATAAGGTTAAATTAGATGGTTCAAATAAAGATTTTGGTGTAACAGAGGATTCTAAATTGTATTTTGACTTATCTACACCAGGTAGATACTTTGAGAATCCAAATCCTACACCACCTGAGTTTGTAAATCCTAGAAAATAATATTGGTTATAAAAAATAAAAGATACTTAAAATGGATAATCAGTAAAAAAGATAATTACTTTCCACAACTCCTCTAATATAATAAATCGAAAATGGCGCAAAATACTATTACGATAACCAATCAAGTAATTAAAAGCTAAGTAGTTAGATATTTTCTAACACACTTAGAGATTGATTATGAGAAAGGATTATCGAAAAAAATACTTTATTTTAAAGGAGGAATTCGTCATGGCAAGTAACAGAAATAGAGTTTTAGTTCCAGAAGCAAAGGAAGCATTAAGCAAATTCAAATTTGAAACTGCAAGAGAACTTGGTGTTGACTTAAAGCAAGGTTACAATGGAGATTTAACTTCAAGAGAAAATGGTTCAGTAGGCGGATACATGGTTAAGAAAATGATCGAAAGCTATGAAAATGGCCTAAAGTAATACATATAAAGGCTCTGCATTTATGCAGAGTCTTTTTTTGTGTAGAAAAATATAAGTTTTTTAACTTAGCTAACCTTGATATTTCAATAATTTTATGAGTTTTTTATTGATATATAGTAAAAAGTTTATTTGTCTGATAGATTTTTCTAACGTATATTTGGAAAGATAGATACGTAAAAAAACTTAGCTCACTTGAGCATTTACTCAAGTGAGCCTATATATTTAGGGATGTAAGTGGTATATCTTTATATTGTTATACTAAACTTTGAATTATACTGTTTTATTGCAGATACGAAAATCATCATTAAATGTTATAAAGATTTATTTAAAATCTTAGCATTGTTGTTGTAACACTTGATTTGCAGAATCAATATCTTGCTTTATTTGTTCTTGTGGTGTGCCGTAAGCATTATACCAACCTTTAGTTATTAGCATATCTGATAATTTAAAGTGGCTTGCTATACATCCATTAAGTTGGGTAGTTAATAACTGCCTAACCTCTGGATTAGTTGTTTCTGGAATTACCTTTGAAAGCATTCCTATATCTGTTTTAGACATTGCTAACATATCTAAAGCTATATCTTTTTCGGATAAGTTACTTCCATCTTGAGAGCTATTTTGATTTTCGCTTTCGCTTTGATCTGGTCCTAATACTGAATCTATCCAAGACATTTTACTTCACCTCACACGTTTTGTATTTTACTTACTGTAGCTTGAATATCATTTACGCTAGATTTCTTTGTATTTAATGTTGTCTGCATGAATTGTTTTAGTTCTTCATCTTGAACCATACCCATAGAGGCACTTAGTTTTTTTACACCAAGAACTCCTGTATTTAATAGTTCATGAAGCTCTAGAGTTTCATGAGGAGTAAATTTAGTTACATCATTCATTATTATCACCTCCAAAGATATTATCTAATTAAACGTAGTTAGGTATGCAAATAATCATTAAGTTTTTATAGTAAAATGAAGGAAAGACTTTCAAATAGAGATTTGAGTTGACTTACCACCAATATAGTAATCTTTACATATAGACTAGCCATGTTTATAATATTAATAAAAAGTAGAAAAGGACATAGATAAAATATGATAAAAGCTGTACTCTTCGATTTAGATGGAACTTTACTTGATACAAACGAACTTATAATAAATTCTTTTAAACATGTATTTGAAAATATACTAAGGATTCATGTAAGTGAGGTTGAAATTACAAAGTACTTTGGTATGCCATTAAATAGCTCTTTTAAAGATTATACCGATAGTAGAATAGATGAATTGGTAGTTGCTTATAGAGAATATAATGAAGAACGTCATGATACTATGTGCGATGCCTTTAATGGGGTAAAAGAACTTTTGGACAAACTAAAAGATATGGGAATAAAAATAGGGATAGTTACTTCAAAGAGAAAATTATTGGCTGAAAGAGGAATGAGAATAGCAGGAATATTAGAGTATATGGATGTGATAATAACTCCAGAATGTACTGAAAATCATAAACCACATGGTGAACCAGCTTTAAAAGCTTGTAGCGAACTAAATGTACTTCCAAGTGAAGCTATTATGGTTGGAGATTCTCATTTTGACATTATGTGTGGAAAAAATGCTGGTTGTCAAACCTGTGCTGTAGAGTATACAGTTCTTCCTATTGAAACACTAGTTAGTCAGAAGCCAGATTATTTTATTAAGACACCTGAGCAACTAGTGGAGATTGTTAAAAATATAAATGTTGCTTAAATAGGAAAAATAGGACTAAGTCCTATTTTTTTCTTTTCTTCTTTTGAACAGAATATCCGAACTTACCTATTGGTTTGCTTGGAAGAGGATAATATTCTCCATGGCAATATGAAATAAGATTGGCATCTTCAAAGTGGATCTTACCACCGTCATCTAGTAAATCAGAGTTTACTAGTGAACCTACAACATCGGCAATAAACATATGGTGAGAGCCTAATTCTATTATGTCTTTAACTTTACATTCAATGTTAACTGGACATTCTTGTATATGAGGAGTTTCTATGTTTTCACCATCACCAAGTGTAAATCCCATTTCTTTAATTTTATCTACTTGTCTCCCAGATCTAACACCACAGAAATCAACCTTTTTTGTAAGGTTTGAGGAAGGTAAATTCACTACAAATTCCATAGATTCTTTTATATATTCGTAGGATAATCTTTCAGGTCTGATTGAAATTGAAAGCATTGGTGGGCGAGTACACACAGTTGCAGTCCAACCTACAGTAAAGACATTAACTTTTCCTTCTTTGTTTTTTGAAGTTATCAGTACGGCAGGTACTGGATTTAATATAGCACTACCTTTAAATTTTACTTTATTCATCTACATACTCCTGCTTCTAATATATATTGTGTTTTTTACAATTAATAGTTCATAAATAGTGATTAAATTATTGTTTAGATTCTATATAATTTACTTTACACTTATACCACTTTTCTTAGATATTTTCAATAATATTTAGAGTATTATATAGAAAAAAGCTACATAAAATGTAATTCAGCTCATTTTATGTAGCTTTAATTATTTATATTTAATACTATTATTGAAATTTATGTGTTGCTACGTAGATACTATATGAGCAAATAATTAGAATTAAATGATTTTCGGAGATGAAATAGCGTTAAAAAACTGTATTGTCCGAACGTAGTGAGTTATACAGTTTTAGCTATGTAATTGTAGAAAATCATATTAATTCTTTGTGAAGCTCATTAAAGTATAGGAGGTAGCGATATCTAAATTTCACAGCAGTACTTAATTAAAATATATTCTTATTTCTTCTACGTTTTCTTTTTAATCTATTTACTACAGATATAACAACACCTAATAAAACTAATACAACTATTACTGCAGCTGCTATACCGAAGTATAAACCTAAACTAGCTTTAACTAATTCAGAAGTTGATATATTTGCCTTTACTGCGTAGTCTTTGCTATAGTTTCTTTCTGCAACAGTAAGTTTAACCGATGAATTATCTTTAGCTAAACTCCAAGCATCAGTATTTGAAAGCTTAACATTTTCAGTAACTTCTTTTTTATTTATATCATTTTCGTAATAAGTAACATCTTCTTGTAACACAAGAGGTACTTGAACTGTCTTAGTAGGACCAAAGAATTTAAGTGGCTTGTAGCTTACATCTACTTTTTTAATCTCACTGCCAGATTTAAGAAGTGTAGATTTCTTAGCAGCAAAGCTATAATCCATGATTTTAGTCATATCGTTGAATACAGTTTGATCTTGTGCGTCATAATAAGATTTAAGAACAACTCCTACTATTTTACGACCGTCTCTCTCATAAATCGTAGCAAGACATCTACCAGACTGTGAAGTATAGCCAGTCTTTCCTCCAACATTACCATTTTTACCTAGTTCTTTATTTCTGTTTTCTAAGTTAATAATAGTACTGTTGCTTATTTTAATTGATGATTTAGCTGTAGTCATAACTTCTTCAACCCAAGGCTGCTTGTATGCTTCACGAGCTATAACTGATAAATCATAAGCGGTTGTATAGTGATCTGGGTCATGCAATCCATTTGGATTAGCAAAGTGAGTGTTTTTTAGATTTAACTCTTTTGCTTTGTCATTCATCATATCTACAAATTTATGATAGTCACCACCGCCTAAGAAGTCTGATATCATGTAAGCTGAATCATTAGCAGAGTACATAAGTAGAGCTTTCATAACATCTTCTGCAGTCATTGTATCATTTACAGTCATTGGCTTATAGTTGATATTTAATGAATACTCAGGTTGCTTTTTTGCATCTTCATTATATGGTATTTCATCTGACTTTTTCGCTTTTTCACTAAAAAGCAAAGCAGTCATCATTTTTGTTGTACTAGCAGGGTATCTTTTTGTATCACCATTCTTATAATAGATTATCTCGCCAGTGTTATAATCTATGGTTATTGCTGATTCACCTACAATAGTTGGAAGTTTTGAAGTTGTATTTTCCGCAGCTTTTGCAGTAAGTGGCGAAAACATGCTGATGGAAAATGCCAGTAAAAGTGAAGTAATTAATCCTTTGCGTTTCAAATCTCATCTCTCCTGTTTTTAGGGATATATCAAACTGATAGTTTATATATGCGCGAAAATATTTAATGCATTATCTTATTAATAGCCTTTCTACAAAGATCTAATACATTAAAGTAATAGTTTTACTACACAGATTTTTAGGTTATTAACTGTTTAAGCTTTAATCAATAATATTTTTGTACATGTATAAACTAAGTTGGAAAATATAACCCTCGTAATATTTTTTTATAACATTTTAAGTATAACATTAATAGTTTATAATAACAATTAAGATAAAGTTACATTTATGGCAGATAGGAGGGGCTTTTATGAGTTTTCATAATCTTAAACAACAATTTTCTACACATAAGGAAAAACCCTTAGGAACTTATAGAGAAAGTTCAGTACTTGTACCTTTGTATGAGGAGAACGATGAAAAGTTTTTTATATTTGAAAAAAGAGCTCTTACACTTAGAAGTCAACCTGGCGATATATGTTTTCCGGGAGGAAGGGTGGAACCTGGAGAGGATAGAAGAGTGACAGCTATTCGAGAAACTATAGAAGAACTTAACATAAAAGAGGAGGACATAGATTATTTTGGACCAATGGATTTTTTTATTTCTCCTTATGGAGCTATTATTTATCCTTTTGTTGCACAGCTTAAGGTATTTCCGAGGAACCCTAGTATTGATGAAGTCGATCACATATTTAAAGTGCCTATAAAGTTTTTTATAGAAAATGAACCTTTAAGGCATGAGATTGCAGTTGTACCTAAAATAAGCGAAGACTTTCCTTATGATTTGATAAATGGAGGGAAGAACTATAATTTTGCTAAAGGAAAAATGGAACAGTATTTTTATAAATATGAGGATTATGTTATATGGGGATTTACAGCAAGAATAATAAAAGAATTTGTGGATTTTATCAGAGAAGATAAATCTTAG
This sequence comes from Clostridium yunnanense, assembly GCF_016595795.1. GTDB lineage: Bacteria > Bacillota > Clostridia > Clostridiales > Clostridiaceae > Clostridium_AR > Clostridium_AR yunnanense. Next base: position 27,246 of record NZ_JAENHN010000066.1, read on the forward strand.
GAGTAATACCTAAGTGATTTCATAAATAACAATTATAAAACTCGCAGCACTGAAACTTTAGTCAGTTTGGCGAGTTTTATATAGTTAAATAATCTGCTACCTACTAATACCTTTTCCTGAGTCAGAAATATCTATCAATTCTTCAGGATAGGGTTCTAAAAAGCTCTGTTCTAAAAGATATTGATTATTGAACCGTATAGCATGTGATTTTACTACATTAATAGGAACGCTTAAAGGTATTTTTCCTATTCTATATTTGTCTATGACTGAAAGCATAAACTCTTTCTCTTTAGAATTTAGATATTCACTAAAATATCCTAATGCATGCATTAATACATTTATGTTTGAGGTATACCTTGGAGTTCTTGAAAGAAGTTTTAATAACCCTATATTATAGGAGTCAATAAGCTGATCTATATTTAACAAATCATGATTTGCAACTATTCTACCAAGTTTTTTTAATTCAGTTTGATTATAGGACATGAAAAGCAACTTATGTCTACTATGGTATTTAACTAATGACGATAAATCTCTATTAGCTTTTACTTCAGAAAATTCTGCAAGAGTAAAGATACTAGATAGAAAGTGATTACGAATGGAGAAATTCTTTAATCTACCTTCTTCTTCAATAGGTAGATAATCAAATTCGTTTTGTATCATTCCGCCAAATATCCCTTTTCCTTTTGAACTAGAGGCTCCTTTTTCAGGGCCGTTATATATTTTAACGTCTCTAGTACCGCATGATGGTGAACGACCTTTTAAAATAAAACCATCTACTCCATCTAAGTCATTGATAAAGCCTTCGGAGAACTTTATCATATCCTCTGTATAGTCCTTTTCAGTAGAATATTCAATTAGTTTAATATTACCATTGCTATTAACTAATCTTATAACTTCTCTAGGAGTTGGGAGTCCTATAGCGCTTTCAGGACATACCTCTTTGAATTCTATAAAGGGTTGAAGTCTTATATATAAATCAAAGGTAGATGCCTCGCCGTTATATCTACAGGGAGTAGTACCAAGACACTTACTTACAACTATTCTGGGTTTTGACCATTTAAACATATATATGCCTCCATTTAATTTGTGTATACAGATAAACTACTTCAGTCATTTAACTCCAAATAAAGATTTCGATGGTTTTACGAATCTTTATTTGGATAAATTCTAATATGAAGTAGTTTATCTACATTATATTTTAATCTTTAAATATAAATATATACGAATGATTTTAAGATGATGGTAACCACAAATATTCTTTATCATTTGGTTAATATTAAAAATAGGATTAGGCATAAATAACCTATTGGATTTAAATGGCTACCTTGTATGAAGAAATATAGCAAAATTTAACTGAAATATTATATCGAATGGCGGATAAACTAATTGTAGATACAAACGGTAGAATTTTAATATAAAGTTTTATAAGGAGGTAGTTAATATGGGAAATCAGGGGTGAGCGTTGTAAGGAGAAGTTTAATAACAATAGTGTTTTTTGTTATTGTATTTTGTAAATCAGTATTGGCTGTTCCGCTGAATAATAAAATAATGAATTGTGATAGAGATGAGTTATATGTAGGTGATACAGATAAAAAGGTTGTTTTTTTGACCTTTGATGATGGGCCAGGACATTCTAGTAGTAAGAAAATTCTTAGTATACTTCAGCAAAAAGATGTAAAGGCTAGTTTCTTTATTGTTGGTGAAAACATAAAGAATGATACTGTTGAAGTTGTTGAAGGTTTATATCAAAGTGGTATGGATATATACCCGCATTGTTATGATCACCATTATGACACTCTATATAAAAGTGAAGATAGCTATTTTGAAGATCTCAATAAGTACATGAATAATACTAAAGGACTAATTTATAGAAATAAAAGGGCTTTTGTGAGACTTCCAGGTGGATCACTGAATACATATTGCAGCCCGCATATATTAAACAATATAAAAAATAGGTTGGAAAAAAGCAATATTGATTATATAGATTGGAATGTTAGCATAGGAGATGCAGTTGGATCAAACATAAGTAAGGAACAACTTATTGATAATATAAAAAACCAAGGGGACATTTATAGAGTTACAGTGGTTTTAATGCATGATGCGGATTATAAAAGTTCAACTATTGATGCTTTGCCAGAAATAATTGACTTTTATAAAGGAAAGGGCTATAGCTTTAAATTGTTAAGTGAAATGACCACTAAAGAGTATGAGTATCTAAAAAAAGTAAGAGTTATAAATAAAAAATAATCAGTAAATACTGATTATTTTTTATTTATAAGGAAGTATAAAATTTATCTGCTTTTATTAATTGTTTTTATTTAGTCTGCTTAAAATTGCATTTTTTGCGTTATATTCTAAAGAATCATCTAAAGAATCCAAGGCAATTTCTCCATAGCGTATATCTAAAGCGGTTTTTATCATCCTATCAGCAAACTCGGGGTTTTTTGATAAAAGTGATCCATGAAAGTATGAACCATAAGTATTTTTATAAATACAACCTTCATTACCATCTTCGCCGTTATTGCCATAACCGTGTAGGCATTTGCCTAAAGGCTTGTGATTGTTTATATAAGTACGGCCAGAATGGTTTTCAAAACCAACATAGGTTTCACCAAATTCCTCGTTAATTATTGCCGTATTTCCTATGAATCTAGTGCTACCAGGTTCAGTATATATATCTAGAATTCCTAATCCTTCAAGCTTTTCACCTTCTGGGGTAGTATAATATTTTCCGAGTAGTTGGTAACCGCCACAGATAGCAATAAAGACTTTTCCGCTCTCTATATACTTTTGAATAGCATCTTTTTTCGTATTTATAAGATCATCGGACACTATAGATTGTTCGTAATCTTGACCACCACCGAAAAACACAATATCATATTTATCTTCTTCAAATGGGTCATTAATAGAGACATTAATGATGTTTGTTTTTATACCTCTACTTTCAGCTCTATGCTTAAGTATAAGAATGTTTCCCATATCTCCGTAGACGTTCAATAGATCAGGATATAAATGGCATATATTTAATTCCATAGTATCACCTCTTACCATAATTTTTTTATATAACCTTTAGAATGCAAGTGTTTTCTATAGTTTATCATAGCTGTATAAGTTGCAAGAATATATATCTTTTCCCCACTACAAGCTTTGATATAATCAGTTATGTTTGAGAATTCAGAGCTTATTTTAAATTTATCAGTTGGTATACCAGCAGTCTTTAATCTAACGGCCATATCGTACATTCTTTCACCAGATATAAGAATATCTTTTAAATCTAATGTAGCAAGTTTTTCGAAGTTTACATCCCATATCCAAGATACGTCTCTTCCGTCTGCATAATTATCATTTAAGAAGAAGGACACTGATAAACTATCTTTACTAAGGCAAAGTGTGTCAATAGCTTGATTATAACCTGCTGGATTTTTAACTAAGATTATCTTAACTTCCTTACCATCAATATTAATAACTTCTTGACGGCCAAAACTTGATTCTTGTTTATTAAAGGAAGTATTTATTATTTTATCATCAATGCCAAGTTCTTTAGTTATTGCATATGCACAAAGAGCATTATAAATATTATATACTCCAGATTGCGTTACGTTGAACTCATGATCATTAAATTCAACTAAAGAGTTGTCGGAAGTTATATCAAGTACATTTGTAAGAGTGTATTTAAGTTCTGGTCTCTTATAGCCACAGCTTGGGCAATAAAAATCTCCAAGATGATTATATGATACAAAATTATATTCGTAATTTGTTTTACAAAACTTGCAGAACTTTGCATCTGAATTAATATCTATAACCTTTTCGTTGGTAGGGGATAGACCAAAACCAAAATAAGTTATAGGATTTGGAACTTTTAAATCACCTAAAAGTGATTCGTCACCATTTAATATTAGTTTTGTATCTGGAACAAGATTAACACCCTCCATTATCTTTGAAAGCGTTGTGTAAACTTCTCCATAGCGGTCAAGTTGATCTCTAAATAAATTTGTTATTGTTATAGACCAAGGCGTTAAATGCTTGGTTATAAATTTTAGATTAGCTTCATCAACTTCAATTATTGCGTATCTTTCCTTTGAACTTCCAAATTTATAGTTATCTATAAAACATGAAGTAATTCCAGGTAACATATTTGCACCTGTATTATTTGTTATTACATCATATCCAGCTTCTTTTATAATGTTGTAGATCATACTTGTGGTAGTTGTCTTCCCGTTAGTTCCAGTGATCATTATGACTTTATAATTAGTTGTTATTGTCTTTAGGATAGAACTATCAAATTTTAATGCTATCTTGCCAGGAAAATTACTGCCGCCTTTAAATAATTTTTTTGAAAAGAATAATGTTATTTTTGCTGCTATTATACTAATTAAAGATTTAATTTTAATTTAAGACACCACCTTTATAATTAATTATATACTTATGAAATGATTACTAATCAATTAGTAATCAATATAGTTGAACTTTTCGCTAATCTTAAATGGAATGTTATAAGACCTGTCATTTAAATCTTTAATTACAGAATCTCTTTTTTCGTAATCAGTTATTATAAGCTTTATACCTATAGATACTGAATGGTTCTTATAAAATATAAAAGAAAATTGGGGTATATAGTTAATTTCTGTATTGTTACAATTATTGACAAAAACAGTCTTGTTTATAAGCTTAAATTTATATTTATCATAGCTACTTGTTAGAACTAAATTTGCTCCAGTTCTTGAAAGAACCTTTATATATTCATCCTTTAATGGTTTGGATGAATCGACATAAATTACAACTGGTAAGTTGTTTTTTTTCAAATCTTCAACGGCATTCATCATCCTATTGAAATTATCGGTAGATTCATTGTCAACGTCTATATAGATAAAGTTAATTCTTTTACCCTGATAATTTGCTTGAAAATATGATTTAGATGAACAAAGGTTAACTCCAAGTTTAGAAAAGATACCAAACTGGTTATCTTTTGCAAAAATCAAGTTTACGGCTTTATCATTCACGAATTTTTTTAGGAAATCAATATCTACGTCTTCAGACTTATCTAAATATCCAAATGTTAAATCGCTGGTAGATAGAAGAGTAGATACAAGTTGAAGATTCTTTGTTATTGGCACAGGAGTTAAATATATTTCATTAACCTCGCCACTGTTTTTATCTTTTTTATATTCAATTTTATTAGCAGTATTATTAAACAAGATGCTATTCATTGTTAAGTTTATATTTGGAACATAGAAGTATACTATGATTCCAATAATAGCAAAAAGTAAGAATAGCAATGTTAAATCAACAAGTCTTTTCTTGGAAAAGTGCATTTTAATCACAACCTACCCTATAAACTAAAATATAGTATATCACAATATTAATTTTGCACCAATATATAAATGCCAATTGAGTTTAATCAATTTAAATATAATGATGAAAGTAGATTTTTTTTAGTGTTTTTGCTAGAATAAGAAGAGAATTTAAAATTTGGAGGAATTATGAGTAAGTTTACTGAATCCCTAAAAAATATTTTTGACAACGTTTTAACTGGTTTAAGAAAGTTAGATTTAAGTTTTATTAAAAAGTTTTACAAGAATAAATTAATTCCCATGTTATCAAGTATAAGAAAAATAGATTTAAAAAATTTAAACTTTAAAGATAGAAAAGTTAAAATAGCAGCAATAATAATAGCAGCCATAGTAGTTATCGCTGCTCCAACTTCATATTATTTTTATAGACAAGCTCAAGACCAGACTGTAAAGATAGCTACAAATAAAGCTGAGCAGTATTTCTATAAAAATGAATATGGAAAAGCAATAGAGGAGTATAACAAACTTAATGAGAAGGAAACATGGCCTCTTTGGGATGTAAAAATAGCTGAAATTTATTCGGTTCAAGGAAATATTGAAAAATCAAGAGAGGTACTTCAAAGTTCTTTAGATAAGAGAAAAAGATACATAGAAAAGAATGGCGAAAAAAAGAAGGACTTTAAAGAAAAAGATGAAGCTCTCCTTAATTACATAGTTTTTACTGATTTTATGAATAAAGATTTTGACGAGGCATTAAAACAAGGAGAATTAGCTTTATCCAAATATAAAGACTATAAGCCCTTGATAAAAACTATGTTTTCTACCTACATGTCAAACAATAAGGTTGATAAAGCAAAGACTTTAATTGATACATATCCAGTAGATGAAAAATCTGCGTATGATATGGCTGACTACTCAAGAATGAAAATCCTTGTTGATAAATGGGATGATGGATTTAAATATCTTGAAAAGGCTTGGAATTTAGATAAAGATGAATATAAAGTTTACGATGTTCTTGCGCAGATTTCATCATACAATAGAGATACATTACTAGAAAAGCTAATAGCATTAAAAGAAAAGAATAAAGATAATGTGGCATACAACATGTGGTTAGCAAAAGTATATTCTATGACTAATGAAACTGCTGAAGATGCTATTAAGTCTTTAGATTCAATGAAGGACAAGGATACCGGGAAAATTGTAGTTAATCTAATAAGAGCTTCAGCTCTCCAAGATACAAATAAAACAAAGGAAGCTGATGAGCTACTTGACAAAGTTATTGATAGTAATAAAGAAGATTATAGAGTTTATCACACAGCTGGATGGTACTATCTAGACAAAGGTGATTATAAAAAGGCACTAGAGTATTGTAACAATAGTATTTTGAAGAATAAGGATTACCCTGATAATTATGGTTTCCTAATGCCCGAAATTCTAAAGAAAATGAATAAAAATAAAGAAGCAGAACCTTTCTTTAGAACAGCATTGCTTAAAGAACCATATAATTATAATATACTTTTAAACATAGCTAATTATTATTGGTATACAGAACAAGATCTAAGTAAAGCATATGAGTTTTTCTATAAAGCTTCACTAATAAAACCTAATGATAGTGAAATAGTTTATAATATGGCTATCATAAAACTTAAGCAAGATAAAAAGGATGATTGTGTAGAATTGCTTAGAAAAGCAATTACATTAAACGAATCTGAACCAAAGTATCATAGAACTCTTGGGACTATATACTTAGGAGATAATAAAAACACAGATGCTATAAAAGAAATAAGATTTGCTTATGCAGCAGACAAAAATGATATTCTTACTTTAAATAATGCTGGCTGTTTCTATATTTCTATAAATGGAGATCTTGAAAGAGGTATGGTTAATTTGAAGGCTGCGTATACTGGAATATTAGAGTCAACTGACGAATATACTAAAAAAACAATTACTGAAAATTATGAAAAAGCAAAAAAGGTTTATGATGATTATAATAAGGAAGATGGTTCTAGTATAAAGGTTCCAGACTTTACATTGTTTTATTAATTTATTATATAAAGCATAGCATGACATTGAAATCTTTGTTTTAAAACTTGTATATACAAAACTAGCACTTTTCAATATTATAATATATCATTTATTTATTAAAGATGTAACAGTTCGAACCTAAATCTATTTTTAAAACTCTCACGGTTTCTGGTGAGAGAATTTAAAAATAATAAATTTTATTACGAAGTGGTACATCAATATATTAAGTAATACAAAGGAGGAATACTTTATGTATCCAATTATTTTTGACAATATCTATTATGATAAGATATGGGGAGGAAGAGATTTCGAACTTTTTAGAAATAATCTTCCAGAAGGAGAAATAGGTGAAAGCTGGGATATAGCATGCCATCCAAATGGAACAGGTATAGTTTCCAATGGTGAATATAAAGGAACTTCTTTTAAGGAACTTATTGAAAGATTGGGAAGCGAATTAGTTGGTACTAAAATCGATAAGGAGAGATTTCCTCTTTTAGTTAAACTTATAAATGCCAAAGATAAACTTTCTGTTCAAGTTCATCCAGATGATGAATATGGTTTGAGAGTTGAAGGGGATTTAGGAAAGACTGAATGCTGGTATGTACTTGAAGCTTTTGAAGGAGCTAATTTAGTTGTAGGAACTAAAAATTGTACAAAAGAACAATTTGTTAATGCGATTAACACTGGGAACTTTGATGAATACTTAAACAAGATTGAAGTTAAGAAAGGCGACTTTTTCTTTGTTAAAAGCGGACTAGTTCATGCTATAGGAGAAGGTGTAGTAATAGCTGAAATACAACAAAATAGTGATACAACTTATAGAGTGTACGATTATAATAGAGGAAGAGAAATTCATGTTGAAAAGGCTTTGGATGTTATTGATTTCAGCTTAAAGGGTGAAAACAGTAACGGATTAAAAGTAGATTTGGACGGGGTTTCTAAGACCTACTTAGCTCTTTGCGATTATTTTACTATAATAAAGTACGATGTGGAGAAGTCAGTAAAGGAATCCAGTGACGCAGAAAGATTCTACATATTTACTTGTGTAGAAGGTAAAGGTACAATTAAGTACTCAGCTGGTGAAGTTTCTGTTAAAAAAGGTGACAGCGTATTTATTCCTGCAAATCTTGGAGAATACGAAATTTCAGGAAGTATTTCATTATTAAAGAGCTTTGTACCAGATGTAGCAAAGGTTGAAGGTGAAATACTAGAAGTAGTTAAAAAATAGAGATCATAGAGTTTAGAGTTATTGATTCCAGGAGTAAAGAATTGATAGGGCTTAGCTTCAAGTTTTAGCTTTATCTCTTCATTAATCTTGGAATTTTTTGTTCATATATGAAAGTTCACAATAATGTAAACTAAATTTAATTAATTTTTAATGGACAAAGTAACTACCAAATTTTATAATTAAGTGGTATGTCAAATAACAAGTGAAAGAGAGTGAGCTTATGGCGTTAGATTTTTTATTTATTTTTAAAGCTATAATAATTGCGATAGTAGAAGGAATAACTGAATTCATTCCGGTTTCATCTACTGGGCATATGATAATAGTTGGTGAATTGATTAATTTTAAAGATAGTGAATTTATAAAGATGTTTGAGATAGTAATACAACTTGGAGCTATACTTGCAGTAGTTGTGTTATATTGGAATAAGATCTGGACTATGATAAAGTCTTTCTTCAAGTTTGAGCAGAAAGGAATTAAGTTTTGGCTAGTAATAATAGTTGGAACAATTCCAGCGGTAATTTTTGGATTAGCGCTTGATGATATAATTGATAAGTATTTATTTAGTTATAAAACTGTTGCAGTTGGATTTATTGTAGGTGGTATTCTATTAATATTGATTGAAAATAACTTTAGAAAAAAGACAAGGCGTTTAAAATATTCAAATAACCTAAATATTGAAGAAATAACATATGGTCAAGCTATAAAGGTTGGATTGTTTCAGTGTTTAGCAATGTGGCCAGGTATGTCAAGAAGTGCGTCTACAATAATGGGAGGTTGGATTTCAGGGTTAAGTACTCCTCTTGCTGCTGAATTTTCATTTTTCTTAGCAATTCCTGCAATGATAGGAGCATCTGGCTTAAAGCTTAGAAAATTCGATTATTCAACTATTACAAATACAGAAGTTATTTCTCTTGTATTAGGATTTATAGTAGCGTTTATAGTAGCACTTGTTGTAATTGATGGTTTTATTGCTTTCTTAAAGAAAAAACCAATGAGAGTATTTGCTATATACAGAATATTTGCAGGTGTAGTACTTGTTGCGTTGATGTTAACAAAGGTAATAAAATAAAATATATATAATAATTTTTAATAACAAAAGATTTAACACAAAAGATGATTTAATATTTGTGTTAAGTCTTTATTTTTTTGTACTAAACTTATTATTCTGAGATTATATATAAAGATACCTATTTTAAAAATTTCCTCTTTTGTTATTGAATCTTTGAATGTTTATTATTTATTAAGAGAACAATATTATAAAAAGGAGGAGTGAAATATGTCTGTTAGTGATAAAGTCAAAAAGATACTTGCAGAGAAAAAATGGAGTGAAAATGATTTAGATGTATCATGGGTGCAGCTAAGTAAATTACTTGTAATTAAAAATCAACTTATTGTTATAATTAAGGGCAATACTATTGACGAGCCAGTTTGGGCAAAAGTAGAAAATTTGAAGGAAATGAATGGGGAATTAATATTATATTACGATGGTGAATTTGAGACAGTACTAACAAAGGACGAATATGATGAATACAAAGAATATATAAGTGAAGATGAATGGGAAGCTATATTTTCTGTAGATAGTCTCAAGAAATTGTCAGAAATGAATATGATTGACGACAAGGGTTTTTATTTACAAATGCATGCAAATATGAGTAAAACAGAGAATAATGGAGATATGCTAAAATATGAAGAGGTATATAAAGAATTAATGATGAAATAAATTTAATTTTGAGAATATTTTATAAAATTTTCAATATTAAAAAAATATACTTTTCACAAAGATTTTAATGTGATATCATTAAATAGAAATTAATGTACACATTTACACAAAAATATATAAAAGAATGAACATTCGGGTAGAGGGGGATATGAGATGGCAGAAAAAGTAAAAAAAATCGCATTATTAACTGGTGGAGGAGATTGCCCAGGGCTAAACGCAGTGATAAGGGCAGTTACTAGAACTGCTATATTACAGTATGGTTATGAGGTTTATGGTTACAAGTTTGGATATAGGGGTCTTTATAATAATGATTTAGTCCCTCTAACACTTGAGTCAGTATCTGGAATTCTTCATAGAGGAGGTACTATTTTATATAGTTCTAACAAAGATAATCTATTTGATTATCAAGTTGAAGAAGATGGAAAGATTGTGAAAAAAGATGTATCTGATGTTGGAGTTGAAAACTTGAAAAAAGAAGGCATAGATACATTAGTAGTAATTGGTGGAGATGGTACTCTTACTTCTGCAAGAGATTTTGCAAGAAAGGGTGTTAATGTTATAGGTGTTCCAAAAACAATTGATAATGACTTAGAAGCTACAGATGTAACTTTTGGATTTAATACTGCAATTGAAATTGCAACTGAAGCTCTTGATAGATTGCATACTACTGCTGAATCACATCATAGAATAATGCTTTTAGAAGTAATGGGAAGAAATGCAGGTTGGATAGCTTTAGAATCAGGAATTGCTGGTTCTGCTGATGTTATATTAATACCTGAGATTCCATATGATATTAATAAAATAGTAGATAAAATAAGGCAAAGAGAATCTGAAGGTAAACCATTCTCAATAATCGTAGTAGCTGAAGGTGCTAAGCCATTAAATGGTGAGGTAGTTGTTTCTAAAGTAGTTGCTGATTCACCAGATCCAATAAGACTTGGTGGAATTGCAAATAAATTAGCAATAGATTTAGAAAACTTAATAAAAAATCATGAAGTAAGAAGTACTGTTCTTGGACATATACAAAGAGGTGGAAATACTTCTACTTATGATAGAATATTATCAACTAGATATGGTGTAGCTGCTGTTGAATTGATTAATGAAGGAAAGTTCGGAAATATGGTTTGCTTAAAAGGTGATACTATTTCTTATGAAAGCTTAGAAAATGTTATTGGAAAGACTAAGGATGTAAATCCAGATGGAGAACTAGTAACTGTTGCTAAAAAAATAGGAATTTCCTTTGGCGATTAATATCAAAAGCACTAATTCATATGAATTAGTGCTTTTATAAAGCTTAAAGTAGAAATAATAAGAATATTTATAAAATACTTCTAAATATTCTGAAAATATGCTATAATTAGTATAGACATCAAACATAGAAAGCTGGAGGGTATTATGAAGGAGATAAAAAAATATTTAGAGACAAGGATCGGAACATATGGATTTTTCTTCGAGGATTTGGTGAGTGGTTATACTTATGGTTATAATGAAAACGTTAAGATGACAGCGGCTGGGTGTATGAAATTACCAATTGCTATAGCTTTAATTAAAGAAGTTGAGCTTGAGAAACTTAACTTTTTGGATAAAATAAAGATAGAAAAACAAGATAAAGTTTATGGCACCGGAATTATTCATGAATTTAATGATAGAGACTATACAGTGTTTGAACTTTTAGTTGCAATGCTTATACAAAGCGATAATACTGCTGCAAATAAGATAATTGATATCATTGGAATGGACAGAATAAATGAAATATTAAGAGAAATGGACTTAAAGAATACTGAACTTAATAGGAAAACTACTGATGAGAGACACAAACACTCTGATGTAGAAAATATGACTAGTGCATATGATTTATCTCTTCTATGGAAGCATCTTTATAAAGCTACTTATTTGAGTAAAGAAAATAGCACAATGCTTGTAGATATCTTGAGAAGACAGCAAATAAAAAATAAATTAGCACTTTATATTCCAGAAGATTTAAAATATGATATTTCAAGTAAAACTGGAGATAAGAGTGGTGTTGAAAATGATACTGAGCTTATAGAATTAAACAAAGGTAGCTTTGCATTTTCAGTATTGTCTATGGATATACCAAACAGTGTTTACGGAACAATAACTCTTGCCAAATGTGGTAAGATGATGTGGGATAACTTAATGAATAATTGGCATTGAGCCTTAAGCTCTTGATAACTCCTAGGTTTCTAGGAGTTATAATTTTGCTAAAATATAGATGAACCACTTCATAATTGGATTTATATTTTCAAATTCTCCACTCAGAACCCAGAGGAGTTTTGAAAATAGATTTCGGATTGAAGTGGTTCATCTTTATAAATAATACATATAAAGAAATCAGTAAATCAACTTAAATTGTTGATTTACTGATTTTGTATTATAAGGAGAATTGTAAGTGAGCAATTAATGCATTGTTTAGTCTTTGCAGATAAGATGAACTATTTTGAAGAATTAGGTACCTTAGCTTCTTCAAATGCATTTATATACATTTCTTTAATTTCGCTTATTAATGGATATCTTGGGTTTGCACCAGTGCATTGATCATCAAAAGCTTGTTCGCACATATCATCTAAATTTCTATAGAAGGCAACTTCTGAAACTCCAGTCTCTTTAATAGACATTGGAATATTAATTTTCAATTTTAGATTATCTATTGCATTTATTAATAATTGAAGCTTTTCATCTTCAGTGTTTCCTCCAAGCTTTACATGATCTGCTATATTAGCATATCTGCTCTTTATATTTGGATACTTGTATTGTGGGAAACCAGCTTGTTTTTTTGGATTGTCAACAGCATTAAACTTAATAACTTCATTAATTAATAAAGCATTTGCAATTCCATGTGGTATATGATGTTCTGCTCCAAGCTTATGAGCCATTGAATGGCAAACGCCTAAGAATGCATTTGCAAAAGCCATACCAGCCATTGTGGAAGCGTGAGCCATTTTTTCTCTAGCTTTTATATTTGTTGTACCTTCGTTGTATGCAGCTGGTAGATACTTGAATATTAATCTAATTGCTTCTAAAGCAAGCCCGTTTGTATATTCTGATGCTTGTATAGAAGTATAAGCTTCAATTGCATGTGTTAATGCATCTATTCCAGAAGCGGCAGTTAAACCTCTAGGCATATTCATCATAAGTTCTGCATCTATTATTGACATATCAGGAGTTAGTTCGTAATCAGCAAGTGGATATTTTATGCCAGATTTTTCATCAGTAATAACGGCGAATGGAGTAACCTCAGAGCCTGTACCAGCTGAAGTTGCTATAGCCACCATCATTGCTTTAGTTCCTAACTTAGGGAATGGGCATATTCTCTTTCTTATGTCCATAAATCTCATAGCAACATCTTCAAATTTTATCTCTGGATGTTCGTATAAAACTCTCATTATTTTAGCTGCATCCATAGGGGAACCACCACCAAGAGCTATAACCACGTCTGGCTCATAGCTTAGCATTTCTTTAGCGCCTTTTATTGCAGTAGAAAGAGTTGGATCAGGTTCTACTTCAGTAAATACTTTATAATCAACACCTATTTCTGATAAAACTGATGTTACTTTATCAGTATATCCTAGATCGTTTAGTATTTTATCAGTAACTATGAATGCCTTCTTCTTATTCATGTCTTTTAGTTCTCTAATAGCAAAAGGTAAAGAACCGTATTTAAAATAAATTTTTTGAGGAACCTTAAACCAAAGCATGTTTTCTCTCCTTTCAGCCACGTTCTTAATGTTTAATAAATGCTTAGGACCTATATTGTCTGATACAGAATTTCCACCCCAAGGACCACAGCCAAGTGTTAGAGAAGGAGTTAATCTAAAGTTAAACACATCTCCCATAGCTCCATGAGTTGCTGGTACGTTTATAAGAGTTCTTACTGTCTTCATAGCAAAGGTGAATTTATCAACCTTTTCTTGTTGAGTTAAAGTATCGATATATAGTATTGAGGTATGTCCAAGACCACCTTGTTCTATAAGATACTCAGCCTTTTCTACTGCTTCATCGAAGGTTTGTACTTTATAAAGAGCAAGAATTGGAGAAAGTTTTTCGTGAGCAAAAGGTTCGGAAAAATCTACCGATTCAGTTTCAACTACTAAAACTCTTGTGTTTTCAGGAACTTTAATTTCTGCTAGTTCAGCTATCTTTATAGCAGATTGACCTACAATATTAGGATTGATGTTTCCATTTACCAGTAATATTTTTCTTAATTTATCAGCCTCAGAAGTCTTTAGTACATAGCCACCACGGTCTGAAAATTCGTTTCTTACCTCATCATATATTGAGTCAAGAACTAAAACAGATTGTTCGGACGCACAGATAACACCGTTGTCGAAAGATTTTGATAATAATATGGAGCTGACAGCCATTTTTATATGTGCGCTTTCATCTATAATAGCAGGAGTATTACCAGCTCCAACTCCAATAGCAGGTTTTCCTGAAGAGTAAGCAGCCTTCACCATAGCAGGACCACCAGTGGCTAATATCATATCTGCTTCTCTCATTACGGTTTGAGAAAGTTCTATACTTGGCTCGTCTATCCAACCTATTATTCCTTCTGGTGCACCAGCTTTAACTGCTGCATCTAAAACAATTCGTGCAGCTTCAATAGTGGCATTTTTTGCTCTAGGATGTGGTGAGAAAACAATTCCGTTTCTTGTTTTCAAAGCAATTAAAGCTTTGAAAATTGCAGTAGAAGTAGGATTTGTAGTTGGAATAACAGCAGCTATTACTCCGATTGGTGCTGCAATTCTCTTAAAACCAGCAGCTTCATCGTACTCAATAACCCCACAAGTTTTTTCGTCTTTGTATTTGTTGTATATATATTCAGCTGCAAAATGGTTTTTCATAACTTTATCTTCAAGAACTCCCATTCTGCTTTCAGAAACTGCCATCTTAGCTAATTTGATTCTTGCATTATTTGCAGCGATTGCTGCGCTTCTAAATATCTCGTCTACTTTTTCTTGGGAGTAAGTGGCAAATATTTTTTGTGCTTTTCTTACCTCGTCGAGTTTTTTTAATAGATCTTCATTGTTTACAACTTTCATTATAGATCCCCTCTTTCAAAAAAGTTTGTTAAAAATTTAATTATCATGTTAATAATATAACAAACTTTTTTATAAGGCAAGTAGAATTTTTAGAAAATTCAAGAAAAATATTTTATTAATACCAACTTGTTTAGTTATAATAACCAAAAATGCATATAAAAAAAGTAATAATAGACAATGATATATGTTATAATACACAAATAAGGTTTAGATTAAGCAAGTATGGATTGTCAAACAATTAACCCAATGTTGGTTTATAATGTATTGGCACAGTTATTGCTTAAATTATAATATGGCATAAATTGTTTTATTACATAATTAGTTTCTTATTATTACAAATTTACCAAACCAATATTGAACTAAAATCATAACTAAATATGCCAGTTTGCTGATAAAATAAAAATACATATATTTAAAGTAAAAATTAGAGATGAGGTGTAATAAAGTCTGTCATTCTTAGTAGAGAAATGTATTGGAGGAGTAATTTATGGACAAATTGATTGAAATTATTAAAACTGAGGATAAAAAGAATCCATATACTGATCAAGAACTTAGTGAAATGCTATGTATGCCAAGAGCAAAGATTATTGCTGAAAGAAATAAACTAAATATTCCAGATTCAAGGGATAGAAGAAAAGATATATTATTAAAGGATCTAAAAGAAATTTTAAAAATACATCCTAATGCATCTGAGAGAAAACTAACAGAGTTAATGGTTGAAAGAGGATACGAAATTTCTAGAAACATAATATCTAGAGTGATGAAAGATAATGTTGAAGAATTGATACAAGTTGAAAAAGAGATAATAAATGCTGGAGAATTTATTGAGAAACAAACTAATAGAAGAGATACTTGTTTTAATAGATTAATAGGAGTCAATGGAAGTCTTAAGAACAAGATTGACTTAGCTAAGGCAGCAATATTATACCCTCCTCACGGGCTTCATACACTTATTTATGGGGGCACGGGAGTTGGAAAAAGTGAACTTGCAGAATGCATGTATGAATTTGCTATTCATAGCAAGGCCAAGCCTAAAGACGCTCCGCTGGTCATATTTAACTGTGCAGATTATGCTGAAAATGCTAATTTGCTTATATCTCAACTATTTGGTGTAGTAAAAGGAGCCTATACTGGAGCAAACGCAGATAGAGAAGGATTAGTTGATAAAGCTGATGGTGGAATACTGTTTTTAGATGAAATACACAGACTGCCGCCTGAAGGACAAGAAATATTATTTTATCTTATAGATAAAGGTAAATATAGAAGACTTGGAGAGACAAATACTGAAAGAAACGTAAACGTTTTAATTTTAGCAGCTACTACAGAAAACCCAGAGTCTAATCTACTATTAACCTTTAGAAGAAGAATTCCTATGCTTATTGAACTTCCTAAGTTAAATGATAGACCTTTATCGGAGAGACTAGAAATAATAATTATGTTTCTAATAAGAGAAGCCAATAGAATAAATAAAAACCTTGTGGTTTCAAAAGATGTACTAATGAGCCTAATGTTATATAACTGTCAAGGAAATATTGGACAATTAAAAAGTGATATTCAAGTAATATGTGCTAAGAGTTATGTAAAATATATGTCTAAAAATACTGATGAAGTATTAATAGAAATGGAAGATTTAAATAATTTCATTAAAAGTCCATTTTTAAAAGGTGGAGCAATTAATAAAACTTTAATGAACTTAGTTACGGATGATTTATATATAGATATAAAAAATATGGAGAGTTCTAAGAGTAAAATAAATGAATATGTCAATGAAAATGAGATTTATCAGTACATTGAAAATGAATTCCAATTACTTGAAAAGCAGGGGTTAAAGGTTGAAGAAATTGATGAAATTCTTCATGAAAAGGTAGAAGACAAGCTTGGTAAGATAATGAACAACAAGAATATAGCCAAGTTACTTAATATTAATGAACTTAAAACCATCGTTATGCCAGAAGTGATAGATATTACAGAAGGTATACTTGAGCTTGTAAGAGGAAAATACAAAGTTATCAATAAAGGCTTTTTTATAGCATTAGCGATACACATTAATTTTACTATAGAAAGAATTTTGACTGGGAAAAAGATTATAAAATCAAATATTAATAGAAATAAGAACAAATTAACTCAAGAGTTTGAAATTGCGGAAAAGATCAGAAAGATGATTGAAAAAGCTACAAAACTAAAGATACCAGAGGATGAATCCGGATATATAGCTCTATATATTAATAAGTTTTGTTCTGATGAGTTAATTCTAGAACCAAAGGTAAGAGTTATAGTAATTACCCATGGTCATGTAGCAGAAGGTATGGCTGAAGTTGCAAATCAGCTACTCGGAGTAGATGACGCTGTAGGGATTGAGATAGAACTAGATGAATCGCCTGAAGATGCATTGGAAAGAACTATTAGGGTTGTAAAACAAGTTGATGAAGGCAGAGGATGTCTGTTACTCGTAGATATGGGGTCGCTAGGTGGATTTGCTTCAACAGTAGAAAAGGTAACTGGGATTAAAACAAGGACAATTGGTAGAGTGGACACGCTTTTAGCTTTAGAGGCAGTGAGGAAGGCTTCAATTGAAGGAGCTGATTTGGATAATATTGTTGAAGAATTAAACCAATCTAAAATGTATAAAGGAACTTTTAAAGATGAGACATCTAATGATAATTTCTTGAAGAACAGAAAAAAGGCACTAGTGACTGTTTGCTTGACTGGACAGGGAAATGCCTTAAGTATTAAAAAGTTCCTTCAGAATCATCTGAAAAAGATGAATTCTGGAGTTGAGATATTTCCTATAGGATTTATTGACAAGCATGATGTAGAAGATGAAGTAAACAAAATTTCTTCGGAATATGAGATTTTAGCAGTTTGCGGAACTATTAATCCAAAACTAAAAAGAGTACCTTTTATCTCTTATGAAAGTCTTCTTAATGGGCAAGGCATTTTGAGACTAGAAAAGTTAATGGATATATATAGTGAAGTTGAAAAAGAAGAAGAAGTGAAGGAAGGAACACTGGAAGCTTTAATACAGGAAGACTTAATATATTTAGAGCTAGATGCATTATCTAAAGAAGATGTACTCGACAAGATGACGCAAGAACTTGAAAGTAATGGCTATGTAAATAATAAATTTGCTTTAAGTGTATATAAAAGAGAAGGAATGGGTAGTGGCATATTTAATAATAAAGTTGCAATACCTCATGGACTTCCTGAAAATGTTATAAAACCAGTAATTTCTATAGCCAAACTAAAAAATCCAGTTCAGTGGGATGGAGATGTAATGGTAGATTTAGTTTTTATGTTGGCACTAAAAGAAAATAATAGAGAAGAAATTAAAAAGTTGTTTAACATGATAAGAGATGAAAACCTTTTAAATGAGCTGTCTGCGAAGAGTTCAAGTATAGAAGTAAAGAAAATGTTTTCATAAAAACAAAAGGTGCCAAAAACTTGGCACGAAGATTGCTAAGTAATATAGTGACTGGAGTAGGAAAGGAGAATTGAAATGGAGATAAGCAGTTATATTAAGAAAGAATTAATAAAACTAAATTTACCATGTAAAAGTAGAAATGAATTGTTTCAACTGATGCACCAAGAAGCTTATAAGTATGGATATGTTAAAGAAGATTTTTTGCAAGGATTGATGTCTAGAGAAGAAGTTTTCCCAACAGGAATAAAATTATCTAATTATAGTGTAGCCATTCCTCATACTGAAGCAGAGTATGTTAATAATCAGTTTATATCAGTAGTGGTACCAGAAAGACCAATCTGTTTTAAGCAGATGGATGATGAAACTATAGAAACTGAAGTAAGTCTAATTTTCATGTTGGGGTTAAATAAGCCACATAGTCAATTAGAGGCTCTAAAAGAATTAATGAATTTGATTCAACAAGAGGAGGTGATTAATAAAATTATAGCAGCTAAGAATGAAGAAGAAGTAATTAATTTGTTAGATACAATGAATTAAGTAAACGTATAAATAAAAAATTAGGAGGAATTTAATATGAAAAAACGTATATTAGTAGCTTGTGGAGCAGGTATTGCAACTTCAACGGTGGTTTGTGACAGAGTTGAGAATTTAGTAAAAGAACATGGTATAGATGCAGAAATAAGACAATGTAAGATAGCTGAAGTTGGATCATTACAAGACCAGGCAGATTTAATAGTTTCAACTACAATTTTACCAACAACTTATAGTATACCAGCTATTAAAGCAACAGCATATATAACTGGAATTGGTACAGAAAAGTTAGATCAACAAATACTAGATCAACTAAAGTAAAAAGCTTTAAATCTGTCTTTTTATATAAAAGTAAAAAGACAGTTTAAATAAAAATAAAATCTAATTTATGGGGGTATGTATAATGGATAAACTTATGGGAATTGTTCAGTACATCTTAGGAATTGGGCCAACGGCAATATTGCCAATCGCAATCTTAGTAATCGGATTAATATTTGGAACAGGTTTCAAAAAAGCTTTTAAATCAGGAATAATAATTGGTATTGGTTTCGTAGGTATAAATCTAGTAGCTGGTCTTTTAACAGGAACATTAGGACCTGTAGCACAAGACATGGTTTCAAGATTTGGTTTAAATCTAACAGTAATTGATGCTGGATGGCCAGCAGCAGCAGCAGCAGCTTGGGCTTCACCAGTTGCAGCAATATTAATACCAATATGTTTAGGTGTTAACTTAATAATGATTTTCTTTAAATTAACAAACACTCTTGATATTGATATCTGGAACTATTGGCACTTTGTTGCAGCAGGAGCAACTGGATATATAGTAACTGGTAGCTGGTGGTTTGCAATACTTTGTGCAGTATTATATGAAGTTATCGTTCTAATTGTAGCAGATAAAACTGCTCCTATGGTTAAAAACTTCTATGACCTAGATGGTATATCACTTCCAACTGGATCAACTGCAGCTTTTGCACCTTTAGGATATTTAATAGGTAATGTTGTAGAAAAAATACCTGGAATAAGTAAATTACATGCAGATCCTGAATCAATTCAAAAAAGATTTGGTATCTTCGGAGAACCTATGATGATGGGGTTAATACTTGGATGTGTACTTGGTGCACTTGCAGGACAAGATCCAGGAGCTATATTTAAAACAGGTATATCAATGGCCGGTGTTATGCTTTTAATGCCAAGAATGGTAAAGATATTAATGGAAGGTTTAATTCCTATATCAGAAGCAGTTAAAAAGATGCTTCAAAAGAAATATGCAGGAAGAGAATTATATATCGGTATAGATGCAGCTGTATCAGTTGGACATCCATCAGTTATGGCAACTGCATTAATATTAGTTCCTATTACATTATTCTTAGCAGTAATACTACCAGGAAACAAAGTATTACCTTTCGGAGATTTAGCAACTATACCTTTCTATATGGCATTTATCGTTGGATTTAGAAAAGGAAACATAGTTCACTCAGTAATCACTGGAACTATATTAATAGCTATATCACTATTCATGGCTACAAACTTTGCAGATGTTCATACATCAATGATGGCAAATGCAAACTTCCATATGCCAAATGGTGCAACTCAAATTTCAAGTTTAGATATGGGTGGTAACTTATTTAACTGGTTAATATTAAAGTTTGCAGAATTAGCTAAAGCTATATTCTAAAAATTAAAATATATAAAATAATAAAAATAATGAAAGTAGGAGGAGGAAATTATGAAGGCAGCAGTATTGCACTCAGTAGGAGATATAAGGTATGAAAATATCGAAATAAAGCCTTATGGAGATGATGAAGTTAAGATAAAAGTTAAGGCAGCAGGGATATGTGGGTCAGATCCTCCAAGAGCATTAAAGAAATGGAAATATCCTGTACCAGCTATACTAGGACATGAATTTTCAGGTTATATAGTTGAAGTAGGTAAGAATGTTAAAGGTTTTGAAGTTGGAGATAGAGTTGTTGCAGTTCCATTAGAACCATGTCATCAATGTGAGTATTGTAAAAAAGGACAATTTTCACTTTGTGAGAGTTACGATATGCTAGGTGCTACTTCTTTTGGAGGATTTGCAGAATATGCAAATGTAAAAGCAACTAATGTGTTAAAGATAGATGATATTGACTATGAAGAAGCTGCTATGATTGAACCTTTGGCAGTAGCACTACATGGGGTGTTAAATATAAATCCTCAACTTGGGGACACGGTAGCTGTTCTAGGAGCAGGAACTATCGGACAACTTACAATTCAATGGCTTAAAGTATCTGGAGTTGAAAGAATCATTGCTGTAGATATATCAGATAAGAAAATATCTGAGGCTATGAGTTTAGGTGCAGATATCGGAATAAATGCATTAAAAGAAAATCCAGTTGAAAAAATAATGGAATTGACTAATGGATTTGGAGTAGATATCTGTATAGAGTGTGCAGGTTCAAAAATTACTCAAGAACAATGTTTACTTGTTACTAAGAAAAAAGGAAAGATTGGTTATCAAGGTATAGGTCATGCTGGTATTGAGTTATCAGAAGCAGCATTTGAAGGTATTTTTAGAAGAGAATTGACTATCCAAGGTTTCTGGAATTCATATTCTGCACCATTCCCAGGACAAGAATGGTTTAAAAGTATCGAGTATGTAAAACAAAAGAAGATCAAATTAAAACAACTTATATCACATAGATTTTCTCTAGAAGATACAGCAAAAGCTTTCGAAATGATTGGAGAAAGAAAAGAAGAATATAACAAAATAATGATAGTACAAGACTAGAGGGGGGATTTTCAAGTGAAAGCATTAACAAAAACTAAACCAGGTTATGACAACATGGAGTTATTAGACATAGTTGAACCAGTAGCTGAAAAAAACTTAGTTAAAATAAAGGTTGAGTTTAGCGGAATATGTGGTTCAGATCTTCATTCCTTTAAGGGAGAGTATGCTAATATAAAAACTCCAGTAGTTTTAGGTCATGAGTTTTCTGGTGTGGTTGTAGAAGTAGGCTCAGAAGTAAAAAAAGTTAAGGTTGGAGATAGAGTTACAAGTGAAACGACTTTTGAAACTTGTGGGGAATGTGATTTCTGCAAGAGCAAGGATTATAACTTGTGTTCATCAAGAAAAGGAATAGGTACTCAAGTAAATGGTAGTTTTGCTGAATACGTACTTTCAAGAGAAGAAAGTGTTCATGTATTACCAGAGGAAGTATCATCACTTTCAGCATCTTTAACAGAACCGCTTGCTTGCTGTGTACATGCTGCCTTGGAAAAGACAACAGTAGTAAAAGATGATGTAGTTCTAGTTTTTGGTCCAGGACCTATAGGATTACTAGTAAGCCAAGTAGCAAAATCTCAAGGAGCTTATGTAATCTTAGCAGGTGTAACAAAAGATAAAGAAAGAATGAACTTGGCTACTGAACTTGGAATCGACAGAGTAGTGGATATACTACAAGAAGATTTAGAGAAAGTAGTTATGGAAAAAACAAATAATTATGGAGTTAATAAGGCATTTGATTGTTCAGGTGTAATCCATGCGGTTAATCAAGGATTGAAGCTTGTAAAGAAAAAAGGTGACTTTGTTCAAATTGGTATATTTGCAAAAAGCATGAATGAAATGAATCAAGAAGTCATAGTTCAAAGAGAAATAAACTATATAGGCTGTAGATCACAAAAACCAAGCTCATGGGTAACTTCATTAGAATTATTAAAAAATAAAAAAGTAGATACAGAAAAGCTTGTAACTAAGATAGTTCCACTTGATGACTGGAGAGATGGAATCGATGCAGCAATGCAAGGAACTGAAATAAAAGTAGTTATTAGATCTTAATTTGTAGAAGGAAGTGTTGTTATGAATGCAGATTTATTGAAGGTACATTCAGAAAAAATAAGAGAAAAAATATTAGTGATGATAACAGAAGCTCAGTCAGGACATCCAGGTGGATCTTTATCAATAGCTGACATACTTACAGTTTTGTATTTTGAGCAAATGAATGTAAACATTAATGATTTAAGAAATCCAGATAGAGATAGATTCGTTTTAGCAAAGGGTCATGCGGCTCCTGCACTATATGCGACTTTAATGGAAAAAGGAGTAATAGCAGAAGAATGGCTTGGTAAGCTTAGACAAATAAATTCAATATTGCAAGGACATCCAGATATGAAAGCAATCCCAGGGATAGATATGTCAACAGGATCGCTAGGTCAAGGTTTGTCAGCTGCAAATGGAATGGCTTTAGCTGGCAAAGTTATGAGTAAAGAATATAGAGTTTACACAATTTTAGGTGACGGTGAGTGCCAAGAAGGACAGGTTTGGGAAGCAGCAATGGCAGCAGCTCATTATAAATTAGACAATTTAACTGCTTTTCTTGATTTCAATGGTCTACAAATCGATGGTAAAAACTCAGAAGTTATGAACATCAATCCGATAGATGAAAAGTTTAAAGCTTTCGGTTGGAATGTAATATGCATAGATGGACATGATTTTGAACAAATAAACAATGCCATTGAAGAAGCTAAAACTGTAAAAGGAAAACCAACAATGATTATCGCTAAAACTCATAAAGGAAAAGGCGTATCATTTATGGAAGACAATGCAGGATGGCATGGAGTAGCACCAACTAAAGAACAACTAAATGCAGCATTGAAGGAAATCAAGGGAGGTAATTAATATGAAGATGGCTACTAGAGAAGCATACGGTCAAGCTATATCAGAATTAGGAAAAGTTAATGAAAATATAGTAGTGCTAGATGCTGATTTATCTAAATCAACTAAAAGTGCAGATTTTAAAAAGGTTGCACCAGAAAGATTTTTTAATATGGGAATAGCTGAAGCAAACATGGTTGGAACGGCAGCAGGCCTTTCTACTTGTGGACTTATACCATTTGCATCAACTTTTGCGATGTTTGCTGCAGGAAGAGCTTTTGAACAAATTAGAAATTCTGTTGCTTATCCTAAATTAAATGTAAAGATAGTTGCAAGTCATGCAGGTATAACTGTTGGAGAAGATGGAGCGTCTCACCAAGCTATTGAAGATTTATCTTTAATGAGAAGTATTCCTGGTATGGTAGTAATTAATCCTAGTGATGGAGAAGAAACTAAACAAGCTATAAAAGCAGCTGCTGAATACTATGGACCAGTATATATAAGAGTAGGAAGAATGGCTGTAGAAGATATACATCCAAATGGCTGTGACTTTAAGATCGGTAAGGGAGAGTTACTAAGATCTGGAAGCAAAGCAACTATAATTGCAACAGGAATAACTGTTGAAATGGCTTTAGAAGTTAGCAAGGAATTAGAAGTAGATGGTATAGATGTTTCAGTTATCAATATGGCAACATTAAAGCCAATAGATAGTGAATTAATCATATCAGAAGCTAAAAAGACAGGAAAGATAATAACTATAGAAGAACATAGCATAATAGGCGGACTTGGTTCAGCTGTATGTGAAGTTGTTAGTGAACAAAATCTTGCTTCTGTTAAGAGATTAGGAATGAATGATACCTTCGGTCAGTCTGGAAAGCCAAAAGATTTAATGGAATTCTATGGACTAACTAAGGAACATTTAAAAGAAGTAGTTGTAGCAACAATCTTAGGTTAATAAGAATATTAGATTTATAAAATTAAAAAGTGGGGGAGTAAGTTATGGAAACAATAATTTCACCATCATTGTTGTCAGCCAATGCATGTAATTACGGAGAAGACTTTAAGGCTTTTAATAACAAAGAGATCAAATCAATACACATAGACATTATGGATGGTCATTATGTTCCGAATCTATCCTTTGGAATAGACCAAGTAGCAGCACTTAGGAAACTAACAGATATTGAGTTTGATGTTCACTTGATGGTAACAGAACCAGATAAGTTTGTAGAAGCACTAGTGGAAGCTGGAGCAAACAGCATTACAATACATGCTGAAGCAGCACTACATCTGTATAAGAGCATACATTACTTAAAAAGCTTTGGTATAAAAGCAGGAGTAGCAATTAATCCAGCAACACCAATAGGTTGCTTAGAACACATTTATCCAATAGCTAATAGAATATTGGTAATGTCAGTAGAGCCAGGCTTTGGAGGACAATCATTTATACCATTCACCTTAGAAAAGATAAAGGCACTTAATGAAATCAAGAAGAGAAATAATTATGACTTTACGATTCAGGTAGATGGGGGCATTACACTTGGCAACATTAAAGACGTTATTGATTGTGGAGCTAGAGACATTGTCATAGGATCATCACTATTTAAACAAGATTTAGCTGAAAACATAGACTTGTTTAACAAGGTAATTAATGAAATTAAAAACATCCCTTAGCCCCCACAGTGTTAATAAAAAAAAGTAGGAGAATATTGCGAGTATTCTCCTATTCTTTTATAAATTATACTACGAGATTAATGGATTTACAATAATGAAGAATTTAGTAATTAGTGAAAGGTTGATATAGATATGAAAATTGCAATAGGTTGTGATCACGGAGGAATAAATCTAAAAAATAAAATAAGGCAACATTTATTGTCAAAGAATATTGAAGTTCAAGATTGTGGAGCTTTCAATGATGCAAGCGTAGATTACCCTGAATACTGTATTAAAGTGTCAAAAGCAGTAGTATCAAAAGAATGTGAACTTGGAATATTGTGCTGTGGAACTGGAATAGGTATGTCTATAGCAGCAAATAAATTTAAAGGGATAAGAGCAGCTGTTGTAGGAGATACTTTCTCAGCAAAAGCTACTAGAGAGCATAATAATACAAACATATTATGTTTAGGTGAGAGAGTTATTGGAGAAGGTTTAGCTCTTGATATAGTTGATGCTTGGATTAATGCTGAGTTCTTAGGTGGAAGACACAGCAATAGATTGGCTATGATTGACAATATTGAGCGCGGTGAAGTTTAAACTATTTATATTAGAAAAAGTAAGTGTTCTGATTGAAAAATTGTATGTTTTCAATCAGTAATATGATGTATTAGGAAGAGTTTTTAAAACATAAGATATTATCTAAGCTTGAAATTAAACGTTATTATATTTAAGTAGCTAGGGGGAATTTTTATGATCGAAAAATTAAAGATGCTTCAAAACGGGACAGATATAAGAGGAATAGCTATTGAAAATTCAGAGCATAGCGTAAATTTTACACCTAGAGTAGCAAGGTTTATAGGACATGGATTCTTTAATTGGTTAAGAAATAAAAGTACTGATAATAAGAAAATTAGTATAGCTGTTGGAATTGATTCCAGGCTATCAGGTCCTTCCATTAAGGAAGAGGTAATAGATTTGCTAATTAATGTTGGGTGTGATGTTTACGATTGTGGTATGTGTACTACTCCTGCTATGTTTATGACTACAATACATGAAAGTTATAAATGTGATGGAGCTATAATGATTACTGCAAGTCATCTGCCATACTATTATAATGGCCTTAAGTTTTTCACTCCACAAGGTGGCTGTGAAAAAGAGGATGTAAGCGAGATTTTGAATATTGCTTGTGAAACTGAGCTTATTTTTACTGCAAAAGGTAGCTTAAATAAAATTGATTTTATAGAAGAATACTCAAATATTCTAGTAAATAAGATAAGAAAAGAAGTTAATTCGCAAGTTAATTATAATAAACCATTGCAAGGACTAAAGATAATCGTGGATGCAGGAAACGGTGCTGGTGGTTTTTTTGCAACTAAAGTACTTACAAGATTAGGGGCAGATACTGAAGGAAGTCAATTCTTAAATCCTGATGGAATGTTCCCAAATCATATACCAAATCCAGAAAACAAAGAAGCAATGAAATCCATAAGTAATGCTGTGATAAAATCAAGAGCAGATTTAGGAATAATATTTGATACTGATGTAGACAGAGCTGCAGTAGTTAGTGGTGATGGAACTGAGATAAACAGAAACTCACTTATTGCATTGATTTCAGCTATAATTCTAGAAGAACATCCGGGTTCAATAATAGTTACAGATTCAGTGACTTCTAATGGACTTAGAGATTTTATTACAGAGCTAGGCGGAAGTCATCATAGATTTAAAAGAGGATATAGAAATGTTATAAATGAATCTAAAAGAATAAATGAAGAAGGTTTAGACAGCCAGCTTGCTATTGAAACCTCAGGACATGCAGCTTTAAAGGAAAACTATTTCCTTGATGATGGAGCTTATCTTATTGCTAAAATACTTATTAAGATGGCAAAGTTAAAGGAACAAGGAAAGAAGATAGAAAGCTTAATAAGTAATCTGAAAAAACCTTTGGAAAGTATGGAAGTTAGAGTTAAAATAAAAACTGAAGAGTTTGGTAGTTATGGAAGTCAAGTTATTAGTGGTCTAAGAAATTATGTTCCGAATATTCCAGGTTGGAGTATTGAGGAGAAAAATTATGAAGGAATAAAAATCAATTGTGATAAATCTAACGGTGACGGATGGATTTTATTAAGAATGTCACTACATGAACCAGTGTTACCTATAAATATTGAGTCAGATTGTAATGATGGCACTAGTATTATATTAGATACTTTAACTTCATTTTTGAAGAAGTACGAGCAATTAGATTTGTCAGAAGTGAATGGGATGGAGAAAAAAGATAAGGAACCTATATTATCTTAGACTTAAATATATGGCATCTTTATAAACAAAGTTCTTTATATACTTCCTGAAGGTCCTATAAGTTATCAAGTGTCCCTACAAGATAACAAACTGTTGTGAATCATGGAGGTGTAAATAAATGAAACTAGCGGCATCAATAATGTGTGGAAATCAGTTGAATTTAGATAGAGAGTTAAAAGCTTTAGAAGAAGCAAAAGTAGATCTGTTACACTGTGATGTAATGGATGGAGTTTTTGTTAATAATTTAGCTATGGGTCCTTATGTATTAGAAGCCATAAAAAATGCTACTAACATCCCTTTGGATATCCATTTAGCTACTATAAATCCTGAAAAATATATAAAGATGTATTCTTACTTAAAGCCAGAATACATGTCTTTTCAAATTGAGACAAGTAATAATGTTGAAAGAGATATATATTTGTTAAGAGAACAAGGAATCAAGCCTGTACTCGCAATAAGTCCAGAAACTCCTATTGAAAATATTGAAAAGTACCTGCTAGAGGTAGAAATGATTTTAGCTATGACTGTGAATCCAGGCTTTGCTGGTCAAAAGTTTAGATATGAAGTAATAGAGAAAATAGCTAGAATTAATAAATTGCTTAAAGATAATCCTAGGAGACCAATGATAGAAGTTGATGGATGTATCAATAAAACTACGATGGAAGCTTTGGGGGATCAAGAAGTGGACGTATTTGTCTTAGGGACTTCAGCTTTGTTTAAAAACGATGGGAAAACATATAAGACAAAGATAGAAGAAATAAGAGAATCATATAACAATTGCTTTAAAGTTAATCAGAGATAATAACTATTAAAAATTTATCATAAAGTTAGTTTACCTACAATAGACTAAGTTTTATCTTAATATATATTTTATTATAGATATATAATAAAAATCCTTTGTAATTCATTAAACATTTGAATTGCAAAGGATTTTTTGCTTTCTTACACCATTTAGTAGAAATATGTACATATGAACAAATAAAGAATTTAAAATTGTAAAGAAATACAAACTTTTAGGGCTTATAATTACTGTGGTACAATAATTGCAACAATGAAAAGGAGTTTACTACGTTTTAACTATATGGATATGTATTAATGAAAACTATCTAAGATAATAACCAAGTAAAAATGTATATAAAGTTTTATTAAATTAGGAAAATTTTAAGAAAATGTATATACAAAAACGTAAGTACTTTTTTGAAAATGTATACATGAGTATATTATTGAGGCTATAAGCCAATTGGAAGGAGTGATTAATATTAGAAATATGGTTGGCACGACAATTGCTAAATAGTATAAGCGTAGGGGGACTTGATATGAGTTTGAAGGAAAAGTTTTTAAATCTAATAAAAAATGAAAATAAGAAAGATCCTTATACGGATGTTAAGCTTGCTAAACTCTTAGCTACCTCGAGAGAAAACATTACAGCTTTAAGAAAAGAGCTTAATATTGGAAATTCAAGAGAACGAAGAAAGCCATATCTCGAGAACACCATAGATGAAATATTAAAGAAGGATCCAAAAGTCAATATAAGTAAGATAACAAGACTACTTTTACAAGAAGGATTCGATATATCAAGACATGTTGTAGAGGAGATCTTAGAGGAAAGTGGCAAAAATCTTGAAGCAGTAAGTGACATTGAAGAAAGCTTAGATCCTTTTGAAAGCTTAACTGGATATAATGGCAGTCTTAATAGAGCTGTTGCACAAGCAAAGTCAGCGATCTTATACCCTCCATTTGGTCTTCCAACTTTAATAACGGGAGAAAGTGGAGTAGGAAAGACTCAGTTTGCAGAGTGTATGTATAATTTTGCAAGGGGCTTTAGAAGTGAAGCAGGTGACATGCCTTTTGTTATATTCAACTGTGCTGATTATGGTGATAATCCTCAACTTATACTATCTCTGTTATATGGCTATAAAAAGGGTGCCTTTACTGGAGCTGATTGTGATAGTGAAGGACTAGTAGAGCAAGCAGATAATGGAATACTTTTCTTAGATGAAATTCATAGATTGCCGCCTAAAGGTCAGGAAATATTATTCTCTATTTTAGATAGAGGAACCTTTAGAAGGCTGGGAGAGACAAAGAATGAAAGAAAAGTAAACATTATGTTCATAGGTGCAACAACGGAAAATATTGAATCAGAGCTTTTACTAACCTTTAGAAGAAGAATTCCTATGGTTATATCAATACCTTCTCTGAGAGATAGGTTTTTTGTTGAAAAAATCGATCTAATAAAGCAGTTTCTTCAACAAGAGTGCGACAGGATAAACTATAAGATCTACGTAGAAGGAAGAGTAATTGAAATTTTATCTTTAAAAAGATTTAGCGGTAATATAGGACAGTTAAAGAGTCTTGTAAAAGTTATCTGTGCAAGAGCTTTTATGAAACACATTAATAAAGAGGAAGACATAATCAATATAGGTTACGATGAAGTTCTTGAATCTAATATTGTTGATAATGGCTTGATGCTGGAGGATATAAATATCGTTGAGGTTAGAAAGTATATAAAGGACATAATATTTATACCTCATTCAGGAAATAAGCTTGAAATCATAAATAGAGAAGTGAAAGACAAAGATGTGGCATTAGAAGACTTTTACTCTCAAATAGAGAAAAAATATAATGAACTTTTAAAATTAGAAATGGCATCTAGTGAATGTGAAGAAATCTTATGGGCATTTATAATGAACAAATTTAAAGATTTAGGCTTCAAAAATGAAAAAGATCACCTAGTAACCCTAAATGAATTAGTTAATTTTGTAGATGCTGAATTAATTGAGCTAATAAAAGAACTTAAACTTAATATCATGAATCTTAATAAAGACTATAGCTTCAATGAAAACGTATTTATATATCTAGCTATTCATCTTGAAGAGGCCATAAAAAGGATAAGGCTTAAGCAACAAATAGTAAACATAAATCTTGGAAAAATAAAGAAAGAACTGAAGAATGAATATGAGATAGCTTTAAGTTTTTCAGAAAAACTTGAAAAGAAAAAGGATATAAAAATACCAGAAGATGAAATTGGTTTTATAGCGATGTATATAAATGCTATGACTGAAAAGAAACCTAATCAGAGCAAAGTTGGAGTGATTGTTCTCTCTCATGGACAAATTGCAACTGAGATAGTAAAAGTAACCAAGCAGTTATTAAACGTAGATTTTCCTATTGCGATAGATATGCCTTTAAGTGAAAGTCCATCAATAATATATGAAAAGGCATTGGTACTATCAAAAATTATTGATGAAGGAAAAGGAATAATTTTTCTAGTGGATATGGGTTCCTTAGTAAAGGTAGGAGAGTTAGTCACTGAGAAACTAGGAATAAAAACTAGAACCATAGACAGAGTAGACTTACTTAGTGTAATTGAAGCAGTAAGGAAGGCATCACTAAAGGATTGTGATCTTGATGAAATATACTTTAGTTTAACTAGGTCCAGGACAAACTATTCGAATTTAGTTGTAGAGGAAACTTCAAAACCAAAGGCAATAGTTACATTATGCTTGACCGGTGATGGAACGGCTTTGTTTATAAAAGAATCATATGCAAGAAAATATCCGAACTTAAAGATATTTCAGCTTGGAATGATGGATGAGAAACTAAAAGATAAAATCAAGGAAATACAGTGTAGTTATAAAATCATAGCAATAGTAGGAACTATAAATCCAGAAATTGAAGGAGTTAATTTTATACCATACGACCCATTATTTATGAATCATGGTTCTAGAGAATTAGAGTTTGTATTGAACCAAAATAAGCCAGATATAGATCCGATTTTTGATGATGACTTAATACTTTTTGAGCCAGATATTAAAAACTCAAAAGAGCTTATTGAAATAATGTGTTCACTCCTTATCAATAAAGGCTATGTAAATAAAGGCTTTATGAAGTCTGTTTTTAAAAGAGAAGAAGTTGTGCCTACATTCTTTAAAGGCGGAGTAGCGATGCCACATGGAGATAATTCGGAAGTTAAAAAATCATCTGTAGTTTTTGTAAAGCTCAAGAGACCAATAAATTGGGGGTTTGGAAATGTGCAGATCGTATGCTTACCAACGCTTATGGTAAATGACAAGAAGATTGTAAAGAGTATGCTTAAACCGTTTTTAAATCAAGAATTTATAGACGAACTAAAGGCAACAGCAAGCTTAGAAGAATTTAAAGAAAAAATTTATTATACATTAAATTAACTTAAGGAGTGAATAAGAGATGTTAGATTTAGATTTAATCGAACTAAAATTAAAAGCAAGTTCATGGAGAGAGGTTATAGAGAAATTAGGCTGTAATATGAAGTCTAAGGGATATGTTCTAGAAAGTTATGTTGATGCAGTAATCAGCAGAGAAGAAAAACTTCCTACAGGATTGCCAATAGATGATTTCAGCGTTGCAATCCCACACACTGACCCTGGACATGTAAACGAATCCGCTATAGCAATAGCGACTTTAGAAGAACCAGTAGAATTTAATATGATGATTGATCCAGAGCAAAAGACTAAAGTTCAACTAGTATTCTTACTAGCTGTGAAAAATCCTAATGCCCAAGTTACATTATTAAAGACATTGATGTCAGTATTCCAAAACAAAGAATTACTAATCAATATCCAAAATGCTGAATCAAAGCAAGAAATAAAAAAGCTATTAGACTGTCTAGCAGTTTAAATATAAAAAAGAGGAGATAAAATTATGAAAACTTTTAGAGTATTATCAGTATGTGGTTCAGGTACAGTTACTTCTTCAATGATTGCTGAAAAGCTTAAGGATGAATTAGAAGAAAGAGGAATAAGGATTACAGCAACAGAAGCAAAACCAACTGAAGCTTTAAATCTTGCACAAGGAGGTGGATTTGATTTTATAACACATACTAGTCCATTGCCAAAGGCTGATTATGGGATACCTACAATAAATGCTGTTGGATTTTTAACTGGCTTTGGTGAAGAAGAATTCTTAGACGAAGTTATGAAAGTTATTAAAGAGTTATCAAAATAGTAAGATAAGGGAGGTATTAATATGTTTTTTCAAATATTAAAACAAGTATTCGACACCTTTGGAGCACCTGTATTTGTGCCAATAATGATCTTTATAATTGCAAAGATATTAAAAGTAAAAACTAAAAAGGCATTTTTCTCAGCTCTATATGCAGGGGTAGGACTTGAAGGTTTCACGCTATTATTAAATTCATTTACACCTATAATATCACCAGTAGTTCAAAAAATGGTTGAAAATACAGGTATCCACCTACCAGTATTCGATGTAGGCTGGCAGGCAACAGCTCTAGTTGCATTTTCAACTGAACCAGGAATGATATTCCTAGCTGTTGGTTTAATAGTTCAAACAGGGTTATTCTTACTTAAATGGACTGACGTATTCCAACCTTCAGATTTGTGGAACAACTACTCATATATAGTTTGGGGATCAATGGTGTTTGTAGTAACCCACAATATGTTATTAGCATTAGGATGTATGATTCTACTAAATATGTATAGTTTATTAGTAGCAGAATTAATGGCAAAAAGATGGTCAACCTATTATGGGTATCCAAACTGTACTATAATAGCAATGCACAATATTGAAGCTGCAGTATTTACAGCTGCAATAGATCCATTATTAAATTTAATTGGATTCAATAAGATAAAGTTAAATCCACAGACTTTACAAAAGAAATTAGGATTCTTTGGTGAACCAATCTCCTTAGGTTTATTATTAGGTATGTTTATAGGAATATTAGGTAACTTTACTGCTTTAAACACATTAGCTGCTTGGGGCGAAGTAGCTAAGATGGGTATAGCAACTAGCTGTATCATGGCTATATTCCCAAGAATAGCTGGACTTTTTGCTCAAGCTTTCCTTCCAATAACTGAAGCAGCAAGAAAATCACTTAAGAAGGATACAAGTTCTACTCGTACTTGGTTCTTAGGAGTTAACGATGCAACAGGTTATGGAGAACCAGCAACTTTAATAAGTGGTGTAATGCTTATACCAATAATGGTAGTAGTAGCAATGGTTTTACCAGGAAATAAAGTTCTTCCAGTAGTTGATTTATTAGCTTTACCATTCATGGTACAAGGAATAATTGCATTAACTAATGGTAATATTGCTAAAACTGTAGTGAACGGTATAATATGGTTTGGTTTAGGATTATACATGTGTACTTATACAGCGCCGTTATTTACTCAGATAGCAGTAAGTGTTGGTGTATCTTTACCAGTAGGAGCTTTAATGATAACAAGCTTCAATATATTAGGAAAACCTTTAATGGGATTAGTTTTCTTAGCTTTCTTGAGCCAAAACCCAATATTTATCGCAATAGCAGTTGGGGTTTATGCAGTACTTCTAATTTTATTCAGAAAGAATAAGAATGCAGTTTATGATTATCTAGAAAAACAAGCAGATAAGAATGCTCAAGAGCAAATGCAAGAGGCCGTATAATAATATAAAATAAAGTTTAGCTGTACGAAGGTATTTGATAAAACCTTTGTACAGCTATTATTTTTTGTCTATTTTTATGGTTAGCTGAAATTAAGGTATAAGTTTTTAGTGATCTATGTAAAAAATAATAGCTTAATTATATTTTAAATTCTATAACCAGAACCCGTGAGGGGTTTAAAAATGCATTTCAGATCGAAGTGAACATTTTTATATAGGGTTTCATTACGAAAACTTAAGTTATGCATGTTCGAAAATCGTGGCTACTGAGGATTTTCGCGGCATGCATAAATTAATAGTTAACAGAAGTATCACTTAGTTTTATTAAATGGAACTGAATTATCTATATATCCAGCTTACAATGTGAAGAAATAATATAGTTAATAAGCTTAAATAAAAAGTCAGAAAAAGTATATACAAAACTCTTAAACATTTTGTGAAATAATAATTATTTTAGGAAAATGTAAGAAAATGCTTACAATTCCTTGAGGGGGGGGCCATTTCATAGATTTTAATTTTATGGAATATGTTTGGCACGGAGTTTGCTTATATAAATTAACGTAAGAAAACTTTTAATAAAAGATCTTTATAGAGGTCTTTGGGAAAGGAGAAATGACTGTTATGAATGGAAAAATGAAAGCAGCAGTTATACATGGAATAGGTGATATAAGATTTGAGATGATAGACATTCCTAAAATAGGAGAAAATGATGTGCTAGTAAAGGTTAAGTATGCGGGGATTTGTGGTTCCGACTTGCCTAGAGCAATGGTTAGCGGTGCAAGAAAATATCCTCTAGTTTTAGGACATGAATTCTGTGGTGAGATAGCTGAAATAGGAACAGCAGTTAATGGTTTTAAGGTAGGAGACAGAGTTGCAGTTGCACCACTGATTCCATGCGGTCAGTGTGAGTATTGCAAAGCAGGTAATTATGGTTTATGCGAAGATTATAACATAATAGGAACTGGAAGCGATGGAGCTTTTGCAGAGTACACTAAGGTACCAAAGGAGCACATATTAAAAATATCAGATGAATTGGATTTTGAAACAGCTGCAGGAATAGAGCCAGCAACTATAGGTTATCATGGCCTTGAAAAAGCTGAAATTAAGCCAGGAGATACTGTAGTTGTTATGGGATGTGGCCCTATAGGTCAGTTTACTATTCAATGGGCTAAGATTTTTGGAGCTTCAAAGATAATAGCAGTAGATATTTTCGCTGAAAAGCTTGAACTTTCTAAGCAGTTAGGTGCTGACATAACTGTTAACTCAAAGGAATGTGATGCAGTACAAACAATTCTTGAGCTTACAAAAGGTGGAGCAGATGTAGTAGCTGAAACTGCTGGAAGCAAGTTTACTCAGGAACAGGCAATCTTGGTTGCTAAGAAGAAAGGAAGGATAGTTTTCTTAGGAATATCACATTCAGATCTACCATTAAAGGAAAATGGAATTGAAAAAGTATTACGTGGAGAGATAAAGATTCAAGGTTCATGGAATTCATATACATCCCCATACCCAGGTAAAGCATGGCATGCAACTATTGATTTTATGGCAAAAGGACAAATACAGTTTAAACCAATGATATCACATAAAATTGGGGTCGAAGAGGTTGGTCAGTATTTATCAGACATGGCAAATAGAAAGATTTACTTTAATAAAGTTCTAGTACAATTTTAGTTAGAAAGGTGATTAAAATGAACTCATTGATACTTAAAAATATTGCGAAAAACATACGTCTTAATATTGTGGATATGATAACAGAAGCAAAGTCTGGACATCCAGGAGGATCCTTATCAATAGTAGAGATACTTACAGTTTTATATTTCAATGAAATGGATATAAATCCGGACAATCCTAAATGGTCAGAAAGAGATAGATTTGTATTGTCAAAAGGACATGCAGCTCCTGCCTTATATGCTACTTTAGCTGAAAGAGGATATTTTTCTAAGGGAGAACTAAAAAACTTAAGAAAATTCGGTTCAATATTACAAGGACATCCTGATATGAAGAAAGCTCCAGGGGTTGATATGTCAACTGGGTCTTTAGGACAAGGTCTGTCAGCAGCAAATGGAATGGCTTTGGCAGCAAAGCTAGATAAAAGTGACTATAGAGTGTATACAATCCTAGGTGATGGTGAGTTACAGGAAGGTCAAGTTTGGGAAGCTGCAATGAGTGCAGCACACTATAAGTTAGACAACTTATTAGCTTTTATAGATTTAAATGGATTGCAAATAGATGGCTCAAATGAAGAAGTTATGAATGTAAGTCCAGTAGATAAAAAGTTTAAAGCTTTTGGATGGAATGTTGAAGTTGTAGATGGACATGATATAGAACAAATAAAAAATGCACTTTCCAATGCAAAGGATGTTAAGAATATGCCTACAGCAATAATTTGTAAGACCGTTAAAGGTAAAGGCGTTTCCTTTATGGAAAATCAAGCTTCTTGGCATGGAACTGCTCCAAATGGAGAACAGAAAGATCAAGCGATAAAAGAACTTAAAGGAGGAGAGTAAAGATGAATATAGCTACTAGAGAAGCTTATGGAGAAGCCTTAAAGGAACTTAGCAAAAATGAAAAGATAGTAGTTCTTGATGCTGATTTAGCTAAGGCTACTAAAAGTATTGAATTTAAAAAATTTGCTCCTGAGAGATTTTTTGATATGGGGATAGCAGAAGGAGATATGATAGGAACTGCAGCGGGACTTGCTGCTTGTGGTAAGATTCCATTTGCTAGTACCTTCGCAATGTTTGCTGCAGGAAGAGCCTTTGAACAGATAAGAAATTCAGTGGCTTATCCAAATCTAAATGTTAAAATAGCAGCTACTCATGCAGGGGTAACTGTAGGTGAAGATGGGGGTAGCCATCAGGCAATAGAGGATATTTCTCTTATGAGAGGCATTCCAAACATGGTTGTTATTAGCCCTTCTGATGCGGTTGAGGCAAAGAAAGCAATTCTTGCAGCAGCAGAATATTACGGACCAGTATATATAAGATTAGGAAGAGCTGCAACTCCAGTGATACATGAAGAAGATTATAATTTCAGAATAGGAAAAGGAGAAATACTTACACACGGAGAGCATGTAGTTATAATAGCTACTGGAATAATGGTTGCAAAAGCGCTAGAGGCCGCAGAGGTTCTAAAAGGCGAAGGAATCAATGCAACAGTGGTAAATATTCATTCAATAAAGCCTTTGGATAGTGAGCTTATAGTTAATTTAGCTAGAAAGATAGGAAAGGTTGTAACTGTGGAGGAGCATAGTGTTGTAGGGGGATTAGGTTCTGCAGTAGCAGAAGTATTATCAGAACAATGCCCAACAATAATGAGAAGAATTGGTCTACAAGATGTTTTTGGTCAGTCAGGAACTCCTGATGCGTTACTAAAACATTATAACCTAACTGTTGAAAACATAGTAGCTACAGTTAAAGAACTTTAAGAAAAGGAGAGTAGAGATGGATATAAAGATATCACCTTCTATACTAGGCGCTAACTTTTGTAATTTAGAAAAGGATATAAAGACTCTCGAAGAGGGAGGAATAAAGGCTATACACATAGATGTTATGGATGGTAATTTTGTTCCTAATATAGCCTTTGGTCCTGATCAGATTAAAATGTTAAGAAAGATAAGCAGCACTCTAGAATTTGATGTTCATCTAGTGGTAGCAAATCCAGAGATATTCATTGATTCTTTAGTTGAAGCAGGTGCTGATACAATAACTGTGCATGTAGAAACTTGCACACATTTATATAAAACCATACACACAAT
The DNA here is from genome assembly GCF_016595795.1 of Clostridium yunnanense. GTDB lineage: Bacteria > Bacillota > Clostridia > Clostridiales > Clostridiaceae > Clostridium_AR > Clostridium_AR yunnanense. The sequence goes on from NZ_JAENHN010000066.1 coordinate 65,277, forward strand.
TAAGAGCTTTGGTATTAAGGCTGGTATTGCGTTAAATCCAGCTACACCAATAGAAACAGTTAAACATGTAAGAGAGATGGTTAATAAAGTTCTTATTATGACTGTAGAGCCAGGATTCGGAGGACAAGCTTTTATTCCTGGTATGAAGGAAAAAATAAGAGAACTAAATGAGCTTAAGCTAAGCAATGGTTTAGATTTTGAAATCCAAGTTGATGGGGGGATAAATCTAGAAAATATAAGTAATGTTATTGAACTTGGATGTACAGATATAGTAGTTGGATCTGCAATGTTCGAGAACAACAATATCTGCGAGACTCTAAATCAGTTTAATAGCAAGATTAGCTAAAAATATCTAAGTATTTTTAATAAAAAGAAGGTATTTATTATGATAGAAGAACTTAAAAAACTTCAAAGTGGCACTGATATCAGAGGTGTAGCTATAGAGTATGACAATCTTAAGTGTAATCTTACTGTTGATAAGGTAAGAGCCATAGGTTATGGTTTTGCAGCATGGATAAAAACTAACAAATCAGATAAGGAAGATAAGGTAAAGATATCAGTAGGCATGGATTCGAGGTTGTCAGGACCAAGCTTAAAAACTGCAATAATTGAAGTATTAATGCAGTCTGGGTGTGAAGTTTATGATTGCGGTATGTGTACAACTCCAGCTATGTTTATGACAACCATTGTGGAGCCTTATAAGTGTGATGGAGCAATTATGATAACTGCCAGTCATCTTCCTTATTATTATAATGGACTTAAATTTTTTACGGTGAATGGTGGCTGTGAAAAAGAAGACATAACAAATATATTAAAACTTGCAGCTAACTTTAAAAGTATTGTTTCCAATAGTGGTGAAGTGAAGTCAATAAGTTTTATTGATGAGTATGCAGAGATATTAGTTAACAAAATAAGGAAAGAAGCCGCTTTAACTACTGAAATTAAAGTAGAAAAGCCTTTGGCAGGAAGCAAGATTATTGTGGATGCAGGAAACGGAGCTGGGGGATTTTTTGCAGGTAAGGTTTTAGAAAGCTTAGGAGCAGATACAGAAGGAAGTCAATTTATTGATCCTGATGGAAGGTTTCCGAATCATATACCTAACCCAGAGGACAAAGAAGCTATGAACTCTTTAAGTAGAGCTGTCTTGAGACATAAAGCAGATCTAGGAATAATATTTGACGCTGATGTTGATAGGGCTGCAATAGTTAGTAAAGATGGAAAAGAAGTAAACAAAAATTCATTGATAGCTCTGATTTCATCTATAGTACTTGAAGAACATCCAAAATCTTATATTGTTACTGACTCAGTTACTTCCACAGGGCTAAGTAAATTTATAGCTGATCAAGGTGGAGTTCATCATAGATTCAAACGAGGTTATAAAAATGTAATAAATGAAGCTAAACATCTAAATTTAGAAGGCAAGGAATGTCATTTGGCAATAGAAACTTCAGGCCATGCAGCATTAAAAGAAAACTATTTTTTAGATGATGGAGCATACTTGATTGCTAAAATATTAATAAAGATGGCTAAGTTAAGGAAAGATGGAAAGGAAATTTCTTACCTTATAAATGATTTAAAAGAGCCTAAAGAGAGTTCAGATATTAGATTGAAAATAAATACAGAAGATTTTAGAGCTTATGGTGAAAAAATAATATCCGAACTTAGAACATGTGTAAATGATTTACCTGGATGGAGCATAGAACCGGTAAATTATGAAGGAATAAGAGTAAACTGTGATAAAGCTAATGGCGATGGATGGTTCTTACTAAGGCTTTCCTTACATGAACCAGTACTGCCTTTAAATATAGAGTCCGATTCTTATGGTGGAATTAATATCATACTAGATAGACTTAAAAGTTTTTTAGAAGAATATCCACATTTAGATTGTACGGATATGAAGATCAAGGAGATGATTTAATGCTTGCATTAGGCTGTGATCATGGAGGTTATAGACTTAAAGAGATAATAAAAGATTATCTGGATAAGAAGAGTATTCAATATAAGGATTTTGGGTCCTTTTCGGAAGAAAGTGTTGATTACCCTGAAATAGCTATTAACCTAAGTGAAGAAGTTGCTAAAGGAAATTATGATAAAGGAATTCTTTGCTGTGGTACAGGTGTAGGAGTATCTATAGCTTCTAACAAGGTTAAAGGAATACGTGCTGCTTTGGTTGGAGATTGTTTCACAGCAAAAGCAACAAGAGAACATAATGACTCGAATGTTCTGTGCCTAGGGGGAAGAGTAATAGGAGAAGAATTAGCTCTTATGATTATTGATATCTGGCTTAATACTGAGTTCATAGGTAAGCATCACACTAAGAGATTAGATCAGATTGCAGACTATGAAAATAAATGATTAAAGGTCGTTATAAATACAGGATATTAAATTAAGTGGTCATCCATCTGAAAAAATCATTTAATTCTAATAGCTCGCTCATAGAGCATCTCCTGTATAACCACTTAAATTTAAAGGATCCTATTAACCATATAAAAATATAAAAATTTATGAATATATGATTATATAAATTTTAAAATATATAATTATAAAATTATATAAATATATAGTCATACCAACGATTTGAGAGATAATGGAGGTATATTATAATGTTAGAAGAATTAAAGAAAAAGGTATTAAAAGCAAATTTGGATTTACCTAGGCATGGATTGATTAAGTTTACTTGGGGAAATGTAAGTGCTATAGATAGAGAAAGTGGATTAGTTGTAATTAAACCAAGTGGAGTAGAGTATGACGATATGACTGAAGAGGATTTGGTGGTAGTAGATTTAGAGGGAAATGTGGTTGAAGGAAGCTTAAGACCATCATCAGATACTCCTACTCATTTAGTTTTATATAAAAATTTCAAAGACATCGGAGGAATAGTTCACACTCATTCACAATGGGCTACTACTTGGGCTCAAGCTACAAAGAGTGTTCCAGCTCTTGGTACAACACATGCGGATCATTTTTACGGTACAATTCCTTGTACTAGAGAGTTAAATGAAACTGAGATAAAAGGACAGTATGAGGAAGAGACTGGTAATGTCATAGTTGAGACTTTTAAAGATACAGATCCAAATCATATGCCTGGAGTATTGGTTTATAGTCATGGGCCATTCACTTGGGGAAAAGATGCAGATGACGCAGTACACAATGCAGTTATCTTAGAAGAAGTTTGTAAGATGGCTTACGATACTTTAAATTTAAATTCGGATATAGATTCAATAGATAATAATTTATTAGACAAGCACTTCTTAAGAAAACATGGTGCTAACTCTTATTATGGACAATCAAATAGAGGGTAGATAAAACTTTATAGAGTTCCTAACTCAACTATTAATTTATACATGCCCTAAAATCCCCAGAAGCCGGGATTTTAGAACAAGTATAAATTAAGTTTCGATATAGGAACTCTTTAGTAGCATGATAAATTAAAAATAAATCGTGCTACTAATTTTTTTAAAATGATTAAAGTTGTAATATACATCTAATAGAAATATTGTTTATGAGAGGTAGAGAAGATGTTAGAGAAGTTAAAAGAAGACTTGTTAGAGGTTGCTCAAGAAGCAGATAGACTTATGCTATGTAAGCACAAGTCTGGAAACTTCAGTATTTATGATGTAGAAACAGGATTTGTTGTAGTGACACCAGCAGGAAAAGATCGTAATAAGTTGAGCTCGGACGATATTTGTGTTGTAGATTTAGAGGCAAATGTTATCGAAAGCAAAGCTAATCTAAAACCAACTAGCGAATTACTAATGCATTTACAGATATACAAAGTAAGAAAGGATGTAAAGGCTGTAGTTCATACACATTCTAAATTTGCCACTACCTTTGCAGTATTAAAAAAAGAGATTCCTGCTATAGTATATGAATGCTCAGTACTAGGTTTAAAAAGTGGGGTTATACCAGTGGCACCATATGCAACACCAGGAACAAAAGCTCTTGCCCATAGTGTAATAGATCCAATTCAGATATCCGATGCAATTCTCTTAGAAAGCCATGGAGTAGTAACTTGTGACGAAACAATAGAAGAGGCACTTTTAAAGGCAAGTTATGTTGAAGAATTAGCTGAGATATATTATAGAGCACTTATGTTAAATCAAGGAAAAGAACCTAATATAGTAAGCTTAGAAGAACTAAATAAATGGAAATATCCTTCTGAAATTATTTTTTAAAACTATTACAAAACAATAATCAACTTTCAGTAACACATTCTCGTTATGTAAATATAATGATTAAGTAAATAAATTTCTTCGAGAAATATGGAAAAGTTTTAAAAAAATCCTTCTTTAATTTAGTATTAGGTGGGATTTATGTTTACTTAAATTATTAATTTATAAGGAGAATCTACATGAAAAATTTTAAAAGAATTAGTGTCGTATTTTTGACCCTCATACTTTCAGTTGTAACTTTAATATCTTGCGGTGGACCAAAAACAACTCCAGAAGAGAGTGCGAAAATAATTTTAGATGTAGTGATAAAAGATGATAAGAGTAGTATAGATAAGGTAGGTATAACTGAAAAAGAATATACTGGTATAAGAGAAGCTTTTGAGAATGGGTTGATGAAGGGGATTTCATCTGCAGGAGTAGATAAAAATATATTAACAAATGAAGTAAAAGATAAGTTTAAGAGCGATATACTTACAGGTTTAAAGAAAGTAAAATATGAGGTGAAGAAAATATCTGAAGATAAAGATACTGCAAAGGTAGAAGTGAAATTAAGTGGGTTTGATATGAATAAGATAGGAAAAGCTGCTCAAGATGAACTTAAGAAAAAGTATGAGGCTAATCCATCTATGACTGAAAAAGATATCTACCAAGAATCCTTTAAAATTGTTGGTGGAAAAATAGCTGATGGTGTTCTTGTTGAAAATCCAAAGACTATGACTTTGACTTTTACTAAAGAAAAAAACGTATGGATGCCAAAGGAAAGTGAGTTAGTTAACTTGATGTCTGCAATAGTAAATTAACTATAAATTTACACGATAAGTTGACAGCTTATATAATAAGTGATATCCTATGTTTAACAATTAACCTTTAACTTGATCCAGAGAGATCAATAAGGAAGTTATATTAATGCTAAAAAGAAGATAAACCGAGCAGAGTTATAAGTATATCCTAGTATTTTATGTGTACTTATGTAACATAAATAATTTATGGTTTATCTGTTTGCTACCGTAGCGATATTATGCCTTCCTTTATAGGAAGGCTTTTTTATTGTAAAGAAAAGTGTAAAGTTTTTATGGATGTTAAACATAGAAGTTTTTATGGCTTTACAGTAAAAAATAAAATTTATTCGGCTGCCTAACTTTCAGCATATACATTTGAAAAGGGCAGATTGGCAAAAAAATATTAGCGTTCTATATAGTTTTCCTTCTTTAAATTAACACCGAGATGTTAAAAAGGAGAGATGAATATGTTAAAAGGCAGAAGTCTAATAGATCCTATGGATTTATCAAAAGAAGAATTAGAAGAAATATTTAAATTAGCAAGTGATATAATGTCATGTCCAGAAGAATTTTCTAAAGTTTGCGATGGCAAACTACTAGCAACTCTTTTCTATGAACCAAGTACTAGGACAAGATTCAGTTTTGAAGCCGCTATGATGAGACTAGGTGGCAAAGTAATTGGATTTTCAGAGCCTAATTCAAGTTCTGTCTCTAAAGGTGAATGTCTTGCAGACACAATAAGAACTGTGGGCTGCTATTCAGATATAATTGCAATCAGACATCCAAAGGAAGGTTCAGCAAAGGTAGCGTCTATTTACTCCGAAATTCCAGTTATCAACGCTGGAGATGGAGGTCATCAACACCCTACACAAACTTTAACTGATTTACTGACTATCAAAGAGCTTAAAGGTACCTTTAACAATATGACCATAGGTATATGCGGTGATTTGAAGTTTGGTAGAACAGTACATTCCTTACTTAAAGCCATGTCAAGATATGATAATAATAGATATGTATTAATTTCTCCAAGTGAACTAAAAGTCCCTGATTATATAAGAGAAGAAGTTTTAAAAAAGAACAATATAGAGTTCATGGAAGTGGAAACTTTAGAAAACTCAATAGAATCACTTGATATACTTTACATGACTAGAGTACAAAAAGAAAGATTCTTTAACGAAGCAGAATATCTAAGACTTAGAGATAGTTATATCTTAGATAAAGAAAAATTAAAGAAGGCGAAAAAAGATCTTATGATAATGCATCCACTACCTAGAGTAAATGAGATTGATTATGCTATAGATGAAGATGAAAGAGCCTGTTATTTTAAACAAGCTAAATTCGGAATGTATGCAAGAATGGCACTAATCGCAAAGCTTTTGGGGGTGAGATAATGCTTCAAGTTACAAGCATAAAAAAAGGTATCGTTATAGATCACATCACAGCTGGAATGGGAAACAGCATATATAAGTATCTAAACTTAGATAGTGCGGATTACTCTGTAGCACTCATAAAAAACGTAGAGAGTAAGAAGTTAGGAAAAAAAGATATTATAAAGATTGATAATGTAATTGATATCGATTATGAGATATTAGGACTTATATCACCTTCAATCTCAATAAACATTGTTGAAGGCGAGAATATAGTTAAAAAGCTTAAACCAAAACTTCCAAGTGTAGTTGAAAACTTAATAAAGTGTAAGAATCCAAGATGTATTACTACAGTAGAGGACTATATTCCTCAAAGGTTTGTACTTACAAACTTAGAAAAAGGAACTTATCGATGCAGTTATTGCGATGAAGAACATAAACTTACGATGAGACTGGAGGAATAGATTATGGACTTACTGATAAAGAACGCCAACATTATAGATGCTAGTCATAGCTTTTATGGTGATATATATATAAAAAGTGGAAAGATTGAAGAAATAGCTAGTAATATAAGCGATAAAAACTGTGAGCTTGTAGATGCTGAAGGACTTACTGTTATGCCTGCTTTTGTTGATATGCATGCTCATTTTAGAGAACCAGGCTTCACTTATAAGGAAGATTTATACACTGGTTCAAAAACAGCAGCTAAAGGTGGATATACCACAGTTAATCTAATGGCAAATACAAACCCTATTTGCAGCTCAAAGGAAGTTCTAGATTATGTTTATAAGAAGAACGAAGAGGCTGACTTAATAGATGTACATCAATGTGTATCTATAACAAAGAATTTTGATGGACAGACAATAACCCATTTAGAAGAATTTTCTGATGAAGTAAAGGCAATATCTGATGACGGAAAGGGAGTTTCAGATTCCAAAGTCATGATGGAAGCTATGAAGAAAGCTAAGGAGATGGATTGGTTAGTAATATCTCATGCTGAAAGTCATGAATTTTCCGATATAGATATGCGACTTGCAGAAAATATGATGACTTGGAGAGATGTTAGTCTTGCAAAGTATACTGGTGCGAGGCTTCATATGGCCCATGTAAGTACAAAAGAGGCTATGAAATATGTAATAGACGGAAAATGCGAAGGGGTAGATGTAACATGTGAAGTAACTCCACACCATATAGCATTAAGTGATGAGGTTTCAAATTACAGAGTTAATCCTCCAATAAGACCTATCGAAGACGTGAATTTTCTAGTTAAGGCTATCGAACATGGAGATGTAGATGTAATAGGTACTGATCATGCGCCGCATTCATATGAGGATAAAGAAAAAGGTGCACCTGGACTTATAGGACTTGAGACAGCATTTCCAATATGTTATACCAAGCTTGTAAAGGAAAAATATATAAATTTAAATAGGCTTAGTGAGATGATGAGCTCAAGGCCAGCTGAACTTTTGAAATTAAATAAAGGTAAGATTTGTCCTGGGTATGAAGGGGATTTAGTGATACTTAATCTAGAGAAAAAGTTCAAAGTTAAAGAAGAAGATATACTTTCAAAAAGTAAAAACACTCCATTTTTAGGATGGGAGTTTTATGGAGTAATCGAAAAGACAATAAAAGCTGGGAAGATAATTTTTGATAGGCAGGGGGAAGCGTTAAATGAGTAATCAAATAGTTGATAAATTATATGAAAAGGTAGAAAAAAACGGGGTAGTATGTGTTGGGTTAGACACTGATATAAGCTACATCCCAAAACAATTGCTAAGTAAATTTGCAAATATTGAGGATGCTATCTTTGAATATAATAGGAGAATAATTGATGCAACCTTTGATGTAGCAGCCTGTTTTAAGCTACAAATTGCCTATTATGAAGCTCTAGGAATACCAGGACTTGTGGCATATAGTAAAACACTGAAATATCTTAGAGAGAAAGAGTTAATTACAATCGCAGATATAAAAAGAGGAGACATAGCAGCAACTGCAAAGATGTATGCAAAGGCACATTTTACAGGAGAATTTGAGAGTGATTTCATAACCTTAAATCCATATATGGGGATGGATAGTATAGAACCATACTTACCATATCTAGAAAAGCATAATAAGGGAATCTTTACACTGGTTAAAACCTCAAACAGTGGCTCAGGTGATATACAAGACTGCACAATAGAAGGTAAAAATGAAGTTTACGAACATGTAGGCAGTATGATAGAAACCTTAGGAAAAGATTATATAGGGGATAGTGGATACAGTTCTCTTGGAGTTGTAGTTGGATGTACACATAGAGAGCAAGCAAAAAAGCTTAGAAAAAGTCTTGCAGCATCATACTTCTTAATACCTGGATATGGTGCTCAAGGTGGAAGTGCAGAAGATGTTGCTCTTTCACTAAAAAGTGGTAATGGTGGTGTGGTAAATTCCTCAAGAAAGATATTACTTGCATATAAAGAAGAAGAAAATTTCGTAAACTTTGAAGACAGTGCAAGAAAAGAAACAATAAGGATGAGAGACGATATAAAGAGAGCAGTTCTTGATCTGGAGGGCAAAAATGAAGGCAAACTATAAAAAAGTTAAGATAATAGATAATGTAAACTTAGTAAGTAACATTTATAAGATCTCCTTAGCTTGTGATGATTATATTGTATCTGGTCAATTTTATATGCTTAAGCCTAAAAGAGCGCTTCTAGGTAGGCCAATATCAATCTGTGAGAAAAGAGATGGAGTTATATCATTTTTGTATGCTGTAGTAGGAAAAGGTACTGAAGAATTCAAAGAACTAAAAAAAGATGAATTCATAGAAGTAATTGGCCCCTTAGGAAATGGATTTGATGAAAATAAGCAGTTTGGTAGAGTTGCATTAGTTGCTGGAGGAATAGGCATAGCTCCAATGCTTCAGTTGTCTAAGACAATAAAAGATAATGGTGTTTCAGAAAATATAGACTTATATGCTGGCTTTAGGGATGATATTTACTTAATTGAAGAGTTAAAAGATTATGTAAATGAAGTATTCTTAGCTACTGACAAAGGAACTTATGGACATAAAGGTTTTGTAACTGAGATTATAGATTACTCAAAGTACGATACAGTATTATGCTGTGGACCAGAGGTAATGATGAAGAAGGTAATTGATGGAGCAAAAGCAAATAATGTAGATATATATGCATCTATGGAAAAACATATGGCTTGTGGTGTGGGAGCATGTCTTGTATGTACTTGTAAAACAAAAGAAGGCAATAAAAGAACTTGCAAAGATGGCCCTGTATTTAATGGTCATGATCTAGAACTTTAGGGGGATGAAGCTATGCTAAAAGTAAATATAAATGGGATAGACTTTAAAAATCCAATTATTGCTGCTTCAGGAACGTATGGTTTTGGAGAAGAATATGGAGATTTCTATGATGTAGGAATTTTAGGTGGCATAAGTTCAAAAGGTCTAACCTTAAATAGCAGACAAGGTAATGATGGAATAAGAGTATTTGAAACAGAAGCAGGTATGATGAATAGTGTGGGACTACAAAATCCAGGAGTTGACTCGTTTATAACTGAAGTTTTACCTAAGATGAGACTTTTAAATACAAATATAATAGCTAATCTTGGCGGAAGTACTGTTGAAGATTATGAAAAAGGTGCTGAAAAACTAGATAGAACGGATATAGATATGATTGAGCTAAATATATCATGTCCAAACGTTAAATCTGGAGGTATGGCTTTTGGTATTAAAGCAGATGTGGCATACGAGGTTGTATCTAGAGTAAGAAAGGTCACAAAGAAGCCGCTGATGGTGAAGCTATCACCAAATGCTCAAGATATTGTTGAAATGGCCTTAAGTTGTGAAAGAGCAGGAGCTGATTCACTATCGTTAATAAATACTGTAAAGGGAATGGCAATTGACATAAAGAAAAGAAAACCTGTGTTTAATAATACTTTTGCAGGACTTTCCGGCCCAGCAATAAAACCTATTGCATTAAGAATGGTGTATGAAGTATCAAAAGCTGTAGATATACCTGTAGTAGGACTTGGTGGAATCATGAATGACAACGATGCTATAGAATTCTTGATGGCAGGAGCAAAGGCGGTTCAAATCGGAACTGTAAACTTTGCAAATCCAACAGCAGCACCAGAAATAATTGAAGGAATCGAGAACTTCCTAAAGGATCAGGGAATTAAAGATATCAATGAGATAATAGGAATCATCTAAGATTTACGGTGCGTTGAAATTAATTGGTTATTCATCCGATGTTTAAATGAGCTTACGCAAAGAATTTTTAATTAAAAGGAGATAAGAAATTATGGTTTTAGAAATATTAAAAGAAGTTGAAGCACTACTAGAAGGACATTTTTTACTATCCTCAGGAAAACATTCTAATAGATATTGTCAATGTGCGAAGTTGTTACAACATCCTGATAAAGCAGAGAAAGTATTAAGTGTTGTTGCAGATAAGCTTTCAAATATTGATTTTGACTTAGTTGTAGGACCTGCTATGGGAGGAGTTATAGTAGCCTATGAATTAGGAAGACAAATGAAGAAACCAGCAATTTTCACAGAAAGAGAAAACGGGGAAATGACCCTAAGAAGAGGGTTTTCTATAAAGCCTGGACAAAAAGTTGTTATAACAGAAGATGTAGTTACAACCGGTAAATCCTTTAAGGAAGCTGCAAAAGTTATAGAAAGTTTAGGAGGAGAAGTAGTAGCGGTAGTATGTATAGTTGATAGAACAACTTCGAAAGTTACTGACTATCCTATGTACAGTGCCATAAAGCTAGAGATTGAATCTTACGAAAAAGATGAGTGTCCTATGTGTAAGGAAAACATACCATATATTAAGCCTGGAAGCAGAAATATAAAGTAATTATGAAGTTAGTTCCAATTGAGGGTATGATTTTTAAAAGAAAATGTATCCTCTTTCTCTTGCAATATTTGATTTAATAATTTATTATTTAGATATAAATACGAATCTTATTGTAAAAATGGTTAAAAATGTTTGTGTTAAAAATTAACTTTTGAGGATAAGCTTAATTTATTATAAAGGATATCGTTAAAAAATAAACAAAGTATTAAGGCATATACGATCTGTTTAATATAAAATATGAGATATAATTTTCAAATTATCATGTATATAACTTAAAAATAAATAAAATAATAAAAAAGGTAAATGAAAATGCATTTCAAGTGAAATAAGGTCTTAACAAATGTATACTAATATGGTATAATATTTTTAGAACATCAGATATACATATTATGATAACAATAGAACTTTTAGTGTAGCAATAAAGCTACAGCAAGGAGGATTTTCATGTATAAACAATGGGATGGTTTTAAATCAGGTACATGGCAAGAAAAAATTGACGTAAGAAACTTTATTCAAAAGAATTATACAGTATACGAAGGAGATAAAAACTTTTTAGCTGCTCCAACAGATAAAACAAAAAAGGTTTGGGAAATATCAAGTAATCTTATAGTTGAAGAAATTAAAAAAGGTATTATAGATGTAGCAACTGATAGAGTTTCAGGTATAGATAACTATGAACCAGGATACATTGATAAGGATAATGAAGTAATAGTTGGATTACAAACAGATGCACCACTTAAGAGAATAGTTAATCCATTTGGCGGATTTAGAATGGTAGAACAATCTTTAGAGGCTTATGGATATGAGTTAGACAAAGATATAACTGAAAATTTTCCTAAGTATAGAAAAACTCACAATCAAGGTGTTTTCGATGCATATAGTGATGAAACAAGAGCAGCTAGATCAGCAGGTCTTTTAACTGGACTTCCTGATGCATACGGAAGAGGTAGAATAATTGGTGACTACAGAAGAGTAGCACTTTACGGTATTGATTACCTAATAGAAGAAAAGAAAAATGATTTAAAAGAGCTAAAAGGTGACTTCTTAGATGAGTTAATAAGAAAAAGAGAAGAAGTTTCAGAACAAATAAGAGCTCTTAAGGACATTAAGTCAATGGCAGCTAGATATGGTGTTGATTTATCAGTACCAGCTTCAAATGCAAAAGAAGCAGTTCAAGCAGTTTATTTAGCTTACTTAGCAGCAATTAAAGAAAACAATGGAGCTGCTATGTCACTTGGAAGAACTAGTACATTCTTAGATATCTATATAGAAAGAGATTTAAGAAATGGTGTAATAACTGAAGCTGAAGCTCAAGAGATTATAGACCAATTTATAATCAAACTAAGACTCGTAAGACATTTGAGAACTCCAGAGTATAATGAATTATTTGCAGGAGATCCAACTTGGGTTACTGAATCAATCGGTGGTGTTGGGGTTAATGGTAAGCCATTAGTTACGAAGAACTCCTTTAGATATCTTCATACTTTAACTAACCTTGGAACTTCACCAGAACCAAACTTAACTATACTTTGGTCAGAAAAGCTTCCTGAAAACTTTAAGAAGTATTGTGCTGAAATGTCTATACTTACAGATTCAATTCAATATGAAAATGATGATGTAATGAGACCTATATATGGAGATGATTATGCAATTGCTTGCTGTGTATCCGCTATGAAGGTTGGAAAGCAAATGCAGTTCTTTGGAGCTAGATGTAACTTAGCTAAGGCACTTCTATATGCAATAAATGGTGGTGTTGATGAAAAGAAGGGAACTGTAGTTATAAAGGGACTTAAACCAATAACTGATGAAGTTCTTGATTTCGAAACAGTTAAAGAAAATTATAACAAGGTATTAGAATATGTTGCTAAGCTTTATGTTGATACAATGAATGTAATTCACTACATGCATGATAAGTATGCTTATGAAGCAGGACAAATGGCTTTACATGATACTGAAGTGGGAAGACTTATGGCATTTGGTATAGCTGGTCTATCAGTTGCTGTAGACTCATTAAGTGCTGTTAAATACGCTAAGGTTAAGCCTATAAGAGAAAATGGAATAGCTAAAGATTTTGAAATAGAAGGAGACTTCCCTAAATACGGTAACGATGATGATACTGTAGATGATTTAGCTGTTCAATTAGTAGAAAAGTTCTCAACTGAACTTAAGAAACATCCGTTATATAGAGATGCTAAACATACATTATCTGTACTTACTATAACTTCGAATGTAGTTTATGGTAAGAAGACAGGAGCTACACCAGATGGAAGAAAAGCAGGCGAAGCTTTTGCACCTGGAGCAAACCCAATGCATGGTAGAGATGCAAATGGAGCATTAGCATCATTGAACTCAGTAGCTAAGATACCATATACTCCATATTGTGAAGATGGTGTATCAAATACTTTCTCAATAGTGCCTGATGCATTAGGTAAAGAAGAAGATCTAAGAATAGAAAATCTTGTATCAGTTATGGATGGATACTTCTCACAAGGAGCTCATCATTTAAATGTTAATGTATTTAATAGAGAAACTCTTGTAGATGCTATGGATCATCCAGAAAAGTACCCAACTCTAACAATTAGAGTATCTGGATATGCAGTTAACTTTAACAGATTAACAAGAAACCAACAATTAGAAGTCATAAGCAGAACATTCCACGAAAGTCTATAATATAATTAAAGGAAGCTCAGTAGAGCTTCCTTTATTAAAAATAATTGATAGTTTTTTAACAAGTCATTTCATGTAGGGGATTAAATCTTAAGCGTTTTTAGATAAATCCCCAATTGTATCATGAAAGAGAGGAGAATGAGTATGATAAAAGGAACAATTCATTCAATAGAATCAATGGGGCTTGTAGATGGACCAGGAATAAGAGTAGTAGTCTTTTTTCAGGGGTGTAAACTAAGATGTGCTTATTGCCATAATCCAGATACCTGGGCTGAAAAAGGAAGCGGAACTGAAATAAGTGCTGAAGAATTGATTAAAAAAGTAATGAGATTTAAGCCGTATTTTTCAAAGTCAGGAGGCGGAGTTACTTTTTCAGGCGGGGAGCCATTACTACAGCCAGAATTTTTAATAGAATGTTTAAGGCTATGTAAGGAAAACGGAATACATACAGCATTGGATACGGCTGGATATGGACTGGGAAGTTATGAAGAAATATTAAACTATGTTGATTTAATATTATTTGATGTGAAACATATTAAAAAAGAAAAATATAAGGAATTAACGTTATCTAACATAGATGAATCGTTAAAGTTTTTGGAAGTAGCACAAAGATTAGAAAAGAAAATGTGGATACGACATGTTGTAGTACCAGGTATAACTGATAGTGAAGAACATCTAGAAGAGCTTTCTAAATATATAATGAGTATTAAAAATGTAGAAAAGGTGGAATTACTTCCGTATCATGTATTAGGCGTAAATAAGTATGAAATAATGAATATTAATTATAGACTTAAGGATGTAAAACCTATGAATAAGGAATATACAAAAAAGTGGCAAGACAAGATAAATGAAGCAATAAAAAATCGTCAAGGGAACTAAACCTTGGCGTTTTTTTATTGGCTAAGTTTATGTATTGAAATTAAATAGAGCTTTTTACTGTAAAAGAAAATATAAAATTTTATTTAGATTAAACCTCGATATTCAATACTTTCAGAAGCTTTTTATGGCAGTACAGTAAAAAAATAAAACTCATACGCCTACCAAATTTTCCTCATATTCATTCAGAAAGGCATATGCGCAAAAAATCACTGAAGAAAGTCTCTTCAGTGATTTTTTCTTTAGTAATTATTATTCAACTACTGAAAATTGATCCTTGCCAACTCCGCATAGAGGACATAACCAATCTTCTGGAATATCTTCAAAAGAAGTTCCAGGAGCTACTCCATTGTCCTCATCACCTATAGCTGGATCGTAAACATAACCACATACATCACAAACATAACTTTTCATCTTAAATTACCTCCTAAATTTATATAAAGTGTTATTAACAAATAATAATTATTAATTAATTCAATATTATTATATCATATGAAAACAATAAATCAAGTATATTTTTTCATAATTAGCAGAATTTATACTATAATAATAGTAATAGAGGGAGGTTTAGCAATGAAAAAATTTTTACTCAATACTATTATAATATGCATTTTTTTGTTTTTTATAACGTGCATTTTAACTTTTGCTACTGAATTAAGTGTGAAATCACAACTTAAGGCTAGTAATAAGGTGGAGTATAAGATATCTGATAATAAAGTACAGGTTCCTAACTCTTCAGAAAGAGCAGTAGCAAATTACCAGTTCTCAAAGGTTTTTTTAGTTATAAGACTAATTATAACATTCTTAATACCAGCTTTGTTTATCTATTTAGGTGCAATCAAGCTGGCAAACACTTTTAAAGGAAATGAGTTTCTTAGACTTATTAAATTAACTTCACTTTATTTGTTTTTTGATTTGTTTTTATCTATTCCATTATCATTCTTCAGTTCTTTTTATAGATTGAAACTTATAGGTATATCAAACTCAACATTTTTCTTATGGAGCGAAAATTATGTTAAAAGTTTTGCTTTAAATTTTCTTATAACTGTAGCCTTTGTAATAATTCCTTATATTATATTCATAAAGTTTAAACGCTGGTATATCGTCTTAGGGCTCCTTACAGTGCCAGTAGGTTTTGTAGGTAGTATTTTAGCACCTGTGTTTATAGACCCCTTATTTAACGATTTTAAAGCTATACAGAACGTCCAGGTAAAACAAGAGATATTAACCTTGGCTAAGAAGGCTAATATTGGGGATGTTACTATATTAGAAGTAGATAAAAGTAAAGAAACTAAAGCATTAAATGCCTATATGACTGGACTGTTCAATACTAAGAGAATAGTTATATGGGATAATACGTTGAATCAATTAAGTTCAGAAGAAATTCAATCGGTAGTTGCACATGAAATAGGACATTATAAGCTCAATCATATTCCTAAATCTATAGCACTTTCAGGAATACTTTCAATAATATTGCTAGGACTTACAGATTTAATTTCAAAAAATATAGTGATGAAAGTAGGTTTCTTCAGAAATAATATAAGAAACTATAAATCTTTAGCTGCAATACCTATACTAATACTTATTTTTACAATATTATCCACTTTGTCTGACCCTCTGACAAATTGGTATTCTAGAAAAATTGAAATGGATGCAGATAAGTTTGCAATAGAACTAACTCATGATAATCTAACTAATGCAAAGCTAGAAGCTAGATTTATGGAAACAAATTTATCTATGAATGATGTGAATCCACTTTATAAGTTCTGGTTGTATGATCATCCAACGCCAAAAGAAAGAATTGAGATGAGCAATAATTATAAACCTTGGGAGACAGGGGAGTATAGATTCGATAAGATAATAAATGAAAAATAAAAAAAGTCGCTTCAGCGACTTTTTTACTGTCAAGGAATCACTCATGAAGGTAAAAACTTCACAAAGAATAATGAAAAAGAGATTATTTTTTTCGTAGGAAAGTATAAAGTTTTTTATTAGCTAAACTTAGCAATTTAAATGGTTTAGAGTAGCGGTTTAGGGTGAACAGTAAAAAAATAAATCATATTCGCCTGCCAGATTTTCCTCATATACATTCGGAAAGGCAGATGCGCAAAAAAAAGTCGCTGAAGAAGGATCGCTTCAGCGACTTTTTTTATTTATTAATCATTTTACTAAAGTAACCAGCTGGAATATGCTTTTGTTTTATACCTTCAATAACGGCAAGGTAAGTGGCTGCAGTATCAAAACGTGCATCATGATAATTACCGCTACCTTCAAAAAGATTATCTGCAGTTTGCGCAATCTTTTCTTTAGTAATGTTAAGAAACTTCACTAGTTCTTCTAATTTAGGGTTCTTGTATTCACCGTTAGGTCTTAATAACTTACAGACATTCTTATAATAGTTCATTGTACAGAAGTTATTTTTAGGTTCCCAGTCTTCGCCCATTCCAGACAATTCATGTTTTAAAAACTTGATATCAAAGGACACATTATGTCCTATAACAAAGTCTGCTGTTATAAAGTCTTCATAGAATTCTTCAACTAGGTCTTCAAAATACAATCCATTACTTAAATCATATAACTTTTCCATTGAGAAACCATGAACCTCTTCTGCAGCGGGATCCATTTGATCAACTGTAAAGAAAAAATTCTTGCCTATTGTTGTCTGAGGTTTCACAGAAGAATCGACTACTATGTAACTTAATTGGCATATGCTGCCGGGTCTTATACTTGTTGTTTCAGTATCAAAAAATAAGAGTTTCATTTCTTTCCTCCTAATAAAGAGTTCCTATGTTGAAACTTAATTTATACTTGTTTAAAAATCCTGTCTTCTGGAGATTTTCAGGCATGTATAAATTAATAGTTGAGCTAGGAACTCTAAGCATCGCGTGAAAATTAAATTTGTATCTATACATGTTCATTAAGAATTACGTAAAAATATCAAGTAACTACTATACTCAAAAAATTATTTGCTAACTCTTCAATTATAAATTATATAATAACATAATATAATAAAAAGTTTTATATGAAAAGTTTTATCAGTAAATTAGTAAATTTTAAAATGAAAAAATCTCGGATATGATCCGAGATTAAAGATTTTCAGCTATAACTTGAAGCATCTTAAGGCAATTCTTTAGTGTTGTATCCTCAATATCTAGTTTTGGATTAAACTCTACGAAATCCATTGAACGCACCTTTTTAGTTAATAGCACTGATTTTGTAATTGAAGTAACTTCATCTAAGGATAATCCTTCACTTACAGGGGTACCAGTTCCAGGAACTAAAGATGAGTCTAAACAATCTATATCAAAGCTTAAATGAAAATTATTTACTTTAGAAGAGTCTAAAGCATCATAGAATTCTCTAATAACCTTATCTGTTCCTTTATCCTTTATAGCTTTAGTAGTCCATACATTCAGTCCAAGTTCTTTAATAAGGTCTAACTCACCCTTATCTAAGTCTCTTGCTCCTAGTATGAAAATGTTGGACGGTTTAACTTTTCTTCCTTCAAAATATATATCTACAAGATCTTTATAACCTAGTCCCATTGAAGCAGCTAGTGGCATGCCATGTACATTTCCGCTTGGTGAAGTTGTATCAGTATTTATATCACCATGAGCATCTATCCATATTACGCCGAAATCATCACCATGAAATCTTGCTGATCCAGCAACTGAGCCAAGACCTAAAGAGTGATCTCCACCTACTGTAAAGGGAAAACAATCAGATGTTAATGAATTATATACTACGTGAGCCAAATTAGTATTCACTTCTGTTATTGGAGATAAATACTTCATTACGCTATGGTTAGTATATTTATCTTTTTCATCAACTGTTTCGACATATAAATTTCCTATATCATAAATTTTGTGTTTACCATCTACACTAAGGACTGTTTTTAATTCGTTATCTCTTAAGGCATTTGGTCCAAATTCTACGCCTGGTCTATCACATCCATAGAAAAGAGGAACACCTATCAAATTAATGTTCATATGAAGCACCTCCAATAATCTTTTGTTAGCCAAAAAAGATTATATATTATATTCTTGCAAAATATAAGTATTTTTGAAAAAAAAATAAAAAAAATGTTATTTTTTTTATTATAAAATATATGTTAAAAAATTATCATTACATCTTGATAATTGTTATCAAATGATATAATATATTAATATACAATAGTATATTAAATACAACAAAAAAAGATACTAATTAATATATATAGTTTTGAGTATAAAAAGTATTTTATACCAGTAACAAAAAACAGAAAAAGATTATATTTCTATAATAGTCATAATAAAGAATATAATCAAAAAAGGAGGCTGAATTAAATGTTAAAAGATAAAGCAAGCAAAATATCAATTATAGGAGCAGGTTTTGTTGGTTCCACTACAGCATATGCATTAATGTTAGAAGGCTTAGCTTCAGAAATTGTTATAGTCGATATAAATAAAGATAAAGCAGAAGCGGAGGCAATGGATTTAGCACATGGAGCAGCTTTTGTGAAGGCTGTTAATGTAATGGCAGGAGAGTATTCAGATACAGAAGATTCAGATATTGTTATAATTACTGCAGGAATAGGACAAAAACCAGGAGAAACTAGGTTAGATATCATAAATAAGAACTTGGCGGTGTTTAAACAAATAGTACCTGAAATTGTAAGGTATAGTCCTAATGCAATCTTATTAGTTGTATCAAATCCAGTAGATATATTAACTTATATAACATATAAGTTATCAGGATTACCAGAGCATAGAGTAATTGGATCTGGAACAGTATTAGACACATCAAGATTTAAATCAATGCTTAGTGATCATTTTGAAATTGATGCAAGAAACATTCACACATATATAATAGGAGAACATGGTGATTCGGAGATTGCAGCTTGGAGCCTAACAAATATAGCTGGAATGAGTGCAGAAGATTACTGTCAAAAAACTTGTGAAAAATGTGATGGAAACTTTAAATTCACTATACCAGAAAAAGTTAAGAATGCAGCATATGACATAATCAATAAAAAAGGATATACAAACTATGCAGTAGCTCTAGCAATAAGAAGAATTGTAGAAGCTATTCTTAGAGATGAAAATTCAATCCTTACGGTCTCATCTTTATTTAGAGGACAGTATGATTTAGAGGATGTCTACTTAGCTATACCAACTATCATAAATAGAGATGGTGCTAAAAAGATATTAGAAGTACCATTAGCGGAAGAAGAAAAAAATAAGTTGGCCGAATCAGCAGGGATATTAAAGGCTCACTTAAAAGATGCTAAATTACAATAAATATTAATGAAATTTATATTTAGATTACCACTTTGTCTAATATTCATTTTTCTCGGCTATCCCAAAAAAAGTTTTTGGAAAAGTTCAAGAATTATAATTTAGATGAACGTGGTAATTTTTTTATTAAATAAACTCAATAAAAAATAGTTTTGCACTTATTAATAGTTTTGACAAATTCAATAAGCAAGTAGTAGTCAAATTACATATAAATATATAAAATAACCTAAAGTTTCATATACTGATATTTTTTAATATAATTTTGGTTATACTAATTTGGAATCCTTTATGAAAAATGAAACCTATTAATAAATTTATATTTAATAAAGTAGTCAATAATAAATTTGACAATAATGTTTTTGATAGTTTATCCGAAATATGGAAATAAAATAAGCTTAGGGTGATGTCGATGCAAAAAAGAACAGGAAGTTTCTTAAAGTTTGTTGCAATAATATTTTTATTATTGATTATGCTTTGTTCTTTGGGATATTGGTATCTAAGAAATACTATATATTCTAATGATAAAATTAATTTTACAGAGGAAAACATTGAGGAAAAAGTACAAGTAGGGCAGTACTTTAATAAATCATTTAAAGAAATTAATCCTATAATAGGTAGTATTAGTAATAATGAAATGAATGAGAATATAAATGCGGAAACATATAAAGAACAAGAGGGGATAACCAATATATTATTACTAGGAACTGATGGTAGAACGTTAAATGAAAGTTCTAGATCAGATTCTATAATAATTGCTACCCTAGATAACAATCACAAGAAAATAAAATACACATCTATAATGAGAGATACTTATGTACAGATAAAAGGTCATGGAGAGGATAAGATAAACAGTGCCTTTGCATATGGAGGTGCTAAATTATTAACTGATACAATTTATAGAAACTTTAATATGAAAATAGATAAATATATAGTTGTGAATTTTTGGGGATTTGAAGATATAGTAAATGAATTAGGTGGGATAGATGTTAATATAAAAGAATATGAAATTAATGAGATAAATAAATATATTGGTGAGGTAGATGACATCAAATCACCGAAAATAGCACATGCAGGAATGCAACATTTGGATGGACAACAGGCATTAGCTTACTCCAGAATACGAAAAGTAGGAAACGGAAGTTATGAAAGAACTCAAAGGCAAAGGACAGTAATGACTGAAGTTGGTAAAAAGATAATGAATATTAATCCGATACAATACCCAAATATGTTAAAAGCAATACTTCCATATATAAAAACTAACGTAGAACCAATACAACTTATGAATTACGCATATACAGCATATTCAATGGGGAGTGTAGAATTTGAAGGGTTGCAGCTTCCCGCAAATGAACTGTGCGAAGGAAAAATATATAGAGGTGCATGGGTACTGTTGGCTGACAAAGAACAAAATGCAAAGATGCTGAACGAATTTATTTTTAAGGATAAAAAATACAATCCTAATAATTTCGACAGAAAACAAGTTCAATGGATAATTAATGAATATTCAAGCAGAGAGTAAAAAATAAGATATAGGAAGAATCCTATATCAAAAATATAAAGTAAAAATAAAGTTAAGAGGGCAAATTAAATTCCGTTCAAATAATATATATTCTACATATTATTAAAAATTCCTCCTTTTATATGATAAAACATATAGCAAAGTTAAATAAAGTTAAATAAACTAATAATTCTTGCCTTTATATATTAATAAATAATAATTAATTATTAAATTAAATTTGCTAAACTAAGTTGCAATTATTGAACATATACATTTATAAAGGTACATTTAAAAGTTTAAGCAGAATATTATTAATATAAACGCTTCAGGCACAAATGTATTGCAAATTAATTTTAGCAAAGTGTCTCATTTATAAATACTTTTATGAAGCGAATCTATATAAGGGGGTTGTTAGTTTGAAAAAAACTTATGTACTTGATACCAACGTTTTACTGTACTCACCAGGGGCTGTGTTAACCTTTGAGGATAATGATGTAGTTATTCCAGAAGTTGTATTAGAAGAGCTGGATAATTTGAAGAAGACAAATAATGATTTGGGATTAAACGCTAGGCATGCTGCAAGGCTATTGGATAAATTGAGGAAAGAAGGTAACTTAAGTGAAGGCATTCAATTGCCAGGTGGGGGCAGTTTAAGAGTTGAATCAAATCACTATGAAACTAAAATACCTCCAAGCTGGGATATTGTGAAAGCTGATAATAGGATAATACAAGTGTGTATAGCACTTAAAGAAAGTGGAGAGGACGTTCATTTAATAACAAAAGATATATTCGAGAGAATTAAGGCAGATACAGTAGGAATTGAAGTAGATGATTTTCATGAAGAAGTAGTTCCTGAACAAGATAACCAATATACTGGTAGAATTGAAGTTTATGCTACTCAGGAAGTAATTGAAAAGTTCTATAAAGAAAAACAATTAAAGCCAAGTGAGTTGTCTGTGTATGATAACAGCAGCCAGACATATGCAGAGCCTAAATTAGAGGTAAATCAATTTTTGATTTTGCATTGTGCGGAGAATAATAAGCAAACTGCGTTAGGTAGATTTGATGGACAGATGATAGTACCACTAATCTATAAAGACAGTAAGTCCTTTGGACTCTCAGCTAGAAATGTTGGACAAAAGTTTATGATGGAATGCTTATGGACAGACGCAGCTAAAGCTCCATTAGCAATAATTAAAGGACCTGCTGGAACAGCTAAAACTTTATTTTCATTAGCAACTGGGCTTCAAAAAATTTTAGAAGAGCAAAATAGTCAGTTTAGAAGAATATTAGTATGTAGACCAAATGTGACGATGGACGAAGAAATAGGGTATTTACCGGGGTCTGAGCAGGAAAAGATAGCTCCATTTATGAGACCGATTTTTGATAACTTGGAGATTTTAATTGATTCAGATGAAAATGAAAGATATAAAAATGAGAAAGAGCTAAATGATAAAATAATGGAGTTGTTTGATAGGAAAATTATAACTACTGAAGCAGTTGCTTATCTAAGGGGGAGATCAATAGTTAAAAACTGGGTTATAATTGATGAGGCACAAAATCTTACACCAAAACAAGTAAAAGCAATTATAACTAGAGTTGGTGAAGGCACAAAGTTAATATTAATAGGGGACCCAGATCAGATAGATCAACCATTTTTAGATTCCAGATCAAATGGCTTATGTTATGCTTCGGAAAAGATGAAGGGAAGTAAACTTTGTTATCAAGTAACCTTGAAATATGATGAATGCGAAAGAAGCGCTATTGCTTTTGAAGGAGCAAAAAGATTGTAAAAAAAGTATAAACTCAATTGAATTATAATCTCATTAAAGATATAATAAAGCAGGTAGACGATATGGTTTACCTGCTTTATTATATTGACTTTAATAACTGGCAGTTTTTTAGATATATAGATATACCAATTTAATCTGAAAATATAAGTTTTATTATGAAGTTGAACATCAATATAACCATTAAAGAACTAATGACTATGTATTATATTTTTGTTAAAATTAAATTAAACCGTAGATAAAATTAAGAGGTGTATGGCCAAATGAATAAAAATAACGCTAATAAGAAAACAACATCTATTATAAAAAAAATTATTTTTTTATATACATTTATTTTTACCATGTCTGTAGTATTGTCAGCATCTATAATTTCAATTAATAAGTCGAAAAAGAGTACTCAAATAATGACAAATAAAGAAAATATACCTAGCCAGGATAGTACAGAAAACATTTCTATAAACAGTGGAAATAATATAAGTGAAACTAAACAAAACGTGGATTCTAATGATGATGGAAAGGGTAAGCTTACAAGTGAGATAGTGAATAAAATATCATCAAAAGATTATAGACTTCTTTTAGTAAATAAAGATTATCCTTTAGATAATACATATAAACCAGATAACCTTGTGATTCCTAAGGTGAAAATGATGGGATCTGTTTCGAATGAAAATAGAAAGCTAAAAAAAGAAGCTGCAGAAGCTTTAGAAGATTTATTTAATGATGCAAAGAGAGAAAAAATTAATTTAATATTTGTGTCCGGGTATAGAAGTTTTGAAAGTCAAGCTAGTGTATATGAAAGAAAAGTGAAAAGTGATGGTGCAACAGAAGCTAGCAAGTACGTTGCTAAACAAGGGTCAAGCGAACATCAGACGGGGCTTGCGGTAGACATAAATTCTTCACCTTACTATGATTTGGCTGAAGATTTTGAAAAAACTAAAGAAGGAAAATGGGTAGCAGAAAATGCTTTTAAGTATGGATTTGTTATTAGATATCTAAAGGGAAAGAGTGATGTAACTGGATATAATTATGAACCATGGCATTTAAGATATGTAGGTCAAGAGAATGCTAAATATATGTATGAAAGCAATCTGTGTCTTGAAGAATATATATATAAGCTTGCAACAGAAAAAAATAATTAAGTTGCGAGCAGCTGGAGGAAAAACAATGAAAGAAAACAAAGAAAAGAAGAGAAATCTTTTCAATAAAATAAGCTTAAATTTATTTAACTTTATTTTTGCAAATATTATTATTGGATTGATTATTGCTATACCAATGGTCTTTTACGGACCATTTAAAAACATAAAGGAGTTAGTGGTAACTTCTGCAATGACTACACTTAGCCATCAATATTTAGCTACTTTATTTTTAAATGATACAGAGATAAAGAGTATAATGGCAAGTAATACAATTGATGATAGTAAAAATTCGAATTTAGATGAAATTAGTATTAACAACTCTGTAATCAATGATAATCAAGGCGATAAAGGAATAGAAGTGAAGGAGATAAGTGGAAATTCATTTAGTGGACATTTATTGATAGTAAATGATGCTAAGAGAATTCAGCTTGGGCTCACTGATAATCTTGGGCGTTTTGGTATGAAACTTGATGACATAGTAAAAAAAGAAAATGCGGTAGCTGGTATAAACGCAGGTGGATTTCAAGATGAAAATGGACAAGGTAATGGTGGAGTTCCAACTGGAATAGTAGTTAAGGATGGAAAGATTGTCTTTGACGATAAACTAGAGGAAAAAGTATCGCTTATTGGATTCAATAAGGATGGAATTATGGTTATTGGTAAGTATGGTAGAAGTGATATAACAAGACTAAATATTAAAGATGCAGTTTCGTTCAGTCCTTTTCTAGTGATTAACGGAGAGGGAGTTATTAAAAGTGGAAATGGTGGTTGGGGAATCGCTCCAAGAACAGCCATTGGACAAAGAAAAGATGGTACTGTACTTATGTTAGTTATAGATGGTAGACAAATTGGCAGTTTAGGTGCAACTTTGAAGGATGTACAAGATATAATGCTTGAAAATGGGGCTTATAATGCTGCAAACTTGGATGGAGGTTCTTCCACAACCATGGTGGTTGACGGCAAGATAATTAATAATCCTTCTAGTAAAGATGGGGTTAGATTTATTCCAACTTCATTTATCATAAAATAGGGGGGATTTTTATGGCTAAATATATAAAGAACTTAGGTTTATATTTTATAATAGCAGTTATTCTTCAAGTTGGAGTTTTGTATTATATTAATAATTTTTATTTAAGTGGTTTTAGTAGTGATAATGAAAACAAATCAACTATAGCAGCAAATAGTAGTAATTCAGCAAGTACAAAATCTAATGATATAAACGACATTTCGGTTTCTGGTAAGAATGAAGTTGAGACTACCGTTAAATTTGCAGTACCAGAAGATTCGACTGAAATAGAACTTTCTAAGGAAAATGATAAGGTGGCATATATTAAAGATTCTGTTCTTCAGATAGTGGGTAAAACAACAAATGAAATTGTGGATTTACAAGAGCTTAAACTCCTGAAATATCAATGGTTAGATGAAGGGAATTTAGTTATTGCAACTTCAAAAGAAAATAGTACAAAGGTATCTTTTTATAAATATAGTATATCAACTAAACAAAAAGAGCTTTTGGCATCAATTCAACTTAAAGACAAAAAGTCTTCGATTGATAGTATAATAAGCTCCCCGCTTAAGGATTTAATATTTGTTAGGGTAGCTTTAAGCAATGGTAGCAGTGAATTATATAAATTAAATGTAAGAAATGAATTTGAAAAAGTTACTTTAAGAGAAAGTAAAATTCAAGATATCTATTTAATTCCTCATGAAGACAAATTAATATATAATTCTTCTTTAAGTAGTAATTTATATGTTACATATTTGGAGCAGAAATTATCTTTAGCACAAAAGGGACTTACTAGAATAATTGGAGTAGACAAATCAGAAAATGTGTATATAGGATTAGTGAATGATGGTAATATAAGTAAGATATATTACGGGTCAATAAGTGAAAAAACTTCTACATGGAAACAAGTACCTTTAAATAATGCAGAAAAAGTAGATGATTTAATAGTTATAGAAAGTACTGTATACAAGCTTAACAGTATGAAAAATAAGTTAGAAGATCTGAATGGGACAAGTAGTATTAGTTTTAAAGGTAAGTTCTTAAAGGTTTGTAATGGAAAAGTTTTAAGTATGGAGAATGGAAATATATATATAAATTAAAGGATATTTTAAAAACGCACTACTTGATATAGTACTAGCAAGTGGTGTGTTTTAACTTATAGGATTATTTTCTTTTCAGACTGTTATAACCAATCATCTAGAAATGTTTAAACATTGAAGTAACATGTGTATATGTGTTATAATTTTGAACTAGGCCATTTATTGATTCTTTTTAATATTGTGAATCACATCATGGAAAACTTTGAAAAAGTAACGGATACTATAGAAACTTTAAGAATGGAGATAAAATATGAGAGAAAAGTTGTTAGAGTTAATTTTGATTATTCCAGCTATATTAATTGGATTTACTTTTCATGAGTATGCGCATGCAAAAGTTGCAGACATGCTTGGAGATAAGACACCAAGATTTCAGGGGAGACTTACCCTTAATCCTTTAGCACATATAGATCCAATAGGACTCATCATGATACTTATAGTGAAGTTTGGATGGGCGAAACCTGTACAAATAAATAGAAGGGCTTTTAAGAATGGTTACAAAGATGATTTGAAGGTGACAATAGCGGGACCTTTAGCGAATTTGTTAGTAGCTATCATATTTTCAGTTATATTTGGATTAGCATATAAGTTTTACTTTATAAATAACTATACTGATATAACAAACATAATAGTTCAAATATTAAACTTGATAATCATTATAAATGTAAACTTATTTGTTTTTAACTTATTACCTTTGCCAGGACTTGATGGTTTTGGAATTCTTGAAGATTTATTTCCTTCAACTTTCAGTAGAATAGCAGATTCTTTATATAGATATCAATTTATAATATTTGCTTTGATAGCTTTTGGTGGAGTAAGGTTTCTAGAGAAACCAACAGGATTTATATTAGATATTTGTGCGAAGATAGTGACAGGCATTATAGCATAATTAATTAGGAGGAAAATATGAGACTTAGGAAAAAATGGTGGGCAAGACCAGAATTAGAAGAAGCAAAAAATGTTGTAACGAACCCATCCGAATTTAAAGGAAGATGGAATGAAGCATTTGGTGATAGTAATCCAGTGCATTTAGAATTAGGATGCGGTAGAGGCAAGTTTATAAGCGAAAAGGCTGCTGTAAATCCTAATATAAATCATGTTGCAATAGACTTAAAAGACGAAGTATTAATATATGCTCTTAGAAAGGTAAATGAAGCAGAGGTTCCAAATGTAAGGCTTATACCTATGAATATATCTTTTATTGGAGATGTATTTGATAAAGACGAAATAAGCAAGATTTATATAAACTTTTGTAATCCATGGCCTAAAGAAAGACATAAGAAGAGAAGACTTACACATAGCAGCTTTTTAAAGATATATAAAACTTTTCTTAAGCCTAGTAGTGAGATTTGGTTTAAAACAGATGATAAAGGGCTATTTGAAGAATCACAAGAATACTTTAAAGAGAGTGGTTTTACATTAGAATACCTAACTTATGATTTGCATAACGATGATTTTAAAGAAAATATAATGACTGAATACGAAGCAAAGTTTACTTCTTTAGGGATGAAGACAATGTTTTTAATTGCAAGACTTAATTCTTAAAATGATAGAGACTATTATATATAAAATATATGATAGTCTCTATTTTGTTGTCTTAGAAAATATAAAGCTTTTAGAGCAATGTGACCTAGATATTATATGGATGTACCACTTCATAATAAAGCTTATATTTTTAAATTCTCTCACCAGAAGCTGTGAGAGTTTTAAAAATAGATTTCGGTTCGAAGTGGTACATCTTTATAGAGTTACTAACCCAACCATTAATTTATACATGCCCGAAGGCCTTCAGAAGCTGAGATTTTCGAACAAGTATAAAAATTCCCAACTTCAACTATTAAGTTATGCATGCCGCGAAAATCCTCAGTAGCCACGATTTTCGAACATGCATAACTTAAGTTTTCGTAATGGAATCTTATAGTAATTGTTTATATGTGATACATAAAAAAAGTAATAAAAATTAATAATATAATAAAATAAGTAAATTCATTATGTAAATGTTAATAGATAAGGTGAATTACTTAAGCAGCTTGGATCTTTGTTTTTTACATAAATATAAATGAATATTTAACTTTTGTTTTATAGAATGCATAAGAATCTAAGCTAAGTTCAATAATCAGTTTTGTATCTATATAATTTATATAAAGGAGTGAGGAATATGAGTGAAAATTCAACAAGAACCATTGTAGGAGTTATAAAAGATAGTAATGATGAAATAGAAGCATATAAGCTTGATAGTGGAGAAATAGTAGAGAAAGAACAAGCAATTAGCTTAGCTAAAGAAGGAAAGATAAGTGGAGTCCAGGTCTCAACTTCTCGTAAAGGAGAAAAATACCTTAGAAGTTATCCTGATGGCACAAAAAACAATAACTTAGATAATTTACCTGAAATAGAATAATATAATTTTAAATGCCCCAAAGTTTGTAAATAAGATAAACTTTGGGGCATTCATATAGGGATGCTTGAAATCTGAAAAGTATTTCTAAAATATAATCACATAAACAATTATCAATTTTGCTTTAGTACAAGCAAGTTTCTGTTGTATACTTCCTGGAACTTATTCCCTGCTCTCATTGCTTGACCAATTTCTAAGATAAGTTCAGATTCTGATTTTAGGATTAGTGTAATAGTATCATCACTAATTGTAACATCAAAATCATTTACGGCACCTTCTAAGCTTCTATCAAGACCTTCTGCAATTCTTAGTAGTACCCCAATACTTTCTACAGCCTCTATATCCAATCTATTAATGATGCTAGTAAATTTTATAAAAGGAAGCTGATAATTATTATTTCTATGCATAGATGCAACTAATGCACTCATTAAAATCTCTCTATGGGAAAGACCACTTATAGCTGAATTAAGTATAATATAAAACGAATGTATATGATGGTCATAATACCGTATACTAATACCACAATCGTGGAGTAAGGAGGATGTTTTAATTATATTGTTATATTCATCACCGAGCTTGTGAATTGGTTTTAAGGCTTCAAAAAGTTTTTTTGTAATGTTGTAGACTTTTTGAGCATGTTTTTTGTTTATATTAAGAGTTTCGATTATTCCTTCAATACTATAGTCCAGTATATCATTCCAAGCAGTTTTATAATTATTGTTAAGGTATTCTTGAACTATACCTTCCCTAAGACCTCTTCCGCAAATTTTGATGTTCTTTATTGAAAGAAGCTCTACCAATTTATTTAAAAGAATAAGGCCACCAAATATTACATCGGCTCTGTCAACGGATAATCCTTCTACCTTACTTCGTCCTTTTAGGTTTTTACATTTTAAAAGATTATATATCTGACAGATATCATAATCATCAAATGAATAATTATGTAAGGTACCTATTGGATATCTTTTTGTATGCTTTTGTATTTTTGCAATATTTCTTATAGTGCCTCCAATTCCTATGATACTTTCAAATTCTGTTTCAAAAAGCCATGGAATACTTTTTATAGTTTCATGAACGAAATTATTTGCAGCTATCGAATTGTTATAAGTGATAACATCAGTAAGCTCATAGTCATTTGAAAGGTTTATACAACCTAGAGGTATAGTTATTTTTTTTATTATCTCATTATTTCTTATCCAGGCTAAATGAGTATGATTACCGCTTATATCTACCATCAGAGCATTATTATAGTAAAGACTATTTTTTATACTTAGGTGATTATAATAGATTTCTTCATCAAAGTTTAAAATTCTTATATCTAACGATAACTCCTTTTTTATTTTATCCTTAAGGATTTTCTTGTTAGTAGCACATCTTAATGCTTCTGTTGCAACTAAGATTATCTCAGATGCACCCGATTCGATGCATAGAGATTTAAAAGCTTTTAATGTTGCTAAAGTCTTTTCAATCTTTTCTACTGAAATAGATGAGGTCTTAGAAATATCTTCTCCAAGTCTTATAGTTTCTTTTATTTCATCAATTATCTTAAAGTATCCTGTATCTTCAACTTGTGCAAGCATTACTCGTACTGAATTAGAGCCAAGGTCAATTACCCCAAATCTTTTCATAGACAAATCTCCTTATTGTAACATATAATAAAATAGTATATAAAAAAAGGAAAGTTTTCAACTGCTTTTGAATTATTATTTTAAAAATGATTTCATAACTCAATGAGTTATGGAGGAAATCATGGAAATAAAAAATGCATATTGACAAAAAAAATTTTTTTTGGATATAATATAAATAATTAAATAATTAAAATCTAAGAAAAGAAGAGTACTTTATTTGAATCTTTAAGCGAACAGGAGATGGTGTAAGCCCTGTAAGATTAGATTAAAGGAAGAGAGCCTTGGAGATGCTGCTTGAAAATAATAGTAGGGCATGCCGCAATATGCGTTAAATATATGAGTGGGTTTTTTAAACCAATAGAAGTGGTACCGCGGATATAAGTTCGTCTCTAAAAAAGAGATGAGCTTTTTTTATTTTCTAGGTAAAAATAAAGTTTGCAATATATTAAGTACTATTTAATCTACTTAATAAACTAATGTTTAGAAGTAAAAAAGATTAAATTACAAACTTTTTAGGAAAAGAATTATAAAAGTTGCAGAGTAAATTGAGCTAATTGAGTACGAAATAAAATCAATGGCCATTGGCCTTAGGATTTTTATATAAGATATACAGGAGGAGATATAATGGATTACAAAAAACTTACAGCTGAAAGATTAAACGAGCATTTAGAAATAGATGTAGATACATTAGAAGGATTAATTGAAGTGCCACCAAGACCTGAGATGGGTGATTATGCATTTCCTTGTTTTCAGTTAGCCAAGACTTTAAAGAAAGCGCCAAATATAATTGCAGCAGAACTAAAGGATAAGATAAATGCAGAAGGATATGAGAAGGTAGAAAACTTAGGTCCGTATGTCAACTTCTTTGTAGACAAAGGAACTTTTACAAAAAATACTGTAAGTAAGATATTAGAAGAAAAAGAGTGCTATGGTTCATCAACAATAGGTGATGGTGAAAATATAATAGTTGAATACTCATCACCAAATATTGCTAAACCGTTCCACGTTGGTCATCTTTCTACTACAGTAATAGGTAATTCTTTATATAAAATGTTTTCTTTCCAAGGATATGATGTTGAAAGAATAAATCATTTAGGTGATTGGGGAACGCAGTTCGGAAAACTTATATCAGCTTATAAGAAATGGGTTGATGAAGAAGCGCTAGAGAAACATCCAATAGCGGAATTATTAAGAATATATGTAAAATTCCATGATGAAGCAGAAAAGGATCCATCATTAGAAGATGAAGGAAGAATGTATTTTAAGAAGCTTGAAGATGGAGATAGTGAAGCAGTTGCTCTTTGGGAGAGATTCAGAAACTTATCATTGAAAGAATTTAATAAAATATACGAAATTTTGAATGTAGATTTTGACTCTTGGGCTGGAGAAAGTTTCTACAACGACAAGATGGAAAGTATAGTAAAAGAACTTGAAGAAAAAGAGCTGTTAGTTGAAAGCAACGGAGCTAAGGTTGTTATGTTAGATGAGTACAACATGCCTCCATGCATCGTATTAAAGTCAGATGGAGCATCTATATATGCAACTAGAGATCTTGCAGCTGCAATGTATAGAAAGAAAACTTATGATTTCTCAAAGGCTATATACGTGGTGGGAAAGGACCAATCACTACATTTTAATCAAGTATTTAAGGTGTTAGAACTAGCTGGTCACGATTGGGCTAAAAACTGTGTGCATGTACCATTTGGTATAGTAAGATTCGCAGAGAAAAAGCTATCTACTAGAAAAGGCGATGTAATACTTTTAGATGAATTATTGTCAGAGGCTGTTTCAAAGACTTTGGAAGTAATAAACGAAAAAAATCCAACACTTGAGGATAAAGAAGTAGTAGCTCAAAAAGTAGGTATAGGAGCAGTTGTATTTACTTATTTGAGAAATAGTAGAGAAAGAGATATAGTATTTGATTGGAAAGAGATTCTTAACTTTGAAGGTGAAACAGGTCCTTACGTTCAATATACTTACGCAAGAGCTAAGAGTATATTAAGAAAAGTTGGAGAGGTAACTGAAGAGGGGGATTTCTCAAAGCTACAATCAAAGGAGGAATTTGAACTTGTAAAAACTTTAGATGGATTCCAAAGTAGTATATTATATGCAATAGAAAAACTTGAGCCATCTGTTGTAACTAGATATGTAATTGATGTAGCAAAAGCATTCAACAAGTTCTACAATGCACATTCTGTTGGAAATGTGGATGATATGAAGTTAAAGAGTGCAAGAATAAAACTAGTAGAAGCAACTTGCCAGGTAATTAAAAACGGCCTTGGTTTAATAGGCATAGAAACAGTTGAGAAGATGTAGATATGGAGCTCGTAACAACTCAAAGAGTATTGAAGCTTGAAAGGGCTTTGCATGATAAATATGACTTCAGTAATATAGCATTTATTGATATAGAGGCAACTGGTTTTGATAAAATAAATAATAAAGTTTTTGCTGTTTCAGTAGGAAAGTTTAAGGATAGCATATTTATAAATGAAATTTTATTTTGTGAACACAATGAAGAGAAACAGTTGTTAGAAAGTTTTTTGAAATTAATTAAAGAGAAAAAGATATGGTGTACATTCAACGGATTGGCATTTGATGAACCTTTTATATTTCAAAGACTTTCGATCAATGGATTCAAAACGCCGATTATAGATAGGCATATAGATTTTTATAGGGAGATAGCTCCCTATAGAAATTCATTAAATTTAGATGGATATTCTTTAAAAGATATGGAGAAGTATCTAGGTATTCAAAGAAAAGATAGCTTCAATGGAAAGGAATGCAGAGATGCATATTTCGAATATTTAAGTACTGGAGATGAAGCTATAAAGAACAAGATAATTCTTCATAATCAAGAAGATGTATCGAATCTACCGCTATTGTTTTTAATCCTAAAAGATATAGAAGATAGAGGATTAAAAAGAGATGATATGCTTTCGAAGAATCAGAAGCAATATATTAAGTATTTGGTCAGGAAAAAGGGTATATCTTTTGACAAGTCTTCATTTCTTAATATGCCTAAGAAAGTAGCATCTAGAATTATTTATGAGTTAATACAAAATAAAGTAAATATAAATAAGATAGAAGAGATTTTAGGAAACAAAAAAAGTGAGCATCTATGATGCTCACTTTTTTATTCTTTAGGAAATTATATCTCAATTATATCCGTTGATAATTATGCGAACACACTTAAGACATTTTATAATCTAAAGAATAAAAATAAAGAATATGTCGCCTGCCAAGTTTTCCTCATATACATTCGGAAAGGCAGATGCGCAAAAAACTCACTGAAAAAGGTCGCTTCAGCGACCTTTTTTTATGGTAATGGTGTCAATTTTTGAATCGTATTTTGGACAATGTGTCGCTGAGCAGCTACTATTACTACTGCAATTACATTCTCCTTTAGCTGAACTTTTTACATTTTTAAATAATATAAAACCCGCTAATGCTACAATTATAAGAGTTATTAGTATCTCCATATAAACACCTTCTTTAAAATATTAAATTGCCGAGAATATATACTATAAATGCTCCTACCCAAGCAAGTACAAATTGATAACCTGCTGAGAAAACTGCCATTTTTGTGCCATATTCTTTTTTCATAGTACCTATAGCTGTAACACATGAAGTGTAAAGTAATACGAATACCATAAATCCTAATGCACTTACTGTATTAAAAGTTGAAGCTATAGCAGCATCTAAGTTACCGCCGTATATAACGGTCATAGTAGAAACTACAGTTTCTTTTGCTAAAATACCAGTTAATAGTGAAACAGAAGCTTGCCAGTTTCCAAAGCCTAAAGGTGCGAAAATTGGAGCTAAGAAATTACCTATATTAAATAAGAAACTTTGGTTTATATCATCAACTTTACCTGAGAAGTTAAAGCTTTGTAAAAGCCATATTAAAACTGTCATTGCAAATATTATTGTACCAGCTTTAGCTAAGAAACCCTTACCTTTATCCCAAGTGTTTTTCATAACTGTTCTAAATTCAGGAATTTTATATTCTGGTAACTCAATTATAAATGGTTCTTCATCTTTTTTGAATAAAGTATTCTTAAATAGCATACCAACAAGGAAGGCTACTACGATACCTAAGAAGTATAGACCTCCTACAACTAGTCCTGCTTTTGATCCAAAGAAAAGTGGAGCAAATACTGCATATATTGGTAGTCTTGCATTACAACTCATAAGTGGAATTAGTAAAGCTGTAAGCTTTCTGTCTTTTTCGCTTTCAAGTGTTCTTGCTGACATTATTGCTGGAACATTACAACCAAATCCCATAAGCATTGGGATGAAGGCTTTTCCTGAAAGTCCGGCTTTCCTCATAAGGCTATCCATTATGAATGCTGATCTTGCCATATATCCGCTGTCTTCTAATGCTGAAACACATAAGAATAATGCCATGATTATAGGTAAGAAGGTCATTATTCCACCAACACCAGCAACTATCCCATCAACAATTAATGATTGGAACCAAGGTGCCGTTCCTGACAGAAGATTAGATAAAAAAGGAATTATATTATCATTTAAAAATCCATCCAATAAATCTGCAAGGGGTTGGCCTACCCAAGCGAAAGTAAATTGAAACATAAATATCATAATTGCGATAAAAATTGGATATGCTAAAAATGGATTAAGTACTATTCTATCAATTTTATCGGTAAAAGAAAGGTTTCCTTTTCCGTTCTTCATTCTTGAAGAATCTATAATTCCATCTATAAAATTATAAGCATCCTTTTCGGAATTGAAATAATAGTCATTATCATCTATAGTTAGAGGTAATTCATTGTTGACTAACATGTTCTTTACATGATCAATGCCTTTTTTCTTAGAGGCCACCATTGGAATGACTTTAACCTTAAGTTTTTCTTCTAAGGCTTTACAGTCTATTTTAAACCCTTTCTTTTCAGCAACGTCAACCATATTTAGTAAGATAACTATAGGCTTTTTAAATTGTTTAAGTTGAAGTGTCAAGTATAGATTTCTATCTAGGTTTGAAGCGTCAACTATATTAATTATTAAATCTACATTTTCATTTTCTAAAAAAGACTTTGATACTTTTTCTTCATTTGAAAATGTGTCCATGGCATAAATTCCAGGTAAATCTACAATTTTTATATTATTAAGCTTACCTTCTTTTTTTTCTACTGTTACACCAGGCCAGTTTCCTACATATTGATTTGAGCCAGTCAGTGCATTGAAAAGAGTAGTTTTACCCACATTTGGGTTTCCTAATAGTGCTACTGTAGTCATCAAAAATCCTCCTTTTAAACATTAATTACTTCTTTAGTAGTATGTTTTTTGCATCATTTTTTCTTATTGCTATGTTGAAGCCTCTTAGATTTATTATTAGTGGATCGCCTAAAGGAGCTACTCTCTTAAGAGTTACTTCAGTTCCTTCAATACAACCTAGCGCTAGTAATCTTTTAACTAATTTATCATCACCAGAAATCTTGTCCACAACACCAACTTGACCTGGTCTTAAATCATAAACGCACATTCTTTCCACCTCACATTGAAAATCATTCTCAAGAAAATAATACCACCCTGTTAATTAAAAGTCAAGGTAATACACGAAATAATAATATTGTAAAAATAAAGAATATTAAGAAAATAGTCTGATAGTACAATTAATTTGCTGAATAAGATAATAATATATGTAATAAGGAGAATAGAAAAAGATAATAATTATTGACGAATAAATAATATTAACAATAATAAGTTGTTAAAATATAAACATAACTTTACTTTGCTATAAGTTTCAATATATAATAGAATGCAAAATTATATAAAGATTTACAAGTTCGAACCGAAACCTATTTATTAAGTATATTATCATTAATAATTAAAATGATTTCGGTATACTTTTGAATCACGAAAATGGAATATCTATATATTAGGATACTAATAATTGAACTATAATTTACAGGAGGGATAATATGAAGAAGATAGCAGCATTTTTTGATATTGATGGAACATTATATAGAGAAGGCTTAATAACAGAAATGTTCAAGAAAATGATAAAATATGAAATAATAGAGTCAGAAAAATGGTATAATGAAGTTAGACCTGAATTTTTGAAATGGGATAAAAGGCAGGGGGACTATGACGGTTACTTGCTAAAGATGATCGATATATATCTTGAGGCAATAAAAGGTCTTTACAAACATCAAATAGAGTTTATTGCCAAAAAAGTAATTGAACAAAAAGGTGAAAGACTATATACATTTTCAAGAGATAGAATTAAGTGGCATAAGGAACAGGGACACATGCTTATAACTATTTCAGGTAGTCCAGAAGAATTGGTTAAAGAAATGTCTTTAAAACACGGATTTGATGCTTATGAAGGCGCAAAATATTTGCTAGATAGCAAAGGAAGATATACTGGAGATGTGATGCCTATGTGGGATCATAAAAGCAAAATGGAAGCTATAAATTGTTTTGTAAATAAATATGATATAGACTTAGATAATAGTTTTGCTTATGGTGACACTGCAGGAGATTTCACAATGATGAGCCTGGTAAAAAATCCTTACTGCATAAATCCTACAAGAGAATTGCTAAATAAAATACAAAATGATAAGGAGGTTAAAGAGAAAATAAGTATCATAGTTGAAAGAAAAGATCTAATTTATAGTTTAAAGCCTGACAGATTTGAAATTCTATAAGGAAAGAGTGATAAAGTGATAATAAAGGAGCGAGATGTGCCCGTAGGGGAAATTGATGACAGTTTCATCATCAAAGTCAATGATGAAGAGTATGATTGCTCTAAATCAATATTCTTTGATTTAGAGCACTATGTTTATAAGAAACCTAAATGTGTTGGTGTTTTTGGTGCCTGCATATATGATAAGGAAAGAGCAGAGCTTTTAGTTACTCAATATATGATTGAAAATAAATATGAAATTAGAGATATACTTATCTTAGCTCAGAAGTATTTTATAAAAGCTTATGAAGAAGGAAAAAGATACATAGTTACTTTTTCAGGGAATAATGATTTTACTGTTATAAATTATCTATTTAATCAATATGGTGTTGAGTTTAAGTTTGATGATTATTTTGTTTCAGTAGATATTCAAAAAGAATATGAAAAGCTTATAAAGATGGGAATAGGTCTTAAAGCATTAGAAAAGAAGTTTGATATAGTTAGGGAGGGTGAGCTAATGAGTGGTTCAAACCTAGCTAAAACATTCCATAAGGTGATAAAGGACAAAGACTATATACTGAGAATGCCAAAGGAAAAGGTTGATAAAATATTACAATATAATGAGCAAGACGTGGTCAATCTCTTTCATATATGTATAAATTGGAACAAATACATAAAAGTAGATGAGGGAGATAATAACAGCACCTGTATTAATGAATAATACAGGTGCTGTTATTTTATTCTTTAGAAATTTATAACTTAATTATATATGTAAATAAATATGAGTAAAGACTTAAAAGATAATACGATTTAAAGAATAAAAAAATAAAAATTTGTCGCCTGTAAGATTCTTCACTATGTTCAGAAAAGGCAGATGTGCAAAAAAAATCACTGAAGAAAGTCGCTTCAGCAATTTTTTTATATTATGTTTTATATGATTTACAAGCGAAATTGAATGTGTTTGAATTCTAAAAGTTCTATTTTACGGTGACATTATTTCCATCTGAAATAATTACTATTGTTCCAGACACATCGGTCCTATATACTTTAACTTTTCCATCTCCAAGCGTTTTAAGAGTTTCTTTGTGAGGATGGCCATAATCATTATCTTTTCCACATGATATGACAGCTATTGAAGGAGAAACCTTAGAAAGGAAATCTCTTCCGGTAGAACTGCTGCTTCCATGATGACCTACCTTTAGAACGTCTGCTTTAATATCATATTTTTTCTGAAGCACTTCATTTTCTTCTAGTTTCTCAGCGTCTCCAGTGAAAAGAAAAGAATTCTTTCCATAAGTAACTTTGATAATTGGGGAATAGTTATTAAGATCATCGTACTTTGAGCTGTTTGGAGAAAAAACTTCTACCTTGGTATTTTCTCCTAAATCTATATTGCCTCCCATTCCGGGTTTTAGAACATTAACATTCATGTTTTTGTCTTTTAATGCAAGCATCATGTTCTGAAAAGTTTTAGTTGTATTTGTTACTTTAGGCGCATAAAACTTACCAATATCATAGGCTTTTATAATATTTGTCATGCCACCAATATGGTCTTCATGTGGATGAGTGGCTATAACATAATCTAGTCTTTTTATATTTAGTTTTTTTAGGTATGATAATAGCTTATCTTCATTTTCTTTGGGACCAGCATCGATAAGAAAGTTTTTTTCCTTTGTTTGAATCAAAATTGAATCGCCTTGTCCTACATCTATATAATGAACTACAAGTTTTTCGGAAATTAAAGTATTGGAAGCATTTGAAGTATTAGTATTTGTTTTTGAATTAGAGCATCCAGCTATAAATAGAGACAGAGATAAAATTATTATAATAGGTAATCTAAATAGTTTTTTCATGATAATCCTTTCTACTAATAAGTTAATATAGTGTGTTATACATAAATGTATATTATAATATAAGTAACCTTAACAAAAATAGTGTATTATCAAGTTAACTAAATGTAAAGGTAAATTACTGAAATCTTGCTTTAAATAATTCATCCAAGTATAATAATATATGCAAGATATAAGAAAAAGTTTGAGGTGTAATATAGTGAAAATTTATTTTTTGATGATTTGGTATGGTTTGTACATGATTTTAGAATTCTTTAGAGGTGGAGTTATAGTTGTTCTTAAGAAATTTGCAGGCGAAAAAGCTGCAGATAGATATGTAAGAAATAAATATGTTGCATGGGCGAAATTTAGTATCAATATATTAAATCATAAAGTTGATTCGGTTGGAGTAGAAAACATCCCAAACGGGCCGTGTGTATTTGTAATGAACCATCAAAGTTTATTTGACATTCCAGCTTTGGTATTAAATGCAGACAGATCAATAGGATTTATTGCTAAAAAGGAATTGCTAAAGGTTCCTATATTAGGACAATGGTTAAAGGCTGTACATAGCGTACCTATCGATAGAGAGAATGTAAGAGAAGCTATAAATGTAATAAATAAAGGCGTTGAAAATCTTCAAAATGGGTATTCGATGGCGATTTTCCCAGAAGGAACAAGAGCAAAAGATGGTAAGCTTAAGGAGTTTAAAAAAGGAAGCCTAAAGCTTGCTACAAAAGCCAATGTTCCAATCGTACCTGTAACAATAGATGGGTCATATAAAGGGTATGAAGAAGAAAATAAATTTAAAAGTACTAATATAAAAATAATATTTGATGAACCAATATATCCAGATAAGCTCACTAAAGAAGAGCAAAGAGAATTAGCAACAATAATACACGATAAGATAGAAGCAAATTTAAAGAAAATTAGGCTAGAATCTTAAAATAAAAGCACTGAATAGATTGCTGGAGGTTATTAACAATCTATTTAGTGTTTTTTTCTTATTATAAAAGCAAATATTATAGATGTACCACTTTGTAATAAAATTCATATTTTTAAATTATATCACCAGAAATAGTGATAGTTTTAAAAATAGATCTATCATAGAATTGGTACATCTTATCTTTATTAAAGTAATATTTTGATTGCAAATTGAAAGTATTTTTAATAAAAAGCTATTTGCATTTCATAAAATTTCAAAAATCAATTTCAGAACACGTTAAAATACTATTAAATGATAGCATGTTAAATAACAAATGAATATGTTAATATGAAAGAAAATGAAAAAAGGTATTGGTTAAATTGCATAAGTTATGGTATAATCGAGATAAGGTTTATGTATTTATTATGAATATGCAATTTATAAAAAAAAATCATGCATGAGGGGGCAGAAAATGCGTAAAGAATTTTCAATGAGTAATGATAAGGTAACTATTAATTTTACAGAGAAATATTGCAGTAATTATGAAAGTTTATTGCAAAGCTATGGATTTAAAAGGGTAGTAGATACATTTTTAAAGAGAGCTCAAGTGAGAAACTCCCATAGTTATAAATTACTTGCACAAAAGTTGGGGACTACAGACACAAGAGAAATCAGAAAAGCTCTAGTAAGAACCTTTCAATTATTAACCATAATGAGCGCTGATGAAATAATCTCTTACAATGAAGATGTTGAAAAAATAGTTGAGGACAGAGAAGGCTTTTTGTCTATAATTGAAGACATCTATTCTTTCTGGAGAAGGCTAGAAAGATATACTATTATTCATAATAATACAATCAGAGACGGAATTGCCTCAGTTAGCTTTTTAGATGCAAATTCTCAATTTTCGATGCTTATACTAAATTTTTATAGAACTATAGAAAAGAATGTAATCGGAATTATGCCAAATATATTTAGACAATTACCAGCAGGCGGAAATGCATGTATTCTTATAAATAATCCTATATGGACTGCTCCTGAGGAATATAAGGTTTTGCAAGATGTTCCTTTTATTGAAACAATAGCATTAGAAACTCCGTTTATAACATACCCTAAGAAAAATACAAGAGATGGTATGTTTACTGAAGTTTATGAGAATCCTTTAGTAAATGGGAAGATAGAGAAAGATAAGTGGTTCTGCTATCCAGCGAAAATCGGAGAACTTTTAGCTTTTGTTTACTTCCACAGAGATTTCATGGAGCACGGCATAACTCTAAGTAATTTATTTGAACTTGCAAGAGAAGATGAATATAAAGGGAAAAAACCTGACATTGTATACACTTTTGGTGTTGAAGAAGACACAGAAGAACTTAAAACAGTTTTCTATGAGGATAAAAAGAATGATATAATGTATGGTTATGTTAACCATAATGAAAATATAGATTATTTTGGGTATATGAAAAAGATGTGTTTAACATTACACAAT
Organism: Clostridium yunnanense; assembly: GCF_016595795.1. Lineage (GTDB taxonomy): Bacteria > Bacillota > Clostridia > Clostridiales > Clostridiaceae > Clostridium_AR > Clostridium_AR yunnanense. Next base: position 106,706 of record NZ_JAENHN010000066.1, read on the forward strand.
CTTATAATGATAAAAAGAGGATATTTACCAATACATGGCGCTATGGTAAATATAGTTCTTAAAAATGGAAAGAATGCTAATGTAGTAATTATAGGAGATAGTGGAGCTGGTAAGTCAGAAAGCTTAGAAGCATTCAGAGCCTTGAGCGAAGATCACGTAAGTGAAATGACAGTTGTATTTGATGATATGGGGTCATTTAAGCTTAAAGATGAAGGCGTTTATGGATACGGAACTGAAGTAGGTGCTTTTGTTAGACTTGACGATTTAGATCAAGGATATGCATTTAAAGAGATTGATAGAAGTATATTTATGAATCCTGATAAGATAAATGCAAGACTTGTAATGCCGGTTTCAACTTATAAAGAGATTGTTAAAGGTTACAAAGTAGATATCTTACTTTATGCCAACAATTATGAAAGAATAGAGCAAGACGGAGATGCTATTGAATTATTTGAGTCTCCTGCAAAAGCTATCGATGTATTTAAGGCTGGAGCAAGAATGGCTAAAGGTACAACTACGGAAACTGGATTAGTTACATCATATTTCGCAAATCCATTTGGACCAGCACAAAAGCAAGCGGAAACTGATATATTAATTGACAAATACTTTAACAAAAGTTTTGAAGATGGTATAAAGGTTGGACAAATAAAAACTTGTCTAGCAGTATCAGGGCTAGAAAAGAATGGGCCTAAAACTGCAGCACTTGAATTGTTTGAACTTATCAAATCACTTTAATTTAAGAACTTAGTGTATAAGGAGAGGCACTGCTAAATGAACTAGTATTCATTTAGCAGTGCCTTTTTAAATTTAGAGTTCATAATGAAGTTTTGGCATTTAAAGTTATTTTATTAAATCTTTTAATGATGAAATCTTTTCTTTTAATTCTGATATTATAGAGTCAAAATAAGTTGATTTCATATTAGGAAAAGCTTTTATAAGACGTTTATGATTAAAATTAATTTTTGACAGATTTTTATTATAATTATCAATCAAATCTTTAAAGCCCTCTTCCATTTCTTGTGCAGTTCCTATTGCTTTTTCTTTAGTTACAGATATTATATATGAATATCTCCTTTTTAATTCACTGCTTATAAATGTTAATTTAGATAGAATTATATTAAGTTGAATTAATGAACTAATTGTTAGTATTAAGTCTATCATAAAGTAGCTGATAAGCACGTAAAAAATATAAATACCTATATTTAAAGGTAAAATATTTACAAAGATAAAGAAAATAGGATGAATTATTTTTATAATTGCAACTGCAGCAACGCCCCAGGCTAATGAAAAATGAAGACATATTCTTCCATGAAGATTAAATGGGTCTTCAGTGTAGTCCCACCATTTGGATTTAAATATCTTTTCTAATAGGTAGCCCGTAACATACTCTATTGTTGATGTTAATAATGTAGATAGTATATATAATGCAATCAAGTTATCTTTGTAATGGTCAAGAAAAACAATAATTGATACAAATCCTAGCCCGTATATTGGACAGAATGGACCATATAAAAAACCCCTATTTACAAAGTAGCCTCTATTTGTGTAAGCATAAGCAACCTCAATGCACCACCCTAAAAAGGAGTAAATAGCAAAGAAAAAGACTATTTCATATAATGAAAATCCATTTAGTACTTGTATAAGCATAATTCACCTCCTTTTGAAGATTCTAGACATTTACTATTTATTATATACTAAATTTATCAATATTGATTTAATAAAATGTAAATATTATATAATATATAAGGAAGTAAGGGAATATTATAAGAATTATGGAACTTTAGAAGTGTTAAAATATTTATTTAAATACTCAATATTATTGTGAAAGCATTGGGGTGTTAGGTTTTAGAAGACACATTTTATTATATATTTATAAATAATAAATCCTCTTATAAAATAAGAGGATTTATTATTAATTATTCACAGTTGTTGCTGCTATTTGAGCTAGTGTTCCTATCTTTTGCAAAAAATGAAATAGCATAAAGTCCGGCAATACCAACAAGTGCGTAAATCACTCTGCTTATAGCTGTCATATTACCAAATAGAGCAGCTACTAGATCAAATTGGAAGAAGCCAATTAGCCCCCAGTTTATTGCACCAATTATAACTAAAACTAGTGCTATTATATCTAGAGTTTTCATTTAAATCACTCCTTTACTTACTTTTCTCTTATATTTTTTCCGAAAAGCAATAAATTATGTAGTGATAAAAAAGAAGTTTAATGGAAAACAAAAAAACGCAAAAAAAAGAGCTGGTTAGCTCTTTAAAGTTGTATATTACGATCTATAGGTTGTGATAATGATATAAATGTATCTGTTCTTTCAATACCTGTAACTGTATTTATTTTATTCATCAAGATATCCTGAAGGTCAGAAATACTCTTACAAATTACTTTGGCAAAAACAGAATAATTTCCTGTAATAAGATGAAGTTCAACAACTTCTTTTATTTTAGATAATTCATCAAATACTGAAGAGAAAGATGATGTCTTATCTACATAAATACCTACATAGCAACAAACGTCATAACCTAGTTTTGGAAGATTTAAAAGTATCCTTGTCCCAGTAATTATTCCTAAGTCTTCCATCTTTTTCATTCTAACGTGGATAGTTCCTCCACTAACATGACACATTCTTGCTATTTCTAAATAAGGAGTTCTACAATCTTTAATTAAAATATCTAATATTTGTAAATCTAATTCATCCAAATTAACATTTTGCATAAGCAAAAATTCACCTCTTCTATGTTTTATATCCTATCATTGTAAGTATCTATATACTCAATTTATATTTTATCAAAAAAAGTATTTTAATTCTACTAAAAAGTTAAAAAAATACTATACTATTTTTTATAATCATCATTTTCTTCACAATTATTGTAAAATAGTTGCATAATCTTGATTATATTAAGAAGTTGATGTAAGTGTTTATTTTATAACTAAGTTTTTTATAAACCAAAATTAATTACATAATATATATGAAAACTATATAAGTTAAGCTTATTCTATTGAAAATGTTTAGATTTTCGTCTAATATAGATTATAAGATGTTAATTTTGCTAGATTAGAGGAGTGGTAGAATGGAAATTGCTAAAAGTATTGGACTTCTTTTGTTGTTTGCAATAATTGTTTTAGCTATATTTAATCTTTTGAAGATATTTGTTTTGGGTAAATTAAATGTGAACAAATGGATAATCCTAGTGGTAGCGGCAGTAGTATTTATTTTGCCTATAGCATTAGGGATACAAGGAAATATGGTAGCAAATTTATTGTCTTCAGGTATATTTATTATATTATTATTATGGTTCATGGAGATACATCAAGCAAAGAACAAGAAGAAACAAGAAAACAAAGTTACTATAAGACCTAAAGCTAAACCTAATAGGGTTAAGAATATGAATAAAGATAAAAAATAAAAAAACTCCATCAGGAGTTTTTTATTTTTATAAAGATAGGGGAACTGATAGCTTCCCTATTATTTTTTTGGATTAGCCTAATTACGTACCATTTCTCTTTTTCAGAAGCAGGAAATGAAATTGAGTATTTTAAATTGTGAAGAGAGATTTCTTTGAGAGCCTTAAGGATTTTTCCTCCTGAGGTGATTATTTGAACTTCTTCGATAATATTAACTCTATCTTCAGCATGGATGTAAAAGTTTAGGCTATTATTTTTTTCTATAATAAGTTCTTCTCCCATAAAGGAATTGTTAATAGTAAAGTAGAATTTTAGCGTTCTAGATTCACTAGAAAAACATCTTCTATTTTTGAGAGAGCTTATTATAGACGGTTTATCTAATTTGTTTACTAACACTCCTGTAAGATTTTCAGTATCGCCAAAGTTCATCAGGTGGTTATCCTGAGCATTTACTGCACCTAGCATCCAACCTTTATCAAGCATTGAGAAATATCTTTTTGAATATCTATGATACTTATTGGGATAAGAGCCATTTCCAACTTCTATTGTATTAATGAACTTATTTAAAAAGGGGCTAAAAGGTATTTGTTCTACGATACGCCCAGGATGATTGATTGATATATAACAATTTCCGTTGGCAATCATCCACAGCATTAAGTTATTAAAGTTTCTAATAACTCCTGTAAAGCAGGACGAAGAATTGACTATATTTAGATGCCCCCAAGGGTTAGAACTTGCCTCAAAACCAACTATTCCTACAAAGTCTTCATTTTTTTTATTAAATCTATCCAATGCTTTCTTTAGCTCATCCCATTTTGAGTTATGCTCTTTATGTGAGTTGCTTGAGAAATAGCGATTATGATCAGTTATTATTAGAAAATCCAGTCTATTCTTTTTAGCATATTCTAAGGCTTCTACAGCTGAACATTTTCCAGTCGATATATTTGTGTGGCAGTGAGGTATTCCGTATAATATTTTAATATTCTTTGGATCAAAATTTTGTAAGTCTTCCGATCTATGTTTCCTATGTTTACTCAAATTATGACTCCTACAAATTGCTTTATTATATAATATTATTTTTTCTTATTTTTATTAACCACTAATTGCATATAAATAATAAATTTTATTAGGAACTATAAATATATTTTTAATTTAAAATAAATTTACTCTTATAAAATATGGCTATAAAACATTTACTATGGTAAAATAATAGTCATGCATAGGAGGCGATATAAAATGGAGTATTCATTTGATAAAGTTTATCCAAAGGTACATGATGAGGCTTATATTGCAGATAATGTAGATATAATAGGCAAAGTAGACATACAGAAGGATGTAAGTGTTTGGTTTGGCACAGTAATACGAGGTGACATTAATAGTATAAGTATAGATGAGAGATCAAATATTCAAGATAACAGTACTGTGCATGTAGATACTAATAATCCAGTAGTAATTGGAAAGAATGTTACTATAGGGCATAATTCAATTATCCACGGCTGCACCATTGGCAATAATGTTTTGATTGGTATGGGCTCAATAGTATTAAATGGAGCAACTATTGGAGAAAATACAATAATAGGGGCAGGCAGCATAGTAACAGAAAATAAAAATATACCTTCAGGTGTCTTATGTTTTGGTTCTCCTGCGAAAGTTATAAGAGAACTTTCAGAAGAGGAGATTAACAATATAAGTGCATCTGCAGAGAGATATATGAAACTTTCAAAAAAATATAAGAAAAGTACGGAGGATGTATGATTAAATTAGGTGATTTTAACAATCTAGAGGTTGTAAGAGAAAGTTCGGTTGGATATTATCTAAGTGGAACTGATGATGGTATATTGTTACCATACGGAAATACCCTAGATAGAAAACTTGCAGTAGGTGAAGAGGTTCATGCTTTTATATACAGAGATTCTAAAGATAGGCTTATTGCAACGCTTAAGACCCCTCTTGCAACTATTCATACTGTAGCATATCTTGAAGTTAAATCTATAACTGAATTAGGCGCATTTATTGACTTTGGTCTTGAAAGAGATATATTTGTGCCTATAAGGGAACAGAAATTTAAATTAGAAATAGGAAAAAAATATTTGTTCTACATATATGAAGATAAAACTAAGAGATTAGCTGCAACAACTGATATTGATAGAGCGCTTGATATATGGGAAGACGTTACTTTAGGTGAAGAAACAACTGGTATTGTATATGGATATCAGACGAATGGTTCTCTTATGGTGGCAGTAAATGGTCTATGCAGAGGGGTTATTTTGAATAATGAGTATTTCTCTGATGTAAGACCTGGAGATGAAATAAAGGCAAGAGTAAAGAAGATATATGAGGATGGGAAAGTTGGTCTAACCCCTAGAAGACAAAAGCTTGAAGAAAGAAGTGTGCTTCAAGAAAAAATATTGCAATATCTTAAAGATAATGGTGGCGCAATGAAATATAACGATAAGTCTTCACCAGATGTTATAAAGGAAGTTTTTAACTCAAGCAAAAATTACTTTAAAATGGCATTGGGTGGGCTTATGAGAGAAGGCATTATAAGTCAAGACGTAAATGGAACAAAATTAATAGAGAAATAGGTAGCTTAGGCTGCCTATTTTTTCGCTTTATAAGAAAAATCACGTTTATTAGTATATGCAAAAATGAGGGCTATTATAAGCTCTTAGAATAGCATATGAAAATATAAATTAATTGATAAACTTGTGTATCTATAGAAGTTATATGAACCATACTAGTATCAAAGGAAAAAAGGAGGTTCATACATATGAGAAAATTTAGTAAAAGAGTAATCGCAATTATGATTTTATTTCTATTTACTACAAGTTTAAAGGTGTTTGGAATTGAGAATCTTTCAAATGTTACAAGAGTTCAGGTATTAAGCACTGGGCAAAGTGATGCAATATTACTACTAAGTAAAGATTTTAATATTCTTATTGATACTGGAGTTGAAGAATATAGTTCCAAGCTTATATCCCAGCTTAAAAGTGAATCAATTGATAAGTTAGATTATGTAATACTTACCCATTACCATGATGATCATTTTGGGGGGCTAGAAGCTGTATTAAAATCTGTAAAGGTATCACATTTGATGCTGCCAGAATTTTGCGTAAATAAAGCTGAAAAAGAAAAAGTTATGAAAGTTGTAGAAGCCTCCAAGGTGAAATATGAATATGTAAAAGCTGGATGGTATCTAGAGCACAACGATATACATCTTAAAGCACTTACTCCAACTAAACCAAGTAAGGTTCTAGAAAACAATAATTCAATGGTGCTATTAGGGGAAATAGCTGATTTAAGATATTTATTTATGGCAGATGCTGAAAGAGATTTAGAAAAGCAAATTATGAAAAATAAAGATATTAAGGATATAGATGTTTTAAAAGTTGCACATCATGGAATTGGCAGTGGAACATATAAAGACTTTGTAAGAAAGGTTAAGCCAAGTGTAGCAATAATAACTTCTAATGGTGAAGAGAGTCCTAATAGTGAAGTGGTGAAAAATCTTACAGATATCAAATGCAATGTCTTTAGAACAGATCAATATGGAGACGTAATGGTTTTAAGCGAGAAAGATGATGCTGGAGTTGTTCACTTAGAAGTATATTCGAGAAAAAATTAGCTTTTAAATTAAAAAATCATATGTTATCAGTTAAAAAATAAGTTGATTTATATGTGAGAAATTTTTGTTAATTATGTAAATCATAAAAGATAAAACCACTGTAGAGTTTTTAATATAAAGCTATCTACAGTGGTTTTTATTATATTTCTTTATTTCTTAAAATTATCTTGAATAACTCATTTATCAATAATGGGACTAAAGATAATAATATTACAAATCCCCAATCTTTAAAGGTAAGCGAATATACCTTAAATAGTTCTGCTATAGGTGTTATTGTTATAACAGAGGCTTGAAGAATAATTCCTATTATTATAGCTATAATCAAGAATCTGTTAGAAAATAAACCGATTTGGAAAATGGATTTTCTATCATTCCTGATTGAAAGTGCATAGAATAACTGTGAAACACTAAGTACTACGAAAGCCATTGTTCTAGCATGTGGAACTGAATTCGGATATAAGTATTCACCAACTCTAAAAGCCACTAATGTTAATCCACCTATTAGTATTCCGTTAAGTGGTAGCATTAACTTTGTTCTTCCACCAAAGATGCTCTCCTTTGGGTTTCTTGGAGGAAGATCCATAACGCCTTTGTCACCAGGATCAACACCTAACGCTAAAGCAGGTAAACTATCAGTTATTAGATTTACCCAAAGTAAATGTATTGGAAGCAGCGGAGAATCCCAGTTTAACAGTATTGCTACAAATAAAGTTATTATTTCACCAAGATTACAAGAAAGTAAGAAAACTATAGATTTCTTTATATTGCTAAAAATGTTTCTTCCTTCTTCAACAGCAGATACAATGGTGGTAAAGTTATCATCCGTTAATACCATGTCTGCAGCACCTTTTGCAACGTCAGTACCTGTTATACCCATAGCTACACCAATATCAGCTGCTTTTAACGAAGGGGCGTCATTTACTCCATCACCGGTCATTGAAACAATGTTGCCGTGTGCTTTAAAAGCTTTAACTATCTTTACTTTGTGTTCAGGAGATACTCTTGCGAACACTCTTAGGTCTCTTACTTTATTACTGAAGTCTTCATCATTTAATTTATCTATATCTTCACCAGAGATTGATTGAGTTAAGCTATCTGCAATTCCAAGTTCTTTAGCAATGGCAAAGGCGGTGTTTTTATAATCACCAGTAATCATAACTGGTGTAATTCCAGCCTTTTTGCATAATGAAATAGAGTCTTTAACTTCCAATCTTGGAGGGTCAATCATTCCAACCATTCCTATAAAGGTTAGATTGTTCTCTATTTCATCTAAACCAATATGTGGTGGAGCGTCAATATCTTTATATGCGCCAGCTAGAACTCTGAGTGCATCATCAGACATTAAGTCTACGGCTTTTAGAATATCTTTTTTCATATTTTCAGTTAAATCGAGTATTTCGCCATTAAGCATAAGCTTAGTAGAAATCTTTAGAATGCTGTCAATAGCACCTTTAGTAAAGACCTTATATTTCTGCCCATATGAATTAACCGTTGACATAAGCTTTCTATCTGAGTCGAAAGGAACTTCATCAATTCTTTTATGTTCAGAATTAATAATATCCTTAGTTATATCATATCTAAAACCAGCTTCCAATAAAGCGATTTCTGTAGGGTCACCTGTTTTTGAGCTCTCTGAATATGTAGCATCATTACAGAGCATCATACATTCAATTAATAGCTTATTAGTTTCAGTATTGAAATCTAAATCTTCTATATGAAGTAACTTATCATTTGCATAAAATTTAGTTACAGTCATTTTATTCTGTGTGAGAGTACCTGTTTTATCTGAACATATTATATTTACTGAACCAAGAGTTTCAACTGCAGGAAGTTTTCTTATAATAGCGTTCTCTTTAATCATTCTCTGAACACCCATGGCTAAAACAATCGCCACTATCGCAGGAAGTCCTTCTGGTATAGCTGCAACAGCTAAGCTTATAGAGGTAAGTAACATTTCAAAAACATCTCTTTTTTGGAACATAGACACAATAAAGATGATAAAGCATATTCCTATAGAACCTATACCTAAATACTTTCCTAACTGTTCAAGCTTTTTTTGAAGTGGAGTGGAATCTTCAACCTCTTCATCAAGCATTTTTGCTATTTTACCTATTTCGGTATCCATCCCTGTACCCACAACAACACCTACACCTCTTCCGTATGTAGCTAGAGTGGACATGAATACCATGTTGTGTTGATCTCCAACACCTACTTTTCCTTCAATTATTGCATTTGCATCTTTATCCGCCGGTACGGATTCGCCTGTAAAAGCGGATTCTTCCATTTTAAGATTTGCGCTTTCAATTAATCTTAAGTCAGCTGGTATATACCTGCCAGCATCTATTATGACAATATCTCCTGGAACTACTTGTTCAGATGGAATTTCTGTTAGTTCTCCATTTCTTTTTACAACAGCTTTTGGAGTAGAAAGTTCCTTTAAAGCTTCCAAAGCTTTTTCAGCTTTAGATTCCTGAACAACGCCAACAACTGCATTTACAAGTATTACAATTATAATTATTATTGCATCGCTGATTTCGCCCATTATTCCAGATATAAGAGCAGCTGCTAAAAGTATATAAATCATAAAATCAGCTAACTGTGCGACGAATAGCTGAAATATACTTTTTTTCTTTTTGCTGGCTAATTTATTTTCACCATACTTTTCTATTCTTTTTTCAGCTTCTTCAGTAGACAAACCAACAGATTCATCTACGTTTAAATCTTTTAATACTTCGGAAGTATTTTTTGTGTACCACATAGAATATATCACCTCATTATACAGTATAAAATAACCTTAATTAGGACATCTAATATAAGTATATCACATATTGAATATTATGAAATAATTACCATGAAAAAACAATTCGACATAATGCACCATAAACTTAGTTGTTACTTTAATTATATTTTGATATAATAATACACATTAATATTAGTAATTAGCAAAATAAATATGCAAGTAGTATATAGATTTTAAAACTTTCCTTGTTTGACAGGAAAACGATTAAAAATAAATTAGGGTTAATGAATTATTTTGGTAGTACTCAAAGATTAAATAGCTAAAATCAATTGATAAGTAGGTGGAATTTCATGGAGATATCAAGAGTAGGTAGGAAAACTGCTGTCCAAAGTGAAGAAAGAAAAAAAATCGATAGTAAAAAGGATTTTTCTCAGAACTTTAATCAAGAAAGACAAAAAAAATCTGAAGAGCAATTGAAGGACTTGATGGATGATATAAAGAAAAAGGGTAATAGACTTGTAATTACTAAAAGTTATGCTGATGTTAGAGCTTATAAAAATCAAATTAAAGAGTATTTAAAATCGGTACTGGAATATATGTATAATGTAAAAAAAGATATAAGTTTCTGGCAGACTCAATACTTTATAACAGTTGATACAATCGATGCAAAACTTCAAGAAATTACTGATGCTCTTTTATCTGAAGAAAAAGATAATATTTCTATTGCATCTACTGTGGATGAAATCCAAGGATTAATGGTGGATATTTATAAATAGAAGTGTTTATTATAAAGTTATAAGAAAAATTTCTGAAAAAAATTATTTATCTGCAAGTTTCATCATATACATTCAAAAAGGCAAATGCGCAAAAAACCTCACTGAAGAAAGCCACTTCAGTGAGGTTTTTAAGACAATATGATATTAATATTTTAGCCAGCTGCTAACAGAAGCATCCGATGGCATTCTCCAATCGCCTCTTGGAGAAAGGCTGATTGTACCAACCTTTGGACCATCAGGTAAAGCAGATCTTTTAAATTGTTGAGAAAAGAATCTATTCAAGAATTTATCTAACCATTTTCTAATTGTGTTTTCATCATATAGATCCTTAAAAGCAACCTTTGCAAGGAACAATATTCTTTCAGGTGAAGAACCGTGTCTTATAAAGTGATATAGGAAGAAATCGTGAAGTTCGTATGGTCCAACAATATCTTCAGTTTTTTGTGCGATATCACCATTTTCATCTTTTGGTAGAAGTTCAGGGCTCACTGGGGTATCTAGTATATCGTACAACGTATCAGAAGCATTTTTGTTTACTTCGTATTTAGCGACATAATCAACTAAGTATCTAACTAAAGTCTTAGGTATAGAGCAGTTTACAGAATACATTGACATATGATCTCCATTATAAGTACACCAACCAAGTGCAAGTTCTGAAAGATCACCGGTTCCTATAAGTAAGCCACTTTCTTTGTTTGCTAAATCCATAAGGATTTGAGTTCTTTCTCTTGCTTGAACATTTTCATAGGTAACATCATGAATGTTTTTATCATGACCTATATCTTCAAAATGTTGAAGTGCGGCATTTACTATATTTATTTCTCTAAGATCGCAGCCGAGCTCAGTGCATAGAGTAAGAGCGTTGTTGTAAGTTCTGTCAGTAGTACCAAAGCCAGGCATTGTTATTGTTATTATATTTTTTCTAGGTAGTTTTAGCATATCAAAGGTTTTAACTGCTACTAAAAGTGCAAGAGTAGAGTCAAGTCCCCCTGAAATTCCTATGACAACTTTATTTAGTGTAGTGTGTTCTAATCTCTTTGCTAAGGCTGATGCTTGAATGTTAAATATCTCTTTGCATCTGTCTTTTCTTTGTATCTCAGAAGATGGAACAAAAGGATGTTTGTCAATAAATCTATTGAAATCCGAAATATTAACATTATCAAAAGCAAACTCAATATTTCTGAATTCTAAAGTATTAAGTCTTGCAGTATCTCTGAAACTTACATTTTTTAATCTTTCTGAATTTAATTTATACAAGTCTACGATTGATGAAATAACCTCATTATCTCTTTGGAAACGCTCATTTTCGCTTAGTTTAGAACCGTTTTCGGTAATGAGCATATGTCCACTAAAAAGTAAATCTGTGGTGGATTCATGTACACCAGCAGAACTGTAGATGTACGAACTCATACATCTAGCGCTTTGATCAGATACTAAAGATTTTCTATAGTCACTTTTGGATACAAGTTCATTTGATGCAGAAAGATTGCCAATTATATTTGCACCAGCTATAGATAAATATGAGCTTGGTGGCACTACAGTCCATAGATCTTCGCATACTTCGAATCCAAAATGGGCATCTTCGTAATTGAAAATAAGATCTGTACCAAAAGGAATAGCTTTTTGGAAAGGTAAATCAATGATTTTACCTTTAAGGCCAATGCCTTCGGTGAACCATCGTTTTTCATAAAACTCTGTATAATTAGGTATATAGCTTTTTGGCACAATACCAAGGACTTTTCCTTCAAATATAATAAAAGCACAATTATAAAGACAGTTATTATATATAAGTGGATTGCCTACAGCTACGAGCATATCTTTTCCCATAGTATATTCACATATATTTTCTACAGCGTTTATAGATTCTTTTATTAATCTAGACTGTGTAAATAAATCACCACAAGTGTAAGCTGTAACAGCAAGCTCAGGAAAAACTAAAGCTTTAACTTCTTCTTTTAAACCTTCATCTATGCATTTTTTTATGTTTTCAACATTATATTTTATATCTGCTACTTTTATCTTAGGGCAAGCAGCACCTACTTTAATGAATTCCATATAATCAACTCCATTCTAATTAAACAATCTGAAAGGTTATCTATACTAATGTTAATTGTAAATACAAATAAAATCAATATTTGCTAAAATAAATTACAATATGAAGCGAGACAGTTATGTATTAATAGATATTTTTAAACTAAAATATATTGACATAAAATTTAAAAAGTGATATATAAAAAATAGGGGTTAGCACTCGCTAGCTATGAGTGCTAACAGTGAGCTTCTTATTACTTTTAGTATAGACAAATAAGAAGCTGTTTATTAGGTATATTGCTTTTTAGAAATTAAGAGAGATAAGTAAAAAAGTTTTTAGAGGGCAGATACCATGTACAATGATATAAAGCTAGGCTCACATATATAAATGCCTGGTTTCAATTGCGAAAGGAGAGGTTTTATAATGGAAACAAAACAATTTAAAGCAGAATCCAAGAGACTTTTGGATCTTATGATTAACTCAATCTATACTCATAGGGAGATATTTTTAAGAGAACTTATATCAAATGCTAGTGATGCTATTGATAAGATTTACTACAAAGCATTAACAGACGAATCTATATCTTTCGAAAAGGATGATTACTTTATTAAGGTTAGCGTTGATAAAGAAAGCAGAACTGTAAAAATATCTGATACTGGTATAGGGATGACTAAGGAAGACCTTGACGATAATCTAGGGGTTATCGCAAAAAGTGGTTCATTGAAGTTCAAAAAAGAAAATGAAATAAAAGATGGATATGATATAATAGGACAATTTGGTGTTGGATTTTATTCTGCATTTTTAGTAGCTGATAATGTTACTGTTATAAGTAAAGCTTTTGGTAGTACAGAAGCATATAAATGGGAATCCAAAGGTGTAGAAGGCTACACTATTGAACCTTGTGAAAAGGATACTGTAGGTACAGATATAATCCTTAAGATAAAAGATAATACAGAAGATGAGAGCTTTGATGAATACTTAGAAGAATATAGACTAAAGTCCATAATCAAGAAGTACTCTGACTTTATTAGATATCCAATTAAGATGGATGTCACTGAAAGTAAGCTTAAAGAAGGTAGTGAAAGTGAATATGAAAACTATACTGAAGAAAAAACTATAAACAGTATGGTTCCAATTTGGAGAAAAAATAAGTCAGAACTTAAAGAAGAAGATTATAACAATTTTTATTCAGAAAAACATTTTGGTTATGATAAGCCATTAAAGCATGTTCATATAAGTGTCGATGGTGCTATTAGTTACAATGCAATATTATATATACCAGAAAAAACTCCATATGACTTCTACACTAAGGAATATGAAAAAGGTTTAGAATTATATTCAAGTGGTGTAATGATAATGGATAAGTGTGGAGATTTACTTCCAGACTATTTTGGCTTTGTAAAGGGAATTGTTGACTCAGAGGATTTGTCTTTAAATATTTCCAGAGAAATATTGCAGCATGATAGACAGCTTAAGCTTATTGCAAAGAACATAAAGAATAAAATTAAGAGTGAACTTGAAACTATGCTTAAGAATGATAGAGAAAAGTATGAAAAATTCTATGAAGCTTTTGGCAGACAGTTAAAGTATGGTTTATATAGTGAATATGGTAGCAATAAAGATGTTCTTCAAGATTTGATAATGTTCTATTCCTCAAAAGAAAAGAAGATGGTTACTCTTGCAGAATATGTAGATAGAATGGCAGAAAGTCAAAAGTATATTTACTATGCTTCAGGGGAATCTAATGAGAGAATAGAAAAACTTCCTCAAACTGAACTTTTACTTGATAAAGGATACGAAATATTATACTTTACTGATGAAGTAGATGAATTTGCTATAAAGATGCTTATGTCTTATAAAGAAAAGGAATTCAGATCAGTTTCAAGCAATGATCTTGGTATTGAAGAGGATGATAACAAAGAAACTTCAAAGGAAGAAGAAAAAGAAAACAAAGATATCTTTGAAGGAATGAAATCTATATTAACTGGAAAGGTTAAGGAAGTTAGAGCTTCAAAGAGATTAAAAAATCATCCAGTATGCCTTGCAAATGATGGTGAGCTTTCAATTGAGATGGAAAAGATACTTAACGCAATGCCAAACAATCAAGGGGTTAAGGCTGATAAGGTATTAGAGATAAATGTAAATCATGATGTGTTTAAGTCATTAAAAACTGCTTATGAAGCAGATAAAGATAAGTTCAATTTATATACAGATATATTATATAATCAGGCTCTACTTATAGAAGGTTTATCAATAGGAGATCCTGTGGAATTTACAAATAATATTTGTAAGATAATGAAGTAATAATAAGGCCATCCTCATTATAATTTGATAGGGGATGGCTTTATTAATTTTAATGGTATTCTTAAATGTAGGACTAATTTATTTAAGGGAGTGAAATATGAGAGGCAGTATAGATTTGTTTAATTGTGATGGATATGAATGTAGTATATATACGCCACAGAATTATAGTGATATGGAATTACGGTTTCCTGTTGTATATATAAATGGAGTAAATGATATAAGAGAAATAGTTGATTCAATAGAGCCGTATTTTTATAAAGATTGTGCTTCTTTTATTATTGTAAATATCAAGCCTAAAAATTGGAATGATGATTACACTCCTTGGCCTGCAAAAAGTATAGCTAGTAATGCAGAAGACTTTGGAGGTAAAGCTGATAATTATATAGAGACTCTTTTATATAAAATAAAACTATATATTGATACCAACTACAGAACAAAGGCCGATTATAAAAACAACGTATTGATTGGATATTCCCTTGGAGGACTTTTATCTTTATATGCACTTTATAGATGTGAAGGTTTCGGTAGAATAGGGAGTCTTTCAGGCTCTTTATGGTACGACAAATGGATAGAATATATGAGTTTAAATAATCCTCACAATAAAGACGCTAAAGTTTATTTGTCTCTTGGTATAAAAGAAAGTAAAAGCAGAAATCTGCGTATGGCTAAGGTAGGAGTATGTACGGAAAAAGCATTTGAAATACTACAAGAACAACTTAGTAGTGAGGATGATACTATACTAGAATGGAATAATGGAGGACACTTTACAGAAATAAATAAAAGATTTATAAAAGCTATTTTATGGCTTATAAAAGATCTATAACTTGATATGATTTCATAAATTAAATGAATAGTTATAATGTTGTAAAAATGAAGTAAAGAAAGTTATCCTATATCTTTCAAAATATATACATATAAGGATTGAGATGGTATGATATGTTTAACAAGGATTGATTTATAAAATTTAATGATGGGTGGGTATTATGAAGAGAAGAGGCATTATAGGTATATTAATCGCCATTATACTAGTATTAACAATTCTACTGGGGATGAAGCTTTTTAAAGGTAATCCAGTTGTAGTCTATAAGACGGACATAATAGCTGATGACTTAAGAATTAACAATTTAACATTAGTATCATTTGATGATAAGTTATATGTCCAAGATGGATATATATTGAAGCTTACAAGAGAAGAAAATAAAGTAGATTCAATGCATATTGATATCCAAGCAGCTGGAAAAAGTATTGTTGGCTTTGTTGCTGGAGATGTTTTTAGGAAATCTAATGAGAGTGTTAGAGATAATTTTAACGTTATTGATGATGTTAAAATATCTAAAGATTCTAAAATGACAGTTAAGATTAAATATACAATAGATGGAAAAGAGAAAGAATACAAAGATACAATTAAGATGAGCTCGATCATTAAGTTTGATGAAAAGAACCCAAATGCTGTTAGAAGGTAATAAATATAAAAAGTGATGATTTTGAGGATTTTTATTTTCATGGGTTCTATCAATGAGTGATTTATAATTAAGGCTGTATAGGTAAAACTAAACTTAAATGTATGAATAAAAGCATTATCCTTATTTGGATAATGCTTTTATTCATAGTGGTTATTTTCAATATATGAAATACTGTTCAATTAAGAATTTTAACAAAGTTAATTGTCAAACCATGCTTCTTTTAGCGCTTTTATTCCATTAATGATTTGTTCCTCCGTCATACCACCGAAACCAAGTAAAACCATATTGTTTGAATATTTTTCTACGTTAATCCAAAACTGTGACACAGGATAAACAACTGCACCAAATTTAGCTGCTTTTTCTATTAGTTCATGCTCGGTAAGACCGTTGTTTACCTCAACTAAAACATGAAGACCAGCATTTCTTCCGTGAACTATAACTCTATTTTCCAAAGTCTTATGAATTTCACTTATTAATAAATCATGTTTTCGTTTATTTGCTAGAGAGATTTTTCTTAGGTGGCTTTCATAGTGTCCCAAGTGCATAAATTGATAAAGTACTCTCTGCTGTATTAGTGGGACAGAAGATTGATAAATCCTAAATAATTTATCATATCTATCTAAATAGGCTTCCGGGAGTACCATATAATTTACACGTAAGCTAGGTGAAAGTGACTTTGAAAAAGTTCCTATATATATAACTTTTTCTTTGTGTCCGATGTTTTGTATTGAGGGGATTGGTCTTGAGCTATACCTTAATTCGCTGTCATAATCATCTTCAATAATTATTCCATCATTTTTAATAGCCCAATCTAAAAGTTTTAATCTCTTTTGTATAGGCATTACAGCTCCAGTAGGAAATTGATGTGAAGGAGTTATATATACTATTCGTGCTGAAGATTTTTCAAGTTCAGTAATATTTATTCCATCCTTATCTAGAGGTATAGGAGATACTTTATAACCGTTATTAGCAAATATATCTCTAGTACCAAAGTAGCCTGGGTCCTCAATTGCTATCTCGTTAAAATTCTGCCTAAGTAGTTGACAAATTAGGCTTAAACAATATGCAAATCCCGTACATACAATAATCTGATCGGTAGTGCAAGATACACCTCTTGATTTATTTAGGTATTTCATGATTTCAATTCTAAAATTAAGTTCTCCCTTACTTTCACTATATGAAATCATATCTTCAGCAGTCAATGTTGCTAATGCTTTATTAGATATTCTACGCCAAGTCTTTAAGGGGAAATCAGAACTGCTGAGTTTTCCGTATTCGAAATCGTAACTAAAATCCATAGTGTTAATTTTCTTAATTAAATTATCCGCAGTACTTTTTGAATAATTGTTTATAGTGTAGGGCTTAGTATTATTAGTGGATAATATTTCGGGAATAACTTCTAATACAATATAACCACTGCCAGGTTTACTTTCAATATAACCTTCAGAACATAGTTGAAGATAAGCATTTTCTACGGTATTTCTACTAACATTTAATATAGTAGAAAGAGTGCGAGTAGAGGTGATCTTAGCTCCAGCTGAAAGTTTGCCACTTATTATTTGATCCTTTAGTTGCTCATATATCTGTTGATATAAAGGCTTATCTGAATCAGTATTTAAAATAATCATAATTATCTATACTCCTTAAAACTGTATCCAAAAAAATAAACAAAATTGGCACTTTTTATAGTGCCAATTTGATTATATAATTATCACATAAGTAAGTCAATTACTAATAAATAAAAGCTTTTTTATAAGGAGGACGTTTTATGTTAAACGAAAAATTACTTGAAGTTATTTCCCATGAAGGTGTAGTTGCTATTGTAACATGTGCAAATAATGAAGCTCACGTAGTTAATACTTGGAACTCATATCTTAATGCTACAGAAGATGGAAGACTACTTATACCTGCAGCGGGAATGAGAAGAACTCAAAAAAATATAGAACTAAATAATAATGTTAAACTTACTTTTGGAAGTAAAGAAGTAATGGGACATCAATACATGGGTGCTGGATTTTTAATTGAGGGTACTGCAAAGTTCTTGGAATCAGGTTCTGATTACGATATGATGAAAGAAAAATTCCCGTTCTTAAGCAGAGTATTAGAAATAACAGTTGTATCTGCAAAACAAACTATATAAAGAAAAAATAAACCAAGCTCCTTTCTATGTGATGTGCGTAGAAAGGAGCTTGAGTTTAATTAAATTTATAAAACTGTAACTTAAGTCACAGAACTTTATTTTTATAAATGTTACTATTATCATAGCAAAGTTATGATATAGGGTTCCATTACGAAAACTTAATAGTTGAAGTTGGAAACCTATAAAGATGTACCACCTCGAACCGAAATCTATTTTTAAAACTCTCACGGCTTCTGGTGAGAGAATTTAAAAATAATAAGTTTTATTACGAAGTGGTACATCCATAATAGTATATTATTTGTGAAAGGATGGTTCATTATGAGTGATGATATAAAAGAACTTAATATTAATGAGAAAACGTTAATAGGAGATATAGCTAAAGAATACCCGTTTATAAGAGAGTTTTTAATTGAACTCTCACCCAAATTTGCAAAGCTAAAAAATCCAGTATTGTTTAAAGCCATGTCATCAAAGGCGACTATAGCACTTGTTAGTGAAAAAAGTGGCTTTGAAGTCGAAGATTTAATTAGAATGATAACAAAGCACATAAGAGAAAAAGACATATAAAGTTGCATCACTTGGATCCAATATCGTCATGATAAAGCTTTCTATGAAGTTACTAAATATATTGTGAGAGATTTAAAATGATTAAGATTATATAAAAAGAAAAGCTTAAAACACTGTTAGTCTTAAGGATAATATTATTTTGATTAAAAATAGTAAATAATTAATAAAACACCTTGTAGGATAGAAAAACTATCATACAAGGTGTTTTTATGTGATGAAAATTAGTGATGATGAATATCATTAAAAATTTACATATACAGAATTTTTCAATCTTTTTATATCACTTATAGGTGGTAAGCCAAACATTCTTGCGTATTCACGGCTAAATTGGGAAGGACTCTCATAGCCTACTTGAAATGCTGCATCAGCAGCTTCTAAGGTTTCTGAAAGCAATAATCTTCGCGCTTCTTGTAGTCTCACTTGTTTCTGATATTGAAGAGGACTCATTGCAGTTACCTTTTTAAAATGATGATGCAATGATGATGTACTCATATTTATGCTTTTTGCAAGTTCATCAATACTCAAGGATTTTGAAAAATCTTTGTTAATTAAATTAATAGCACTTGAAATTGCTTGAGCATGACTTCCAATCATAGCAAATTGTTTTACAACGTAACCTTGATCATCTTGTAAAATTCTATAAAGAATTTCTCTAATAAAGAGAGGAGCGAGAACTGGAATATCCTTTGGTGTCTCTAAAAGACTAACAAGCCTTAAAAGAGCATCTAGTAATGATAGATTAGTTTCATTCACAATTAGTCCACGAGGGGAGTTTTGATTTTTTATGGGTACCTGCTTAGTTTCTTTTATTATATCTAGAATTTGATCGCTGCTAAAACCAAGCCTTAAGCTCAAATATGGAGTAGCAGATGAAGCTTCAATAATCTGACCAGTAATAGGCAATTGGACAGAAGCCACCAAATATGAATTTTTATCATATCTATAACTGTCAGTTCCTAGCATAACCACTTTTGCTCCTTGCACTATTACGCATAAGGATGGTGTATAAATTGAATGTAAAAGCTCTAATTTACTTGAGGAACGGATAAAGTCTAGTGAAGGTATTGACGAGGATTGAAGTCCTTCTCTATCAGTGTAACGTTCTATGAGATTTGTTAATTGTTTTAGTTTAGCTTCAAACAATGGATTTTCTTTATCTAACCTTCTATTTTTCATAGTGAATTCTCCTTAAGATTATGTAAAGATTATAGTTCTTTTTGGAGGATTAGGCAATGATTAAAGATGAATAGGCTACCAGTAACAGCTTTTTATACATTAAAATTAAGTTACATCAAATAAATGTATTGAAACTTAGGCCTAGTTAGATATGATTGTTAGAATAACTTTGAAAAGAACTAACATGATTTTGGGTACAATAAGTTAATATACAAGCGAGTATACCAGATATATAATGAAAGGATTGATATATGATGAAAGAATTAAGTGGAAAAGTAGCAATTATTACTGGAGCATCAAGAGGTATAGGAAGTTCTATTGCAAAACAATTAGCTGAAGCTGGAGCTAAAGTAGTAGTTAATTATTCTAGTAGCGCTGAAAAGGCAGCTGAGGTAGTAAATGAAATTAAAAGGAATGGTGGAGAAGCTGTTGCAGTGCAGGCTGATGTAAGTAAAGTAAATGATGTAGAAAAGTTGTTTTTAGAGACAATAGATGCCTATGGAAAGATAGATATATTAATCAATAATGCAGGGGTAATACTATATAAACTACTTCCTGATGTTACAGAAGCGGACTTTGATAAGCTTTTTGATATAAACGTAAAAGGAACTTATTTTGCATGTCAGCAGGCTATGAAGTTAATGGAGAATAACGGCAGGATAGTTAACTTCTCTACATCTGTAGTAGGAAGTATGCTTCCTACCTATAGTGTGTATGCAGCTACTAAAGGTGCGGTTGAGCAGATAACTCGTCAATTAGCTAAAGAATTTGGACTAAAGGGAATAACAATAAATACTGTTGCTCCTGGACCGGTTAATACCGATCTATTTAACGTAGGAAAAACAGAGCAGCAAATAGATGCAATGAAAAAAGCCAATGCTTTTGGAAGACTTGGTGAAACTGAAGATATAGCAAATGTAATTGAATTTTTAGTAAGTGACAAAGCACAATGGGTTACAGGACAGACACTTAGAGTTAATGGGGGATTTGTGTAATATTGATTTTGGAATAGTGAAGGGTTAATTATAAGAGTTTTAAATTCACAGGATTTATTACAGAACTTTAATATAATGTGTATATAATGGTGCTGATTATGAAAAATTGTTAATTAATAATGAACAAATCTATATTGACATATAGGATGTCCTGTTGTACACTGTTTATATAATTTAATAAGGCCTCACTTTAACTTAGTGAGGTAGAGGCGCGATATTTAACAGTTCTTAGTGGAGTTTGAGAGTACCATGATCCTAAGAAGAAGGAAATGTCGCCGAAGCTTATAATATTTCTCGGTATTATTTGCTGGGTCTGCAGTTAAGAATTGCAGGACTGTCTCAATAAACATCCCGGTTTATTGAGTTGTGCTATCTCATTTGGGAAAAAGAAGGGGTATTAGGCTAATTTTGTGTATTAGGACCTGAGCTCATCTCAGGTCTTTTTTTATTACAACAAAATAAGCAAAATTTATAATATGTGGATAAGTTTACATGTTATAAAGCTTAATAACTTTACAAATTCAAAGTGTAGTAAATAATGAGAACTTATTAATCAGTCAAATAATGTCTTAAGATAGGACAAGTAACATATTACAAATCTAAATTAAATAAAAAGGGGATATTTAAACATGAAAAAGAAATTAGCGTTATTAATAGCAATGACAATATCGGCTACAGTGCTTTTAGCGGGATGTGGAACAAAGGCAAGTGATGATAAGAGTTCATCTTCTAACGGAACTTTTAAGATAGGTCTTGAAGCTGGATATGCACCTTTTAACTGGACTCAAAAAGACGATTCAAATGGAGCTGTAAAAATAGATGGAAGCTCAGAGTATGCAGGTGGATACGATATAGAAATAGCTAAAAAGATAGCTAAGGATTTAGGTAAGGACTTAGTTGTAGTAAAAACTGAATGGGATGGTCTTGTACCAGCATTAACTTCAGGTAAAATTGATGCCATTATAGCAGGTATGTCACCTACTGCAGAACGTAAGAAAACTATAGATTTTTCTGATAACTACTACAGATCAAACTTAGTTATGGTAGTTAAAAAGGGTGGCAAGTATGAAAGTGCTACATCAATCCAAGATTTCAAAGGAGCAAAAGTAACTGCTCAGTTAAATACATTCCACTATTCAGTAATAGACCAAATACAAGGTGTATCAAAACAACCAGCTATGGATAACTTCCCAGCAATGAGAGTCGCACTTGAATCAGGTATAATAGATGGCTATGTTTCAGAACGTCCAGAAGGTGTAAGTGCTGAAACTGCAAATTCAAAATACAAAATGGTAGAATTCAAAACTGGATTTACTACATCTGATGATGATACAGCAATAGCTGTAGGTGTTGCAAAGGGTAGTGAGTTAACTTCAAAGATTAATAAAACATTAGCAGGTATCTCAGAAGAACAAAGAAAGACAATAATGGATACAGCTATAAAAAATCAACCAGCTGCAAAATAGTAATGTTAAAGACATGCTAGATTTTTCAAAGATAAGAGTTGGAAGATAGTTTGAAAAAAATCACTAATTAAGGTTATAAAAACAGTTTTTTATTAGGAACCGAATGTATTTAAGGATGTGCTGCTTCTTTTTAGACTTTTTAGAATATTCCTAAGTTGTGAGGAAAAGATTTGAAAGGTGTTGTGTAATTATGAAGCGGTGTATCTGTACCACATTCGGTTTCATTATTGAAGGAGGAAAATATGAGTTTTGATTGGGTTGTAAAGATTGTTTCAGAGAACTGGCAGATGTTCCTTAGAGGGGCTGGAACTACGTTGTTAGTTGCACTGACTGGTACTATAATAGGATTTGTAATAGGTTTATTAATAGGAGTTATAAGAACTGTGCCAATGCCTGAAAAAGGTATTAAAAGATATTTTCTTAAGCTCGTAAATGCACTTTTATTTATTTATATAGAAATATTCCGTGGAACTCCGATGATTGTACAGGCTATGGTAATTTACTATGGTACAGCTTTGGCATTTAATTTAAATATGGATAGACTTTTTGCTGCTATACTAATAGTATCTATAAACACTGGTGCTTATATGTCAGAAATTATTCGTGGTGGTATAGTATCAATAGATAAAGGACAGTTTGAAGCAGCAGATGCTATAGGAATGAAGCATTTTCAAGTTATGACTAATGTTATATTACCTCAAGCTATACGTAATATATTACCAGCAACAGGTAATGAGTTTGTAATAAACATAAAAGATACTTCAGTACTTAACGTAATTTCGGTAACAGAACTATACTTCCAAACAAAGTCTGTTGCAGGAAATAACTTTAGATATTTTGAATCATTCTTTGTTGCGTGTGTACTTTATTTTATAATGACTTTTACAGTAACAAGAATACTTAGATTAATTGAAAGAAAATTAGATGGACCAGATAACTATATTATGTATGCAAATCAAATGCAGGTAGAAACACCTGAAGATATAGCTAGAAAAAATAAAGAAGTTAATATGTATTAAACGAAGGAGGGAATAGTATGGAAAATGTAATTGATATTAAACATTTAAATAAATCTTTTGGAACTCATGAAGTACTTAAGGACATAGACTTTTCAGTAAAAAAAGGAGAAGTTGTATGTATAATAGGATCATCAGGCTCAGGAAAATCTACCCTTCTACGTTGTGTTAATCTACTTGAAAAACCAACTGGTGGAGAAATCATATATAAAGGTGAAAACATCCTTGATGATAAACACGATATTTATGCATACCGTACAAAATTAGGCATGGTATTTCAATCCTTTAATCTGTTCAATAATCACAATGTTTTAAGTAATTGCGTTGTTGGACAGGTAAAAGTACTAAAACGTTCAAAGGCAGAAGCAGAGGAAGTTGCAAGAAAGTATTTGAAGGTTGTAGGCATGGAGCAATATATCAATGCTAAGCCAAAGCAATTATCTGGTGGACAAAGACAGCGTGTAGCTATAGCTAGAGCTCTTTCAATGGAGCCAGATGTAATGTTATTCGATGAACCAACTTCAGCGCTTGACCCAGAAATGGTAGGAGAAGTTCTTAAGGTTATGAAAGAACTTGCTGAAAGTGGACTTACAATGCTTATAGTGACTCATGAAATGGGCTTTGCTGAAGAAGTATCTGATCGTGTAGTGTTCATGGATAAAGGCGTTATAGCAGAAGAGGGAACTCCAGAGCAAATCTTTAAGAATCCAACTCAAGATCGTACTAGAGAGTTCTTAAAGCGTACATTAAAATAATAAAGTTTAAGTGTTTAAAACAGCAGTAAATTAAAATATTTACTGCTGTTTTATTTTATTTATGGGGTTATAAAAGCGATGTGTTTTAATTAAGTGATTAGTCATCCTATACTCTTTAGACGAATAGCTCTATAATCAATCTTGTATTTTCAAAAGTAGATGCAGTCTTATTTTTGATTTGGGTTATCCATAACTCCCATGAACAGAGGAAGATTAGTAGTATCATCTATTATAAGGTATACAAAAGGATGATTGAAGTTTATTATCTTTGCTTGAGATATACCCTTAGTTATCACTTCGCTTTTGGTTGCAGTAGAGGCTTCAGTTCCTTTTTCACCTACCTTAATGTAGGTATTTTGAGTTATATCTTTTACAAAAATATTGCCCTTTGTTGAACCCATTTTTGAGAGATTTGCTTTTTCTTCATCAAATATAGTGCTTATACCAAGTGAAGATAAATTATTATTTAGGGATTTTTTAGACTCAACTTGGAATTTTGGAAGTATAAGATGTATATTGCTTGATTGTAAAGAATTTATTTTAGTAGCAAGGGTGTCTTTATCGAGCTTTGAAATATAATCTCGGATATTAGTATTTTCATTAGGCATCATTGCTATAAAAGATAAATTTCCTTGTTTATATGGAAGAGAGATAATTTGTTCAGTTTCAGTTGAAATACTTTTTATATTCATTTCTTTACTCATAAAATTTACATTAATGCTCTTATTATCACTTGCTGTAAAATCAGCTTTACGGGTGCCTTCAGTAAAAGGAAACTTCCAAGCATCATTAAAACAAATAGTAGAAAACATGAGCATAACTGCATTTTTATCTATAGTATCGATCATTGAATTTATTTTGTTGTTCGTAACTTTATTAATCCAAGCATTAATAGACTTTGGTGCATTATCTGATTGAAGGTCAAGTTTATAAGCATTGGTTTCATAATAAGTTTTATTGAGCTTAAGAAAGTTATTATCTATATTAAGATCATCATCATACCATATAGAATTTGATATATTTAATACTGAACTATTGCTATTTTTCGATAATCTTGAGGTTAAAGTTTTATAATAAATATTTAAATCCGCCTCACTTACTCCGTACTTAGATAATGTTTTTAAGATTTCATCCTTTGTACTACCGTCAGCTCCATTTAAAACTGTTCCTAAGGCTAGATACAAAGATGTAGGTGAATAAACAACATTTTGTTCTTTTGAAAGTTCTTTAAACATTGATATGGAAAATTCAGAAGTTGAATCTATAAACTCCTTAGAAAGTTTATCTTTTAAAGTTATATTTTCAGAACTAATACCCTGCATTAAATCTCTTGCGTTTACTGAATTATTAAAAGGTCCGTTGATTACAGTTATAACCACAATAAGTATTATAAGTACAAAAGAAGTAATAGCAAAGATAAAAGATTTTCTTGAAAAGAATACATTTCTTGAGGTTTGCTCTTTATATAACGTCTGCTTTATCATATCAGCAGTTTTGTTCTTTAAGTTATCATTAAGTTTTATATTATCTAGATCTTTTTTAAATTTATCACTCATAAAATTCATCCCTCTCCAATTTGTTTTTAAGCCTTTCACGGGTAAATGTAATCTACATATCTTATAAACTGTATTTCCATGGGTCTCTATTTTTTGCAGTAGTAGTCACTATCATATTGGGATATAGTATACATACCTTAGCACCCTTTCAATATATAAACGATTGATAAGTGAGAAATGTTTCAGTTAATGTAATAAATTTCTATATATATTTAAGGTTAATTGATTTTTTCTAATAGTAAATATGATGCATTGTATGAACCTCGAAAGTCGCTGCTAATTTTTCTATTTGGAGATTAGCAAAGTGCCGTGTAGAGGATTTAATCAATGCAATAATTATTTTTGAAACTATGAAAATTATAACTATTTGTAACATATTTGTAATATGTAATTCTATTATAAATACGTAATGGTTACTAATTTTCTTGAAATGTATCGGAAAAGCTTGAAAAATAATTTTATAATGATATGATTAAGTGCAAGCAACTTGAATTTCTGATAGGTTTGTACTTAATTGTTATAAAGAACTTAGCTTTAATCTCGATAATAATAGTACTATAAATAGTTTACGTATATGAGGAAAATGGATAATTTAAGTATAGATTTATTTGAATACGTAGTGCGCTAAAGATTTAAGCTTTATTACTAAATTGTACAGCTTCAATAAGAGAGTGAGTTTGAAAAGTATTATAATTTTATGTAGAAAATTTTAAGAATGTAAAGTTTATTTAGAAGCTATACAACTATAAAGTATTGTAAAGATTGGAAGTGATTTTGATATATGGATAGTGATATAACGATAGATTTTATTGAGAATAATTTAAATATATTCCAGAAACTATATGATGTTATAAGAGTAGTTGATCCAATCACAAAGAGAGTTTTACTATATAATGGTAATACTTTGATTGAAAAGGGAAGCTCATGTTTTAATAAGATTGGGAAGGAAACTATTTGTGAAAATTGTATATCTATTAGAGCTCTAAAGGATAAAAAAACTTATATGAAAATAGAAACTGTAGATAATAAGTCTTATTTGATTACAGTATTACCAATTGAGGTTGACAACAAGACATTAATAGTAGAACTTATTAAGGAAGCTACAGATAGTCTTTTCTATGGACATAGTCTAGATGGTAAAGGCTGTAAGGTAAGCAATATAATAAATGATTTGAAACTTATGACTATAAGGGATTCATTAACAGACATAGGAAATAGAAGATTTATTGATGAAACACTGCCTATAGATATGAAGCTATGTTTTAAGAAGAACGAGCCTATTTCTATAATAATGGTAGATGTGGATTACTTTAAGAATGTCAATGATAAGTTTGGACACATCACAGGAGA
The DNA here is from genome assembly GCF_016595795.1 of Clostridium yunnanense. Classification (GTDB taxonomy): domain Bacteria; phylum Bacillota; class Clostridia; order Clostridiales; family Clostridiaceae; genus Clostridium_AR; species Clostridium_AR yunnanense. The sequence goes on from NZ_JAENHN010000066.1 coordinate 134,079, forward strand.
TTATGTCTTAAAGGAACTAGCAGGATGCTTAAAAAAATGTATAAGAAATAAGAAGGATTGGATTGGCAGGTATGGAGGAGAAGAGTTTTTAGTATGTATACCAGGTGCTGATGAAAAAGCTGCATTGGTAATAGCTAAAAGGATGCATGAACATATATTAAAAAAGAAGTTTACTCACAATAATGAAGATATAAAAATAACAGCTTCCTTTGGAATATGCTCAACTTCAGATAAAAAAATAACAGTAGAAGCATTTTTAAATTGTGCCGATAAAAAGTTATACGAAGCTAAAAATACTGGAAGAAATAGAATTGTATTTTAATAGTTAGGAGAGAAATCTATATTTTAAGATTTCTCTCCTATTTTTACTGTATAGATAATAATATTCGTCTATGTTAATAGTGTTTTCTAATAAGAGGAAAATATAAAATTTTCAAGTTAGCTAAGTCTAGAGATTTCAACGGGTTTGTAAGCTTTTTATTGCATCTGTTTTACCATTTCATGTATATTATGTACCATATATGGTGCATCCATCTTATCACAGATCATTTCTATGAAGCAGAGTCTTTCTTTACATTGAACTTCAGCTTCCTTGATTGCTTCTTCTAGCTCGCCGTTTGTATAAACTTTTCTAGTATACGAATTTCCTCCATAGGATTCAACAAGTTTTGTGTAGTCCCAGTTTTGAAGCTCATTATAGTGAGCTTTATTAGGCTTGTTAAGATAAGCTTCTATAGTATAAAAATTGTTATTAAGTAGAAAAATTATCGGTTTACAATTATTGTGTAGCATAGAACTTATCTCTTGTGTAGTCAATTGGTGTGATCCATCTCCTGTAAATAAAATCACACGCTTATCTTTAGCTGCAACAGACGCTCCAAAAGCAGCAGGAGTTGCGTATCCAATACTGCCCCAGCCACTTTGATTGATGTAAATTACTCCCTTTGGAAGTCTTAATTGAGATATTCCATATGCAAATGTCCCTGCTTCAGCAATAATTATATCATCTTCTTTGATGAATTCTTGTATTCTAGGATAATAGAAATTAGATGAAATCTTATCTTCTAGACTTGCCACACTGTCGGTGTAAGGAAAATGTACATCAGGCTTTGGCGTTGATTTCTTTTTTGCAACTTTTAAAAGTTCATCTAGTGAGTCCTGTATTAGTATATTTTCATATACAGACATTCCTACTTTAACATAAGTAGGTTGGATTTCTATTATATTTAGTGGATTTAGATTTGCGCTAAAGGAACCGGTATTATAGTCTGACCAAATGGCTCCTATAGTTATGAGACAGTCTGAGCTTTCTACTATCTTTTGAACTTCATTGCTTCCCCAATTTCCAGCATATAAGCCTATATAATTAGGATGACTTTCATTAAAAGAGCTTTTTCCCATCATCATTGTAGCGACAGGTATATCCATTTTATCTACTAGTTGTTCTACTTTACCTTGTAGTCCATATCTTAATACTAATATATCAGGAATTATAATAGGGTTTTTGCACTTTGTAAGCATTAAGTTTATATGATCAATAGCTGATTTTAGTGACTTTTCATCAGTTTGTTCTTCAGCTGTAACTATATCTCTAGTAATAACTTTCTGTTCTGCTACATCTATAGCAATAAGTAAATATACTGGTTTTTTTGTATTTTTTGCAATACTAATAGCTTTAGGTATTTCTATTTCGGCATTTTCTTTTGTAATAACTGCAGTATATGCGGTTATGTTCTCATAAATTTTTATAAATGCGTCGTAGTAGCCATCAAGTAAAGTATGATGCATCTTTTTATGTTCTAATTGAACCGTGGTTTTAGGGGCTCCTACTATATGAATGACGGGGACGTTTTCACTATAGGAGCCTGCAATTGCATTACATGCGCTTAATTCCCCTACTCCAAAGGTTGTAATCATAGCTCCTATTCCTTTTATTCTTGCATAGCTATCAGCTGCATATCCAGAATTTAGCTCGTTGCAGCAATTTACAAAATTGATTTTTTTATAGTTCTCTAAAGTATCCAAAAGTGAAAAATTATAATCTCCAGGTACTCCGAATATCTCAGTTATTCCTTCTTTATATAAACAATCATATAAATATTGACTTACAATTGGATTATTAGTAGAATTTCCTTTTTGTTGTTGAAGCATATTAGTATACCTCCTAGATTAATCAAATTGTGTTTTAAAATATTGCTTATAAATTATTTTGAACACAAATATTAATTATTATTTTAACCAAGGTTACAAACCTTATGCCTAGGATATAAAAAGGAGAAGTATCTTATGTACACATGTTAATAAATTTAGAAACCTAAAAAAGAGGAAGATATGTGGAAAGTGGAAATTACGTTCAATTATGTTTTGTGTTTTTTAAAATTTAAACAATGAGCATATTTGACAAACATAATAGCGTATATTTAAACAAAATAGAAATATTTATGGCAAAGTATATGATGTTGTAAATGGAGGTTAATATGTACACATTTTCGGAACTTATTTCAAAGGGAGTTGAAATCTTTTTTATCAATTTGGTTCTTTCTGGTGATAATGTAGGAGTAATAGCATTGGCAATAAAAGACCTACCACCAAAGAAGGCCAAGCTTGCCAATATTATGGGAGTATGGGTAGCACTTTTACTTAGAATATTTTTTGTTGGTATTATTGGCTTTTTATATACTTTAGAGTGGCTCCATATCAATATAATAGGAGCAATATTGCTTTTATATATTACTTTTAATATGATTCAAGACCAAGGTAATAGTGTTTATGGAAAAAGAGGACAAACAGGTGGTTTTTTTAAAGCAATTATATCTATAACAGTGGCAGATATAAGTATGAGCCTAGATAATGTACTAGCTATAGTTTCAATTGCTATGACAGATACTGAGAAGATAACAGGTCAGCAAATGGGGCTGGTAATCTTCGGGTTAATGATATGTATGCCTATTATATTTTGGGGAAGTGAATTTATTGCAGAGATGATGGTAAGGTTTCCTATAATTATATACATGTGTGCAGCTTTACTAGTTTATACTGCAGTGAAAATGATTTTTGACGATAAATTAGTGTCAGGTGTGATAAATAGTATAAATCCTGCGTTAGGTTTAATTTTTTCAATTCTATGCGCATTGGCAGTGTTGGTTTATGGTATTGAAAATCTATAAGAAATAGTATAATAAAAATTACATAAATGAGCGATTGGATGGATGAAAGTGGGAGACTTAAGGGATACATTAAAATTTATAAATTAAAAAAACTAAAGATTAAGTTTGAAAAATGTATATAATGTGGAAAAGTGTATATAATACGTAATGACCGGTTTGGTCATTACGTAGGATCTTGCTGCCCAGTGGCAGCTTTTTTTTCGTTATTTAAAGATGTACATATAAAAATAAAAATAACTTAAAAACTTTTTTGAATTTCAAGAAAAAAATTTTAAATATACAACTTGTTAAGAAGTGATATGAGCTCAATTTGTGTAAAAATTAATTTTAAATTGTATATCTATGGTATATAATATTGAATTAAGATGTATTATGGCAGTTGTAATGTAAAAAATATAAATTCTAGTACTAAGTAGTATGTCTATTGATAAAGATGTACCACTTCGAACCGCAATCTATTTTTAAAACTCTCACGGTTTCTGGTGAGAGAGTTTAAAAATAATAAATTTCATTACGAAGTGGTACATCCATAATGAGAAGGTGAAATATATGGATACCGCAACAATTGTTAAGGCTGTAATAATAATACTTTTAGGCAGTGCTTATATATGGACAAATTCAAAAAGGTACAAGGATTAAACATAGAAAGGGAACATCATATGAAGAATTTTTGGTGCGATGTGTACTTAGATAAGATAAAAAACAATGTAGATAGAATAAAAGAGTTGACTAATAACAAAAAAATAATTGCAGTTGTTAAGGGAAATGCCTATGGATTAGGAATTGAAGGAGTGACTGAATATTTAGATCAATTTGTAGATTTCTTCGCTGTGGGAGATTTAGAAGAAGCTAAAAGAGTTAAGAGTCAAAAAGAAATCCTACTTTTGACGCCACTGGTAACCTTAACTGATTTTAATACAGACATGGATAATGTAATTTTTACTATAGATAACGAAGCTATATTGGATAAACTTTCACCTGAAACAAATATAAAAGTACACTTATATATTGACAGTGGAATGAATAGAATGGGGATAAGCACAGATAGAATTGATAGTGTAATTGAAAGAATAAAAAATGAATTTCAAAATATAAAAATAGATGGAATATATACTCACTTACATAATGGAAGTAATTTAAAGTATACAAAAAATCAGATTAACATATTCAAAGCGGCAGTTGAGAAATATATAGGTGTGATACCTCATATACACTGCCTAAATTCTACATGTACACTAAACAGTGAATATAGACAGTTATCTGAGTTTACTAATACAGTTAGAACAGGAAACATTTTATATGGTTATGATGGGTTGAATCAGGGGTTCAAAAAAGCTTATGGGTTTTATGCAAAACCAGTTAATACTCACTTTGTAAAAAAAGGAGGGTATGTTGGGTACGGCTGTAAATATAAAGCTAAAAAAGATATGTATGTTGGCGTATTAGGTTTTGGGAATATAGAGCATTTTGGCTTTAATAAGGCAGTAAAGCATAATATGTTTTATGATATATTAAAAGCCATTTATAATCATGTTAAGTTTAGACCAGTAATTTTTTCAGGGAACATTGGAGTAAGAGTTCTTGGTACCGCTAATATGAATACTACCTTAATATCAATGGAGGGTATAAATATAGAAAATATACTTAGAGTTGACATATCTCCTATACTTGCAGATTCATCTGTGGAGAAAAATTACATAACGAATCAATGATGTTTATAAATAAGTTAATGTTCGTTTATATGCGAATTATAACTTATTTTTTTCTTTTATTATTGACAAAACATGGAGCGAGTGTTATTTTATTTCTATAAAGACGAATAATTTTTTTATTAATTATAATATAATTCGTAATCAAGGGGGATTGCTTTCCTAAGTATGCCCTTAGGATTTTTTTATGTTTTCATACATTAAGTACAATGGTAATCTATAAAAGTTTAGTTATAAGGTTATTCCTTGAAGGTATGTATAAGATAACTATTAAAATTGATGCCGCGTATTTCAAATCTGAATATTTGTGTTTTGGGAGGAAATCATGATTAGAACTTTATATGTAGAAAAAAGACAAGGCTTTGATATCGAAGCAAAAGCACTACTAGAGGACTTCAAGACAAATTTAGGAATAAATACTATTAAAGAGGTGCGTTTAATAAATAAATATTCTTTCAATGAAGTTGAAAGTGAAGTTTATGAAAAAGCAAAGGCTATAATCTTTTCTGAACCTATGGTAGATAAAGTTTATGAAGACCAATTTCCTATTTCAGAAGGAGAAGCTGTTTTTGCAGTAGAATACCTTCCAGGCCAATATGATCAAAGAGCAGACTCAGCTGAGCAATGCTTTCAAATTCTTACAGCAGGAGATAAGCTTGAAATAAAGTCATCAAAGGTTGTATGCATTAGCGGTAATATAAGTGAAGATGAACTAAAAAAGATAAAGCAATATTACATAAATCCTGTTGATTCAAGAGAGGTAGATCCTCTATCTAAAGAGTTATTCTCGTCCTATGAAATTCCCAGTGAAGTTAAAAATATAGATAATTTTATAAATATGAATGAAGCTAAGTTAATCTCCCTTCATAAAGAATTAGGCTTAGCAATGACAATAGAAGATCTGTCACTAATAAAAGAATATTTCTCAGAGGAAAAAAGAGATCCAAGTATTACAGAGATAAAGGTTATAGACACTTATTGGTCAGATCATTGTAGACACACAACTTTCTTGACTTCAATAGAAAGTGTTGAAATAGAAGAAAGTATCTATTCAAGTCCGATCCTAAAGAGTTTTAATAGATATAAAGAAGCGAGAGAACTTTTATATAAGAATAAAGATAAAGATATGACTTTAATGGATATAGCTGTAATAGCAATGAAAGAACTTAAGAGTAAAGGAATGCTTGAAGATCTAGATATTTCTGATGAGATAAATGCATGTTCTATAAAAGTAAAAGTTGAAACAGAAAAAGGTACTGAAGATTATCTAGTAATGTTTAAGAATGAAACCCACAATCATCCTACTGAAATAGAACCATTTGGTGGGGCAGCTACTTGTCTTGGCGGGGCAATCAGAGACCCACTATCAGGCAGAACCTATGTATATCAGGCCATGAGAGTTACTGGAAGTGGAGATCCTACAGTTTCTATAGAAAACACTTTAAAAGGGAAATTACCTCAAAGAAAGATAACTTTAGGGGCAGCACATGGGTATAGTTCTTATGGAAATCAAATAGGTCTTGCTACTGGACAGGTTAGTGAAATATATGATGCTGGCTATGTTGCTAAGAGAATGGAAATCGGTGCAGTGATAGCGGCGGCGCCACTTAAGAATGTAAGAAGAGAAGAACCTGTAAAGGGAGATATAATAATTCTTCTTGGTGGAAGAACAGGAAGAGATGGTTGTGGTGGAGCAACTGGATCATCTAAGGAGCATACAGTTGATTCAATAGAACAATGCGGAGCTGAAGTGCAGAAGGGAAATGCACCAACGGAAAGAAAATTACAAAGACTTTTTAGAAACCCAATGGTTTCTACTATGATAAAAAGATGTAATGATTTTGGTGCTGGTGGAGTTTCGGTAGCAATTGGAGAACTTTGCAGAGGTCTTGATATTAACCTAGATCTAGTACCTAAAAAGTATGAAGGTCTTGATGGAACAGAACTAGCTATTTCAGAATCTCAGGAAAGAATGGCAGTAGTTGTTTCAAAAGAAGATGGACAAAAATTTGTTGAACTAGCTCTTGAGGAAAACTTAGAAGCAACTATCGTAGCTGAAGTTACTGATCTTGAAAGAATGAGAATGTTTTGGAATGGTAAGAAGATTGTAGATTTATCAAGAGTCTTTTTAGATACAAACGGAGCAAAGCAAAGTACGGATGCTATATTAAAGGCACCTAAATCTGAACAAAATGTATTTAACGAAGAAAATGGTGAAAGCTTAAGGGAACAATGGATAGAAACTTTAAAGAGCTTAAATGTTGCATCACAAAAAGGTTTAGTTGAAAGATTTGACTCAACAATAGGAGCAGGAACTGTACTGATGCCTTTTGGAGGAAAGTATCAGCTTACTCCTGCCGAAGGGATGGCAGCTAAGATACCTACAGTGAACGGAGAAGCTGAAGAAGCAACTATAATGTCCTTTGGATTTAATCCTAAAATTGCTAAATGGAGTCCATACCACAGTGCCTATAATGCAGTGGTAGAATCTGTAGCAAAGATAGTTGCTTGTGGTGGTAAAAGTAAAAAGGTTTGGCTAACTTTCCAAGAGTACTTTGAAAGACTTGGTAAGAATCCTGAAAGGTGGGGAAAACCACTTGCAGCATTACTTGGAGCATATCAAGCTCAAATAGATTTAGGGATAGCGGCTATAGGTGGAAAAGATAGTATGTCTGGAAGTTTTGGAGAAATGGATGTACCACCTACTTTAGTATCCTTTGCAGTAGCAGTTGAAAAAGCGAAAAATATAATCTCTCCTGAGTTTAAGAAAATAAATTCTAAGGTAGTTTATGTTAGTGTAAGCAGAGATGAAAGCGAACTTATTAATATAGATGAATTTAAGAGAAATATAGAAATAATTGAAAGATTAATTGAAGAGAAAAAAGTTATATCAGCATATTCCTTAAAAAATGGGGGCATTTGTGAAGGAATATCTAAGATGTGTTTCGGAAACAAAATTGGGGTTAGGCTTTCAGCATTAAGCAAAGAAGAACTTTTCAGTATTAACTATGGAACTTTTATACTTGAAGTTCCAGGTGGAGTGGATATTGTAAGTGAATTCAAAGGGGCTAGTTACAAGATTATTGGTGAAACAATAGAAGAAGAAGCAATTAAAGTTTTAGATGAAAGCTTTGACATCGATGAACTTATATTACAGTGGGAAAGAAAATTAAGTAAAGTATTTAAGATTAAGACTGAAGAAGAAATTGAAAAGATAACTTCTATTTTGTATGAAAGCAATTATAAAAAGTCGCCTGCAATTAAAACTGCAAAGCCAAGAGTGCTAATACCTGTGTTCCCAGGTACAAACTGTGAATATGATTGTGCAAGAGCTTTTGAAAAAGAAGGTGCAGAAGTAAAACAATTAGTTCTGAAGAATCTTACGAAAGAAAGTCTTTTAGATTCTTTAGTGCAGATGGAAAAAGAGATACAAAATAGTCAAATTATAATGCTTCCAGGAGGTTTTAGTGCTGGAGATGAACCGGATGGATCAGCAAAATTCATTGCTACAGTGTTTAGAAATGAAAGAATTAGTAATGCTGTGATGGAACTTCTAAAAAACAGAGACGGGCTTATGTTAGGTATTTGTAATGGCTTCCAAGCGCTAGTGAAACTTGGGCTACTTCCATACGGAGAAATAATTAATATGGAAGAGGATATGGCTACCTTAACCTTTAATACTATAGGAAGACATATGAGTTCAATAGTAAATACTAAGGTAGTTTCAAAGCTGTCACCATGGTTCAATGAAGTTAATTTAGCAGTCATTCATGCTGTTCCAATATCTCATGGTGAAGGAAGATTTGTTGCACCAGAGGAGCTTCTAACAGTGCTTCAAGCTAAGGGTCAAATAGCAACTCAATATGTGGATATGAATGGAGAAGCTACACTTAATATGCCATACAATCCAAATGGATCAATGCTTGCTATAGAAGGTATAACAAGTCCTGATGGAAGAATACTTGGTAAGATGGGGCATTCAGAAAGAATAGGTGACAACTTGTATAAAAACATTATTGGAGAGTTTGACCAAAAACTCTTCAAGTCTGGTGTGAATTACTTTAAATAGTGTTGAAATTTTATGTGCTCATACCTCCGATACTTTGATGAGCTACGCTGAGAATTAATATGATCTTCTCCAATGAAATAGCTAAAATTGTATAACTCACTACGTTCGGACAATACAATTTCTTAACGCCATTTCATTTACGAAGATCATTTAATTCTAACAGCTCGCTCATAGAGTATCTCCAGTATAAGCACATAAAATTCGTTACTAATTTAAATAGAACGAGGGAAGATGAAAAAATCAAACTCAGAAAAGTTTTAAGCGCTGAACCTGATAGTGCTATTAAATATTATGATTGTAATGATTTAATGATAAAAATAATTTTATGTTAAGTGGAGGTATAAGATGAAAGTAGCAATTTTCTTTGGTTCAAAATCAGATACTGATGTAATGAAGGGAGCAGCTAATGCTCTTAAGGAGTTTGGAGTGGAGTATAAGGCTTTTGTGTTATCTGCTCATAGAGTTCCTGAAAAACTTATGGAAACTCTACATGAAATAGATGAACAAGGTTTTGAGGTAATCATTGCTGGTGCTGGACTTGCAGCACACTTGCCAGGAGTTATAGCATCACATACAACAATGCCTGTAATAGGAGTACCTGTAAACGCAGCAATAAATGGTTTAGATGCTCTTTATTCAATAGTTCAAATGCCTAAATCAATACCAGTAGCAACAGTTGGAATAAATAACAGCTATAATGCAGGGATGCTTGCAGTACAGATGCTTTCATTAAAATATCCTGAGCTTAAAGAAAAGCTAATAAATTTCCGTAAAGATATGAAAGAAAAATTTATAAAAGAAAATGGAGAAGGAGTGGAACTATAATGGAAAAAAGAGAAATGATGTATGAAGGAAAAGCAAAGAAAATATACGCAACTGATAAGGCTGATGAGGTAATAGTTTATTATAAAGATGATGCAACAGCGTTTAACGGAGAGAAGAAAGGGCAAATAGAAGATAAAGGTGTGTTAAACAATGCAATAACTTCAGTGCTTTTTGAACTTCTTGAAAAAGAGGGCGTTAAGACTCACTTTATAGAAAAGTTAAGTGAAAGAGAACAACTTTGCAGAAAGGTTGAAATAGTACCTCTTGAAGTTATCGTTAGAAATGTAGCAGCTGGAAGTATGGCTAAGAGACTTGGTCTTGAAGAAGGTTTTGCTCTTAAGACTACCGTTTTTGAAATCTGTTTAAAGGATGATTCATTAGGAGATCCACTAATAAATGATTTTCATGCAGTAGGAATTGGCGCGGCTACCTTTGAAGAATTAAAAGCAATGTATGAAATAACTGCAAAGGTTAATGAAGTATTAAAAGCATTCTTCTTAAAGCAGAACATAAAGTTAATAGATTTCAAATTAGAGTTTGGAAGATTTAACGGAGAAATAATACTAGCTGATGAAATATCACCAGACACTTGCAGATTCTGGGATGCAACTACTAATGAAAAGCTAGATAAAGATAGATTTAGAAGAGATCTTGGCAATGTTAAAGATGCATATGTAGAAATACTTAATAGAATTAACCAGTAATTATTAGAAAGGAATCTGATTATGAGAATAGAGCCAATAGAAGATAAGTTTAAAGAAGAATGTGGAGTATTTGGAGTATTTTCCAAGAATGACTTAGATGTAGCAAGAATCACATACTATGGACTTTATGCATTACAACACAGAGGACAAGAGAGTGCGGGTATTGCAGTTTCTGATGGTGAAAATTTAAAGTATCATAAAGACTTAGGTCTTATAACTGAAGCTTTTAAAGAAAGGCACCTAGAGGAACTAAAGGGACATATAGCAATTGGACACGTTAGATATTCAACTACAGGATCTACTAATGTGGAAAATGCACAACCACTTTTAAGCTCATACAAGCTTGGCTCTATTGCCATAGCACATAACGGAAATCTGGTTAATGCAGATGTGCTTAGAGAACTTCTAGAAGATTCTGGTCATGTATTTCATACGTCAATAGACTCAGAAGTAATTATAAGCTTAATAGCTAGAGGAGCGAAAAGAGGAATAGAAAGAGCAATAGCAGATGCAGTTCAAACCATAAAAGGTTCTTTTGCTTTAGTTATGATGACTAAGGATAAGCTGATAGGTGTTAGAGATTCTAATGGAATAAGACCTTTATGTATTGGAAGAATTGGTGACAGCTATATATTAGCCTCTGAGAGCTGTGCTTTAGATACTGTTGGAGCTGAATTTGTAAGGGATGTGGAACCAGCAGAAATTGTAATAATAGATGAACACGGTATTGAAAGTGTAAAATATTCAGAACAAACTCAGTGCGAAACTTGTGTGTTTGAGTATATCTATTTTGCAAGACCAGACAGCACAATAGACGGCATAAATGTGCATCAATCAAGAATTAAAGTAGGAGAAATGTTATTCAAAGAATCTCAGGTTGACGCTGATATTGTAATAGGTGTTCCTGATTCTGGAATCTCCGCTGCAATTGGATATTCGAGGGCTTCGGGTATTCCTTATGAAACAGGTTTTGTGAAGAATAAGTATGTTGGAAGAACCTTTATAACACCAAATCAAGAGATGAGAGAGAGAGCAGTATCAGTAAAACTTAATCCATTAAAAGTAAATGTAGAAGGTAAAAGAGTAATTCTTATTGATGATTCAATAGTTAGAGGAACAACTTCAAGACATCTTGTTGAAGCTCTTAGAAAAGCAGGAGCTACAGAAGTTCACTTTAGAGTTGCATCACCAGTAGTAAAATTTCCATGCTACTTTGGAATAGATATATCTTATAGAAAAGAATTAATTGGTTCAGATAGAACAGTTGAAGAAATAAATGAGGTAATTGGTGCAGATTCCCTATCTTATATCTCTTTAGAAGGTTTATTAAGGTGTTTTGGAGAAAAGAAGGGGTATTGTTTAGGCTGCTTTAATGGAGTTTATCCAGTATCAACCCCAATAGAAACAGCAAAAGATCATCTTGAAAGGTAGTGAAGAAATGTTAACATACAAACAAGCGGGAGTAGATATCGAAGAAGGATATAAATCCGTTAAACTTATAAAAGAGTATGCAAGCAGAACTTTATCAAAATATGTCTTAAATGGACTTGGAAGCTTTGCTGGAATGGTAGAACTTCCAGAAGGTTATAAAAAACCTGTACTAGTTTCAGGAACAGATGGAGTTGGTACAAAACTTGATATAGCTTTTAAGACAAAGAAGTATGATACTGTAGGAATAGACTGCGTTGCTATGTGTGTAAATGATATATTATGTCATGGTGCAAAGCCACTATTTTTCCTAGATTATATAGCTTGCGGTAAACTTGAGGCAGAAGTAGCTTCAGATTTAGTAAAAGGTGTATCTGAAGGATGTCTTCAAGGTGATTGTTCCCTAGTTGGTGGTGAAACAGCAGAAATGCCTGGCTTCTATAAAGAAGGCGAATATGATGTAGCAGGATTTGCAGTAGGAATTGTAGATAAAGATAAGATAATAAACGGAAGTACCATAGAAGAAGGAAATGTTTTAATAGGATTAGCTTCTTCAGGAATACATTCTAATGGATTTTCTTTAGTAAGAAAAATATTTACTGATTTAAATGAAGAGTTTGATGGAAGACCAGTATGGGAAACTTTAATTGAACCTACTAAGATATATGTAAAACCAGTGATGAAGGTCTTAGAAAGTTATGATATAAAAGGAATGGCACACATAACTGGCGGAGGCTTTATAGAAAATGTTCCAAGAATGTTTGGAGATAGAGAACTTACTGCTGTAATTAATAAGAATAGCTATCCTCTTCCAAATATTTTTCAGGAAATAATAAAAAGAGGCGTTGAAAAGGAACATATGTACAATACGTTCAACATGGGAATAGGCTTTATACTAGCAGTAGATAAAAAAGATAAAGATGCTGTGATTGAGCTTTTAACATCTCAAGGTGAAAGCGCTTATGAGATAGGATATGTTAAGAACGGAGGTACAGGAATTTGTTTAGAATAGCAGTGTTAGTTTCAGGTGGAGGAAGTAATCTTGGTTCTATAATTGATAGTATTGAGGCAGGATACTTAAACTGCTCCATTGAGGCTGTTATCTCTGATAAAAAAGATGCCTTCGCTTTAACAAGGGCAAAGGAAAAAAATATCTCTGCATATGTAGTAGATAAGAGGGAATTTGGATCTGAATCTTCAAATAGGATATTAGAGCTTTTAAGAGATAAGGTAGATTTAGTTGTGCTTGCAGGATACTTATCCATTTTAAGCGGAGATTTGCTGAGATACTTTAAAGACAGGATAATAAATATCCATCCTTCTCTTATTCCAGCATTTTCAGGAGCTGGAATGTATGGGATAAAAGTTCACCAGGCTGCTATTAAAAAAGGAGTTAGATTTTCAGGCTGTACAGTACATTTTGTAAATGAAGAGGTTGATGGGGGAGAGATACTTCTTCAAGAGGTGGTTGAAGTTCATGAAGAGGATGAACCAAAAACACTTCAAGAAAGAATTCTTGTAAAAGAGCATGAGATTTTACCTAAAGCTATAAAACTTATAAGTGAAGGAAAAGTTATAATAAAAGATGGAAAAACTTTTATTACTGAATAGGTTTAATTCTAAGGAGGTTTTTTAATGATAAAAAGAGCTTTGTTAAGCGTATATGATAAAACTGGCATACTTGATTTTGCTAAGTTTCTTGTAAAGAACGATGTAGAGATAATATCTTCTGGAGGTACTTACAAATATCTTTTAGAAAATGGTGTATCTGTCAAGGAAATAGCTGAGATTACAAAAGCACCTGAGATGCTTGATGGAAGAGTTAAGACTCTTCATCCAGTGATTCATGGAGGAATTTTAGCTATAAGAGACAACGAAGAACATATGAACACTATAAAAGAAAGAGGAATAGATACTATAGATTTAGTAGTTGTTAACTTGTATCCTTTCTTTGAAAAGGTAAAAGAAGATTTAAGCTTTGAAGAAAAGGTTGAATTTATAGATATCGGTGGTCCTACAATGCTTAGAGCAGCAGCAAAGAACTTTAAAGATGTTGTAGTGATAAGCAATATAGAAGATTACAGCAAGGTTCAAGAAGAAATTGAGCAAAGTGAAGATGTAAGTTTAAAAACAAGGAAAGTACTAGCTGGTAAAGTATTTAATCTTATGAGCGCTTATGATGGAGCTATTAGTAACTTTTTACTTGAAGGAGAAGAAGAGTATCCAGAATATCTTTCGATTTCTTACAAGAAGAAACAAGAACTAAGATATGGTGAAAATCCTCATCAAAGTGCTGCTTACTACTCAAACAATGAAATAGATGGGGCTATGAATACCTTTGAAGTACTTAATGGAAAAGAGCTTTCTTATAACAACTTAAAGGATCTTGATATAGCTTGGAAGGTTGTAAATGAATTTGATGAAATAGTTACTTGTGGGTTAAAGCATAATACACCTTGTGGAGTAGCTATTGGAGAAACTGTTTATGATAGTTATATGAAAGCCTATGAGTGTGATCCTACTTCGATCTTTGGTGGTATAGTTGCAGTAAACAGAAAGTTAGACAAAGCTACAGCAGAAGAGATGAGTAAGATATTCTTAGAAGTAGTAGCAGCACCAGAATTTGATGAAGAGGCTTTAGAAGTTTTAAGAAAAAAGAAAAACTTAAGAGTGATCAAGGTAAATTCCTCTCCAAAGGCTAAGAATTATATGGTTACAGTAGATGGCGGAATATTAGTACAAGAAGAAGATAAGAAGCTTATAGAGGAATTAAAAGTAGTTACTGAAAACACCCCATCCGAAACAGAAATGAAGGATATGATTTTTGGTATGAAGGTAGTAAAGTATGTTAAATCAAATGCAATTGTTGTAATAAATGATGGAAAAGCAGTGGGAATAGGTGGAGGTCAAGTTAATAGAATATGGCCTACAATAGATGCTTTAAAGAGGGGAACAGGAGCTACAGTTCTTGCGTCAGATGCTTTCTTCCCATTTGGTGATGTAGTAGAAGAAGCTTCAAAATACGATATAAAGGCAATTATTCAACCAGGTGGATCTGTTAGAGATCAAGAATCCATAGATCAGTGCAACAAACATGGTATAAGCATGGTGTTCACTGGAATAAGACATTTCAAACACTAAGATAGATGGAGTGATTATTGATGAAGCTTTTACTAATTGGAGGCGGTGGCAGAGAACATGCAATAGCTTGGAAGCTAGCCAAAAGCCCAAAGGTTGAAAAAATATATGTAGCGCCTGGTAATGGCGGAACAGCACTAGAGGATAAATGTGAGAATATAGGGTTAGAAACTTACGAACAAATGGTTAAGTTTGTAAAGGAAAACAACATCGATTTGACTGTGGTAGGTCCGGAAGAACCATTAACAAAGGGTATAGTGGATTTATTCAAGAAGGAAGACTTAAAGATATTTGGACCAGAGCAAAAAGCTGCTATGCTTGAAGGTAGCAAAAGTTTTTCCAAGGATTTTATGAGAAAATACAATATAAAAACTGCAGCTTATGAAGTTTTTTATGATAGTGAGAAAGCTATTGAGTACTTAAAAAATGCTCAGTATCCTATAGTGATAAAAGCAGATGGATTAGCTGCAGGAAAAGGCGTAAGCATATGTGAAGACTTTAAACAAGCAGAAGATACAATAAAAGACTTTATGGTACAAGATAAGTTTAAAGGTGCAGGCAAAAAGATAGTTATCGAAGAATTTTTACAAGGTGTTGAAGCTTCAATATTATCAATAACTGATGGGAAGACTATAATTCCTTTTATATCTGCAAAAGATCATAAACAGATCTTTGACGGAGGGGTAGGTCCTAATACTGGTGGTATGGGAGTGATAGCGCCTAATCCTTATGTTACTGATGCGATTTTCCAGGACTTTGAGAAAAATATAATGGAGCCAACGCTTGTTGGAATAAGAGAAGAAGGCTTTGATTATAAAGGAATAATATTTTTTGGTGTAATGATTACCGAAAAAGGATGTTATCTGCTTGAATATAATGTAAGAATGGGAGATCCTGAAACTCAATCAGTACTTTCTTTAATGGATAGTGATCTTCTAGAGCTTATAGAAGCTTCACTTGAAGAAAGATTAAGTGCTGCTGAGGTAAAATGGAAAAAAGGTGCCTGCTGTAATGTAGTTTTAGCTTCAAAAGGATATCCAGAAGCCTTTGAAAAAGGCTTCAAGATAGACATTAATCCTGCTGTAAAAGAAAATGTATTCATTGCTGGTGGAATTATTAAAGATGACGTTTTAGTAACTTCAGGAGGAAGAGTACTTTCGGTAGTTGGAGTAGGAGATACTATTGAAGCAGCTAGAGAAAAAGCATACTCTAATATAGATTCAGTAACTTTTGAAGGCAGATATTTTAGAAAAGATATAGGGTTAATATCTGAGTAAAAATTCAGTGTGTTAAAGCACCGTGTTGAAATTAAAATCTGAATTTTATTACAAAGGGATACATCTTAATAGACGAAGAACTGTCAAAGTTAAAGATTATTATTTGGCAGTTCTTTTTTACTGTATAGGAAATTATAAAATATTTTGTTTATATATTTAATGAATAATAAATTAGAAACTCCAATATATTTGTAAAGATTAGTAATGTTGAATTGGAGAATTTAATTTATTGGGGGAATATATAACGGTGGAAGATTTAAAAGAAGATTTATTAATTAGTAGAAACAAGGAAAAGTATGTTAGAAATATTCAAAAGTTAATAGTTTTCATACTATCAGTTATAGCTATAATATCTTTAGGAATAATTTATAAATACATAGTTACAAATAATCCTCTTCTAGGAATAAAAACACTAATCTTTTTTATTATTGTAATGGCTGCTGATATTTTTGTTTTATATAAGTTTATTCATAATGAAGTTCAACAAATCAACATGAAATTAGCTAAACTTGAAGAAGAAAATCTTAGATTAAAAGAAGAAGTTTTAGTGGACAAACTTACTGGAGCCTTTAATAGAAGAAAACTTCAGGAAATAGCTGATATAGAGCTTGAAAGATCTAAGAGATATAGTATCCCAATATCGATTATAATCTTTGATATTGACGATTTTAAAAAGATTAATGATAAGCATGGACATAGTAGAGGAGATATAGTTTTAAAAAATATCACAAAGGTTATAACCTCTAAACTAAGAAAAACTGACTTTTTTATACGTTGGGGTGGAGAAGAGTTTGTGATACTAGCCCCAGAAACCAATATTCAAGGCGCTTTAATATTAGGAGAAAAGATAAGAAAATTAGTTTCAGAAAATATATATGTTGCACTTGAAAGAGTAACTGTAAGTGTTGGAGTGGCAGAATACAAAAAGGAACTAACATATAAAGAATTTTTTGATAATGCGGACAAGGCACTTTATATAGCAAAGAATAGTGGAAAAAACAATGTTAAATTTGTAGATTAAAATATATTTTTAAAGTATATACATTAAGAGGATTTTTATTTGTTTTGTAGAAATATTAACTATGAAAAAGTATCATTATTTAGTTTGATAAGGAAGTTTTCTGTTTTAGATATATTGTTTAAGATAAGTTTTCTATTCTGCTATGATTATAGTGAGCTTTGTAAAGATTTTATATGATTTTCGTTAAGTCATAGTTTCAAGGAGAGGTTTATAATGAGGAGGAATTTCGAACAAAAACTGAATTATAGTCAAATAAAGGATGTAGACTTTAGAGTTTCTTGCATAAATACAGAGGAGTTTAATGGTTATGTACACTTAGCATCAATTCATAAAGTCAGTGAGGCCATTTTTAGAAGTGTAGATGACAAAAGGATAAAAATAATGGATAATGAATATAAGTGGCTTCAAATTACTCCATTAAATGCTAATTATAATCTCATTACTATACTTGATGATGAAGATCAAATACTTCAGTGGGAATTTCATATAATAGAAAATAATGAAGCTGATGGTAAAATGAGTTTGATGTTTGAAGATCTTATATTAAGCTTACTAGTTCTTCCTAATGGCATTAAAAAGATACTTGGTGAGGAAGAAATTAAGAAAGCTCTATATAATAATGATATTAATCTGTGTCAGTATGATAAAGCTTATAGGGAGATAAAAATATTAGATCAAATTGTATCTATAGAGAAATTAATAACCTTAAGTAGAGGCATGCTAAATAATATTTTAGGAGATTGCAAACCTAAAAATAAGCTTAGATGTGAAGCCTAAAGTAGAGATACAATATCTTGGAGGTGTCCATGTTTAATAATTCTTTTTTCAAAGATACTAATGGAAAAGATAATTATAGAGATGAAAATAATTACACCTATATAAAGAAAGCAACTTTTAAAATACTAAAGGTCAATTCTATATATGATAGTGAAGAAGATCAATATATGACATTAGCTACTTGTATGAACGAAAAATACGAAATTGAGACAGTTAATATAGAAGGGTTTACTATAGAGTATACTGTTTCAGCACTTGAAGGGGCTTATATTGAAATTGATATTTTTGAAGACGATAATGAAGAGTATTATAAAGGAAGAATCTACAATCAATAACGTAGCAATAAACGAAATTTTGGGGATTAGGGGGTAAACATTATGAAATTATTCTTAATGGGAAAACAAAGCACTGATAAGGAGAACCCTCTAAACAAGGCTCTTATCAGTGAGATAAAAAAAGGAAAAGGTAGAATTGCATATATACCATCTTCTTCTGAGAAAAGTATAGAGTATTACAAGGAGATTTCTGAGTTTTATAAGGAACTTGGATATGGTGACATACTTTATTTTGATCTTGCAGCGCAGTACAATCCTTCATTAATAACAAAGCTTCTAAATTCAGATGTTATATACTTATCAGGGGAGAATACTTATAAATTCTTATTGCTTTTAAGGAAAAGAAAGCTCACAGAGGCGCTAAAAGAGTTTGCAAAGAGAAATGGAATAATTGTTGGAGTAGGCGGGGGCAGCATACTTTTAACTCAAGATATTTCTCTATCTTCATTAATTTATGAAAATTCTTACGAAGCTCTTCAGGCAAGGGGATTCTCGTTAACTAAGTTTGAGGTTTTACCGCATTGGCAGGAAAATAAGGTATTACTGCCAAAGCTTATAGATTATACAATAAATACTGATAAAAATATCTTCGCGTTTAATGATGGATATGGAGTATCTCTACTCGGGGATAAAGTTGAATTTTATGGAGATATAATAAATATAAAGAATGGATCTGTTTCAGTGTATAAGGGTAACTACAAGGTGTTTTAATAGCATAAGGAGGAGGACAAAAGATGTCAGTTGATTTTATAACAAACCTTGAAAAAGGAATGGAAAAATTACATAAAAGAGGAGCTTTTCTTACTGTAAAATCAGGAGAAAAGGTTAATACAATGACTATAAGCTGGGGAAGCATAGGATTCATTTGGGGAAAACCTGCTTTAACAGCTTTAATTAGAAAATCAAGATTTACTCATGAACTAATAGAAAAGGCAGATAGTTTTACTATAAGCATACCTTATGGAGATGAAATGAAAGTAGCCCTTGGAATATGCGGAACTAAATCAGGAAGAGATATAGACAAAGTAGCTGAAGCTGGAATTAAGTTTGTACCTTCAAATGATGTTGAAAGTCCTGTAGTTGATGGCTGCAATATGTACTATGAATGTAAGATTGTTTACAAACAGGATATGGATGAAAGTCTTGTGAGTCCAGAAGTGAAAGAAAGATCATACGCAAAAGGCGACTATCATACCATGTATTATGGAGAAATAGTTTCTTGCTACGAAAAATAGAATTAAAAGAATGTATGGATAACTTATCACAGTGGTTTTGTGGTAAGTTATTTTGTTTTTTTAAGGGCTAACATATATGTGCTAAATTTGTATTTGAAATTACAACTGAAAAAGTCATATAATTGAAGGGCAAGTATTTCACTACACTTGGACAATTCACCATCAAAGAGTCAGCTCATTTTAAAAATATAACAATTTAAGAACTTAAAAATTTATAAACATAAAAGTTTTATAATAAAAAAACATAACAGTTTAAGAATAAAAGAATTTTAAAATTTAAAATCTTAAAAATATAAGAATATAAAAATTTAAGAAGTTCAGAATTTAAGAAGTTAAAAAGTTAAGAATTTATAGGAAAAATGCGGGTTTAAAAGATGACAGAGTCATTTATTTGATTTTTATAAACAGATATTAATTAGGATGTGAGTATTGTGTATAGACCCTTAGCGGATAAGATAAGACCAGCAACATTAGAAGAGGTAGTTGGTCAACAACATATTTTAGGAAAAGGCAAGATACTGAATAGAATAGTAGAAGGTGGAACCATATCAAATATGATTTTTTACGGGCCACCAGGAGTAGGCAAGACCACTGTTGCAAATATAATAGCGGCAAAAGCAAAGAAGAAGTTTTATAAGTTAAACGCAACAAATGCTTCTATAAAAGATATACAACAAATAATAGAAGGACTTGATAGTTTCGATGGGCTCAATGGCGTAGTTCTTTATTTAGATGAGATTCAAAACTTCAACAAGAAGCAGCAGCAATCTTTACTTGAATTTATAGAAGACGGTAGGATAACTCTAATTTCAAGTACTACAGAGAACCCATACCACTACATATTTAAAGCGATAATAAGTAGATCCACTGTGTTTGA
Source organism: Clostridium yunnanense (assembly GCF_016595795.1). Taxonomy (GTDB): domain Bacteria; phylum Bacillota; class Clostridia; order Clostridiales; family Clostridiaceae; genus Clostridium_AR; species Clostridium_AR yunnanense. Next base: position 154,641 of record NZ_JAENHN010000066.1, read on the forward strand.
GTTTAAGCCAATGCAGGACAGAGACGTTATAAAAGCCTTAGTTAGAGCTGTAGATATATTAAAGGAAGATCATAAGAATACTACCATAGAGATTGATGATAAAGCATTAAATTATTTTGCGGCATCATCAAACGGGGATGTAAGAAAAGCTATAAATGGTTTAGAGGTAGCAATAAATTCAACAAATCCAAGTAGTGAAGGTGTTATATTAATAGATGAAGAAGTAGCTAGAGATTGTACTCAAAGTAAGGTGTTTAATTATGATATGTCAGGAGATAGCCACTATGATATCTTAAGCGCCTTCCAAAAATCTATTAGAGGTAGTGATGCAGATGCTGCAGTTCATTATCTAGCAAGGCTCGTTAAAGCTGGCGATATTCAATCAATCTGTAGAAGACTTATGGTAATTGCATCCGAAGATATTGGTCTTGCATATCCAAATGCTGCAATGATAGTTAAGGCTTGTGTTGATTCAGCTAATATGTTAGGTTTTCCAGAAGCTCGTATTCCACTGGCACAAGCGACATTAGTTCTTGCAACAGCACCAAAGTCAAACTCAGTGGTATGCGCTATTGATGCTGCACTCCAGGATATAGAACAGGTGAACATTGGTGATATACCAGTTCATCTAAAGGATGCTCATTATAATGGGGCAAAGGCCTTAGGTAGAGGAATAGAATATAAGTATCCACATAACTATGAAAATAATTATATTAAGCAGCAGTACCTGCCAGATAACTTAAAAAGCAGAAATTATTATGTACCAGGAAAGAATAAGAATGAGAAGGTTATATTTGATTATTGGAAGAAGGTAAAGGAATAGCTAAATATATCAGAATAAATATAGTTAAATAGGATAACTTAGGAAGGTTAATAAATTTGATAATTTATGTTTAAAGGATTGATAGAATTATCAATCCTTTAAACATTTATAGATAAATCAATAAAAAAGTATACTTAGTATTGATTAGTAAGCACTGATTGCTAAAAGTAAAGGAAAAATGTTCTTTTTTAATTGTTGACAGTTTAAGTCGGATTTGCTATTATATGAAATGGAAAGTTTAGTGTTTTACTCAACATTAAGGGGTGATAGTATGAAGTTGTCAACCAAAGGACGTTATGGAGTAAAGGCTATGGTTGAATTAGCCATTAATTATGGAGAATCACCCGTATCCATTAAGACCATTTCAGAAAGACAAAGCATTTCCGAATATTATTTAGAGCAGCTTTTTAGTCCTTTGCGAAAGGCGAAGCTTATCAAGAGTATTAGAGGAGCTCAAGGTGGCTACGTTTTGAACAAAGAACCTAAAGATATAACTGTTGCAGATATTATGAATGTATTGGAAGGCCCTATAGAAATCGCGGAATGCGTAGATGGAACAGCTTGTGACAACATAGATTGTTGTGCTACAACGTTGTTATGGAAAAAAATAAAAAATAGTATTGATGACGTAATGGAATCAGTGACTTTACAAGATATAGTTAATGATTACAATGGCATAAAAGCCAGACAAAGCAGCATCAAAATAGCTGAAAAATAGCTGATAGGAGTGAAGGTTAATGAATAAAGTTGTGTATATGGACTATGCAGCTACTACTTATGTTAAACCAGAAGTTTTAGAAGAGATGATGCCTTATTTTACTGAAAAGTTTGGCAATCCTTCATCATTCTATAGTATATCAAGGGATACCAAGATGGCTATAGATCTAGGTAGAGATAGAGTAGCTAAAGCCCTAGGTTGTGAATCAAGTGAAGTTTACTTTACTGGTGGTGGCTCAGAAGCAGATAACTGGGCGCTAAAAGGTATTGCTTTTGCCCATAAGAAAAAAGGAAACCACATAATAACTACAAAGATAGAGCATCATGCTGTACTTCATGCTTGTGAATATCTTGAAAAGCATGGTTTTGAAGTTACATATTTAGATGTAGATAGTGAAGGTTTCATAAACTTAGAAGATTTAAAGAATGCAATAACTGATAAAACTATATTAGTTTCTATCATGTTTGCAAACAATGAGATAGGTACAATTCAACCAATAAAAGAGATTGGACAGATTTGTAAGGAAAGAAAAGTATTATTCCATACTGATGCTGTTCAGGCTGTTGGTAATGTTCATATAAATGTTAAGGAATTAAATATTGATTTATTATCCCTAGCTGGTCATAAGATATATGGTCCTAAGGGAATAGGTGCTCTTTATATAAGAAAAGGTGTTAGAATAGATAATCTTGTTCACGGTGGTGGTCAAGAAAGAGCAAGAAGAGCAGGAACAGAGAATGTACCTGCAATAGTTGGTCTTGGAAAAGCAATTGAACTTGCAACTTCAAGTATTGATGAACATGCTGAGAGACTTGAAAAATTAAGAGATAAGTTAATAGATGGATTATTAAAGGTTCCATATTCAAGACTTAACGGACCAAGAGGAAAGAACAGATTAGCAGGTAATGCTAATATTATATTTGAATTCATAGAAGGTGAATCAATACTATTGATGTTAGACTTTGAAGGAGTTTGCGCATCTTCAGGAAGTGCTTGTACTTCAGGATCACTTGATCCTTCACATGTGCTTTTAGCAATAGGATGTAAGCATGAAATTGCTCATGGTTCACTAAGACTATCTTTAGGAGACGGAACTACTGAAGAAGACGTAGACTATGTAATAAATGCAGTACCACCAATTATACAAAGATTAAGAGATATGTCACCATTATGGGAAGACCATCTAAAGAAGGGAGCTAAATAATTATGATGTACAGTGAAAAGGTAATGGACCATTTTAGAAATCCAAGAAATGTAGGGGAAATAGTTGATGCAAACGGCGTAGGAGAAGTTGGAAACGCTAAGTGTGGAGACATAATGAAGATATATTTAAAGGTAGAAGATAATGTAATTAGCGATGTTAAGTTTAAAACTTATGGATGTGGTTCAGCTATAGCATCATCAAGCATGGCTACAGAATTAATCATGGGAAAAACACTTGAAGAAGCTTGGACATTAACAAACAAAGCTGTTGCAGAAGCTCTTGATGGACTTCCACCAGTAAAGATGCACTGTTCAGTATTAGCTGAAGAAGCTATACATAAGGCAATTAATGACTACAGAATAAGTCAAGGATTAGAAGCATGGGATTATGAAGAACATGACGATATCCACGACCAAGTTCATGGAGAATAATTAATATATGAAGAAAAAAGTAGTTGTAGGTATGAGCGGCGGAGTTGATAGCTCCGTTGCTGCTTATCTTTTAAAGGAACAAGGCTATGATGTTATAGGTGTTACTATGCAGATATGGCAAGAGGATAAGGAGTTTGAAGAAAGAGAAGGCGGATGCTGTTCCCTTTCTGCTATTGATGATGCTAGAAGAGTGGCTGATAGAATAGGCATACCTTTTTATGTACTCAACTTTAGAGATTCCTTCAAAGAAAAAGTAATTGATTACTTTGTAGATGAATACATAGAAGGAAAAACTCCTAACCCTTGTATAGCTTGCAACAAATACCTAAAGTTTGATGAACTTTTAATGAAAGCTAGAGCTATAGGTGCAGAATATGTTGCAACTGGTCATTATGCAACTGTAACTAATGAAAATGGAAGATATGTTCTTAGAAGATCAGAAGATGATAGAAAAGATCAGACTTATGCATTATACAATTTAACTCAAGAACAGCTTGCTCACACTTTGATGCCTTGTGGTGAATACACAAAGGATAGAATAAGAGAAATAGCTAAAGAAATAGGTCTTGCTGTCCATAACAAAAAAGACAGTGAGGAAATATGTTTTATACCTGATAATGACCATGGAAGCTACATAAAGCTTGCAAAACCTGAAAAGGTTAAGCAAGGTAACTTTGTAGATAAAAATGGGAATATATTAGGCAAACATAAAGGTATAGTATACTACACTATTGGTCAAAGAAAAGGTTTAGGTTTAGCTCTTGGAAGACCAGTATTTGTAACAGATATAAATCCTTTGAGAAATGAAGTTGTAATAGGGCCAGAAGAAGATATCTTCAAAACTGACCTTATAGCAAAAGACTTAAACTTTATAACTCTTGACAAGCTTAATAAAGAGATAAAGGTAAAAGCAAAGATAAGATATTCTGCAAAAGCTTCAGATGCTACTATTAGACCGTTAGAAGATGGTAGAGTTGTAGTGTCCTTCAAAGAAAAGCAAAGAGCGATAACTAAGGGACAGTCCGTAGTTTTCTACGATGAAGACTTAGTTGTTGGTGGCGGAATAATAGAGAAAATAATTTAAAGCTACTTATAGGACTTCTTTAGAGAAATCCTACAAGTAGTTTTTTTCTTATATTAAATTTATGAGTGAAAACATAAATATATTGCTTTAAAGGTCAAAATAATAGAGTATAAAACTATTACTTTAAAGAACATTGTTTAAAAATAGTTTTTACCTATCACATAAAGTTCACATAATTTATCTAAAATGTTTCTAAGGTTGTATGATAAAATAAATACATAAAATAACTAAACTATGAAAGATAAATAATTTGAGGTGAGATTAATGGATAAGACATTGTATCTAGTAGAAGATGAAAAGAGTTTAAATCTTTTACTAGAAAAATATTTGAAAAGAGAAGGCTACTCTGTTACTACCTTTTCGGATGGATTATCTGCTATGGAAAGAATAAAAGATAAACCAGATGTATGGATATTAGACATAATGCTTCCAGATATTGATGGTTATGAGCTGATAAAATGCATAAAAGCTAATGATAAAACTACTCCCGTTATATTTATGTCTGCAAGAAATGAAGAACTAGACAGAGTTGTTGGTCTAGAGATGGGAAGTGATGACTACCTATCAAAGCCTTTTCTTCCAAGGGAATTAGTTATAAGAACGAATAGATTGATAGAAAGAGTATATGGAAAAGAAATTGCAGAAACTCAAGATGTAATATTAAAAATTGGTGAATATAAGATAAGTAAAAGGCAAAGAACTGTATTTTTAGAAGAGGAAGAAATTCAACTTACTAATAAAGAGTTTGAGTTATTGGTGTACTTAGTTGAAAATAAAAATGCTCTTTTATCAAGAGATCAAATCCTTGATCATGTATGGGGAGACGATTATTTCGGATCGGATAGAGTTGTAGATGATACTATCAGAAGACTTAGAAGAAAAGTTTTGAGCTTAAACATAGAAACAATATATGGATGTGGTTATAAATTGGTATATAAATCATGAAAAATTTAAAATTTAAATTAAACATATTTAACAAATTTAAGTTTAAATCCTTAACAATGAGAATATGGACCACCTTTACGGCATTTATTTTAATAATAATCTTTAGTATTTCTTTAGTATATATTTTTGCATATAGAAGGACTAGAGAAAATGCTATAATGGGTGATTTAAAGACTGTACATCAGATCGTACTAGAAAGAGAAGAGAATAGCATAAATCAAGATAGATTCGGTGAGTTTGGGAACTTAAAAGGGAGCAGGTATTTTACAGTTAAGGCTGATGAAAGTTGGAAGGTTTTACTTGATTCTAGCGGAAATCCTGTAATAAAAAGTGAGTCTAATAATAAAAAAGAAATCCAAGAACCACAATTAGGGCCTAATCAAAATATAGAGATGCCTCCGGTAAATAAAAATGATAGGGGCGCAGGGCAAGGAATACCTAACTTCTCCATGGGAGATAAGGGCTTTGGATATAATGAGAAGGATGCGAAGAAATGGATGGTAAATCTAATTTCTGGTGAAAAGGTTTATGAAAAACAAATTAAAGAGACCTACAATGGAAGAAAGTTCTTTATAATTATTAGCTCTAAAGAGACAACTGGCGGAGAAAAACAATATTTAGTCTCATATGTTCCTAGTATGCAAGATAATTCTCTACTATATACAGTGTTAGGTATAGGATTAACGTTCATAGTGATAGGTTTTTTTACTGCTAAACTTATCGCTAATTACTTATCTAAACCGCTTAAGCAACTCGAAGAGTATACAAAAAGAATAGCTCATAAGGATTGGACAGATCCGATTGAAGTTAAGACGGTTGATGAAATAGGAAGACTTGTAAGTTCCATGAATACGATGCAGACAGAACTTCAAAAGATAGATAGAGAGGAAAAACTTTTCCTTCAAAGTATATCACATGATTTAAAAACTCCTGTAATGGTTATAATGAGTCATGCTGACGCCATAATGGACGGAGTATATATAGATTCTATAGAGAAAACTGCTGAGATAATAAGAGATGAAGCCATAAGTCTTGAAAAGAAGATAAAACAAATGCTTTATCTAAATACCCTAGATTATGTAATGAGTAACACAAATGAAGATACAGAAATAAATCTTCATAAATTAATGCATCATATTATAAATAGGTTTGAAGTTATAAAAAGTGAAATAGACTGGAACTTAGATCTTGAGGAACTTGTGATAAATGGAAATGTGGAAAAAATACAAGTTGCTATAGAAAATATTCTAGATAATGGACTTAGATATGCTAAAGAGCAGATATCCGTAGGTTTAAAAAAGCAAGGGAACTTTGCAATTTTAGACATATATAATGATGGACCAATTATAGATCAAATTCATATGAATCGTATCTTCGACAATCTTTATAAGGATAAAACAGGAAACTTTGGACTTGGGCTAGCAATTAGTAAGAAAATAATTAATTTCTATGGTGGAGAAATATCTGCTATAAACAGAGATAAAGGAGTTAGCTTTATAATTAAATTCCCATTAGCTAACGAAGATTATGTGTAAAAAAACAGCCTATATATACTGTGAAATACAGTTATAGGCTGTTTTTTTATATATCACACAATTTTCACATAATTCCTTGATAATACCTCGGCAATTTGCATCTATAATTCAAATATGAAGATTTAGGAAGTTAATAATTTAAAGTGTAATTAAGGGATTGATATTGTTAATCATATTTATAGGAGGATTAAGATGAAAAGTAAAGTAATCAAAGGAATAGTTGCAGGAATAGTTATTATAGCTCTAGGTGTGGGAGGATATTTTGCATATAAGACATTCTTTGCTAAGAAAACCGTAGCTTCAGCTGTACAATATTATACTGTTTCTGCTAGAAAAATGAATCTTAATGTTACAGTACAAGGTACTGGTACTGCCTATGCAGCAGTAACTAAACAAGTCACTGCAAACAATACTGGAACAATAAAAGATTTAAATGTGAAAGTAGGAGACACTGTAACTGCAGGACAGAAGTTGTTTGTATCTGATAGTGATGCTTTAAGAAAGGCAGTAACTACAGCACAAAATAACTTAGCAAAGCAAAATCTTACTTTATCAAGTGATCAAAGTGCTGAGAAAGTTGATGCTAATAGAGTAGCTATGGATAAATTGAATGTTTCAGATGCTCAAACTCAACTAAATGAAGCATATACAAACCTTAATAATATGACAGTAAAAGCTCCTATAGGAGGGGTTATTACAGCCGTTAATGCTTCAAATGGCGATAGCAGTCAATCATCAGGTTCTGGCTCAAATTCAAGCTCTAGTTCAGCTTCATCTAGTTCATCCGGTGGAGTATTAACAATAGTTGATATGAATTCAATTAAGATTAAGCTGTCAGTTGATGAACTTGACATCGAAAAAGTAAAAGCTGGACAAACAGCACAGGTTAAGTTTGATGCAATAAAAGACAAGACATTTGAGGGAACGGTTGAAACAGTTGCAGCTGTAGGAACTACTTCAAATAATGTTACGACTTATGATGTTGTTGTTGGAATAAAAGATCCAGCAGGAATTAAGCTTGGAATGAACGGAAATGTAACTATATCAGTAGAAAGCAAGCAGGATGCCTTAGTAATACCGGCAGAAGCTTTAGTGGATAACAATGGACAAAAGTTTGTAAGAGTGGAAAGTGCTAGTACTACAACTAGTGCCCAAAGTAGCAGTAACAATAGTACAAGCGATTCAAACCAACAAGCACAAACAAATAATACACAAAATACAAATGGCAATAAAACTGCGAGTAACGGAAAGAACTCAAATGGTGGATATGGTCAAAGAAATTCACAAGGATACGGAAATGGAAGTAATGCAGCAAGAGGAATGGCAACTACTGCAAGCAGTGGAAGATTAATAGCAGTTAAGACAGGAATGGAAACAGAGAATTATGTTGAGATTACTGAAGGAGTTACTGAAGGAGAAAAGGTTCTAGTTCAATTACCACAAACAACAACTACAACAAATAGTAACAGAAGCGGTCAAAACTCAGCCTTTGGAGGGAACATGGGTGGCTTTGGCGGCGGTATGCAAGGTGGCTTCGGCGGAGGTCAAGGAGGTCAAAGAAGTAATAGTGGCAGCACTGGTGGTAAAAACTAGTATAAATAAGTGAGGTATTCAGTATATGGAAGAGAATTTAAATAAAGAGATAATTAAAATGACAGGGATTGAAAAAGTATATAAAATGGGCAGTAATACCTTCAAAGCTCTAAGTAATGTAAATTTGACTATTTCAAAGGGAGAATACGTAGCTATAGTAGGACCATCTGGTGCGGGAAAGTCTACTCTTATGAATTTAATAGGATGTTTAGATCAACCTACCTCTGGAGAATACATTTTAGATGGACTAGATACCAAATGCAATGATAATAAGCTGGCAGAAATAAGAAACAAGAAAATCGGCTTTATCTTTCAAAATTATAATCTTCTTCCTAAGTTAAATATATATGAAAATGTTGAATTGCCACTATTATATTTAGGATATCCCAACGGAAAGACTAAAGAAAAAGTAAAAGAAGCCATTGAGAAGGTTGGGCTTACAAGTCATTTAAAACATAAGCCTTCTGAGCTTTCTGGAGGACAGATGCAAAGAGTTGCAATTGCTAGAGCATTGGTTACAGAACCGCAAATGATTTTGGCAGATGAGCCTACTGGAGCTCTTGATAGTAAGACTGGAAAAGAAGTGCTTAAGATGTTAACAGACCTTAATAATGAAGGCAATACAATCGTAATGATTACTCATGATATGGATATTGCAGCGAACGCAAAGAGAATCATAACTGTTAGGGATGGAATGATAACCTCTGATACGCTCAATGATAGTGAGGTGAGAGCATGAAACTAACAAAACTTATAAAGATTGCTTTAACTTCAGTTTGGCAAAATAAGATTAGATCCTTCCTTACAATGCTTGGGATAATAATAGGTATCTCATCAGTTATTATACTGGTTGGAATGGGACAAGGAACTCAAAAGCAAGTAAGTGACCAAATAGAAAAGCTAGGTACTAACCTTATAACTGTAAGTATAACAGGTAATAGAACACCTACAATCACAACTGAAGAGTTAGCAGAACTTAAAACAAAGCCTGGAATTAAAGAAATTGCACCTCAAATAACAAGCAGTGTTAATGTAAAAAATGGAGATGTATCAAGTACAACCACTTTAGAAGGATCTACTCCAAATTATACAGAGATAAGAAAGCTTTCAATTAGTGCAGGTAGATTTATACAGCAAAGAGATATTGACAATAGATATAATGTTCTTGTAATCGGAAGTGAAACTGCTCAAACTTTATTTAGTACTACAAATGTTGTAGGTAAAACAATGTATGTAAATGGCATTGAGTTTACTATAGTAGGACTTCTTCAATCTGAAGGAACTTCAGCAACTGGTTCAAGTGATGATAGGATAATAGTTCCACTAACAACTGGTGAAAGACTATTAAAGAGTGCAAATCCAAAGACTTTCTATATAGAAGCAGAGAGTAAGGAAAAAGTAGATACTGCTATGTCATATTTGCAACTATTCTTAAACAAGAAATATAAGTTGAATAGTGCAACAAGTAATTCTAATACAACTAGAAGTTATTATAGAATCATGAATCAAACAAGTATACTAGATACTGCAAATGCAACAAATAAGAGTCTAACTACAATGCTTGCTGGAATAGCAGCAATATCCCTTGTAGTTGGTGGTATTGGTATCATGAACATAATGCTTGTTTCAGTAATTGAAAGAACTAGAGAAATAGGTACTAGAAAAGCTATTGGAGCAAAAAGAAGGACAATACTTCTTCAGTTCCTTATCGAAGCAGCAAGTGTAAGCGGATTTGGTGGAATACTTGGGGTACTTGTAGGATATTTAGGTGGGTATATTGCAGAAAAATTCTTCTCAACTACAGTGTTGATTTCTAATAATATTGTACTTGCAGCATTTGTTTTTTCATTAGCGGTAGGTATAATATTCGGAATTTACCCAGCAAGTAAGGCATCAAAGCTAAATCCAATTGAAGCTTTAAGATTTGAATAGTAAATAATATATACAGTAAGTTAAGAGTTCTTTTACAATTAATAGGTTGTGAAGGGGCTCTTTCTTTTTTATGAAATTTTAGATTCTGCAACAATCAATATTACTTTCTCTATCGCCACAAGATGGAGATGTTAATGTACTTATATAAAATAGTTATAGGGTGTTAAAAATGCTTAGATAGAGTTAAAATTTTAAAACGTATAGTTGATTTATATAGAAAAGAAGAATATAATAAGTAGTAAGTAGTAAGTAACAATAAAGTTGAAAATTTGTGGAGGTGTGTCGAATATGAAGGTTAAACATTTAGAGTTGTCAATAGCAGAGGAGTTTGCAGTTTTATCTTTGCTTGGAAAAGATCTAGCTAAATCAAAAAAAGTCAAGATTGGAAATAGTAAAATATATTCAATAGCAGCAATATTTATTGAACTGTTTTTAGAAGATAAGGTAATCCTTAATGAAAATAAGCAAGTTGTTATTAAAGATTCTAACCCTACTGGAATAGAGTATAAAGATACTATGCTACAGATATTGAGTTCAAAAAAAGTAATAGATTTTAAGAGTTGGATGCAGTATTTTTATTCTCATTCTAAAATACGCAATAGTATATACGACTCTATTATAAAAAGTATTGAAGAAAAAAAGGATATTCAGAGCTTGAGTGATACTTCGGCAATGGGAAAAGCAAAAAAGCAATATGTGGATATCTACAATACTGGAGATTTAATTATTCAAAGGATAAGAGCAGAATTATTAGAAGAGGGCGCTATAGATGAAAAAACAATGTATCTTTCTTTAATTTTAGACAGCAACAAACTGTTAATGTCCTATTTCTCTGAATATGAATATAAAGCTATAAAAAACAAGATGAATCAATTATATGAAAATAAGGCCACTGAAAAGTTTAAAATAATCAAGAAATCTATTTCAGATATTGAAGTATTTTCTTTTGTAACGCTAGTTGTTGATATCCTAACAGGCCTAGTATAAAGATGTCTAGACCAAGAAGTATAGATAAAATACAAAATTCTGAATTAGTAACAATTAGTGAACTAGTTCAGCTTTCTGGTATGAGGTATAGCACATTAAAATATTATACGGAAGAAGGCTTAATACCTTTTGAACAGGTGGATAATAGACTAGTTAGAAGGTACCCTAGAATAGATTCTCTTAAACGGTTAGATGAAATTAATAAATTGAAAATCAGTGGATTAACTATAGAAGAAATAAAGAAAATACTATTAAAAAATTGATGAAAATAAGATCTGCACTAAAATTTATAAAGATTTGAGTGCAGATCTTTTATATTTATTAGCATATTAAATCATCGAAATCCTAACCAAGTAGTTAGATTGAAGAAGGAGTGACATACTATTGTAATCCATAAGGAATCAAATTCATTAAAAATGTAGCCGTATAGCAAGCTAACTATATAGATAGATATAGAGGAATGTATTAGATTTATGTTATTAGATATCCATAAAGGATAATGCATAATTACAAAAAGAAAACTGGTTATAAGATTCGCTATAAAAAAACCAGTCTTTGATTTAAGTTTCTGAAGTAAAAAACCTCTAAAAGGAATTTCTTCTAATATACCTACAAATAAAAAGCTTATCCATAATACCCCAATGTTAAAATTAGGTGTTTTCCACCCGGTGATGAGATTTTTTATAAGTAATAGTAATATATAGATTGATGAAAGTAAAAGTCCAATGAGTACTCCTTTTGCAGGACTATTGCTAAGCTTTAAAAAAGATGTTGGACTAACTTTATCCTTGAATTTTAAGCGACAGTATATTGGTATAATAAAAAATAGAAAGTAATACAAAAAACTAAGTATTAAGTAGCCAATGTTATACATTAATTTTCCGCCTTTCATTTAAATAAAACAATTAACTTAACAACTATAATTTTTATAATTGTTATATTGTTTTTTGAAGATTCGATACATTATAGGTGTTGTAAGTAGTGCGGCTTCAAAAATTGATAAAATAATTATGCTGGAGTATATATTATTTATATAATATATTGAAATTAGTCCAAGAATAGTAGCTGATATAATTGAGAAGAGCTTGAGCTTACGTCGCAATTTTTTGCTTAGCAAGGGTCTGTCTTCAGTATCAGCAGGTGAATATAACACTAATAGTACTAAGCTTAAAATAATTATAATTACTTTTGAAATGTGAACTAAGTTGAGAGTACTGCTGAGGTATATGTTTCCAAAAAATAAAATAATATTGGTAATATTACACTTAAAATTAGAATCAGCATGTAGGCCGCAACTAAAAATTCTCAAAGCTCCAAAACTTATTAAGGCAACTGCTATATAATTAGTAACTTTGAAAATAAAAGAAATAATTAGAATTAGTGAGAGTTTTATAAAGTTTATAATAATAACTTGGATTCCATACTCTACTTTTTTCAAATTTATATCTGGTATATCAATGTTATTTTTTATAAATTGTGTACAAGCAATACTTAGCTTTTCTGCTACATCCATATAAACAACCTCCATATACAACAATTGCGTTATAGTTACAATTATAACATATATTTACAAAGGAGTCATGCTTACCCCTTTTGAAAATATAATAACAGAAAATTGAAAAAAAATAAACATAATGTTATTATATTACAAGTGAGTGTTATAATTGTAAATTGAAGGGGGAAATGGTGATGGATATTATGATTTGTGAAGATAATGACGTGCAAAGACTTCAACTTGAGGAAGCTATCATGAAAGAAGCTGAAAAATTAAGGCTTAATATTAATTTAGCTGTTAGTACTTGCAATCCTAAAGAGATACTTGAAAAGATAATGCTACACAAAGATAAAGATTATGTGTATTTTTTAGATGTAGAGCTTGAAGATAAAATAAATGGGATAGAGTTGGCTAGACTAATAAGAAGACATGATCCAAAAGGGTATATAATATTTGTAACATCTCATGCAGAATTAACGCTTCTAACCTTCGAATACAAGGTACAAGCTATGGACTATATAATTAAAGGAAATATGGAAAACTTAAAAGTCAAGATTAGAGAATGTCTAAAAGAGATAAGTGATGATCTTAACAGGGTAAAAAGTTATGAAAAAGATTATATTTCCTTAGATATAGGAAACAGAATTATTAATTTAATTCCTGATGATATTATGTTTTTTGAAACCGGAAAAGATCATAGAATAAGATTACACACTAAAGATGAGATTATAGATTTTTACAGCTCACTTAAAGAAATAGAGAAGATAGTGCCTGGTTATTTTTATAAATGTCATAGGTCATATATTGTAAACACAAGAAATATAAAATCATTAGATAAATCTAATTTAGTTATAAATATGAAAAATGGTGATACATGCTATATTTCCAAGCGGTATATGAAGGGGATACTAAAAAATGTATAACTTAGCATATTACTGTATGTATATAATGGTTTTATCTTTAGGTTTTTTAAGCATTTTTCATATTTTGAGTGGGGCTAATATAAATAAGAGTATTATTTTATTTATTATAGGTAATACATCTATAGGTTTAATTTTTGTTATGTATGGAAAGCACTTTTTACTTATGCCTTTTACAACTATAATTCTATTATTTTACTGTTTAAAAAATGTAGGAAAATTAAATTATTCTATATTTCTAGTTATTCTTACTGATCTTGTTTTTGCTCTTAGTGATGCTGTAGTTGGTTTTTGTGCTGCAATATTTTTTAATATAAATTTTAATATTATACCAAAAGTGTCTTTAGAATATTTAATTATAGCATTAATAATAGTAATCCTATCCTGTGTAATAAGTGCTATATTAAGAAGGATTTTCGCTATATCATATATATACGATGATGGAATTGTAAAAAAACTGAGAAACAATGTTCCTATATTACTTTATATAGGATTTGTTTTATGTAATATATATATAGATGTATTTGCATATAAATATTTTGTTAGGAATATAGACAACTTTGTAATAACTCTTAACGCTTGTAGCACAGCAATTAACTTTATTGTAGTAATTATAGTACTATATTTTTATCGTAAAGATATTATGAATAAGCTTCAATGCGAATTTAAAGATTTAGAATTGCAACGATTATCGGAATATACTAATATGATTGAAAAAATGACCGCTGATTTGAAAAAGTTTAAACATGATTACAATAATATAATGACTATATTATCAAGTTATATAGAAAGGGAAGATATTAACGGATTAAAATACTTTTACGAAAACGAATTAGAGTTAGAAAATAAAAAAATGATGAAAATGGATAGTAACCTATATTTGCTTAAAAATATTCAGATGAGCTCTTTAAAAGGGCTATTGTCTTCTAAAATCATTAATGCTACCTCAAAAAAAATTAAAGTTGTAGTAGAAATCTTAGATCCTATAGAAAAGTTACATATGGCTGAGATTGATATCTGTAGGATTATAGGTATACTTTTGGATAATGCAATAGAAGCAGCAGAGCTATGTGATGACAAGTTTATTAACTTAACAGTAGTTAAACAAGAAAAAAACACAACATTTATAATCCGTAATTCTTGCTCTGAAGACACCCCTTCTGTATATATGATATATAGAGATAACTTCTCAACAAAAGGAAATGGTAGAGGACTTGGGTTGAATATAGTTAGGACGATAATTGAAGAAAAGTATGCAAATGTGTTTTTGCATACTAAAGTCAAAGATTTAATATTTCAACAGGAATTGGTAATTAGGAACACAAACTAATCTCTTTTGTATAAAGATTCGGGCATCTTAGGTTCCTTAGCCAGCAAAAACAGGCACATTGAGGAAGCAGTTTCTGCAAGAACCATAGATAATGCACAAATAGTAAGAGCTAACCCTTTTTTAAAATTAAGTTTTTTCATAGTATACCTCCTATGTAAAGTTTTTCTGTAATTGTTTTTATTATAGCATTAAAGAAATATATTTTGGAACTAATTTCCTAAAAGCTTAAATATTTTTCCTAAAAGGCTAGATTGATTATATTAACTATTTAAGGTGTAAATTGCATTAATTATGAAAATGAATAGTATTATGAAGTCTATTATTAAAGATGAACAAAGCTAAAACTATACATATCTTTTTAAATTTTTGTAGAATTATAAGTAGAGTTTATTAAGATATAGGTTTAATTATAAAATTGTCATGTAGATAGTAAGATTGGCATAGATAAAATAAATACGTTTAGAAGGTGAGTGGAATCTATTTTTAGTAGAATTCGCTTACCTTTTTTTCCTGAATAATATAAAATGTGTCCTAAAATGGTCTGAATAACTAAATGTTCTATTTATGATTAATAAGAGATACATTAAGGAAAATATATTTAACAAAATTACAATATATGTTATTAATAAATTGTCCCTGATTTCCAGTGAACGATAAGAAGGGTTACATATACTTCTAGAAAATGAAAAAAAGATACAAATATTAAATGGATAGGTGATAATATGGAGATTACTACGCAAGATGTTAAAAAATATTGGTTAAAGATAGTTCCGGAGGCTTCCAATGAAGACAAGCTAAGAGAATTAACTAAGAAAGTTTCGGAATGTGATATTGATAATTTAGCAGATGCTTTATTGAATAAAGAAATTATAGATGAAAATTTTAATGATATTTTGAATGAAGAAAGATTTGATAGATTAGATCAGTTTGTTTCAGAGTTCAGAAACACAATTCCATTTTTCTTTTTTTATGAACCGTATATCAATTTATGCCTTAAAAAGTGGGTGGCGCTAATAAGTGAATTAGACCTTGTATATAACATAGAGAAATTTTTTAACGAGTGCATATATAGCCTGTTACAGCAGCTATCAAGTTATGCATCTAGGGTTCTTATTTTAGAGGTTAATATTGCTAGAATGGATAAAAAATTAAAAGGTAATACAGATAGAGCTAGATTTGAGTATTTTCATTTCTCAGTATTGAATGATAAAAAATATTTATCGAATTTATATTCAGAATATAAAGAACTCACTAAAATAATGCGAGTAAAATCGGAACATTACTTTGAATTTATCTATGAAGTTTTGACCAATATAAAGAATAACTTAGATGATATTTCTTTAGTTTATGAAAGAAATATTAAGGAATTAAAGATTGAAAGTATCAAAACTGGCATGGGAGATGAACATCACTCAGGAAAGACTGTTACAAAAATAGAATTTATAAATGGCTTTAAATTAATGTATAAGCCTAGAAATTTAAAAATGGATATTGGTTTTCAAAGTATTTTAGAATGGATAGAAAAGAAAGAAAAAACAAATATATTACCAATAAAGAAATTAAAAATAATTAATAAAATCGATTTTGGATTAGTTGGGTACGTTGATAATAATGAATGTAAATCAATTAAAGAAGTTGAAGAATTCTATAAAAGAATGGGACAACTTATTGCCATATTACATTCATTAAATGCAGTAGATTTTCATTGTGAAAATATAATTGCTGATGGTGCAAACCCTATGCTTATTGATTTAGAAACCTTATTCCATCCATATGTAAAGGTTCATTATGATGGGTATGAAACTGAGTCTCAAAAAATGGCAAATACGGTTATAGAAAACTCAGTACAGTCAATAGGTATTTTACCTTATTATCTGATGAATGAAGAAAACTCTGATGCAATGCTTGATATAAGTGGTCTCGGTGGTGCTACAGATCAAAAATCACCTTTCAAGTCTTATGTGATAAAAGATCAGAATACCGATCATGTGGAAGTAATAAGAGAACATTTAAAAATGGAACCTGAAAAAAACAATCCAAAATTAAACGGAATGATTCAGAAATCTGAATGCTTTATTGATAATTTAATAGACGGGTTTAAAACTAGTTACAATGTAATACTGGCAAACAAAGAGCAGTATTACGATTTAATAAAAGATATTTTTGAAGGTAGCATCAATAGGATAATACTAAGACCTACTAGGGATTATACTCAATTGCTTAATACAAGCTACCATCCGGATTTACTAAGAAATTACGAAGATAGAGTTGTATTTTTTAGTAGGATAGGAAGTAATATAGACGAAGATAAGAATGATATCGTAAAGCTGGAGTTTAATAGCTTACTTAATACCGAAGTTCCTTGCTTTAATTGTAAGCTGAATTGTAGAAATATATATGATATGAGAGGAAACGAGTATATAAATTTCTTAACTGAAACTCCTTTAGATACAGTATATAAAAGGATTATGTCCTTTTCAAAAGAGGATTTGAATTTACAGTTAAGAATCATTGAGATTGCATTTAAGAGCAAAGAGAATGATTATGATAAAGATAAAACACCAATAAGTTTTGATAAGCTTAGAGGTAAAAAAACTAGTATTGATACGACTAAATATATAGATTTAGCAGTTGAAATTGGAAATTATATTTTAGAGAACAGTATTTTAGATAGTAGTGATAAGAACAATAGAACATGGGTAAGTGCTATATTATCTGGAAGAAATGAAGTAGGCGTAGGAATAAGTCCAATAGGAGACGATCTTTATAATGGAAATGGAGGTATTGCACTATTTCTCATATACCTAGGATTTGTTACAGGTAAGGAAGAGTTTATAAAAGCAGCTAGTGAAGCTTTGGAATCCAGGAGGAAATTTATAGACAATGCACCTAGAAATCATCCGTTTTCTATTGGAGCCTTTAACGGGCTAAGTGGAACTATTTATGTATTTGATAAGCTTGTTAGATATAGCGGAGTAGAATCTGATAAAAAATATATTGAAAAATATATTAGATATCTAGATGATATAGTTTTGATGGACAAACAATACGATCTGATAGGTGGATCAGTTGGGTGTATAGCTGTGCTATTACCAATGATAAAAGCTAATAATTATCCTGAATTGGATTCTATTATGAAATCAATAGTCAATAAGTGCTGTAAACACTTAATTAATGAAAAGGAAAGTACTGATATTGGCGGAGTAGCTTGGGGACATATAATGAAATCAACAGGATTTTCACATGGAAATGCAGGGGTAATAGCATATCTTAGTCAACTACTAGAAGAGTGTTGGATAGAAAATACAAGTGATTTGAAAGTGGTAATAAAAGAAGCACTTGAGTTTGAGCGGGCTCTATATATAAAAGAAGAAGACAATTGGTTTAAGACTAATAAAAAAGAAGAGATTGCCTTCGGGTGGTGTCACGGGGCACCAGGAATACTGCTAAGCAAGTGCCTAACAAAGTTTTCTTCCTTTGACGATAATAATTTGGATCAGGAGATTAAGAGTGCTTTGGTTACAACAAGAAGAAAATCTTTCGGAAACAATCCATCTTTATGTCATGGAGATTTAGGTAACTTAGAAATATTATATATAGCTGCAGAGAAGCTAATGGATAATAAACTAAAGGATGAATGCAAAATGATATTTGATGATATTTACGAACAGGTAATCACTCAAAGATGGAAAGGAAAGTCCTTTAGAGGGGTTGAGTCCTATAGTTTAATGGTCGGTTTGGCTGGATTTGGGTATTCACTACTTAGGTTTTCTGCTCCTGATGCCATACCATCTGTACTATTTTTAGAGTAAAAATACCTTGATACAAATTTAATCTGCTATGGATATGAAATTAAGATACTAAATTAATATTTATAGTAGAAATTTTTATATATTATTAAAGTTTTAATGATGTAAATAAAGAAGGAGGTAAAATTTATGAAAGATTATAAACAATTAACTGGATTTATTGAAGTTGAGGAGTTGGAAAATGTTTCGGATGAGTATGGTGGAACTGGAACTCCATGCGCAGTAATTGCTACAGTAGGATTAACTATAAAAGTTGCAACTGCTGTAGTTTGTGAAACTGGAGCATGTACAGGATATTGCCATTAATAAAATAAAGCCTGTATAAGCTAATAATTGTAAAGCTATATTCAAAGCTTGCCTTAGTTTTGATAGGAGGTTTGCAAAGTACATTTCAATTAGAAAGCTATATTTCTTATAGAGAACAATCAAGAATTCATTATAATAGTGTTAATATTTGGGAGGTAAATTATGAATAGATATGATGATATAACAGGATTTGTTTCAGTAGAAGAACTTGAAGAGGTTTCTACAGAAGGACAGGGAGCAGGAACTCCTGCAATAATTACAATTGTTACTTTAATTACAAAGGCAACTGTAAGTGTTGCAACAGTTGCAGTTTGTGAGACTGGTGCTTGCACAAGTTACTGTAAATAAAATATAAGATAAGCTTAAGAATTATAAATTATAGGGAGGATTCTGCAATGGAAAATAAGTATAAATTATCAACCGGTTATGTATCTGTTGAAGAACTAGAAGAGATATCAAATGAAGCTGATGTTGTAGGTGCATTTACAACTACACTAGCATGTGCAATTACAGGATTGACAGTTATAGTAGTTACTGAAGTAGCCTGTCCAAGCAAAGCGTGCACAGGATATTGCAAGTAATAATACTAGCAATCATTATAACTATAGATTAATTTAGTTTTAACTCCATAGCAGATTAATTTGTATATAAAATTAATACTATTATAATGCTTATATTTTGAAGGGATGTATGAGGATGATAAATGTAGATTACGTAAGCCAAGTGAAGCAAATAATAAATAACCATATGAATATACAAGATTCAAAAAGCTTACAAGTAAATAGACTTGAAAAAACCAATATATTTGATAATTTTTATAAAGAAATATTAATCTTTTTTGAATTAAGCCTTAGAGATATATTATTAGAATTAAATAATAAACAATTTAATATAGATGTTGATAAAGTAGTGCTAAATTGTCTAGTTTCATTTCGTATGGATATGATTGATTTATGCAAAAAAGTTTTAATTTCTGAACTGTATAAAATGAAAGAAAATAATCAATTGATGGGAGAAGACAAGTTCTCTAGATATGAATATTTCGAAGATCTTCTTACTGGTGAAAAAAGGATGAAGATTATCGAGGAAAACCCAGTATTAGCATTTTTAATTTTAAATAAGAGTGAGACTAAAATAAGTCACCTTAGAGAGTGCTTAGAAAAGCTTGTAAATGACTTTGAAGAAATAAAAGAAAAGTTTAGTTTAAATATTAATGTACTAAATAAGATATCTTTAGATGAAGGGGATACTCATAATGGTGGAAAGTCAGTTATTATATTGGAGTTTCGTGGCGATAAAAGAGTAGTGTATAAACCTCACTCTATGGATGCGGATGAATCTTTTGGTAGATTTTTGGAATATATAAATGCTGCTAATTATTTGAGGTACGACTTAAAATTATCAAGGGTAATTAACAAAGATACCTACGGTTGGCAGGAGTTTGTAACATATGTGGAATGCGAAAATGAAGAGCAAATCAAGGCTCATTTCTATAGAATAGGTGCTTTTATAGCAATATTTAATATAATAAAATCTAAAGATTTTCATTACGAAAATCTTATAGCACATGGTCAATACCCTGTACCGATCGATTTAGAAACAGTGTTAAGTAATAGAAAGGTACAGTTAGGGGAAAGTGAAAGTTTTTATAGTCTAGCTGAAGCATATGCTCGAGAGATAGATCAATCTATTTATGGAACATTGATGATTCCACAAAACCTTGAAATGCTAAGGTTTGATGTGGACATGAGTGGATTGAATGGGGGCATTGGATCTACAGAGGATATTGAATTTAGTAGAATATTAAATGTGGGGACTGATGAGATAGGCTATGAGAGAGTTAAAGGAAGTATTGATGAAAAACAAAATAGAGTAAGATTTCAAGGGAAGTTAGTTGAACTGCAGGATTATGTACCTGAAATTGTAATGGGATTGGATGAAGGCTACGAATTTTTTATAAGCAATAAAGAAGAGATAATGAATCTAATCGGAGATAATGAGATATTTAGTGGTAAGTATAGGCAAGTATTAAGAGCAACAGCCAAATATGTTAAGTTTATAGATGCTGCAATTCATCCTGTATATACAGATAAATTTGAAAGTAGAGTTAAAGTGTTTTCTTATTTATTTGGGAAAAATAAACTTAATGAAGAGACAAAATGTAGAATTGAATCAGAAATAAATCAATTGTATAAAAATGATGTTCCATATTTTTGGGCGGATTTTAATAGTAGGGATTTGTATGGAGCTGATGGAACTTGTTTACCAAACTACTTCGAAAAAACAATGCGTGAATTAGTATTAGAAAGAATTGGACTAATAAATAAAAAAGACAAAGAGAAGCAAATACTCTATATTAAAGGATCAATAGCTAGTCTTGTTAATATTCAAGATTCACATAACTTCAAACAAAGGTATGTTAGTAGAGCTTTTGATAATGCTAGTTTAAAAGATATAAGTGATAATAAATTTATTGAGTTAGCTATAAAGATTGCAGAACATATAGAAGATATTTGTATCTGGAATTCTGCAAAAAGTAAATGTTCCTTTATGGCTCTTAACGTTCAGTTAGAGGGGACCATAAAGTATGGCTCATTAAATAGAAACTTATATGAAGGTGCAGGGGTTATTCTCTTTTTTGCAACACTTGCAAAAGAAACAGGAAATGATAATTATAAAAACATAGCATATTCAATTATAGAAGGATATGAAGAAATCTATAATAAACCAGAATTTGAGATGACATCTCCAGGTGCTTTTACTGGCATAGGATCATTATTGTATATCTATTATAACTTATGGCAGTTATTTAACGATAGATTCTTTTATGATAAATATAGACAGTGTGTTCAGAACCTATTAGATTTAAGTTTTTCAAATAAACAAATTGATGTTATAGATGGAACTGCTGGCTTGAGCATAATCCTTTCAAATATTTACTCAAAGGAAAATGATACTATAGTTCTTCAATTAATGCAGAAGTGCGGGGAGAGTCTATACTCTGAATTGTCTAAATCATATGATAATTACTTAACTGGTTTTTCTCATGGATATGCAGGATTTAGTGCAGCACTATTTGCTCTATCTCATCATCTAAAAAACGATGAGTACTACGATTTAGCTAAAGCATTAGTAGTAAAAGAGAACCAACACATAGATTTTGAAAAAGGTAATTGGATGGATCTTAGACATGAGAACAAAGAGTCTGATCCTGTGTACTGGTGCCATGGTGCTTCAGGAATAGCTTTATCAAGATCTATTTCAAAAAGATTTCTAAAAGATGTTGACATAAATATGGTAGACAAGGATATAGAACGTGGAGTGAAAAAAACGCTTGTTGAGGGCTTTAATGATGATATTAACCATAGCCTTTGTCATGGAAGTTTAGGAAATATTGATTGTCTTTTATCAATAGCTAAAACTTCCAATGATCATATGCTGATGAAAGAAGTATATGAGATTACTAATAAGATATGTAACAATATGGTGGCAACTGGTATAGAGTGTGCAAACCCCTTAAAAGTGGAGACTGTTAATTTCATGCTAGGGATCTCAGGAATAGGATATGAATTAATAAGATTGCATAATAGCAGTTTACCATCTGTATTGGCGTTAGAGGTGTTATAAAATAGTTTTGGTGAGGTGATGATGATGAAATCAGAACGAAAAAGAAAAGTTCCATATGTACCTCAACTTATACAAACTGAATGTGGATTTTGTTGCGTAGCTATGTTACTAAAATACTATGGTGACAATAGATCGCTTAGCACTTTGAGAGAATATGTTGATGTTGGAAGAGATGGTTTAAGTCTAAGAAATATTATGGATTTAATGAAGAAACTGAACTTTGAGGTTAAAGCATACAGAAGTAACTCAATGGGCTTGAGAAAGATAACCCTACCTGCAATAATTCATTGGGAAAGTAAGCATTTTGTGGTCCTTGAGAGTATTAATGAGAAAAATGCAGTTATAGTAGATCCTAGTATAGGACGGAGAAAGATAAGTATTGAGGAATTAGATGAAAAATTTTCGTCATATTCCTTGACGGCCACACCTACAGATAATTTTGTACCTTGTAGGAAAAAAGACAATGTATGGTTTCATTATCTATATCTAATGTTCAAGGATAAAAAGCTGCTGTTTGAAATTATGATTTTTTCCATAATGTCATACTTGATTACCCTATATTTTCCTATACTTATTCAAGGTATCATAGATGGCATTTCCTCAGGGGATATAAAATCTATCTTTAATATAAAAAGAAATTCTGTTATTATTGCTGCATTTATATTATATGGAATTGTGTTATTTATATGTGGGAGGAAACAAGTTAGTTTTAAAGTTTTGATATATAACGTACTTTGCAAAGATATTTTTAAACATCTTTTGAAGTTACCTTATAAGTTTTTCGAGAACAGATCAATTGGAGATATTACATTTAGAATAGAGAGTTTAGGTATAATCCGTAATCTATATTCCGAAAAGTTGATTAGTTTTTTTATAGATTGTGGGAGTATGTTAATAATTTTAGGATATATGTTTAGCAAATCACTATTGCTTACTGGCGTAGTAATGATTTTATTTGTTGGTACAGGTGTCATAATGTATTTTTCTAATAAAAAAATACTTGAGAACAATCATTATGAGATCATAGAATCCTCCAAGTTGCAAACCTTACAAATAGAAATGTTGAGTTCAATTCAAATTATTAAGTCTTCTGGAATAGAAGATGAAATATACAACAGATGGATTAGACAATTTGATTCAACAATTGAAAAATCAAAAATGAGAGAGCTATATCAAAATGGCTATAATACAATTACTATGCTAATCAAAAATTTAGCCCCTTTTTCCATTATTTTTATAGGGGTAAGTATATATGTGAATGGTAATATCACATTAGGAACATTAATATCTTTTTATACAATGGCAAATATGTTCTTTTCTCTTGCAGTAACTTGTTTTATGTCAGTCAATAATTTTTCATTAGTTACTCAATACCTAGAGAGAATAAAGGATATCAATGATCAGAATATTGAAAAAGGTCTAGAAAATAACGGAGATAACGAAATAAAAGGGGCTATAGAGTTAAAGAATGTGACTTTTTCCTTTACAAAGCATTCTAAAGACGTTTTGAAAAATATAAATATGAGAATTGAAAAGGGTCAGAATGTTGCTATTGTGGGTAAGTCAGGATCAGGTAAAAGTACATTAGGAAAGATGTTGATTGGACTTTATATGCCTAAGAGTGGAGATATAATTTTTGATGGAGTGTCTATCAAAGATATAAATTTAAAAAAGCTCAGAAGAAAGATTGGGGTTATACCTCAAGAAATTATTATATTTAATAAGGATATTTATGAAAATATAAAAATGAACAGAGATTTTGTAGACTACGAAATGGTAAAGTATGCTGCTGAAATAACTCAAATTAGTAAAGAAATTGAGGACATGCCTATGGGATACAACACCTTGATATCAAATATGGGAAGTAATTTATCTGGTGGACAGAGGCAAAGAATAGCACTTGCAAGAGCGGTTGTAAATAAACCGCAGATAATAATCATGGATGAAGCTACTAGCTCGCTTGATTCAGTCAATGAGTATAAGATTTCAGAATATTTTAAGAAGACTAAATGTACAAGAATAACTATAGCACATAGATTATCTACAATAATTAATTCAGATAAAATTTTTGTAATGGAAAATGGAGAGATAGTTGAGGAAGGAACACATGATGAACTTATAAGCATGAGAGGTAAGTATTGTGAATTATATGATTACCAAAATAAGGAGTATGTGGAGAATTTGGTTATCTAAAAAGAGCTTACAATGGACAATAAGCCTATTAAATAATATGTGTATATTAGGAGGAAAATATAATGAGAAATATTGAAATGTTAAAAAACCCAGTTTTAAGTAATAAATATTCTGTAAGTGAAAATAACCCTGCAGGAGATCTTTTAGTGGAAATAAGAGAACAAGACTTTACAGACAGTGTAACAGGTGGATATGATAGTGAAGGTTTAGGTAACCAAGGTAAGAAATGTAGCTTGACTAGAGAATGTCAAAGATTATGTAACTGGATAAGCTATGGTTCTGGTGGAGTTTTTGGGTGCTAATTAATTAAGATATATAAATAATTTTTAAATTATTAAAGAGTATAGGCTTATTGTTTTGTAATATAAAATATGACACTTAATCCTTAAGGTTAAGTGTCATATTAAAATTTTAATATCGCTGAAAAATCGCAATGTTAAAGTGAAAGATTCTATAATTGTAAGAGGAGTATATTACTAATGGAGTATATTGTCGAAACAAAAGGATTAAGTAAGAAGTTTAATGACATAGAAGCTGTTAAAAACATTAATCTGAAAGTCCCTAAGGGTTGTATATATGGATTTCTAGGTCCTAATGGAGCAGGAAAATCTACTACTATTCGAATGTTGCTTGGACTAATTAAAATGACTCAAGGTGATGTTGAAATTCTAGGAAAATCTATATCAAAAGAAAGAGTTGAAATATTAAAAGAAGTAGGTGCCTTAGTTGAAACACCATCATACTATGGTAATTTATCTGCATATGATAATCTTGATATTGTAAGAAGAATATTAGGATTAGAAAAAAAAAGTATAGATACTGCACTAGATATAGTAGGGCTATCTGATAATAAGAATAAATATGTAAAAAACTTTTCTTTAGGAATGAAGCAAAGATTAGGAATTGCTAAAGCTATTATTGGCAATCCAAGATTATTGATTTTAGACGAACCAACTAATGGATTAGACCCACTTGGGATAATTGAAATAAGAGAAATGATAAGAAGTTTGCCTGATAAAATTGGAGTTACTGTACTTGTATCAAGTCATATATTGAGTGAAATAGAACAAATAGCCACACACGTAGGTATTGTTAATAAAGGGGTATTATGCTTTCAAGGAACAATTGATGAGCTAATGGCTTTAGGAAAAAATGACGTTAAAGTAGTTGCAGATCCAATTGAAAGTGCCTGCAGCAAAATAAAAAAATTAGGTTACGAAGTTGAAGTTGAAAATAAGAAGATTTTTATAAAAGGTATAGCGGATATACCTAAAATTAATAGAGAACTTGTAGGAAGCGGAATAGATGTATATCATTTAAGCGAAGATAAGGAAACACTAGAGGAGATATTTCTTAACATCATAAGATCGGAGGGAAATACTGATGCTTATAAAATTAGTGAGAATAGATTTCATTAAACTTAAAGGAAATTTTTTGTGGAAGTTGATACTTTTAGTACCAATAATCTCAGTAATTTTAGTTCAGCTACTAATTTATCTCCAATTTAATTCTATAAATCATTTTACAGATCAGAAAGGCGTTAGTGGATGGTTATTGATAATATCCCAAAATAGTGGGCCTGCGCTATGGCCAAGTATAATAGATATAATTATTATGATAATATCTATTGTGGTCTATCAGATTGAGTTTAAGGATAATTCATTGAATACACAAATGTGTTTTCCAATTAAAAAGAGCAAAGTTTTTTTAGGTAAGTTTACTGTAATATATATTTTATCAATGTTTGTAATAGTAATAAATCTCTTTGGGCTCATAATATTAGGAAAGTTAAATAATGTATCAGATACTTTCCCTTTAGTTACCTATAGTAAATACTTTTTATATCAATGCATCAGTATTGCAGGGATAGTTTCTATAAGTAATTGGGTTAGCTCATTATTTAAAAACCCTTTGATACCGTATGTTGTTGGGGTAATTGGATTCATTATTGGACTGGTTTTGCCAAGAGAGCTACCTTACATTTCTTATGTATTTCCATATTCTTATCCAATCTATTCAAGTGGCTTAGGTGGATTTGATACTAAAGTAGCTGTATTAGGTGGCATTATTTCAGGTGCTCTGATATTAGTTATATCTATATTTGAATTTGTTAATAGAGATATAAAATAGCGAATTTTACTCTATAAGAAAATCTAACATTAGGTGTAGAAGGGAGTTAATAATGATAAACGTCTTGAAAGTTGAATTCATTAAACTAAAGACAAGTAGCTTAATTGCTATCATAGTAATGATTACACTAGCTCCTTTATTTAATGGAGTTTCTGTTTCTGACAAGTTAAGTAACATAGGAAGTAATCCCAATACTTTGGAAGCTATATATGATTTTAGTATAAATGGATATACATTAGTAATACTGCCTACAATAATTATTGTAACTTTTGCTATAATCATGAGATTTGAGAGAGTAAGTGGAGGAATGAAAGAAATACTTACCTTACCTGTAACCAAAAAGCAATTATTCTTAAGCAAGTTATTTACAGGAGTTTTACTTATTATGCTAAGTATTTTTTTGTTTTTTACAGTTATTATAATTGTAGCTTTCTTAAAAAACGGGATAACAGAGAAAAGCATCTTATTAATCTTATCTAGAGGGGTGAGTATTTTTTTAGTTTCATTAGGGTTTATGGCAGTGCAATTCTTTCTAAGTTTAAGCTATGAAAATATAAGTGTTCCACTTGGTCTAGGTTTTTGTTTTCTTATCCCCTCTTTTTTATTAAGTGATTCTCGGTATAAAATATTTTACCCATGGTCTTATATGACTGCTGTTAATAGTTCAAATGGATTTGATCGTAATTCTATTATAATGATAACTATAAGCATACTGATTTTTCTTATCGTAAATATACTTGGATACTTTACGTTTAATAGAAAGGATATATGCTAATAACTGTTCATTGAAGTTTTTGATTGTAAACAGCAACAAACGAAGATTGAAGTAATAATGAAAGGTTCTGATAGTGATGAAAAAAGTATTTGTTTATGTGGGAAGTCGTATGGGGAAAAAATCTAGAACTTTAAGATTTATAAATGATGTATTAGAAATAGTGCAAAATCTAAATGATACACAGATAGAAGTTAATATGTATACGGCAGATCAGTTGAATATTAATAATTGCAAGGGTTGTATAAATTGTTTCTTAAAAGGTAAATGTGTTTTAGATAATATGGATGATATGAAAAGAATAAAAGAAGAAATACTAAGTTCAGATATTGTAGTATTTGCAAGTCCAGTTTATGCACATCATGTAAGTGGTGATATGAAAGTGTTTATTGATAGAATAAGCTACTGGGCACATTTGGTAAGGTTGTCAGGAAAGGTTGGAATAGCAGTTGCCACTTCTGGAGGAAATGGTTTAGATTTAACAACTAATTATTTATATAAGATAATGTCATATATGGGAATTAAAGTTGTAGGTAAATTTGGAGTAGAAGCTTATGAAATTAACGATGGTTATAACGGCACTGTAGAAGATTGTGCAAAGCTAATTTTAGAGTATTTACATGATAAGCCTATTGAGTCTGATGAGGTATTAGAATCAGTATTTAGAGTAACAAAAAATATGATTGAATTAGCAAGAGAGTATAAGACGGCGGAATATGAATATTGGGATGAGATGGGGTTGCTCAAGTGCAATAGCTTTGAAGAAGTTTTAAAAATGGTTAAGTGAAATATACGGACTTTAGTTCGTATATTTTTTTATTGTATTAATGGATACAACATGTTATACATGTGGTTCTAACTATTATATTAGAATAATCTGTTATAATTATATAAGTAAGTAAAAATTATATATCTAAAATATTATAAATAAAATTTATATTTAAAGAGAGAAGGCAATAAAAATGATAAAAGTTGTAGCAAAGCATTACGTAGTTTCAGACAAGATTGAAGAGTTGTTAGAGTTATCTAAGGAATTAGTAGCTGCCACAGTAAAAGAAGAAGGCTGTATAAGCTATGGTATGTATCAAGATATAAAAGATAATACAATACTTACTATGATAGAAGAATGGGAAAGCTCAGAAGCATTAAAAAAGCATATGGAATCTGAACATTTTAAAGCCATAGTACCTAAAATGGCTGGATTTATGGAGAAGCCTGCTGAGCTTAATATTTATAGCAAGGTGATTTAATTAAATATAATTTTATGAAAAGCAGACCAGTTAAATGTTGCTCTAATAACTAACTGGTTTGTTTTTTTATAATAATTTATGAAATTCTTGGAGTAAGAGATTTGCATTTTCATATACATTTATTATCCTATGTCTTCATCTTAGGAATATTTTTATCAATATATGCTTTATCAATTATCGTAACCCTTATATCAACTGGTAGACTTAATATAATAAATTTATTAAAAGCTCCACAGGTTATTGATAGGAATGTAATAAATAGTCCTTATATAGGAATGTTAGGTCTTATAATAATCATGATATCATTAAGCATACTCTTAATTAAGTTTGATGGCAGAGGGAATATTTTGCTTGCATGCACAATAGCACTTATTTTAGGGATATATATATTTATATATCAATTTGGTAACTTTATTGCCTATATATTTAAGTAGGAATAGAGCTAACTATCATAAACATATTTTGCTTTTAAGCAATCTAAAATATAAATATGGACAAACTAAAAAAATAATATTCATAATAACTCTAATAGTAATAGTTATTATATTTATTAATGGATTCTATTTAAATCTTATAATGACTGCCAGTAAATCAGCGAAGGAAAATAATCCTTTCCGCGTTGCGTTTATAAGAGAGAACGGAAAAAATAGTATATCGGAAAAAGAAATACAAAAATTGATTAGTAATAGTAAGGATGTTGTAACTGAACACAAAAAACTAGAATTTATAGAAACTAAGACTGATAAAGCAATTATTATATCTGCTGAAGAACTTAGAAAAGTTTCAGATAGTAACTTGACCATAGGGGAAGGGAAATATATAAGACTTTTTCAAATAAATAACTTAAGTGAAAAGGAAAAAAACAAAGAATTAATGACGAAAATAATATAAGTAATAATAGAGTAATTAGAGATTTGGCTAAAGGTTTTAAACTTCAAGATGTTATATTTAGAACATATTTTAATGCACCTGGGTATGTATTAAGCAATTGTATTATATTAAACAATAATGACTATCTAGAGGTGAAAAATTCAATAGGTGTAAATATCGGTGTGGTAGAACTTTATAACTTCGAAGATTGGAAAAAAACTCAACCACTTGTTAAAACTCTACAAAATGCATTTAAAGAAAAAAATAACAATTATGAACCTAATTATGAAGAAAAATATTATCTACAAGTTGCCTCGAGAGTAGGAGCTTATAACGAAAATAATCAAGGTGCAAAGATACTCTTCTGTCTATTTAGCTTTTTAGGAATATTTTTTCTTATAAGTATTTCTGTAATACTGTCACTTAAGTTTTTTTCCGATTTTGATAATGATAAAGAACAATATAAAAAACTATTTAGGATAGGAATGATGGAAAATGAATTTCTTAAACTAAAATGTGGCGAATTGAAGGTTATATTTACTACAGCTCCAGTTATTACTATTCCTATAGCTATAACCTATTCACTTGCTTTTGAGGGGGCAAACTATTTGAGAAATCTTCAAATGCTTCTAAGTGATATAGCAGTAAGTTTTATTTTTATATTACTAGAAGTACTTTACTATAATATCTGTAAAAGAAGTTATAGAAAAAGAGTGTCTACATGGATTTAAGAATTACAAATTAACGAGGTAAGTCGTAGTGGCTTATTTCTTTTTTATTACAAAACTGCAGAGGTCACTTATAATATATTGTTTAAAGTGAACTATCCTTGCTCACTAAGTGATTGTAACTCTTTTAGCGTTTTATTTATAAAACGTTCACCAGTAGAAAATGTTTTAAGTGCAGCTTTAAGATTTCCTAATTCGCAGTAATAAAAAGTAAGGTTGTTATAGTATAGTCCTTTAATTGTTGAAGAGGCGTCTTTCACATTTAGGTTTAGCATGTAATCAATAGCTTTTTGATATTGTCCCTTAAACTATATCCTAGAAGTAGGTTTAGGGCCAATATAGCTTAAGTGATTTGTTTTTTGTCTTATTAATTATAACTTGAGTCTCGTCAATATACCTTTCTAAATCAAAATCTTCATTTACAAATACAAAACCTATGCCTATTATGAGGCCAAGTCCTAATCCAATTAGTATAGAGATTATAATTTTTTTGAAAAATGATTTCATATTCATGAGCTTCCACCTAAAGTGTGCAGTTATACTTTACCACCTTAATTATAAAACATAGATTTATAAGCTTCAATTATAATATATAGTTAAGTATTACTTAGTGTATTATTTATAAGGGCTTTCTATAACTTAACATAGTTAGTTCTCAATGTCTCAAAAATATTTGTATAAGAAGTTATGAGGAATTACTTATTGTGATATAATTTCCATTAGTTGGTTTGGAAGCTATGCTTGCATAAAGTGATTAGTTAATAATAGAAAAGAAAAATAAGACGGTTACTTTTAAGGAGTTATCAGAGAAACAAAAAGGTTAGGAATAGGTGTGAAAGATTGACAATACAAGTCAAGTAAGAAGTGAGTACTCCATGATATCCTTATTTCAGGAGGTGAGGGCATGGAAAGTTTGGAAAAGAAAAATGCTGTTGCTCGTATGGCAAATTATATTGAAGACCATATTAATGAACCAATTACATTAAATATGTTGGCAAAAGAAGCTCAATATTCAGTTTGGTATTCTGCTCGAATATTTAAAGAAATCACTGGTAGGACACCTTTTGATTATATCAGGATAGCTAGATTGTCAAAGGCTGCATTAAGGCTAAGACACAAAGAAAATAGAATTACTGATGTAGCATTTGATTTTGTATTTGATTCACACGAAGGTTTTACAAGAGCTTTTTCAAAACAGTTTGGAATTACTCCAAGTAATTACTGTAATAAGCAACCGTTAATAAAGTTCTTTATACCACAAAATATCCGTGGAAATTACCTTACATTTGAAAAGGGAGTGAATATAATGTCTGAAAATCAAAGTGCAAATACTGTTTTTGTTCAAGTAGTTGATCGTCCAGAGAGGAAGGTAATACTAAAGAGAGGTATCAAAGCTACTCACTATTTTGAGTATTGTGAAGAAGTAGACTGTGAAGTGTGGGATGTACTTTGTGGAATAAAAGAAGCTTTGTACGAACCTATTGGAATGTGGTTACCTAAGAGTTTGCAGGAGGCTGGTACTTCAGAATATTGTCAAGGCGTTGAGGTGCCGATTACGTATTCAGGTGAAGTACCAGAAGGATTCGATTTAATAGAACTACCACCATGTAAGATGATGGTTTTTCAAGGAAGTCCTTATGATGATGAAAATTTTGGCGAAGAAATAGGTAGACTGTGGGATACAATGAAAAAATATGATCCTAAGGTTTATGGTTTTGAATGGGCTGACGAAGAGGCTCCAAGATTTCAGCTTGCACCAATGGGCTATAGAGGTTATATAGAAGCCCGTCCAGTTAGACAATTAAATATATAATGATTTTGAAGCTCTATATTTTTTTGATATAGGGCTTTTTGTTTTGGTGAGATAAATATCAAATATATATATTTTTGAAGTAAAATTCAGTTATGAGATAATGTGCCATTAATAATTAAAGAGATTGTTTATGTGTTTTTGTAACATAGGTGGGATATTTATACATATAAGAAGTAATTTACTCTTAGGATTGAATTACATAAAAATCTGCATAATCATGATATAATTACAATAAAGTGATAAGTAAAGAGTTCCTATGTCGAAAGTTAATTTGTGCTTGTTCGAAAATCACACACCTATGAATTTTAGCATGTATAAATTAATTGTTGAGCTAGGAACTCTATAGTTGATTTAAATAAGAATTATAAAACGGGGGATTTGTATGAAAGAAACCTTTTTAGTAGTACCAAGTAAAGATTATGAAAAGAGCTTCCAAGAATATGCGATATGTTATAAAGAAACAGAGGAAAAGTTCTATTATGAAAAATATAAGAAAGCAATAGAAAACTTTGATGAGTATTTAGAAGAGTTAGAAAATCATTCTAATGGGATAAATGTACCTCTGGATTGGGTTAGAACCACAAATTATTGGTTAGTAAATAATAATAATGTTGTTGGAGTAGTTAGATTGAGACATGAAGAAATAAAAGGAGCAGGGCATATAGGTTATGATATATCACCTTGTCATAGAAAAAAAGGCTATGGTACAGAAATACTAAGACAGGCTATAAACAAAGCTAAAGAAATTGGAATAGAGGAACCTATTGTTACCTGTAACATATATAATTTAGCTTCTAAAAGGATTATAGAGAAGAACCATGGGCTATTGCTTGGTGAAATCTTTGATGAAGAAGAAAATGAAGAGTTATATGAATATAAGATTTTATCAATTAATAAATAGTAATCTTCGGACTACCAGTATGGCAAGTTGTGTTAAGGAAATAAGCAGATAATAAGTTCTCTATTAGCCTGAGTAATATAAATAGCATATGAGTAGAATGTTTTAACACCGTATTATTCTTGTAAGGGTAATAGGGTGTCTTTTATTTATACAACATTTATATGGAAGAGCTTTTGCCATAGTGAAAATCTAAAAATAATAGTTATGTTTAAGGCTACTGTTGAAATTAAGTGGTTATACAGAAGTCGCCTTAACAGCACCAAAATAGAAACTAGCCTGTCTAATCAAATTAAAAAAATGTTATAATTTTTTTGCCAGTAACTGCTAACATTTTGAACTATACAGCGTTATTTATATGGAGAATCAAAAAACTAATATGCATGCAGTTTAGTATGAAGTATTTTCAAATTTAGCTAGGAGAAAGTGATGTACAATGAAGAACTCAACAAAGTCTTAAAAGAAAAGTTTCTTATATTATATAAATATTTAATAAAGAATGGATGTAACCATCATGATGCAGAAGATATTGTGCAAAATTGCTTTATAAAGCTAATAAATAATTTAGCTGGGATTGATATTAAAAAAGTAGATGCATGGTTATTTAGAGTGGCACTAAATGAATTTTATGATTTATGTAGGAAGAGTGCAAGATATCCTTCAGTAAATGTAGATGATAGCACCTTTCTTAATAATCTAACTAGTGAAGAAGATTGCGAAGCTATAATTATTAATAGTTTAATTAGTGGGCAGATATCAACAGTAATGGATAACCTAAAACCAATGTTCAAAAATTTACTTTTGCTTAAATATGATATGGATTTAAGTTATAAGGAAATAGGAGCTTTACTAGATATAAATGAAAATCTTGTGAAAAATTATTTGTTTAGGGCTAGGAAGCAATTTATAAAAGTTTGGGAGGAATTAAAGTATGAAAGATGATTTTGAAAATAAAATTGATGATTTGTTTGATGTTAATAATAAGAAAACTAGAAAGATTATATTGAAAGCAAAATTAAAATCAATAGGAATATTTGCTATCATCATTGCAGTTATTTCATCAATATTATATATAGTAGCCACTAGGGTAGTAATAAAAAATATAGATTCAAAAGTTCAATCTACAATCAGTGAAATCGATCTAAAACTATTAGATAAAAAGAGTAGTGTAGCAGAGGCTGTAGAAAAGGAATATGAGATAATGCATCCTAATAGATACTTAGGTCAGTTAGATTATAGCAAAGGATTTCTTTCTGCAGATATAAAATATGATACTTATAAAGTTATAGGACAAAATGTAGTGGCAACTGAACCTATAGAAAGAGAATTTAATTTAAAAGAAAATCTTATAACAGAGAAAGAACAAGAAGCACATGTTAATGTTTTAGGAAAAGGAGTAAGTACAATAACTCCAGAAAGTCTTCATGATCAGCTTAAGGATGTGGATTTCTTTAACTCTTTAGGTCAAAGAAAGATGTTGTTTTTCTATCCTTTTAGTGATTACAAAGATTTATATAGAAATGATCTGCAAAAGCTTAACGAAGTAGATAATAAAAAAATAGCTGAGGTAGCTGTATCCTTTGATAAGTATTATTCAATAGAAGAAGTAAGTACGATGATTCCTAAAGGTGTAGATATAACCTGGTATTGGGTGGATACACTTTCCGATGAGCTAAAGAGTAATGTATTAAAAAGTGATGAAAATGATACAAGAGATATAAGAGAAGGTTATGATGGTACTAGAAAAGATGGATTGTTTAGGCGTGTGGTTTCTGAAGATAGTGCTATTGGCATAAAAGCTATAGATTTAAATGGTTATAAGATTGATAAGCCTGTAGATAAGTTTGTAGAAAGTTTATACAGGAATAATTATAGTAAAGGTGATTTGAATTCTATTAATAGTGACCAAGTGAATTATTTAAAAAAATCACTAAATATAGTACAAGAAGATGCTTCAAAAGGAACCCTAAAGTATGATTCAAATATTATAAAAACTGGGGGAATAGTGGTTACTGGATCGGTGGAACTAATTAAAGCATTGAAAGATAATCCTCATATAAAAGCAAGTACCTTTGGGGTAATAGCAGATAAATACTAAATTAATAAATGTTATTTATATAAATATGTTGATTTAGTCAGAAGTTTCTTTAAAAACTCTGCTTTAGGATGAGCAGAGTCTTTAAAATTTATACATGTGCGAAAATTCTCAGATGACAGGATTTTCGAACAATTGTAAATTAAATTTTGGAAGAGAAACTATATATAAGGAATACTAAATTTAAGAGGAGGATGATTTATGGGAAGTTATATAGATAGAGTTTCGAAGGAATTGTTTGAATATTTACCACCTTTAACTAAGAAAGAGGATTTTGATGGGTTTTGGCAAGATACAATCAGTATTGCAAAGTCAGTACCTATGAACATAGAAATGGAGTTATATGATTATCCAAGCCCATATGTAGAGGTATACTCAATATCTTATAATGGATTTGATGATACTAGAATTCATGGATGGTATATGATTCCAAGAATAGAGAAGGATAAGGATAAAAAATATCCATGCCTTATACACTATCATGGATTTACATGGAATAGAGGCAAGCCTGCAGATTTCATGCAGTGGATACTAATGGGTGTAGCTGTTATATCTATTGATTGTAGAGATCAAAGTGGTTTAACAGGAAATTCTGCAAAATACTCAAATGGATATACTATAAATTTGAATTGCAAAGGTATACTGGATAAAGAAGAGTATTACTATAGAGCCGTTTATATGGATTGTCTGAAAGCTATTGATTTTGCGTGTGAACAAAAGGAAGTTGATGATACTAAGATAATTATAGAGGGTGGAAGCCAAGGTGGGGCACTAGGAATGGCTGTGTGTGCTTTAGATAAGCGACCATATCTTGCAATGGTTGATGTGCCAAGCAATAGCAATATAGAAATAAGAGTTGAAAATGCTTTTGGTTCTTTTGCTAGTGTAAATGAGTACTTAAAGCTATATCCTAATAAGATAGACGAGGCACTAGATACCTTAAGTTATTTTGATACTATGAATATGGCTGATAAAATAAAGTGTAAGGTTTTGGCCTCTGTAGGGCTTAAGGACACTACATGTCCAGCTAAGCTGTATTTTGCTACTTATAATAGAATAACTAGTGAGAAACAGATAGAGATATACCCGTTTAACGGGCATGAGGGCGGTAGAGAGTTTCATAATGAAATAAAACTTAGATTTTTAAGAGATAATTTATAAAATAATACAAAGTATTAAATTTAAGCATGTTGATTAGTGATAATTGACATGCTTTTTGTTAGTTATATAATCCTTACATTTTGATAATTAATAAAATGATATACTTGTATAATTTTAAGTAGTTTTAAAAACTACATGTTGACTAATTTGAATTACGTGATACAATGTATATATGAAATAAAATTTGTTAAATAAAGGAGAACCTTTATGGTAAATATAGATATTCTTCAGGATTTACATAAAAAGAATAAGAAGTGTGGACTGGGCACTGGAATTCAAATAGTTACGGCCGATGATGGAAATTGGAATGTATTTATAGATTTGTTTAATACAGAATATGAAGGTAAAAGTTTTGATCCAGTAGATGTACATAAAAGTTCGAATAACTGGGTACGATGTTTTAAAGAAAATCAAATATTTAAAGGGTTTGGTGGGGCCGAGAACTTAAAAGATATATTAGAAATATTTAATAAATGGCTTAGTAATAGAGAAACTCAAATATCAAAACATGCAGAACAGTATTAGTAGGATAATGAAAATTTTAGTTTTAAGAGGTGGGTTTTATGGAATATAAGGATAACTATAGTGTAGTTGTATATGGAGATTCTATAACTAGAGGAGTAGTATACGATTGTGATAAGTCAAAATATACAAATATAAAGGATTGTTTTGTAAACTTAGTTAGCAGCAGTATAAATGGCACTGTCTATAATGCTGGAAGGTTTGGAAATACAATAAGAAGAGGAATAAGTAAGATATATAGTGATGTGATAAAAAGATCACCAGATATAGTTCTTATAGAGTTTGGTGGAAATGATTGTGACTTTAATTGGAAGGATGTAGCTGAAAATCCTAATGCAGAGCATGAACCTAACACAGATATACCAACATTTAAAAATATATTACTGGATATGATTGAAACAGTAAAGAATTCAGGGGCAACACCAATCTTAATGACGTTACCACCACTAGACTCTGATAAATATTTTAAGTGGATCACTAGAACAGATAAAAATTTTGAAGGTAACATATTAAAGTGGCTTGGAGATGAAGGCATAATCTATAAATGGCATAGTCTTTATAATGATACAATAAAAGAAGTAGCAGAGAAAACTAAAACTACTATAATAGATGTAAGATCTGAGTTCCTTAAATACATGGATTATAGCAGATTTTTATGTATTGATGGTATACATCCAAATGAAGAAGGGCATAGTATAATAGCTCAAGCTATTCTGAAGTTTGTAAGAGAAAAGTATGGTTATATACTACAAGGTAATTAAATAGATTTATTTTAAATACAAAGAGAGCTTACATTACTTAATGGTAATTTAAGCTGTTTTTTTGTTGTAAAGAAATCAGTCATGAAATGAAAGTGTTCACAAAGTTTAATAAAAAATAGCTTGCTTTTTTAGTGGGTAATATAAAAGTTTTATGGATATTAACTTAGATATTTCAATGGGTTCAGAAGTTTTTTATGATTATACTGTAAAAAATGGAATTTATTCGCCTTTAAGTTTTCTCATATACATTTGGAAAGGCAGAGGGATAAAAAACATGGAATATATTAACTTTTTAATTTTACATGACTTTTGATAATATTACATATGTTGGTTTTCAAGAAAGAATAAACCAACACTGTTGATGGACTACTAGCCCTGTACGTTAATAAATATTTATACCTAAGGGGGAGAGTAATGAAAGTTATTGTATGTGAAGTTAATAAAGAACCATATATTTATGAAATGGAGCAAATTGAAGTGCTGAATACTTTAATGGATGGATATATGAAAATGTTCTTCAATGAAGATTCTTTTGCAGCTATATGCAAAAGAGAGAGTATTTCTAATTTGGAACCTAATAATAGGCTCAATATAAATAATGATTTTATTTTGGTTGGTCTTCAATACGGCAAAATTGTATCATTGTATGATGAACAAATTGAATATATCATCAATACAATTTTAAAAGATACTATTTAAGGAAATTGGTTTACTTGAATGAAGTTCTATAAGAAGTTTTTAAGAGGCTATAGGGAGAAAGTATTAGTATAAAAGCTGCTGAAATATCATTATTATAATAATATGATATATCTGTGTGCGTAATATTTTCAAAATTCAAAAAACGGGGTTTAGTAGTCCATTAACTTTTAATTTGTTAAATAAGTTTTATGATATAGATAGTGGTGAAACAGCTATAGACAAGATGCATAGTAGAAGTATAATTGCTCAAAATCTATACAGAAATATAGATGAGGTTGAGCTTGTTTTCTGAGTAGTATACAATCTAAATGAAATATAAGAAAGTATTGTAAGTAACGGTTTCTCACTTATAATACTTTTTTCTTCTAAGTAAAGTATAAAACACTATAAATGGATAGGATGATGGGATATGATTAGCAATGGTCTTAATGTTAAAGAATTATTAGAACTTAATGGAGAAAAAGTGTTTCTAAAAAAGCTTGGAAAAGAATATGGAGATGATTACTGGAAAGCCATTAGTGAAGGTGATATAGAATCAACTATTTTTACTGGAACACAGCAAGTGTTTAATAAAGAAAACATAGAGAATTACTTACAAAATATATCTTTAGATAGTAGTAGAGTAGATTTTATTATATTCTCAAAGATCACAAAAAAGGTGGTTGGTGAGGTGGTTTTAAATGATATTTATAGAAATAATAGAAGCAGTAATATAAGAATTGTAATATTTAACAAACAAGATTTTAACAAAGGATATGGAACAGAAGCACTAGTATTAGCATTGCAGTATGGGTTCGGAATGCTCAATCTCCATAGAATTGAGTTAGAGGCTTTGAGTTT
The DNA here is from genome assembly GCF_016595795.1 of Clostridium yunnanense. Classification (GTDB taxonomy): domain Bacteria; phylum Bacillota; class Clostridia; order Clostridiales; family Clostridiaceae; genus Clostridium_AR; species Clostridium_AR yunnanense. The sequence continues at coordinate 194,112 of NZ_JAENHN010000066.1, forward strand.
TAATGAGAGAGCAATAAAAGTATATGAAAAAGTAGGGTTTGATAAAGAAGGAGTAAAAAGAGAAGGTTGGTATTTTAATCATAGATATCATGATTTAGTAATAATGAGCATATTAGAAGATGGATATAGATCTAAGTATATTGGAAATAAGTACGATTTGAAGGCTTTTTTATAAAGAGTAAGTGCTTCACAATTTGATAGAAAACCAGTTTTTAAAACTCCTATGGATTAGAGAATCAGGTATATTAATAAAATGTTAATTTCATAATTATGGTATTGTTTTGATTATTTTGGTAAATACTACTCTTAAATGTTTAAGGGTGATGAGTATGCAAAGAATTAAGGACTTCGAATATATGAATGTATATAATATACAAGGTAAAAAGCTAGGATCAATAAAAGAACTTTATATTGATTTTTACAATGGAAAGCTTAAAGGATTTGAAGTAAATAGAAGAGGGCTAAAAAAAGAGAACTTTATAGAGATAAACAGTATAATCACTGTAAACAAAAGTTTGATATTTGATAATTTTAGTAAATCGCAAGGCCTTCCTTTTTGCAAGATAAAAGGTATGGATGTGGTAGACAAATGTGGAGAGATAGTGGGGGTTGTTGAAGACATGGTTATTGACACTTCGGATTATACCGTTAAGGGGTTGATAATCTCGTCTGGGTTTATAAACAAGTTAATAAGAGGGAAAAATATAATACTGTTCAATCAGATGATACTAGGAGAAAAGTTTATTTTGTATTATGGAAGCTATAATGTGCTGTTAAAGTCAATGCCGCATAATTTTGCAAAAGGAGATTGCTATGAAGAAACCTAGTAAAAAAATTATAATTAATGTGATTTTAGCAGCAATCATCCTAATAATTGTGGTTCTATATATTAAATTGAAGATTATAAGAGAAGTTATTTTTATTATTATTTTTTCCTTTATAGTTTCATATACCTTAAAACCACTTTTAATATTCAGCATGGAGAAGACAAGGATAAATAAGAAGCTTGGAGCAGGTTTAATAATTTTGGCAGTATTCAGCTTTGTTATGATTTTAGTAGTAGGTGTAATTCCTTCACTTTTTAAAGAAGGAGCGAATATCGAAACTATAATGAATTCTGTGGAGAGGTTAATAAGCTGGATTAATTCAAAAGTACATATGAGTCAATATGGAATTTTTGATACTCTAAGTGTACAAATTAACGAAAGGCTAAATGTAGTTATAAGTAATTTTTCGGAGAAAGTTTTCGATAGCTTAGTAGATTTTAGTGAAAATTTACTTTCTCTTGCAGTGGTGCCTGTTGTAAGTTATTATTTTTTGGCTGAAGGCAATATCATAGAAAATAAACTTTTACTTCTAGTTCCTATGAAAAAAAGATCAATTATTAAACGGATAATAAGTGATATAGATAAAGCGTTAGGAAGATATATATTTAGTCAGTTTGTATTGTGTGTAATAATTGGAGTACTTACTTTTTTTGTACTAATATGTTTGAAGATACAGTTTCCTATTTTGCTATCAATCTTTAATGCAGTTGTAAATATAATACCCTATTTCGGTCCACTAATTGGTGCAATACCTGCAATTTTAGTAGCATTAATTCAGTCGCCAACCAAAGCTATCTATGCTACTATATTGCTTTTTATAATACAACAGGTAGAAGGAAATTTGCTTTCACCTCAGATAACAGCTTCAAGTATAAAAATGCATCCATTGTTAATAATAATACTTTTGCTTATAGGGGAAAAAATGGGTGGCTTTTTTGGTATGATTTTAGCCATACCTATAGGAGTAATAATTAAAGTCATTTATGAAGATATTGATTATCATATGTACTAAGTATAACAAAGTGAATTTATTCAATATATTAAGCAAATTCACTATATAACTATATAAACTATAAAGTGAGCAGATTTTTAAGTAAATATTGACAGAGATAAAACATTATCATATAATTTGCCTATAAAGTTAATAGTGGTGTGATGATGAGAATAAGTAAATAAACTATGGCTATAAAGAGAAGAAGTGGTTGGTGAAAACTTCTTAGCATAGTTATTGAAAGCTATCTTAGAGCACTTTTCTTAAGAGATGTATTTATTAAGTACATAATTAGGGTGGTACCGCGGAAGTATAGCTTTCGTCCCTTGCTGGGATGAGGGCTTTTTTTTGTTCTTTAGAAGATCGCTTTAGCGATTTTTTATTTATACTTTAAAATATTTGTTTTAAAAGAATGGAGGAAATAATATGAAATACATGGGAGCAAACGAATTAAGAGATGCATATCTAAAGTTTTTTGAAAGTAAAGATCACTTAGTAATGCCATCATTCTCATTAGTACCAAAGAATGATAAGAGCTTACTTTTAATAAATGCAGGAATGGCACCTTTAAAACCATATTTTACTGGAGTTGAAGAACCACCAAGAAAGAGATTGGCTACTTGTCAAAAATGTATAAGAACTGGTGATATAGAAAATGTAGGGAAAACTTCAAGACATGGTACTTTCTTCGAAATGCTAGGAAACTTTTCATTTGGAGATTATTTTAAAAATGAAATAATTCCATGGGCATGGGAATTTATAACTGAAACTCTTTCTATACCTAAAGACAAATTATATGTGACTATATACTTAGAAGATGATGAAGCTTTCGATATATGGACTTCTAAAACAGATGTAGATCCAAGTAGAATATTTAGATTAGGTAAAGAAGATAACTTCTGGGAAATAGGAGTTGGACCATGTGGACCTTGCACAGAAATTCACTTTGACAGAGGCGATGGAAAGATTACTTCTGTAGAAGAATTTGTAAAAGCAGCTGATGAAGATAGAGTAGTAGAATTCTGGAATTTAGTTTTCACTCAATTTGATAAAGATGAAGCTGGAAATTATAACAGATTAGCTAATCCTAATATAGATACAGGTATGGGACTTGAGAGAATTACTACAATTATGCAAGGTGTAGACAATATTTTTGAAATTGATACAGTTAAAAATATATTAGGAACTGTAAGTAAAATAGCAAATGTAGAATATAAATCAGATGACAATAAGGACATTTCATTAAGAATAATAACTGATCATGTAAAAGGTGTAACTATGCTTATATGTGATGGAGTTCAACCTTCAAATGAAGGAAGAGGTTATGTGCTAAGAAGACTTTTAAGAAGAGCCGCAAGACACGGAAGATTACTCGGAATAAAAGAACTTTTCTTAACTAAAATAGTTGATTCTGTTGTTGAAAACTACTCAAGTGGTTACCCTGAACTTTTAGAAAAGGCACAGTACATAAAGAAAGTAGTTTTACTAGAAGAAGAAAGATTCAATGAAACTATAGATAGCGGTATGGATATACTTAAAGGATATATAAGCGAACTTGAAGCTGCTAAAGTAGAAGTTCTTTCAGGAGAAAAAGTATTTAAATTATATGATACTTACGGGTTCCCGTTAGAGTTAACTGAGGAAATACTTGAAGAAAAAGGCATGAAGGTAGATCTTGAAGGTTTTAACAAGGAAATGAAGGAACAAAGAGAAAGAGCTAGAGCTGCTAGAGGCACTACAAGCTACATGGGTAGTGATGAGATTCCTGTAAATAAGATAGAAGCCACTATAAGCACAAGTTTTGATGGTTATGGAACAATAAAACACCAAGGAACAATACTTTTACTTTCAGATACTGTAGAATTTAAAGAAGAGTTATCAGAAGGTGAAGAAGGTTTCCTAGTTGTTGATAACACACCATTCTATGCTGAGATGGGTGGTCAGGTAGGAGATACTGGAATAATAACAGGAGAGGGATTTAAAGCGGAAGTTTTAGATTGCAAGAAGAATCCTGGTGGAAAGATATATCATGTAATAAAGGTTACTTATGGTACTGTTAAGGTTAATGATACTGTAAGTCTTGAGGTTGATAATATCAGAAGAAACAGTATATGCAAGAACCATACGGCTACTCATATGCTTCATGAAGCATTAAGAGAAGTGCTTGGTGAACATGTAAACCAATCTGGATCATATGTAGATAGCGAAAGACTAAGATTTGACTTTACTCATTTTTCAGCATTATCAGCAGAAGAATTAGATAAAGTTGAGACTATGGTAAATGAAAAAGTAATGGAAGCATACTCGGTTTGCACTGATGTGATGACTATAGATCAAGCAAAAAACAGTGGTGCTATGGCTTTATTTGATGACAAATATAGTGATGAAGTTAGAGTGGTATCCATAGGCGATTTCTCAAAAGAACTTTGTGGAGGTACTCATGTAAGTAATTCAGGACAAATTGGAGTGTTTAAAATAGTTTCTGAAACTGGTGTTGCAGCAGGAATAAGAAGAATAGAAGGGTTAACTGGCTTTAATGCTATAAGACACTTTGAAAGTAAAAGTGAAATCATAAGAGAAGTTTCTTCAGCATTAAAATGTAACGAAAAAGATATTTTAAGAAAAGTACATTCACAAACTGTTGATTTAAAAGAAAAAGAAAAAGAAATACAAGAGCTTAAACTTAAAATGGTTCAAGGCTCTGAAAATGATATTCTAGATAGTGCAAGAGAAATTAAAGGTGTGAAAGTTGTAGTTTCAACTGTTGAAGGTCTTGATGGAAATGCGCTAAGGGATTTGGCTGATAAGATTAGAAACAAAGTTGGTAATGGAGTGGTAGTTCTAGGAAGCGCAGCTGAAGGGAAAGTTAATCTAGTAGCTATGGCAACTAGAGATGCTATTGAAAAAGGAATACATTGCGGTAAGATTATAAAAGAAGTAGCAACAATCGCTGGTGGTGGCGGTGGTGGAAGACCAGATATGGCTCAAGCTGGAGGTAAGAATCCAGAAAAGCTAGAAGAGGCTTTAGCAAAAGTTAATGAGTTAGTAGAATTATTGGTAAAATAGTGTACATTTCCATAAATATCATTTATAATTAAATTAAACATAAAACAGAATAAACAATTGTTAGTAGGTTAATACTAATTTATATGATATTTAAATAATTTTTTCATGTGAACCAGTAAGGGGGTGAAGCTGCCACTTTAAGCAGCGAACTTATGGCAAATAATTTAGATCATACAATGCAATTTGACTTTACAAAGAATAAAAAAGACTTGACGAAGGCTATCTTGAATGAGGTTTATAATTCTTTAAAGGAAAAAGGTTACAACCCTGTAAATCAACTTGTAGGTTATTTAATTTCAGGAGACCCTACTTACATCACAAATTACAATGGTGCGAGGGCTTTGGTAAGAAAACTTGAAAGAGATGAAATTCTTGAAGAGGTAATAAAATCTTATCTAGAGATAAAATAGAGGGTGCCCATTTGGGTACCCTTTAATGTTATAAAATATAATAAAATTTATTTTTAAGTTTTTACTTTGAATATAACTGAATTTTTTTTCATTAAGAAGGTTATTATTTAACTTATAGGGGAAATTAATATTTAATTAAAGATGCTTTTTATAATTATATTAAAATACCTGTAACTTAATAAGACCATAAGCAATTAACGTATCTTCTTTAATAAAATAAATTTTATTTACACAATATATATATGACTAGTTATTTAATTCATATATTGAAGTAAAACGTATGAATAAGTATTGTTAATAAACCCTATAGGAGAAAACGATGCGTATAATAGGATTAGATTTTGGACAAAAAACTATTGGGGTGGCAGTATCAGATCCCTTAGGACTTACGGCTCAAGGAATCACAACAATTAGAAGAAAAAACTTCAGATATGATCTCGAAGAAGTGAAGAAAATCTTTGATGAGTACAATGCAGAGCTCATTGTTATAGGACTTCCTAAGAACATGAATGGAACAATTGGTCCTTCAGGCGAAATGGCTCAAGATTTTGGAAAACGACTTGTTGAATTATTCAACCCAAAAATTGAATTTTGGGATGAGAGACTTACTACTGTTGCGGCTCATCGTGCAATGCTAGAAGCGGATTTGTCAAGAAATAAAAGAAAAAAGATAGTTGATAAGATTGCAGCCATATTTATACTTCAAGGTTATCTTGATAGATTGGCAAGTAATAATTAACTTTCATTATCAATAAAATTAAAATACAATAAAAGGGAGTGTTTTTTAATGGAAAATAATATTGATACAATAGTATTGCTAGATGAAGATGGAATTGAAACTGAATTTGAGGTTATTACAAAACTTGATATTGAAGAGAATGAATACGTAATCGTAGTTCCAGTGGATGGATCAGAAGATGACGCAATCGCTTTAAAAATCGTTACAGATGAAGAGGGAAATGATGCTTTGGTAACAGTAGAAGATGAGGAAGAATTCGCAATGGTTGCAGAAGCATATGAAACTCTTTTTGCTGATGACTTAAATTAATAAAGAGAGGTTTTAGCATGTCACAGGTATCATCAAAAGACTATAATCAATTAAAAGAAGATTTGAAAAAGAAAGGCTACAAATTGACTCCGCAAAGAAGAGCAATTGTAGATACTATTCTATTAAATAAAGGCAAGCATCTTACAGCCGAAGAAATTTATGATGAAGTGAAAGTAGGTTGTCCTGAGATAGGGTTAGCTACTGTGTATAGAACTATACTGCTTCTAGAAGAGATGGGAATAATATATAGGCTTGATTTAAATGATGGAAGCGCAAGATATGAAATGGCTCATGATGATGAACATCATAGACACCATCATTTAGTTTGCAATAACTGTGGTAAGGTAATCGAAGTTGAAGCGGATTTACTTGATGATTTAGAAGAGCTAATTGAAAAAAAATGCGACTTTAAGATAATGGATCACAGCGTAAAATTTTATGGCTTATGCAGCGAATGTGTTGATAAAGACATATAAAGCTTTATAATAAAAAATAAATAAATCTAAAGGAGGGGACATATGAAGCGTGAAAAACTAAAGGCGAAAATCATTCCTTTAGGTGGCACAAATGAAATTGGGAAAAACATGACTGCCATTGAGTTTAAAGATGATATAATCGTCATAGACAGCGGATTAAAATTTCCAGAAGAAGACATGTTTGGAATAGATATAGTAATTCCAGACATAACGTATTTACTGAAGAATAAAGACAAAGTTAAAGGCATATTCCTAACACACGGACATGAAGATCACATCGGTGCGTTGCCTTATGTGCTTAAGCAACTTAACATACCTATATACGGAACAAAGTTAACATTAGGTATAGTTGAAAGCAAATTAAAGGAACACGGTCTTCTAAGTACTACAGAACGTATTGTAGTTAAGCCAAAAGACGTTATCAAACTCGATTCGGTTTCAGTTGAATTTATTAAGACAAACCACAGTATAGCTGATTCGGTAGCTATAGCAATCCATACTCCAATGGGAGTTATATTGCATACTGGTGACTTTAAGATTGACTATACACCAATCGATGGAGAAGTAATTGACTTAGCTAGATTCGCGGAACTTGGTAAGAAAGGTGTACTTGCGCTTATGGCTGATAGTACCAATGTTGAGAGACCTGGATATACTATGTCTGAGAGCATTGTAGGAGATAACTTCTTAAAAATGTTCGCAAAGGCAAAAGGAAGAATATTAGTTGCGACTTTTGCTTCCAATATCCATAGAATTCAACAAATAATAACGGCTGCTCAAGCGAATGAGAGAAAAGTAGCGGTTTCAGGAAGAAGCATGGAGAACATTGTTCAAGTTGCGATTGAGCTTGGATATTTGCAAATTGATAAAGAGGTTTTAATAACTCTAGACAATATTAATAAATATCCAAATGATAAACTTGTAATAATAACTACAGGAAGTCAAGGAGAGCCAATGTCAGCTCTAGCTAGAATGGCTTCATCTGAGCATAAAAAGATAAATATAGTAGAAGGAGATTTGGTTGTAATATCAGCTACTCCTATACCTGGAAATGAAAAATTTGTATCAAGAATAGTAAACCAACTATTCAAAAAAGGTGCAGAGGTTATATATGAATCTATTGCAGGGGTTCACGTTTCAGGGCATGCATGTCAAGAAGAACTAAAACTTATGCATACATTAACAAAGCCTAGGTATTTTATACCGGTTCATGGAGAGTACAGACATCTAAAGCAGCACGGTGAACTTGCTGTTAAGTTAGGATTACCACCTAAAAATTTCTTAATACCTGAAAATGGGGATGTCATTGAAATTACTAGAGATAATCTAAGGAAAAATGGAACAGTAATTTCAGGAAATGTGTTTGTCGATGGATTAGGTGTAGGTGATGTAGGTAATATAGTACTTAGAGATAGAAAACACTTATCTCAAGATGGTATACTTACTGTAGTGGTTACTATCGAAAGAGAAAGCGGTAATGTAATTGCAGGACCGGATATAATATCAAGAGGCTTCGTTTATGTAAGAGAATCAGAAGATTTAATGGATCAGGCTAAGGAAATTGTTAAATCAGTACTTAGACAATGTGAAGAAAATAAAGTTTCTGATTGGGCGACTATGAAGTCTAATATGAAAAATGAATTAAGAGTTTTCCTATATGAGAAGACTAAGAGAAAACCTATGATATTACCAATAATAATGGAAATATAGTACTGGGGGAAATAGTATGACAAATATATATGACAAAGCTCATGATTTTGCAAATGTACTTAAGGATTTACCTGAAGTAGTTGCATATAGAGAAGCTTCAAAAAAAATATCAGAAAGTCCGGAACTAAAGAAAATAGTTGAGGATTTTAGGAGAATTCAAATAGAGGCTTATAATGAGCAGTTTCAAACTGGAACTATAAGCGATGCAACAAAGGAGAAAATGCAGAAAGTCGGAAGTGTTGCGATGATTAATCCTGCTGTCGCTGCATATCTTCAAAGTGAAGCTCAGTTTGCAGTTATTTGGGAAGATTTGTTAAAAATATTCAATGATGCAATAGGTGTGGATATAATTACACCAAATTCCTAGTATTTTAGTTGACTTTTATAGAAAGTAATATTAGAATTAAAATGTTGAAATTGGATACAACGGTATCCAATTTTATTTTGTGGTTAAACCCAATGGAGGATGAATATGGAATTAATAACAAGAAATGATATAAGAAACATAGCAATAATTGCTCACGTTGACCATGGTAAAACTACTTTAGTTGATGCGCTATTAAGACAAAGCAATATATTCAGAGCAAATGAAAAAATAGAAGAAAGAGTAATGGACTCCAATGACCTAGAAAAGGAAAGAGGAATAACTATACTTTCAAAGAATACAGCAGTTACATATAACGACATTAAAATAAATATAATAGATACTCCAGGACATGCTGACTTCGGCGGAGAAGTAGAAAGAGTTCTAAAGATGGTTGACAGTGTTCTTCTAGTTGTAGACTCTTATGAAGGACCTATGCCACAGACTAAATTCGTTTTAAAGAAGGCTTTAGAGCTTGGACTAGATCCAATAGTTGTAATCAATAAGATAGACAGACAAGATGCTAGACCTACTGATGTTATCGACGAAGTTTTTGAATTATTCTTAGAGCTTGGAGCAACTGATAAGCAGTTAGACTTCCCAATAGTTTATGCTTCAGCTAGAGAAGGTTTTGCAAAGATGGAAATTGAAGATGAAAGTACAAACATGGAACCTTTATTCAACACTATAATAGAACATGTTGAACCACCAAAGGGTTACTTGGATGCTCCACTTCAAATGCTTGTTACTACAATTGATTCAAGCGAATACGTTGGTAAAATCGTAATAGGTAAGGTTGTTCGTGGTAGAGTAGCAAAGAACCAAAATATTGCCGTTGTAAGAAAAGATGGATCAACATCAAATTACAAGGTATCAAGTCTTTATACATATAATGGACTAAAGAGAGAAGAAACAAATGAAGCTTCACTTGGAGATGTAATAGCAATAAGTGGTATAGTAGATGTAAATATTGGAGAAACTATAGCAGACGCTCAAAATCCAGAAGCACTACCATTCATGGACATAGACGAGCCTACATTAAACATGAACTTCATGGTAAATGACTCACCATTTGCAGGACGTGAAGGTGATTTCGTTACTTCAAGACATTTAAGAGATAGACTTATGAAGGAACTTGAAACAAATGTAAGTTTAAGAGTAAAAGAACTTTCTCCAGATCGTTTTGAAGTTAGTGGAAGAGGAGAGTTACATCTTTCAATTCTTATAGAAACAATGAGAAGAGAAGGATATGAATTCCAAGTATCAAAGCCAAATGTTATATTTAAAGAAGAACATGGAAAGAAAGTAGAACCTATTGAGTACTTAACTATAGATGTTCCTGAAGAATTCATGGGACCAGTTATGGAAAAACTAGGACCTAGAAAAGCTGAGATGGTTAATATGACTTCAGCTGTAAATGGGTATACAAGATTAGAATTCTTAATACCAGCTAGAGGTCTTATAGGATTCAGAAGTGAGTTCATGACAGATACTAAGGGTAATGGTATAATGAACCATGTATTTGAAGGGTATGATAAATATAGAGGTGATATTCCTGGAAGAAGCAGAGGATCACTTGTTGCTTTTGAAGCTGGTGATGCAATAGCTTATGGATTATTCAATGCTCAAGAAAGAGGTACTCTATTCATACAACCTGGTACTGAAGTTTATTCAGGAATGGTATGTGGTGAGTGTTCAAGAGCTGAAGATATAGAAGTTAATGTTTGTAAGAGAAAACATCAGTCTAATACAAGAGCTTCTGGTTCAGATGATTCATTAAGATTAACTCCAGCAAAGAACCTTTCTCTAGAAGAATGTCTAGAATTTATAAATTCTGACGAACTTGTAGAAGTTACCCCTAAGAACATTAGAATGAGAAAGAGATTATTAGATTCTAATGAAAGAAAGAGAGCTGCAAGAAAGTAATTTGCTTGTTGGCATAAAAATAGTATAATTAAGTAAATAGCCTAATAGGCTATTTACTTTTGTATATAAAGGGTTTTAATTATACTATATAAAGATATAATTATTGTACATATTAATTTTTAGTATAACTTTTGTAATAAGTTATACGGTTTAAAAGTAGGGGGATATTATGAGAAACTTTAAAAAGCCTTTAATTTTTATTTCTTCCTTTATATTAGTAGTTCTTATAGCTATAACATTTTTCTACATAAAATATTTAAGAGCTATAAATAACCCTCTCCAAGGAAAGGGAAGTACAGTAAATGTAGTTGTAAAAGAAGGAGAAAGTCTTTATGACGTTCTTGAGCATCTAAATAGTGATAAATCACTAAAGAGTTTATATGCAGCAAAATACTATATAAAGAAAAATAATTTAGGTGGAGATATTCAACCAGGGACATATGATATTTTAATTGGAACTTCTCTTGACAAAATTATTAGTTTGCTAAAAGAAGGTGGACACAACATTAAAATAACAATTCCTGAAGGATTGAATGTGGATGAAATTGCTGCAAGGGTTGAGAAAAGTGGTCTCGTTACTAAAGACGAATTTCTAACTGCAGTAAAAAAATATCCACTGCCTAAGTATGTAAAAGAAAGTAAAGATAAGAGATATGAGCTTGAAGGATACTTATTTCCTGATACATATTTTTTCAAGAAGAGTGATAAATCTGATGACATAATAATAGCAATGCTTGCTAGATTTCAACAAGTGATGAGTGAAGTACAAAAAGAAACTAATAAACCAATTTCGGATTCCGATTATGAAGGCATAATAAACAAGGCTTCGATGATTGAAAAAGAAGCTAGAGTGGATTCTGATAGACCTTTAATTTCTTCGGTTATTGATAATAGATTAAAAAAGAATATGCCGCTTCAATTAGATGCAACGATATTATATGCCATTGGACAACATAAAGATGTAGTAACATTGAAGGATTTAGAAGTTAAGTCTCCTTATAATACGTATAAAAGTAAAGGATTACCAGTAGGGCCTATCTGCAATCCAGGGAAACAGTCGATTTTAGCTGCAGTTAAACCGGAAGATACGAACTTCTTATATTACCTACTGAAGAAAAATAATGAGCATTATTTTACTGCTGATTATAATGATTTTTTAAAGATGAAGAAAGAATTGGGATATTAATTATAACCAAATTTGTTGGAGGAAATTATGAGTGGAATTACACATGACTACATGGAGGAATATCTTAGAGGTCTAATTGGAGACAGCGAGGATGAACTATATGAGTTAGAAAAGTATGCAGAAGAAAATTTAGTTCCCATAGTACAAAAAGAAGCAGGTAAGTTTTTGGAATTTATGGTTTCCATGAAGAAACCTAAAAAAATATTAGAACTAGGAACTGCTATTGGGTACTCTGCCATCCTTATGAGTAAGGCTGCTAATGGAAATGCAAGTATAACATCAATAGAACGTGATGAAAATATGGTATCTATTGCAGAGAGTAATATTTCAAAGTATAATCTTAGTGATAAAATTAAAGTTGTTAAAGGTGATTGTCTAGAAATATTAGAAAGTTTAGATGATAAGTTTGATCTGATTTTTATGGATGCTGGTAAAGGGCATTATAATCACTTTTTACCTCATTGTCTAAGAATTTTAGCTGAAGATGGAATTATAATATCAGACAATGTCCTTTTTAGAGGAATGGTTGCTTCTAATGACTTGGTTATAAGAAGAAAAATAACGATAGTTAAGAGAATGAGAAAGTATCTTGAAGAGATATCTAAAGATAAGAATTTAATCACAACTATCATTCCTATGGGAGATGGAATAGCTGTGACAAAGAGGAGGTAAAAATAATGAGAAAACCGGAAATACTAGCTCCAGCAGGGAGTCTTGAAAAATTAAAAACTGCTATTGATTTTGGAGCAGATGCTGTATATATAGGTGGAAGCAAGCTGAATCTAAGAGCTTTTGCTGATAATTTTACAAATGAACAAATAAGTGAAGGTGTAAAATATGCACATGAAAGAGGGAAGAAGGTTTATGTAACAATGAACGTTTTCCCTCATAATGGGGATTTAGTAGGACTAGAAGAATATTTAAGAAATCTAAGAGACTTGGAAATAGATGCTATAATAGTTGCTGATCTTGCAATATTTGCTACGGCAAGAGAAGTAGTTCCTGATATGGAAATCCATATAAGTACCCAAGCTAACAATGTAAACTGGAGATCAGCTAAGTTCTGGTATGATCAAGGTGCAAAGAGAGTAGTGCTTGCAAGAGAGCTTTCTATGAAAGAAATAGAAGACATAACTTCCAAAATACCAGAAGATTGTGATATAGAGGCTTTTGTTCATGGATCTATGTGTATGTCTTATTCAGGAAGATGTTTAATTTCTAATTATATGACAGGAAGAGATTCTAATAGAGGTGCTTGTGCGCAACCGTGTAGATATAAATACTATCTGGTTGAAGAAAAAAGACCAGGAGAATACTTCCCTGTATTTGAAGATGAAAAAGGTACATATATATTAAATTCAAAGGATTTATGCATGATAGAGCATATACCTGAGCTTGTAAAGAGTGGAATTTATTCCTTTAAGATAGAAGGAAGAATGAAGAGTGCCTATTATGTTGCAGCAGTGGTCAAAGCTTATAGGCAAGCCCTTGACGCATATTGGGCAGATCCTGAAAATTATGAATTTAAAAAAGAATGGCTTGACACAGTTGTTAAGGTTAGTCATAGAAGTTACCACACAGGATTCTATTTTGGTGAAAAAAATAAGCAAGTATACGAAACTTCTTCATATGTAAGAGATTATGATATTGTTGGTGTAGTTAAGACTTACGATAAAGAAACTAAGCTTGCAACTATAGAACAAAAAAACAGAGTATTTGAAGGCGATGTAGTTGAAGTTTTAAGACCTGAAGGAGATACATTTGAAGTAAGTCTATCAGACATGAAAGACCATTTAGGAAATAAGATTGAGGTTGCTCCAAGAGCACAAATGATATTTACTATAAGTTCAGAAACAGAGCTTAGAGAAAATGATATGCTTATAAAGAGTAAGGGGGACAACTAATGTCAAAACCAATTTTGATAGGAATTACCGGAGGAACTGGTTCGGGAAAAAGTACTATTGCTAAAGAGATATACAATAAGTTTGATCAAACTTGCATTGCAATGATAGAACAAGACTCATATTATAAGGATCAGAGTTATCTATCTATGGAAGATAGACAGAAAACTAACTATGATCATCCAGATGCTTTTGATAATGCTTTATTAGTTGAGCATTTAAAGGACTTAATAGATGGGAAAAGCATAGAAAAACCTAAATATGATTTCTCAATTCACAATAGAATAACTGAAACGGTTAGTGTTGACTCAAAGGATATTATAATTGTTGAAGGTATATTAGTTTTAGAAGATAGTAGAATAAGAGATCTTTTAGATATTAAAATATATGTAGATACTGATTCGGATGTTAGGATAATACGTAGATTGCAAAGAGATATAACTGAAAGAAAGCGAACTGTTGAATCAGTTATAAACCAATATTTAAGCGTAGTGAGACCTATGCATTTACAATTTACAGAACCTACGAAAAGATATGCTGACCTCATAATCCCAGAAGGTGGACATAATAAGGTAGCAATAGATATATTGGTGGCAAAAATTAAACAAATTCTACTTAAATAGAATTTTCAAACAATAATTTGAATAAAACACTCCTCTAACGGCTAGAATTCAGCAAGAGGGGTGTTTTTATGTTAACTAAGAAAAGATTTATTATTATAGCGGATTTTGTAATAGCTTCATTTATTGTATTGATATTTAGATTGTTTTATGTAGGGAATGAATATAATCCTAGTGCCATAGAAAAAGAATATAGTCATAATGTACAAGTAGATACTACAGCTGATAACAAATATGCCTTGATTGACGATAACAATAAAGATTTGCTTTCGTATAACAAAAAGTATGTTGTAGTTATAGACGCCATGGTTTTTAAATTAAATAGTACTGAAAATAATCTCAGAAACCTACTGGCGTTAAGTTATATAATGAAAAATGAAGTGAAAGATTTTTCATATAAAGAGATTTTAAAGACTACTGGAAAGATATACTATACTGTAAGTGAAGATAGTTATAACAAGATAAAAGGGATTAAAACCATGAAGGGCCTTTACTTTTATGTAACATCAAATGTGAATAGAACTGAAGCCTGGAAGATTGAGAATATACTTTCAGATGTCAACAAAACTGATGGTAAAAAACTAAAAGACGATGGGACACTAGAACATTTAATATATGATTATACAAAAAATAACAAGACTCCATCGGTATATAATCAATTAAATAGTGATGGAACTTATTCAATAAAGGATTATTCTGCACCTACATCCAATGTAAATGTGATGCTTACATTAGATAAAGAATGGCAAGACAGTATAAGAACTGTTTTGAATAATGATAAGTACAAGGATGTTCCTAATATCGGTATTGCTCTTATAGAAGCTAAAACTGGTAAAGTAAAGGCTTTAGCTCAAAAGGATGAGTCACAACCCAACATAACAATTGGAATACAAAACCAAAGCTTTGAGCCGGGATCAACCTTTAAGATTATAACTGAGGAAGCAGCTTATAATTATGGAGATTTAAGCAAAGACAATACATTTTTATGTGATGGAAGGTATTGTTTTAAGGAAGGGAAGAATTATGCACACGGAACCCTTAGCGCACATGATGCTTTTCTAGAATCCTGCAATACTGTTTTTAGAAAAATTGGATTTAAAGTAGGGTTCATACCTTTAGTAGATATGGCTAAAAAGCAAGGATTATTTTCTAAGGTTCTTAATCTTCAATACGAAGGAAAAGGCGTTGAACCAAAAGAAGAAAATGGTATAGGTAATGTTTCAATGGGGCAAACATTCAATGTAACCCCACTTCAAATGGCTGCTGTTGTTGCTACTGCAGCAAATAATGGAGTTTATAATAAACCTTATATCATAGACAAATTTGTTCAAAATGATGGAACAGTTGTGAAGAAATTTACAGCAGATAGCCAGAAAGTAATTAAGCCTGAGGTAGCCAAAACTGTTTTAGATGATATGAGAGGAGTAGTAACTGAAAGCAAAGGTACTGGATATAATGCAAGAATAGATGGCATTGAAACTGGTGGTAAAACCGGTACTGCTGAAGGTGAAAATGCTAAAAATCATGGATGGTTTGCAGGTTATTTTAAGCTAAATGGAGAATACTATTCATTAGTGGTTATGGTTCCATATATCAATCAAAATAGTAGTATAGGAAAAAATGGTAATGCGACTGCCGCTCCAGTATTTAAGGATATAGTTTTGAGTATAGCTCAAAAAGATAAACAGAAGAGTAACTAAGAGGTAAAAAAGTCATTTTTAATTTTAAAAAGTTATAAAAGTTTAAGATATAAAATCATACGCTGTGAAGCATAACCTGATTCACAACGTATGATTTTTTTATTTAAATTATAAGAGTTTCAACCTAGCTAAGAATTCAATGCTAACTGATTTATTAACAGTTAGGATATAATAAAAGTAAGATTTATTTGTTTTTTGAATATTTCTAAGGAACATCCTAATAGTATATAGGTAAAAGATTTGGCTGAAAAGAGTTCCTTAAATTAGTTGTTTATTTACAATTTTATACATTGATGACTCAAGCGATTACGGTGTAAAATTTAAGTGAATGGATTACTTATTAAACTTTCAGTATTCCAAAGTTAAGTAAAGTGTTCCATAGTTTGATATTTAGAGTTAGATTTTTAAGGAGTAGATTTTTATGAGAAAAGAGTATATTGATTTCTCTACAGGAATACCTGTTAGTGTAGATTTTGTAACCGTAGAGGAATATCCGCTTCATTGGCATAATTATATCGAAATATTATATGTAGTTAAGGGAAGTGTATTTGTAAACATAAATGCAGGAACTTATGAGCTTATAGAAAATGAAATAGAAATAATTAATGTGGATGAAGCACACCGTATTTTTTCAAAGGATAAAGATAATAAAGTACTTATATTTCACATAGATCCATATTTTTTTGAGAAATACTATAATGACATAAAAAATATGTTCTTCTACACGAATTCTAGTGAAGAAGGTGCGCAGGAAAATGAAGATTACGATGAACTTAGAACTTTCTTAAGTATTGTACTTTGTGAGTTGGTTCAAAAAAGTGACAACTATGATGAAGAAATAGAAAACACTTTGGTGGATCTATTATATCACCTTATAAATAACTTTCATTATCTTATGCATGAACAGGAAGAGCTTAGAGAAAATGATGAACAGTTAGATAGATATCATAGAATATCTAAATATATATACAATAATTATAATAACAATATAACCTTACAGGATATTGCAGATAAAGAGTTTTTAAGTACTCATTATCTTTCTCATGAGATAAAATATTCAACTGGATATAGTTTTACCGAACTCATTAATCTCACAAGAGTAGAGGAGTCTGTTAAACTTTTGCTGGATACTGACAAGCCTATCTCTGAGATATCTGAAGAAGTGGGATTTTCACATACGAGATATTATAATAAAAACTTTAAGTTTTATTATAAAACAACACCTTTAAATTATAGAAAGAAATATAAGGTGGATGAAGCAACCTTAGAAAAAAGTAAAAAGATAAAATATTATGATTTGAAAGATGCTATAGACTTTGTTATGTATTACCTTGAAGATTATGATAGATTTAATTTTGAAGATAAGATAAATAAGATTAATATAGATGTTAGCGAGGAAATTGGTCCTTTCGAGAAAAACTTCAAAAATATAATAAATGTAGGAAATGCCTTTGAATTATTGTTAGAAGATAATAAAGATATTTTGGAAGAAATTCAATATGAAATTGGATTTGAATATGCAAGATTATTAAATGTTTTTTCTTCAGATATGGGAATATTTCCAAAGGTTAAGTTTTATAACTGGAGCAGAACAGAAACTGTACTAGAATATCTAGATACAATAGGTGTTAAACCTTTAGTAGTTTTGGATGATAAGGATGTAACTCAGGAAGAATTCTCAGATGTATTAAAATCGTTTCTAGATTTCTTTTCAAAGCTTGAAGGAATTAATGTTAATGATATTGTTTTTCAATTCACTCAAAACACATTGGAAGATAATATTAAGCTGGTTAGAATAATCATAGAAGAATTTGAACTTCAAATAATTGAAGATAGATTCAATGATGAGTTAAGCGTAGATCCAATATATGATACTTCATATATGCTCCCTTTTATAATTCAAAATCAATTAAACAAGGAAAGCAAGCAAAATGCTCTAAGAGCTTTTGATGTCTTAGATAATCAACCATATCTAACAAATGAAGTTTTCTTTGGGTATCCTGGTATGGTAAATGATAAGGGAATAAGAAAAGCATCTTTTTATGCTTACTATCTTTTGAACAAGCTGGGTGATACTGTAGTAGCAAAAGATAACGGATATATAGTAACTAAAAAGGAAGGCGAATATCAAATACTTCTATATAGTTATAACGAAGAAATCATAAATCTTATTCAATTGAAGAGATATTCAAAGCTTAGAGGGTTAAAGAATTCTACTGAAAAGAAATTTTCATTAAATATTGTGAAGATACCAACTTCCGCAAGAGTTACATCTTATCTTATAGACGAAGAAGTAGGGTCTTCATATAATTATTGGCTTGATATGGGGAAGCCTGTGCGATTAAATAAAGAGGAAAAAGAAATACTTTTAAAGGCGGCTTTTCCGAAAGTGGAGTTTAAATTTGCTAAAAAGAGCGCAGTTTTAAACCTACAAGCTAAGTTAGAAGGTTATGGGGCAGTGTTAATTATAATAAAAGAAGTACAAAAACACCTTAAGTAAGGTGTTTTTCTGCTTTTTATAGAAATATAGGATTTTTTTATAAAACCATAAAAGTACCTTTTAGTAAGCAGTTAAGTGAGTTAAAGATTTTCTTTAATTAGATTATAATTCTAATATAGAGAAAAAGAGGTGAATCCATTGGGATAAATGATAAAATCTATAATGATGGGAAAGTAAGCAAGGTACTTTTGAAATTTGCGGTACCAGCAATTATATCACTTTTAGTATTAGAATTATATAATATGGTCGATACTGTTTTTGTAGGTAGATACGTAGGTGCTGACGCAATAGGAGGGCTTACAATAGCTTTTCCAATACAAAGGCTTATGATAGCTATAGGTATGTTAATATCTATTGGTGCTTCAACTTCTGTATCAAGATATATTGGTGAGAGAAATATAGAGCATTTAAAGCGAACTATTGTTAATGCTATTATGTTAACGATTGTATCACTTACAGTAGTAATTCTTATAATATGTTTATTTAAGAAAAGCATAATAACAGCACTAGGAGCTAGCGCAAATACCTTTAGCTTTGCAGATCAATATATAACAATAATATTAATTGGTGGAATTTTTCAGTGTCTTTCAATTGTAATTTGCTACATTATGAATGCTCTTGGAAACACAAGAGTAAATCTATACTCCAATATTATAGGATCTATATTCAATATTGCAATAAACTATATTTTAGTAGTATTAATGAATTACGGAGTAAGAGGTGCAGCTATTGCAACAGTTGTTTCGCAAATACTTGCTTTTATTTTTGCAATAAGTAGATTTAAAGATATAAAAAAGAATTTTGATATAAGTTTTTCGTTTAAATATATTAGAACAGTAGTAGAAAAAGAATTTATAGTTAATATAATTACAATAGGATTTTCTACTTTTATAATCGAGATATCTGATGCAGTTGTTTCAGTTATCCTTAACAATCTTCTAGTGTCGCACGGTGGAGATAGTGCGATTATAATCGTTGGAGTAATAACTAAAGTTTCAATGTTTATGTTTATAACTATAATAGGGATAAGTTCATCGATGCAACCGATAGTAGCTTATAACTATGGTCGCGGAAACTATACAAAGATGAAGGAAGCTTTAAAGACAGCTATAATAGCAGTGTCAGTAGCTTCAACGACTTTTTGGATTATATTAATGACTTTCTCGAGCTCAATTATTGGTTTCTTCTTAAAGGATTCTGAAATATTAAAAGATGCAGTGCTAGCTTTTAGGATATGTATATCAATAATTCCTGTAATAGGTATTTATTATATATGTATATATTATTATCAAGCTATAGATGAAGCAAAAACATCATTTTTACTTTCAATTTATAGACAACTAGTTATTTTTATACCTGTATCAATAATATTTGTTCAATTGTTTGGAATAGTAGGAGCATGGATTGCATATCCTGTATCTGATATTATTTCTGCCATTACATCTATACATTTTATTAAGCAAGCAACAGAAGAAAGTGATAAGCATCTATTTGTGCCTAATAACGTTATCATAAATTTAAAAAAGTAAGATTAAGAATTATATAAAAATTATAAAGAAACAAGTTGATTTTGAAGCTTGTTTCTTTTTTTTATTTAGAACTAATTAATAAATTATTCATAAAACAAAATATTATCTCTAACAGGAAACAAGTACATACTTCCTTCATACTATATTAATAAGCACTAGTAGGAGGAGCATCTGTGTTTATTTTTAGTTATTTCATTGATGTGATTGGCAACATAGTTCTATTGTCTGGTTATATTACCGGTAATAGTACATTTCCACAACCACTAGATGAAAAAGAAGAGGAAATGTATATCGCGAAGCTAAAGAGCGGAGATTCTAATGCAAAAAACATATTAGTCGAAAGAAATTTAAGACTTGTTGCACACATTGTAAAAAAATATTCTTTTCAAAATAAAGATTTAGATGATCTAATTTCTATTGGAACAGTAGGACTCATAAAGGCAATTGATTCTTACGATTCTTCTAAGGGAACTAGACTTGCTACCTATGCAGCGAGATGTATTGAAAATGAGATCTTAATGCTTTTTAGGAATAATAAAAAAGTAAAAGGAGAAGTATTCCTGCAAGACCCAATTGGAGTTGACAAGGAAGGTAATGAGATATGCCTAATAGATGTCTTAAGTAGTGAAAATGATTCAGTTTTAGAAACTGTAGAAAGCAATTTGCAAATTAGATCACTTTATAATAAGATGAATTCTATTCTTTCAATAAGAGAAAAGGAAATAATCGAGATGAGGTATGGTCTCATTGATGGGCATTCAAAAACACAAAGAGAAATTGCAGCATTGTTAGGAATATCGAGGTCTTATGTTTCAAGAATTGAAAAGAAAGCTCTTAAAAAACTATTTAAAGAACTTAATAGTAAAAGGTAAGTATTTGGCTAAATTCTTCTTAAAGTGGAGGGGTTTAGCCAATTTTATCTGTTAAAATTATAAGTTTAAGAATGAAATGAATAACAAACTAAATTTACTACTTTTCATTAATAGAAGTAAAATTAAAATAATTTGAAGTTTTTTGTTTATATATTTTGCTTTATTTTAATTAAATTTGTATAATTGTAGATAGATATACTTTGAAATGACATGAGGAGGGTAACCAGTGATAACATTAAAGGAATTACTTTCAAGAACAATCGAGGAAGGCGCCTCTGATCTTCATCTTACAGTAGGAATTCCACCGACTATAAGAGTTAATGGTAACTTAGTAAAGATAGGACAAAATAAACTAATGCCATCGGATACAGAAGCTTTTGCAAAGGAAATACTAGAAGATAGCTTCCAAAAATATAATGAGGCAGGAGAGTTTGATACTTCATATTCAATAGCAGGACTTGGTCGTTTTAGAGTAAATGTATTTAAACAAAGAAATAGTGATGCTCTTGCGATAAGAGTTATAGCATTAAAGATTCCAACTTTGAATGAATTAGGCCATCCGGCTATACTTAAAGAATTGTGTCAAAGAAAAAGAGGCTTGGTTTTAGTTACAGGGCCAACTGGTAGTGGTAAAAGTACAACACTAGCAGCTATGATAAATGAGATAAATCAAACTAGAGAAGCACATGTGATAACTTTGGAAGATCCAATTGAGTTCTTACATAAGCACAATAAATGTATAATAAATCAAAGAGAAATAGGTAAAGATAGCAAATCCTATGACAATGCTTTAAGAGCAATACTTAGAGAAGATCCAGATGTTATACTAGTAGGTGAAATGAGAGACCTTGAGACAATTGCAATTGCTATTACTGCAGCTGAAACAGGACATCTAGTTCTTTCAACATTACATACAATAGGTGCTGCTAAAACAATTGATAGAATAGTGGATGTTTTTCCGCCTCATCAACAGCAGCAAATAAGAATACAGCTATCTGCCGTACTACAAGGAATCGTTTCTCAACAGCTTGTTCCTACTAATCAAGGTGGAAGAACCTCAGCTTTAGAGACAATGGTTACTACTCCGGCAATACAAAACCTTATAAGAGAAGGAAAAACTCATCAAATTGAGTCTTCTGTGCAAACTGGCGGCAAGTATGGAATGAAAACAATGGATATGAATCTTGCTGAGTTGTATAGAAAAGGCGTTATCACTGAAGAGACAGCATTAAGTTTTTCTGTTGATAGAGAGATGATAAGCAGATTAATGATGATGTAATAAAGGCAACTCCTTGGAGTTGCCTTAAGTTTTTTGTAAATTTATCTACAGATTACATTAAAAGAAAATAAAAAAAGTTTTTTCGGAAATGATAGATTTAGGGCGTTATATATGTTGATGACTAGTAAGACATATAGTCAAGAAATTTTATGCAATAATTATCCGTGTTTGTTGCATAATTATGCGATACGGACTTTATAAGCTTGATAATTAAATCTCTTTTCATGGTGATTCCTCCTTTAAAATTGTATTAAATTTTTACTAATACAACTTAGCCAAAGGATTCATCATATCTGTGAAATAGAGAGTTTTTAAATCCCTTTTCACAAGCTCATAACATATTAAAACCTCCTTGCTTAATTTTCTAATAATATTATATCATAAAATTGTATAAATATAAAATCGTGTGAA
The DNA here is from genome assembly GCF_016595795.1 of Clostridium yunnanense. Taxonomy (GTDB): domain Bacteria; phylum Bacillota; class Clostridia; order Clostridiales; family Clostridiaceae; genus Clostridium_AR; species Clostridium_AR yunnanense. The sequence continues at coordinate 216,928 of NZ_JAENHN010000066.1, forward strand.
CGCTGATAAAGTAGATTTATAAGCAATTAATCCCAATATATAGTAAATAACGTATAAATTCATAGATTAATATTCAATATAATGATAGTTGCTTCATTGTGCTTAATATTAATGAAGTTTATTTATAATGTCATCAAGTTATTCTAATTAAGAGTTTGAAAAAATACAAATTTAAAATACATTTATAGTTTAAATGTTTTGATAACTAAATATGTAAAAAGCTTAATATAAGCCATTAGTCTCAAAGTAGATAATTTGGAAGGTTCACTAAAAAATCTGGTAAAGCTTATGTTAATCTTAAAAAGAAATAAATTTGAAAAGTTCATATAGTATTTAAAGTTATTTTATGCTAAAATAACTATGAACTAGGGGGGAATATTAATGAATGTAATAAAAAGTTCGTTTGAGGTATTTTTAGGAATTTTTTCAAATGTAGTATTTATATTAACAATGTATTATATGGTGCTATCTTTATTTGGTATAATAAAATTTAAAAAGAAAGATAATATAAAACCCCAAAAAACTTTTGCATTAATTGTTGCAGCACATAACGAAGAAACTGTAATCGGAGATATAATACAAAGTCTTAATGGAATTAATTATCCTAGAGAAATGTATGATGTTTTTGTAATAGCGGATAACTGCACTGATAAGACTGCTGAAAAAGCAAAGAAACTTGGGGCAAAGGTCTACGAAAGATTTGATAAAGAAAAAAGAGGAAAAGGTTACGCACTTGAATGGATGTTTGATCATATATTCAAAATGAATAAAAGATATGATGCAGTAGCGGTATTTGATGCAGATAACCTAATATCTAAAAATTTCTTAACTGAGATGAATAAGATGTTATTAAAGGGATTTAAAGTTGTTCAGGGTTTTTTAGATAGTAAAAACCCTAAAGATACTTGGATAACAGGATGTTATTCTATATCCTTTTGGACTTCAAATAGAATGTTTCAGCTTTCAAGAAGCAACTTAGGTCTTTCTAATCAATTGGGTGGAACTGGTTTTTGTATAGAGACAGATACTTTAAAAACTTTAGGCTGGGGAGCCACTTGTTTAACTGAAGACTTAGAATTTACTTGTAAACTAGTTCTAAATGGGCACAAGGTTGGTTGGGCACATGAAGCTGTAGTTTATGATGAGAAACCTTTAACTTTAGCTCAATCATGGGCGCAGAGAAAGAGATGGATGCAGGGGTTTGCAGATGTTTCTTCTAGATACTTTTGGAAGTTAATGAAAAGAGCAATAAAGGAACGTAGCTTTGTAGCTTTTGATTGTGCATTATATAGCATACAGCCTATTGTAATTATATTATTAGCAGTTGCAACTATAATGAATATAGTGCCAAATGTATTAAATTTTTCTGGTAAAGCTATACAATTATTTAACGATTTTAACTCTGTAAATACAAGCTTGCAATCTGTTTTGATAACAGTAGGTGCATTGCTAATTATTTTAATTCAGTTTATATATACACCATTCTTATTAATACTTGATGGAAAGCTCTCTCCAAAAATATTCTTATACTATTTCATTTATCCTATATTTAGTATAACTTGGCTTCCTATTTGCATCCAAGGAATACTTAATAAAAACAACAAAGAGTGGTCACATACAGTTCATACAAGAAGTATAAATATAACTGATTTAGAAAAAGCTAATTAAACTCTGCGAAAGCAGGGTTTTTTTACTATATTAGCTAATTATTTAACTTTGGTATAAATTACTATTATTTTTTTTGTGAGATAAAAAGGAAAATATATATTTGTGTTGAATAAATAAATATAACCTATACTAAGGAGGGAAGACGGAAGATAAATGCAAAAGACAATCGTAGGTATTGATATTGGTAATGATAATATAAGTGCAAGCGTCGCTAAAGTCAGTGAAAATGATTTTGAAGTTATATGTAGTGTTTATACTCCATCAAAAGGATTATCAAAAGGTAAAATTATAGATCTAGATGATTTAACCGTAAGTCTGAAACAATGCGTTGATGAAATAAAGAAGCAGTCAAATATTAATTTTGCTTCGGCATTTATAGGAATAAGCTCCTCCGATATTAGGCTTGTAAAAACTAAAGGGGTAGCTTTAAGCACTAGCCTAAATTTGATTACTCCTTCAGAGATTAAAGAAGCAATTTCAGATGCTGAAAACATAGAACTTGCATCCGATGAAGTTATAATTGATGCGTTTACAGAATCCTTTTGTATAGATGATAGTATTATGGTACAAGATCCTTTAGCTATGAAAGCCTCAAAGCTCCAAGCTAACTGTTCAGTTATAGTTGGAAAGAGAGAGCTAATGAATAGTTATAAAAATGCATTAAGACTATCAGGTATAAATATTGAAGGCATATATATTAATAACTTAGAATTAAGAAAAATAATTTTAAATGAAAGAACAGTTAAAGAAAATGTTCTCATAGTCGATGCTGGTGCAGAGATAATAGAAATTGCATTATATAAAAATAATGAATTAGAGTATTTATCTAGTTTGCCAGTTGGTGGACAAACTATCACAAAAGATATTTCTATCTGCTTAGAGATACCAGAAGAGCAGGCTGAACAAGTGAAGCAGAATTATAGTGAAAATTATAAAACTTTATATAGAGAACATAGCATTGGTACACTTAAAGCTGAGTCCTTAGAAATTGATATAAAGTTGTTTAAAGATGTTGTTGAATCTAGAATTGAAGAAATTGTTACATTAATTCAAAAAGATATAAAGGAATCAGGGTATTCGAACGAAATTAGTAATATATACATTTTTGGAAATGGCTTAGCTATGTTTCAAGATGTAAAATACTTTTTTGAAGATAAAATGCGTAAAAAAGCAATTATTGTGACAAAAAATCAACTTGAATTACAAAATTCTTGTATAATTAATTCAATTGGTATTGTTAAAGATGCCTATGATAGGTTAAAATTAATCTATGAAGATTCATATGACAATGGAAGTAATATAAACCATAATAGTGAAGTTAATAATAAAAAAAAGAAAAGTGGACTTATTCGTAATTTTAAAAGATTAATCGACGATTTTTTCTAAAGGAGGAATTATTTTGTTAGACTTTGATGTTGATATGCAGGAATTTGCAAATATAAAGGTAGTTGGTTGTGGCGGTGGCGGAAGCAACGCTGTTAATAGAATGATTGTTGAAGGCTTGAAGAATGTTGAGTTTATAACAATAAATACTGATAAACAAGCACTTATGTTATCTCATGCTAATCAAAAGATACAAATTGGTGAAAAATTAACGAAGGGATTAGGTGCAGGTGCTAATCCTGATATAGGTAAAAAAGCTGCTGAAGAAAGCAAAGATGAAATATCAGAAGCTATAAAAGGAGCAGATATGGTATTCATCACTGCAGGTATGGGTGGTGGAACTGGTACAGGAGCTGCGCCAGTAGTAGCTGAAATTGCTAAATCAATGGGGATACTTACAGTTGGTGTAGTAACTAAGCCTTTTCCATTTGAAGGAAGAAGAAGAATGAAACATGCTGAAATGGGGATTGAAAACCTTAAGCAAAGAGTTGATACTCTTGTTACAATTCCTAATGAAAGATTACTTACAATGGTAGATAAGAAAACTACATTGCTAGATTCTTTTAAATTAGCTGATGATGTTTTAAGACAAGGTGTACAAGGTATATCTGACTTAATTACAATTCCAGGTCTAGTTAATCTTGACTTTGCAGACGTTAGAGCTGTAATGGTGGACAAAGGTCTTGCACATATGGGTGTTGGTAATGGAAGTGGAGACAATAGAGCTCAAGAAGCTGCTAAGCAAGCTATATCTTCACCACTACTAGAAACATCAATTGTAGGTGCAACAGGTGTGTTATTGAACGTAACAGGCGGAGCGGATTTAGGTCTTTTAGAAATAAATGAAGCTGCGGAGATAGTTCAAGAAGCGGCAGATCCAGATGCAAATATTATATTTGGAGCTGTAATTGACGAGAACTTAAAGGATGAAATAAGAATTACTGTAATAGCTACAGGATTTGAAAAAATATCTAGAGATGTAGAGCCTCCGAAGGAAGAGACTTTAGTAGAACCAACAGTAGCAAAAGAAGAAGTTGCAGCTACTACTGCAAGCGCTCAAAGTTTCGGAGATGAATTGGATATACCAGCTTTTTTAAGAAGAACAAAAAGATAATAATGTAAGTATCTAAATTATATGTGAATGATTAATGCCGATACTTAAAAATAAGACATGTTAAAGCATGTCTTATTTTTTTTGTTTTAGTAAGTTATATTCTAAAATTCTATCTATAAGCATATCAATATTTAGAAGAATTTATGATAAAGAGTAGAAGTTAAAAGAAGTATGGAAATAAATGTAAAATATAACCATATAAAAAAGTTTGATAGTCATTACATTATGACAAAATTTTAGAATACTTAGTTTTATAATGTTTTTGAGGAGTGAGTTTATGAAGGTATATGTAGATGTAATTCTTTTAGAAAATTTTATAATCAATCTCTTTCTAATAACAATAACTTTACAAACTATAAGAATAAAGTTTTCATTTGTAAGAGCTTCTTTAGGAAGTATCTTAGGTGCCTTCTACACACTGTTATATTTTTTTCCGAGTATAAATGTATTGGTATCTCTTCCAGTTAAGCTGATAATTCCTTTAATTATGATTTATATAACTTTAGGTAAGTTTAACTTTTTAGTTTTACTAAAGAGCTCAGGGATCTTTTTGTTATGGTCCATCTTGCTTTGTGGTTTTATTTTTGCATTTTCATTGATGAACAATCCATATGATTTGTTTTCGGCATTTACTCTTAATAATATCTATTTAAAGTATATGCTGTTAGCATTAATGATTATTTATGTTTTTGCTTATAGAACCATAATTTTTATAAGAGATAGAAAATCTTTAACAGATTTCTTTTATGAAATTGAATTCTCAGATAATTCTAAGAACTTCAGAGTTAAGGCATTTTTAGATTCAGGAAATGAGTTAACTGAACCAGCTACAACTTTGCCAGTGATATTAATAAACAGAAATTACTTGGAAGGATTTAGCGGGGAAGGTAAAGGGTCTTTGATCGTGCCATACAAAGTGATAAATGGTGGTAAAGGTAGTTTGGAGGGATTTAGAATGAATCAAATAAAATTGTATAAAGATGATAAATTAATATCCACTAAAGATGCAGTCATATGTTTATGCAAAGATCAGTTCAGCCCATATGATGATTATGGTGCACTATTATCTAGAGGAGTATTATAGAGGGGTGTTATTTACATGATAAGTATTAGCGTTTTAATCAACAGGATATTAACAAAAATGAAGTTGTTTGCAAAAAATATATATTACGTTGGAGGTAATGATGCACTTCCACCACCTTTAACAAAAGAAGAAGAAGAAAACCTAGTTCTTAAGCTTATTGGTGGTGACGATACAATAAGGAGTATACTCATTGAGAGAAATCTTAGATTGGTAGTATATATAGCAAGGAAGTTTGAGAATACTGGAGTAGGTGTAGAAGACTTAATTTCTGTGGGGACAATAGGTTTAATTAAGGCTGTTAATACCTTTAATCCAGAAAAAAAGATAAAGCTAGCTACATATGCATCTAGATGCATTGAAAATGAAATACTTATGTATTTGAGACGAAACAGTAAAGTAAAAGCAGAAATATCCTTCTATGAACCTTTAAATATTGATTGGGATGGAAATGAACTTCTGCTGTCAGATATTTTAGGGACTGATAATGACATAGTTTATAATCTAATTGAAGATGAGGTAGATAAGCAGCTGTTGTTCATGGCAATGAAGAATTTAAGTGAAAGAGAGAAGGAAATAGTAAAATTGAGATTTGGCTTGTATGGTGCAAGAGAAAAAACTCAAAAAGAAGTAGCTGATATGCTTGGAATATCACAGTCATATATTTCGAGGCTAGAAAAGAAAATAATTAAAAGACTAAAAAAAGAAATTAACAAGATGGTTTAAATATATAGTTTTATTAAAAAATCTTCATACATTATTAGGGGTTTTAAGTATAAAAATGAAATTGTCAAGTGCTTTATAAATAATTATAAATTTTTAAAATCGTATAAAAATGGCTCCCATAGGAAATAATTTTTAATGCAGTAGTATCTATTACTTATAAGGGGTTGATTACACATGATAATCAATAAAGTAGAAATATGCGGAGTCAATACCTCTAAACTTCCTGTTTTGAGGGAAAAAGAAATGAAGTCATTACTTCTTCAAATGAAGGATGGCAAACAGGGAGCTAGAGAGATATTTATTAATGGAAATTTAAGATTAGTATTAAGTGTTATTCAAAGATTTAATAATAGAGGCGAGAATGTAGATGATCTATTTCAAGTAGGTTGTATAGGTTTAATGAAGGCTATAGATAACTTTGATTTATCTCAAAATGTTAAATTTTCTACTTATGCAGTGCCGATGATAATAGGAGAAATAAGACGTTATCTAAGAGATAACAATGCTATAAGAGTAAGCAGATCATTAAGAGATATTGCATATAGAGCTTTGCTTGTTCGAGATAAATTAGTAAATGATAATAATAAAGAGCCTACTATTTCACAAATAGCTAAAGAATTAAAAATACCTAGAGAAGAAGTTGTATTTGCATTAGATGCAATACAAGATCCGGTATCGTTATTTGAACCTATCTATCATGATGGGGGAGATGCAATCTATGTAATGGATCAAATATCAGATAGCAAAAATCAAGACGATAATTGGCTCGAAAACATTTCTATAAAAGAAGCTATGAAAAAATTGAATGATAGAGAAAAACTTATACTTACTCTTAGATTCTTTAATGGAAGAACCCAGATGGAGGTAGCTGACGAAATTGGTATATCACAAGCTCAGGTATCAAGGCTGGAAAAGACTGCATTAAAGCATATGAGAAAGTATGTTTAGAGCTCATTTGAGCTCTATTTTTTACTGTAAAGGAAAGTAAGAAAGTTCTGAGTTAGCTAAACCTATAAATTTCAATGGTTATAGAAGTTTTTTATGATTATACAGTAAAAAAGTAAAACTTATATAGATTTTAGGAAAATGTGATTTTGATATTTAATTATTTTTAGGAGAAGGATGATATCATTTTATACAAATTTCTATCATATATTTTTATATGGAGGGATGTTAGATGGAATTGAATATGCATTCATTAAATAATCTAAGAGTCATGGAGGTAGTTGATATAAATCTAGGAGCAAAACTTGGTTATATTAGAGATTTAAAGATTGATTGTGATGAAAGTAAAATAGTAGCTATATTGATACCTGTCCAGAAAAGTAACTGGTTTGGAAAAATGGACATGCTTGAAATACCTTGGGAAGATGTGGTCAAAATTGGTGTAGATGTTATATTGGTTAATAGTAAGGAAAAAACTGTATCAGATATGTAGCAAAAATAGTAATAAGTGTGTATAATAAATATATTATAGATAATCACTTATATGCTAATGAAGGAATTTAAAGTTAGTGTTAGGTTAGCTTATTCAATAAAATCAAGTCAAGGAAGTTGCATTAATGAAAGGGCGTGAATAGCTTGAGATGTCCATACTGCTCATACGAAGAAAGTAAGGTTGTTGATTCCAGATCAACTGAGGATTATACAGCCATAAGACGAAGAAGAGAGTGCTTAAAATGTGGTAAGAGATATACTACTTATGAGAAGGTTGAAGACATACCAACTTTGGTTATAAAGAAAGATTCTACTAGAGAGAATTTTAATAAAGAAAAATTAATCAATGGATTAATAAAAGCATGTCAAAAGAGGCCGGTATCTAGAAGGCAAATAGAGGATATTGCTGATGACATTGAAAAGACAATAAGTAATAAGATGCTTACAGAGGTTAGCACTGATTACATAGGCGAGATGGTAATGGATAGATTAAAAAATATTGATGAAGTTTCTTACGTAAGATTTGCATCAGTGTATAGGCAATTTAAAGACATAAATACTTTTATGGAAGAAATAAAAAATTTGATGGGATTATCAGAAGAACTACATAAAAAGTAGTTCTTTTATTTTAAGGTACATTAAAGCAATATATTGAAATCAAATGGTTATTCATCCGATGCTTTAATGAGCTTACGCAAAGAATTAATATGATTTTTTCATATTCCATGGCTAAAACTGTAAACTCACTACGTTCGAACAGTACAGTTTATTAACGCCATTACATATAAAAAAATCATTTAATTCTAATAGCTCGCTCATAGAGCATCTACTGCATAACCATTTGATTTCAAAAATAATCTTAAATATGATATTACTTTAACATAGAAAATTGCCTAGGAAATAAGATTACTTGTTAAATCTTAGTTAAAGTTAGTTAAAATAACTTTGCTTTTATTTGATTTATGTAATGATAATGTTAAAATTATAAGTGTAAAGAGTTAAAAAGTTTATTAATTTACCTAAAATGTAAAGGAAGTTAATTTATGAAAGAGAAAGTGTTAAATGATTTTCAGATTTTAACCTATGAAGATTCGCTAGTTGAATTGGGGGTAACAACTGCTTTTAATAATGCAAATTTTAAGTTTGATACTGAAGAAGGAAAAAATAATTTAACAAAACTTAAAAATGCTTTGGAAGTTAAAAAAATTTGTTATTTAAAGCAAATCCACAGTGATAAAATCATTATAGTGAATGATGATGAAATTTTAAATGATCAAGTTGAAGGGGATTCACTTATTACATCTAGTGTAAATACTATTATTGGTATATTTACAGCAGATTGTGTTCCAGTTTTAATATGGGACAGTAATAAAAAAGTAATTGCAGCAGTTCACAGTGGGTGGAAGGGTACTTTTGATAGTATTGTAAAAAAGACAATAGAAGTTATGATTAAAGATTTTAATTGTGAAAGCAGTTCTATTAAGATTTTTATAGGTCCGCATATAAGGCAGTGCTGTTATGAAGTAAGTGAAGAACTTATAGATAAGTTTAAGAAAAACTATTTATATGAAGAGGAAGATATTAATAATGGACGATTTTTAAGTCTTGAAAAATGTATTGAGGTACAGCTAAAGTATTTAGGTATAAATAAAGATAATATAATAAAGAGCACTTCTTGTACCTTATGTGAAAAAAATACAAAACTACATTCTTACAGAAAAGATGGGGAGCATTCAGGAAGAATGTTTACCTACATCTATTTTAAATAACGGAGGAACATTATGGCTGATGAAAAAATTCTTATAGTAGATGATGAAGAACATATAGTTGAACTTATGAAATTTAATTTAGAAAATGCAGGATTCAAAATAATAACAGCTTACAATGGAATTGATGCTATAAAGCTTACTAAATCGGAGCATCCTCGTTTAGTGTTGTTAGATCTTATGTTGCCAGGATTAGATGGATTTGATGTTTGCAAGGAAATAAGAAAGGATTCTATGACTGCTAATATCCCGATTATCATGACTACAGCAAAAGGTGAAGAACTTGATAAGATATTGGGGCTTGAGTTAGGAGCAGATGATTATATAACAAAGCCTTTCTCCATAAGAGAACTTGTGGCGAGAGTAAAGGCTGTACTTAGAAGAACTGTAAGTACTCCATCCTTTGAAAAGTCATTAAATATTGGGAATCTTACAATTGATTTCTTAAAACATGATGTACTTAGGAATGGTGAAAAAGTAGAGCTAACATTAAAGGAATTTGAACTTTTAGAAACCTTGGTTCAAAATAGAGGTAAGGTTTTAACTAGAGATATGCTTTTAGACAAGATTTGGGGTTATGAGTATATTGGAGAAACAAGGACTGTAGATGTTCATATAAGACATTTAAGAAAAAAAATTGAGGATGATGATAAAAATCCTAGATTTATAGAAACAATAAGAGGAATTGGATATAGATTTTCAAGCGGAGAATAGTTTATGAAGAAAAAAATAATGTTTTCGGTAATCATTACAATAATATTTTCATTAGTTGTAGTAACATCTTCTTTTATAGCAATATCTAATTATCAGTATTTAGAGAATTCTAAGGCAAATTTAAAGCATTATAATGATTTGCTTTCAACTTTAATACTTGCAAATGACCCTGATAAGATAGCTAAACTAAATCAAGTGAAAGCGCTTGACAGGGAAATAAGATTTACGTATATAAGCAAGTCAGGAATTGTAGAATTTGATACAGATAAGCGTCTTGAAGATCTTGATAACCATATTACAAGGGTGGAGATAGCGCAGGCTATAAAAAGTGGTGAAGGATCAAGTGTAAGATTTAGTAAAAGCTTAAATAAAAATCTAGTTTACTATGCAACTAAGCTCCAAGACGGTAGTATTGTGAGAACTTCAATACCGCTAGATAACGTAAAAATATTTCAAGACACTAACATAAAATACTATCTAATAACTTTGGTTTTCGTATTAGTTTTATCAGTAGTTCTTTCTCTAAAGCTAACTAGATTTATAGTTGATCCTGTAAAAGAATTAGAGATTATTACGGCAAGAATAGCAAGAGGAGAATTAGATGGTAGAGTTAGGGTGAGCTCTGTTGATGAACTTGGAAGTCTAGGAATGACTTTTAACGAAATGGCAGATAAGCTTGAAGTTACTATGGATGAATTAATTGATAAACAAAATAGACTTGAAGCCATATTAAAAAGTATGGATAGTGGGGTTATTGCAGTTGATAGAAGTCATAAGGTAATAATGATTAACCCGTATGCTGAAAAAATATTCGGAATAGACAAAGATATAATCGGAGAAACTCTTATGGATCATATAAGAGATTTTGAATTAGATAATGTTTTTGAGACGTCTAATGCATATAAAGAGATAAAGATAATCTGGCCACAAGAAAGAGAATTAAGAGTAAGAACTGCAGAGATAATTAATGATGGAGAACACATAGGTACTGTAGCAGTTGTTCAGGATATAACTGATATAAAGAAACTTGAAAATATGAGGTCGCAATTTGTTGCTAATGTGTCTCATGAACTTAAAACTCCCCTAACATCTATAAAAGGGTTCGCTGAAACTTTAAAATATGTAGATGATGAAGAAAATAGGCAAAAGTTTTTAAACATTATAAATGAAGAAGCAGAAAGATTGACAAGACTTATAAATGACATATTATCCTTATCTAATATAGAACAAAATATAGAATGTACAAGAATAAACTTTAGTGGAGATAGAATAATAGAAGATGTCTATACCTTAATGAAAATCGAAGCTGAAAAGAAGAATATAAAGCTGTCTGCAGATCTAAAAAATACACTTTCATTAGTAGGGGATCCAGATAAGTTTAAACAGATGATGATAAACCTTATTGATAATGCAGTGAAGTATTCAGAAGAAGGGGATTCGGTTTTAATAACTTCAAGCAATAAAAAAGGTATTATAACTTATACTGTAGAAGACACTGGAATTGGTATACCTAAGAAGGATGTAGCAAGAGTATTTGAAAGATTCTATAGAGTTGATAAAGCTAGGTCCAGGGCTAAAGGTGGAACGGGCTTAGGACTTGCTATCGTCAAGCATATAGTTAAGACCTTCAATGGAAATATCGATGTTGAGAGCCAACTTGGGGTAGGTACTAAATTCATCATAAAGATAAAGGGTGCAAAAGAATAACGCAAAAAAAGATAAAGGTTAAAGGATTTTGAGATAATCATAATTCTTTAGCCTTTATCTTTTTTTACTGTATAGGAAAACGTAAAATTTTTGCTTTAATTAAGCTAAATATTTCAATGGTTATAGGAAACTCTTATTTTAACAATTCATTTAAATAGATTTAATAATGTATTAATAAAACCTAGGAATTTACCTATAGTTAACAGTGCTTCACGCAGGCTTAATATTGGTTAATCTTAGCTTAATAGTTTTTATGTAAAATATACATAGACATACTACTTCATATTGAAATTTTTTTAAATAATGCTTAGAGGTTCTTCAAAAGCATTGTTTTAAGTTTAATGACTGAAGTAGTATGTCTATACATTAGAAACGAAATTTTCAACAATAAGAGAAAATAGCGCATTGTAAAAATGCCTGAGGGGGAGTTATTTGTATGAAAAAAAGGAAGATATCAATAAAAATTGTAACAATAATTAGTCTTTTCCTTATAGTGTTCACGGTCATTACAAATTATTCTATTTATGCTGTAGCAAATAATAAGATAATGAACTCAAATTATAACAATATGAAGATTATCACCAGTGAAATAGGAAATAGTTTTAAGTCCTCCATAGCATATCAAATAGAAAATTTGAAAAGTATAGGTAAGGAGAATGTTTTAACAGAATACTACGGAAGTAATCTAAGCGAAGAAAAACAAATGAACTTAAATGAGAGATTAAAGAAGGTTTCTACAAGCTATGATGAAGCGATTTTTGTAACTGATAAAAAAGGTGTAATTAAAGCTAGTTCAAATGACCAATATATGAGTTTAGATATTTCATCAAAAGAATGCTTTAAAGCTACACAGGCGGGAAAAGAAGCAATTGGATCTGTGGAAAGTTCAATTATAACTGGAAAGTTTATAGTATACTTCATAGTTCCAGTAGAAGATCAATATGGAACCATAGTTGGGGCGGTAGGAAAAGTTCTTGATAGCAGTTATTTCTCTGAAAGATTTAATTCTTTTAAATTTCTTAATACAGGATTTGTCTTTATGGTAGATAGTTCTAATAAAATTGTATATCACCCAGATATGCACAAGATTAATAAACCTATATCTATAAAAGAGATTGCAAGCCTAATTAAAAATCCAAAGTATTTGACTAAAGATAATAGCAATATAGAATTATATGAAGATAGTGGAAAGTCAATGGTGGCTGAAACTCTTACAATACCTGAGCTGAAGATGATGGTTGTACTTGCTGCAAATAAAGCAGAGATTCTTGAGGCTTCTACATACATAGGAAAAGTTTTGATAATGCTTGGAATTATTGAGCAAATAATCTTAATTCCATTAATAATTATTATGATAAATTCGGTACTCAAACCTCTTAAAAATCTGACTAATAGTACAAGGAAAATATCTGAAGGTGATCTTACTGTTTTAAGTAGTGTTAATAGTAAAGATGAATTGGGAGATTTATCAAACAACTTTGACCAGATGATCGGAAACATAAGGGTTCTAATAAATGAGATAAAAGGTTCAGCAAATGATTTGCTTAATATAAATGAGTGTTTTTCAGCAGTTCAAGAAGATAATCATGAAGGTATGACCTTTATAAAGGCGTCATCTAAAGTTATGGTTGATGAAACTAGAAATATAGATGATGCGATAAAATGGTGTATCGAAGGTTTTGAAAGATATGAAGAAAAGCTAAACGAAATTAATATGAAATCAGAAAAAATGTACAAGCATGCAAGTTCTATTAGAACAGTGAACAGTGAAGGAATGAATTCTATATATGAACTAAGAGATATAGGTAATAATGCAGGTATTAACTTTAGTGCTATAAATCAAAGTATAAAAAAACTCATAACAAATTTGGATAGTATAAATGCAATAGCTCAAGGTGTAACTAATATATCAACTCAGACAAATATATTATCACTTAATGCTTCAATAGAGGCTGCAAGAGCAGGTGAGTTTGGGAAGAGTTTTTCTGTTGTAGCAGAAGAAATAGGAAAGCTCTCAAAGTCTATTGAAAGAGAGATGAAATCAATTAATAGTTTAATCAAAGTAATAAATAGCAACATAAGCGAGACGTCAGAAAGTATGGATGAGCTTAATAGCTTCTTTAATATGCAGGTAGATGTATTAAATATAAGTGTAGATAAATTTAATACAATTATAAAGAGCACAGACAAGATTATTGGATATATACAGGATGTCAGTACAAATATAACTGGAATTAATAATGATAAGAATGAAATGAATAAAAGATTATCAGATGTTAACACTACATTTGAGGAATTTAACAAAAGTATTGAAGAAATTTCAGCTTCTGTTAATAAGCAATGGGAAGATTCAGCAATGCTGGATGAGGTTAAATACTCTATGAATCAGACGGTTTCTAAGCTTCAGAGCTCCATATCAAGCTTTAAAGTTGATTAATTTAAGTTCATAAAATATATACACTTTGTTAAATAAAATTTACATGGTTGTAAGATTACTTAACAAACAGCTAATACTCACTTAACTTAAGGATAATATAATTTATTATGTAAGGTAGATAAATAATAAATTAGTAAATAAAATTTGGAGGTTATCAAATATGAATAAAAGAAGTTTAAAATTCGGTGTAATCGCACTAGCATTAACTATGGCAACTGGAATTTTCGCAGGATGTGCTTCAAAGAGTGATAACACAACTACAGATTCAGGAAAAGAAGCAGCTGTGGCTGGATCAATAACTTTATCAGGGTCAACGGCTTTACAACCCTTAGCAGAAAAAGCAGCAGCAAATTTCTCTGCTAAGAATAAAGATGCAGTAATAAATGTACAAGGCGGAGGAAGTGGAACTGGGTTAACTCAAGTTTTACAAGGTGCTGTGGAGATAGGTAACTCAGATGTTACTGCTGAAGAAAAGTTAAAAGCTGAGGAAGCAAAACAATTAGTAGATCATAAGGTTGCGGCTATAGGATTTGCTATAACTGTAAGTAAAGATGTTCCAGTAACTTCACTTACTAAAGATCAAATTGCTGGGATATTCTCAGGAAATATAAAGAATTGGAAAGAGATAGATGGTAAAACTGATTTAGAAATAAAAGTTGTTCATAGACCAGCTTCTTCAGGTACAAGATCAACTTTCATTAAAACAGTATTAGGTGGTAAAAAGGAACTTGAAAGCGACAAAATTGGTACAGTACAAGAAGCTAATGGTTCTGTTAAGACTACGCTTGAGAGTACAAAAGGTTCAATAAGTTATGTTGCATTATCATACTTACTTGATGAAGAAGCAAAAAAATCATTAAAAACTGTAGCAATTGACGGAGTTGAACCAACTAAAGAAAATATAACTACAGGAAAATATATATTCTGGGCATGGGAACATATGTATACAAAAGGAGAAGCTAAGGAATTATCAAAAGCATTTATAGAATATATAATGAGTGCTGATAATAAAAAGACTGTTGAAGATTTAGGTTTTGTATCAGTAACAGACATGAAAGTACAGTAATTAAAACAAATAGCTTTTAAGACTGGCGTATGCCAGTCTTAAGGTGTTTCTATATTCCTAAAGGTAAATTTCGAAAAAATCTATGTTTAGGTTAATGATTTTCTTATGTAATTCAGTATGTAAATATATCGAAAGACACTTATCTGTTTAAGATGGTGTATCACAATAAATATTATGAGGGAAGAGTTATGAAAAAAAGAAGTTTTTGGCAGAAATTAAAATCTGAATATATTGGCAAAGGTTTTGCAGTGTTTTGTGGGCTTTTAATAGTGGTATTGACTCTATCCATTATATTTTTTATAGCGTCAAGAGGATTGAATTTGTTCACAAAAGATAAGTATTCTATATTTAAATTTTTATTTAGTACAAATTGGACTCCAAATGCAGATTCTCCTCAATTTGGAGCGTTGACTCTTATTGCAGGCTCTACAGCGGTTTCTATTGGTGCGGTAATAGTAAGCACGCCAATAGCTATATCTCTTGCAATTTTTATGAATATGATTTCTACAAAGTATGGTAAAAAATTTCTTCAGCCAGCCTTAGAACTTTTCGTTGGTATACCTTCAGTTGTATATGGATGGATCGGACTTAGTGTGCTCGTTCCATTGATTAGAAATTATTTCGGTGGTGACGGTTCTAGCCTTCTAGCAGGGATCTTAGTTCTTAGTGTTATGATTCTTCCAACCATTGCATCCTTATCTTCTGATGCAATAAGAACTATACCTAATGATTATATAGAAGCAGCTTACGGTTTAGGATCTACCAGATGGCAAACTATTTATAAAGTAGTAGTTCCAGCTGCTAAAGGCGGAGTACTTACAGCCGTAGTACTAGGGCTTGCAAGAGCTTTTGGGGAAGCACTGGCAGTTCAAATGGTAATAGGAAATACAGTAAAGATTCCAGGAAGCCTTCTTCAATCTACCACTACGCTAACCAGTGTTCTTACAATGGATATGGCAAATACAGCTTTTGGTTCAATGTGGAATAATGCTTTATGGTCACTAGCATTTATGTTACTGATAATATCCTTTATATTTATAGTTATAGTTAGAAGTATAGGAAAAAGAGGTGAAGCATAATGAAGGCTAAAACTGCAGATAAGATTGCTACTACCGTACTTTATGTAATTTCAACATCAATAGTATTGCTTTTAGTGGCGTTCTTGGGTTATATTTTATTCAAAGGTGTAGGAATGATTAACTTTAATTTCCTATTCGGTCAATCAAAGAGTGGTGTAGCAGGTGGTGGTATAGGACCACAGTTATTTAACTCCTTTTACATGTTAATAGTCTCTCTTATAATTACTGTTCCTATAGGACTTGGTGCAGGAATTTATCTTTCTGAGTATGCAGGACAGGGAAGATTTGTTAACTTTTTGAGACTTTGTATAGAAACAATGTCTTCACTTCCTTCTATAGTTGTCGGTCTCTTTGGTCTTTTGGTATTTGTTACTCTTGCAGGATGGAAATACTCAGTTTTAGCTGGTGCTTTATCGGTAAGTATATTAAATCTTCCTTCCATGACAAGAGTAAGTGAAAATGCTATAAGAGAAGCATCAAAAAAGGTTAAAGAGGCAAGTGTTGGGCTTGGCGCAACACGATTTCAAACTATAAGAAAGATTACGTTGCCTTATGCTATGCCTCAGATATTGACAGGTATTATATTATCTGCAGGAAGAATATTCGGTGAAGCAGCAGCTTTCTTATACACAGCAGGGATGAGCGCGCCTTTGTTTAAATTTGATAGATTTTCACTTTTTGGCATGAGCTCAGTTGATAAGATTTCTGCTTACGATTTATTTAGACCGGCAGAAACATTGGCGGTTCATATATATAAATTGAAATCAGAAGGTACAGTTCCAGATGCAACAGCTATTGCAAATGGTGCTTCAGCAGTCTTAATAATAATGGTGCTATTATTTAATATAATTTCGAGATTAGTAGGTAATGCACTTTATAAGTCTTATAGTGGTAAGTAGGAGGATACAACATGTCAATAATTACAACGAATAATTTAAACTTATATTATGGGAATAATCATGCACTAAAGGGTATAAGCCTTGATATAGAACCTAATACAGTAACTGCGCTTATCGGACCTTCTGGTTGTGGTAAGTCAACTTTCCTGAGAACTTTAAATAGGATGAATGATCTTATAGATTCTGTTAGAATAGAAGGTGATGTTTTCTTCGAAGGCAGAAATATTTATAATGATTTTGACGAAATAGAACTAAGAAAAAGAGTAGGTATGGTTTTCCAAAGACCAAATCCATTTCCAATGTCAATCTATGATAATATAGCCTATGGCCCAAGAATTCATGGGATAAAAAATAAGGCTAAGTTAGATGAAATAATCGAGAAAAGTCTTAGAGGCGCAGCTTTATGGGATGAAGTTAAGGATAGATTAAAGAAAAGCGCTTTAGGTCTTTCTGGTGGCCAACAGCAAAGACTTTGTATAGCAAGAACTCTTGCAGTAGAACCAGAAGTCCTTTTAATGGATGAACCAACTTCTGCACTTGATCCTATCTCAACGAATAAAATAGAAGAACTAATGGATACACTAAAAAAGACATACACTGTTATAATTGTAACTCATAATATGCAGCAAGCAGGAAGAATTGCTGATAATACAGCATTTTTCTTGACAGGAGAAGTAGTAGAATACGGAAAAACAGATGACATATTCTATAAGCCAAGAGATAAGAGAACAGAAGATTATATAACAGGTAGATTCGGTTAAAATTACTTTATGAGGTGATATAAATGACAAGAACATCTTTCGATTATGGTTTACAGCTTTTACATGATGACCTAATAAAAATGGGAAGCATTGTAGAAAAACAAATACACGGTTCAGTTGAATCCTTAGTTAATCAGGATGTGGAACTAGCTGAAAGAATAATAAAGGGTGACGATTTAGTAGATGATCTTCAAAGAGAAATTGAAGACAAGTGTATAAAGTTAATTGGAAGGGAGCAGCCTTTAGCAAAAGATTTGAGAAATATCTTTACAACTACAAAGATAGTTACAGATCTTGAAAGAATGGCTGACCATGCAGTTGATATAGCAAAGATAACAAGAAGACTTAAAGATGAAAAGTATATTAAAAAGTTAATAGATATACCTAAGATAGCAACAGTTGTTCAAGAAATGATTAAGCTTTCTATAGATGCATATATAGCAGGAGATTCAGATAAAGCTTATGAAATTTGTAAAATGGATGATGAAGTGGATGCTGTATATAAAAAGGTATTTACTGAGCTTTTAGCATATATGAATTCTCATCATGAGACAGTAACTCAAGCAAGCCAACTATTATTTGTATGTAAATACTTAGAAAGAATAGCTGATCACGTTACTAATATATGTGAATGGACTATCTATCTTGTTACTGGTAATTTTGTAGATCTTAATGAATAGTATATAGATGTACAGTTTCTTAGATTCATCGAAAGCATCATTTTGAGTATAAGGATTTAAGTAGTCTATCTGCTTTGCGGAGTAGATATACCATTTCCACGATTTTAAAATATACAAAAAATCATTTTAACTATGGTGAACAGGGTGTTTAATAAATATATATTTATTAAATATAAAATAGCTTGAAATCCTAAAGGATATTCGAGCTATTTTTTACTGTAAAAGAAAGTATAAAATGTTATGACTAATAAATCTAGTGATTTAAGTGATTATGATAAGTTTTTAAGCATTTACAGTGGAAAATGAAGCTATGATTAAGACTTTTGTTAAAATTCAGTGGCGCATCTATATTTGTGTTAAATGATTTTTAATAATAAATTTTCAGATAATATATATCTTTTTATGAAAATGGACAAAATTTATAATGAATAGGGTTTTTATCCTAAAAATTTTGCTTATTTAGAGTTATATGAAAATGAGTATGGAGCGGTAATTGTTGACTACTAAGGGCTAATAGGGTATATTACATATTGAAGTATTTTTCAGGAGTGAAAAAGATGAAAAACAAAATTGCGAAGATTCTTCCTGGTGGAATAGCAGAAGAATTAGGAATTGAAGTAGGAGATTACTTAATTTCAATAAATGAAACAGAAGTAAATGATGTTATAGACTATAAGTTTTTGATGGCAGAGGAATACTTAGATGTAGAAGTAGAAAAACCAGACGGTGAAGTTTGGGTTTATGAAATAGAGAAAGAATATGATGAAGACTTAGGCGTTGAGTTTGAGGCTTCTATAATGGATAAAGCAAAAAGTTGTTCTAATAAATGCATATTCTGTTTTATAGATCAATTACCTACAGGTATGAGAGAGACTTTATATTTTAAAGACGATGATTCAAGACTTTCATTTCTTCAAGGTAACTTTGTAACCTTAACAAATATGAAGGACTGTGACATAGATAGAATAATAAGATATAGAATAAGTCCGATTAATGTATCAGTACATACAACTAATCCAGAGCTTAGAGTTAAGATGTTAAACAACAGGTTTGCAGGTAATGTTTATGACAGGCTTAAGAGGCTAGCAGAAGCTGGCATTGAAATGAATGCTCAAATAGTAGTTGTACCTGGTATTAATAATGCTGAAGAGCTTCAAAGGACAGTTTTAGACCTATATAAGCTATATCCTTCTATCCAAAATATAGCTGCGGTTCCCATCGGGATAACCAAACATAGAGAAGGACTTGCAAAATTAGATATTTTTGATGGTGACAGTGCAAGAAAAGAAATTGAAATGGTAGAGAAACTTCAAGAAAAATTCATTAAAGAGATAGGTTCACCTTTTGTGAGATTATCTGACGAGTTTTATGTTTTAAGTAATTATAACATACCTGATGAAGATTTCTACGATGGGTATCATCAGATAGAAGATGGCGTAGGTGTTATAAGAATGCTTAGAAATACCATCGACAGAGATATATCAGAACTAAAAGACAATATAAATGGCCATTTCGCTATTGCTACAGGTGTTTCTGCCTATGATGAAGTAAAAAAAGTAGCAGATAGCATTATGAATAAAAATAATAATATAAAAATTGATGTTTATAAAGTTATAAATCATTTCTTTGGAGAAACTATTACAGTAAATGGACTTTTAACTGGTACAGATATTATAAATCAGCTAAAAGAAAGCCTTGAAGCACCATACCTTATAATGGCTGATAATATGTTCAGAAAAGGTTATGAATTAGGTGATTCTCAGGATAAGATAATGCTTGATGATCTAAAGATAAAAGATGTTGAAGAGCAGCTAGATGTGAAAGTCATTGTATGTGATTACACTGGAGAAGACTTAATACAAATTATAAACACATATTGTGAGGAGGAATAAACATGGGAAAACCAATAGTTGCTATAGTTGGACGTCCAAATGTAGGGAAATCTACATTGTTTAATAAATTAGCAGGAAAAAGAATATCTATAGTACAGGATACACCAGGAGTTACTAGAGATAGAGTTTATGCAGAGGCTGAGTGGTTAAATTATAAATTTACTATGATAGATACAGGTGGTATTGAACCAGAAAGTGAAGATGTTATAGTAAAACAAATGAGAAGACAGGCACAAATAGCTATTGAAACTGCAGATGTTATAGTGTTTATCGTTGACGGTAAGGAAGGTCTTACAGCAGCAGATAAAGAAGTTTCTCAAATGCTTAGAAAGAGTAAAAAACCTGTTGTACTTGTTGTAAATAAGATTGATAACTTAAAAGATGAAGCTAATGCTTACGAGTTCTATAATTTAGGTATAGGTGATCCTATAACAATATCGGCAACTCAAGGTCTTGCACTTGGAGATATGCTTGATAGAGTAGTAGAACACTTCAAAGAGCTTGGAACAGATGATGAAGAAGATGAATATGTAAGAATAGCTATGGTTGGTAAACCAAACGTAGGTAAATCATCTCTTATCAATAAGCTTCTGCGTGAAGATAGAGTAATAGTAAGTGATGTTCCTGGTACAACTAGAGATTCTATAGATAGTTACCTTGAAACAGAAGAAGGAAAGTTTATACTTATTGACACTGCTGGTCTTAGAAGAAAAAGCAAGGTTAAGGAAGAAATAGAAAGATATAGCGTTATCAGAACTTACGCTTCAATTGAAAGAGCAGATGTAGTTATTCTTATGATTGATGCTCAAGAAGGTGTTACTGATCAAGATGAAAAGATTATAGGCTTTGCTCATGAAATGAATAAAGCTATAATGGTTATAGTAAATAAGTGGGATTTGATTGAAAAAGATGATAAGACAATGAATACTTATCTAAAAGATCTTCAATCAAGCTTAAAGTTCTTATCCTACTCACCTTTCTTATTCATATCAGCATTAACTGGCCAAAGAGTGCATAAGGTATTAGAGATGGCTAAGGGCTGCTATGATAACTACTCAAAGAGAATATCTACTGGTATTCTTAATGATGTTATAAATAGAGCAGTACTAATGAAAGAGCCACCTGTAGTTGGACTTAAGAGACTTAAGATATATTACGCAACTCAAGTTGCAAACAAACCACCTAAATTTATATTCTTTGTAAATGACAGCAATGCGTTACATTTTTCTTACGGAAGATATCTTGAAAATCAGCTAAGAGAGAGCTTTGATTTTAAGGGAACAGGATTAGAAATAGAGTATAGAGAAAGGAAGGAATAAAATATGAATAAGGTGACTTTTTTAGGAGGAGGAAGCTTTGGAACAGCTTTATCAATTCTTCTAGCCAAAAAGGGTGTAACGGTGTCTATTTGGGACAGAGATAAAGAGGTTGTTGATGAAATAAACAACAAAAGAACAAATGATAGATACATTAAGGAGTTACACATTCCTGAAAATGTCACTGCCTATTACGATTTAGAGGAAGCACTTAAGGATACAGGGTGCTTAGTGCTTGCAGTACCTTCCCATGTTATAAGAAATGCTTGCAAATCACTAAAAGGAAAACTTCCAGAGGATATTGTTGTTGTAAGTATAGCTAAAGGAATTGAAGAAGGTACTGATTTAAGATTATCAGAAGTAATAGAGCAGGAGCTTAATAATCCAATAGTAATTTTATCTGGACCTTCTCATGCAGAAGAAGTTGCCTTAGAATACCCAACTACCTTAGTTGCAAGTTCTAAAGATATGTCAGCGGCTGAAAAAGTTCAGGATCTATTTATGGCTCCGCATCTTAGAATATATACCAATGATGATCTCGTTGGTGTAGAAATAGGTGGAGCAGTAAAAAATATAATTGCTTTAGCAGCTGGGGTTTGTGATGGTATAGGTTATGGAGACAATGCAAAAGCGGCGCTTATGACTAGAGGTATGATGGAGATAAGTAAAATAGGTTTTAAGCTTGGAGGAAAGATGGAAACTTTCTTTGGACTAACAGGTATGGGAGACCTTATTGTAACTTGTACAAGTATGCATTCTAGAAATAGAAGGGCTGGAATATTAATCGGTCAAGGTAAGAGCCTTGCTGAAGCAGAAAAAGAAGTAGGAATGGTTGTTGAAGGGGTTAAAGCCTGCAGAGCCTTCTACGAATTGAAAGAGAAACTTGGAGTTGATATGCCAATTACTGATATTCTTCATAGAATACTTTTTGATGGACTAAGCCCAAATGAAGCAGTTAGTGGACTTATGGAAAGAGATAAGAAGTCAGAAAAATATCAATAATAAATATAGATACTTAAAGACTTGCTTTTTAGGCAGGTTATAATACGGTGATAATCGTAGGTATAACTTGTAAATGAAAGCAAGTTTTTTTACTGTAAAGAAAAGTGAAAAAATTATGCCGATTAAAACTAGTTACAGTAAAAAAATAAAACTTATTTGCCGCCAAACTTCCCTCATATACATTCGAAAAGGCAGATGAGTTAAAAAAGCTAAATAAAGAAGGTCACTTCAGCGATTTTTTTAGTTAGGTAATTTAATTTGGAACACTATGCAATTTAAAAACATAAGCTTAATTATAGGCTTCAGAATCCATATATACTAAAATTTGCAATATATATGTTTTTTTTATATAATTAACAAAAAGAACATTGATAAATTAATATAACTAGAGGGAGTATACCTATGGATTTCTTTTTATCATTTTTATACTGTGTTATATCAGCCATTTTATCAGGAATAGTATTTTATATAATATTTAGTGCGTTAAATGAAAGTGTAATACAATTATTTGTACCTATTAAAAGAATCGTAAATAAGTTAAAGTGGAAGAATATTTTGCGAAGTATTAGCTTTTTAATTACAATATTTTTAGCTGTAAATATAAAAGATTTTTTTAACTTAGGAGATGTTTGGTTTGGAGTTATTATCGGTTTTTTTAATAGTTTAAGTGATATTATCTTTGAAACTGGGCTGGCTGCACCTAAAAAAGATAGAGTAACTAGGGAAAGTTAGAAATATAAAATTACTTTATGTTAGGAGAATAAATATGAGAAAGTCCATATTTTGTTTAGTATTTGCCATAGGATTAACCTTAGTGGGGTGCCAAAATAATGATGGAAGTAAGGTAGCTAGTGACTCCTCGAAAAATAGTATAGAAAGTAATAACAAAAATAATGCTGAGGATATTAATGGCATAATTGATAAGTTAGAAGCTTTGGTTAATGAAAAAAAATATGTAGAGGCAAATGAGCTAATAACTGAACTAAATAGTAAAGAATTAAATAATACTCAAAAGAATACTATCAATGACCTAAAGATAAAAGTTGCTTCATCAGTGGCTAATTCAAAAAATGACAATCAGAAAAACAATAAGCAACAATATAAAGAAAAATTAGATAAAGTGGAAAAAAGCCTTAAATACTTGGATGATCCTAAATATTCGGCTACGACTTTGGATATGCGTAAGGCAGCTGGTGAAACCTATAAGCAGTGGGATGGAGCTTTAAATGAAATTTACGGTGTGTTAAAGAAACAGTTATCACAAAGTGAGATAAACGAACTGCAGGCTGAAGAAGTAAAATGGATAACCTACAGGGATAAAAAAGCAGAAGAAGATTCAGCAAGAGTAAAAGGCGGGACATTGGAACCTGTAGAACATACTTATTCTTTAGCGAATACTACAAAAAGTAGATGCTATGAACTTGTAGAAAAGTATATGAAGTAGTTTTTACCTGCTTAATCCCAATAGATATACCAATTCCATATATAAATAAATGTTGCAATTCTAAGTTATAAATTATGATAATAATATTGGATATTGGTGAGTAAATTTATTTTTTTGAAAATAAAAGGCCACGCATGATTTATGGGATATACCCATTAATATGCATGGCCTTTACTCTTAATGATGGAGAAGCAATTTCAATTTGTTTATTTATTAGCGTGAAATGATTGAATGTATTTGTAGCTTGAAAAATATAATGTAATGGTTTTACTTATTCTTCATTATCATCAAAGGTTGCAGTAGTTTTTGAAGACCAACTTTTATCCTTGTGAAATTCTGGTATTAATGAATCGCTTTCATCACCTTCAATGTCTGAAGATTCAACAGTTAAGTTTGAAGAAGTTGATAAGCCAAAAGAACCAGATGTTGATGGAGAAGTAAGTACTTTATCATGTTCACTTGATTTTGTTCTTTTCATAAAACCACCTCCAGAATTAGTATGTACATTTCATATTTTATTATTAAAGATGTAAACCTCCAGTCGAGAATATATTTAAACAAAGCTTTGTAGAACCACTGAAATCTTTATTTGGGTTTTAAAGCTTAAAGTAGTTTATCTGTATAGGCGAATAAATGTCCAGTTCCATTAATTTAAAACATAATAGAAATAATTTTAATTGTTAATTTATATATGTGCCCCTATATACAGATGACGCTATTTTCAAACAAGTATGAACTAAGTTTTCGTAATGGAAGCCTGTAAGTTATATCTATAATAAGATTAAATAACAATAATAGTATCTGTAAATGATTCGTTTTATGGTATATTGTGTATATGAAATATCTTTTGTTGGGTGAATAATAAATTTATTAAGCGAAATCCTACAACTAATTTTATTGCAAAGCTAGAAGATGATGTCGTAGGTGTAATATTGTGTGGCTATGATGGAAGAAGAGGATATTTTGATCTACTTAGTTTAAATAATAGATTTGTTTATGGAGAAAGGATGTAAAGAATATGGTAGAAAAGATATTGACTATGAGATTATTAAAGGATAAATATGGAGTTTGCAGACTACATAAAAATGAGCTTATACCTATTTGGGCTCAAGAGGGAGAATTCTTTTCTATAACCAAAACAACGGATGAGCTGTCTATCGTGTGTTATGAAGACAATATTCCTCACAATATAAAATGTGAAAAGGATTGGAAGATTTTAAAGATTGAAGGACCTTTAGATTTCTCTCTAATTGGTATACTTTCATCAATCAGTTCAATATTGGCAAGCAAAGGAATTAGTATTTTTGCTGTTTCTACTTATGATACAGATTATATACTAATCAAGAATAAGGATATAGATAAAGCTGTGAAGTCATTGATTGAAGAAAGGTATGAAATCATTGAATAAAAATACATAGTTAATGTGATTTTAAATTGAGGAGCTGTAATTATGAAGCTGATAGAAATTTGTGTTTTTTCAAAGGATGTTGAGGCGCTGGCTAATTTCTACTGTAATATACTTAGTGTGGAGTGTAAAGGTGATTCTAACTTCATGGAACTAAGTTTTGAAAATATTAAATTTACTATATTCTCTAATGAAGGAATGGAAAATATGGTACCTAATTCTATGAAGAATTCAGGTAGCGGGAATTTTGCAATCAGCATTGAGGTAAATGATGTGGACTTAGAGTATGAACGTTTAAAAACAATGGATATTGAATTTATAAAACTGCCA
This sequence comes from Clostridium yunnanense, assembly GCF_016595795.1. Lineage (GTDB taxonomy): Bacteria > Bacillota > Clostridia > Clostridiales > Clostridiaceae > Clostridium_AR > Clostridium_AR yunnanense. The sequence continues at coordinate 242,835 of NZ_JAENHN010000066.1, forward strand.
GCAACTCATCCATGGGGTACGAGATCAATGTGGTTTAGAGATATTGATGGAAATATTGTTAATTTTGTTACTGTAGTATAGATGTAACAGTTTTAAAATAAAAGGAGGTAAGCAATGAGTTACATAATTGATATAGTATTATTTAATGATTTTGAAACTTTGGATGCATTTGGCCCTGTAGAAATACTTGGTAAGCTTCCAGATATATTCAAATTGAAGTTTATATCAATGGAAGGAAGCTTAGTTGAAAGTTCTCAAAAAGTAAGAGTTGAAACTAATTTATATAAATATGAGGCTGGTGTAGAAAGGATTTTAATTATACCAGGTGGTAATGGGACGAGAGAAAATATTGAGGATGAAAGTTTTATTAGTTTTATTAAAGAGCTACATAACCGTGCTAAGTATACGCTTAGTGTTTGTACCGGATCAGCTTTACTTGCAAAGGCAGGAATATTAGATAATAAAAAGGCAACCACGAATAAAAAGGCGTATAAGTGGGTAACAGAACAAGGTGAAAAAGTTTTATGGGTTAAAGAAGCAAGATGGGTGAGAGATGAAAACATATATACATCTTCAGGAGTTTCTGCAGGTATGGATATGACTTTAGGATTTATAGAAGACCTTTTTGGCAAAGAAAAAGCATTGGAGACTTGTCAAAGAATAGAGTATATTTGGAACGAAGATAGCAAGTATGATCCATTCTCTAAGTTATATGAGTAATGGGAGTAATTTATATTAAAGCATGCCTGCTATAGAGTTCTTATAATAAGCTTTTTAACAGGCATAAAATATGTATTCATATCATACTAAAATAAATTTTTAGTATACTAGTATTTCTATTTAGGAGCTGAAAATCCACTTGCAAAACCTTTAAAAAAGTCTGGAACAGCAAGACCTATACCAACTATAATTAAGAGACCACCAATTAACTTAAGCGATTTTCCGTTCTCTTTTTTTCTTCCAAGTACTAAAAGAATTACCCCTATAACTATACCTAAAATTGAGATAATATCGTTCATTATATAATTTCCACCTTTCATATATTATAATAAGATAATGTACAGACTATTGTTATGAGGACTTATTAAAGAATTTATTCGACTCCACTTAACAAGTAATTACAGTGTAATTATAGTATATAAATGGATTAGTTTCAAATAAAAGTATAAACGCTATATATAGTTGAATATTAATTTAATATATAAGGAGAGATATTATGAAAATATCGTTATTACAGCCTAAGATTGAGAAAGGGAATATTAGAAATAATATAGCACATGTACAAGAGTTAATTGAGAAAAGTAAAGGAGAATTATTGATTTTACCAGAGTATGCTTTTACTGGATCACTTAATTCGGAAAGTAATGTGGATATAGATGAGTGGATAACTTATGGAGATGTAGCAAAGAAAAACTTAAAAATACCTGCAGGAAAGTTATTATTAACTAATTCTTTAGTAAAAATAAATGAGGAAGTTTATAACTGCTGCGAGTTCTTACCTGACGATAAAAAACAAATTAAGGTTTTTCCAGATTCAACAGAAGAAATACATGGAATAAAAGCTGGAAAAGAACATCAAACTTTTGAAATGTTTAATAAGAAATTTAAGATTTTTATTTGTATGGATTTTAAGCATTGGAAATCTATAGAGACGAATGATTTAGACTTTATATTATTTATTTATCATTTTACCAGTGAGAACTATGAAAAAAGAATTGAAGAGCTAAAGGAATTTGTAAGGGAAAGAAAAATTCCAGTGTTAGCTAGTAGTATAGTGTCAGATAATAATAATGGCTTTAGTACTTATATAAATGAAAGTACAATTATATCTCTTTCTGAATTAGAAGGAATATTAGAGATTGAGTTATAGAAGCTATGAAAAGTGAGATTAAAATATGAAGATAGTTGATTTAACACATATAATTTCGGAAAGAATGCCAGTATATCCAGGTACAGAGGAACCTAAATTAGAGGTTGTAAATACATATGATAAGAATGGTTTTAAAGAAACCTTATTAACTATGTTTTCTCATACAGGAACTCACATGGATGCACCTGCTCATATATTTGATAAAAAGACTAGCTTAGATTTATTTCCAGTTGAGCAATTTGTAGGAAAAGCATTAGTTATAGATTGTAGTGATTTAAAGGAAGGTGGAAAAATCACTATAAAGTATATTGAAAATGTAAAAGAAAAGGCTGACGAGGCAGAGTTTATTTTGTTTAGAACAGGGTGGGAGGAACTTTGGGGCACAGAGGCCTATTTCGGAGAGTATCCTCATATAACCGAGGAGGTTGCAGACTATTTGATACAGAGCAAAAAGAAAGGTATTGGCTTAGATACCATAAGTGTAGATTGTATTTCAGATGAAAATTTAATCTTACACAAAAAGCTTTTTGCAGAAACTGAAATAGTTGTTATGGAAAACTTGACTAATTTGAAGAAGGTTGGAAGTGGATTGTTTACTCTATGTGCACTTCCTTTAAAATATGAAAATGCTGATGGAGCACCAATTAGAGCAATTGCAATTTTAGAAGACAGATAAAGTATTTACATAGTTTGCTAGGTATGAGAAAGGGAGGCCTGAAAATGGTGTCCCTTTAATTGCTTAATATAAAATAGAGTATTTAACTAAATGGTGCCACTATTATTGACATACCATATTATTGAAAATAATATATATATTGAGTATAATGAAAATAATTAATAGATGTAAAAGTAAGGAAATAATTATTTCTATAAAAAGCTTGGATATAAGATTTTTGATGAATAAAGGAGTGACTTAGTCAAGGTCATGTTTTTTGAAAAAAGGCTGTTTTACAAGTAAAGCAATACCAATAATTATATGTTTATCAATTTAAATGAGGTGAGAGGTATTAAGAAAAGAATATTATTAATAGCATCAATTCTTTTATTCGTGATAGCAGCAGTAATTCTATTTATCGGTATACGAGATGATAACAATATAGCAAGAATTACAGCATTGGTCTTAATATTAGTGTTAAATATATTTAATGTTTTTAGAAATGCTGATAGGTGGAATAAAAAAAGATAAGATCAATTGGCTATGAATTTTATAATTGTTAACTTAACTTAATACTCCTGTAAAACACCGTACTATAAATAGTTACGGTGTTTTACTTATAACTAAAGAATAAAGGTGCAAAGAAATTAGTCATTAAAGCATGTTTTTCAGAAATAGAAAAGAGTATGCAAGTTTTGAAACAACAATTGATTAATACAAGGTGGTATGCTAGTCTTATTACATAAACTTTTAAAAGTTTGCGTAATAAGTTTGGAGAGTGGGGACAACTAATGAAAAATCGTTTCAGTTTAAGTTTTAAAGCGTTCTATTTTATATATTTAGGAGCTATTGGAACCTTCATGCCTTATGTAAATGTATATTTAGAAAAAAGTGTGGGATTGAATGGATCTCAAATTGGATTAATTACAGCGCTGAGTTCAATAGTTGGATTTGCTGTGATTCCTATCTGGGGAGTAGTTGGTGATAAAACTAAAAAATATAATGCGTTATTAAGAGCATCTCTTGCAGGAGCTTTAGTTATGGTAGCTTTATATCATAAAGCAGCAACATACCCAATGATAATACTTTGCGCAATTGGATTAGAAACAATGAGATTAGGTACTGTACCTATGTCGGATACTATTACTACTAAGTATTGCCATGAAAATGGTGGTAATTATGGAGCTATTAGGGCTATGGGATCTTTGGGATATATGCTGGCTAGTATGGCCGTTGGATTTTTGGCAGATAAGTTTGGATTAGATGGACCTATTTTTGCTAGTTATGCATTTTTATTAGCTATAACACTTCCCATTAGTTTCACTTTTCCTAAAAATGGTAATAAAGAAGGACAAGAAGAAGATAAATTACAAAAGGGCAGTTTTAAAGAATTATTGACTAATAAGAATTACATATTTATTTTGTGTATTACTATACTTACAACAGTAGTAATAGACTCTGCAATGAGTTATGCTGGAAATCACCTAGTATCTACTCTAAACGGTACCAAATCATTAATTAGTTGGATGACTTTTATAACAGTACTACCAGAAGTATTATTCTTAATGGTTGCTATTAAGGTTATTAATAAAATAGGTTTCAAAAAGTATTATATTTTAGTTGTTATTTCAATGATAGTTAGATTTGGAGTTTATTCCTTTTCTAATAATCAATATGCATTTTTAGTGGTAAGTGTTGTTCATTGTTTAGGTGTTGCAATGGTTACAGTTGGAAACTTGACTTATATCAGAAATTCAGTTAATTCAGCAGTTTTAGGTACTGCAATTACATTATTCAATGCTGCAATGTCTATAGGAAAAGCTATATTTGGATATGTATTTGGGATTGTATATCAATATGGTAATAGTTATATGATTTATATGTTAGGTGCTGTAACTTTTGTAGTTGCTTTAATTGTATTAATTAGGACAAACCATTTTGATAAAATGGATGTAAAAAAGGGACATATATTTTAAAGTTATTAGTTTTTAAGATTTAGGAGAACAAAATGAGTGAACTTTCTGGAAGACCTAATATTCTAAAGAGATTAAATAGTGACCTAATCAAAAATGCTTTAAAGAATTTAGAATCTGCAACAAAGGCAGAATTAGTGCAAGAGACAGGAATAAGTCTTACTACTGTTGGAGTTATACTAACTAAGCTTGTAGAAGATGGTGAGGTTAAAAATCAAGGCTATGATGAGTCAAGTGGAGGTAGAAGAGCAGAGAGATATACTCTTAACCTTAATTATTCTCTAGCTGCTGCTTTATGTGTTGAGAATAAGTACATAGATTATGCAGTAGGTAATTCGGCTGGAGAAATATTAGAAGAAGGACGAGTAGAAATTAATGAAACTAAGCAAATTAATTCAGTAGAAGAGGTTTTGAATTGTTTAATAGATAAGTTTGATTCAATAAAATGCATTGGTATTGGAGTGCCTGCAGCAGTGGCTAATGGACGACTTTTTACAGGGACAAAATTAGAAGAGTGGCATAATTTTAATGTTCAGGATTATCTTGAAAAAAAGTATAATCTTCCTGTAATTATGGAAAATGATCTTAATGCAATTGCTGTTGGGTTTGCTAATAATTATCTTAAAGAAAAGGGACTTCATGAATCTAACTTTTTGAATATTATCTATATAAATTTTATGACCACTGGTATTGGATCAGGGATTATAGCTAATGGGATGCTAATTAGAGGCTTTTCAAATTATGCTGGAGAAATATCTTTTCTTCAACTAGGCAATGGAGATACATTTTTTGACGCAGTTATGAGACAACATACAAATGAGGAGTATGCAAATGCAATAGCAATAGCCGTAGGAAACCTAAGTTGTATAGTTAATCCAGAATATGTTGTAATAGGTGGAGATGCATTTGAAGAGCATAATCTAGAGTTAATAAATGAGTATTGTTCTAAGTATATTCCAGATAATGTTAGACCTAAAATCATACACGCCGAAGACTATAGAGAGGATTATATTTCTGGAATAATGCATCTTACTATTGAAGAAATGAATTCAGGAATTAGGCTAGTAACAACTAAAAGATTATAATTTGATTTCAATATTTTTAAGTTTAACGTAGTTAATTTTTATTTTTGAAATTAAGTTGTCAACCATACCATGATTTAATGTACTTATGGAAGGAATTTGAGAGATGAGTCTTTATAGTTATTTTTAAATATAATTAAGTAATATTTAGGAGATATAGAATGATTGAATTTAATTATGAAAATGATGATGAGAATTATAAGGATAATGACAAGGATCGTGAAAAGAATCTAATTATGCTTGAATTATTGCAAGATACTCAGTTTATATTAGAAATGCTAATAAAAAAGTTATCTATAGTTGAAGCTAAGCTTGAAGTTAAGCAAAGTCATAGTGATGATGAAGTACTAAGGTCATTAATGATATTGTATAATAAAAGAAAGAGTAAATTCACTGAGTTAATAAATAGTGAAAGATAGATATACAAAAGCATAAGGAATTAAATCTATAAAACTAAATGTTATATGTAGTACTAGTATAATTACAATTATATATAATCTAAAATCTCTTTTATATTAGGACGAGATTTTTATATGGAGGAAAAATGAGCGATAAGAAAATAGGAAAAGTTACTTTATATCTAATGAGGCATGGGCAAACTATTTTAAACAAGGCTGAAAGAGTACAAGGTTGGTGCGATGGGGTTCTTACAAAGGAAGGAACTGAAGTTGCTGTAAATGTTGGATTAGGGGTAAGTGATATTAAGTTTAAGGCTGTTTATAGCAGTGATTTAGGAAGAGCTGCAAAGACTGCAAAGATAGTAATAAAGGAAAATAGAGCAAGTGATACTTTAGAACTAAAAGAGGTTGAAGGATTAAGAGAAGTATATTTTGGAAAGTTTGAAGGCGAACTTGAACGTGTTAAGTTCAACGCTATACTTAATTATCTTAAGGTAAGCTCTTTTGAAGAAGCCATAGAAAAATATGATTTTCAAAAAGAATATGTAAATTCGGTTGCTGCTTTAGATGAAACAAAGGAGGCAGAAGATCATGACACAGCATTAAAAAGAATTATGGAAGCTTTAAGAGAGATTTGCCTAGACAATTCTACTGAAAAAGATGAAAATGTACTTGTAGTATCTCATGGAGGGATAATTAGACTAGTTATAAACTACTTGGATAAAAGCTTTGATCTAAGACATATGGAGAATTCAAGTATATCAAAGATAGTGTATAAAGATGGAGATTTTAAAGTTGAATCAGTAAATGATACTAGTTATTGTGAAAAAGGTAAAGCTATGAAAACTGTGATTAGTTGATTAGGAGTTTATAAAGAAATTATAAAATATTCGTAAAGTGGTTGATAATAACTTATAAAGTAGTATAATTTATATATAAATTATAAACGAGGTAACTTTATGAGAGCAGAATTGCTTAACAGCATACAGGTATTATTTATTCTAATATTTTTCATAGGTTTTTTTGCTTATACAATCAGAGAAGCAAGAAACTGTATTAGGAAGTTTAAGTATAATTACATAAAGAGGACATATTCAAATGCTCTAGATTTTTCTAGGTTTATGATAAAAGAAAACTATTTTTCCTACGAAAAATATGATATTTGGCGGTATTGCGAGCTTTTTTAGATGAAGTGATGTATCTTAATATACTTTAATAATTAGGAGGAAAATTATGAACATCATTTCAAATCTATTAAATTCAATACTTGGATATTTTTTTAATATCACTGGGGATTTTGGTATAGCTATAATACTGCTTACTTTGGTGGTAAGAGTGATATTAATGCCATTGTCATTTAGACAGAAGATTAGCATGAAGGAACAGCAAAACCTTTCTAAAGGACTAGAGGAGATAAAAGAAAAGTATAAAAATAATAAAGCAAAGTTAGAAAGCGAAACTCAAAAATATTACAAGGAAAGTTCAAAAAGTATGCTAGGATTTTTGACAAGCTTTCTTCAACTCCCTATATTTTTTGCATTGTACAATGTGATATTAAAAATGCCAATGAGTACAGCAACCATGCTTGTGCCTTGGGTAGCAAGTCTAAAAATGGCAGATAGTTTCTTTATTATACCTACTGCTTATGTAATATCGGTGTTAATTCCAAACTTACTACCTTATGTACCGTTTTTAAAAATAACCACTCAGGCTAGAATTAGTAAAGCTAACATTTTAGTATCGAGTGTGATGAGTGCAATAATAACTTTTAAAGCGCCTATTGCTCTTGGATTGTATCTAATAACTACAAGTTTATTTTCTGCTATAGAAGAAATGATCTTTAGAATCTATATAAGAAGAAGAGAACTTGTTGCTTAAAGATTCTAATTACTGTATGAAATATTTAACATCGTCTATTCAAACTGAGTAGTACGATGTTTTTATTTTCAAAGAATATTACAGATAATTTATTTTATATCTAAATCTACCAAAATAAAGATTCGTAGATTCATCTAAATATCAAATTTCAGTCTATGGATAGAAGCAGGTCATATATATTTGGTTCAAAAGCAAAGCAAGTTTCATTATTTTGTAAAACCAGTAACTAAAAAATATATTTTGTATGATATAATATTAAAGTGAAAAATTGATTAGACTTTTGTAATATGAGGTAAATACTTATGATATATATAGATCAAGATAAATTTAATAAGGAGCTGAAAGCTGAATGTAAAGATTGTTTTGGCTTATGTTGTATAGCTTTATATTTTTCAGCTTCAGATGGTTTTCCTACAAACAAAGATGCAGGGAAGCCTTGCATAAACTTAAAAGAGGATTTTACATGTTCTGTACATAATAACCTTATAAATAAGGGACTTAAAGGCTGTACTGCATATGAGTGTTTTGGTGCTGGTCAAAAGATAGCTCAGGTAACTTATGAGGGAAAGAATTGGCGACAAGTACCTGAAGCATCTAAGGAAATGTTCGAAGCATTTCTAATAATGAGACAACTTCATGAAATGTTGTGGTATCTTACTGAAGCTTATAATATTAATAAAGAGAGTCAGATAAAACATGAAATTGGATTATTGATTAATAAGACGGAGGAGATTACACTTCTTGATGCTAAAGAACTTTTAAAGTTGGATGTAGAAGCTCATAGAAATAAGGTTAACATGTTTCTTAGAAATGTTAGTGAAATGGTACGTAATAATGCTAAAAATAAAGAGAACTTGAATAATAAAAAGAAAAGAGCAAGTGGTAGAAGATATGATTATTTCGGTGCGGATATGAGGAAAATGGAACTTGTAGGAGCAGATTTAAGAGGAGCATGTCTGATTGCTGCAAATCTAAAAGGCACTGATTTGAGTGGCGCAGATTTAATTGGAGCAGATCTAAGAGATGCTGATTTATGTGGCTCTAATCTTATAGATGCAATATTTCTAAGCCAAGCACAGATAAACGCAGCAAAGGGAGATATTAATACAAAACTTCCCCTGAGGTTAGTAAGACCAAGCCACTGGATGAAGTAGCTAAGGTATATTTTTATGTGCAAATATTTTAGAGTTATAATTTAAAACATCGTAAAATTCAACAATTAGGATTTTACGATGTTTTAATTGTACTAATAGGCTAGTTTTAAATAGACTTATTTTAATAGTACTTAATAATCTATTAAATTAAAGTTAGTCTGTAGATTCAGATTTCTTACATCCTTCATCTAAATGAGGATAATATTTAATGGACCAAGTCTCAATTTGTTTGATAATTTTAGTTAGATCCTTTCCTTTGTCAGTAAGAAAATACTCAACCTTTGGAGGAATTTCTGCATAAACCTTTTTATCAATTAAATCTTCAACTTCCAGTTCCTTAAGCTTTTCATTCAACACCTTTTGACTTATACCTTTAGTCATCCGTTGAAGCTCTAGAAATCTTTTAGGCTCATCGTATAGATGACAAAGTAAAACTGCTTTCCACTTACCTCTAATAAAATCCATAGCAAAATCCAATAAACAAACATATCTTTTGCCATTATAACTAATCATTAAATTACCTACTTTCAATCTTATAATTCAATTTGGTTATAAATACAATTTGTTTTAAAATACCTTATTAATAATAATAGTAAGCATAATCAAATTTGATTAAATACTAATTAGAATTACAGTATATATCAAGTAAACTTATAATAGCAAATCCATTGATGAAAAAAATATATCCTGCTAAATAATATAAATTTAAATTCGCCTTAGAACGTAAGAAGCATAATAAATCTTACTAAAAAGTAAGTCGTCTAACTAAAAAGTGCGTACTTGTGGCTTAAATTGCTGTCTCATATAATAAGCACATGGTTTTAAATTAAAGTGTGTGGAGGTATTAGTTATGAAAGTTGTAGCTTTTAATGGTAGTCCAAAAAAGAATGGTAATACTTATGAGGCAATTAAGGCAGTGGCTGCTGAATTGGATAAAGAAAAGATAGAGGTAGAAATTATTCATGTTGGCAACAAGACAATCCGTGGATGTATGGATTGTGGAGGATGTAGCAGAAATATGAATGAAAGATGTGTAATGCAGAATGATGAAGTTAATGATTGGATTCAAAAAATGAAAGAAGCGGATGGGATTATTTTGGGATCACCTGTACATTATGCTGCTATACCAGGTACTATGAAGTCGTTTTTAGATAGAGCCTTTTATGTTACATCCATTAATAAAGGAATGCTTAGACATAAGGTTGGAGCAAGTGTTGTTGCTGTAAGAAGAGCTGGAGGGGTTCCAGTATTCAATCAGCTAAATAATTATATAAATTACTCTGAGATGTTAATGCCTACATCTAATTATTGGAATGTAATCAATGGAACAGCACCAGGAGAAGTACTACAAGATGACGAAGGAATGCAAATTATGAGTGTATTAGGCAAAAATATGGCGTGGTTACTAAAGCTTGTTAAGGCAGGGGAAAGTACTGTAGAAGAGAATAAAAGAGAAGATAAAATATTTACTAACTTTATAAGATAACTATATTTATAGGTTGTTACAAAATATAGTTACATATATTGACAACTAAATGAAAGCAAACTACAATGAAAAGTAGTAATTAGATGGCACGATGGATATCGTGCTTTTTTACTGTAAAGGAAAATATAAAGTTTTTATGCCAATTAAACTTAGATATTTCAACGCTTTCAGAAGCTTTTTATGGCTATACAGTAAAAAAAAGTTATTCGCCTGCCAAATTTTCCACATATTCATTCGGAAAGGCAGATGCACAAAAAAAGTTCACTGAAGAAGGTCACTTCAGAGACTTTTTTACCTCATTCAATGCAATCGGTTGCGTGTAAAGCTAAGTAATAAATGCAATTGTTTATCACTTAGCTATGCCATACTAAAAAGATTTCAAAAATAATAATATTTAATAAATAGGGGCTTTCAATATAAGTTGTTAAAGAAAATTAAGGCTAGCATAACTAGTTTTATATATTGGGGCTAGGGGGGAAATACATGATTGTATTAGAAAATGTTTGTAAAGAATTTAAAACAGTGAAGAAGCAAGAAGGGCTTAAAGGAGCGTTTAAAGGCTTATTCTCAAGAGATTATACTTTAAAAAAAGCAGTTGACAACATGACCTTTACAATAAATAAAGGTGAGATAGTAGGTTACATAGGAGCTAATGGCGCAGGTAAGTCCACCACGATAAAGATGATGACAGGAATACTTACTCCATCTAGTGGAAAAGTTACTGTAGATGGTATAGTGCCATATGAAAATAGGACAGAGAATGCAAAAAAAATAGGAGTAGTTTTTGGACAAAGAACTCAGCTTTGGTGGGACTTAGCCCTAAGAGAAACGTTCACCGTATTGAAAGAGATATATGAAGTTTCAAATGAGGATTTTGAATATAGGATGAAGTTTTTAGACGACGTATTGGGACTTGATGAATTCATGGCAACACCTGTAAGAAGTCTTTCCTTAGGGCAAAGGATGAGAGCTGACCTTGCAGCTTCACTTCTTCATAACCCGCAAATATTATATTTAGATGAACCAACTATAGGACTTGATGTAATGGTCAAGGAAAAAGTAAGAAAAGCTATTAAGGAAATAAACAAAGAATTTGGTACGACGGTTATATTAACTACTCATGATCTAAACGATATTGAAGAGCTTTGTAACAGGATAATTATTATAGATAATGGTAAGAAAATCTATGATGGAAGCATTGAAGCAATAAAGAGTACCTTTGGATATATGAGTCAAGTAGAGATAAAAGTAAAAAGTACCGAAGTATTTAAAAGCTTTGATATTAATAAATCCTTAAACTTCTCAAAGGAGGACTTGTTCATTGAAGAAGGAGACGGTTCAGTAATAGTGACTTTTAATAAAAATAAAATTCCTGTATCAGATATAATCTATGTGATTATGAAAGAATGCCCAGTTATAGATGTATCAATTAAAGAAACAAGCATAGAGGAAATAATTAAGAAGATATATAGGAATGAGGTGAATGTTTAATGAAAAGGTTAGCAAAAGTCTATATGCCTTTCTTAAAATGTTCCATTCAAAGATTCGTAGCCTATAGAGCAAATGTGTACATGTTTATATTAGGAAATATAATAGCAACCTTTGTAGTCTATTATCTTTGGAAAGCTATTTTTGCCAATTCTCCAGAGGGAGTTATGTACGGTTTTACAGCTGCTGAGATGGCTTTATATGTATTTATGAGTAGGATAACAGCTGGGATATTAGAGAATAATGCAACCTATTTTGTAGGTGGAGAAGTTAGGGATGGTTCTATTGCTATGTCTCTAATTAAGCCTATAAATTTTATGGGAAGAGTACTTTTTCAATGCTTTGGAGGAACAGCAGCTTTTCTAATATTTGCAGCTTTACCTTTATGGGTAATATTGTTGATTGTAAGATATGTAACTATTGGTGAACTTCCACCTGATATAATGACATTAGGATTATATTTAACTAGTTGTATACTAGCATATTTTGTTCTTTTTTTCTTTAACTACTGCGTTGGACTATTAGCATTTTCTTTTACAAATCTATGGGGAATTTCGCAAATACAAGCTGCAGTCGTAGAATTTTGCTCAGGGTCTCTAATACCGTTGGTGTTTTTTCCACACTGGTTTCAGAATATATTAAAATTTGTACCTTTTTCATCGATGAATTATACTCCCATAATGATATATCTAGGGAAAATAAAAGGCTACGAAATACTAAATAGTTTACTAGTTCAAGTAGTTTGGATAGTGCTACTTGCACTATTAAGCACTTTCATGTGGAATAGATCAATGAAGAAACTAACCATACTTGGAGGTTGATATTATGAGATATGTTAAGCTTTATAAAAAGTTTTTAATCCAATATTTAAAGAGTCTAATGGAATATAAAGTGGATTTTTTCTTTGGATTGTTTGGATTTTTTCTAATCCAAGCCTCTGGGATAGCCTTTATTAACCTAGTATTTAGTAATATCCCAACTCTTAATGGGTGGAGTTATTATGATATGTTATTTATCTACGGATTTGCACAGCTACCAAGAGGAATAGATCATTTAATTATGGATAACATTTGGATTTTTGCAAGAGATATGGTAATACAAGGGACTTTCGATAGATATTTAGTAAGACCAATAAATCCGTTTTTTCAAATGATATCTGAAAGGTTTCAACCTGATGCCTTTGGAGAGATTATTGTAGGAATAGTGATTTTAGCGATTTCAGTTCCTAAGATAAACATTTCTATATCTATAATAAATATCTTAATTTTTGTAATACTTGTGTTTGCTGGATCGGTAATATATACCTCCATAAAGTTATTTTTTGCATCCTTTGCATTTTGGATTAAAAATTCTATAAATCTCGTTTTTATGGTTTATAATATCAGTACTTTTGCAAAATATCCAATGAGCATTTATCCAAAGGCAATAAGTATTGTAGTTCAGTTTATGGTTCCTTTTGCATTTACCGCCTTTGTTCCTGCAGAATATATGTTAGGTAAAGTAAGTTTTGTTTATGGAGTAGGGGGAACTATACTTTGTGCAGGCGTGGCCTGGATACTTGCATACGGACTTTGGACTCGAGGAATTAAAAGTTACGAGAGCTCAGGAAGTTAGTCTAACTAAAGATGAAACACTTCAATCCGAAATATAAATTTAACTATGAACTGGTTCATCTATATATTGGTGAGAATCATAAGACATAAAATACTGTAATCTTTAGAAATACACAGTGTCAGTTTTATATCTATCTTTTAAATCCCTCTTAGTTCTTGAAGAGATTTTTGGAAATCTAAAATAAAATAAAAAATCTGTTGAAATTATGGGAGATTTTAATTATAATTTACATGTAGACCAGTCACCATAATAAACTTGAAAGGTATAAATTTAATAAGCTTATGGGAATTAATACAAATGCGAAAGCTAAATTTATAGAAACTTCGTGTAGACTTTTTGAAATAAAGGGATATCACGCAACTGGATTGAATGAAATACTTAAGGAAAGCGGAGCTCCAAAAGGATCTTTGTATTATCATTTTCCCAATGGAAAAGAACAACTTGCATTAGAATCAATTAAATTTTCATGTGATAAGATAACTACAAACTTAAAAAATTTTTTGGATAAGTTTAAAAATCCAATTGAAGGTATTGCGGCTAATATTATAGGCCTAGCTGAAATACTTGAAAATGAGAAAAAGCTAAGAGATATGTCAATAAGTTTATTAGCTTTAGAAATATATGATACTAGTGAAGTTTTACGTGAAGCTTGTGAGCAGACTTTTTCTTCTATTGAAGATATATATATTGAAAAGCTTATAGAATATGGTGTGGATGAAGATAGAGCTAAAGAGATGGCGACAATTATTTTGTCACTGACTGAAGGAGCCATAATACTTAGTTTAACTAGAAAAAATGGTGAAGCTTTGAGAACAGCAGCTAAACAGATTCAGGTACTAATAAATGTATAAGGCGCTGAAATTAATTGGTTATTCATCCAACGCTTTAATGAGCTTATGAAAAGAGTTATCTAAAGATTACTTCTTAAATAAGAAATATCTTTAGATGCTCTATTTTTATGACGTTTAATTATGTAGACTGGTCTAGTGAATGGAGGGAAATTAATGGAAGCAAAAAACAAAGTTAACACTACAAAAAAGGTGAATTCAACAGCAATCATAGCAGTATTAGTACTAAGTGCATTTATTGCTACATTCAATGAAACCATATTAAATGTGGCATTGTCAGGGATAATGAAAGAAATGAAGGTTAATGCAGGAACAGTTCAGTGGATAATTACAGCGTATATGATAGTAACTTCTGTAATGGTTCCAGTTACTGCTTTTCTAATACAAAGCTTTAAGACCAAAAACTTATTTTTAAGTGCGTTAGGCCTATTACTTGTAGGAACCATATCAGCAGCATTTTCTAATTCTTTTAGTATGCTACTAATTTCAAGGATGATTCAAGCATCGGGAACGGGTATGATGATTCCGATTATGATGAATACAGTATTACTGGTAGCGCCAAGAGAGAAGATTGGTGCCTCAATGGCTATATGTGTTTCAGCAATTTCTCTTGGGCCTGCTTTTGGACCAACAGTATCAGGAATAATGCTGCAGTATTTTAGTTGGCATGCATTATTTATTGCTTTAATTCCAATCATAATACTAGTTATGGTTGCTGGAAGTTTAATTTTAGTAAATATATCAGAACTTACAAATCCCAAGTTAGATATTATATCAGTAATATTATCTACTTTAGGTCTTGGAGCTATAATATACGGAATAAGTAGTATTAGTGGTAGCGGCATAAAAATTGCTTTAGTAAGTTTTATACTGGGGCTAATTGCAACAGCTATTTTTGTAAAGAGACAGCTTATCCTAGACGAGCCTATGCTTAATCTTTCTCCATTTAAATATCCTAAGTTTGTAATAGGGGTATTATTAGTTATGGTGTCTATGATGATTATGTTTACCATGAATATAATGCTACCGATGTATATAGAAGGATCTCTTGGGAAAACAAGTTTTGTTGCTGCTCTTTCTTTATTACCTGCTGTAATCTTTAATGGAATAGCAACGCCAATAGGTGGGAAATTATATGACAAGATTGGTGTGAAGCTTTTAGTACCTATAGGAATAGCTATAATAGCTACATTTACGCTTATGTTAGCTTTTTCTACTAATGAAACACCTTTGCTTAGAATTGTAATATCATATATATGTTTATGCATAGGAGTAGGTTTCACTATGTCGCCTTCTCAAACACATTCTTTAAATCAACTGCCTAAAAAATATTATCCTGATGGAGTTGCAATAGTGAATACACTCCAGCAAGTTTCTGCTGCCATTGGATCTTCACTTTTCATTGGAATAATGTCAGCAGTTCAAGTTAAGAATTTAGCCATAGGAAATGTGACCAATGAAGCTTCGGTAGCAAAAGGCTTTTCAAGTGCAGCTTTAGTAGCCTTTGGTATTGTAGTAGTAGGTCTTATTTTATCCTTTTCCTTTGGAACAGGTAAGAAAAAAGCTGAAGAAGATGTGAAGGTTGCCTAACATAAACAGGATATTTATAGAGTACAAGGAATGAAGTTTTTTAAATAATTTAAAGTGAAATTTAATAAGTATTAAGTTATAACTAGTCATAAGTTTATTATATACAATTGTAAATAGAAAGAACCATGAACAGCTAGAAACTAAATTCCCTATTTCATGGTTCTTTTTTCTTAATTTAAGAGTATAACTTACAATCCATAAACATCAGAAAATTCTACGTCCAATCTATCGATTAAGCTGTTGGAATAATTATCGTAATTGTATGAGTAGATATTTTGATTTTGTTCCTCAGAGTTATTTATAGATAAATTAACGGGGAGTTTAATAGTGAATTTAGTGGATTTTCCTAGCTCACTTTCTACAGAAATCTCTCCTTGATGTAGTTCTACTAGTAATTTGACAATGGTTAAACCAATGCCACTACCTTCGCTATTTCTGCTAAAAGACTTGTCTACCTGTCTAAAACGTTCAAAGATCATTTCTTGCTTATTCTTTGGTATACCAATCCCGGTATCTACAACTTCAATGACTATAGTATCCTTTCTATCGTAGATACTTACAGTGATTTTATCACCTTCATCAGTAAATTTAATAGCATTAGAAAGTAGATTTAATATAATCCTTTCAATACTAAAAGGATCACAGATTATTACCTTACTCTTTATATCTGAATTAAATTCTAATATACGGTTTTTATTTTCTACATAATCAGAAACAGAGTAAGTTATAATACGTATAATATCAACAATATTATACTTTTGTAAGTTTAGATCAAAGGAATTTGAGCTTATCTTAGTTATATCAACTATATTGTTTACCAGTTTTAAAAGTCTATAATTATTCTGCTTGATGATATTAGCATATTTGTCTAACTTTTCATTGATAACTGTGCTTACATTAGTATTTCTATATAGATTTAGCATTTGTAAAGCACAAAACGAAAGATTAAGAGGCGTTTTCAATTCATGAGATAAGTTAGCAAAAAGCTCTAATTTTAGTTGATTGTATTCAAATTGCTCCCTAAGCATTGTATATTCAGTGACGTCTACTACGCAGCTTAAGGTTCCTTCGATTAAGCCATTTTCATCTCTTAAAAGTGTATTACGGCTATAAGCTATTCTTTCTTCCCCATAGTTAGTTATTATAACTCCACTTGAGTATTCAACTAGTTCTCCATTTATAGTCTTTTCAAAATCTGTTTTGATTTTATCTCTATCTTTTTCATGAATGAAGGTTTCATGCCATACCTTCCCTATTATTTCTTCTTCGCTACAACCTAAGATTTCACAGCCTTTTCTATTAATTAATAGGATTCGCCCCTTTTTATCTAGAACGAAGAATAAAACTTCAGCAATATCAAGGTATTTCTTTAAGTTATCACGTTCCTTTTTTAGCTGAGCAGTTCTTTCTTTAACTTTATTATCTAATATCTCATTAGAATATTCTAAATCATTATATAATCGCGCATTTTCCAATGATATTATTATCTGAGAGGACAGTAGTTCTAGTGTTTTTAATCTTCTGCTAGTAAAAGCGCCAGTTATAAGGTTGTTTTCAAGATAAATCAATCCTTTTAAGTCCTTCTGATTGATTAAAGGAAAGCACAAAACTGATTTTGGCTTTTGTTCCATGATGTATTTATCTCTGCAGAAACTTTTAGATGCAATAGAATTTTCTAAAATAATACTCTCGCTTGTTCTGCTAACATAATTAATGATGCTTAATGGAAGGTTTTCGTATTCTGAGAGTGTCATATCCTGAAAAATGGTTATTTTTTCTTCTGAGCTTTCTTTGATACCTTTAATTATAAAGCTATCAGATTTTTTCATAATAAATACAGCTTTTTCTGCACCTATATTTTCCACTATGCTTTTGATTAATTTTTTTATAAGCTCATCTAAGACAATTTCTTGAGAAATAGCTTGACTTGCTTTCATAATTGTATTGAAATCTATAAGTTCCGACATAGTAACCGTTGCATGATCTTCATATTTTTCTTTTTGAAAATCACTATTAAAAATGTTAGGATATTTAGTACTTAAGTTTTTAACCTTAGCTTTCGCTCCCCAGAGTTTATAACATGAATATGCTTCTTTCAGATGTAGTTTTGCGTATCTATAATTATTTATGAAAAGCCAAAACTGTCCAGCTAGCTCATTTGCTAAGGCTTCATCGCTGAGATATTCATGTTCTTTTGCCATTGAAATAGCCTTATCATAATGCTCTATAGCTTCATATGGCTTATCTTTTATTCTTAAAATCTCAGCTTCAACTAGGTGGAATTTATGCAAGAAATTCATTGGTGCATGGTTAGACCAGTATCTAAGACTTTCTTGATTTTCTTTGACCTTAGTTAAAAATTCTATTTTTTCATTATCAGAAGCACACGGATACAACGCAAGTCTCGAGAGCGAATCAAAATAATATAAAACAGCAATATCAAACATTCCAGCTACACCAGATAAGTTTTCTTCTGCTTTTTTTGCGTACTTAAGTGCAAGAGAATATTCTCCAAAAAGATAATATAGCATAGTTTTACTTAAAAAAATAAAAAATAGTGCAACCATATCCCTAGTATTATTTACAATATAAAGCATTTCGCTTTCATTGCAGAAATTTCCAGATAGGTGAGTAGGGTCTTTTGATCTTCCTTGCAGATTCAAAACAAGTTGGCCGAAAATCTTTTCGTAGTTTAGAGATGAGCATATCTTTATTTTTTCTATTACGCTGATGTTATTACAGATCTCTTCCTCAAGAATATCAAGAGACCGACCTAGATAAAAGGAATTTTTAGCATGTCCAGCTAAACAGCAAGCAGCATTTTCGAAATTACCATTTTCAACGCCTACATTAAAGCCCTCAATAAACTGATTAAGTGTCAAACTAAGATGCTCTTTCCAATGTTTAATACTGTAACTATTCATATCTAATACTATTGCTTTATATTGATTAAGATTTAATCTATCTACTAATTGGATGCTTACATTACCAATCCTACAACCTAATTCTATATTATTGTGTTTTGTGCAAAGCGATAATCCATAAAAAGTATAAGCTCCAGGAGAAAGCGGAGAATTACCATAAATTATTGAAAGTTCTACCATTTTGCAACTCAAGATAGGTGTCAGCATTGGAGCAGTTTTGTAGGTTGCAGGAGTTGTATTTAGCATAATCTCCATTGCTGAAAGCTTTATTGAATCACTCATAGTTGGTAAATTAAGTAGGTCTTCTGGCTCCATTTCTGACATAAGATTTTTTATGGTGCTAAAGGCTTTTTCTACGTCAGTGTGATCAGGATTATTAGGTATGTCTATTCCAATTAAGTCAAGAACGTATAAGCCGATTTCTAATGCCTCCTGATATTTTAGCTGAGCTTGATAAGCTTTTATTTTTATATTATAAATTCTCACTTTATCTGAAAGTAGCTTGGAATTATTCAGAACTATTTCTGCGTACTTGTTCATTTCTATATAATTACTATTAAGATAACACATCTCAGTTATTTCGAGATGAAGCTGCAGAGTAAGTTCATAGTTTTCTTCCCAAGCGTCACTGTATAACATTTCAATTGCAGTTTTAAAATGTACGAATGCCGACGTATAGGCAGATGCTTCTTTTGCTATAATACCTGCATCAAAATTTAGAAATATCAGGTTTAAATATTCTTGAGGATCATCGATAATATGCTTTCCAGCATTTAGATGCCTTAATGGCTCAAATATATAGTCACTCTCCAAATCTTTAGAGTACTTCTCAAGCAATAAGCGACCTATGTGTAGATGGGTTTTGTACTTTATTTTATCATTTAATAAGCAATAAATATCTTGCTGAATACGCTCATGTAGAAATTCGAATCTAGTATTATCTCCGGATTGATCAGAGCTTACTTCTTTAATGATAGTTATTAAGCCTTCTTCAATAGCTGATTGCAGATCATATAAAGTTGAGTCTAAGGTTTTATTTGTAACTAAGGAGAGGGTTTGTAGATCAAATTGATTGCCAATGCAGGCCGCAGTAATTAATAAATCTCTAGTTGAGGCTGATAAGGTACCAAACTTTAATAATAGCATTTCTAATATATTTTCCGTAATATCTAATCGCTTTATTTTTGCAAGATCAAAGCACCACTGCATTAAGTCATAATCAAACCATATATAACCTTTTTGATATAAAACTTGCAAAAACTGGTTTGTTAAAAACGGGTTGCCCTGAGCTTTTGAATATGCCAAGCTTGAAAGTTCTTTAACTTTGGAGAAATCCTCCTTAACGCTTATGGTATCGCTAATTAGTAGCTCAACTTCACTCTTTTTTAAAGGTTTCAATTCTATAGTATTAATTGATCCATTATCAAATATAAGTTCATCGTTCATTAGCTTAATTGGGCTTGATAAGCTATCCTCAGCATCACCTACACAAGCTATTATTAATAAATATTTAATAGAAGTATTGGTCATTAACATTTCTATAAAACCTAAACTAGCAGGATCAGCCCATTGTAAATCATCAATAAGTATTATAAGAGGGTGTTCTTTTTGGGCAATTGCCATAATGAAGTTTAGAAAAGTAAGTTTAAATCTATTTTGGGCTTCCGCTGCTGCTAGTTTGGAGATATCAGGTTGCTGGCCGATTATTAATTTCAAAGAAGGTAGAATATTAGTAAGTATTTGCCCGTTGTTGCCAACAGCATTTAATATCCTTTCACGCCATAACGATAATTCTTTTGAAGATTTCGTGAGAAGTTGATTTATAAAATCTTCAAAAGCATGAATTAGAGCTAGGTAGGGTAAGTTTCTTTGTGATTGTTCAAACTTGCCAGACACAAAACTATAAGAATTTTTTATGTCTGTATTATGGAGCTGATTCACAAATGTAGATTTTCCTACCCCTGAACTTCCTTTAATAAATAGTAGTTCCTTAGAGCCATCTTTTACTTTCTCAAGTGAATTTAATAGTTGCTTAATCTCCTGATCCTTACCATATAATTTGGAAGACACTAGAAAGCGATTACAAAGATCTTTGCTCCCTATTTTAAAATAGTCTATTTTCCCTTTAGTTCTATAACTTTCTCCACATATTTTCAAATCCCATGCTAGACCTGTCAAACTTTGATATCTTTCATCTGGCATTTTGGACATTAATTTCATAACAATATCAGATAAAACCTGAGGAATGTTACTATTAATTTTAATTGGAGGTATAGCTTCTTTTGCCATATGTGAATATATAAGTTCAAATTTATCAGCATTATCAAATGGCAAAATACCTGTTAACATTTCATAAAAAATGACGCCCAAAGAATAGAAATTTGCTCTGAAATCAACTGCCGTATCTAATCTTTCTGTATTTTCTGGAGCCATATATTCTAATGAGTATTGTAACTGCTCAATGTTTTTTTGATTTTGGTTCTTAGATTGTTTATATATTGAATTGTTAAATTGAATAATATTTATATTTTTACAGTGATCAACAAAAATATTATAAGGCGTAATACTCAGATGAATCACTTTACTTTTATGAATTTCATCTAAATAATTAACCAGTTGAGTAGAAATATGAAAGAAATCTTCTAAAGTGATTACATTATTTTTGATTATATTTTTAAGTGTGGTTTTTGTTAAGTTACCATCAATTTCGTATTCCTTAATCCTTATCACAAGTTATCTCTCCCTGCTATTTTTTATATTAGTGTTATAGGATTCCTTTGCGGAAAATTATTTTATAGTTGTTCAAAAATCGCGGCTTCTGAGGATTTTCGGGCATTTATGAATTAATAGTTGAGTTAGGAGCTCTATAGATAGTTTTATTATAAAAACTTAAGTTATGCATGTTCAAAAATTGTGGAGCTGAGGATTCTCGTGGTTTTAAGTGATAAAACTTGAAAATATAAATTTAAATATTAATTTGCTCATTATTTCAGATATCAGATAATTCAAATTTGCGCAGTAAAATAATTTATAAATTTACATATATATGCAATATATTAGCATTAATGACTATATACTTCAACAGTTTCCATAACTTGTGGAAAATTTATGAAAAGCTAAAATATATAACTTTAAAGATAAACCTAGTAATTTAAACAGAGTTAAATAGATTATTGGGGGACTTATTGGATTTTTTATTGCAGCCACATATTGTAACATTTACACAATATGGTAGTATAAGATTATTATAAATATTTTTGACTATGTTTAAGAACATTTTCAAAATTAAGTGGTTATGAGCTCATTAAAACATCAGATGGCTAAACTATTAATTTTGACACAGTACTTTATATATTTCTGATTAAAAAGAGTTGTATTGCGCTTACTTAAGTAAGCGTTATGAAATTTAATATTATATATCTTAGAAGATTGATTCTATAATTATAGGATCAAAGGAGGGAGTAGAAATGCTAAAAAAGACTATTATGAATAACTATAAACTTATAGTAGAAGCAATTAAAGAGGTTGATTATAAAGCTTTAAGTGATGAAGAATTATTAAGTGAGTCAAATAGATTAAAGCACCTGGCATCTAATGGAGAGATAGAGAGTGAACTTCTTGTAAATGGGTTTGCTTTAGTGAAAGAGGCTGTAAAAAGAACTTTAGGATTTGATGTTTATGATGTGCAGTTATTAGCTGCTGTAGCCCTAAATGATAGAAAATTGATTGAGATGCAGACAGGTGAAGGGAAAACTCTTACAGCAGTATTCCCGGCATATATAAATGGCATTTTCGAAAAAGGTGTACATATACTTACCTTCAATGATTATTTAGCCAAGAGAGATGCTCTTTGGATGAAACCTATATACGAAGCTTTAGGTGTAACTGTTGGATTTGTTCAAGAAAATATGAGTATTAATGAAAAGAAGCAAGCCTATGCTTGTGATATAACTTATGTTACAGCAAAGGAGGCTGGGTTTGATTATCTTAGGGATTCAATTTGTTACAGAAAAGAAGATTTAATACATAGGCCTTTTCACTTTGCAATTATAGATGAAGCTGACTCAATATTGATAGATGAAGCAAGAGTGCCACTTGTTATAGCTTCCAGTTCAGATGAAAAAGAGTTAAACTTGAGAAAAGTTAGAGAAGCTGTAGCAACATTAAAACCATCATATGATTACACTACTGACGAATATTCAATAAATGTATATCTAACAGATAGTGGTATAGATCATATTGAGGAGTCACTGGGCTGTGGAAACCTTTATGCAGAAGAAAACTTCGATTTATTAAGACAAGTAAATAGCGCTCTTTATGCTGATGTGCTTTTAGAAAAGGATATAGATTACATTGTAAGAGATGGCAAGATTGAAATGGTAGATGAATTTACAGGGCGTGTTGCTAAGAACAGACATTGGCCTGACGGGCTTCAAGGTGCATTAGAGACTAAAGAAAATTTAGATGTTCAGACAAAGGGGAGAATTATAACACAAATAACTCTTCAGCATTTTATTGGGTTATATGAAGGTGTAGCTGGTATGACAGGAACTGCTGTTGATGCAGAATATGAGCTTTATGATGTTTATGGTAAGGAGATTGCAGTAATACCAGCTAATCGCAAATCCATCAGAAAAGATCTACCCAATTATGTATTTACGCATAAGGAAGCAAAATACAAAGCTTTGGTTGAGGAAATAGAAAAGGTACATTTGACAGGACAGCCTATTCTTATAGGAACTAGCAGTGTTAAAGAGTCTTCGGATTTGGCATCTCAATTACTAAGTAGAGGAGTTAATTGCCAAGTGTTAAATGCCAAGAATGATGAGTTAGAGGCGAAGATTATTGAAAGAGCAGGGGTATTGGGAGCAGTTACGGTTTCTACCAACATGGCTGGACGGGGAATCGATATATTACTTGGTGGCCCTGAAGGAGTAGAAAGGGAAAAAATAAAAGAGTTAGGGGGGCTATACGTTATTGGAACCAACCTTCATGAGAGTCTACGAATTGATAAACAATTGAAGGGAAGGTCTGGAAGGCAAGGTGATCCAGGAATAACAAGGTTCTTTGTAAGTTTAGAGGATGATCTTATTGTAAAGTATGGAATAAACAATATCATCCCTGAAGGAAGAATGCCAAAACAAACAAATGAGCCGTTATTAAATCCTATATTTAACTATAAAATAAACCAAGTGCAGAGGATTGTTCAAGGAAAGAACTCAGATTTAAGGCGAGAATTATATAGATTTGCTTTTATATTAAATGATCAAAGACAATGCATGTACAATAACCGTATAGAAATTATTAAAGGTGAATGTAATGATGAAATTTTGTATAAAGATTTTCTAAGCTTATATGAAAATCTAAAACTAAAATATACCGATGATGAGATTGAACAATTTAAAAGAAACTTGAGATTATTTCATATTGACAAAGGCTGGGCAGAATATCTTGATAAAATTGCTAACATTAAAGAAGGAATCCATCTTAATATCTTAGGGGGCAAAAATCCATTAACAGTATTTAATATAACTTTAGTAGAAGAATTTGAGTCTTTACAGCAGGAAATAGAAGAGACAATAAAATCTGACTATATAAAGCTTCAAAATTCAGAAATTACCTTTGAAGAAATTAATGAGAGGAATAAACCACCACTTTCTACTTGGACATATTTTGTGAATGATAACTCCCTTGATGGTATATTGGGTATAGGAATGTTAGCAATAGTTGCAGTGGTGGAAGTAGGAAAACTATTAGGTAACAAAAGTTTAAAGAAGTATTTTTCTGCATTGATGTTTGATATGGAGTCAGTGTACTATAAGTTTTTCCGTAAAGATATATAAAAGAAGGTCTCAAATTTCACATATTGATAACTTTTTGTTAGAAAAAAGCCTATGAGAGAACTCCAATAGTTTTAATGTATAAAATTGAAACTATTGGAGTTTTAATTTTTGAGATTTATATTATTAGGCAATGTTTTTTTATGGTATAATTACCATTAATTGAAGTGTAATGCAGTTTGTAGGATAGCAAAGTTAGGGAGTTGATTAATATGGATGAAGATCATAAAAATGAAGATATAACAGCCGACGCAGATTATTTTACTGGAAGCACCTTTTTTAAGAGAAAAGAAATTAAATATATACTTAAAGTCTTTGGGTTATCGTTGATTCTGTATATACTAGCAGGAAACTTCGTTATAACTGAAGGAAGCAGTGAAAGTAATATAAGCAATATAAGTAGTATTACATATTTTTTAGCTTTAATAGCTTCGGTATTAGTTGTTAATGGATATGACAAAGCAAAAGAAAATAGTAGTGAAAAATAGATATATAAATGAAATTTAAGTTGTAAGAGATTAATACTTTTATTATTAGGAGGTTAGAAATGGAGCTTAAAAAAATAATTGGTATAGGAAATACAGCTACCGTATATGAGTTGGGAGATGATAAGGTTCTTAAACTTTTTCATAAAGGATATTGTAAAGATGCTATAGAGAGGGAATTTCATAATGCAAAGGCTATAGAAAACATGAATTTTGCAAAACCTAAGGCTTATGAAATCATGGATTTTGAAGAACAGTCGGGTATTATATATGATAAAGCAGAGGGAG
Source organism: Clostridium yunnanense (assembly GCF_016595795.1). Lineage (GTDB taxonomy): Bacteria > Bacillota > Clostridia > Clostridiales > Clostridiaceae > Clostridium_AR > Clostridium_AR yunnanense. Next base: position 268,408 of record NZ_JAENHN010000066.1, read on the forward strand.
AATCCCTTCTACATTGGGTCATAAAGACAGGAGATGTGCAGAAGTGTGCAATGATTATGGCAAAATTGCATAAGAAAATGGGACAAAATAATATTAGTGATGTACCTGATTATAAAGAGGCTTTAAGAGAAAATATACTTAATTCAGCTTCATTAGACTCGGTAAATCAACAAAAGACTTTGAAAAACTTAGACAGACTTCCAAAAGGAAATGCATTTTGCCATGGAGACTTCCATCCAGACAATATACTAATATCGGGAGACAGTGCTATAGTTATAGACTTTATGAATGTATGTCATGGAGATTTTTTGTATGACGTAGCAAGAACAGTATTTTTAGTGGAATACACACCTGTTCCAAATGATGCTGATAATAGAGAACAGCTTTTAGCATTCAAAAAAGCTTTAGCAGATTTATATTTAAGTGAGATGGAAGTTACAAGAGAAATGATACAGGATTATTTAGATGTGATTATTAAAGCAAGAAAAGGTGAATGTCCAGGTGAATGAAGATTTCATTGCAGACGCACTAATATTATAAAGATAAATGAATACTTACTTGTTATGATTTTTATAATAAATGGACTTATGACTATAATAAAAATTAGATAATTAAAAAACAAAGAAGTTACGAAGAATGATGATTATATTTTCTTATCAAAGAACCATTTGGTGGTTACTCTGGAAATCCAAAATATTATGCATATGCTAATAAAGGTCCAATACAACTTCCAACCAGTATATTCCAAAATTGCAGTATATTTCTCTGCGAAGTATTCTATAATTGTAAAAATAAGAGTTATCCCAAAGTAATATACGTATTTAATAGTTTTTGATGAAGCTTCAGGGAAAAATATATTAAAATGAATGCACATAATTGGTAACACTAGATACTCAAATAAAAAGCTTGTGCGATTAACACTATGCAATTCTCTGTAAGGATATTCAATAAATCCCAACTGTACAGCACTAAGTCCTAATATCCAAGTTAGTAACTGTACAAATAAGAAAATGAATTGAGCTTGAAAAAACTTGTTTTTAGGGACAAATAATAGAGAAAAAATTGAAACACCTGGAACTGCAAATAATAACATAGTTTCAATTTTCATTTTTAAGCTCCTTTCCTAGTATTTTTGATGAACCAATCACTATATTTAGTGGATATAAAATACGTTGCTAAAAGAAGTGGTAGAGAAAAGTACCAATTCCAGGATTTGTATTTGACTAGATTGGTATATTTATTATTAAGAAACTCAATAGTTATTGGTATCGTTAAAATGAGTAAAGTATATAGAAATCTCCAAGCTAATTTAGACTTTTTTGGATAGTGGATATAATAAATACAAAATATAGACGGATTTATAATAAATCCATTTAAAAATGAACTATCTATAGCCTTAGGGAAAAGCCGCACAGGATATTCAAGCATATGTAAATAAGTCAATAAAAGTCCTGCTGGCCATGTGAATGTCTGATATACCAAAATTGCTAAAAAAGCACTTTTAATATTTCTCTTACGTATAAATATTAAAAGTGATAAAATTGAAAGCCCTATAAGTAGGCAAATAACTATATAGTCCTTTCTCATTATAATCATCTCCTCTTAATATATATTGGTATTTAAATACAGAATTATACATAGTACTGAAAGTTTACATAAGGAACCTTCTTTTTGTTCAGAAAATCTATTGCTGTTTCCAGTAGCATCTTGCCATATCCGTTTCCTCTAAAAGATTTCTTTAAACCTAGATCAAAAACAGCTTTTCCATCTTCTATTTCGAACAATAAAAATCCTATTTCTTGTCCATTTAGTGCAGCTATAAAGTAGCAATTGTTATCATCAAGTTCCATAAGCAATGGCCTTTATTTGACTAGTATAATATAAACGAAATGATGAAATGTTTATAAAGGTTATTACATATAGTAAAAATAGCTTTTAAAACTTTTAGAAAGATATATCTACTGTATGAAATTAGTTTTTTTGAGTAAGTTTATGTATCTAAAAGAATTGATTTTAATATAAGGGATAAATTTCTTATAATAAAGTAAATGAAAAATATATAGGTTGGTGATTTATATGAAAGAATACGATATTTTAGGAGAAAAAGTTAAAGTCACAGTTGATAGACCTCTTGGTACATATCATCCAAGACATAAAACTATTTTTTATACAGTAAACTATGGGTATGTAGAAGGGATTATTGCTGGTGATGGAGCGGAGCAGGATGCGTATATCTTAGGAATTGATGTACCTGTAGAAAGTTTTACTGGAAAGGTGATAGCAGTAGTACATAGGTTGGATGATGTGGAAGATAAGTGGGTTGTTGTGCCAGAAGATTTTATTTTAAAAGAGGAAGATATAAGGAAGGCAGTGAATTTCCAAGAACAATTTTTTACTACAGAGTATTATTGCTTATACAAATAGGAGAAGTATAAATATTTAATATTATATGGGCTTTGCTTTTTTTAGAGCAAAGTAGAACTTATTAGATACAATATTGCAGTGCAGCTACTGAAAATATTCTTTTAGCTGCAGCAGGAATAGGTCTTGGGACTGTGTGGATTGGTTTTTATACCTCGCTAGGTAAGATCAAAGCCATTCGTAAAATTTTAAATATACCAGAACAGATTATACTTCTAGGTTCTGTTTATGTTGGTTACAGTGGAAAGATAAAAGAACCAAGAATTTAATATAATGAAAAAGTTATAAAAAACAAAAATATTTTTAATTATTTATCTATAATAAGATGTATTTATACAATCCTGTGAATATATTTGAAATATGAGATGTGTGAGGTTTTCTCATTTTCAAAAATACTAATATATATTCTAAAATCAGAAAAAAATCATGTATATTTTTCGAATTATTTCAATATATATGTAGTGTTAATAATATATATAGGAGGGTATATCTTGGACAGCTTTAATATATATAAGGATATAGCTGAAAGAACCCAAGGTGACATTTACGTTGGTGTTGTTGGGCCTGTAAGAACTGGTAAGTCTACATTTATTAAAAGATTCATGGATCTTATGGTAATACCAAAGATAGAAAATTCATATAAAAAAGAAAGGGCAAAGGATGAGCTGCCACAATCAGGATCAGGCAAAAGTATTCATACTACTGAACCTAAATTCATACCTAATGAAGCTATAGAAATCTCTTTAGATGAAGGCTTAAAATTCAAGGTAAGAATGGTTGATTGTGTTGGTTATATTGTAAAAGGAGCTTTAGGCTATATGGAGGGCGAGCAAGCAAAGATGGTTACCACTCCATGGTTTGATTATGAGATTCCTTTTGAAGATGCCGCGGAAATCGGTACAAGAAAGGTAATAACTGATCATTCAACTATCGGCTTAGTTATAACAACAGATGGCAGCATAACAGGAATACCTAGAGAAGATTACGTTGATGCTGAGGAAAGAGTAATTCAAGAATTAAAAACAATAGATAAACCTTTCATAATTGTACTTAATACAACTAAAGTAAATGCAGCTGAAACAAAAGAACTTAAGCTTCAACTTGAAGCAAAGTACAGTGTTCCAGTGCAGATTATGGATGTATTATCCATGAAGGAAGAAGACATAACCAATTTATTCAAAAAAGTACTTAAGGAATTCCCAGTGAAGGAAGTAAACATAGATATGCCAGAATGGATAGAAAAATTAGATCCATCTCACTGGTTAAAAGAGAATTTCTTAAACATAGTTAAGGATATGTGTAAAAACATATTTAAAGTTAGAGACATAAAGACTTGCTTGGATGGATATAGAGAAGAAGATTTCATGGGACTTACTGATATTGATGAGATGAACCTAGGCGATGGTACAGCAAGAATAAAGCTAAATCCAAAGCAAGGCATTTTCTATAAAATACTTAGTGAATTATGTGGCAATGAAATTGCATCCGAAAGTGAACTTATGACTTTAATGAAAGACCTTAATGAAGCAAAGGTTGAATATGATAAGGTTTCAGACGCTTTAAAGGAAGTTAAAGAAACGGGTTATGGACTTGTAGCACCTCAGCTAACAGAAATGAAGTTTGAAGATCCAGAGTTTGTAAAGCAAGGTGGAAAGTATGTGGTTAAGCTAAAAGCCAGCGCTCCAAGCTTGCATTTTATAAAGGCGGATATCGAAACAGAGATATCACCAATAATGGGTACTGAAAAGGAAACAGAAGAGTTATTTAAATCTCTTCTAGAACAGTTCGAAAGTGATCCAACAAAACTATGGCAGAGCAATATGTTCGGTAAGTCACTTGAAGTTCTTGTAAAAGAAGGACTACAGAATAAGTTATACAAGATGCCAGAAGATGTTCAAGTTAAGATCCAAAAGACTCTTCAGAAGATAATAAATGAAGGTAATGGTGGACTTATCTGCATAATTCTATAGCACATTAGTTGAAAAATATAACCAATTACATTAGTTGCTGATGTAATTGGTTATTTTTGTTTTCCAAGTACTTCTTTAATAAAGTTATTTTATAATCTTGTAACTTAGAAATATGATGATTTTTTGATATAATCAATTAATATTAAGAACAATCCAGCGGCTACACACAATCCTACAATAAAATTAGTCAGTATAAGTCCAGAGGTATAAAAAGGAGTGATTAAATACTCAGAATATTAACAAACATATGATGGTTGGTCTTAATTTAATTTTATAAAATATTTATTGTAAATGTGCTTTTAGTTACAGCAATTTTTAGTGGGAAGTGTTATACTAAATAATAATAATAATTGTTAAAAGAGGAGCGGGTATAATGTTTAATTGGAAACCTGAGTTTGAATTAGGTATGGAAAAGATAGACAATGAACATAAAAAATTATTTGAAATAGCTAATAAAGGCTATGAGCTTTTAAAAAATGATTTTTATGTGGACAAGTATGATAGAATAATGGAAATAATCGTAGAGTTAAGAGACTATGCTCAGTTTCACTTTACAGCTGAGGAAGAATATCTTGCAAGCATAGGTTATAAGAAATTATTCTCCCATAAGATCGAACATGATTCCTTTATGCAAAAAGTAAACAATGTTAATTTAAATGATGTGGATTCTAATCAAGATAAATATGTTCAAGATTTATTAGACTTTATAGTTTTATGGATTAAAGAACACATAATGGAAAAAGACAGAGAATACGTAAATCCATAAGATACACATTTTCTTAGATGTCTTTAAGAAGAGAAATAAAATGATTTTCTCTTTTTGTAGAAACAGCCATTTGAAATACGTGTAATTATTATTTACACCAGTATAACTTCTATTGTAATCATTGAAATCAATAACCAATTCATCTATAATAATATAGAAGAATTGGTTATTTTTGTTATAAGGAATAGTATTGAGTGGGGAGTTTTTATATTGAGGAATATTGGTAAAGCTAAAGTACTTATAATACCTATTATACTCTGTATATTAGGTGTTGTTGAATTCTATAAAATACAAAAAGAAAATGTGGAAGCTAATGATTATAGCAAATATTATTTGACATATAAGGAAAATTTAAAGGAGGAAAAGTATTCTGAGGCTAAGGAGTCTCTGAGTGCTGCAAATGCGGTGCGTAGTATAGAATTATATGATAAAAAGCTTGAAGAATGTGATAAATTACAAAAGTCTTTAGACTTATACAACCAAGGAACCTATTACTTCAATGCTGAACAGTATATTGAAGCGTACACTGCTTTTAATCAAGTTTATAATAATGACACTGAAAGATATGCTTTAGCACAAGAGAAGCTTAAGCAATGTAAGAAGCTTGCTTATGAAAAGACCATAAAAGATAGTAAATATGAAGAAAATGAAAAAAGTTACGCAATTGCTGCAATTATAACACATGATTATTTGTATTTCATAGGTAACGACAACACTATAAGAGAATTAAACGAAAAGTATAAAAGCTTACGAGATGGTACAGCTGAAAAGAAATAATCCTATTTAGGAGGGAATTTATTGAAGATCAAAAAAGAATATGTTTTTTTTATTCTTGTAATATTAGTATTAATAATATCAGCAAATATTCTGTATATTAAAAATGACAATAGATCTCAAGCGAAGCCTAAAGGAAAAGAAAAAGAAATCACAAGATTTTTACAAGCTTACGGTAACTTTTTTGCGCCAGAGGGTGAAAAGTATTTCTTGAATCTTTATTATTTTTATTCTAATAAAGATGAATTACAATCCCAAATTGAAAGAATTGAGTTTATTGATGCTAAAGATATAGAAATTACATCTTTTAAAATAATAGATGTTACAAATATTGAAAATTATAATATAAGGACCATCCCAATTGAAGTTATATTTCACAAAAAAGGTAGGTATCAACTTAATAAGATCAACATAACTGATCAAGCTGGAGCTAGTCATCTATTTGATATAGGAAAATTGAATATAACAGTTGAAAATAAAAGCTCTGACCAAGATATAAGACTAGGAGATAAATATCCTGCTATAAGAAATAATTTTAATAGTTATGAATTTTCTTTAGATAATGTAACTAATAGTGATATAACAATAACAGATATAGATTTTAGAGATACCAATTTGAAATATAATTTTGATAAAAAGTTTATTAAAGCTAACTCTAACTTAAGGGATGAATTTAAGTTCGATTTTAAAGAAAAGCAATATTCATATTATATTTTAAGACCTAAAATAGAGTATCAAATAGATGGAAAAACGAAATACTTTTATCCTACTTTAACTTATTATGATATTAATTCTATAAAGAAAGAGGTTTTAGAAAAAGATAAATTGAGGTAGCTAGTGATTGATATGGGGGTGAATTACGAAAGCTTAAGTTATGAGTGTGTATTTTCGATGAAGATCTTTATAATAACGATAGTAAAAGGTGAGCAGAAATAGAAAATCTGCTCACCTTTCTTAAATTAAACTTTTTTATATCTTACATGGTCCACGTCTTCATTCACAACAACTATGTTTCTATAAACTCCTTCTTCAACTTCTCTATTAAAAATGGCTCCATCTTGTGCATGCTCATTTTTTGGTAAGGTGGCGGACACAACATCCCTAAATTCAAAATGTTCACCTTCAGCTATTCCATTAAGTTTTTCCATGTCTATATGACTTTTTTCCATAACCATAACCTCCAGAATAATTCTAACTATTTCTTTATATATTTTCCTTGTTGAATTTATATATGTATTTATTGTGATTTCCTCTAAAGTAATAGAATAGAAAAGAGAAACTGTGAGTTTATGGTATAATAAGTTAAATGAAAGTGAAGATGAAAAACAATAAAGTTTACTAGTGAGTACATGTATTTAAATTCTATAAGGTGTAGTAGCATGTGATTGATGATGTTAATTGTATGAATATCCTAATAGTTAAATTTAGAAACCTATAAGGAAATTAGATATGATTAAGTATAATAAGTTATTTTTGAAAATTAAACTAATATTAAAATATTTGACTAAAAGAGTGGAGGGTAATTATGAAATTTGATGTTAAAGAATTATTCTGGATAAGAGAATTACAAGAAAAATCAGTGGAGCAAGATAAAATAGTTATGCTAACAGAACCAGGTACAGATTTATGGCAGAGGACTTATTATGGTTTTAGAAATGACAATGCACCTGCTCTAGTTATGGAAACTAATGAGAAGTTTTTTTCTTTTAGTGTTAAGACAGAATTTGAAAGTAAACACCGATTTGATCAGTGTGGAATAGTGCTTTATCAAGATAGTGATAACTGGCTTAAAGCATCAGTTGAATATGAAAATGATGATTATCAAAGACTTGGTAGTGTGGTCACTAATCACGGCTATTCAGATTGGGCTACTACGGATATTGAAGCTGATATTAAAACTATGTATTACCGATTAAGTCGCCGAGAAAGCGATTTTTGTATTGAATGCTCTTATGATGGAGTGAATTATAAACAAATGAGAATATGTCACCTTTTTGAGGGCTCAAAGAATATAAGGTTTGGGATTTATGCCTGCAGTCCAGAGAAGTCATCCTTTAAAGCTACCTTTACTGAAATGGAGCTTACTGAGTGCAAGTGGTTAGAACATAAATAAGATTTAAAGTATCTACAAAGTTAAAACAATACAGCTTTGTAGATACTTTTTTATATCTATTTCTAAACTCTTGAATAAAACTCAAATACATATATAAATCTCGCATCTATAGGAACTTTATTTAATAGATATAATATCAAATTTTGAAGGTTAAAAACAATTAGTTGCTTTGTTAATGTATAGGGATTTTTATAAGGTAAACACTATAGTAATATAGGAGGTGTTATAGATGAAGGTTGCTATCATGGGAGCAGGAATGTCGGGACTTTCTTGTGCTATAACTTTAGAAAGGAATGGAATCACACCAGTGATTTTTGAAAATCGCAGTATGGTAGGAGATAGGTTCGTCAACGCTGAGGCAATGTTTTGTGTCCTCAACAGACCTTTTAAAGATGAAATTAAATATTTATCAGAAAATTGCCATATAGATTTAAAGCCTGTAGATGTTGTTGAAAAGCTCACTATTCATTCTAAAAATGAGACAGGAAATATTGAGGGGAAAATAGGATATACCAACATAAGAGGCAGACATAAGAATTCATATGAGTCTCAGTTAGCTAGACAAGTAAAATCTGAAATTAACTATAACTCAACTTATGATTATGCATATCTATGTAAAAACTTCGATTACGTAGTACTGGCTACAGGGGATGGTCAATATTCATCAGCTATTGGAAATTATAAGTGTGATTTGACTGTAACTATAAAAGGTGCCACTATTGAGGGCAACTTCATTACAAAGCATCCTCATGTGTGGTTTGATTACGATGTACTGCCTAAAGGATATGCATGGATCATACCATTCTCAGAAAAAGAAGCAAATTTAGTAATTGCTTATCCCGATTACCCTGATAATCTAAAGTTGGATGTAGACGTAATGTGGCAAAAAGCCTATGATTTAGCATGCAAGAACTTAAAACAAAGTTTTAGAATCACAGACAAATTCGAAATCACAAGATATATGATGGGAATATGTAATAAAGCTAAAATAGACAATACCTATTTTGCAGGAAATTGTTTTGGAACTATATCACCTGGTCTTGGTTTCGGGCAGTTTGCTTCAATCTTAACCGGTGTATATGCTGCTTATGATATTTGCAATATAGGAGTTTATGAGGAACTCACTAAACCTTTATTTGAAAATTATAATCATTCCTTGGTCTTTAGAAGGTTCTTAGAGAGCTTAACCAATGAGCAGATGGATATACATATTAAAAATTTAGATAGTAAAATTCTTGATTCTTTAATAGATAAGATATGTAGCACTGATGGCGGTATAGATCTATTAAAGATATCAACGCCTTTAATGAGATTATGGAACAATTATAAAGAACATAGCCATAACAAATAAATAATTTATATCACATATAAGTTTCAAGATTATAGATAGTATTTATTCGAACAAATAATTCTACATCTAGGTATAGAAGCATAAAAGCGCTACAAATATTACGTCATAGTTTCTTTAGTAACAATATTTAGGCGAAAACACTTCCAAGTGTATCAACTAGTGGAATATTTAGAAATAAAGAGATATATCAAAAAAATGTATAAGTAAATTGTTCTCAGGGCATATTACATAATATTGAGTATTAATTAATATGATATTATAGGTTATGTCGCTGCAACACAGTTCGACAAAACAACACAAAGTTTTAAAACAAAATTTAAATTAAATTTAAAAAAGTTTTTAAAAATGTGTTGACAAAGAAATCTTACGGTGGTAAGATATAAAAGCTGTCAGAAAAACAGCAAAACAACTTGGTCTTTGAAAATTAAACAGAGAAGATAAACAAAGTCTAAATATAGACTTAAACTAAACCAGCA
>NZ_JAENHN010000067.1 GCF_016595795.1 Clostridium yunnanense
TCTTTTCACCTTTCCCTCACGGTACTTCTTCACTATCGGTCATCAAGTAGTATTTAGCCTTGGGAGGTGGTCCTCCCTGCTTCCCACAAGGTTTCACGTGTCTCGTGGTACTCTGGAGCAGAACTAGCTCATTATTATTTTCACTTACAGGACTATTACCTTCTACGGTGTATCTTTCCAGATATCTTCAATTAATAATAACTTTGCCTTATGTTCTGTCCGCAACCCCAAAGATAAATCTTTGGTTTGGGCTTTTCCGATTTCGCTCGCCGCTACTGACGGAATCGATGTTTCTTTCTCTTCCTCTAGGTACTTAGATGTTTCAGTTCCCTAGGTTTACCCTCCTATAGCTATGTATTCACTATAGGATACGTAGGGTTACCTACGTGAGTTTCCTCATTCGGAGATCTTTGGATCACAGGCTATTTGCGCCTACCCAAAGCTTATCGCAGCTTGTCACGTCCTTCTTCGGCTCTTGATGCCAAGGCATTCACCATGCGCCCTTTGTAGCTTGACCTATCAAATCAAATTTGAGTTACAAATTTGCTGATTTACTAAAATACTAGCGTGCATTTTAGCAATCAATTATTACAAAGAATAGTAAATATCTTTACTTTAACTTATGTGCAATTTTCAAAGAACAATGGTGGGCTTAAATGGACTCGAACCATCGACCTCACGCTTATCAGGCGTGCGCTCTAACCAGCTGAGCTATAAGCCCACAAATGGTGGAGATAAAGAGATTCGAACTCTTGACCCCCTGCGTGCAAGGCAGGTGCTCTCCCAACTGAGCTATACCCCCATATGTGTATATTAAATTAAGACGCCAAAAAAAATTGGTATCTCAAAATTAAACAGAGAGATATTCTAACCAGAATTCGTGTATATTAAGCCTGAAATGCATCAGTACTTAATAATTTCTCCATAGAAAGGAGGTGATCCAGCCGCAGGTTCTCCTACGGCTACCTTGTTACGACTTCAC
>NZ_JAENHN010000068.1 GCF_016595795.1 Clostridium yunnanense
AACCCGTAAGGGAGGCAGCAGCCGAAGGTAGGGTCAGCGATTGGGGTGAAGTCGTAACAAGGTAGCCGTAGGAGAACCTGCGGCTGGATCACCTCCTTTCTATGGAGAAATTATTAAGTACTGATGGATTTCAGGCTTAATATATACGAATTCTGGTTAGAATATCTCTCTCTGTTTAATTTTGAGATACCAAGTAATTGGCATCTTAATTTAATATACACATATGGGGGTATAGCTCAGTTGGGAGAGCACCTGCCTTGCACGCAGGGGGTCAAGAGTTCGAATCTCTTTATCTCCACCATTTGTGGGCTTATAGCTCAGCTGGTTAGAGCGCACGCCTGATAAGCGTGAGGTCGATGGTTCGAGTCCATTTAAGCCCACCATTGTTCTTTGAAAATTGCACATAAGTTAAAGTAAAGATATTTACTATTCTTTGTAATAAATTGATTGCTAAAATGCACGCTAGTATTTTAGTAAATCAGCAAATTTGTAACTCAAATTTGATTTG
>NZ_JAENHN010000069.1 GCF_016595795.1 Clostridium yunnanense
TTCAATATCTAGTGATGATGCGTCTAAGGGTTACACCCGTACCCATTCCGAACACGACGGTTAAGACTTAGACGGCTGATGGTACTGCATGGGCGACTGTGTGGGAGAGTAAGTGGTCGCTAGGTTATATGCACTATTAGCTCAGTTGGTAGAGCACCTGACTCTTAATCAGGGTGCCCCGGGTTCGAGTCCCTGATGGTGCACCAGTAAAGACTTCACATTGTGAAGTCTTTTTGCTTTGTTATTTATTAAATTATTATAACCTATATAAATCGTTGATAATTGAACTTTAGCATAAAGAGCATAATCTTTATACTGTTAAACAAAAAAATATAATATCTGCCCAATTTTTTCGTATCATTGGGAAAATCAGATGCTCAAAATACTCGCTGGAGGCACTTTTTTCAGCGAGTTTTTCATAATTTTAAAAATCGTGTACTATAAAAAAACATCAATAAGTAAAAAAATAAAAATAATTCTGTAATTTCTTCTACAAAGGCATATATATTAATTGAAAACAAAACAAATATATTAAATAGTGTACAATCATGTATACGAAATATGTAGAGGAGAATGAGAAATATGAGAGAGAGAAAGTATGTAAAATTTAGAGTTGATATGTATGAGGATACTAAATTTAAAATAATAGATATGAAGCCTGAAAGAGATGTTATTCATTATATATGGAGCAGAATTGTAATGCTAGCAGGAAAGGTGAATATGGAAGGGGGTTTATTCCTTTCAAAAAGTATACCATATACAATAGACACCTTAGCAATAGAATTTAATAGAGATAGTTCTCAAGTTAAATTAGCGTTAGACACATTTGTCCAGTTAGAGATGATTGAATTTACTGAAGGAAAAATATATATAGTTAAAAATTTTGTAAAGCATCAAAACATTAAGATTAGAAAGACTGAAACTACTAAAGCACAAGATACAGATATAAATAATATGGATACTTTGCTAGATGAAACCTTTGAAGTGCCAACAGATATTGATAATAATAAGGATAAGGAAAGCACAAAAGTTGAGAATTCTGTACAAAGTGTTGTGGAAAACGAAGAAAGAAATTTAAAAACCACAGGTAACGAGCATATTGAGATTGTACAAAAGATTGCTGATGAAAAATGCAAGAATATTTCAAAGAAGGATCCTCCTATAATGTTAACAAGTAAAAAAGGCACAAGAAAAGGTAGAGGTAAAAAGAAAGAGAATTTGGATTACTATAGTAAGGGGTCAGATATTGTATGTGAGGACATTATAGATGAAGATAGTTGTGATGATATGTGTGGAATAATTGATGGCAATATACATTTAAAACCTGGAATTACTGTTGCACAATGGTCTTTTGGATAAGAGATATTTTTATATAATTAAGAAAGGTCAATAAGTGAAGATTAATAGAAGCATAGATTAGTATTACAAGATTCAGCATTATTTTAATAGTTATTCTTATGATATTAAATGGAGACATATATATAGCACTTATTGAATATCTTATTAATAGTATTTGTTTTTTTGGAGTTAGTATTATGGATAGAGATAAAGACAAAAGCGATTATGAAAAAGAAATTAATCTTGAGAATGTATCACAGGAATATCTGATTTCTTATTTGAGTGATATATATAATAGATGTTTATTAGATTTAGAAAAGTTAGAACAAGATATACAGTATGATTCTGAAGAACTAAATAATATAAAATTATTAGAAGAGAAAAATAAAAAGAAATATGACACTATAAGCTCCAATAGAAAAAAATTGTTAAGACGCATAGAGGAGAGTAAAAAGAAATTGGATAAAGTTTATAATATGATTAACAAAGTTTAGAAATTATATTGTAATTTTTATATTGACAAGCTTCAATATAGCAGGTATAATATATAAGTGTTGAAAAGCTTTTGCTTTTTGTAAATCTAGTGATGATGCGTCTAAGGGTTACACCCGTACCCATTCCGAACACGACGGTTAAGACTTAGACGGCTGATGGTACTGCATGGGCGACTGTGTGGGAGAGTAAGTGGTCGCTAGGTTCTATGCTCCATCAGTGATATGATGGAGCATTAATTTTGTAAAAATGAAATTTTGTTTAAGTTTGCTTAGCGTATTAATATAAAGCCCCCCAATCAAGATGTTTTTAAATTTTGATTGGGGGGCTTGTTTTTTTATTTTATAGTAAAGAAATTATACTTTGCAAACTTTTTGTGACTATATAATATAAATGATTTAGATTGAATCGAAGGAAAAGTACATATATTATGGGATATCAGAAATAATAATATTGGTGTAAACAAGTCCACACATTATTAATTATAGAATAGAAATAAGAATATTGGGCGCGAACTATTCTTAACGTTTATCAAAAGAATAAAATGTAATTAATTGTAGCATCAGTTCTTTTATCAAAGTTTTTTGAGCGTAAACCAAATGTTATAAGCACCTTAACTTGATATATGTTTACTATCTGTGTTTTTATATCTATGGTACAACGAAAGAATTGACCTTCATCATCAGAAAACCCATAATCTATCCCTTGAAGAGCTGCGGCAACTTTAGATAGTCTTATAGGATAAGTATTAAAGGTTTTTGTTATCACTCTTCCACCAGAAAGTTCTTCGGGAAATCTAACAGAATCAGTTATCATATTCACTTAAATAATCACCTCCACTTAGTTATATGAATGAAATCATTTAATAATAATAGAAACAATATAAAATAGTAGTTATGAGATATATGATCAATAAAAATCATAAATGAGCAAAAAAGCTATTTTTGGTAATAAAATTATGATTGTTTATGAAATATTATGCGTAAATTGTATTGACTTTGTAAATGTTATCATATAAAATATAATCAAACAAGCAGATACAATCAAAAGTAATCAAGTTTCATGTTAATAGAAATAAAGAAGGTGTATAACAAGTTATGTTTGCTGAAGAAAGACAACAAAAAATACTCGATATGCTTAATTCTGAAAGTAGTATAAAGGTTATGGATATAGCTGTATTGCTTAACGTATCCGAATCTACTATAAGAAGGGATTTGCAAGAACTTGAAGAAAAAAAGCTTCTTATGAGAACTCATGGTGGGGCAGTAGGTATAAACAATAGAACTAGCTTTGAACCATCTTTTACCGATAAACAAGATGAGCAAATTGATCAAAAACATAATATTGCAGAAGTTGCAAGTGAGATGATTGAAGATGGTGACACTATAATACTCGATTCAGGAACAACAACTCTTGAAATAGCTAAAAGAATAAATAAAAGAGATATAACAGTAATAACAAATTCGATAGATATAGCAGCTGAGCTTTCTGAAAAAGAAGGTATAGAGATAATAGTAACTGGTGGTAGTTTAAGACTCAATACTAGGGCTATGGTTGGTCACTTAACAGAAAGTGTTATTAAAAATTTTAGGGTTGATAAAGCATTTATAGGTGCTAATGGAGTTTCTATAGAAGATGGCATAACAACACCTAATTTTATTGAAGCTCAAACAAAAAAATCAATGATTAATTATGCAAGTAAAGTAATTATAGTCGCAGATAGCAGTAAATTTAATAATGTTTCATTTTCTGTAATATGTCCTGTAAAGGCAGCAAGTATGATCATAACCAGTAAAGATATTGAGGAAGACATAGTAAAACAATATGCAGAAATAGGAGTAGACATTATAACAGCTTAAGATTAAGGAGGTGTGCAAATGATAATAACAGTAACTCTTAACCCAGCCATGGATAAAACTCTTATAATAGAAGATTTTACACTAGGGTCTGTTAATAGGACTTCGGAGATAAGATATGATATAGGAGGAAAAGGAGTAAACGTATCTAAGGTATTAAAAAACTTTGGAATAGATTCCTTAGCTATAGGATTTCTTGGTGGAACATGGAAGGCAAGTTTTGAGCATGAACTAAATAAAAGAGGAATTAATCATCAATTTATAGATATTAAAGCAAGTACTAGAACTAACACAAAAGTGGTAGATAGTAAAAATAACATTTATACAGATATAAATGAAGCAGGACCGGAGATATCTAAATCTGAATTAGATGAATTTATAGCATTGTACACTGAAAAATGTTCACGAGGAGATATTGTTGTGTTGTCAGGTGGTATACCTTCAAGTTTACCTAAAGATATATACGGAACACTAATAAATATTGCAAAGAACAAGGGAGCATTAACAATTCTTGATGCTGAAGGAGAATTGCTTGCAAATGGTCTTAAAGAAAAACCTTTTGCAATAAAACCTAATAATCATGAATTATCACTATTGTTTGATGAAGAGTTAGATAATGTTGAGAAGATAATTGAGTCTTGTGACAAGATTAAAGAACAAGGAATTGATAATATATTAGTTTCAATGGGATCGGAAGGTGCAGTTTATATTACAAAAGAGAAAAAGTTCTTTGCTAAAGGAATTAAAGTTCCTGTAAGAAGTACAGTTGGTGCAGGGGATTCTATGGTTGCAGCTCTGGTTTACTCCATAGTAAATAAATTAGATGCAAAGAACACACTAATATTTGCGCAAGGTTGTGGAGCGGCTACAGTCACTTTAGAAGGAACAGAAGCATGTAAGCTTGAGCAAGTAGAAAGTATGATACTTAAAGTTAAGGAAAATATTGAGGAGGTATAACAATGGCAACAAAGGATATGTTTACAGAAAAAAGGGTTTGTTTCGATATGAAGGCTAAGACAAAAATGGAGGCTTTAGACGAACTCATTGATATATTAGTAAAAGATGGAGTTATAAATGACAGCAAAGTATTTAAAGAAGCAGTGCTTAAAAGGGAAGAAGAGTTTTCTACAGGTATAGGAATGGGAATAGCGATACCTCATGGAAAGAGCAACTCAGTAAATAAAGCTTCTATAGCATTCGGAAAAAGTAAAGCAGGGATTGACTATGAATCTATGGATGAAAAACCAGCACATTTATTCTTCTTAATAGCTGTTCCTGAAGAAGCAAATGATACTCATCTTAGAGCATTAAGTGAAATATCAAGAAAGCTTATGCACTCGGATATTAGAGAATCACTTATGACTTGTACTAGTTTTGACCAGTTTATAAAAGTATTCGAATAAAATAAAAAAATAGGAGGTATTAATATGAAATTAGTAGCAATAACATCTTGTCCAACCGGTATTGCACATACATACATGGCGGCTGAGGCTCTTCAAATGGCAGCGAAAGAATTAGGTCACGAGATAAAGGTTGAAACTCAGGGTTCTGTAGGTGCTGAAAATGTTATAACTCAAGAGGATTTACGAAGCGCAAGTGCTGTAATAATTGCAGCAGATACAAATGTAGACAAAAGTAGATTTTCAGGAATGCCTTTAGTTGAAGTTTCTGTAAAGGATGCGATAAAGGATTCGAAAGCCCTTATCCAAAGAGCGTTAGCTGCTAAAGCTAGTGATGCCCCTAAAAAAGCTGAGACTTCATCAAGCACCCAAGAAAAAGAAAATAGAAATGGACCTTACAAGCACTTAATGAATGGTGTATCTTTCATGATACCATTCGTAGTTGCTGGAGGAATACTAATAGCATTATCATTTGCATTCGGAATAAAGGCCTTTGAAGTGAAAGGATCTTTTGCAGAAGCACTATTTAGAATTGGTGCTAATGGTGCATTTAGTTTCTTGGTACCAATACTTGCCGGATATATTGCTTATTCAATAGCTGATAGGCCTGGTTTAGTACCTGGTATGGTTGGTGGTTATTTAGCATCAAATATAGGTTCCGGTTTCCTAGGTGGATTAATTGCCGGTTTCCTAGCTGGTTACACTGTATACTACTTAAAGAAGGTTATAAAACTACCTAAATCTTTGGAAGGTTTAATGCCTGTACTTGTGTTACCTGTTCTTTCAACTCTTATAGTAGGACTAATAATGATTTATGTATTAGGTAACCCAGTAAAGGGAATTAATGATGCACTTACTGGATGGTTAAATAGTTTGAGTGGAACTAATGCCATATTACTTGGTACTATAATTGGATTAATGATGGCTTTCGATATGGGTGGTCCTTTAAACAAAGCAGCGTATACTTTCGGTGTAGCAACTATCTCTCAAGGCCAACCTTCTGCTATAATGGCAGCGGTAATGGCAGCTGGTATGGTTCCACCACTTGCAGTAGCATTAGCAACAGTTTTAGGAAAGAATAAGTTTACAACTCAAGAAAGAGAAGCAGGAAAAGCAGCTTGGGCTTTAGGCGCAGCATTTATAACAGAAGGTGCAATACCTTTCGCAGCAGCTGATCCATTAAGAGTAATACCTTCAATTATGGTAGGTTCAGCATTAACAGGAGCACTATCAATGCTATTTAAATGTACTCTTGCAGTACCTCACGGTGGATTGTTTGTATTCTTTATACCAAATGCAGTAGGCAACGTATTAATGTATGTTTTAGCTATATTAATTGGAGCGGCTGTAGGTGGAGTTATTCTTTCAACAATTAAAAAACCAGTAGCTTAATAAAAAATTAGACTGGGATGATGCAAAATGCATGAAATCCCTTTAAAAAATATAAGTCATGTATAGAAAGGTAAACTCTTCTTATACATGACTTTTATTTATAGGAATTTATGAATTTTTTTAAAACACCAAATCTTTTAGTGTGTGGAAGGATTACGGAGTCCAGTGACAGCAAAATCTAGATATTTGAAAAGACTATAACAAGTTTGTTATTCCGATGGATTTACAATTATTTTGTTCTTACTGATACTTTGGGCTTTCTCAATATGATTGTCTAATCTTATAAATATAAAGGCACCAATTGCAAAAAGAACTATAAGGCTGAGCACCCCATATCTAGTATTATTAGTTATAGAACCTATGATTCCCATAAGCAGTGGGCCAAATACTGAGGATATTCTTCCAAATATATTGTATATTCCATAATACTCTGCAGAATTTTCTTTTGGTATAAGTTTACCAAAGTACGATCTACTCAGGGCTTGTATACCTCCTTGCGCACTTCCTACAAGAATTGCAAGAATCCAAAAGTCTAAAGTGGTTTTTATGAATACTCCATAGATAGATACAATACAATAGGTTATTATTCCGAACAGAATCATTTTTCCTGAAGAAAACTTTTTGGCTAATTTACCGTATATCATAGAGCAAGGGAAAGCAACAACTTGAAGCACTACTAATACTATCATCATCATATTGGTAGACATACCAATATCTAAACCAAATGCAGTTGCCATTGATATTATGGTATGTACACCATCTATATAGAAGAAGAAAGCTAGGAGAAATAAGAATATCTCTTTATTTTGTTTAACTTTCTTGAAAGTACTCCATAATTTTTTGAAGCTATTTCTTATATAGTTAGGTTCAGGTTCTATAAAGTGAACTTGCTGTACATTTTTGAGAATAGGAAGAGTAAATATAAACCACCAAATAGCTGTGATTAGAAATGATAATTCAGTAGCTAGAACCGTAGATATACCTATTCTACCTGCAAACATTATTAGGAGTATACATGCTATGAATGGAATAGTTCCGCCTATGTATCCCCAAGCGAAACCAAGGGAAGATATATTGTCCATATTATCATTATCAGTTACATCAGTTATGAAGGAATCATAAAATACGCAACTTCCAGAGAAACCTATTACAGTTAGTATATAAATAATGAGACAGGTAAGCCAGTTTCCTTCACCGACAAATATCAATAAGGCAGTTGAGATTATTCCAACTAAAGTAAATACGAGAAAGAAACGTTTTTTTCTAAATTTATAATCTGCTATAGTTCCTAGAAGAGGAGCTATAATGGCTACTAGTAAAGTTGAAATAGAATTTGCATATCCCCAGTATGCTGTAGAGGTGGGGCCGTCAAGTCCTTTTGCTGCAATTGTCTTAAAAAACACTGGTAAGATAGCGGTAGTTATAGTTATGGAGTAGGCAGAGTTGGCAAAATCATATAAGATCCAGCTTTTTTCTTGTTTGGTCAAAGTCAAACACTCCTTTTTTATAAAATTAAGTATATATTTTAAGTATACTAGATTAGTGTGTAATTATAATATTAATTTACAAATATTAACCTGAAAATTACATTTATTCTTATAAAGAAAGTATATACTTATGAATCCTAGTAAGTTTTATTTATAAAAATATTGAAGTAAGTATGCTTTAGGCAATTAATTGATGGATAAGATTAAGTAAAGTTTATATATAGTAAAAAAGATGCACCTTTTGAATTCAAAATCATCTTCAAAGTAAGTCTTTTACGACTATATTAGGAAGAAATACTCTTGAATCTTAAAGCACATCTGTAAGTTAAATAAAAATTTAGTTCTTATAGTATATTTAAATCTCTTAAAAATTTATCAACTCTTCTTTCATATTCTTCAGGATTAATAATATAAGCTTGTGCATGGCCTGCATCTGGTGCTATATAAATATCTTTAAATCCGCTTTTTAAGGAATATAGATCATGGGACATTTTTGTTGGTACATAATCATCTTTTTCACCATGTATAAATAATATAGGAGTATTTATCTTAGCTATTGTTTTTATAGGACTGACATCATCAAAGCTCCAGCCTTTAGTAATTTTTGTTACTATGCTTGCAAGAGGTATAAGAGGAAGTTTGTGTATTCGCCTAAAATCATTTTTTAGTCTATGTTTGAAAAGTTCCGTTGTATCAGAATATCCACAATCATCTATACAAAATTTAATACGTGAATCCATTGCTATATACTGAAGTACTGTTCCTCCGCCCATTGATTCACCATGAACGCCAATTAAAGCTGTAGAACCTACTTTATTGATAACCCAGTCTGTACATGTTTTTAAATCATGTTTTTCATAATAACCAAAAGAAGTGTCAGTCCCTCCGCTAAGACCATGATTTCTATGATCATATATAAATACCGCAAAACCTCTCTTTATAAATATATCCATGTACTTCATAGAACCATATAAACTCCATGTTATGCCGTGAGCGAAAATAATAACTTTTTTGGAGTTATTATTGGGGAAAAAGAAGCCATGAAGTTTATATCCAAAAGTTGAGGGTATATAAACTTCTTCTTTATCCAATTCATTAAGGATGTAATCTTTTATATTGCCAGCATCTAATTCAGCTGAAAGTGTGTCATCATATTTTTTTACATTAGGCAGTACTACGATCTTAGAAAAGTACATAGAAGTAACTACTGCAACTAGTAATAAAATTAGAATTAATAATAACAATATTTTCATAAAGACCTCCATTTTAATATATATAAGTAATTATACTTCTAGGGAAAATCATCAACAACAAATTTAAGATCAAATTTTTCTATAATTAAAGTATTAGTATTTAAGGGTTATAAATACTTAGATTTTATAAAAGTATAGATAAAAGATATAAAAAAATAAAACCTTCTGTATTTTCAGAAGGTGACTTAAGCTATTTTTACTATATATGAGAATGTAAAGTTTTATATATTGTCTTTGTAAATTAAATCATTGATATCAATTATTAAAGCGATAATAGCAACTATAAAAATACAAAAAAAATTTTTAAGGACCTGCACAATAAAGTTAACACTTTAAATGCTGATTCTTAAAAATGCTCTGCAAATGCAGAAAAAATTAACGTAAAATGAATAAAGGTTTGTTAAAGATTAAACATTCAATTTTATTTTAATTCAAATATAACTTATAATCAAGGGTAATTGTTAAATAATAGCTATCTTCTAGAGTATTTTATAATGAGTGAAGAATTTATTTTGAACTCTGGAAAAGATCCTTTTTTATAAATATAAGAAATCTTTTAATACTTTCAATATCTTGTTTTAAGGTCGTTTCCTCAGAAGTTTGCCAGAAGCCATTATTATATATGCATAGGGCTAGAAAGAAGATAGCTAGATTTATGTAGATATCCTTTAAATCTGCTATAAAAAGCGAACTTATACCTATGAAGTCCAAACTCCCACCATAAAAGATTTTATCTATTAATGAGCATAGACAGCCACTTAATATAAAACAAAAACTCATATCAGCCCAAAAATCCTTATGTCCTTTATGAAGATAGTACCTATAACCTTCAATAAAGATTAATATTGCAATTATATTTACAGTTATAAGAACTGAGAAGCTTAAACCAGTACCAAATCTAGCATTTAGCCATGAACCGGATGAGTTAATTATTGGATTAAAGCTTAAGAAGTTATCTATTAAAAAAAAGCTTTTGTCAAAGTACCAGTTTTTTATAATATACTTTATTCCTTGATCTAAGATAAATGTGGAAGTAAATACAATCCATATACTAGATTTTGATAATCCTTTAGAAAATCTTTTGCCTAAAGAATATATCAAAAGGCCGACTATAGCAAAGAGTATTGTTGGTAAAAGATTCATCACTATATCATATTGTGAATGTATCCTACCTGTTATAAACTCAAAAGCAAAATATATTATCCACATCGTAGGTAAAATTCCTACAGTTAACAATCGAGATTTATTCATTAAGGGTTCCTCCTAGAATTAAGATAAAATAATCTTTACATAATATTGCAGGTTTTCATTTCATAAGTTGATTTTATCATCTATTTAGATTTATGTTCAACTAATAGTTAGAAAATATAAGTAATTTAAAGTAATTATATTTTAATCTGTTTTTAGAAAACTTCTAAGTATATAATTTTAACACACCATATGGCTACTTTGAGAAAGTTCTCTAATATGCAAGTGTTTGAATAAAATATAAAAATATGAATTATTATTTATACATTTTATAAATGTATACCTTTTTACATGAATATATCATAAAGATACAAGTTTAGACAAAAAAATACATGTTTTTTATTGAAATAAATTACATACTTTGGTAAAATACAAAAGGATTAAAAAATATATTAAAACTATAATTAAAAACACTATGAATTAAACCCCATCTTTATTTACTAAATTTGTCTACAAAAGACATCATGTTAATTACATCTTGATTTACTCCAATAAATTATTTACTGATTTTCACTTAAGAGTTTTACATTTATAACGATGAAAATACAGAGGTGTGTTTGTAAAAAAAATTAAACGTAAAGTTTATTTATAAGTAAGAGGAAGATTGTGTATATACTGATATACTTATGTATTTATAAATTCATTAAATTCCTCTCAGGTTATTTAAGCAATCTAAAATATAGGGGTACACACCTGGATAGTTGGGTTGATGACTCTATAATAGGCTGTTTTCTAAATATAAAACTATATCATGTCTAGTATTTATAATTTTGATAAGGGAAGGGATTTGATGAGATATACAATAACAAAGAAAGTTAGAGTATTTGCTATATTATTGGTGGTTACTACAGTAGTTTGTGTAAGTACAATATATTTTATTAATGCTAATAGGATAGTAAAGCAATCATTTGAAGAGCGAAGCATGCTTCTTATGAATACTGTAGATTTTTCAATTAATAATTTTACAAAACAACAGGAGCATATAATTGATCAAATTGAAAAATCAAACTTAATGGATAAAACTTTATCCTTTGAAGATAAGGAGCATATACAGAGTGAATTTGATGGTATCTCAGAAACCTATGGAAGTGTATTAAATATATATCTTGCATATGATGATGGAAGTTATGTCGTTAGTCCAAGGACAGATATTGCTCTTGATAACCTAAGTGGAAGAAGTTGGTATGATGCAGCCGTTAAAGGCAATACAAATGTCTGGAGTGATGCATATACAGATAAGATAACAGGGAAAACTGTAATAACTGTATCTAAAGCTTTATATAAGGATGGAAAATTAATAGGTGTACTTGGGATTGATTTTACTATGGATTCACTTGTTGATTATATATCAAATATAAAATTAGGTGATACAGGTCATATCATGTTATTAGATTCAAGTTATAAGATAATGGCTGGATATGATGGTGAGCAGGTAGGTACTTATATAAAAAGTGAAGAATTAACTAAAACAATTCTATCCGGAAGCAAAAAGCAAGTAAGTTTAGAATACAATGGTGAGAGAAAGTATTGTTTCTACAGTAAATCCTTAAGAACAAACTGGATAATAGTTGGAATGATAGACGAAAAGGAAATGAATAAGTATTCTAAGGATATATTAGAAATAACCATAATAACTTCTTTGCTTATAGCTATATTGGCTATATTTTTAGGTGGGCTTGTAACTAAAAGTATAACCAAGAATTTGAAGATACTTGCTGAAGATATAGAACACATTGGTGCAGAAGATCTGAAGTTAAGATTTGATGAAGGGTCTAAGGATGAGATTGCAATTATTGCTTCACATATTAATAATATTTTGGACAAGTTAAGTTGTATTATTGATTCTTCCAGTGATGCTATATGGGAATATGATATAGAAACTGACGAAATAACACTATCAGAAAAGTTTAGTTCAATAGCGGGATACAAGGTTGATAATAAGAGATATACACTTCGATCTTTAATAGAACTTATACACCCAGAGGATTATGGAAAAGCAAGTGATAGTTTTACTTACTTAATTAAAGGACAAAACTCTATATTTGAAAGTGAATTTAGGATTAGAAAAATTGATGGAGAATATATATGGCTAAGTGTAAAATCCAAGCCAGCAAGCAAAAATAATAGAAGAAGTTCTAAGGTATACGGATCTATTACGGATATAACTTTAAAAAAACTGTATGAAAAGGATATTTTTTATCTAGCATATTATGATCAACTTACTGATCTGCCAAATAAGATATATTTTCAGAAGGAATTAGCTAAAGAAATAGAAAAATTAAAAGAAAGTAATTCAAATGCAGTAGTAATACTTATAGATGTAGATAATTTTAAGAATATAAATGATACATTAGGACATAAGATTGGAGATTTATTACTTATAGAAATAGCTACATTGCTAAGCGGTTTAAATAAGGATAATAAACTTATTGCAAGAATAGGTGGAGATGAATTTCTACTGCTTGTGAGGGATGTAAGTGGATATAAAGATATAGAGCAATTTGTTAATAAAATACAAAATGGACTAAAAAACAATTTTTATATAGAGGGAAAATGTATAACTGTTTCTTCTAGTGCAGGGATAGTTGAGTTCCCTAAGAATGGTGATAATGTAGAGGACATAATAAGAAATGCTGATATAGCTATGTATAGAGCCAAAGAAAGTGGCAAAAACAAAGCTTTGTTGTTCGATAATGATATGTTTGAAAGTTTTAACCGAAAAATTGCAATAGAGCAAGGCTTAAGTGATATAAATTATGATAATGAATTAGAGGTTCACTATCAAGCTCAAATGGATTTAGAACAACATAAATTAAGAGGCCTTGAGGCACTGTTAAGATGGAATTCGCCAGTATTAGGAAGAGTATCTCCAGGAGAATTTATACCTATTGCTGAAGAAACCGGCAGTATAGTACCTATAGGAGAATGGCTTATATATAAGGTTTTTAAAAGTGCCAAAGAATTTCAAACAAAAAATATAGAGTATAATGTGATTTCTATAAATATTTCTGCAGTACAACTACTAGATAAAAATTTCTTATCTACAGTACAAAAGGCTTTAGAGGAGACTGGGATAGACTCTGGTCAAGTAGAATTTGAAATAACTGAAACTGCTATAATTAATAATATTGAATATAGTAATGAAATTCTTAATAACTTAAGAAAATTAGGTTTTAAGATTGTGCTAGATGATTTTGGTACTGGGTATTCTTCGCTAAGTTACTTAAAAATGCTTCCTATAGAAGTGCTGAAAATAGATAAGTCATTTATCGATGATATTAACTCCACTCATAACAATAGGGCTTTACTTGATGGAATAATAAAACTTGCTCATGACTTGAGAATGGAGGTTATAGCCGAAGGTGTAGAAGAACATGAACAACTTAGATTTCTTGAAGAAATTAGTTGTGATGTAGTACAAGGTTATTATTTTAGTAAGCCAGTACCATATGAAGTCGTTGAGGATGAATATAAGAGACTTCTAAAATTCAAGTCAATTAAATAATTTCTTAGGGATAAAAAGAATTCTAATTTGGACTTAGGATTCTTTTTGCTTTAGTAAATAGAAGCTTTTATTTTACAAACTAAAAATATCTTTATTATGTATAAAAATAAAAAAGTATATTAAATTATGAAAGTAGGGTTAAAGAATAATTTTATGTATACAATTTAGTTATACTTGTATGTGATTTATAGGTATAATAATTAGTAGAAGGGTTAGTTTTTAGGGTTAAATATAATAGAATTTATAACTTAATGATAAGAAAGAGGGTATATAGAATGTTAACCATATTTGCTGTTTCAGATTCTATAGGAGAAACTGCCGAACAAGTTGCTATAGCGGCAGCGAGTCAATTTAAAGATAAAGCAGAGGTAAAAAGGATTCCATATGTTAAATCATTTGAAGATGTTGAGGAATTAATAAAAAATATAGATACATGTACATCTTGCATGGTAGTATCGACTATAATAACTGTTAATGTAAGAGAATTTTTAACTGAAAAATGTATAGAAAAAAATATAAATATAATAAATGTATTGGGACCAATAATAAACGTAGCGTCTACAATATTAAATGCACATCCTGATTATAATCCAGGAGCTATGTGGAAAACTGATGAAATGTACTTCAAGAGAATAGAAGCGATGGAATTTGCTATGCAATATGATGATTCAAAAGATTATAGAGGTCTTAAGAATGCGGATGTAGTTTTAATTGGATTATCCAGAACTTCTAAAACTCCATTATGTATGTATCTAGCAAACAAAGGAATAAAGGCTATAAACATTCCTCTTGTTCCGGAAGTAGGAGTTCCAGATGAATTATATCAAGTGGATAAGAAAAAGGTATTTGGGTTAACTATTAATCCGCTTCAGTTAATTGAAATTAGAAAAAGAAGACTAGATAAGTTTCATAGAATTTCTTCCGAGATTGAATATGCCAGTGATTCAAGAATTCTAGAAGAGTTCGATTTTGCTGATAAGATTATAAGGAAACTAGGTTGTAAGACTATTGATGTAACTCAAAGGGCTATAGAAGATACTGCGCTAATAATAATGGACTCTATTGGACATGGAAAATAGAATATAAGTGTGATTTTATGTGGTATATGTTTTTAACATATACCACTTTTTTGCTGTATAGGAAAGTATAAAATCTTCAAATTGGCTAAGTCTACATATTTAAACGGTTTTGCAAGCTTTTTATGGCTATACAGTAAAAAGTAAGACTTATTAACGTTCTAAATTGTTCTTATGATGAACTACTTCATATTGAAATTTATTATTTTTAAATTCTCTCACCAGAAGCCGTGAGAGTTTTAAAAATAGATTGCGGTTCAAAGTTGTTCATCTTTATATGAGTTCGAAAGACAGATACACAAAAAACGCTGAAGAATAGTAGCTTCAGCGCTTTTTTTGAAATATGACATGGAGATGTTCCTATTTCAATATCTATCTTAGATTCGTAAAAAATCATATAGTATATAACGTTTGATTAAGTACAGCTATTTAAAATTTCTATATTGATAGTATCTGTTAAATTACTTACTTAATACATAAATATGTTTTATATTTATGCAGCATGTCTATAATTTAAATAAATATGATTAAGAACCATATGTTGTGTAATGAATATTTTATAAATAAGTATAGATTTGGCACTAGGAGGCTTATATGAAAATAGGATTAGTACTGGCGGGTGGTGGAGGAAGAGGCGCGTATCAAATAGGGGTATGGAGAGCTTTAGCAGATTTAGGTTTTGATAAATATATTAAGGCTGTTTCGGGCACATCTATTGGTGCATTAAATGCTGTTTTATTTATGTGCGGAGATATAGATAAAGCAGAGAATTTATGGCTGAACTTATCAAGAAGTGAAGTTTTGCCTGCTAAAAATATAGAATTAATGAAGAAAAGTTTAATGTTAGCTTGGGGATCAAGGAACATAAATTTTGTTAAAAAGTATATTCCGAAGACCTTGGAAATGGGAAACATATCAAGGCAAGGGCTAATTGATCTAATGAATAAAAATATCGATTTTGCAAAAATCCAGAGGTCGCAAATAACTTGTTATGCTGCATGTAGTGAAATGCCTTCTATTAAGCCTAAGTATTTCAAACTAAATGAATATGATGAGAATGGAATAAAGGAGATACTATTAGCTAGTTCTGCTATACCGGTTGTATATGAAAGTAAAGAAATTGAAACTAGAAAGTATTTAGATGGAGCTATGTGTGATAACCTGCCGATCCAACCGCTCTATGGAGATGGTTGTGACATAATAATAGCTGTAAACTTATCACTTGTAAGCGAAGTAGACAGAGCTGCATTTCCAAATGCTAAAATAATTGAAATAATACCTAGTGAAATGGATGAGGGGGTTTTTAGTGCAACTTTAGATTTTACTCCTAGCGGTGCTAGAAAAAGAATCAAACAAGGATATGATGATACAAAAAATCTATTTGAGCCTATTATAGAGCTAACAAAATACAATTTAATGAAAATTCCTCAGGATGTTGTAGCCAATGTTGGTAAGAGATTATTAAAACAATCTAATAAGTTTAGGGATATTATAGCTAGTAATAGAAATGAATAATATCAACTTAAAGGTAGACGTTGAGCAGAAGTGGTTCGTATTTAAAAATCAATAATTGAATCTAAGTAATGATGAATTAAAAACATGCATATGGAGACATTAATATTATATTATAAGTTTTGGAGGTTTTTGTATGCAGACAGGTATTATAAAATGGTTCGATAATGAAAAGGGATACGGATTTATATCCGCAAATGCAGGGGATGATGTTTTTGTTCACCATTCACAAATAAAAGAAAAAGGACCAAGTAAAGATCTTCATGAAGGAGAAGAAGTATCCTTTGATGTGGTTCAAAAAGAAAAAGGTCCTCAAGCAATAAATGTGGAGAAGATGTGATGATATCTTAACTTGATGGAATTAGCTATATTAAGGTAATTAGAGCTAATATATTAATGTTAAATAAAGATGGATAACTTTAAGTTTAGGATAATTTTAAAATCTCTGATGGATTCGCTATAGAGGATTTAAAATATCAATTGATTGTAAAGTTATCCATTTATAATGTTTATTAGTTTACATATTCTCTTACAATAGTATAAGCAGCTATAAAGTTATTTATATATAAATATTTCTTTGTAAAATTCATCAAAGCTGTAATAGTTCTTATGACTATAAGATTAAAATTTAATCCTTTTAGAATTTAAGGATATTATTAAGACGCCTTGATGCTTCAAATAACCAGTTACTTGGTGGGTTGATTGTAAAAGCAAAGAAAATTAGTGTACAGATAATTAGAAATAAAAATGATAATAAGTTTAAATATGAATAATTTTTATTTATGGTTAAGACTCTAAAAGATAGTATTTGACTTAATGTGCATATAACTACAAATAAAATGTTATGGTTTATTATTAGGCTGTTGATTAAATTATATTTAAATAGTAAGTAGGAAATGCTCAACAAAATACTCATAAATATAACTTCTAATGCCTTTGCAGTAAAAAAGTTATCTGCACTTTCTTTTAATGATAAGTTTTCTACTAAAGAGAAAAGTATAATTGGAAAGAAGCCTACTTTTAAGTTTTCCCACATGCTGTTATTAACAACACTAAATAATCCTATAACAAAATTTTGATTTAAAGTTTTATAAGCAAACTCCAGAGTTAAACCAACCATTATAAGAAAAGGTATTCCTATAGCTTCCCATAATAACAGTTCACTTTTTTTGTGTTTCATAAATTAGCACTTCCTAGAAAAGGTATAGTTTATTATTTGTTGAATATAATAAACTCCTCTTATATTATTTCTTACATTAGAAGTATGATTGATATATAAGATTTATTACAGGTTGTTAAATAAATTAGGACACATAAGTTCAATGATTTTTAAGATGTTATTAAATAATTATGTACTAAACTATAAGGAGTTAGAGATTTTAAGCATAAAATACTGAATGTATTGCTAAAGTCTAGTGAAAACATAACCAGGTGTATCAATATAAGAAAAATAGCAAATTATGAAGAAAAAGTTATCTATTGAAGAATAAAGTGATTCATTTAGGGAATTAATATATCTGTAACTATATGCGGCATGTTATTATAAAACACGTCGCTGAAACAAGTAGTGGCAAAGACACGAAAGTAAAATTTATGATTAAAAAATAAGTTTTAAAAAAGTGTTGACAAAGAAATCTTACGGTGGTAAGATATAAAAGCTGTCAGAAAAACAGCAAAACAACTTGGTCTTTGAAAATTAAACAGAGAAGATAAACAAAGTCTAAATATAGACTTAAACTAAACCAGCAATTCTTTTGAAAAAAGACTTACTAAGTAAGTAAGCTATGATTAAACTTTAAATTGAGAGTTTGATCCTGGCTCAGGACGAACGCTGGCGGCGTGCCTAACACATGCAAGTCGAGC
Source organism: Clostridium yunnanense (assembly GCF_016595795.1). Taxonomy (GTDB): domain Bacteria; phylum Bacillota; class Clostridia; order Clostridiales; family Clostridiaceae; genus Clostridium_AR; species Clostridium_AR yunnanense. The sequence goes on from NZ_JAENHN010000069.1 coordinate 18,423, forward strand.
GGAGAAAGTTCTTCGGAATTTTCTCAGCGGCGGACGGGTGAGTAACACGTGGGTAACCTGCCTTATAGAGGGGGATAGCCTTCCGAAAGGAAGATTAATACCGCATAATATTTTCGTTTCGCATGAAATGAAAATCAAAGGAGCA
>NZ_JAENHN010000007.1 GCF_016595795.1 Clostridium yunnanense
TTAAAAGGATTGGTAGCGAAAGCGGCCGCATATTCTTGGCATATTGTCAAGTGATAATCTGAAAATTAAAAAAAGACCCACACCACGTATTTGTGATGCAAGTCTTTTCTTAACTTAATGACATTGAGATGGTCACTTCAACAACTTTTTTATACCTATGCCTTTCCCAATGTATATTAGGAAAATCCGGCAGACAAATATGATTTATTTTTTTACTTCTTGCCTTAAACAGCTTTTCTAACCCGTATTGATTACTAGATTTAGCTAGCAAAAAGATTTATCCTTTCATATGCAGTGAAAAATCATTAATGCATCTTTTAACTGCTTCTTCAGTATTTGCAAAGCATATATCCTGATCTTTAAGCTTATTATTACATATTCTAAGGTCCCTATTATTTTCCTTATATCTTTCTGTATCCTTTATTAAAAGTTCCTCTATCCTATATTCTAGCCCCATATTTTCTAAGATCACTTTACCAACTTCGTATGTGCTTAGATTACTTTCACTTCCAGCATTGTATATTCCCTTTGGCAGATTAATAATCTTACCAAAATTACTTATTAGATCATAAACATAGGTTATCCCTCTATATTCATTGGCAGGAAGGGTTATTTGTTCATTCTTTAGTGCAGCTTTTACTAAGTTCCAAATTATATTAGAATTTATCTTAACCTTTCTTTCTGGTAAACTAAACAACCAGGTAAGTCTTAATATAACTGGGTCCTCTAGAGTGCCACATATAGCATTTTCAGCTTCAAGCTTATGTCTACCATAAACTGTGTTTGGTAATACTGTGCAGTCTTCCTTATATGGGCCTGCTTCAACATTGCCATTATAAACTTGGTCAGAACTTAAATATATTAACTTTGTGCCAGCTTTAGCGCAGCCCTTAGCAATATTAACTGTACCCTTAACATTTACAGCATAAGATAATTCAGGATTACTTTCGCATTTGCCTGTATCAGATATTGCTGCAGAGTGAATAAGGTATTTAGGTTTAATATTAATAATTTTTTCTATAGTTTTTTCTTGGTCACAAATATCTAAATCCTTATGATTTAGAGCAATTATGTTATATTTATCTTTATAATATTGAATAAATCTGGACGCAAAAAAACCCTCTGCTCCAGTAATTAGTATTGTATCCATTTATAATCCTCACTTTATCTTGTTATTCCAAATGATTTGTCTATTTGTTACTATCTTAATCTATTACTTTCTAATATGTTATAGAATTCCTAGCTGAGCTGCTAATTTATACATGCTAAATTCATAGCGAGTGATTTTCGAGCAAATATAAATTAAGTTTCGCCACATCAACTCTTTAAAAACCGCACTCTTCATTAACTATATATAGTTTCATTCTATTTTTATCATTTTGCCCTTCTATTATTGATAGGCTATTACACACTCTTTCTTTTGACAGGCAATCAACACATCTATTTAAGGTTACACAGGGAGGGTTGAAACCTGCTCTTTTTGCATTCTGTGGGCAAGCTACATTCTTTACTCTTTTTATAGCCTCATCTAAGGTAGCTACAACCTTATTTTTTCCTACTACAATGATTACATGGTCTGGTCCATAGTTAATTGCAGCTACTCTATTTCCACTATGGTCTACATTAACGATTCTCCCATCAAGAGATATTGCATTGGAACCAGTGATATAGTAATCAGAAAGAAGTGCCTTTTTCTTTAACGACTTACACTGTTCTTTATCCTTCCCAAGCTCTTTGTCGTATACAATATTACCCCTTTTTAATAGAGAATCTGTAATATCCATCTTGCCAAGGGTAGCTGAATGTCCTATTCCAACAGTACCTTCAATAGGTACAGTATTTAATATATATGATTTAACATCCTCTAAGGTTTCAAAATACTGAACTTCTATATTTCTAAGTTTAAAGTTTTCTTTCAATTTATTAATGGTTTCACTATTCATATATATCCTCAATCCACCTTATAATTGATTATAAAATACAATGGTTGTTTACTAGTTTTTATATGAAAATTATAACATTTTATTAAGTGTATTGTATAATGTCTTTTTCCGTTTCCTTAGCCACTTCCATATTAGCTTGTACTATTACTAACTGAACAAAAGTGTTAGATCATTGCTTTATTCCTTCTTCCTATTTCATGTTACTGTCTACCTAAGTAAATTGGATCTCACTTAAGAATTCTATAAATTTCTCTATGACAACAATTAATTAAACAAACCGTCAACTTTTTAAACTTGTATCCACAATTATTTATATACTGGCATCATATGTGTAAACTGTAAAAAACACTCATGGAGGTACTTTTTAATTCATTCAATTAACTTTGTACGTCTGAGGCTTATAAGAATTTATAGATAGTTTAGTTGCAAATATTAATAGACTACTTTGCTAATCACCTCCCAGTGGCCTAATTCAAACATCACAATATTTTATTTATCATTTACTTTAAAATTATTTCTCTTCCAATAAGAAAAAGACTAGATTTTGAAATAAAGATTAATCAAAATTTAGTCTTTTTTTGTTTTTGTGAGTTATTTATTTTATATTCAATTCCTATGATTTTAAGCATTTCAAAATCTTTTGTTTATCTGCTTTTCTACCTATTTTGTATATTCAAGAGGCACAACCACATTTTTATAAATTTAGTAATCGTCTAAGCTCAGTTTAAAAACTATTCTACTATAAAAAAACATTAATTGTTTTCATTTACTTCTTAATATAAATCAAATATGATAAAACACATGTTATGATTAGAAGTAATACAAATACTAGAATATACGTATTTTTATATATTTTTTTAAATCTATAGGCTATAAATAAAGCAATAGAGCCACCAACAAATAAAAATATAGGAAATAAATGTATAAACCTCCTGATAATGTCCCTTAAATCCATTACACTCTTGACCAATAAAAATCAGCGTTATCTCTTTGTTTATATGCATTCCATAGTGTAACACCTGCCGAAATTGCCGCTCCTATAGCTACAAGAACGCCTACAATTGCTCCTACCCCTGTTGGAGCTGTTAATACTCCTACAACTGTTGCACATGCCGCAGTACCAACTGACGCGATTGCTGCAAGTTCATACCCAACTTGACTATCTACTGAATTTTTAAAACCTAATAAGTCACTACTGTTAGAGGATGTCTCATATGTTGAATAATAGCTATTACTTGAGTTCCATATAGCCCAACGTTTATCAGAATAATATAAATAAGCATCATCCCATAAAATACTAAATTCAGAATTTACTAAATAAGTTGAAGCTGCTGAAATAGAGTTACTTTTTAGTTGGTTAAGTTTATTAGCAGAACTTTTAATTTTGTTTTCATCAACTTTTTTATCAGTCAAAGTAACTTTTTTTGTTAACTTATCAGTTTGTTTAACATTGATAGTGTTGTTTTTCTTATCATAAGTCGTTAATGTAATAGCCTTGCTATCCTCAGATTGAACAACTTTAGAATCTTTTGTATCAGATAGAACAGAAACCGTAACTTTCTCGCCATCAACATTCAATGTCTGAACATTAAGTGTTGAAGCTTGTACATTAACATTAACAAATATCATAACTGCCAATATACATAAAAATACTCTTGCAATTGAATTTTTCATTAATTCCCCATCCCTTCGAACAAATTGTTATATATTTGAATTGAATATAGTTATATTTTAACATTAAATTCATAACTTGCAACATATTTCTTTAACTAATTTCCAATTTGTTCTATATATTTACATCGATTCATCAATTTCAATGACATGTGCAATGTTATTGCAATAAAGTTTAAACACGCATCATGTATTCTTGTTAATAAAATCAAGTAGAATCTGATTTCTTTATACATATTTTTTATACTCTACTTCATTAAATTTTGAGGTATCACGAAATAGCATTTTAAGTGGCTGATGCATAACTTTATCTAAAGACTTAAACTTATCATCTGATAAGACTTTTCTATTACTGCATTCATAAGATTTTCAGAGGTATGTTCTGAAACCTTTTTATTTCTATTTAATACTTCAAGCAATTTATCTGAGTAGCTGCTATAAAACAGGTCAAAGACAAAATACATATTGCTATCAATAATCTCAAAGTTATTGTAATCTATGTATCTTATTAACTCGCTAATATTTTTACTTCAATTTACTATAACACTATCAGATACTATAAGGATCATTTTTTCCTCAGCACGGGAAACAGCTAAAGGAGCGTAGTTTTCTTCTCCATTTGTTAATATTATTAATTCATCATCGTAAAACTACTTATTACAAAAATCTATTATCTTAGGATGACATCTATAGTGTTCTTTAAGTAGTGTTTTAGGAACATCTTCATATAGACTTTTACATAGAAGAAAGTAAGCTATTCTTTGAGTAATTATAGGCTTCATTTATTAGTTATCCTTGCAAAATTCACAGTTGATTTTTATTCCTACTATAGATAATCCAGTTCTATCTAATAAAACTAAGAGATACTTCTATTAACTATTAATGTAATAGGATTATCAAATATAGATTCTATTTGGAACTGGTTTATCTATATCTTATCAACTTAATAAAATAAACATCATTTTCCTTCATTTGCAACTCTTTTTCAAAGCTTTTATTTTTTTCTATATAACATTCTTCTTCAAAAACTGGTTGTCCAGAAGCTTTCAGCTTTAATTCTTCTACTTGACACTTATTTAAGTATTTAGGTGAACCCATATTAATGTATTCTGTATAAGCGTCATTGCAGGAATATCCTACCCTAAAAACTTGGACTTTGTATTTTCCTTCTGGTATCCCATCAATACCAATATGCACACACTCACCTTTATTTGAAGGCAAATCTTTAGCAAAATAGATCTCATCGCAAGAATCCTGTTCTGGTTTAGTGTAATCCCATAAGAGCAGCTGTATTCCTGTATCATCCATACAAGCCCAGCTGTCAGCATCATTATTCTCAAGTTCAACATCTCCAAGTTCAGCGAGAAATTTATACGAATAAAATGCTGGCTTCTTGATCCCTTGTAGATTTATAAGCCCAAAGCTACCACTAAATGGAGTATCAGGTGGTCCAGATTCTTCAAATATATCTGTAAAGGTCCAGTAGCACATGGAGTCAACAGTTCCCTCCAAGTTTTTTAGATTATATAGTATACATGGTGCCTGTATATAAGATTCATGTATATAATCTTTGTTATACCAAGATGTATTCCATTCTGAATAATGTATTTCAAGATTTGGTTTAGAAGAGGTTCTTACTTGTTCACATATTCTCTTAACATCGTCTATAATAAAATCCTTGTTTCTACCCAAATATAGTAAGTCTTCACCATTTTCCGAAATAGTCTCTATACCATATGTATGAGTAGACACAAAATCTATTGGAACCTCTTTCTCAGCACAGTAATTAATCATCTCTTTTATCCACCCATTACCCGCCGTAGCTGGTCCTCCAACCCGATACCCTTTGCAGACATCTTTTACAGCCTTTACAGTAACCGCATATAGCTTGAAGTATCCATCAATATTTTCTAGATCATTAAACTGCTTTGTTGGTGAGAAAAAACCAGGGTGATTAGGCTCATTCCATACCTCAAAATACCAAGTAAGGACTTCCTCTCTTCCATATCTCTCTTCAAGATGTATTACAAAGTTACTAACCAGTGAGTACCACTTATCATAATCCTTCGGAGGAGTAATATTAGCATTCCACCAAAAAACAGTTTCCTCACCACTTGCCAAAGCCTTCGGCATGAAACTTAACTCTACAAAAGGCTTAATCCCTTTATCAATAAGACTGTCATACACAACATCCACATACTGCCAGTTGTAATTTGCAGACCCATCAGAATTCTCTTTATATACACCCATTTCATCATGGAAAATCCCATGAAATCTCAAATACTTAAACTTACACGCTTCCTTTACAATATCAAGCTGATCTTGAAAATCTTTTCTAAGCACTTCTCCTGCTCGTCCTGCTCCTACGCATAAAGAAAAATACTTGTTGTGCTTACCCTTTACTTTATTATAATTCAAGTTAATATTTCTCACAGTTACCTCTCCTCCTCATTAATCCTCACTAATCTACCATAACGATTTCACCCAAATTAGTTTAATAAAATTATTTTGTTATAGACTTAATTTCATCTACATTTCGTAGCACTTTTTATTCCATAAGAACATTAAACGCTTACAAATGCCAATTTATTTTTCTTTTATTTTAGAATATGATAATATTTTACCATATTATTCTACGCAATACATATTATCTACGACATGTAAAAAGGTAGTTAAATAGAAATTCTTTAACTACCTTATATACTAATATATTTGATTAATTGCATTTATACTTTAGATTAACTGTATTACATATATATTGGTCTTGGTTTAATAGAAATATAAAATCAAAAAATCACTAAATATTATACATTTATAAAAATCAAATCTATGTTATTAAAAATACTTTTCTAAATCCTCTACTTTTTCTAAATCAAATATATCATTCGCTATTAACTCTATATTTTCTGAAGGTAGATTCTTTATCTTTTCCTCATATTCTTCAGAAAGTTTCTTAAACTTTTTATTTAATAACTTTATGAGAATTTCAGCTTTTCCTTCATCTCTTATCATCTTTCCTATTTCTGTCACACTAAATACCTCCTTAAATCTCTTTTTAGATATTTTATCTCCAAATTTATCAAACAACGCATACAGCAAAGTTAAGCATTTCAGTTTAACTTCACTATCTTGAATTGAGTTTGCTAGTTCTATTCCTTCTAGAGTTCTTTCACTTTTACTAATATTACTACTCATTAATGGAATAAAACTCAGTGTTAATATATCTTCACTTGTTAGCTTTTCATTATTTCTAATTTTATTTTTTAACATTTCAAGCTTTTTATCACCATCTAAATTTTTCATGTAAAAAGCTTCAATGTTATAATTAATACTTCCTGCATCAATATGTATTTCAGCATCTTCAATGTCTGCTGAATATATAACCACTGTCCTTATCTTGCGCTTATCTTTATAAAATAATGAAGCATCGTAATATAAAAACCGCTTAATGTCTTCCTTTTTGTCTGTAGTCTGAAACTCAAAATGAAGATAATTACCATCCGCTGTGTAAAACAAATAGTCTGTATAATTGGTTTTGATATCGACATTTTTTATTTCTGTTTCTGCTGGAGCAACTATCTTTGTATCAATACCAAAGAACTGTACTGCATTATCTTTAAAAAACTCCATAGCCTTTTTAAAGACTGCATCTTCTATTTTATTATAATCCATACTATGCCTTCCTTTCCACTGCTTTATATATGATATTATTTCCAGTAGAAAGAAAAGTATGCGAACAAAAGTTCTTATATTCCTATTCATTAATTTATCTATAACTAATTTTATATTATATATCATTAGCAATAAACTTCATTCAAAGTTTATCCTATTTCTTAAACTATAGGAACATTAGGTGCTTTACATTCAATAATCGCTTGAGGTATAAGAACTTCATTTTTGTCTTACTATTTCCTCAGGTGTTTCCATAACAAGCATTTTCCTTATTGGATCAAATATATACCTCTTTCCATTCCTTAAATAATTTTTACCTAAATAGTATTTAAGAAAATCTATATCTAAAGAATAGTCCATAATCATATCTGTCCTTTTAACAAACTTTATGATGATATAATTTTTCTAATTCAATACCTCCAAAAGCTTATCATAAATCCTCTTCTCTTCCCCACTTTCATTTGTTTTTAACCTCAATATAGGAATATTGTACTTATCTAATATTTCATCCTTCATCCTATCTCTTTCAAGTTGCCTCGGATTATTTGCATGATACTGATATCCATCTACTTCAACCACAAGCACTGGCATTTTGTCTATCTTTCTATAGATTAAGAAATCCGTGTGGGTTAATATATTCATTGCAAATTTATACTCTGCTTCATTTAGCTTTGAGGTATCACGAATAAGCATTTTAAGTGGCTGATGCATAACTTTATCTAAGGACTTAAACTTATCATCTGATAAGACCTTTTCTATTACTGCATTCATTAGATTTTCAGAGGTGTGTTCTGAAACCTTTTTATTTCTATTTAACATTTCAAGTAATTTCTCAGAATAGCTGCTATAAAGCAGGTCAAAAACAGAATATATATTGCTATTAATAATCTCAAAGTTATTGTAATCTATGTATCTTATTAAATCGCTGATATTGTTATTTCCATTTACTATATCACTATCAGATACTATAAGGATCAGTTTATCCTCAGCACGGGAAACAGCTACATTTATAAGATTAGGATCTTCAATAAAATCATTGGATTCATTGGCTACGGTACTTAGTATAATAGTCTTCTTTTCTCTACCTTGGTATTTATGTACAGTATCTATTTCAACATTTTCATCTTCTATTACTTTTTGTAATGCTGCAATTTGATCTCTGTAGGGTGATATTATACCTATGGATTTCTTTGATTTTAGATTTGGAAGTATTTCCTCTAGTATTACATCTATCTGTCTTTGGTTGTAGTTACCCCTTGCATGATTACCTTTAACAGTTTTGTAAACAGCTAAAGGAGCGTCGTTTTCTTCTCCATTTGTCAATATTATTAATTCATCATCATAAAACTTCTTATTACAAAAATCTATTATCTTAGGATGACATCTATAGTGTTCCTTAAGTAAGGTTTTTGGAACATCATCATATAGACTTACAATAGAAGAAAGTAGGCTATGCTTTGAGTAATTATAAGCTTCATTTAAATGATAGTGATTGAAAATATTATTAGTTATAACCTCAATTTCAGATGATACGATATTAGGTAGCTGCTTTAAGTCCCCAACAATAACTGCATTTTTTGCAGAGGAAAAAGCCAGTGCTCCAGTTACTACATCAACCTGAGAAGCTTCATCTATAATCACATAATCAAATAAATAATTCTTAGCTGCAGAGTTTCTTAAGGAATGAGTGGTGCTTAATATCACTGGATATTCATATATAAAGGATTCAAAGTTTTTCCATAGTGCTTCTTCAGAAAAGTTAACTCTACTGTGCTTTTCACCATATTTTTTAGCTAATTTAGCTTTTAATAATCTCATAGACTTTTCACTATAAGCCTTCATTTGTTCTTTAAAACTATAGCTATTAAGCAGAGCTTCTATGGTGCTAATCTCTTTTGTTATTTCTTTAAACCTAAGCTCATAATAAAGCTTTCTGAGATGCTCAACTATATCCTCTTGGCTGTTCTTATAAAACTTGAAGCTGAATATTCCATATTTAAATAGATTCCTAAACTTATATTTAATATCAAAGGCTTGATTATTATCTAATCTAAGATGGTAATCCACCATTAAAGACATAACTAAATTAGAGTTATTATTAAAGAAGGTTTTATAAGACTTTATTGTGCTTTTATTAGTGTTACTATAGCTATTAAAATATTCTATCTCTGTGTTTAGACTCGAAAGTTCTTGCTTAAGTCTAGCAACAGTATTTTGTTTCTCTAGCATTTCTTCCAAAGTCTTTTGAGAAGCTAACAGCTCTCTTTGAATTTCTTCATATTCTTCAGCTTCTACTTTCCACTGACTAAACTCTGGATAATCACTCTGGTGACTTTCAAAAAACTTCTTCCTATTTTCACTTTTTCCTAAATAAGCTGCAATAAAATCAACATCATACTTTTCAAGCTTTTCTAAAACATTAGCTGTGGCAGAATTATTATTAGAAACAACAGCAACAGTTTTATCATTTATAATAGCATTAGCAATAATGTTTAGTATAGTCTGAGTCTTACCTGTTCCTGGAGGCCCCTCTATTACACTTATCTGACTGCTAAGAGCATTTTCAGTTGCAGACTTTTGACTGATATTAAATCCAAAAGGAAATATAACTTGCTGATGTTTTTCTATTTTATTTATCTTCTTAGGATTTAAATAATTAGCAAGAACACTACTTGGGCTAATATTAGTAAGCTTTTCATACTGCTTACTTAAAAAGGTTCTATCTTCATCTAAGGAAACATTTATATAACTCGCCAGCATCTTTAAATATTTAAAACAATCATTTGATAAGTTATCGTTTAAGCAGTTTTCTTCTATAACTATCTGAGATTTATGATATAGCTTATTGAAGCCACTCTTAAAGATTAATCTAAAATAATCTTCGAACTTAAATATCTTTATAATTCCAGTTATGCACTGTTTATTTTCATATATCAATATACGCTCTGGATTTAGCTCCTCAGGCTTTGAAAGCCATCTTACATTGTTATAATTATAGCTATATGCTCTTGAGTTTCCACTGAAAGTAACATCATACTTACCGTTATTATATTTGCAATATGTAATCTTTTCTGTTTTGTCTTCACTTTTTATGAAGATTAGATTTCTTTCTATGTTCAACTTTTTGAGTCTCCTCTTTTAATTTGGAATATGATAACATTTTACCATATTATGAAATATAGTGTTGTTTTTGTTATTTCACATATAAAAAAGCAGCTAAAGATTACTTCTTTAACTGCTTTTAATGCTAACATATTTAACCAACTGTATTATATGTATATTGACCTGGCATAATAAAAGTATAAGATTTGAAAATTGCTTAATCTTATACTCTTATAAAAATCAAATCTATGTTATTAAAAATACTTTTCTAAATCCTCTACTTTTTCTAAATCAAATATATCATTCGCTATTAACTCTATATTTTCTGAAGGTAGATTCTTTATCCTTTCCTCATACTCTTGAGAAAGTTTCTTAAACTTCTTATTTAATAACTTTATGAGAATTTCAGTTTTTCCTTCAGCTTTTCCTTCACTTTTTCCATCATCTCTTATCATCTTTCCTATTTCTGTCACACTAAATACCTCCTTAAATCTCTTTTTAGATATTTTATCTCCAAATTTATCAAACAACGCATACAGCAAAGTTAAGCATTTCAGTTTAACTTCACTATCTTCAATTGAGTTTGCTAGTTCTATTCCTTCTAGAGTTCTTTCACTTTTACTAAGCTTACTACTCATTAATGGAATAAAACTCAGTGTTAATATATCTTCACTCGTTAGCTTTTCGTTATTTCTAATTTTATTTTTTAACATTTCAAGCTTTTCATCACCATTCAAATTTTTCATGTAAAAAGCTTCAATTTTATAATTAACGCTTCCTGCATCAATATGTATTTCAGCATCTTCAATGTCTGCTGAATATATAACCACTGTCCTTATTTTGCGCCTATCTTTATAAAATAATGAAGCATCATAATACAAAAACCGCTTTATATCTTCCTTTTTGTCTGTAGTCTGAAACTCAAAATGAAGATAATTACCATCCACTGTATAAAACAAATAGTCTGTATAATTGGTTTTAATATCAACATTTTTTATTTCTGTTTCCGCAGGTGCAACTATTTTTGTATCAATGCCAAAGAATTCTACTGCATTGTCTTTAAAGAATTCCATAGCCTTCTTGAAGACTGCATCTTCTATTTTATTATAATCCATACTATGCCTTCCTTTCCACTGCTTTATATATGATATTATTTCCAGTAGAAAGAAAAATATACGAACAAAAGTTCGTATACTGCTATTCATTACTTTATTTATAACTAATTTTATATTATATATATCATTAGTAATCAACTTTATTCAAAGTTTATCCTATTTTTTAAGCAAAACTTACTAATAGCATTCCAAGAAATGGCTAATAGTAGTTACCAGCTAAAGCTTCTTCAACACTCCCACAGCCACTCCCAATATACTCATCTGCCCCTCACTAACCTGTATAGGTTCATAACTAGGATTTTCCGGCATTAAAAGTATGGTATCTCCCATCTTAACAAACCTTTTCAATGTAGTATTTCCATCTAAATCCACTGCAGCAATCTCATAATTATTCGCGGTGTTTTGTTGCCTTATAACTACTATATCTCCATTGCATATATTAGCATTTATCATACTGTCACCCTTTACCTTAACCATATAGGTATTATTAGAACTTCCAACCCACTTTTGTGGAAGGTAGAATTCTTCTTCAACAGAGGAATTAATAAGTATTGGATTGCCTGCTGCTATAGAGCTGAAAACATTCATTCTTTTTATCTCATTTTCAGGGAATATATAAGAGTTATCAATTATGATTTCTTTGATACTATTACAGTCTCTTGTAAACTTTGAAGCTTGATTACTCTTTAAATCTACATAAGTATACTCCTCCAAGGATGATGGAAGCATTGAGGTTTGAAAAACTTCTATGTCATCTACTATCTCAAGATTTCTATTGATGATAATTATATCAACTCCATCAGTAGCTATACCATACTGACAGGTTGGTGATGCACTTATATAACTTTTAAGCTGCTCGAGGCAGTTTACAAGTCCAAAACCTTTTCTTTTTACTTCAACAAATATGTATTGAGTCTTAACATTGTTTTTATATACATTAACAGCTACATCAACAAAACCTACCTTAGAAAATAAATTCACTTGATGTTCTATATTTATTAAGTTCAGAGGATATTTGTAGCTTTCCTTTAGCTCGTTTATAACCCATTGTCTTATCTTTTCTTCATATGAATATACATCTTTAACTCTTTCCTTAAAGTTATAGTTTTCCTGTCTTATATGATAAAAGCTTCTCATTAAGGTGTTATCTGAATACTTCAAAAATCTTGGGTCTATATCTAATATGAACTTAGAAGGTATTCCATCACAGGTTAAGTATAGTCTTTCTGTGGCTCTGGTCATACCAACATACATAAGCTTTCTTTCTCTGGATTCAAGAAGATCTTCGTCATCTATTGTTACACTTCTTAGAGGCATATACTTAGAATTAAGTCCTATTATAATGACAACCTTAAACTCTAACCCCTTAATAGAATGCATGGTTAATAGCTTTATTTTGTCATCACCAAATTCATAACCATCGGATTTAGCCATAAGCTTAGTAGGTATTTTCTTATCTTCTAGGAAATTCTTAAACTCACTTACCTGCTCATTTGTCCTTGCTACGACGGCAATATCACCGTAATTATATTTATCCTTAAGCTCTGCTAAAAGCTTTACAACATAGTTTTCTTCCTGTTTTTTATCTTCAAAAACTCTAAACACTGGGTAATACCCCTGTTTATCAAGCAGTGAAGGTTTAACAAAGTTTTCATCTTCAATTATCTGAGTATCCTTTTCTAGTAATGAATAAGCCGCTTCAGCTATTTGTGTTGTGGTTCTATAGTTCTTTGATAAAGAATTACTTCTTCCTTTAACATCAAATCCAACAGATGCAAAGCTTCTTCCCTTTACCAGCCATGACTGAGGATATATACTCTGTGCTGTATCTGCCACAAAGGTTATTGAGGAATATTCTTTGTTATTAATTATATTGTTCAAAAATTCTAACTGAACTCTAGTAAGATCCTGACTTTCATCTACGATTATATGGGCATATTTTTTATAAAAGGATTTCTTAGATTGCTCCAAAGCAAAAAGAGACATGTCATGAAAATCAACTTTATTTTCTGCTCTTAAAGATTTGTTGTAGGCTTCCATAACCTTAAAGATAGCAGCTCTTGATTTAGAATTCTTCTGAAGCTTCTGAGGACCATCTGCCTTTTGAGCAGACATTCTTCCAAGTCTATCCGCTTCTTGATATTCTTCTATATGTAAATACTTGCAAGCCTTAATCCATCCAATCTCCTCCATTATAAAAGGAAGATAATTAGGCTCTAAAAACTTAACCTCCACAGCTTCTTTTTTCACTTCTGCCATGGCTTTTATAATATGATTAACTAGGTTGTTTCTCTTGCCTTCAACCTCTAAGTTTAACTTATTTGATTTACAATACTCCTTAAAATAAGCATACATCAAAGAGTCGATATTCTTTATATCAACCTTTTTATTATCTGACTGAAAAAGAGATAGCTGCTCTTCTTCCCTATCCTTTTGAACCTTTTCATATACATATTTTATATAGCTTATAAGACTCTTATTGTAAGTAACCATAAGTACCTTATCACTGTCATCTATACAATAATGCTCCATCAAAAAAGGTATTCTATTAACTGCCACTGTAGTCTTTCCAGAACCAGCTACACCTCTTATCAAAGAATGTCCTGCTGGCTTACTTTGCACAAGCTTCTTTTGTTCAACATTAAGCTGCATAATTAATACTCCTCACTAATCATTAATTATCTTTAATATATCTTCACCGTACTTGTCCACCTTCACTGGACCAAAACCCTTAACCTTTAAAAGCTCTTCCTTAGTTCTCGGCATTGCTTTTAATATTCTATCTAATTCCTCATTATTAAACACATAATATGGAGGAATCTTACTGCTAGTTGCAATTGTAGTTCTATAAGTCTTTAATGCATTTGAGATATACTCTATATCAACCTTATTTGAAGTTTCTTTAGCTTCCACTGTTTTTAAACTTGCTGCTGCTTCACTTTTAGCTTCTTCTACTTTTTCTGATTCAGTTATATTAAACTTTGAAGCATAATCAGTTTCTTGGGGAATATGGAGCTGTTTAAATCTTTCAGCTATAACTAAAGTTAACTTCTCATCTATTCCCTGATAAGTTGTCTTCTCAATGATTTCCTTAAGCTTTGTATTCATTAGATCAAACTTAAATACCTTATCTAATATGTCCTCACTACACTCTTTAAAATTCAAGGTAGCCTTAGGATTAGTAAATACAACCATTGAGTATATAGGCATATTAGCTATGTTAAACTCATCTTTCAGAACACTTTTTATAAAGGTTTCAGACTTTCTATTTTGCTCTAAAGGACTATAAATACCTTCCTTATGCCACTTGTCCCCTTTTTTCATCCACCTTGAAAAGCTTCCTTGTTTATCTATCTCAATATTACCTTGCATGCTCTTAACTTTAATTACACATAAAAATCTGTTGGTTAAGCATAAAAAATCTATATTAGTTCCTTGATCCTTTACCTTAAGCTTTAAATCATATAGTCCATAAAAAGGCACAGATGAATTCTTAAGCTCATAATAAACCTTGCTTAAACCATCATGAACATACTTTTGAAGATTAAGCTCATTTTCAAGCTTCTTTCTGGTATTTTCGTTACTTGTATTATCTAAAAGCCTCTTAAGCTCTTTAATTTCACTACTTTCTATATCAAAATCTTTAAGAAATATTGGTGAATTTATAGTCTTCATAAGTTTATCTTCCGATGTTTCACCAAATAACCCCTTTTTAAGTGAATCAAGAATCCCCATGATGCCCTCCAAATTTAGAAATTTTATTAAATTATAACATATTTATATATAATTTTACAATTAGTGTATGTGAGGTGTGGCATATAAAAAACACTGGCTTTTTCGCCAGTGTTCACCTCTATCGAACTTATTTATTTTGTTTAGCTTTAGGACTGAATTTTCCTTATCCTTAAAATCCATAAATTAATAAACTACATTCATCTGTTTTAAAATATCAAAGGGATAAATTTGATGCTGAGTGATTGGAAAATACACAGCTACTTTATGAATTACTTCCTTCTTTTCTGCTATCCAAAGTTCAACTGATTATATTTCATCTTCATTTTTTCTAAAATACTTTCTTAAAATTTATAAGCATAAACCATTTGCATAAACAATCCTCTGCTATCCTTCATTGGATTTTTTGGTATCGTTTTAAATCCATTTTTATATTTTTGAAAATTTGCTACCTATATAACTTTAAATTTATAGTGTAAAAATATCCTTTTCGCTTAGTCTCAACCTTTCTAATATATCTGATACATCAATTTCAGTACCATCTGAAATTTCTACTATATCATCATCTGTTAAGTTTGAAATATCAACTCTTTCAACTTCATAATAATCTCCATCAAATCCTGCTTGGAAATCAGCTTCTCCTATATCTTCATCTGATGGATCATCATTCCCCCATTCGTCTAATACTCTTTCCCTAGCTTCGTAACCTTGATTGTCAGCATATGCTTCTGCCAATTTTTTATCCTCTGATGCATATACAACTTCACCTTCATTCATAACAATATACACAATACTAAACTTCATCTTTTACACCTCCTATTTTTGATATCTATATTATACTACAATAAAACAAAATAATTATTCATTGCTTGGAGCATTTATTCAAAACTAAAGAGATGAGCCAAAAGATAGTTTCTGCACAAAGAAGTTAGCTTCTGCTTTTTTTCTTTTTGAAGACCTGTTGTAAAATGAAATTTAACTAATAAAAAAATCCATAGTGGATCATTCTGTGTTATGCTTTAATCGCCAAACCAAAACATACACGAAGGATAATCACTATGGACTATAAAAATAATAACACAGAATCACGTAAAAATAAATATTTGAATTTCAAAGAGCGTATGTTTATCGAGCTTCGTTTAGAAGATGACTTTTCAGCTTATAGGATATAGCCAAAGAGCTAGGTCGCCCTATCAACACTATTTTAAATGAACTTCGTCGTGGAACTACCACTCAAATTAAGCAAGGAAAGAGCATTGAAATATACCTGGATCAAATTTATAAACTCTAAGTAAATGCAAGTGTTTAGATCATAAATAGAAATTAGTTCAATTTGTTATTGCAATTAGTCTAATATTAATTTTTCTGTTGTATGCAAATTATTTCTCTAAAAATAAAAAACCTGTGTTTACTTCACAGGCTCAGTAGCTTACCTTTCCATCTCCTTTAATCTTTTAGCTTTCTGCTTTATTTTTTCAGTTACTTTATGATTCTTTGATTTTATTGCTTTATTTAATACATCAATATTCAAACCTTCCTCAAATATTTTAATAGCACTATTAATTCTTGTTATTTGTGCTTGTAGTGAATCTGCTTCTTCATTTTCATTTAAAAGGCGTTTAGCAAATGTGTGTTTTTCTTCCGCTATCAATTTATCACCTTTTAAATACACTTCTTTATACTCCTCATAATAATCAACAAAGCTTGATAGTCCAACAGATGCTACTATTCGCTTAAATTTATCATTATCCATACTCAATCCCCATTTCATTTTTAATAATAATTATTTGAATTAATTTATATATAATTTGCTCATATTTAGCATCTATTCTCCCTGTTTTTTCATTATCACAAATAGCTTTGAAGTCTATAACAGTTTTATTCACTAAGCTAGTATCATTTATAAAACTCCATATTCAAGATTTCTTTTAAACCCTGAAGGTGTTAAATTGGAAGATGTAATAATGGAATACTTCTCATTATCAAACCGTTCTTCAGCAACAATAAATTTTTCATTCAACTCACAATAGAATTTCACTTATAATACCTCTATTATTATTCGAAAGGCTTTTCTATAAGCTCTGAAATAGTACTACAAAACTTATTCCACTGAGAAGGATATTTATTGCTGCTATTTATTCTTATA
The DNA here is from genome assembly GCF_016595795.1 of Clostridium yunnanense. GTDB lineage: Bacteria > Bacillota > Clostridia > Clostridiales > Clostridiaceae > Clostridium_AR > Clostridium_AR yunnanense. The sequence goes on from NZ_JAENHN010000007.1 coordinate 17,382, forward strand.
GTGTTGCTATTTGTTTCAATTTCAACAAACCACTGAGTACCATCACATATTTCAGGTTCAATATATTCTCTTTTCCAATTTAAAACTTTCATTATCAATAATTTCTTCTTTATTCCATTCATACTCACATTCACAACAATAATACTCTGGTGTTGGAATAGGAACACAACAGCCACCAAGTCTTACATTTCCTTTTTCAGATTCTTCAAACAAATCTATAGTTGGTTCACCATATATTATTTTTAAATTTCGTTTTGATCCACATTTGGGACATACTTTATAATTTATTGACATAACATCTCCCCCAAAAACACCAATAGATATACACCTACTTAAAATACTTTTTAGCTACTTCTCTCATTATTTTCATGTTATTACTTATCCAAGTAAATAATTTATTTCGAGCTTCAGTGTCAGTTTCTACTAACTCTTTTTGATATGGACAGTATACCGCTACCCTTGAGCTTTTAGCATCGTCTAAGGGTTCCCAACTTACTTGTTCATTTATAAATACAGAATCAATATCACCTTTATTACCAATCAACAATTTATACCATTCGGTATTTTTTTCTTGTTCAGGATGGCCTAAATAAATTTCTACTCTTATTCTAGCACCTTGTGCCATTGATACATTAACACTAATACCTGATTTACCAATTGAAGATGAAATCCAACTATCTTTTGTAGCTCTTCTTCCCTCTGCCCAAGCATATGTCAAGTTCATAATTTCCTACTCGCTTTTCTATCTGTTCCACTGCTATTGGAATACCGATTGTATTAGATACTAAATCTATATTTTCTGCTAACCAAGGCGTAAAGTCTCTTTCTTCGTTATTCCATACTTCCCTTGGATTAACTACAATAATCTCACCTAATTTAACTTTTCCCATGCTCTCACCCCAAAAATAAAATAAAGATAGATTACCCTAATTAATAAGGATATCTACCCACTATTATACAACAAAATTCATGCAATTCCTTTATTTTCCTCATAATATTTCCTTAACCCTCAACCCATATTTAAACTGAAACTCCACCTCCACTATGGAAAGTACCGTTATCCTCTCAATCACTTCTCTAAATAACTCCTCATCAAATCCCTTTACTAATTCCTGCTTCTTTATAATATCTGCTATCTGTTCCGCTCTATTTTTCCTTATAGTATCATCAAGCTTTGCTTACTGATTTAAAGCACACCTATATCAAATTTATGAAACATAAGTAAATACAAGTGTTTAGATTATAAATAGAAATTATTTCAATTTGTTATTGCAATTAGTCTTTTTTATTTTTTGCTCCAGGTTCAAAATTATCTTTACACCATTTTATGAAATTATCTGAGTGTAACAAATAAGTTTTAGCAGTATTTTCTTTAAGATATCCATCTCTTAAAGCCTCATTTACTTCTTTCTCATATCTTTCATAAAGAATTTCTAATTCTTTCATAAATTCATCGCTTGCCTTCATAAATAATCACCTATCCTTTATTTGCTACTTAAAATAATAAGTTCCTATCAAAAAATCTTACTTTCTTTGCTCCCTGTACTAATTGTACAGCACCATAAAGACTATCTGGTGCATCATCATGTTTTGCACCCTTGCTATAGAGCTTTACTTGATTATTATAGACTATATTGGAAAAATTGAACAGTATATGTCCTTTTTTAATATCGAGCTCTACGGTCATTATTCTTTCTTTATCGAATAATTTATCTCCCATAGCTTGTTTCTTGGACATTAGCTAGTAATAATCCAAATATTCAGACCATAAAATTTCTGTACCTTCCATATTTCACTACTGATATCTATATAGCTACACTCCCTTCTTTACTTTTATAAATAAAAAACACCTTCAACTGAAGGTGTAAATATTAAAATTATATGCATAAAAGAGTATTTTCATTATTTACTTCACGTGCCCAATAAGCCACACTATAACGAAAAACATAGTCTGTATCTTCTTTAAGCTGTTGATTAAAAACAGATATAAGACTTTTGATATTTTCCTCAGTGTGCCAAGTATTTGAGCTGTGCTATATGTATAAAGTAATTCATTATTATCTGCAAATACTTGCATAGAAATAACATCAATAATTTCATCTTCTTCATTTTTAGCTTTATTGTTTAATATCTTAAAAGTGTACCCATCCTTCCCCATACAATAATCTTCATTTAATTTTTTTCAATCCTGATTTTATAGTCATTAATTGCTCCTCCATTTATTTATACTTTGAAAATATAAAAACTGCCTACTCTTATTTGAATAGACAGTTTGTTAACCTTAATATGTTTTGTCTTTTTCCGCTCAATGCCAGCTTCCATGGCGTTGATGTCTTTTGATTAATTCCACATTATATTTATGGATTGTTTCAATTCATTTATAATATTAATTTTTTCCGTAAACCACTTACATATTTCTTCATTTTGATTTTCACTTGAAATAAAGTCTGATACTGGCTTTTCAAAAGAATAATATATATATGTTTCATCATAATCATAACAATCAAAAACATTTTCTAATTTTTCAGTATGCATTTTTTTTATTTTTTCAAACTCACTATTGTCATTTTCAATGCTAATAAATACTATCATAACTGGTATTTTATTATCATTAAATCGGAATCCAACTGTGATTTCTGAATATCCATTCTCCCCAACAATATTTCTGCTCCACATAACATATTGGTTATTCTTACTTACCTGTTTTAATCTTTCATAATCATACTCATATGGCTTTCCAAATGCTTCCGTCAATCTTGGCTTAACCATATCTAAACATTCATCCATTTTTGCTATTGTAGCATTAACTTCACTCATAACAATTAAATCCTGAAAGTTAAAATCTCCTGCACTCTCCATACCTTCACTCCTCAAAAACTCTAAATACTCTTCTACAATTTTATTTTTTTTATACTTTTCAAAAAATCTATATGTATCTCTCCATCTGTATTGTAAAAAATCAATATCAGAAATTTCTTTTTTATCATAATACTTAGTACAGTATCTTAAATATGCCTTTGTACCCTGACCTTTTTTTATATTATTCAATACCTTTGAATAACGATCAAGCTGTCTTTCACCTTCGGAAGAATCAATTTTATTTTCAATAAAACAAATATTACCTTCATTTTTAACAACTATATCTATAATGCAATTTGTATCTTCCTCAAGGTAATATTTTACTTGTGAACTAATAGAAAATCCTTGCCCATCTATTAAAAGGACATTATTAACAAATTCGTCTAACAGCTCATTGTCAGTTTCCAAAGTACCCACAAGTAGCTCCGTTGTAAAATCTTCTAGTGGAGTTTTATTCATATCTCTATTTTTTCTATATAAAGATAATAGCCTATTATAAATACTAATTAAAATCACCCTCTTCAATAAATAACACATTTTCATCTTATTATAGACTATTTTATTAGCTTTCATATAATTGGTTGCATATGAATTATCTACAATTCTATATACAGTAACTAGCTTGAATTTTGATAGCTTCTTCTGATTTGTTATTGCAATTAGTCTAAAATATTTTCTTAAAATTTATCAGCATAAACCATTTGCATAAACAATCCTCTGCTATCCTTCATTGGATTTTTGGGTATCGTTTTAAATCCATTTTTATATCCAAGCATTCCAGTAATAGCAAGACATAGTGCATCTATGATATCATCTTTAATAGCTTTAAACTTCACATCAGAGTATAGTACTTCTCTAATTTCATCAATCTTCCCATAATAACGGCTTAATACTTCTAATCTTCTTTCTATTCCTTCTTGTGTTTTCTTGTTTTCAAAAATATGCATTGCCCTTGTTCCGTCAAAATTAAGCATTGCAAAACAGATTTCTGGATGGCTTTCTAAAAGTCTATTTTTAAACTCTGGTGCATTATTAAAAAATTCATCTATCTCTTTTATTTTCCTGCAAATAGAAAAAGATTGTTTGCTTAAACCCTTTCCCAATACATTTCTGTTTATTTCATTAGCTTTACAATAATCATCTTCATATACAGCTTGTCTACACGGTACTGTAAATATACAGGATGCTCTAGAAGATAATATTTTTCTTCCTTCTGTTTCAGGTCTTATATAATATGTATTTTCAGGAAGTCCAATAGGCATGTCTATTAAAATAGTATTACTATCACTATATTTTGAACATATTTCTTCTATATTTTTAAAAACATTAATTTCAAAATCATTTTCTGTTATATTTACTGCTACATAACCATGTTTGCAGCCATCAACACCCACAAAACTATTCTTACTATCATATTTGTTTATGTTTTCAAAGGCATATATAAATTCACTTTCAATAGTTTTAAAATCTCTTTGTGAAAAGTTATGTTTCATAGCTATAAAAGGCTTTTCATCAAATATTTTTTCATCCATAAGCTCTATAAATTCATAATAAAGCATTGCATCATCAATTTCTCTTATTTTATCAATTTCATCTTCTGTTAAATTATCAAGTCCAAATTTCTCGTATATTACCTTTTGAAGTTTTTCTTCTATAACAAAATACTGTGATAAATTCTTTTTAACAGGTCTTGTTAAATCTGAAATATAGCTTTCACTGGCATCATGTAAAAGACAGCCCAGCTGAACTCGCTTTGAATATCCTCTAATTTTTGCTTCCTTATAACAATTAACGCAGTGCTGAGCTACGGAATAAAAGTGCTTAAAATGCCCGTTTGCTCTTGTCATCAAAGAAAGAGCATGGGCTATATCTTCAAGCTTTATATCTTCCATTATTGGTTCTAAAGGATAAAGTTTAGTTTTTGTATAGGTTAAAATGTAGTCGGACATAATTTGTTCTCCTTAACTAAATCAGCAACTTCATAGTCTTTTTCTATTTAATATTAAATTAGCACTAACATATGCTCTCACACCATATCAACTCCCCACTCTAACCTTAACCTCCTGAATAACCTCTTTATTTCTAAAATCATCACCATTTGTGTTAAAGTTATAAAAGTGTGCAAAGTGTGTAAATTCAATTATTGTATCAAATACTTGCAACTTATTCCTACTAGGCACTCCACGTGGCTCGATAGGATAGGAAGTACGTCTTTATCTCACTATACCAGCCTTTCGTTTGTGGGAACATATCCACTGCCATTTCGTGTATCCGCGGAAACATATCCACTACTTATCAGCAGAATCCGATATCTGTCTTAAAATAACATTGTAATATGTTTTCATCAAATTTCTTTCTATATCATCAACATAGCTGTTATGTGCAATTTTATTTCGGCATTCTGCCATATCATTCAATTTTGGCAGTATAAAATCTTGACTCGGAAAATAATCTTTAAAGATATCCCAATTGTTGTTTATTACCGCCCCTAAATCTTTATTTTCTTTTGTGTCTAATATCTCTAGATATTCTGGATTTACAAAAAGTGTAACATATGCTGCTAAAGCATTGCTACGCCCCCACTTACCATCATAATATGCCTTTCATGAGTTTATCATTTGAAAAAGGTAACTCATATTAATAAATCACTCATAATCATTCATCTCCTTTTTTTGCGCCTTCAATCCAATTATATGTTTCGCCTTTATATCTATTGTAAAACTCATCTCTGTCATTGTAATGATGCCCTATCAAATTAGGTCGAATATTATCCCTAACCGAAATAATTAATTCTTTTTCTGCATCATTATCTACTAATGCCATCATAGCAAGGAAATAACCCGCATATAACCCATCTAAATATCCAGTCTGATGTAAATTAGCAATTAAAAGTTTATCTGGCAAACCAATATAACCTTTTGGAATAAGTCCTTTTTCACAAAGCTGGTTAGACCACAAAGTGACTATTTCTTTCTGTGCATCAGTACTGCTAAGTAACTTTTCAATCCCCTTTGGAATATCTTTTATTTTATCTTTTATGTAATCAAAAGCAATATTTGATAACATTGTCAAAGCATCCGACATATTTTCGTTAATATTTTCTTTAACCTTATCAGGCACTCCATCACCGAGACGTACAGATTTTTCATTTTCTATCATTTTTCTATATCCTCCATTCATTAAAAAATGTATTATTCTGATTCAGGCAAATCAAAATCTTCATCCGTGCATTTGCGGATGATTCGCTTTGTCTTTTCAACAGGCAATGGAACATTTTCTTCACTAAAGTATTCGATGTTCACTACCTCTACAACTGCCTCATGATTATCCTTTCCTGCCGGAACAAGAACAAAATCACCGACCTCAATACTGTCATCGTCTGTAAGATAATAATAACTCTTGTATCCCTGATCAAAGGTAACGCTGCAGAAGATGTATTCCGATTTGCGGCGTTTTGCCTTGCTATAAACCGATGGGGCAAGGATTTCTCCCATACCATAAAAATGAATGAAGTCAAACACCGTTTCTGCAAAATCCGCAAAGTCCTCTGGTAGACCATTTTTATCGTAACTGCCCTCGATGACACGCTGCGGATTCTTTTTGTAATCGATAGTGATTTTATAATCCTTTGTTTCATTTGGAGTATCAATCACATCATCGAGATTGCCTTCAATATGTAAAAACAAATCTTCCTCATCAAAATTTTCAAGCAGGCTTTCAATTCCGCCTTCAATTTCATACTTACGGGAAACCTTGCAGCCTGTTCCGATGTTCTGGATGTGTTCAAGAGTTTCTGTTTCTCTGTCGATAATCAGATGTTCCGTATAATCCCATATTACATACTCCCAAGTAGCACCCTCCGGCACTTCCTTTGGCTTGATTTTTGTCAGCCTATGGTAATCTAACGTAATTCTGTTTATTACATCTGGTTTACGGTTTCCATCAAATACATACAAATCATCCATACCAACGGTATAACGCATAAGGTCAGATAAGTCGATGCCTTCATAATCAAAATCTGCGCACAGCGAACCTCGAAATTTATAGGTAGTTCCCTCGGTATTGGTCAGTTCCATGACCCAATTACCAATATCTGTAGCAAAAATCTCAACATACTCATTTCCGAAATAGGCCGCGAGAACATTCAGCAGTTTATCCGCTGATGCTTTTTCTATCTTAAAATTCTTTGTTCTTGCTTCTTCGTATCGTTCTCCTGCATTTCCGAAGTTATAACCTGAAAACCATACACGCCCTTCATCGTTGATGGTAAGGTGTTGTTCTACTTCATCGTCTGGTTCTGGCATAGGACCATAACAGATATTGTTTGACACTATACGCACTTTTTTCAGTGTTCCTTGGAATATAAAAGGATTTGCCCCGGAAAGCAATGCCAATCGACTAAGAGCCAAAATAAACCACGCTCTGTTCTGCGGTTCCAAAATCTCTGCTCCGGTATATGCCCAATGGTTAAAATATCGCCATTGAGAATAAATCGCAGACCCAAGCAGGGGGATGTCTTTGACATCATCAATGATTCTGTCCAGAGCCTCGTAATTGTTCGCTGCCTTTCCGTATTTTTCGAAAAAAGCGTGACCACCGTCCATCTCAAAGCCGAGAACAGCACAGTCATCAGCCATCCAATGGTCAACCAGTTCTATATAATTGATGTTCTGATCACGAAACTTATCGCACCATTTAACAGCAAAATCATAGATTTGTTTCATATCAGCCACTGTGGTACACCTCCAATCGTTTGATTATTCTTCTTTAATAAACTGATAATTTACAAAGTAATTCTATTTTCTTTTTTATCCCAAAATCTTGGATGGCTTGTTTTATAGCCTCCCAATCAGTATCATTCCAAATAATTGCTGCTTGATATCGTTCACATACTCGTGCTGGAAATTCATACACTGAGCTTTTTAGCCTCATTTTTTTCTAAACCTTCTATTTCTTTCTAAATGTATTACCTTATGTTTCTTCTCCAATGAATAAAAAGCATTGTATATGTTGTTATTTTCTTTCATGTATCATTCCCATGTCACACAATCAGTCAGTATGACAAAAGTTACTTTCTCTAAATATTCTTTTACTTCTGATTCTGCGTGTTCTCTGTCTGCTGCCTTAAGAGTTTTTACTTCTAATAATGATTTATATTCCACGGTATCTTTTTCTGTTTTTTTCAATTTCCATTTCGATGCAATCAATAAATCTGGCGTGTATCCGACAGCGAATGCTTCACGGTCAATGCCACGTTTATCCCATTCTTTTGTGAGCATAGATGTATCTACAACATCTAAATCTTCACATAGTTCTTCAAAAAAAGGAATCAATATACGATTCTGATAATTTTCTTCTCTATTATCATTCTCGAAAAACCAAGTAACCAACTTAGCATATTTATCAAAATCTATTACATATCCTCCTTCCAGAAGTCAGAATCTTAATTATCGTTGTATCCGTTTCTGATAGTGTCCAAGCATTTCTTCCAGTATTGCTCACGCTCCAGTATTTTTATCGGATCATAAGATAAGCCGAAATATTCAAGCAGTATATATGTAAAATACTTTTCAAAATACTCAGCACCTTTTTGCTCATACAGAGCAATCAGTTTCTTGTTTCCGCCATGCTTGCAATCAAGGTAGTTACCCCATCTTTGAGCAACGCCTTCTTCACCTGTGGCAGAACCTATATAAAGTTTTCCGGTGTGAGTGTCTGTTAGACAGTAACCCCCGGTTATTTTCTATAATGACTCATAATATGTAGGCAGTATTCTTCCGTTGAAAATATCAGCCAAACGATGATACGGCAAATGTACTCTATCATATGCTTCAAAGTTCTCACCGCTATATAAACACGGTAATATTTATTTTACAGTAGCCTAATCAATGTATTTACTTCGGTTATGCATTTCCGTTGAAATATTTATAATTTAATGCCTTACTAACCGTTTCAAATACAGAAGCATCCAGCTCCTTTTTAGAGATTTCCAAAGCAGCTAAAAACTTTTTATTCTTCTTAAATGATTTTAGCAACAATTTTTCATCCTTCTGATCCACATCAATCCTATAAAGAAGATTTGATAATGTAAGAATTATTTTCCGTTGTCCATAAGTCCAGGTCTTCTCTGTATCTATATTCAAGAAGTCTTCCAGGTCAGATTCACTGTATTTTGATTGTAGTCCTAATATTGGATTAACAAGCAACTGTGTAGATGATGACATCAAATTGACATATGAACCTAAAGCATATTGCTGTACCTCAGTCATCTTACTGTAGTCCAACCCAAATGTATGGATCTCTTTTATTGCATCTTCAAGGAGTTCTGATTCATCAGAAATCCTTTTAATACGCTCATTCAATTCTACAATTGCAAGTTCGTATGACTTTATGTCTCTTTCACTGATGAGCGTAAATATATCTTCAAGTCTTTTTCTTTCGCTTTTTGCTTTCCAGAATAATAACCCACTGCTTAACAATGCCACACCCGCAATGGCCCAACCAACAGGTCCAGCAAGAGCTAAAAATGCATTGCCTGCTGCCATTCCACCGCCTCCAGCGGCCAGTGCTCCACCACCTAACCAGGCAAGAGCTGCGTTTGTAGCTGCAGCGCCGCTAAGGGTAGATATGGCAGTTCCTGTTGAGGCTACTCCAAATGTCGTGGCAATTCCCATAGCTGCTGTTGGCCCTAAAGTTACAACACCAACACCTAATGTTGCCCCCGCTACTCCAGCACCTGCATTTTTTATTATTGCCTTATGATAGTCTGTCTCTATCTTTTCAGCCTGTTGCTTCCAGTTCAAACGCACTTTTTTTAATCTTTCATATTCTAACTTACTTTCACTTGGAATATTTCTAATTGCATCAAATTGCTCTTGTATCTGATTTAAAGCGTCATATAGTTTTTCTGTATGTTTTCCTAGTTCATCTATTTTATTGTTTGTCTCATTAATAGATTCTTCAGCTTTCTCCTGAGCTATTTGAAGTTTCGATTTTTTCTTACTCATTAGTTTCCACATCCTTTTATCTGAAAATATGCATCAATGTCACTCTTGGCTTTTAGAATGTTCTCTTGAGGAACATTTCTCAATTCTGCTAACTTTACAGTTTTCTGAAAAGCTGCTGCATATGCATCGCTATCTTTCAAATACCGTACAAACAACAGAAGGTCCTTATCATCATATATTTCGGCTAGCGACTTCAATCCTTCTATATAATTTTCAACGATAGTCTTTTCTCTGGCTGCAAATTTAGCCTGAGCATCTACTCGATGGTAAATAACTGCTCGGTGCCCTTCTCCATATAATGAAATAGCAAACCGACCTACACCAGCAATGTTTAATCTTAAAAAGAATTCTATTGGATTAAATGTGCCACCACCTGCAATAAACCCTCGAATAGTCGCATCTCCTATATCCAATAAACAAAATGTGCCATGTGCAACCATAAGCATTCTCTTAACAGATAAATTTGAGAAAGGCTCGCAGCTTTTCCATAACAGCTTGAAAGACCGATTTTCTTTCGGCACAGTAGAAAAATATCTTACTAAACGTCTTATCGAATATATCAGCCTCACAAGCAATTCATTAAGGAATACAGGTATCATTTGCGCTGTTTGAAATCTTTCATCAAATCCTTCTTTATAAATATTAAGTGCTATCTCATTTATTGATAAATCAAACTCCAACACAGGAATCTTAAGCTGTCTCTTTAAAGCAATAATGTCACTTGTCCAGCTCCAAATAGGTGAAGGAATACCCATTCCACGACTCTTGCTACCTGATGAGCCAGACATATCAGAAACAAGATGTCCAAACCAATTCACAAATCCACAAAACAACTTGCTCGGTACATCATTGCCCTTTAATTCAAACTTTCCATCAGCGTCTGATAATGAAATAAGCTCTCCGCCAGAAACAAAATGCGATGAATTTGTAAACTGATCTAATATTGAGAAGAACAATCCAAATATCGTCGGATTGTGTCCTAATGACTTAAAATGATGATTCTTTGGATTCAAATCAAATATGAAACTCGCTGCATCACCGGCGCCTCGTTGATCATATGGAATCTTGAATTTCTTTTCTAGAAATTTAATCGCAGACGATGCTTCACCATCTGCACCTTCCCAGCCACATATTTTTGCAAAATCTACAGTTCTATTCTCAAACCACTTATCAGTAATATCTCCAATCGTTGATTCGACTGGCTTTCCAACAAGAAAAATATCTATTAATCCACATATAGCACCCGAACTAGCGGCTAATGCATAATCAAGTTTATCACATTCCGACTTCAATCCTTTAATTGTCTCAATTGTCTCATTAAGAGCTTCTAACTCTAGTTCTGCCTGATGTAATGCTAACGAGATGGATGAGTCGAATTCGAATTCATCATCTCCTATATTTATTGAAATTAATGTTCTATCTGGCATACGTTCAACTCTCCTGCTTCATTAATAATATGTCACCATACCTAATTGGTTACATAATCTAGTGTCCTATTCCTCAATGTATGCATTTCTATGATGATAACATCCTATCAACTCAAGTCTTATCCTAATAACCATTCTATCAGCTTAACCCTATCTGCATTTCAAATAGCAGTAGATATGTTTCCGCATACTATAAAACCGCACTTTAGATCGTGTTGGCAAGATTGTTATCATTTGAAACCTCCGTAAAATCAATGGTTTTGGCATGGCATCAATTCTACGCACTCGACGTGCGTCGGTTCAATCTATAAGCTTGAAATAGACTTATGTCGATATTTCGGATATCCTTCCATACTAAACTCTACTGTATTGCAATGATACTATATTTATAATCTTATATCCTTTAAAACATCTAATAATCTCTTAGCAGGCAATATATTACTTCCAGTAACTAAGGATATAACTTTCATTTTTTTATTACTTGTATCTATTATGCACGAAACAGAACCCCCGCCACCTTCAGAGTACTTTAAAGGATAATGTTTAGCATTTTCTAATGACATTCCTATAATCTCACTCTGAAATCTTATCCAGTCATTAAGCTTTTCATTAGTATGATATTTTGTAGCACAAATAGCAACAACATCTTTATCACAACAATATTCCTTAAGCAAAGTAATGTATTTATTTATGAAATTACCTTCCTTTTTACTTAATTCTACAATTTCTTTTTTATATTTTTGAGGTAAATTGCCACTATGAAATGGAAAACCTTCAGCCTGAATAAACATATTACGGTTTAACCCATTTGCAACCTTTTCCATATCTTTTATTCTATTAGCTGATGTACCCTCTAAAATTTGCTTATAATGTGATCCTAATACATTAGCATTATATTTGTAACTTTCATCATATTTAATAACTGAATCATCATTAACTATATTATCCTTCTTTTGAAAATCAGCTCCTTGTCCAGGATTTGTTGTCAAGAAAAGTAATTCATTTTCTTTCTCTTCATTATTGCCAAAAAGGAGATATGGTTCTGGGCAATGGGCCTCTTCAATAAATTCAAAAAACTTTTCGAAATATCACCCTTTATTAATTCACTATTTGTTTTCCAGTTTGTCCATAATTCTTCACAAAATTCAATGTAATTCATAAGTTTCCTTCTCCTTTAAACTTTTATGTATTTTTTGATAATGCTTTTTATTTTGTTATCAGTTAAGTAAAGAACTAACCCGCATTATCTGACCTTACTATAAAGAGCCAATCTTATAAACTCGTAGATTTTCACTTATTTTCTATTCATTTAAGTTTATTATAAATAATCGTTTTTCTACTTTATCTTATTTAAATTTTATAAAAATCCCTTTATCATCAGTTCCCCATCTTTCAATCGCATATTCATTGAACAATGTTCCTGCAGCTTGCCTAATAAATACTCTAGGTTTTAAATTTTTATGATCTTCGTAAAACTCCTTTCCATACTCTGGAACGTCTCTAGATACTCTTTCAAAACTTTCTCTAAAGTTGATCACGTTAACTATCTCACCATTTTGCTTATTTCTTTCCTATTCATTAATTAATAGTAAAACTTCATCATTATCTAGTTTTCTCTCAAACCAATGCATTTGACCTCTATATCCTACTATGTCTTCTCTTTTTAAATTTCTTGATAAAATCTTCATACTATCTCTCCACTACCAAGCCAAATATGTTATAGCATATTTATCAATTAATACTTCAAGATTATATAAGTTTATAAAACATTCTAATTTTTTTATTATATTTATGATTAGGTTTCTATCTAATTTTAAGTCTCGATCTCTCAACAGTGAAATTATCGCTCTTAAAATTACATCTATATCAAATCCCAAAATTGTTTTATCCTCAGACTCTAACGCTATTTTCTTGACTTCTAGTAGTATTGCCTCCTTTGTATTACATTGTTTAATTCTTAACTTATCACAAAGATAGAAAGAATCAATATTATCTGATATATCTATTAAAATTGTTATTATAGAGTATATATCTAAATAATCTTCTTGTTTTAACCTATACAATTTCCTAGGCCTAACATAAAAATGTCTCTGTAATAACTCAATAGCCTCTATAATGTCTTCTTTCACAATAATATTAGTTGGCTTAATATATTTGATAAAATCAATTTTATTAGTATCCAAAAGTTCTTCTAATTCATATTTACTTTTATTGAAAAAACTTTTCCTTTTACTAGCGATACCTACCTTCGGCATTAATTCTTGAGTAAACCAAGTGTAAGCATACTCTGCATCCCAGTTTTCTCTTTCATTTAAGAACTCAATCCCCCTTTTATCAATATCTTCAATGAAACTCCACGAAATAGTTAGTTTACTTGAAGCTAAAGATGGATAGTAAACACTTTCTTCATCTTTTTCAACTGAGAAGAAACTATGAAAACCTAATTCATACTTTTTATGAGTCTTATTTGTATAAACTTTGATTTTCGATGAACAATTAACACTATCAAATATATGCCAAGCAGAATTTCCTAAGTCTACATCATGCTTTCTTACAAAATCAATTATCTTATACCACTCATCAGTAGTTACAGTTAAAAACTTATAAGTATTTTTTCTCTTAGAAAGAGGAAACCTTTGTATATTCAATGTTTTCTCTACTTTCTTTATTTGTTCAATATAAACTTTTGCATAGGCATCAATAACTTCACATAATAATAGTACATCCTCATAGTTGAGCTTCAGCCTATTATTCCCTAATTTGACATCAACAAGTGTTTCACAATCCATAATAGCTGATTTCGTTTGAATAAAACTCCTTATACCAAACTTTGGATCAGTGAATAAACCTCCAAATAATTCTTTTAGAATGAATTCATTTTCTAATGTAACCTTACAATCACGTATCTTTAAAGTTTTAAAGTAAAGTACACACTTTGTTTCGGTATCATTATAAGTAGGTAAAAATGCCTCTAATCCTATTCTCTTTGTATAATTCTTATATACAATTTGATTTTCAAACTCATATGTTCCTTCACTCTTTGAAAACTCAGTTTCTTCGTCATTAATAAAATCAAAAAGTTTTTCTATAGTAACAGCTCTTTTTCTACTTTCTTTTATACCATCATAATAATCCTTTATGCTTACAAGTTCATCTTGGGAAGCACTCTTCTTTTTTAAGTCAATTATCTGCTCTTCAATCTTAGGTACTAGTTTCGTTGCTAGCTCAAGGAAATTCATTATTGTTGTATCACTATAAATCTGATTACTTTTCCTTAAATTCTCATGTTTATTAGTAGGCACAAAATTATACAAACTATTTATTTCAAAATCACTTCTTAATCCACATCTCTTTATTAATTCTTCGAGTATTTTCTTATCATCTTTTATACTCTCAGGTATGATATGATCAATTTGCATATCAACAAATTCAAGTGGCTTACCCGTGTAAAAACACTTTCCACCGTAAACATCAAATATAGCTTGTCTTACATGACTATCAATTTTATTCACTTTTTTCATACTCTACCATTCCTATTTAATATTTAGACTAATATATAAGTATTTCTAACGTTAATAACTAATTCTAATATTATACAAATTATATCATAATTTTACATTTTGAAAAATCTATTAAAATCAGTTATCCTTAAAGTCATTGTTAAATTTCGCACTTATTAAATAATATCAAAAAAAATAATACATACCCTGAAGGTCGTATTATTATAAAAAGTGTCATTTCATTAAATACATTTTTATTTTTCTAATCTAAGCAATAGCTTAATCATAACACCTATTTTACTTATCATTCAGCATATCTTAATAAGGAATACTGTCACCATAAATATATAATATTAACCTCTTAAAAACCCCAGTTCATACACCAATGGCCTCATCTTATTTTCAAGTATTTCATAACACTCATCAAATTTTAAAAGCTCGTCCCTCAAATAATAGTTTAAAAGTTTATTTATTTGATACCAACCAGCATCCCAGGTATTTATATGATATTTAGGAAATTCATCATTGAATAAATTTCTATACTTAAAACTTTCTTTAGTTAGTTCAATTGCCATGTTCAAGACTTGCTTTCCTTCATTTGAAAGCTTTAACTTTCCCAATAGATAATACATATATCTTTCTTTATTAAATTGTTTTGCATCAATATACACTTCGTTATTGTTAGTCTCATTTGCTAGTTCCAAAATAGATTTATTAGACATGAAAAATAATTCGTTAAATATATTAAATAACTTACCCTGAATTTTTATATTTCTCATGGAGCTTTGATTTGATGACTGATTAAACAAAGAATATATTACACTGTCACTTACCCATTCTTTATATCTTGGGTGATTTTTATTTGGCTCTGAATATTCATCTTTTTGATTTATCCAGTTGGACTTTATTAAGTTTCTTGCTGCAAAAAGAGACATGCAATTCACTATATTGTCAGAATAAATCGGTATTGTTCTCACATGCCTTGTTACCTTACTGGACATAATATATACACCTTGAGTATTGGCATACACATTATTACAATCATTTATAAAATAAGCTAATGCTTTCTCATCAGTATTTAATACTTTCCCGTCTATACTAACTGCTGACTTTAAGGCTGGTATTTCTATATTCTGAGTTAATTTCTTCTGTTTGAAACAATCTGAGGCACTAACTGTGTCATCAAGATTATATATTATTTTCTCTCCCAAAGTTACTATGGTATTATTACCTGAAATATCTTTTATTTTATATTTAAAATTGCACTTATCACCAGTCTCTCCATCGTCCCAAACTGAGAAACTTATTCCCCAGTCACTTGAAGTATCATAAAAATGTGAAGCATTAAAAAGTATTCCTTCTCTATATTTGAAGTTTACTAAGAATCTTTTTCTAAAGGTCTTATATGAAGGACCACTTAAGAGTAATGGTGGAGAAAATATTGCTAATTTGATATTAGAGAGCTTGTATCTTTCTTTAATCATAAGAATTTTATATATAAATTGTGCGTATATTTGTTCACTACACTTACCCAATTTATTTTTTTGCATTACCTTTTGTACTGCTGTTATTGAATTTCCTTTCTTGCTTTTTTTGTTCTTTGTTTTTCCATTAGAAGGTGTAGCAAAAGGAGGGTTTATAAAAAATATAATAGGCCTATCACTTTTTAAACTATTTAGAAGTTCTTTAGGCATTTTAGCCATATTTTCAAGCAAGTCTGCTCCTTGCAATAAGTCTACATCATCATTTAAAAAATCATATTGGAACTTTACAGCGTTAGTATTGTATTTATCTCCTATTACTAAATCACCTTTATATAATGTGGAGCAATATAATTCCTTAAAATTATAATCTCTTGTAAGATTTCCTGTTCCCCAAGCACAATCCCAAACTACATACTTATCTCTCCAATCTTCCCCATAAAGTTCAGATATATTCTTATTAGCTTCATCAGCCCAAACAGTAGGCGTATAAAATTCCCCTTTAAATCTTCTCTGTGTATCCTCAATCAACCTGTCTGAAATTGATGTTATCATTTCAATTTCTTTAGGAGAATATTTAAACTCATAATAATCAAAAAAAGAATTAAAGGCTGTCTCATTTATACTTACTTGTTTATTGTCCTTCAATACTAGAGTATTCTTTTTCTTTGGATGCAAGTAACTATCTATAGGATTAATTAGAAGATTTAAGAATATAAAAACTAGCTCATTTACACTATAATTTTCAGGAGATCTTACCACTTTTATTATAAAATAATCGTATATCTCTGCCATATTTTTTTCTGTTATCTTAACATAAGTTTTTATATTAAAGGCAAGTTCCTTAATCTTTTCTGTAACCACTTTAAAGTTAAACCTACTATCTACAGAGAAGATGAATGGATTTATATCATTATCCTCATTAAGTTTCATCAATAAACTAGGATTTTTGCTCGGTGCTTCTGAAGGAGATATGCCCCAGTTAATTTCTTCTGTTAAGTATTTAGATATCTTATCAGAGGTTAATACGAAGCATTCATTTTTATCACCAACAAGTATAATTTCAGGAAATATTGTGCTATATTCGGAAAACTTTTTTAAGTAATAAAGTACTTGTATTAAGACCTTTGACTGTTTTATCTTAGAGCTAAAATCTTCATCTAATTTAAATTCCATGATAAGTCTTAAAACTTTTGTTTCACTATTGAATACTATATTCCCCTCAAGATATCCATCACAATTGTAGTTGTGGCTAATATTGGAATTTAGGAAGCTCTTCTTTAGCTCATTTTTATATACAATCTCAACCTCTTTTTCGACCTTTGCATCCTTGATTTCATTATAAAAACTCTTCATGCTCACTCAACATGAGGCTTAAACTTATACTTTTCAATATACTTATCCTCTATTAATATAATTGCTATCGTTGATATTATATTAATTTGTTATGCTCAAATATGCTTTATAAAATTAGTCACTAAGAATATATCTATGAAAAGATTAACTATTTACAGATTAGTAAGAAGTAATATTTGGACAAAAATAAGATTGGAAATTATTGATATTTTCCAATCTTAATAAAACAGCATCTATACAAAAATATTTATAAATTCACTTTACTCAATTACACATCAAATTTTACCCATCTTTTTCATTTTCTCAACCAATAATGCTTCTTCTTCTGTAAAAGCAAACTCATCACTACACTCATCATAATCATTAGCATTTTTATCAGTACTAGATAAATTTGTGCTATCTAATCTAGGTGACATCAACAATTTTGATTCTGGAGCCATAAGCTTTTCAGGTGAAAACACACAATTATCATTCATCTCCGGAATAATTATTCCAGTCTTTAGTATACCATCGATACTTTTAGTTAAGCTTCTTTTTAGCAATTCTGCTTTTTCAGAAGATATTACTTTCTTGTCCTCAAGTTCTTTTATTTTTTCATATTCAGGTAAAGCCAATAATAAACTTTCTACATTTGCATTTACTTTATCATTTCTATAGTATATAATTTTGTCCCATATTTTCAATATCAAGTCTTTAACACATTCCACCACTTTAGTTAAACCTAGTAAGTCAAAGGATTTATCACTACCTGAATCAGCAGATATCAAAGTAAGCTCACTTTCATCCATTTGTTCTATTGAAACACATACTTCATAAAAATAAATTACAGATGATATAGCTTCAGTAACTCGTTTTGCACTTGATAACATGTTTTTTTCTTCAGGTAACACTATAGTAATAACATCATATTCTGAATTCGCATTTTCATTATTTGATAGCTTTATTGCTTCATTTTCAAGAAGTTTTAATATTTTAGGTAAGTTATCACATAAAAACTTATGGACCCATTTAATCTATTAATAAGTAAAACATCTTGAGTAAATAGAATCTTATTCCAAAATACTGGATTATGCAAATCTTCTAATCCCATACATGCTACTATATACTTCATCCCATCTGAAAAATTATTATATTCAATGCTATATTTATTGAAAACATCAAGGGTTGAAGAATAATCTATGTTATTATCCTGCTTTTTCCTCCTCATATCAATTAATGTATTGGTATGACTTCTAATATCTAAGTAATTAAATAAATCAATAATCTTTTTAGTTTCTACATATAAGGCTAATTATCTATTATTACATACTTTAACCTTTATTTAAATTATCTACTTTTATTACAGTATATGATTCCTTATATAATCCATCATGATCCTCCAATTGGTATTTTAATACATAATTATCATAATAATAGAGATTCGACTCTTCCGGTTTTATCAAATTAAAATATTGCATAATAAATGTCTTATAGTTATCAGCGAATTTAACTGTCTGTTCATCATCCACATTTTTAAAAACAGTTTTACTTTTCAATTTTTTTGAAGTGTCAAATTTAAAGCTATCCACTTTTCCATCTTTACCAATACTATAAGCTACGGAAAGATCAATTTCTAAATTTGTTGATTCAACTACCCAAGTATAATTAAAATTTTGATCTTTATCTGTCTCATTCTCTTTAAATTTTATTTCTGAACCATCTTTGAGTTTAATATTTTCATTAAGGAATTCATTCTTTAGCAAGTAGAACTTAGTTGGTGAATCGGCTATCTTAAATTCATCACAAGGGTATGATTTAATATCCAATGTTTTTAATGTAATTAATCTTCTTTCAGGAAACTTTGATATAAAGTATATATTGTCAGTTTGAGCAACTATACTTCCAAAAATTATTTTAGACTTCACTTTGTCATCTATATTACTACATATTATTTTATCTTTTGAATTAACTGGAGTTAATTGCTGTATTAACTTTCCTGTTTATGCAGTAGCATTAATGAAAAAAGAACATAAACATGTAATTGCCATTACACATGCAAGAGTAGCTGATAATAAGATATTATCTCTTTTTTTATTTGACTTATCATTATCTTTCTTCTGACTTTTAGTATGTTCAAACTTAAATTTAAAATTTGAACTACTAAAAAAAGATACAATAACTGCTGCTATTATGGTATATATTAAACCATGTTCAAATTTTAATTTTGAATATATAATTGAAAATATAGTTACTGAAAATGGGAAGTAAAGTATCATATGTACTATCCACTTTATAATCCTATTATTTGCTAAAAGTTTAAACCTATCTTTTATACTTTTCCCAAACCCAATACATGCATTTATCGCCATAACGCCCAAAAACATACATATCATAAGAATAAAAGACTGATTCTCCTTTTTTGACATATTAATTATGATTACAGATAATAAACCAATATATAGAATTCCACTCATAAGTAATAGAGGCTTTTCAATTGATGCTCTAAATAAACATACTACCCATATTATCATTAATGGAATAATTGTCAAAAATAACAGTAAAAAAGATCCCTTTTCAAAAATTTTATCATCAAATCCAAATAGAAACACCCCTATTCCAAAGAAGAACATCAACATAATAAATATATGAATTATGAAGCTAAAAATTTTTTCTTTAAGTCTCTCTTCACGTATAAATAATAACAGCGAAAATAAGTATGAACTTGAAGCAAGCAATAATAAAGCTCCAATGGCAGATATTGATTTAAAATTAAAAGGAACTGGATTAACTACCATATCTATGATAGGTATACTGTTATTATCACTTCCTCCAAAATAAAATCCATACAAAAATGCATATCCTAATTGATAAAAAAAATAAAGTATTGATAACCCTAAAATTGGCAAGATAATTCCAATAAATTTATAATTATCTGCAACACGTAATATATTTTTCAATGTTAGCTGCTTTTTTAGATTATAATACCTATTCTCACTTTTGTTTTCTTGAATCATTATTTCACTAAATGACACTATTTTTGTTTTTCCAATATGATTGTTTTGAACATACCGATCGACAAGTATATTAAACTTATCTTTATTGATATTCTCGAATTCATTTTTATTATCATGGATATCAACTACCAAAACCTTATTATTTAAGTTAAATTGCCCCCATTCATCAGCAGCGCCTATTCCATCTTTAATAATTACTATATAGTCATTTGCACTAGTTATCTGATTCATTTATTCACCTCAATTATTTTATTAATGTGCTTAATCTTAATATAGTGATTTGATTTAAATAATTGAAATATTGTTCATTTTTGCATATTTATAACTGCTCATAACTCCACATTTCTATTTAATAAATCACACAAGTTATTAAATACTGAATGCTTTATTTAACAGTTATCTATAAATTATTATTTTATTAGTTATTTATATAACATAATTTCAATATCGTCTAAATATTCTTCATATTCTTCTTTAAACTTTTGAAAAAATAGGCCATCTGTAAAAATCAAAAGTTTTTTAGTTGTTTTTGATAAAGATAGCCAGTAACATTTTTCAAAAATCGATGCTCTTTGTCCTGCTTTTATTTTTCCTTCCTGCAATTCATTGGTACATACAAACAAGCTTATTTCCTTATCAGATGAAACACCATGAAATTTCCTACTGTCTTTGTTTTGAAGTATAGTTGCTTCATAAAATTCCTTGCCGAGCTCATTACCTAGGCGCTTTACTATATTCCTTATATCTAACTTAACCTGTGAAGTATCTGCCATTTTTACACCCCTCATAAAATATTAAAATATAAATTACCTACCCTTTTAACTCCTTAAATATAACCTCAGCCATCATATCCATGATAAACTTCATTTTAGCTTCATCACTAAAGAGGCTCATAAAGAAGTTATCATTTTCTTCGTAGCGATTAACGGCAACATCTTTGAACTTTTGTTCATATAGATATTTAAATAAAGATTTATCGTTGGCTTTTGCTGCATTAACAATCTTTTCATCCTTAGCAAAGTCTAGCTTCATTTGCTCTAGAACCTTGTCTTGTTCTGAGAATTCTGTTCCAAAACGTTCATTCATCTTATTAATAATTACCGATAGTGGATCATTCTTTTTTTCTCTTCCACCTACTCCACCTTTTATATTAGGTAAATAGTCATCTGTGCTTTCCATAGCAATGCTTCCATCAAAGGTCTTAGATAGCTTATAGTATTCCAGCATGATTTTATCTGAAATTTCTACTGGTCCATCTTCCCCAGATGGAGGTAGACATTTAGCTAATAGTTTTGCATATACAAAGAACTTTTGCATATCTTTATCATACATACGGCATACTTGGATGATGAAGGAATATATACGTATGAACCTTGATAAGTATGATTTAAAATCTTCTCTCTCATGATCTTCTTTAGCCTTATACCGATCTAAGGCTGGTTTAATGCATGCTGTAAGAGTAGCTTGTACATTTTTATCACTCTTTGAATAATAAGCTTCTGCAAATCTATCTACTTCTAATTGCTGATATATTTGATACTCATCTAATTTATTTTTCAAATCATAAATAACATTAGGATCTGTTTCTTCTTCTAATACAGTTGCTTCATAATAAGGCTGGAAGGAATTCTGTATTTCCTCTGCTGTATTTACAAAATCAAGAACAAAGGTATCTTCCTTTCCTCTCATGGTTCTATTAAGTCTTGAGAGTGTCTGTACAGCTTTTACCCCTGATAGCTTTTTATCTACAAACATAGTGTGTAGTAATGGCTCATCAAAACCTGTTTGGTACTTTTCAGCAACTATTAACATATTAAAAGCATCCGTATGGAATTGAGATTTAAGTTGATTTTCTTTAATGTTTTTTCCGTCCTTATCATGATTTAGCTTTTCCTCTGTAAAGTCTTCATCATCATCCTTCACAGTGCCGGAAAATGCAACTAACACATCTAAATTAGTATAACCTTGTTCTTTTATATATCTTCTAAACTCCAAAAGATATCGTACTGCATGAAGACGAGATGAAGTAACTATCATTGCTTTAGCATGTCCATCTATTTTATTCTTTGTAATACTTCTAAAATGCTCTACCATAATAGCAGTTTTTTGTGCCAAATTATGTGGATGCAAGGACTCATATTTGGAGATTTCCTTGCTCGCCTTGCTACTATCAATGCTTGGATCATCAGCTATCTTCTTGGCAATCTTATAATACATCTTATAGGTAGTATAATTTTTCAATACATCTAAGATGAAATGTTCTTCAATAGCTTGCCTCATTGAATAAATATGAAAAGCTCTAAAGGTTCCATCTGTTTGTTTCTCCCCAAACATCTGCAAAGTCTTTTCCTTTGGAGTTGCAGTGAAGGCGAAGAATGATAGATTGCTTAATCTCCCATGGGATAAAAGTTCATCAACTAATTCATCCTGAAAATCAGAAGTACTTTCCTCCGACTCACTTTCCATCTGCCTATATTCTTCTAATACATCCTCAGTATCGCCTAGTGCTTTCTTTAACTTTTTAGCTGCTTCTCCAGTTTGACTTGAATGAGCTTCGTCTACGATAATAGCAAAGTTACTTCCATCCTTTTTAACCTGATCGTAGATCACAGGGAACTTTTGCAGTGTAGTAATTATGATTCGTTTTCCTGAATTTATAGCATCTCTTAAATCGATAGCACGTTTTTTATTATCAATACATTCAACTACTCCAAGTACATGGTCAAACTGGTAGATTGTTTCTTGGAGCTGACTATCTAGTACTCTTCTGTCTGTAACCACTATGATGGATTGAAATATCTTTTCATCCTCATCATTATGAAGGCCAGCAAGTCTATGAGCAAGCCAAGCTATAGAGTTAGACTTACCACTTCCTGCACTGTGCTGAATCAAGTAATTCCTTCCAGCACCATTTTCTTTAACATCTGCAAGAAGCTTAGTTACTACATCAAGCTGATGATAACGAGGAAATATTAGAGTTTCTTCAGTGTACTTCTTTCCTTCCTTATCTTCTTTTTCTTCCTTATTAAGATGAATATATTTATGAAGTATCTCCATTAATCTATCTTTACAAAGTACCTTTTCCCAAAGATATGCTGTTTGATAACCATCTTGATTAAGAGGATTTCCGGCTCCCCCTACATTGCCAGCGCCGTTAGATCCTTGATTGAAAGGAAGGAAATAAGTGTTTTTACCACTTAATTTTGTGGCCATATACACTTCATATAAGTCCACAGCAAAATGCACTAATACCCTATTTCTAAATTCAAATATAGCCTCTTTACCTGATCTATCAAGCTTATATTGGTCAATAGCATTAGATATTGTCTGACCTGTAAACTGGCACTTAAGCTCCATAGATACCACTGGAATACCATTTAAAAATAATACTATATCAATACTATTTTCATTTAAGAGAGAGTAATGAAGCTGCCTTGTACAATGAAGTATATTATTATTGTACAGTTCTACAGTTTCATAATTCATCGAAGTCTCAGGTTTAAAATAACAAACTTTAAACTCAATGCCTCTATCCTTAAAACCTTTTCTTAATATCTTTAATAATCCATTAGTGCTAACTTCTTTGCAAAACCTCTTAATAAAACTATCCTCTGCAGAAGCTCCATAAACAGTACAATATCTCTCCCACTTTTTAGGCTGGGTTGATTTTATAAAGTTAATAAGAGTTTCTTTGTCTAAAGCTAACTCTCTATCAAAATTTTTAGGATTACCTTTTTCATACCCACCATTTGTTATAAGATATTCTTCAATAGCCTCTTCAAAATTCTTTTCCTTAATCAATTCATCCGTCATCTTCTATACCATCCCCTACTACTCTAACTCTTTTAATGCAAAGTTAACTCTAGCTATTTCTACTGCTTTAGATAATTTTTATTGAAATAATT
Source organism: Clostridium yunnanense (assembly GCF_016595795.1). Lineage (GTDB taxonomy): Bacteria > Bacillota > Clostridia > Clostridiales > Clostridiaceae > Clostridium_AR > Clostridium_AR yunnanense. The sequence goes on from NZ_JAENHN010000007.1 coordinate 41,910, forward strand.
CTTAGATAATAGCTGAGTTAAAAATACCAAGTAAATTTTATTAACTCTTAATTATGGCTATGATTTTTCCTCATCTTCAAGCTCTTTATATAAATAAGTAGGACCTTCATACCACAGCTTAGTTTCTTCTTTCTCCAGCACACTATATACCTTAGAATTATAGACTTCAAGTAAAGCCTCTTCCCAAGTTATTTTTTTATCCTTTGATAACATCTCAGTTACCTTTGCAACTTTTAATGGAATGAATATATGAACATTGTCCTGTGTTATCTCTGGTAATGGCATACTAAATCACCTCACATTCAACAAAATCTAAAAAGCTAAGAGCCTCTATAGAATGAAACGATATTTGATCTGCTAGTTTATATGTCCTAAGTTCTTTTATTGCAGTTTCAATATCCATAAACTTGTTTTCAAAAGCATTAAGACATGCGTAAACTCTGTCATCTGCTACCGGTCCTCTTATAATATCGTAGTCATGAGTGTACCCAACATTCATCCTATTATCTATTACAAAATTAAGCCACTTCTCATTTGCTTCATCAAAAACTATAGTTTTTATAGCTTTATCATTAAAAATATCTTCATCAAATTTATATATACTTATAAAACCTTGAGTAGAATTTTCTCTAGCCTGCTTTATCTTTGCCCATTTATAGGCTTGCTCTTTATTTGAAGTAGTGTAAAAGCCATTTCCGAAATCTAGAGTTCTATTGGCTTTTAATATGGCAGGCTTCTCAACCTTAACATTACTACCATGGTATAGTATCAATATTTATCCCTCCTGTATTATTTTAAACACACAGCAATTATTAAAAGTTATGTCCCCTATTTCTTAGGAATATCTCAATTTCCTGAATTATATACTCCTTACCTTGCGTGTGTAATATATCATAGTTTTCAGCTAAAAAATGAATTGCATTGCTTTCCTTAAATAGGTTAGCTACATCCTTTCCCTTCATGTTGTGATTCACTTTAAAATTTTCTATACAAAAAGAAACAAACTCTATTACCTGTTCCTCCCTATTTAACTCATTCATCAAAGACCTCAACACCTTCTTAAAATTAATATTTTTTATGAAATCATGATTACCTAATGATGCTAACTTACTATATATTCTGCACCAAAACTACAATTTTAGCATTAAGCAAATCTTATACACCACTATATGTACTTAAATATATAGCAGTGTATATATCTTAGATTTATCTTATATGCCATCTATACTTCTCTTTTACCAGTGACACATTCGTAGATTAGGCTTTTTTTGTATTCGGTTAATTTTTGGATTATTTCTTCTTTCTGTTGTATTGAATTATCAATCACTGTACATTTTCTGTCTAGATAACTTATAATTTCTAACTGTTCACTTATATCGGTATTCACAATAGTTAATTTTCCATTATTAGCTACAGAAACTCTTTTAAGCCCTGTACCTTTCATATAACTATTTAATTGTTCTTGAACGCAGTTACTTTGCAATAAGTAGTTTAAAAAGTAAGGATTTATAACTTCTGATGGGGTTAGAATTACGAATGATGAAGCAACTACAAAATCTCTATCAAAATCTATTACTAATGACTTTCCAACAGTTCCATCTTTGCTAATTAGAACATCATTAATTTGGGGCTTGCACCCTGATCTTACCATCCCTATATAACTTTCTTCTGAAGTTTTTAAACAATTGCTAAAATCAAGTACTCCTTTATTAAGATTTACAACTGAAATAAAATCATATTTCCCATTTTCAGTGTCAGGAGAAATATGTGCTCCATCTGTTATGTTTTTACAAACATTCTTAACTTTACAAGTATTCCAATGTTCAGGAATCTCTCCAATCCACTCAACTCCACTATCCTTCATAGGCACATTAGGATTTAATCCCTTTGTTACTGCTTCTGTAATAACTGATTGCCTATATTCTCTTAGCTTTTCAATTACTTGTTTTTGTTTTTCTATTGTTTCGTCTATCTTGGTGCATTTATTATCAAGGTAATCAGCAATACATTTTTGCTCATATAACGTTGGAACTGGAACGCTTATTTCTCCTAATTGACTTTCGGTTAATGAATGCCGTAAGTTCTTTGCTAAATGTAAAAGTTCTTTTGTATAATCTAGATTTAGATAATAATAATAGTAATAATTTATATCAGCGTTAGTATTTAAAGTAAATTGACTATATGCTGGACTTGTAACGCCATCATTTTTTATAACCCCAACACAGCGTGGAGTTACATCTATATCAAATAAACACATTAGTAAATTATTTCTTTTTACATACTGATATCCATCAAACGTTAACGGCATCTTTCCACTTGGATTTTCTAGGTCTCTAACAATCACTCCATTCATGGTTAAAGATAATACATTTTCACCTTCATATTTTTCGCATATGCTTTTTTCTTTTTTCATCACTCGTTTATTTGGGTGAACCTCCCAATCCTCAGGTATCTCCCCAATCCATTCAATTCCACTATCCTTCATCTTCCTAGTCATTGAATATTTCCTCCAAAGCTCCTGATAGTTCCATCTCTATTTCCATTATCTCAGCCATTAGCTCCATAGCTGGCTTTTGCGGGATGTATTTGTAGAAGTAACGTGTAAATGGAATCTCATATCCTATCTTTGTCTTGCTTCTATCTATCCATGCATCTGGTGCAAAAGGTAGTACTTCTCTTTTAAAATATTCATCTATATCTTCTTTTAGCGGTACATTTTCTGTATCACGAAGTGATGTATCAGCTACTGGTTTTCCTTTTTTAAGTACAATTTCTCCATTTTCATCAAGCTGAGGTCTTTCTACAACAATCTTTGCATAGCCGAAATCTTCATTGTCAAATACTTTGCTTATTTCTGTTTCTTTAAACTCTCCATATAGTTTTGTTATCTCATCTATATAATGCTTAGGAATGTCATTCCTCTTATTTCCTAAGGACTTTCTACGTTTTTCATAAAGTTCACTTGCATTGATAAGCTGCACTTTTCCTTTACGATAGGATGGCTTCTTGTTGGATATTACCCATATATAAGTTGCGATCCCTGTATTATAGAAAATATCGTTTGGTAAGGCTATAATAGCTTCCAACAAATCATTCTCTAATAAATATCTTCTTATTTCAGAAGGTCCACTTCCAGCATCTCCTGTAAATAGTGGCGAACCATTATGGATAATAGCAATTTTTGAGCCTTGTGGCTTCATTTTTGAAATAGCAGTTTGTAAGAATAGCATCTGCCCATCCCCTACCGCTGGCAGTCCTGCTCCAAAACGTCCTGCAAAACCTAGTTTAGCTTCCTTTTCAACTGCAGCTTTATCATTTTTCCATTCACGTCCAAAGGGAGGGTTGGAAAGGATATAGTCAAATTTATCTTCTTTAAATTGATCATCAGATAATGTATTACCATTCTTTATATTATCTGCATTTCCACCTTTAATAAGAATATCTGCTTTACAGATAGCAAAAGTCTGATCATTTATTTCTTGGCCAAAGCTTATAAGTTCAGCATTATTGTTAAGCTTTTTCAAATAATCGTCTGCAACAGAAAGCATACCGCCAGTTCCGCATGCAGGGTCATAAATTGTCTTAGCTATACCTCCAGTTAATAGATCACTATCATGATCAAAAAGAATATTAACCATAAGCTCTATAACTTCTCTTGGTGTATAGTGCTGTCCAGCATCCTCATTATGTGCTTCTGAGAATTTACGTATGATTTCTTCAAATATATATCCCATCTCAAGGTTTGTTATCTTATCTGGATGCAAATCAGCCTTAGATGTTGTAAACTCTTGAATAACTATATATAAAAGATTCTTTTCTGCAAGCCTTGTTATCTGACCATCAAAATTAAACTTCTCAATTATGCTGCGAACATTTGAAGAATATCCATTTAAATAAGCTCTAAAATTAGCTTCAATCCCATCAGGATCACTAAGTAGCTTTTCAAAATCATATTTGCTTGTGTTATAAAATGAATATCCTGATTCTCTAGTTAAAAATACATCCTTCATAGGAAGATGTCCAACGGATTCATTCTTTTTAAAAACCGCTTCTTTAGTATCTGCTAATATGCAGTCAAAACGTCTGATAACAGTAAGTGGAAGAATAACTTCACCATATTCATGTGGCTTATACACTCCTGTTAGTTTATCAGCTATTGCCCATATTAAATTTGCTTTTTCATTTATGTTGAAACTTATACTCATTTGTAATAATTCTCCCTATTTTTGATTTATTTGTTATATATAATTATAACACGAAATTTAAAAATCGAGACATAGAAACAATTTTCTAATAATTATTTAATATTTGTATATGTTTCGTAATTATAATATTAGTATCAAATATCACCTAATAATCGCTTTAAGAATTTAGTACTCTCTAAGAATGGTATATCTATAATAATCATTCACTTATCATACATATCAATAGCATATATACATTATGTGATACATACGTTTGATGCTCCTTCAGTATATCCAACTCAAATAAGCAGTAATGTTACATTGGAACATTAAAATCAAATAGTCCTAAGTTAAATTTCATTACTTTACCCTTACTACTATTTATACTGGTAGTCTTGTTCGCCTTATTCTAAATATTCAGAAACTTATTTTCATTTTACAAGTATTACCTCAAAATATATTATTATTTTACAAAAATAAAAAACTGCTAATACCATCCCCATTAGCAGTTCATCTTCATTATCCTTCCCATTACCTCTCTAGGTTTCCTATTAAATTCTTCCCTTGTAAACTCTTTAACAATATTATTAACCTCTACCCTAATATTGTTATTCTCTATCTCAATCTTAATTCCATCACCTTTAAACCCTTTAATGCTGCTATCGTTACTTAACTTTTCACCTACTTGAGTTTCAGTTAAAAAATTCATTCTCTTAAGTTCCTGCCATAACCTATATTCTTCTTTGGATCTTATACAAAGATCAGTTACAACTGAAGCATTGTTAAGTAAGAATTCAGTTGTATAAAGAACCTTTAGCACTTGATAACCCTTAACTTCAATTTTTTTATCAAGCTTTTTCCATTCCTCAATTTGAAAAACGTAGTAGTCATCTGCCGATTCACTTGGTAATTCCTTTATATCATTTCTTTTCATTATGTTTATATCTGAGACCTTACCATAATAGATTATCCCTGCTTCATCTCCAAATTGTCTCTTGGATTGAGCTAAAGCAATAAACTTAATGTTATGCTCAGCTATGTTTACATTACTACAGCTAGTGTGATAAAATTTACTTTCTAAGTTTACCTTCAGTTGCTCTTTGTTTCTTAATGCTCCTACAAGAACATTTCTATCTTTAAAGTATTCATCTTTGATATACTCTTCTCTTCCTGTTGAATCTAGAGACCTCTCAAAATTTGAGTAGCCTGATTCGTTTATCAGATTATCTAAAAACTCTTCCATCAATGCTGTAGTTGAAGGAAGAAATGGTATACCTCCAATATTTACTTCTTCAATACTTTTATAAAAATCATGATTTCTATATTCCTTCTCATCTTTATAAGGAAAAAGTACAAAAGCTCCAAAGACACTGTTATTAAGAGTTTCTGTTTTTTTATTTCTATATACTATGGCATCTCTGTATCTATGCATTGTATTTATGTCTTCTTCCTTTGGTCCTATTCCACCATATTTTTTTTGATATTCTTTCGATGTATCAATCTTATACTTAGCATCAAAGATAAATTCATAAGCTTTCTCACTGCCCTGTTTATCTAGGATCAATATATTATCAGGCTTTTGAGTTACTGTTCTACTACCTTCATTATGAGAACCAGTTTTAATTGCTCTTGTTGATTTAATAGAATTGTAGCACACCTTAAAGGTTTCTTTAGTTTTAGGATTTTCATATTTTAAGCTAGATGTAGTCCCCTTTTTAAGTGAAACAAATATTCCTTCTCTATTGACTGTAATAAAGTCTGAGCTTATAAGTTTGTATTTCTTTCTAAGCAAAGAGTTTATCTTTATAAAACACCAGTACTCATAAAGCAAGCTCAGCTCTTTCATTGATAAAGAAAAAATGTTGCTATTAATGCTTAATCCTTTCTGGAGCATTAAATAGTACTTATAAATATCCTTATATCCATTTGCCATACTAAAAACCATTGATATTGATGTATTTCTATAATCACTATTTACATTATTTAAAAAGGATGTTTTAAGTCTCTTATTTATTCCCTTTTTCATAATTGTTAGTTTATCAATAATATCACTATCTTTATTCCAGTACGAAGATGAATAAGTCTTAATAAACATATCTATCTTTTCGATAATCTTTATAAGCATGAACTTTAAGTACTTATTTTCCTTTGTATCTAAAGTAACCTGCTTTGTAACCTGTAAAGCCTCAGTTGGTATATACTTTCCATTAATATTTTCTAATAAATGTGGTCTTTTCTCTATCCATTTTATTGTATCCATACTGATATTTTTCAAGCTTTGATATTTATAAACTCTTGCATCTTTTGTAAGCTCATGATGCGGATTATATATAACTATATCAATAGCTTTCATCAGCTTTTCATATACATAACTAAATATACTGTAAAACTCAGTATAGCTATTATCTACCTTATTATTTATTTCTGCACCTAAGTAGGTTCTACTTAAAAATCCATAAGCTAAATTATATATTTCTTCGTTAACATCTTGTAAAATAGTCTTATAATCTTCCTTATAATCAATTTTACTTGGAAGCACCTCAATAGTTACTTTCATATGGATATTTCCATTTACCTTTACATAGAGATCAGAATATCCTATATCACCTCTAAAGTTAATTATCCCACTTAATATATTTCCGCCTCTGCCTGTGGGCGTTACTTTATTTCTTATGCTTGGATTTTCATGATAAAACTCTATGGTAGCTTTATCTCTCCTTTCAATTACTATCTCATAGTTAGTGTATTCTTTAAAGCAAAGATACTTATTACTATCCACTTCATATTCCTTACCTTCTACTAAGACAGTAAGTGACTTTGAATCTCCATATTTCACACTATCATCATTTCCTTTAATAGAGAAATAGAGTTCATCAGTTTCTATAAATAAAAGCTCCGAACTATTACCAGAAGGTTGTGAATCCATCTCTCTGGAACCTCCTGATCATAAATATAATTTTTTCACTACTTAATTTATATTTACTGCTCTCACACTGTTTCTCCATAGCTTTTATCTGTGTATCATCTAAATACCCTTCACTTTCATAATCAGAGTCATTTAGATTATTAAATAACTTAATCAGTATATCCAATACTTCTCCTCCACTACCTCCTATCTTAGGTAGTATCTTTTGAACAATTGAAAAATCCATTGCTTTCTCAAAGGAAAATAAATCATCACTTACTGCATATATTACATAAAACACAATCTCATCTCTTACTCTATATGCAAAATGCTGTTGGTACTTTTCAAGTATATTATTTATCTCAATTAATTTGTCTATAACCTTTAATGCTATATCTTTTTCATCTTTACATTGTGATAGGTTTAAATACTCAGACTTTAAAAAATCATTATGAAATTTTTTAGCTGAAAGCTCTTGCAATTCTGTGTCTTCAAAACTATACATTAAATTAACCTTATTAAATTCTATAGTATTAGCCCTATCCAGCACCTTCTTACTAAAAGAAAATGTAGTTTCGTCCATATTTACAGTACCAACAATATATAGATTTTCTGGAATATGTACGTCTCCATAATCATTATAAGCAGCTTCATCTCTTCCAAACTGAGACCTATTTATAAGTTTCTGTGTAATAATACCTTCATCACTTATTTTCCTTGTCTCCATAGCTGATAGGATATCACTAAAGTAATACTCTACCCTCGCTAGGTTCATTTCATCAAGGCATAGGAAATAAGGGTTGTCCGGGTTTTTCATTGCCTTATTAGCAATATCAATAATAATGCCTGGTACAAATTTGTTTTCAATATTTCTATAACCTAATAAATCTGTTGCATCCGACCAATCTGGCCTAACAGATACTAATCTAAATCTTCCATTTTCCCTATTCGCACCAACTGCTTCTGCAAAGAGTTCTATTATTTTACTTTTACCAGTACCTGATATACCTGAGAGGATTGCAAATGGCTTAGTTTTTAGACTAAGATACAAATTTGTAATTAAGTCTTTTGAATAATAGAAGCCCTTGCTTGAAATATAATTATGAATAAAAGAAATCTCTGAATTGACATCAGTTATAGATGCAAACTCATCTTCTGATTCTAATTCTTCATCTAAATCGTCTTCAGGTTCTTCATCCTCTATAGCGCTATTATCCTTATTAATAAGTTTTATAATGAAATTATTAGGCTTATCTCCTTTAAAGAAATCTATATATTCAGCATACTCATCTGGTATATTGACCGGCTTCTTGCCAGTGTCTTTTAAATAATTCATTATGTAATCATAACTTACTCTTAGCTTATCTTGCAGCAAGTCCTTCAAAGCTTTGTTACTATATATTATCTGTATTGTGACTCCTTTTCTACCTTTTGAGTTAGGCCATCTAATACTAGCATTGTACTCTTTATCTTTAAAACGCAGTTTGATTTTTACTTGCTTACCTTTTGTAACATCTTCAGATAGATTATCTAGAAAAACCTTATGATACCTTTCTGGTATTGTAGTTCCTTTATCAAAAGTACTATAATCGACTCTTTTTCTTCCTAGAAAGCTTTTGTCATCACTATTTATATCAACCCATGAATCTGGCCTCTTCTTTCTTTTGTTAACAATATTATTGTCCATATATTTCACCACCTGTTATAGATTATACAATTAATTTATATATCAAGTCTGCTATACATAACTATCAAAATATGTTCATACTTTTTACTTATAATATCTCTCTATTAAACTAACTTCATTATCGCAATTATTCTCATTTAATAGTCTAATTAATTTTTCCCTATCATAATAAATATCTAATTTACTCGATTTAAATTTTTTCATTAAATTCATTTTCTCTCTGGCTGATTTCTCTATTTTACCTGTAGTTATATAGCAAGCTTTCGTTTTTCTATCAGAATCCTGTAATCTTTCTAAAGCCTTCTTCAGAGTGTATGAAAAAAACCACTTTATAGTATTATTTTCTGGCTTCTTTTTTTCTTCTATGAAATTCCCAAGCTTTATTATACTATCTTTCTTACGTCCCTTTAACTCACATATAATTTTTTCGTCATCTGTTTCTATTATATAATCGTATTCAAACGTATACCTTTCTCCATTTTCAGTATAATTCAATACGTAATTTTGCCTTATAATACTTCCTTTAAATATTTTAGCAAAAACCTTGTACATCAACGCCTCAAAGAATACACCTTTTAAATTTTGCAAATTTTCTTCCTGCCCTGTGCTAACTAATGTTTCTAATGAGTCTGCTATCCTTTCAGTTATATCATTGTAATCATCAATCTCTCCTCCATATATATTAGGAAATGATATTATTTTTAAATCATCTAAAATATGTACTATCTTATCTCCAAAAATCACCTTTATGTCAAAACATAATATATTCAATCTTTTAATATCTTTTTTTATTTTGCTAGGTATATTGGATGAAAAAATTATAGGTATTATTCTTCTCTTATTATTTTTAACACTGTTCCTGAAAATTTGAAGCCTATCATAGAATCCTTTTAAATCATCAATAGTATAATCCCTAGTAATACATATATCTATAAAAACAAATGATTTGCTATCTTTTTCTTTATTAACAATATTATCATTAAAGCCAGCAGTTCCAGTAAATGCGCATGCATCCCATACTAATTTGCTACTCACAATACCACTACACGGTGTTTTTTTATTTCTATATAAAACGTCTTCGCTATCTATAATATTATTTTTTTGTAACCATACCAAAACCATTGGAAGGAATGTACACTCTATTTTCATATTTGAATAATAGTTTTTCATGTAATTTATATTTCTACCTTCTGAATTTACTTCTGCAATATATTTAACCCCCTGGTCTTCGATTGTCTGTACATTCTTTAGCTTATTTAGTATTTCTAATATATCTCCAAGCTGAGTTATTTTTGAATTGGTTTTCTCAGTTGTGCACGCAGCTATTTTATATATCTCAAAGTACGAAATTATTCCTTTATTATCTTCAAACCTATTTAAAACCCTATATATATTAGGTCTAGTATCTCTAAATTTATCTCTAATTATATTTTCACTTATCTCATAGTTTTTTCCCCAATATAAATATTGTCCCTTACCGAATGTAATTTCTTTATTGGTTTGTATAATATATGATTTGACTGCTAATTCAATAAGTTTTCTAGCATAGCTATCTTTACAGTTAAACTTCTCCACAAGCTTGTCCTTAACTTCACCACCCAGAAGGTAATTCTTTTCGGTGTTAAATAATTCATTTAGATATACTTCATACTTATTCATGCTCTCTCCTATTAAAAATTCACACTGCCCTTATAAAACAATTAATATCTTTTATTAGGGACATCTCGATATTTATTTTTACTATTTTCGATTCATAATCACAATATACTCTTATTAGCCCCCACCACAAACCTAGGAGGCATCTCCTCCTTAAGCTTCCACACAATGCTCATTGGCTTTTCTCCATTATGACTTACATACTCGCAAGTTCCAAGGAATATAAATGGTGAAGTATATCCATTTGAAGTTTTGTATTCTCTTGCAAATAGTGCAATGGAGTTTCCTGTCCTTCTATGGTTTATATATCTTTGTCCTGTGGCACTTTTCTCTGCAGTTTTGCTTTGTGATTGCCAGTGAAAGAGTTTTTCGTTTATGGCATAATCCTCGTATAAAGTTGATGGTGAAAAATCTTTTTCTGATTTATTTAAGGTTACAAAGAATATATCTAGCTTTTTGTCTTCAAAGTACTTAGCCCCTTCTCTAAAGGAAGGACATTTTTCTTCATTAAAGTATCCTAAGGATGCTAATATCTGATTAGTGGTATAGCTGCAGTGAACATCTAATGGGCATGGAAAACTAAAATCATTTTCTATGTTCATCATGTCCACCTTAGATAGCTTATAGGTTAAGATATCTATAATTTCTTTCTTAAAGCTTTCGCAGTTCTTTATGCTGCTTAGTCCATCCTTAAAGCTATGAAAGCCTTCTTTATTTGGTTCATTACTGTAAAAAGTATAATAAAGCATTGAGATCATTAGCTTTTCTTCATTATTTAGCTCTTCTGTAAGTTCATGCTTTAGATATTTAATTATAAATCCAATAAACTTTAAGGAATCTATATGAAATAAACTTGGTAGTCTTTTTACTAGCTTAGTTTCATTTTCCAAGGTAAAAGCTTCAGCTAATCCTGCTTCTACTGCCATTCTCATAAAGCTTCTATCTCCACTTTTTCCGTAGAAATCGTATAGTGATAAATTATAGTGCTTTAAGAAGTTTGGTAAATTCAGCTCAAGTCCAGTATCCTCACTGAAGTATTTCATCTTTTCTATGAGGTTTCTCTTACTGTTAGTGGAGGCTTTTATATTCCTCAAAATATAGTCTTTAGCTTGTTTTTCTAGAGCTATAAAACATCCCTTAGGAACGTTTAGAAATCCATTTTCCACATAATGAGCTATTGAGTGCTTTGTCTTTCCTATCAAGGCTCTAAACTTTTCTTCAAAGTTATAATTTGCATGAGCCTGACCTACAAAGTCTAGAACTGTTAGACATTCCTTACCTTCACTTAGTCTTAAACCTCTACCTAGCTGCTGAAGAAATACTGTTAAACTTTCCGTAGGTCTTAAAAATAGAACTATATTAATTTCTGGTATATCTACCCCTTCATTATAAAGATCCACAACAAAGATAAAGTTTATTTCTCCATTTACAAGTCTATGCTTTGCTGTCTCTCTTTCCTCATCACTTACCCCTGAGTATAATGCTATAGAAGGTATATTTGCTTTATTAAAAGCCTCAGCCATGTACTTTGCATGATCTATTGAAACACAGAAACCAAGCCCTTTTACCTCTTCAATAGAGGTTACATAATCCTTTAGGCTTTTTAATATCTGATTAGTTCTTATATAGTTTGAGGTATACACTCCTTCAAGCTCTTTTATATCGTAGCCTTTCCTGCTCCATTTTAGCTTTGAAAGGTCTACGTTATCCGTAACGCAAAAATACTGAAAAGGAGTTAAAAGTTTTCTGTCTATAGCTTCTGTAAGTCTCATCTCTGCTGCAACTCTATCATCAAAATGCTCTAGAACATTTTTACCATCCATTCTCTCTGGAGTAGCAGTTAAGCCTAACAGTATCTTAGGTTTATAGCAATCTAATAAAGTTACATAAGAAGGCGCTGCTGCATGGTGAAATTCATCCACTATTATAAAATCATAAAAATCTCTTGAAGTATTTTCATATAACTTCTTAGAATTAAAGCTTTGAATACTTATAAATAAATGATCTAAGCTCTCTGCTCTGCTTCCACCAACCAATAATTGTCCAAAGTTAAAATCCTTTAAAACTGCTCTAAAGGTAGTTAAACTTTGCTCTAGTATTTCTTCTCTATGAGCAACAAAAAGTAGTCTTCCGCGGCCATTATTATTCTTTAAAAATCTCTTATAATCAAAAGCTGAAATTATGGTCTTTCCAACTCCTGTAGCTGCTACTAGAAGGTTTTTATTCCTACCAAATATCTCTCTTTCCACCTGAAGCTTCTCAAGGATTTCCTTTTGATAATGGTATGGGGTTATTTCTAAGTTAAAATTTATATTGTTCTGGGCAATGTCTTTTTTGCTACTAAGGGCTTTATGTAATCTTACTGCCTCCTGCTCATCTTCTCCGTTAAAGGATGCAAACTCCTTGTCGTTCCAATAGCTTTCAAAGGTTGCTTCAAACTTTTTAATGATGTCAAAGGAATCCTTTTCTGTGACCTTTAGATTCCACTCAAGTCCAGAAGTCAAGGCTGGGTTTGATATGTTGGAAGAACCTATATAAGCTGTTGAAAAGCCAGTTTCTCTTTTAAAAAGATAAGCCTTTGCATGAAGTCTTGTTCTTTCTACATCGTAACTAACCTTTATCTCAGTATTTTCAAGTTTACTAAGCTCCATAATAGCCTTAAAGTCTGTAGCTTCCATATAAGAGGTAGTTATTACTCTTAGCCTTGTACCTTCTCTCTCAGTAAATTCTCTTAACTGCTCAATGATACATCTAAGTCCACTCCATTTTATAAAAGAAACCAGCATATCAATACTATCTGAACTTAAAATCTCCTTTTGTAGCTCAGACATCATATTAGGTTCATAATGAGAACCGGTAAATAAGGAACTCTCAGATAGAGGCGTAGCTGGTCTTACATCCTCCACTTTTCTGAAAGCTCTAACACTATTAAGCTTAGAATAAATTGAAGTTAGAACTTCTCCTTCTTCAGAAAGCTTTAAAGTTTCAAACTCATCATCCTCTAGGTTCTGAGCTAAGATCTCAATAATCTCATTACAAGTTTTAATCTGCTTAAGCAAAGCTTCTTTGCTTTCATTTGCGCTAAAACCATCTCTTATATATCTCAAAGCTTTTCTAGTTACTGCTGATATATAACTAGAAAGACGCTTTCTTGCTTCTTCCACATCTATTTTTTCCTTAGAGATATCATACTTTTCCTTCTCTAAGACAGATAACTCACCTTCTAGCTTTTCGCTTATTAATTCTTCATAAAGACCTTCTTTTAGCATGGAGAGACCTCCTTATCTTTCTATATAAATGTATTACGTCCTAATAAAATCTATATTTATATTTAAACTTGGGAAGATAGTTAACAAATTTATCCTGTGAATCTTACCATATATAAATTAAACATATATTCTTCACAGCATTTATTTCCCTAACCCTTGTCCCAAAAATAAGTATTGTTCTAATTAAAGCATAATCTAACAGAGCTTTGAAAATATTATTATAATATGTATTTAACTTTACATACTTCTCTTATTTCAAACTGGTTATTTACTTATAACTTAATTTTAGCAAAATTAGACATAATATACCATAGTTATGGGATTTAAGTTTTTTGCATAAAAAAATCACTGGCTTTTATATACCAGTGATTGATCTTGGAATCTTAATATTGATTCATCTATTTTTTATAAGTCATCAGTGCTCTTTCCCAAAGTATTTACTATACTTGCTATAAATCTTTCAAAATCTACAATATTATTCTGAACAATATCATATATCATTTCATCACTTATATTAAAATACATATGTACTATTCTATTCCTAAACTTCGCCATATTAAAGTACACTAATACATCTTTAATATCTATGACTCCATTATCAGCTAATATTTGAAAATGGTCTTTATTATCCTTTGGCTTTCCCAATCTATTTCTTGCAATCAAATGACTAGAAATATCTAACATTGCTTCTATACCTACTTGTAATAGATATTTAGCACTATCTACTTTTGTGAAATCCTCTACAAATTCATCTTTATTAATTGATTTCAATTTTCTTAATTTATTTAAGCATGTATCCATAAATACTAATTTTTGATCTATCTTATTTTTATCAAATTCCATTAATCTCTTTACTCCTAACCCTATAACTTTCATAAAAATCCTTCATAAATCTATCTAAATAATATTTCTCATCTCTATACCTATTAAAAGTCTGCTCCATAAAATCACAGACTTTATAATAATCTTTTTCGTAAAGGCTTCTTCCTTCATCGATTACTTTAAATTGTAAAGTTATAGGCGCAGAAAGGAGGTTAATAGTATCGATATTATCAAACTCCACGATTTCACTGATCCTAGAGGAAATATCCATCTCATCCATGATTCCAATTTGCTTATCAAATAACAATGCTATATCAATATCACTGTCTTCTGTTTGTTTTTCTGTTCCATAAGACCCTATAAACCATGCAGCTAGAATATTCTCGTTATTCTTAAAGTAATCTTTTAGAGCGTCTAGTTTTGCATCGATATTAATCATAAAATTCTACTCCTTTCTAAAGATAATACCATTTTTTATATGCTTAAAATGTTTTACTTACATTAATTATACCCTATATCCAGATTTCTTAAAATATAGTTGCCCAACTGATGCTAAAAATTTTATTTTAAAGTTAATAATCAAGATAAAATTTCTTGGTTTACATATAGAAATTGATAGCAAAGAGAAAAAGCACCCATCCGCCAAAGATTAGTGCTTTCATTCTCTTAAATTCATATGTTTGATTTTATCCAATAGCCCTAAAACAAAATAAATGTTCTAAGGATTGGCTTAGTGTTTGCAACACTAAGCTTTTCTTAATTATATTATATCAAACTTTCTTGAAAAATAAACAATTTTATTTTTCTTTATCCTAGAATTTCATCTCTTATTCATCAAAATCATTATAATAGTCATAAAAAAGCAGATAAGTAATATCAATTTTTACCTAGTTAGTTCTTCCACACACTTTTTTATATACTCAAACTTGACTGGAGCATAATCCCATCGTTCCACACTAACACAGGCTGATTGTTTAGCCACAGTTGGATACATCTCAGTTCCATGGACATGTCCATATAGATAGAAAAATGGGGTTGCTGAATTAATATATTGTGGTGGCTGATGTTGCATTACTATAAACTCGTTATAGACAATTGGATATTTGTACACTTCATCAAAACCACATTCCATCCACTGGCTTATGGTTAGATGATTATCATGATTGCCCATAATAAGTATCTTTTTACCGTTTAGCTTATTGATTATCTCCTTCATTTTTGATAATGGATAGGAGCTCACATCGCCAAGATGAAACACTATATCATCTTCCTTTACTACGCTATTCCATGAAGCAATCATTTGCTTATCCATGTCTTCAAGATTTGAAAATGGCCTCTTTTCGTATGCTATTATATTTGCATCGCCAAAATGTGTGTCTGCTGTTATAAAAACTTCTGACATATTGTACACCTCATCTTAAAAATAACTTAAATTTACCCTATTAAAATTCATTATACTATTATAAACTTATAAATCTCTTTATAATGGACTTTTTGTACCTAGGTAAAAGCTTAGGAAAGTACGTCCTTCAAAAACTCTTCACTTTTCTTCCAAAGTTCTCTCGAAACAGTTCCATCATCCTTAAATGCCACAGCCATAGGTTTGCCCTTCGAGTAAACTTCTCCTAGTTTCCAATCGACTCCAGGCTTTCCTTCAATGAGTGCCGTAAGCGCACGAGCACTTTTTTCTGGACTTATGGTCATCAGATACTTTACTGGTGTGTGGTAGAGAAATCTCATGAAATGGGTGGTATCACTAGCAAAGCTAGACCGTACTACCCCAGGGTGAAAGGCAACAGCGGAGATTCCCTCTTCACGATACCTACGGTCAAGCTCTCTGGTGAAAAGGATATTCTCAAGTTTGCCGTATCCGTAGGCAGTTTGTGGTGCATAATTACGTTCATTATTAAGATCTTTGATATTGAAATTCCTTCCGAAGGCGTTGGCAGCTATGCTTGAGGTCTGTATTACCACTGCCTTACTAGCAATAAGACGTTTCATAAGTAGCATCGTTAGAAGAAATGATGCGAGGTGGTTGACCTGGAAAGTCTTCTCGAACCCATCCTCCGTCATCTGTCTCTCTCCCATGATCCCACCTGCATTGTTTGCAAGCACATCAATACATTCATAGCGTTCTAATTCAGTTGCCAGTCGTTTTACATCTGCTAATCGTGTGTAGTCAACCAAATGGTAAGGTGCATTTAATTCTCTTGCAATTGCTTCGGTTTTCGATTTTGATCGACCAACGAGCACCACGTTGTGTCCTTTAGCTTTCAACTGACGAGCAGCTGCAGCACCAATGCCATCACTGGCTCCAGTAATGATGCTTGTTTTCATTTTATTCCCCTCTCTTCCTATCCTTTGATAGAAAAAACACTTAATAAGTTTCAGCGACTTCTTATTTAAACAGTTTATGTATTATATTTTCTATAACAGGTAAAAGAATAGTGAAATTTAGTACGATAATGCCTAACATTATAAAAAGTATATCTTCTTTTTTAGTTTTAACTTTAATTGGCTTAAGAGGACCTACTTCAAAATGTGCATCATCTTTCTTAGAATTATTGCTATTATTGTTCAACATAAAATACCCCTCTAACTACAAATTTTTGCTATTAAGTATTTTAGTCACTTCTATCAGCAAATAAACAATACACTAATTGTAATTTTCTTGCCGATGGATAACTTTTTATAAATAGACCAGTTTTAAAATTATGGTTTAATGATAGTTTCGATAAGTTTTCCATTTTTCTTAACCGTCCAGGTATGGTAAATATATAAGAAATCAGGACTAGATTCAATTGTATGATCAGAGAATTCATCAGAATTATAACTGTACACATCATCTTTATATATAAATTGTATTGATGTTCTTGTTCCATGTATTAACACTGTATCCTTAAGTTTTGGATCATTCATTAAAAAATCATAGCTTTTTTCAAAAATAGAGTGTAGATCTGAAACATCTTTAGGTGCAGCTTTTAAGTTATAATCAAAGCAAAAAGTTGCATTTTGAGAATATATTCTTGCTGTTATAATATTGCTATTTGAAGCTTTAATCTCTTTCATAAAGCTCTTAGCAGTAGGGCTTTTGTAATAACTACGCACGGATAAATACGAAAGGACGATAAATAAAATAGAAAAGATAGCCCATATTACTGCTATGATTATAACAGCTAATAAAGACCTCTCAAAAATAAGTCTAACCTTTTGCTTCATGCAAGCCTCCTAGAACGTTTTTCTATAATATACTATATTTTACACATTAGTTCAATCAAGTAATTTAAAGTAAAAGCAAATTTCTAGATGATTATAAATAATCTAAAAATATTACAAAAAATTCTTACTTAGCATTAAGCTTTATGATTTTTTCTACAAAAAAATAATTATTAGACACAAATTCCAGTCTACGTTTTATTTAAAAAAGTTATATCCTTAAATCTATGCAAAATAAAAACAAGCTAGCTGATTTCATTTAAATCAGTCTAGCTTATTCATACTCTCTAATCTGCTGACGGATAGTCAGTAGTCATAGGCTTAACTACACCTAACCCCGAATTAGCATGTCCACCACTTAAAATTGGAATAATAAGTGTCATAGTCATAACTACACATAATAAAAGAGCCTTAGTATTTTTTTTCATAGAACATCACCTCTTAAAATAGTATATTACAATATATATTGTAATTATATTATATATTATACATTTTTTTATTAATTATGAATACAATTACAAATACTTTATAACACATATTTTTCTAATTTGCTTAACATATCCATACAAACTTCACAATTTTCTTCTATTGCAGATACTTGGGCTAATTTACAGATGGCATATCCTTTACCATATTCAACATTATAGTAATCTATTGTTTCTATATATCTATTTAATGTATCTAAGACTTTTTCAAACTCTTTCTTTGATTCGTATACTTCAGCTAAATCTTTGTAGCTGTCGAAAAGCACATAAAATGATTTATATTCTTCAGCCATGTCTATGGCTAAGTTAAAAAGCATTATACTTTCTTCAAAGAAACCTAGTTTAAACAACACCTTTGCTTTTGTATTTAGAGTACTAGGCAAAGCCATCTTATTCACTTTTATCTTTAGTGCTTGAGCTTTATTTACATATTTCAAACTATTATTAAAATCACCTGTCTTGTAATAAAACTCTGCAATATTATTGTATAGAGATGATAGTATTAGATCATTTGTATCACCAATTTCATCCACTAAGTCAAGATATTCTTTCAACGCCCTTGAATCAACTAATTCCATTAGAGCATTTGCTCTAGTCATCTTTGCATTTATAAATACTATTTTATCTACTTTATCCTCAGAATTTAATATGGTTTCATCAAGTACTTGGATGCACTTAATATATTGTTTAGATTTTGCATATACAATAGCAATATTTAAGTTTGACTTAAAATAAATTTCAAAATTATTTTCTTCCAAAGAATGAGCTCTTGCTTGTTTAAAATAATATTCTGCCTCTTCATACTCACTTCGTCTTTCCTGACAAAATCCAAGCCTTTTATATAGTAAAGCTTGTTTATTAAAATCTCCTATTTCTTGATACTTTCCTAAAGCTAGTCTGAATTTCATAAATGCGTTAAGATAATCTTTTTCTGCTAAAAGCTTTTCCCCGTATACTTCGTATATTTTAGCTAACAAATCATCTATATTAAAATCTGTAGCTATAGTAATAAGCTCTTCAAGTTCCTTATTACTATTGTTTATGTTCATTGTCTCTTCAATGTAATGTCTTGCATCTTCCTCTGGCTGTCTTGAAAAATATTCATCATCTATATCAAGAGTTACAGAAATATTCATTGCAAGTTCCTTAAATCTTGATACTAGTTTTTGTGAACTTGCCCTACTTACATTTCTTTTTCCGCTTTCCATCATGCTAATAAATGCTCTAGTCATATTTACTGATTCTAAATCAGCTTGGTTTACCCTAAATTTTTTTCGCATTAGTTTTATCTTTTCACTTGGACTATAAAACTTCAAAGCAACCCCCTCTTTCATTTACAGTTTACATTTTGTACAATTACACATAATTATACCACCATCTGTATACAATAAAAGAGTTTTTAGTTAATTTATTCAATAATTATACAATTAATTCAAAAATGTTAATTACAAATTGCTTTTCTTACATATTTATATATGTACCCGTTCATATGTAAATATATATGTTACAACAGCAATACTTTTAAGTAACATCACTAATTTATATTTTCTATCTTATATTTAATAATATAAAACTTTAGCTTATTAATAATCTCTTTCATTTTTGATAATGAATATGAGTTCACATCGCCTAGATGAAATACTATATCATCTTCCTTCACTACGCTATTCCAAGAAGAAATCATTTGCTTATCCATGTCTTCAATATTTAAAAATGGTGGTTTTTCATATGTATCCTATAGAGTGCTTTTTTACAAAGTACCAATAACCTTTTCAAATCGCTTCATAACTTCTTTTAAATCTTCTTTAGAATCATATGCTAAGGTTAAAGCTTTATAATTTTCAATAAGCATATCAAACGTTTTATTTTCTGCAGCGATACTAGCAGCTAAATCAAACATCATAGTGCCTTCCCGAACTAAGCCTAGCTTAACAAACACTCTCCCTTTTATATTTAAAGTACTTGGTAACGCAACTCTATTTACCTTATTTTTTAAAGCATGAGCTTTATTTGCATATTCTAAGCTTTTTTTATAATTATCTTTTTTGTAGCAAAATTCTGATATGTTATGATATAAAAATGACAGGACTAAGTCATTGGTATCCCCAACTTCTTCCACTAAGGAAAAATACTCTTTCAATGCATTATCATCCTTTAGCTCCATTAAAGCATTTGCTTTAGTCATTCTAGCATTAATTAATATTTCTTTACTGATCTTAAATTTTGCTTTTAATATGTTTTCATCAACTGTTTGTATGCAGCTAATATATTGTGTAGATTTTGCATATACAATGGCAAGATTAAGACTTGATTTGAAATAAATTAGGATATTACTTTCTTTTAAAGAATGTTCTATAGCTTGTTTAAAATAGTATATAGCCTCTATATATTCGCCTTGTCTTTCCTTACATACTCCAAGTTGTTTATGCAAAAGAGCTTGCCCACTATTTTGCCTTGTTTCTTGCAATTTTCCTAAAGCTAAATTGTAGTTAATAAAAGCTTTAACGAAATCCTTCTCGGCTAAAAACTTGTCTGCTTTCATTTCATATATTTTAGCTAAGAGATCATATATCTCAAAATCTAAAGCTATCTTTGTGAGTTTATCAAGCTCCGTATGGTCATTATTCTTTATAAGTTCCTTTTCAATATAAAGTCTTGCATCTTCCTCTGCAAGCCTTGAGAAATATTCATTATCTATATCCAGTGTTAAAGATTTGTTCATTGCAATTTCCTTAAACCTTGATACTAACCTTTCTGAACTCCTCTTGCTTACGCTTCTTCTACCATTCTCCATCATACTGACAAAAGCCATAGTTATATTATTCGTCACTAGGTCAGATTGCCTTATCCCAAACCTTTTTCTCATTAATCTTATTTTTTCACTTGGCTCAAAAAACTCCAAAATAATCACCTCTTTTTCGCTACTTACATATCAATACTCTTTTGTATAATTATAACATAAAAAATTCTATCATTTAAAAAACTTTGCTGGCTGGATAAGTTATGCTCTATTCCACTTTCGTTACTGTCTTTGTAAATGTTATATTGCATATTGAAGATTCCATACCTAAAGTTCCTAATATTCGTGTAGTTTCATCTATCCACAACGAATTTAATAAATATCAAGTGAATCCACTACATAAACGTTCATAATAGTTGCAAAACCAACATCTATATGAGCTCTCATTCTCCTTTTCCAATTAAAATAGCTAGTAAAACTTAATATATTTTACTAGCTACTTACATAATATATCATTTGCTACTTCCTAAGCCTCTTAACCTCTTCTACTGTAAGCTCTAAGCTTCTTACCTTTTCACTTTCAGCATTTTTTAAAAATTCTGTCCATGCTACTAGCATATCCTTTTCATCGGTGTTATTTTCTAATTTAGGAATTTCGATAAAATGCATTTCCATAATATCTGTAAGTTCTTCATTGATCTCGATTTCCTTTAGCCTATAGTGTGATCTTATCCTTGGACTTTAAGATAGCGTTCAACAAAGATATGAGTATCTCTAGATTTTCAAATTAATTTACAATTGTTAGAATTTAACCAATTCTAAATTTTATTACCTTTGTATTTAGCAATTAATCTATTCCCCAAGAAAACAGCCTTATCAATATTATTTACCTTACCGTAAATTATTGTTGAGATTCCTAATAAAGCAAGATAATTAGTATATTTAATGTTTGACAGAACGTCTCTATCTACTCCGTATCCTTTAAAATATGCATCAATAATATATTCATCTTTCAATACAACAGCTGATACCGTCTGAGCTTTGATTCCCCAAGTTAAATATTCAAAATCTACAATACCAGTAAGTCTATTTTCAGAGTCAACCATCCAATTTCTCACTGTATTATCCTCATTAACCAACACTGGTGGTTCTTCTATATATATTTTATCTATCAAATTAAAAGACTTCTTATAAAGTTCAGCTAAATCTGTATCAACTACATCTAGGAATGCTATATGCTTATAAAACTTACTTTTTAAATATTCACTGGCTGTTTCATATGTTGCTGATATATCTAAATTAAGTGCTCCAAACCAATTAGCCTTATCTATATTTTTATCCTCAATCTCACGTGACAATTTGCCAGACTCATAAAATATGCTTTTTTTATAACTATCATCAAACTCATTAATCCTAGAAGCTAAAGTTTGTCCTTTCAATCTTGAAATTAATATAGCATTAATATTTCCATATGAAAAACCACCATAGTATTTTGGAATAAGTTCACTCTCAAAATTTAACAGTTCATTATATGCAATACTTTCTACTTTCCACTTTTTTATATTATCAAATAACTTTAAGCAATAATTTCTTCCATCTGCGCCCATTAAATATCTAATATTATTATGAGTCCCCCATCCACCCTCTAAATCACTTACAATAATGAAAGTACCAATCTTACTTTCTATCCATCTACACAGCAATGGCTCCATTATATAGACTCCTTTTATAAAATCATATGTCACATCTTGATAAATTAAAAAGCTTGCAAAAAAAACAAGCTCAATTACTAGCAAGATTAATTTAATAGAATTACAGATTACTATTTATGAACATAAACCTGTTTGTAAATTCATCATTTAATTTTTCAATTATTTTATTATTAAAGATTTCTGTTGTCTCAAAACTATTAATAAGCTGAATTACAACATCATATATCTCTTTCTCTAATTTCTTCTGCATCGTTATAGCTTCAACTTTTGACTGAGCTAACATAGAGATTCTTTGTCTTCTAAAATTAAAATTTTCTATTCTTTTCAAGCCATCAGCTAATATTGTATATACTTCTCCAACCTTATCATGTTTAAATGAATATTCAACACAATCGCCATAGTCTTTATGTAAGAACTCAACTTCTTCTACCTTTGTTAATTCTTTTACCTTATAATAAGCCGGTGTTTCTTTATATAATCCTAGTTTATTTAAGAGATTGGTAGGCTTAAAACCTATATAATCAAAATAAAACGTAAAGTTTTCTCTAAGTTCTTGTAAATTCATTGTTGGTTCAAACATTATATATCCTGGTTTAATATTTATATTTAGATCTTTTAATATCTTAATAGCATTTTTATTATCATTTATTGTTATTCCTTTATTATAGAAGTCAAGAATCCTTTGAACCCCAAACTCTATCCCTAAAAAAACAGATTTTAATCCTGACTTTTTTAATATACTAAAGGTATCAAAATCTACATTGTTTGATTTAGAATACACTAAAAATTGTATTTTTATATTTCTATCTATTATTAATTGTGCTATCTTGCGAGCTCTATCCTTACCAAGTTCTCCAGTACCGATAAACTCCTCATCTAAAAAAACAATTTCCTTAACATTATATTTATTAACTAAGATCTCCATCTCATCTACAACATTTTCAGCCTCTCTATATCTCCACTTTTCTCCCTTCAATCTGCTAGTATACTTATTTACTCCACAGAAATCACAGTTTCCATAACATCCTCTACTAGAAAGCATTTGAAGCTTCCCTTTATGACCAACTACTATTTCCGCCGTATCTCTTGCCATCATGGGTAATTCGGTAAGCTCTTTTGACGTCATTATGTTTCTAGGTTCTGTCTTTATAATGTTATTATTTTCTCTGTACTGAATTCCTTTTACCTTACCAAAACCTTTACCGCCCATTAAATTATCAATTAAATCTAATATAGTTCTTTCGCCCTCACCCATTACCACTAAATCTATATTACTTTCTTTCAAAATCTTCTCTGAGTTGAAAGTTGCATAATACCCACCAGCTAAGATGGTTATATTTCTTTTTATTAGTTCTGACGAAATCTTTTCTAAAACCATTTTTGCGTTGTTAAAAAATTCAGAAGACATTAGTGTAAAGCCAATTAAATCGTATTGTTCATAGATTAATTTATTACTGACAACATCCATATCTAAATCTTGTAAATACGCATCTATGATTTCTACATTTATATCTCTTTCTCTTAAATATGCTGCTATTGAAGAAAACCCTAAATACTCCATGTATGATACTTGTTCACCTTCTTTTCTAAAGAAAGGAACAACCAGTGCAACCTTAAACATTATGTTCTATCCCCTTACAAATTGAATTTATAGTTATAACCACTATAACTAGTTATTACTCTCATGTTTTTTTCTATTATATATAAGTAAAATTACTAAAAAGATTATTAAACTAAGACATATATTTACCAACTTATTTTGCCCATAATTATTAAACCCTAAGGAATATGCAAAAGGATTAAATATATTTTGGATATCACCAATCTGCCATATGATCCAATAGAAAAAAGCTCCCATAATTCCCAAAATACTTCTATTAGTAATAACTATTATAAGATTTGATATACAGGATATGAGTACAGAATTTGCGATAAATAAAAACGTTAATAGAAGAAAATTTGTATTTAGCAAATTTGAATTTTTTAATATAGCACACTTAACTAGTAAAACTATTAAAAGCAGCAATTCAACTGATACCATATTAATAACTTGAATTATCATCCGAACAATAAGTGTTTTATACTTTTTTGTAGAATTAACTTCAACTACTTCATCACATTTATTTATTTTATCAATACTTATTAAATCACTAAAAAAGAAGCCTGCAACTAGTGGTAAAAATACTTCAAATAAAACTACAATATATCCATTTGTCCAGCTCTCTATCTTCAAAACCAAAGGAATTATAGAGAACACTATTGCACACACCACTAGCTTAGTATCCATAAGTATTTTATAATTTATTTTAATTTCATTAAGTATATCTTTTATTGACATGTTTTTCATACATTTGCACCTTAATTCTTACATAAATTTATAGTCTTTTATTTTTCATAAGCACTAAATCGGAAATAATAATAAGGATCAAAGCTGTAGATAGACATAATATTTTACTTATTAATAACCTATCACCTTGAAAATTGAAATACATCCCAAAAGGTGTAAAAGAAGTGTTGTCCTTAATTATTTCGTAAAAAATCCAATAGGAAAATAACCCTCCACCCAATGCAATTTTAATATTATTAGTTACTGTAGTTACTACAATAGCTATACTTCCTAAAAATAACTCCGTCACAAGAAAAAGAGAAAGCATATTAAAAAAATCCAGATTAGAAGTGCCTTTATTAAGAAAGATAAATTTTATATATATTAATATAAATCCTAAGAAAAACAATATAGCTCCAGCAACAATATTAATTATAATTTTTATAAAAAACACTATACTTTTGTTTATTCTAGTTAAATAAAACATCTCATTGAATTTTACAGCTTGCTCCATAATAGGAGTATCACAAAAAATAACTACCCCTATTATAGGTAGAATAACTTCCATTAACATATATACATCCTTAATTGATGTATAAGTTACATTAAACATAACAGTAATGATAATGAAAGTTAAAATACTAATAAGAAACTTTTTACTTAACAGGCAGATTTTTAAGTTTATTTTTAATAAATTTCCGAGTTCCATCATATATACCACCATTTCTCAAGTATTTTATTCTTCCCCATGTAATACATGACAAAATCAAACATAAAAAACCACCGATTAAAAAGGCCACTCTATTATAAGCAATTAAACTATTAGTACTTATTAGAGACCCCTCAAAATAAGAATATTTAATTTGATAATTATAAAGTGGATTTAGTTTTCCACTAAGAAAAACATTTAGCAATACACATAACGCTCCAGTCGCTATAGAATCATATATTAATAATGAAACTAATACTACAAAGCTTGAAACAAAGAAAAAGCTGACAAATGACCAGGTAATAATATATTTAACACCGAGTAATAAATTTGAAACTTCAAGTCCACTAGCTTTATATTTGTAATAAGCTGTTACAAAGAAAATCACCGAAATAACTAAGTAACTAATAGCTATTGGAATTATTTTACCTAAATAGTTGCCTAGAATATATTCATGTGGTCTTATAGATGTTGTTCTTATCACTTCATTAATGTTATCTCGCTTGTCCTTTTCTAAAGTGAATGCAAATATTATAATTATATATAGCATAGCTATCATACTACTAACTGAAGCAAAATTTTTCACAAATCTTGAATATAAGTCTTCTTCCTTAACTTTTCTCTCCATCAGTTCTTTTGAGGTTTTTAAATCTGCTTGAATGAAGTTTTGGGGTGACTCTAAGATTGTACAAATTTGATTATAGATCTCTAAACCTACCTTATCTTTATTGATTACCTTAGTAGACTCAGATATTATTTCATCAAAACTCAATTCATTGATTTTATCTAAAAGCTTTGTATAATCTTCGTTTCTATTAATACTACTATTGCTCTTATCTTCCAAGATAGATCTTATAGAGTTTCTTTTTTGCAGATCTGTAGGATTTTCAATTATAAACGTTTGTCCAGATTTATCATTATAATTTACTAAATCACTCTGGGACTTTATAGGAAGGTACTGTATTTTCCCATGAAACTCCATGTAGCAACTCACTGAAAGCAATACAATGAATATGAAAAAAAATATACTCTTAACGGTATACTTACACTCTTTTTTGGTTAACTCAATTATAGTGAAAATGCCATTCATTATAATGTTCCTCCGTTTTTCCTCACATACATATAAGCATCTTCTATATTGGTCTCTACAATTTTAGCATTCTTATAAGGTTTTCCTTCAGAAATTACTCTTGCTTGTATATAGTCATTTACATATACATTAGAAATAATAAAATTCTCTTTTCTTATTTCCTCTAGTTCTTTTCTGTCATTAAGTTCAACACTCCATATCTTACCACTGGCACTCTCTATCAATTCTTTGGTGGTTCCCGAGTATAATAATTTTCCCTTTTCTAATATCCCCAAGTTTTTGCTTGTACTAGCAATATCTTCAATAATATGAGTGGAAAATATAACAGTTTTATCAACGCCAAAATCTGCAATCATATTTCTTATTCTAACTCTCTCTTCAGGATCTAACCCAGTGGTAGGCTCATCTATTACTAATATCTTAGGATCATTTATCATAGCCTGAGCAAGTCCTACTCTCCTTTTCATGCCTCCAGATAAATTTTTAAATCTCTTATTTTTTTGATCTTGCAAATTCACCTTTTCTAGGATATTAGCTATATCTTCTTTTCTTTTCTTCGGCTCAATTTTGTTTAATAATCCAATATAATCTAAACATTCATATACAGTTAAGTTTGGATAGAACCCAAACTCTTGAGGCAAATATCCAATTTGCTTTCTAATCTCAGCTTCATTGGATTTTGTCAAAGCAATACCATTTAGTTCAACTGATCCTTTAGTTGGAGCTAACAGAGTTGTAATAATTCTCATCAAAGTTGTCTTTCCTGCTCCATTTTGTCCGAGTAACCCAAAAACACCATTTCCTATTTTTATACTTAAATTTTCAATTGCATATACATCCTTCTTATACTCCTTATATAGATTACTAATCACAATACCCATTAATATTCCCCTTCCATTACACCGTATCTATACTGATTTTTTTAAATATAATTTACTGTATTCTTGTCCCTTTTGTAAAAGTTCTTTGTGCGTTCCACTTTCAACTATAGTTCCATTTCTAATAACATGAATAACGTCAGCATCTTTTATAGTTGTTAGTCTATGTGCTATCATAATGACTGTTTTGTTCTTTAAGTAACTTTTTATATTTTGCATAATTAATTTTTCTGATATATTGTCCATGGCTGATGTTGCTTCATCAAAGATGATTATGGGTGCTTGCCTTAGTATTGCTCTAGCTATTGCTAGCTTCTGTCTTTGACCACCAGATAGTTTTAATCCATTTTCTCCAATCTGAGTTTCAATTTTATTAGGCAGCTTTTCAATAAAATCAACTAGGCCAACAACTTCTATAATTTTGTATATTTCATCTTCAGAAATTCTTGAATCATATAAACTTATATTATTTTTTATAGAATCATTCAACAAAAATGTATTTTGAGATATTACAATTATATTTTGCCTTAAAAGATCCATTGGCATTTCTTTAATATTTATATCTCCTATATAAACCTCTCCCATTTCAAATTTCCACATTCTAAAAAGAAGATTTATTATTGTTGTCTTTCCAGAACCACTTTGCCCTACTATTGCATTTATCTTATTACTATTTAAACTCAAATTTAAATTATTCAATACTGTTGTTTTATTATCATATGAAAAGCTAATATTATTAAATTTTATATTAGACCCAAAATGTTTTATATCAATTTTATCTATATTTGAAGCATTGACATCTCTATCTTCAAATTCTAAAACATTCATTATTCTCTCAATCGATACTTTTAACATTTTTAATTGTGCACTTAACCTTGTTACTCTTATAAAAGGTGTAAAAAGTTTTTGTACATATGTAACAAAAACCATAAATATGCCAAAGGTTATATCACCTCTTATAACCATATACCCCCCATAGCCAAATATTATACAGCTTTGAACAGTTCCTATTAATTGATATACATAAGAGTTAAGAGAATTGTATTTCTGCAATCTTACGTTTTTTTCCATACCTTCATTAGAAATCTCGAAGTATTTTCTTAAAAAAGTATCTCTTACATTAAGAAATAAAAAATGTGCTATTGAATTTAAAAATTCTTGAAGTATTGACATTCCCTTTCCATAATTCTCTCTTAGCCTAATTGATTCTTCAAAAATTTTCTTATTGAAAAATTTTTGGCTGAAAAATATTACTATCTGTATCAAAATAGCTATAAATACAAGCCTATATTCTAATTTAAACATTATTATAATTAGACCAATTGCTGTTATTATATCTGCTATAAAATTAAAAAGCATTTTAGTTACAAATTCTTGAATATTTTCTACATCATATTGAATTATAGATATTAATTCTCCAGTATTACTTTCATTAATTTCTACCCCTGAAAATCGAGAAATTTTTGTTAATAATCTCATTCTTAAATCTAATTTCACTCTGTTACCAATTTTAATATATATATAATCACTCAAAAATGAAGTTATAAAAAGAAAAACACCAACCAATAGATATAAAGCAATAAAATATGTTAACTCATGAAAATTCTCATATTTTATTGCTTTATCTGTTATTTTCACAATTAGACTAGGACATTGCATAGATAGTACTGCTGTTAGAATCATTAATATGCCCATAATAAAATACATTTTTTTATCTTTTTTTATATTAAGAAAAAACTTTATATATAAATTATTTTTTATTTTCAAATATTTTTTCACCACACATTCTTATATTTGCAAATCTAAATATTTTATTAAACTATCTATGGAATAAAATACTTTTTGATGTAAAAATTCTTTTTCAATTTCAACACCCCATTTTTTTTCTATACTTTCTATGACACCTATACATCTCTTACTTGTGAACAATTTACATTTATCATATATATTTAACTTTGAAAAATTATGTTCACCGAATATTTCTATATAAATCTCTTTTACACTTTCAAACATTTGAGATTTATTTATATTCATATCTTTATTGTGCTTATATAAAGTTTTGTGGCCTTTCAAATTCAAATCTATATAATCCTCTAACTCCTTTAATGTTAAGTTGTTTACATTTTCAATATCTTTTAAAAGCAATCCACAGAAAAGTGCATTAGCTTTACTATTCCCTCTAAAATATCTATATTGTCCATTTATACTTTGTAATAAAATTGGCATACTACTTGATTTACATTGAATTTGTAAATCTTTATAGTAATCATAACAGTATAAATTATCATCTAGTATTCCTTCTACACCTATAACATCTTCAAATGTAGCTGGATAGCTATTATAATTATCATTGTGTAAAGATGATACCAATATTTTACCATTCTTCCTTAAATCACTACAGATATTTCTTAAGTCATCAGCGTAAAGTTCATTTATAGTTGCAAGACTAAGACAAATCAGATTGATATTAATATTCTTAGTATATTTTAATGCCTCTATTAATGTTTTACATGAGCACTTCATATTTTTGTTTAAAATTTTAATTACATAAATTCCAATTTCCTCATTTATGTATTTAATGATCTTAGAACAAAACGTTCCATGACCATTTTCATCCATATAATTATTACTAAATATTATTTTTTCATTATTTACTTCAATACACACTCCACCTATAATGGAATCACATAAAAATTCGTCATTTACATTTATTCCCGAATCTATAACTATAACTTTTTTTTTGAACTCTTTATAGCACATAGTACCTCTTCCTGCGATAAAACATTAATATATATACTATACTTAATTCCAGTTACACTTTAATTTTTTTATTCGATCAATAGCTTATATTTTTATATTCTATTAACTACATATAAACTCACTAACATTTTTCTAATCAAAATAGAAACTTTAATGTTATATATCACAATTTCTCAATTTTATATATTTGAATAGAAATAATTAATTATTTCTATTCAAATATTATTTATAATTTATTATAGTAAAAGAAGATTATTATCTTAGTTATTAAATAATTTCAAATTTATTTTGGTTTATATACTTGATATATTACAATTTATTATTTTAGAAATCTTCTGTCCAGCTTGCACTAACAGATGTTATATATTTACATTTAGTCCAATCCCCACCATTGGCATTACCATTCCAAGCTGAAGTTTTACAATCAGTGTAACAACTTGCATCCCAAGCTTGTCCTTCAACATCTAAGTTTACTTTATCTAATATTTTTTTTATTTCCATTCTTTTATCCCCTTTTAAATTTTATTATAATATCTCCTTTTACAAATAAGCTACTAGAGTTAACCTTTATTATAAAACTTACTTTTCCAAATCTTATACTCAATATTACTTAACATACAAACTTGTACTGCTGGAGTTAGAAAGTCCCCAGTAATAACTTTATTTATAAATTTGCATCTACCTGATTTACAGTAATTATAATTCAAACATCCTTCACATTTAGTTGTCTTACATTTATATACACTCTTATAATAATCTATTTTTTCATTATTAAATCCAATGAAGACGTCACCAATTTTATACTCCTCTTTCCCAACAACGTAAGTACAAGGATAAATATTTCCATCGGGCGATATATTAATAGTATTAATGCCTCCATTACATTTCATTTTCACATTTTTAGCTTTTATGGATTCTAAAATCCCTATGTGGCAATTTTTATTTCTTTTATATACATCATGATCCATAATCATTTCTAATTGTTTTTCCAGCTCTTCACTAGACTCTTCATTCCATTCATCGTCAAAAATATTAGCTACTGGCACTATGTTATTAAAACCTAGACTAAGTAAATAAATTATATTTTCACATAAATCTTTCACCGTTCGAGAGTCAAAAGTCATTCTAATCCTTATATCTGATCTTTTATGAAGAATTTTCAATGCATTATCTATAATTAATTTAAAACTTCCCTCACCATTAGCAAATTTTCTATTTCTGTCGTGATTTTCCTTAATACCATCTATACTTACAGACAGTGAGTAGTGAAAATTTTCACATAAGAAATCTATAATTTCTTCATTTAATAATGTTCCATTTGTTGTTACTCCAAACATTATTTTTTTACTCTTCAGTTTCTCACTCTGTTTTAACCTGCCAACTACCTTTTTCAGTAGATTAAACTCCAGTAGAGGTTCTCCACCATGCAAGTTTACTATATACGGTTCATTTTCGTTCCTATTTTTATCATACAAAAAATTTTCTATAAATATTAAATAATCATCTATTGTATTATCATTTAATTTATTTTTCATTCCTATTTTTATATCTTTTTCATAACAATAAGAACAATTCAAATTACACTTATATGTAAGCCATAAATTAACTGCCATCTCTAATCCCACTCTTTTATATATTTTTATTCTTTCCAAATTACATCCGAAAGTTCTTTAAGCCTATAGTTACATCTTTCTTCAAACTTTTCAGGATATCTAGAAAAAAGTTCTATTCTCTCATAGCATGTCCAACAAAATATATTCACATTACAGCCTTTACATTTGTGATGATTATAAGGAGTAATACTTTCTAGCTTTGAATAAATTTTATTATCTTTAAGATTAATCAACTCAAAAACTGATTTTACCTTAAATATGTTATCAATTTTATATTCCTCTTTAATTAGAATAGGGCACGGATACATATCCCCATTATAATCTATGAAAAACTGATTGCATGCTGCCTTACAGCTAAATGCATATTGCTGGCCAACGACAGCTTCTCTATCAAACACATGTTTATCTTTATCAAAGTCAGTCAATATATATTTATTTTTTTCGCCTCTCCCCTCAGCAGCAAATCCTCTTAATACCGGTTTAACTCTTAATTTTTCGCATAATTCTTCAAATTCCTCAATATATTTAATATTCTCTTTAGTTTTAACCATGGATAATCGTATATCTACAAAATTTCTTTTTTGTAATATGTTAATGGAATTTACTACCTTATCAAACACTCCCTTACCCCTAATTAGAGAACAAGTCTGCTCATTAACACCATCCATACTTATATCTATAGAATCTATTAATTTTGTTAACTTGTCTGCTAAATCCTCAGTAATTAAAGTAGCATTTGTCATTAATATAATTTCAGCATTACTATTTTTCTTAATATATTCTAATATTTCAATTATGTCAGTTCTTAAAAGAGGTTCACCACCTGTGATTACTATTTTTTTTGTATTACAAGAAATTAATTCATCACAGATAACTTTAATTTTGCTAAAAGGCAAATCTTCCACCACATCTTTTTGAGTCGCAGCATCATAAGCACAATGAAGACAACATAAATTACACTTTTTTGTTACCGAAAATGTTACTATCTCAAGTTCATTGCATTTATTACAAGGTATATTATTCGTATCATACAAAATTGCTTTTTTTCGCATTATCTCAATCATGTTTTCAAAATATATTTTATCTTCTGAATCCCAAAAAATATTTTCTATTTTTTTTATATCCATATTTGAATTAATAATTTTTTCTAAAATACTGTAACATTCAAGAGAAATTTTAATCCATTCTCCATTATCAGTATTAGCTAAAATAACTCTATTATTATTTTTAATTACTCTAAGAAAACTTGAAAAACTATATGTTTCCTTTTCCATACTTCTCCCCCCTCAACCTAACTTAAAATTGCAATTGTTACAATTAAAACATACATGTTATCGTATTAATAATTTCCCACAACCCCAACACACTTTTATATACTATTCAACAACATATTACCTCAATAAACAATTTATTCCTTTTTTACTATTAAAAGTGTAACTTACAGTAATTCTTTTGTCAAGTTTTAGTATTATTTTTTTATAAAAGTTTCTTTCAAAACTATACCGATTGTTTACGCAACTTTTTTTTCTGAGCAAAAAATCAACTCGTATCCCTAGTCTTTGTTCTATTTTTTTACTTTCAAATATATTTTTCCTTTGGCTAATTAACATTTTTATGCATATGCGTTAATCTAAATATCAATATAATGATATACATGAACTGTGCTACGACGAAGAAGTGATGGAGGAAAACGGAATTGTTGATGGTGAGCCAACTGGAGGAGATGTAGTTAGCACTTTTAGTTTTGTTACTTCAGATATTGAAGCATTACTGAAAAGTGATGTCAATACACCCTCTACTAAAGTGGTTAAAGAAGATAATCTTAAAGTAACTTCTGAACTAGCAGATAACAGAAAGCTAAAAAGAGTAATGAATGATAAGACACCAGTAGTGGATGCTGCTTTAAGGCATTATCACAATTATATCTTTAATGAGAATGGAGAGTTTCATTAGATTAGGTTTAAGAGGAGTTAGGCTACCTTCATGCTTCCTCATGATTTTTTGTGAGAGAAAAACCCCCATAGTTCATTTTTAAAACCATGGGGGTTTTCAATAACTTAAGAGTTCTCTTTAGGGAACTTTTTCATATATAGCTTTAGTTTATTTGTTAGTTACTTTCTCTTATTAACAAATAATACTACAGCTCCAAGTACCATCATAAAGCTACCAGCAACTACTACAGAACTGAAGTCTACTACCGAACCTGTTTGTGGTAATTTAACAATTTCAGTTGGAGTTGAAGTTGTAGGTGTAGTTGTAGGTGTAGTCACCTTTTCTAAGATAGCAAAGTTTGTAAAGTGAGAAGTCTCAAAACTGAACAACATAGTGCCCTTATCAAAACTACCACCTATTTCTACCCATTCCTTCTTAGTTTCATCATAATAGTACATAGTTAATTTGCTAGTATCTTTACCAGCTATTTGATCAGCCGTTAATTTAATAGATATTTTAACCTTTTGCCCATTAGCAAATTGGTGAATGTCTTTTATCAAAATGCCATTCTTATCGAATAGTTGCATTGTGAAGCTTAGAGCATCTTTTAAAGGTGCTATACCGGATGGTAACCCCTTGAATAATTCTGAAGCTTCTGTAGAATCAAGTATTTTTTCAGTTACTCTTATATACTCAGAACCATCTAAGTTAGCTGTATCCACTGCTTTCTCTGGTATGTTTATTACAATACCATTAGCCTTAACAACTAAAGTATCCTTACCGTCTAACATACCAGATATTTTAGAGTCTGAATATGCACCATTAGTAACACCATCTGTCTTTGTTGTTAGTTCTACATTTGCAGGTGTTTTTGTCTGGTTATTATCTGGATTTGTGTTAGGTGTTATAGTACCGCTACCTGGAGTAGTTGGAGTTATAGTTCCTCCCGTTGGTTGTCCACCATTTCCTTCAGTTGGAGTTGTAGTTCCTCCTGTTGGTTGTCCGCCGTTTCCTTCAGTTGGAGTTGTAGTTCCTCCTGTTGGTTGTCCGCCGTTTCCTTCACTTGGAGTTGGTGCTAATCTTACTACAACGATAGGATAGTATCTAACTGCCCCGCTCTCTGCTGTTACTTTAATATTAAAGTAGTTATACCCTTGTACTAATGCAGTTAATGAAGCGTTTTCAACGCCCTCTATAACATAAGATGCCTTTGAATTATGTAATAATGGAGTTAATGTTAATGAAGTTATATCGTTTTCTACAACAACAGAATAATTTATATTATATAACGGATTAAATGTTGGCGATAATACCCCACTTGAAGGAATTATATTTGTTAAAGTTGCATCAGATGACTTAGGTGTTGTAACAACAATACCTCCCATTGGCTGAACATTAAGCTCAAAAAGTTTTGATAACGAAGCTCCACCACAATTTATTAGTGCTGTCATAATAACTTGATGCACTAGACCATCTCTTCCATTTTTAACTTCACCTATATTTGTTATATAGTTAGAATCAGTTGTATACCAAGTTACTGTAGCTCCATTTTCATCAGAGAATGGTAATTGGATATTCATGTTAACATTACTAGCACTATCTCCTGGTGCATAGCCTATAGCTAATCTGTCATAAGCTTGTTGTACCTTCTCAGCATCTGTCTGCACATTTGCTACTGCTCTAACTACATCTACAATATAATTTCTAAGAGAACCATCTTGTGCAACTACCCCTACTTTGAAATAGTTATGTCCAACTTTTAGGTTTTTAGCATCACAGTTATCTAGTGGATATACCCCTACTGTGGCATGCTCTTCATTAACAGTTGGAGTTATATTAATTTCTGTCACATCATTAGCTACATTAACTGAATAACTAGCAATAGAAGCATCGAAAGCCGGACTTAAACTCCCCTTATCAACTGCGATATTCGATAATCTACTATCATTTGATTTCTGAACGATAGAACTTTCTCTTATAACATCTAAGTTATAAGTCCTAATAGCACCATTCTGAGCTGTCACTTTTATATGAAACACATTGTGTCCCTCTTTTAAGTTATCTATATCTGCATCGTTATCACTTGTTATACTCCAATGAGAATGTGCTTCATTTGTAGTTAAAGTTACATATAACATTGTAGTTGCATTATCTACGTTTAAGGTGTAGTCAGTTTTTTCAGGGTCGAATACTGGACTTAATACCCCCTTATCACTTTGTATATCCCTTAATTTGTTATCACCAGAAAGTACAGGAGTATTTACAGCCTTAACACTTGTTACAGCTTTATTTACACTTGTTTGTATAGCTCCATTATCAGCGAATACACCGTGTAGTTCTCTATCTTGAATTACTAGGTCCGCTACCTTTGTTTTATCTGCATCAGATAAGCTTTCATAACCATTTGTATGAAAGTCTACTTGTATTCCAATATGCTCGAAAACATATCTAATATCTTCAGATCTTTGTGCTATATTCACCATAGCTATTTTTCTAGAGTTTATACATTGTACGAAGGAGTTTTCAACAGCTTGAGGTGTAACGAAACCGTAATCACTTCTAATATCTAGAAACATATTAGCTACAGCTATCCTATCTACATTTGCCCATGTATAATTAAACTGTGTTAAATCTATACCAAAATAATCAATCGCCGTTATAACTGCATCTGCATCTGGAGCTGTGTTTATATCTATCATTTTCTGCTCCTCGCCACAATATTGAACGAATGCATTTCTTAGTTCCTCAGCAGACATGTAACCTGCTCCTCTGTTATTATATAACTTTGTTGCTATATTGACCTGGTCTGCCCTAGGTGTGCTTGCCCAAAACGTCATATCAATACCCAAAGCAGGGGATTGGATCATCACAGTTATTAAGTCATCAGAAGAATACGCATTATTTACATCTAAAAGTGCACTTTGTACCTCCTCTTGTGAGAAAGTTTGTGACATCGTTGTTCCTGTAAATGCAAATACTTGCAAAGGAGCGGTGTTTAACATTACTGCGGTAGTTATTGTTGCAGCTATTAATGATTTAAGTTTTTTTCTTTGGCTTGCCATTGTGTTTTCATACCTCCATTGTGTAGTAAATCTTTTCTTATATATTAGTACCTTGTAACCAAAGTTACATTTTACCTCCTCACTAGTTAAAATTACGCAAAATAAGAGACTTAGTTAAGAACTGCTGATTTCAAACCTACGTTGCTACTAAAACTCATGTTTGTCATCACTAATCAACATATCTTAACTAAGTCTTTCTAGAATAAATCAAACTTCGTGTTATCAATTATTTTACTCTTACCTGTAAACAATAGTTATTTTTCTTTACATTACTAAACACAGTTAATAAGCTATTACTCACCAAAACAGCTACATACCATAAACAACCTTTGCTATTTTAAGTGCGGAGCCACCTTGGAAAGATATTTTATCAGTACATCATATATTGACTAAAACGATTACTTTTAACTGCTTAATTAATTATATAACATATCTATGCTTGTACGTCAATAACTTGGACATAAAAATTGACCAGTCTATGCAGGCCTTCTGAGTTACAATATTATACAAGCACCAGCAGTGGGTGACGAACCACTGGATCTCCAAAAAACTACAAGATAAGAAACTATACTGCAAGGATGCTTAATGAGATAAAAGTAGCTCACCCAAATGTAAATGTATATATGAATACTATAGTGGATGCTGCTTTAAGGCACTATCACAATTATATATTTAATGAGGATGGAGAGTTTCATTAGATTTTGCATTTTCCTATGAATTCAAAAAGCACTCAATATTTTTAGAGGGCACTGAAAAACTTTAGTTTTTCAGGAGCGATTTATTTAAATAGTTTAAAAGTAGCTGATAAAACTAAGAGTTTTTAGTTTTATCAGCTGCTTTGTTTTAAAAACTGCTTAAGTTAATTGGG
>NZ_JAENHN010000070.1 GCF_016595795.1 Clostridium yunnanense
GTTGATAGGTCGGAGGTGTAAGCATGGTAACATGTTCAGCTGACCGATACTAATAGGTCGAGGGCTTGACCAAAACAAATTATTACAAAGTAAACTTAAGTGCAATTTTGAAAGAATAATCTTTCTTATATTTAGGAAAAATTCTTGTTGACAAGAAGAAAAAGTCTAGATATAATATTCACTGTGGTCAGATTGATGACTACAAACTGAATATCTGGTAATGATGCGTCTTAGGGTTACACCCGTACCCATTCCGAACACGACGGTTAAGACTTAGACGGCTGATGGTACTGCATGGGCGACTGTGTGGGAGAGTAAGTGGTTGCCAGGTTAGTAAGGATCTTTAGCTCAGTTGGTTAGAGCAACCGGCTCATAACCGGTAGGTCCGGGGTTCGAGTCCCTGAAGGTCCACCATATTTGGGGGTATAGCTCAGTTGGGAGAGCACCTGCCTTGCACGCAGGGGGTCAAGAGTTCGAATCTCTTTATCTCCACCAAAGTAAACCATGAAC
>NZ_JAENHN010000071.1 GCF_016595795.1 Clostridium yunnanense
TTAACAGTATGATCACCAGAAGTTAAATCTAACTTTTCGAATACTTTATTTTGGAATACATCAGATGAAGAATAATTATCAGATGTATAAGTTTGACCATCAATAGTTACTTTAGCAATGCCTCTAAAAGCATTAGTATAAGCAAATAATCTTAGTCCAGAACCATTAAACTTAAATTCTAGGTAGTCACCAACTTTAGTAGTAAGCTTAGCAACTCCGCCGCTATTCTTAACATTAGTGTTATCGTACCATGAGCCAGTATATTTTATGTTAGTATTATTCTCTTCATATTTACCTACTTGTAGAGTAGCAGCAGTAGGTGTAGCATTTGTAACTTCAATTGCATCTAAACAAATAGCATAATTTTGTGAACTAGCATTTTTAGAATTAGTAACTTCGATTTTAACAGTATGATCACCAGAAGTTAAATCTAATTTTTCAAATACTTTGTTTTGGAATACATCAGACGAAGAATAATTATCAGATGTATAAGCTTGACCGTCAATAGTTACTTTAGCAATGCCTCTAAAAGCATTAGTATAAGCAAATAATCTTAGTCCAGAACCATTAAACTTAAATTCTAGGTAGTCACCAACTTTAGTAGTAAGCTTAGCAACTCCGCCACTATTCTTAACATTAGTGTTATCGTACCATGAGCCAGTATATTTTATGTTAGTATTATTTTCTTCATATTTACCTACTTGTAGAGTAGCAGCAGTAGGTGTAGCATTTGTAACTTCAATTGCATCTAAACAAATAGCATAATTTTGTGAACTAGCATTTTTAGAATTAGTAACTTCGATTTTAACAGTATGATCACCAGAAGTTAAATCTAACTTTTCGAATACTTTGTTTTGGAATACATCAGACGAAGAATAATTATCAGATGTATAAGCTTGGCCGTCAATAGTTACTTTAGCAATGCCTCTAAAAGCATTAGTATAAGCAAATAATCTTAGTCCAGAACCATTAAACTTAAATTCTAGGTAGTCACCAACTTTAGTAGTAAGCTTAGCAACTCCGCCACTATTCTTAACATTAGTATTATCGTACCATGAGCCAGTATATTTTATGTTAGCGTTATTTTCTTCATACTTACCAACAGTAAGTGGTTGCACAGGTGGTTGAGTTAACAGATTAACCTGACTATCAACCCCTGTATAAGGAATACTAGCAGGTCCAGAGTTAGAAACTTTAACCAAAACATTATTGCCAGTTTTACTAAATGTACTTTTATCAGAAGTTGTTTTTAAGTTTATTGTTCCAGCTTTTAGAACCTTAGCTTTTATTGTTATTATTGTTCCTGATGCCTTGGTAATTCCATCGGCATTACCAGTTAGTGTTACACCTAGACTAGCTACATTACTTGTATTTTCCAAAGGAATTATAATAGCATTAGTGTTTGTCCAAAAATCCCCCTTATCTACACTTATTATTTGAATTAGTGTAGGATCGTAAGCAAAATCCACAGATGCACCATATACATCAGTAGCATTTGCTAGATTTACATTTATGTTAAAAGTACTCCCAACTGTTGTATCCCCAGTGGTAGTATAGCTTATTTGAGGTCCAGTAGCAGCTTGTACTTTTATTGCGGGTATGTATGCAAGCTGTAATGCGACAAATAAGCAGAGTAAAATAGAAAAAAGTCTTTTCTTAAACAAAGTTGTCCCCCCTTGAAATTATGATAACACATAGTGTTTTTTACAGGATTTATTAATTAATACAGAAATTTTACACTTATTTCAATTATACAATATTTATTGAACCTGTGTAAACAGGATTTATTTATCCTCAGCTTGTTATTGTTGGCAAAAATATAATTTAATTTAATATGTTGCTCAAATTCAATAATTATAATAATATTTAATTACAGGAATTTTACACAATATTATCACAAATAGGGGGAATCTAGGAATATGTATAAAAAGATGAAAAGTACTGCTTTAAACTTTTTAAGTATATTGTTTTTAGTAGTTGCTTTTTTAAGTAATACAAACTTGCAGGTAAAAGCTAGTGAAACTAACGGGGAATTAAAGAATGCTAGTCAGGTAAGCTCAGCAGAGGGCTTTATAAATATGAGTGTACCTGAAGTTTGGAGTAATTCGCAGGGAGACATTAATATAAAACTTTCAATAATAAATTTAAAAGATTTCTCTAAAGCGGATATATTTATAAATGATAATGAGAAGCCATTTAAAACAGTATCAGAGATAACAACTGAAACTACAAGTATTAAGTTGCCTTTAAATGTTCTTAATAGAGCAAAGAATAAGGTGGTTCTTAAGGCATATAGTAAGACTGCTTCTTCAAAAATATATATGCAGACAAAATACATAAATATAGTTAAAAGCGATGATATATCTAATACATCTAAATTAAGTACAAATTCAAAGGCTTCAGTTAAGGTTAATAGTACTATTACTGAGGCGGAAAGTGATAGTTACAGCATAAAAGTTTGGTCACCTACTAATACTTTGCCTTATGAACTACAGATTGAAGTTAATGCTGACGAGTATACAAATAGTTACTATATGGACTTGGATGGATATGTAAGAATACCTAAAGCAGATATTGATGGGAAAAGTAATGTAAGGCTTAGAGTAGTCGGAGATTCTTCAGATGGGGTGTTTGTTTATTCTAACAGACAGTGGACTAGCAACTTATCAGAAATAAGAGCACTAACCACTACAAAAAAGCTTCCAATTAAAGATACTAATCCTATAACTGATAGCAAGCTAGTTAGTGGAATGTTAAGAATATATGGAAATATCAATAACTATAGCTATTTACAAAATATATATTCTGTATACATAAATGATGATATTAGAGCAAAAATATCAAATAATAGCTATTCATTTTGGTGTGATGAGGATAGCACTGTTCAACTAAATATGGATATGAAATTTAGTGATAATAAACAATACTCTCTATGGACTGACATTATAGATACTAAAATAAGTACTAACATTGCTTTTGATGAGAAAAAGATTTCGAAAATTGTATTAGTGCCGCAAGTGGCAGGTAAATATGACGGAGCAACAGTATCCCTAAGTAAGAATGTAGATGATTCCTATGACAGTGATAAAGCTTATGAATATTATGTATCTAAGGGAAGCTATAAAAATGCAATTGTACAATTAGAAACTAAAGATGATATTAATACTTAT
This sequence comes from Clostridium yunnanense, assembly GCF_016595795.1. Lineage (GTDB taxonomy): Bacteria > Bacillota > Clostridia > Clostridiales > Clostridiaceae > Clostridium_AR > Clostridium_AR yunnanense. Next base: position 3,171 of record NZ_JAENHN010000071.1, read on the forward strand.
TACTCATATTTTACAAAAGACAATTATACTATAAGTGATGATATAACCTACATAGGTTTTGGAGGGAATATAACTTTTAAGGCAGTAGGTGGTTATAACGATGGTTCTAAAGAAGTGTACCTAGGTATGATAAATATAATGGATGAATATGGCAATAAATTTGACAGTTATGGAAATGTTACAGCGGAAAATATGACAGCTTATTTATATGATAAGTCTGGAAAGGTAGTCTTCAAAGGAAAGCCTAATGACGATCTCTACCTTAATATATCGTCAGTTCCAGAAGGTATATATGATGTAGTAGTTGAACTTAATAACAAAGAATTAGGAGTTATAAAATCACAACCATCTAAGCTTGTCACAGAAGGAATATACGAGATAAATTTATTTGATTCGAAAGAGATCGATGCAGGTTATGATGGATACAGATATTCTTTATATGATGAAAACAACAAAGAAATTTATAACGGACAGTTGAACACATTAGATATACCTAGAAGTTTAGTAGATACTTCAAAGAAGTACAAGTTATACGTTCTTGCAACCTATACAAATTTTTCAACCAATGATGCATATCAGGATGGTTTCGTTCTAAATGATATATCTTTTGGGGCGGAGGGACAAATGCAGAGCTTGTATATTGATTCTTCAACCTTTAAGTGCTTAACTTTAAAGGATGATTTTTATAAAAACACAATAATGCAAATGCCAGGCAACCTTTCACAGAGTCTAGAAGAAGTAAAGGAATACTATAGCAATTCATCATATAACCTTAAAGGAATAAGACTACAAAAAGGTTTAAATTATAACTTCTATACTAACAGAGTAGAACAAGGTAGCCAGTATTTCCTATACAAGAAATATACACCTAATGATACTGATACAACTATCTCGTTTGATAAAAATAATATTTCTAAGTTAAATGTTTCAAATGGTATTAACTCAACAGTCAACAATGTATCACTTAATTTAAAAGGAAGTAATGGACAACTATTCAATGTTAATTTAGCAGAAGGAAATAACGTCTACTTGACTAAGGATACATATGCTTCAGAGGTAGCTTTTAACCTTACCAACTCTCCGTATAGAGTAAGGGCAACTTATAATATAAATGCTACAAGTGATATAACTGACTTTAAAATAGGCGCATCAATAAAACTGCCTAGTGTAAAGTTATCTGATACAACTATAGCACCAGGAGGTTTATTAAGTTCATCCGTTGGTGATATATACGATGGTACAATATTATTAAAAGATCTTAATAAGGCTATAGCAAGTAGTGGGCTAGCACCATCACTTGAACTTATGCATGGAAATAAGGTTATTAAAAGCTATAAGGATGGTAAAATTCCTGCAACAGTAGGTGGAGAAACAAACTTTAGGCTTAACTTTAATGATATACTACCAGGCCTTATAACAAACGTAGCAACAGTAAGTGTTACCAATGCTACTCTTGATAATAAGATAAAATGTGATATAAACCTAGACGGCACTATTGATATATTTGATATTGTTTATGTCGCAAAGGATATTGATAAAACAAAAGCTTTATCAAGTGATTGGGATCCAAGATGCAATCTAAACAATTTAGATGGACAAAATAAGATTGATATGCTTGATGTTGCAGAATTAGCTAAAAATTATAGATAAGAAAAAACACTGATACAGATATATAATTAATGTATCAGTGTTTTATTATTATGAAAAAGTTATTCATTAAAAAAGTATTTATGAAAATATGGAAAAATAGCAAAGAAATTGTTGTATTAGCCGATAAAATAGATAGAAGAAAGAGAACAGTTTAAAATACCAGGGGGATAATAGATAAATGAAAAAAAGAGGTTTATCACTGATTTTAGCCACTATTTTCACTTTTACTTTAGTATCAAATAATTCTTTTCAGGAAAACAAAGAAGTTAAGGCTGTTGAAGGTAAAGAAATATATTCTAATGGGTATAAGGCCCCGAAAATAAAAGTAAATAGATCATCTGAAAAACCTATTGTAAAGAGTAGCATATTACCTTCAAAGTATGATTCAAGAGATTTTGGGTATGTTACAGCTGTAAAGAATCAGGGGCAAATAGGGGATTGTTGGGCGTTTACTACTTATGGAGCGTTAGATTCGGTTCAAAAAAAGAACACAAATAAAGACTATGATTTTTCAGAAATACACTTAGCTACAAATAATGGGATAGGTGGTGCTGATGACGGAGGAAATATGTATTACTCTATTTCATATTTTATGAAAGGGAAGGGGCCAGTGCTTGAGAAGGATGATCCATATCCTAATCCAGCAGAAGTGAACAACATTAATTCTAACTCCAATGCTCCGGTAAACTATACTGTTGATGATGTATCTTTATTACCTGATAGGACAAGCGCCTATGATAATAATTATATTAAAGAAAATGTGATGAAATATGGGGGAGTATACACTTCTATACATTTAGAAGGATATAATTATGATATTATTAAGGATAATAAATACTTATATGTTCCAGAAGGAACATATAGTTATGCAAATCATGCGGTAGTTATAGTAGGCTGGGATGACAACTTTCCTAAGGAAAACTTTCCAACTCTCCCTTCTGGAAATGGTGCTTTTATATGTAAAAACAGTTGGGGAGAAGGCTTTGGTGACAATGGATATATTTATGTTTCTTATTATGATACCATTGTTGGAACTGATAGTGCTGTAATACCGACTTTAACTAAGAAGTCACAATATGATAAACGTAATTCTTACGGAGATAATTTTCCAATGTATGCAATTGGGACAAGTTATGAAAGTAGTTATGCTGCAAGTACCTATACTGCTAGTGAGAATCAATATGTTAATTCTATTGGAGTATTTTCTAATGAGCAGGACATAACTTATGATTTGTATATTGAAGAAGATTATGGAACCAATAAATTTACTAATATACTTAATAAAAAGGTTAAAACAATAAAGATTCATGATGCTGGTTTTCATACCATAAAGCTTGATACTCCTGTTAAGATTTCTGCAGGTAAGACTTATGCTGTTGCTTTTAGAAATAATGCTAAAGGTTTATTTGTAGAGCCTGATACGGTTACGTATCCATACGAAAATAACAATTTTATAAGCTTTGGTGGACAAAGCTGGATGAGCGGATATGATGGAGTATTTATAGTTGCCAATACAACAAAGGTTCCTCAATATCCTATTACAGGTATAAGCTTAGATAAGTCAAATTTGAGTCTAGGTTATAATGGGAAGTATAAGCTTAGTGCCACTATAATGCCACAAAATGCTGATAATAAAACTATTTATTGGACAAGCAACAATCCTTCTGTAGCTACAGTAGATGAAGACGGCAATGTTACTGGTATGAGAAATGGTAGTGCAGTAATAACAGCAGCTACTATTGATGGAAAAGTAAAGGCTAGCACTAATGTTACTGTTTCAAATGCACTTACTATATTGAACTTTTCTGGTCAAGATGAGTACACTGTACTTACAGCAAATCCGGTATGGACTCTAAGGTTTAATGATTTAGTTGTAGCAGGACCAAGTTATAATAACATATATGTAATTGACTCAAGCGGAAGAAAATCCTTAGCTTCTGTAGCTATAAATTATAATCAAGTCAATATATCAGTTAATACTAGTGATTTTAATGGAGGTGCTGTTAGGTTGGTAGTTCCTAAAGATGCTTTTGTGGATTCTACTAATAGTGGTATGAGTTCTCAACTAGAAAGAAACTACTGTATAAATTATAAAGCAGGAATAAAGGTTGATTTCAAAGATGGTGTTTTAGAAAAAGCGGTTAGAGATAGTTTAGGTAAAACTACTGGTGATATATACTCTGAAGATATGGCTAAGCTTACATCTCTTAGAATAGAAAATGAATCTCTATGGAGCTTAAGTGGTATTGAGTATGCTGTTAATCTAAATGATCTTAGTATATATAACACTGAAATAATAGATATAACTCCAGTAAGTAATTTATTTTCATTGGAACATTTATATTTAAGCAGAAATAATGTGAATAGCCTTAAATCCATAAGTAACCTACATAAACTTCAAAGGTTGTATATAGAAGATGAAAATATAAAAGATTTTAGTGTTATATCGACAATTGGCAAGCTTTATCAATTAACACTTAACGATTGTAATCTAAGTAATATAAACTTTTTAAGTAATCTAACTAATTTGGAGTATTTAGAATTAAATAATAATTATATATCTGATATTTCACAAATTGGAGCATTAAAGAAGCTTAGTATTATGGATTTGGAAGGAAACCAAATTAAGGATATTAGTCCACTATTACAGCTACCAACAGAACAACAATATTATGATTTATATGGAACAAACTCAATAAGACGTATTCTTGTAGATAAGAATTTGGTGTTTAATTCTAGTGATTCTACTAGCTCTGACATAAAAACTAAACTTGAGGACAATGGATGGAATTTTTATGCTGTTAGTGAACCAAAGGGTAATTTAAATATTGCAAAGGTAGATGAACGCTATTACTCAGAATATAGCACATATAAGGTAGATTCTTTAGTTGGATTTTCTATATCATTTAATTCTAATATACAAAGTTCGCTTTCTTTTAGTGATATAAAACTAAGACGTTATTATAGTGATCAATATATATCTATAGACAAAACTATATCTGGGGATAAAATCACTATAAAAGTTTTAGAACCTTTAGATTCACAAAGTGAATATGTTCTTGAAGTTCCAGATGCTGCAGTTATAGACAGTAATCAGAATGGTATAAAACAAACCTCAATAAAGATTGCCCCACTAGATTACTTAAAAGGAGATAGCAATGAAGATGGTAAGGTAGATGCTTTGGATTTAGCCATAGTAGCTTCACACTATAATGAGATGTCTAGCAGTTCTGCAGTGAAATGGGATCTTAAGAAAGATTGGAATAAAGACGGAATAATCGATATATTTGATATCACAACAGTAGCAAGACATATACAATAAAATAATATCAATTCACTTAGAAACTATTTATTTTTATGCTGAAATCCATAAATTTAAGTAGTTTCTTTTAATTTATATTTTAAATAAACTTTAGAAATATTAAAAAAAGTTTGCATTTGACTATAGTTACCACTTAAAATAAATAATGTAAATGGTTATAGGTGGTGAAAAATGTTGAAAAGAAAAATTTCATATGTATTAATTGTTTTATTTGTATTTAATTTATTTGCAGGAATCAATATAAAAAGTGTTGAGGCCGCTACTATAGTTGAGGGAGAAGTACTTACTTTAAACAATACCTTGACTTATGATAGGAAAACTAGTGATAATAAGTATTTTGAGATAAGTCTTAAACAAGGAGAATATGTAAGTATTGCAAGTAAGTGTTCTCTAAGCTCAGGAAGCGTTGCAATATCAGTGGTAAGTTCTGCGGATAGTAATGCTATAAGTTTTAAAACTTCTGGTGATAGCACTTCTTTAACAGATGGAAAGTTTGGAGCAGTTAATTTTGTGGCTCCTAAAGATGGGACTTATTTCATTAAGGTTTCAGGAACTGGGTATGGAAGGATTGCACTGACTCCTTATAGAGGATGGCAAAATCCAGAAGAAAAAGATGAAAAAAGGACTTTTAGTTCTACCTTCAATACTGCAAAGTATATAGTAGATGGTACATATAACTTGGAGACAGCTACAGGAGATTATGTAAATTACTATAGGTTTAATGGACAAGCAGGTTCACAAATAAGTATAAATATAGCAGCAAATATTAACTCTGGAACCTTATACGCAAGATTATATGATTTGGATGGAAATATAATAGATAATCAGTATATAGGTTTATCTAACGGTGCTAATAAGACAATGAAGTATACTATACCGGTATCAAGTGTGTATTATTTGAAGGTTTATGGTGCAGTGGGCTCTTTTGCCCTAACTACTACAGGAATAGCTCAAGATAAAGATAGTGATGGGGATAAACTTTTAGATTCAATAGAATATTGCAGAAAAACAAATCCTGCTGTACCTGATACTGATGGTGATGGAACAGATGATTATAACGAAGTGGTAAATGGTAAAAAGCCACTATTAAAAAATGAATATACGGAAACGGAACTTATTAACGCATCGACAACAAGTACTGCAATTCCAATAAAATTTAATGAGTTTATGGGAGGCCCATTAACTTCTCAGCATTTTTATAAGCTTAATTTATTAGAAGATGAGGTTGCAACAATAGTTCTAAGGAGTAACAATTTTCCATCTGTAAGTACGGATTTTAATATCTATGACCAAGATGGTAAGAATTACCAAACATACTCATCGACAAATTCAAGTTATTCTAATTATACTGTTAAGGATATAAGAGCAAACAGAACTTCAACCTTCTATATAGGAATACCAAGCAAAAAGAGCACATACGGTAACTATGAAATAGGAGTATTCAAAGGCTGGAAAAATGTAGATCAGAAAGATGATGAAAGAAATTATTTTGGAAGTTATAGTACTGCAAGATATTTAAAAAGTGGTACTTACAATATAGAGAATAGATTTGAAGATCCAAAAAGATACTTTAGATTCATGGCAAAAGAAGGAGATAAAATTGCTATTAATTTAAAAAATAACGGTACTAACGATCCACTTGATGGATGGATAACAGATGAAACTCTTAATGAAATAAAGCATACTAAACAAAGTAATGGTTATACATACATTAATAACGGGGAAACAGGTTCTTTAGAATACACCATACCAGCTGATGGGATGTACTATTTTGTTACTGATTGCTATTATTCTTCATATGATGGAGTTGGGACAATGGAGATAAGTTTTGAGGGCATAAGGCAAGAAGAAGATACTGATAAGGACGGGGTATTTGATTCAACTGAAAAGTGGAGAGGCACTGATCCTAATAAAGTTGACAGTGATGGAGATGGAATAAGCGATTATGATGAGCTGAAAAATGGCTCTAGCCCTATTATAGATAATAATTTAGTAACGTCTGATAGTGCTGGAGATACCAAAAGTAACGCTATTGAGGTAAAAAACTTTGATAAGCTTGTTAGCACGAAGATAAGCTCAGAAACAGATACTTGGTTTAAGTTTAATTTATTGCAAGGTCAGCAGGTTAACATTGATGCATTACTTAGAGTATCTTATACAACATATTTTCATTGTTACTTAAGAGATAAAAATGGTAACTTAATACAAGAGATTGACAGTCAATCTAGAAATTCTACCGGTGCAGATAAAGGTTATTTATATTCCTTTACTGCTAGTAAAACTGATACTTATTATTTAGATTTCAACGGAAGTAGCTTTGGTAGGATTGATTTAACTTTAAGAAACAGCTGGAGAAACCCATCTGTAAAGGATTCTGAGAGAGATTATGACTACACTTTTGCAACTTCTAAGTATATAACAGATGGAAGAAAAGTACTTCCAAACAATGGTCTTGGTAATAAATATTTTAGATTTACTGCGAATGTAAATAATCTCATTTCAATAAAGCTGAAAGATATAATATCAAGTGGAGATCTTAAAGGCTATGTGGTAGATAAGACAGGAAATACTGTATTTACTTTGGCTAATGTCAATGATAAAAATGATACAGGAATCAGTAGCAATGAAACTGCCTCCGCTCAATACAAGGTTCCGAGTACAGGAGTATATTATCTGGTTGTTTCAGGGACTTATGGAGTGTTTGATCTAACAACTTCTGGAATAAACGGAGATATAGATAGCGATGTAGATGGAGTTTCTGATATCATAGAACTTGATAGAGGCACAGATTTAAAAAATAAGGACACTGACTTAGATGGAACCACTGATTATGATGAATATAAAAATGGTACGAACCCACGTATTCGTACTGAATTTACAGATGAAGCTATCTCAAATGCAAATACTTTAGTTAATGCTAATGAATTAAATTATATCAACAGTGGATATTCAGGTAGCACTTCTACTAATACAGAAGCCTGGTACAAGATAAACTTAAAAGCTAATCAAACAATAGAACTGGTTGCTAAAGGTCAACTTACTAAAGGTTATATCATAGCATCGATTTGTGATAGCGAAGGCTATGAAGAGTATAATATGAAAACCAATATAGAAAATACTCATTACTCAAATTTAACCTTTAAGGCAGATAAAGATGACTATTATTATATAAAGATCTTGAATAATAAGGCTATAGGTAGTTATTGGTTTAATATATATAATGGATGGGAAAATACAGATGAAAAAGATGACAATAGAAACTATTATTCCTCTTTCTCTACTGCCAAACAGTTTAGTCCTGGAAGATATACTACAAATTCTTATGGGGCAAGCTATTTTAGACTAAATGGGAAAAAAGATGATACACTCAAGTTAGGAATTTCAGCATATCTTAGTAGTGGAAGTTTAACCGGTAAGGTATATGATCAAAATTATAATTTAGTTACTAACTTTGTTACTAATGTACAAGGTAATGCAATTACAAATGGAATGACAAGTACCTTAGAATATAAATATCCTGCAGATGGGATATATTATGTAGAGATATCAGGTAATACTGGTGACTTTGAGTTAACCACATCAGCTAGTTATCTAAAACTGGTTAATTCAAGTATAAAGGATGGACAAAGATATGATTATACTTCAAATCAAGTTAAGTTAGACTTTGATCAAAAAATAATAGCTTCTAATACTTCAAATATTACATTTACAACTGGAACTAATGAGATTATAAAGGCTTCTGTAGAACTAAGCGGAAGTTCAGTGACAATAAAGCCTACAGTAGCTTTAAAGAAGAATACACAATATACTTTGAATGTTCCGAAGGATGCATTTACAAACATATGTGGTGCAACCAGTGAAAAAGACTATATAGTTAAGTTCTCTACTATATGCACTGACGTAAATCAAGATGGTGCTGTTGATATTAAAGATTTAGCAGCTGTGGCATCGGATTATGAAAAAACAGCATCAGACAGTAGTTTTGATACCAATAAAGATATTAATGGAGATAAGATGATAGATATCTTTGACTTGGTTTTTGTAGCTAAAGATTTTAATTGATTTACTAAAAAAGATTTAATTTTATAAATAATTAATAAGAAGATCTTTATTCTTTAGATTATGTTCTATAATATTTTAACCGCATACCAAACTAATGGTATGCGGTTATTTTTTATTGTATTGATCTAGCTACAATTATTAAATCAAATATATCAATAATTTTATCATTATTAAAATCATACTCTGAGATAAAATCTGAAGCTGAGGATGTCCTTTCATATAGGCTGGCAACTGAGGCTAAATCCATGATATCTACAGTACCGTCATTATTTACGTCTGCAGCATCATGTGTAGATATAAAATTCAGCCAGTTAAAATTAAAGTCACCACCTTTAGCATAAACTCTTAAGGTTTGTTTTCCAGCAGTGAGCTTTACATCTGCAGTGATAGTCTGCCAGTTCTGCCATCCACCTGTGTTTGGCACATTTGTAGTTGCAAGTACGTCAGTTCCTTTCATAAGTTGAATAATTCCATTTGTATTAGGGCTTGATATTCTATATTCAACCTTATATGTACCTGATTTAGATACATTCACGTTGTAATCCATCCAATCGTCATTATTTACCCATCCAATATTAAGGGTGCCTTCTGAACAGCCTTGTGTCTGTATTCCATTCATTGTGTTATAATCTTCAGCTTCAATTTTTCCTGGTATCGGACTTACTAATGGTGTAATTGTATATGTTGCACTTGCCACCGTTGAATCTTTCATCCCTTGCATAATTGCATAAGCTTTTATAGTAGTTGTATCTGAAACATTAATTGAAGCAGTGTAGGTTGGGGATGAACTATTTGGTGTGCTTCCATCTAGTGTATATTTAATAGTTGCTCCTGGTGTAGAGCAAGATATTGTTACGCTCTTAGCTGATGCATAATTTCCTCCAGCAGGGTTGAAGGTTGGTGCCGCTACTTGTGATACATTGCTTCCTCCTATATCTACAAGCTCTATGCCATGTCCAGTGCCTAAGTTTGTGGAATATTTCTTTTCAGTTGAATTATTCCAATGCTCATGAACACCAAGACTGTTTAATCTGACTCCATCTGGTGCATAAACAGTTCCTGAAGGAGGATTGTTTGCTAAAGCTTCTTCATGAAGGTAACTATCGGAATTTGCCATCATATTTTGGCCCATTTCAGAATTTATGAAGTCAAATCCAACTGAATCAAGTGCCACTTGATCTTGTGACATGAATATACTTGCAGGCCAAGTTCCGTTAAAAGGTGCAGATTTCCACTTTTCAGGTATAACATCTGAATGTTTTGCACCATATAAGCCATCTAATATATTAATTAAGGTTTTTCCTCCCAAGTCCTTATCTCCCATAAAATCAACAAAAGGGGTATAGGTATCATATGGTCTAGCAAGATCGTGATCTATACCATTTAGAGTTCCGTAATGATTTTTAGCACTTAAGGTCATTCCAGCTAAAGGGTGTGCCTTTAAAATTGGCATATCAATTAAATACTCTGACTCCGCTACTACAGTAGGGATTTTATCACCAGTGTAAGTTTTAGCGGAGTAATGAATTACAGGGGCGGACCAAACTACTTTACTTCTTCCATCTCCACCATTTTGATCAACAAAAACTACATTAGGAAACTCTTTTTTGCAGTAATTAAAGATATTATCAGCTATATATCTTGAAGCATCATATATAATAATGTCTTCTTGTGCTACACCAGCTTTATTAACTAATTGACGTAATACCGAAAGGATAAGCTGAGGAGAAGGATTAATGTTATTAACCTGTTGAGTATGACTATCTCTAGTATTATTACAATTTATTTTTATAGCTATTTTTTCTCCACTTTTATATCCGATGATTCCTTTTTCATGATTCTGATTGAAATATTTAAAAATTGCATCCCAAGAGTCAGTATCATTATTTGTTTTTGTTAATGCTTGAATAGAAGTTGATACCATGCTATCAACTAATGTTTGATTTGTATTATTGTCTTGCCACCAATAGCCTGTAGAACCATCCCAGGTTGTTGCATTCAAATTACGAGCCCAAGTAACTCTTCCAGGGAATATTCCTTTTCCAACTCCCATCGGAGAATTAGGACCATCAGGTACAGTTGATGCTTTTGCTGAGCTCAAAGAACTGCTTGCTGTAAAGATAGTAGAAACTAGTAATCCAATTATAATTACAATGGACGCTTGTACATATTTTGCGTTTTTTATCAGCTTTTTAGATTTCATAAAAGAAGCAACTAATCCGAAGACCCCAACGGCCCAAGTAACAAAGCTTGCAGCTACCGGAGCTACTACACGCATACAAGGATATTGAGCTCTGCTAGGTTTAGGAATAACACGTATTAAAAACCATATCAAAGAGCCCAAGCCTATAATAGGAAAGAACCATTTTTTTAGACCTTTAAGGTCCTTTCTTTTTGAAGGTTCACTTATAATCTTTCCTGTTTTGGGACATCGCTTTACTTCTTGTGAAGCATCTTCTGATGAGTTTATGATCCTTCCAGTCTTAGGGCACCTTTTTATTTCTTGTGAAGTATCTTGTGATGAGTTTATAATCCGTCCGGTCTTAGGGCATCGTTTTACCCCTTCTAAAGTATCTTCTGAGGAATTTATGATTTTTCCTGTTTTAGGACATCTTTTTTCCTCTACTGAATTATCATTTGACACCATTTAATCAACTCCATTTTTGCAATATTGTAATAAACAGAATGAAGATTTTTTCATCATAAAGAAATAATCTGTTATTTTTGAATTTAATAATTAAATTCTACATAAAAACATAAAAACTTGCAAATTTTTCTAAAAAAACTTTGAATTATTTTATTTTTATTAATAATATTATTAATGTCGATTTTAAACTTTAGGTTTAAATATGTATCTTTTATTAAAAAAGATTATTTAATTTATTAATAATCTTTTGACACTTATTGTTAATGTTTATATATGGTATAATTTCAATTAAGTTCAATGAGGAGGGGTTTTATGGGGAAAAGATTTTTTAGTACGCTTTTAGTATTAATATTTTTTATTTCAGCTGTTAATTTTAAAGTTGTATTTGCAGCTTCTGATGTTACACCACCGACTATAAATGGTATGACTTGGACGGGAACAGATTTACATGTTGGAGATAAATTAGAGGTAGAAATTGATGCAAGTGATTTAGAATCGGGAATAGCTACTGGAGACTATCAAACAAGTATATATATAGAACATAGCAAGACATATATAAGCAAAGGCGAGATGCTGCAATACGATGAAGCTAATAAAATGTTAAAAGCTACGTTCACTATAACATCAGATATGCAATCAGGAGAGTGGCAATTAAGCTTTGTGTGTCTAAAAGATAAGGCAAATAATATAAAATACTTTCATAGAAGTGATTTTAATAAACAATATAAAATTAATGTAATAGGAGCAACATCAGATATAACTCCACCAACAATAAAAGATATGAGTTGGACAGGTACAGATTTAAAAGTAGGCGATAAATTAGAAGTGGAGATAGATGCAAGTGATGAAGAATCAGGAATAGCTACTGGAGACTATCAAACAAGTATATATATAGAACATAGTAAGACATATATAAGCAAAGGAGAAATGTTAGAATATGATGAGGTTAGTAAAACATTAAAGGCAACGTTTACTATAACTTCGGACATGCAATCAGGAGAATGGCAATTAAGCTTTGTGTGTCTAAAAGATAAGGCAAATAATATAAAATACTTCCATAGAAGTGATTTTAATAAAGAATATAAAATTAATATAATAGGAGAAACATCAGATATAACTCCACCGACAATAAAAGATATGAGTTGGACAGGAACTGATTTAAAAGTTGGCGATAAACTGGAAGTTACAATAGATGCAAGTGATTTAGAATCAGGAATAGCTACTGGAGATTATCAAACAGGTATATATATAGAACATAGTAAGACATATATAAGCAAAGGCGAGATTTTGCAATATGATGAAGCTAATAAAATGTTAAAAGCTACGTTCACTATAACATCAAATATGCAATCAGGAGAGTGGATATTAAGCTTTGTCTGTTTAAAAGACAATGCAAACAACATAAGGTATTTCCATAGAAGTGATTTTAATCAGCAATATAAAATTAATGTATTATCAGTATTTTCTGGTACTGATAACAGTTCAATTGTAAAAGGGACTACATTCAATCCATTGGATGGAGTTAAAGCAGAAAGCACTTACGAAGGAGATTTTACTGATAAAATAACTTATTCAGGAAGTGTTGATACAAGCTCTGAGGGAATATATCTAATAAAGTACGAAGCAAATGGAAAAAATGGAGATGTATATCGTGATTATAGATGGATAACTGTAGTAAATGATGTTCATTATGATGAAAATGGACAATTGGATGGTAGTTATTTCAATGGTGATGTACCGATAAATATTTCTAATGTAGCAAATTCAAGTTCCATAGATATAACAAAGGATGGAAGTCAGTATTCACTAGGAACTAGTAATGTTATTAGTGAAGAAGGGGTTTATAACCTATCTTTTGATGGAAATTCAAGCAATAATATAGTGAATAGTGCATTAAGTTATAAAGCAATCAATTCTACTACATTGACTAGCACTCAATCAGGCGACTCATCAGGAAAAAAAGGCATTAAAATAATTGTAGATAAAACTAAGCCTACTATTTTAAATACTATGCCTAAGGCAATAAACGAAGGCGTTAAACTTCAAGCAAAAGACTTTTTAACAGCACAAGATAATAGTGGGAAGCTTGAATATAGTTTTGTGTCTGAGCCTAAGTGGACAAATTTAGGAGATCAGATAGTTAATGTTAAGGCAAAAGATTTTGCTGGAAACTATGTTACGAGTGGTGTGAAGTTAAAGATTGTTGATAGGTGTGACATGGACAAGAGCGGTACTGTTGATATGGTAGATATGGCGACAGTTGCACAAAACTATGAGCACAATACTAAAGATTATAAAGATAAATATATTGGAGATTTCAACAATGATGGAGTAGTGGATATATTTGATATAGTAACTTTGTCAAAAAGATTAAAATAATATAACTACTAGATATAGTGCTATAGCGGAAATTACTGCTATAGCACTATTTTATTGGTACAAATTACAACTATATACATTTACAAAATATGATTTATAATAAAAAGTGTAACATGATTTCTAGGGGGACGATTATGAAAAAGAAGAGAAGGTTAGTGTCAATGGTTTTACTTAACATATTTACTTTTGTAAATGTGTTAAATGGTCTAGGTGTTTCAGTTTTTGCATCACAGAATGCTGAAATAGTAGCACAAAAGCAAGTAGAGGGTGCCAATATAAAAGACGATTCAAGTACTAAAGCTAAGGCTGAAGTAAAGCCGGCTTTAAATGAGACAAAAAGGGTAATAACTCAAACAATTTTAAATAGTGAAGCTGATAGCGTGACAGTAAGGATTATGAATCCTTTTGATACTTCAAAGCCACTGGCAAATGGCAATATAGTATTAAAAGGGGATGATCAAAAGAGCTATACTACCAATCAGGATGGATATGCTAATTTGCCGAAGAGTAAGCTTCAAGCTGATAATACTATCATTATAAAAGTTGATAACGGTTCAGCTGCAACTGTTTTTTCAACTTCAGTTGATTTAAATAGTAGTAGTCCAAATGTAAGCATTTCAAATACATCCTTATCAAAGATAAATATAAAACCTTATATTCCGAATCAATATGCCGTTGATATATCTAACATGAATATTCAGATCTTTAACATGGAGCAGTATAGTAATATAGTATTCAAGCTGGATTCAAGTGGTCAAAAAACTTTATATACTAATCTGGATATAAGCGGTGCTACTGTAAGTGGAAATAATATCTTTTTAACCAATGCTTATTCTGGAAAAGGTGATTTTGAGATAAATAATTTTAATGTTTTTAATATTAAGGTTAATATGTTAGCTGAGAATAGTGATGATTTAAGATTTCTTAATTTAGTTGGAACACGCTTGTTAATTGGAGACTACCATATAAAAACTTCTGGGAACTATACTTTAAGTCGAGGAAGTTATATGTATGAGTATACAGGTCAAAAATATCTTTACACTGGAAAGTTTGATACTTTAAATGGTACGAAATCAGAGTTGAAGTTTGGAAGTATATTTAATACTGCTATACAATATGAAGATAAAGAAAATCAAGATGAAGTTAATGTAGATGATACTATTACAACAAAGTTGATGATAAAGGACGAATATGATAATGAAGTTGATCCATTGCTTACCACAAGTGTTAGCTATGCAGCTATAATTAATGGCGTTGAAGAAAGTATGGCTTCAGTAACAGTTGCTGGGGATAACATATATAAGGTGAAAGTAGGAAGAAGAGACGATACAAAAGACTTTATTGTGGGGCTTAAGATTACGATGGATAATAAACAATATACCACCAATACATTGACCTACAAATATAATACAAATGTAAATCGTAAGAAGATTATGGTTAAAGATCCTGAAGGCAATCTTATGAAGAATGGAAAGATAGAAAGTAGTAGTGTAAATAGTATTAATGGTACAGTAATAGATAATGGTGAGATGTACATAGATCAGGAGATACTTAAGTCTGGAGTAAAGGATGTTTCTATTCATGGAACTAATACAAAAGGTGAAGAGGTAATATACACATCTTTATCGTTAGACTCTAATACTATTGAGATATATTCAAATAGTGAAAAGAAGATTTATATAAAGAATACTCTTCGAGAAGATATAGGAAGTATAAGTTTTAGCATATATTCTAAATCTAGTGATAAGAGTAATCCCCCTATTTATAGCGAGGGGTTTAATTTAAAACAAGATTATACAGATAAATTTAATGATAAGTATGTTTGGGTACCCAATAATGCAAACTATATAACCTTAGACTATTATGATGGCACTAATGACACTCAGCAAAACTATTTTCTCATTGATAGGATAAGTACTTCTGATACGGTTAATTTAGATTATACTAAAACAACTAAACTTAATATAAATGGTAATAATCAAATGCCTGTCTCTTTAAATTATAAAATAGATGGTTTTTATATCGCTAGTAGAATTTATGACCCAAGTACATTTACAAGAAATGTAACCTCTGACATGTGTGAAGGTTATAAGGTAAATGCAGGAGATATAATGCAAGGGGTAACCTACAATAAGGAGTTAGATAACAAGATAAGTGGAAGTGAGTATACTATAAATCTAGGTAATGCTTTCAATGTAAAAGCAGACTATTTGGCTTCGAAATTTATATCAGCAGATAAAGTTGGAAAGGCTTCAATTGATATAACAGATGAGTTTAATAACAAAGTTTATTTGAATAGATTTGATGATCAATATAGAAATGATATAGATTTAGTGGAGATAACACAAAATGGCCAAGTTGTAGAAAGTCTACCATGCAATCTTAAGAGAGATAAACTTCCTTATGAGTTCGATTTTACTACAAAGGTTCAAGGTGGATATTTAGATGTTGTGTTTAAGGTGAATATATTTTATAAAATGTATTCTTCAAATGTTTTAACTTATGATAATACAGGCTGCAAAGAGTATACAATAAAAGACCCAACAGGAGCTTTACTGGAAAGTGGAGAAATAGCTGCAGAGGACGGTAGTAAATATAAGATAGAAAAGGGAAAAGCACTTGTTCCGATTGACAAATCTTTGGGAAAAACTGCATCAATATATGGTAAAACAAAAGATGGAGAATATGTGCTTAACCCAAGGCTTTCAATAAATGGAGAACAATTAAGTTTATCTTTATTAGGTACTAAGAAAGCTATAGTAACTAACGCTAAAGACATAGCCAATGTAAGTAATGGTGAATTCAAATTGTATTGTGCTGATCAATATAGCGATTATTATATTGATGAAATGTGGGATAATAATAGCTTAAATTCAATCTCTAATTTGAAGGTATGGTTACAACCTGGAGTACAGTACCGTGTGAGTAATTTTATAAATACAAATGGAGATTCACAGTATCTTTTAACTAAATCTTTTGGTGATGATGTTTCAAACATAACACTTGGAACAGATAAGCTGGTGGAGTTAAAGGTGAGTAGTGCTTATGAAAATGCCAATCTAAATGTCAATGTACAGCAAGATAATGTACAAACTAATACGAAACCTATAAATATGGCAAAGAAAACTTTTATTACGGAAAACCAATTGAAATGTTTAGAGGCATCTTATGTGGATCAAAATGATTCAACTAAAAATGTGAATTATAAATTGGCAGATAATGAGATTATGAAAGGAAAACAACATACTATATTGTTAGGAAACAAATTTAAACCGTATTGCACTTATACTAACAATAAGGTTCTCTTTTATGGAGATATTATAGTGGCTGCAGATAAAGGATTAAAAGATGAATACAATAACTATAAATCAGATGCTAAAGGTAGTAGTCTTATAGAACTTGAATTTATAGATGATACAGGAAAAGTCATTAAAACCACCAGTAGATTTAGCCTTATAGGTAGAGTGCCAACGACCATTCCTACAGGAAAATATTCTGTAAGAACAAATGTATATGTAAATGATGAAAAGGTAT
The DNA here is from genome assembly GCF_016595795.1 of Clostridium yunnanense. Classification (GTDB taxonomy): domain Bacteria; phylum Bacillota; class Clostridia; order Clostridiales; family Clostridiaceae; genus Clostridium_AR; species Clostridium_AR yunnanense. Next base: position 20,765 of record NZ_JAENHN010000071.1, read on the forward strand.
TTTCTAACACGATAAATGATGTATACGTTGCTGGGGCCAGTGCAATCAAAATAAAGCTTTCTCAATATAGCTATAATATAAAGTTCTATGACGAGTCTAATTTAATATATTCAAATAGTTATAATAAGGGTGGGAATATTTACATTCCAAATTATTTATTAGAAAGTGGAAAACATTATAACTATAGTCTTTTAGATAGTGATAATGGAGTAATTGAACATATTAAGAGTGATTTCTTACTCGATGGTACTAGCCAAACAAATGTTACTACTAAAGCTTCAGTAAATTTGAAGGTTAGTAATAATGTTAAAAGGCTTATATTAACTACCTCAGATGGTCAAAGTATTGATTATGATACTGCTGATCATTCAACCAAATCAACAACTTTAAGCTTAGTAGAAGGCGAACAATATAATATATCAGCATATTGTGAGGATAGTAATGGTAGCTACTGGTCAAAAAAGGTTATTAAAGTTGATAAAAATATGTCAGAGGTTAATTTTAATAAGGATTCTTTGAAAAAAGTAAGCTTAGTTAACAAATTTAACAACTCAGTTGAAATCATTGGGTGTACAGCTAAAGATACTACAACTGGGCAAAGCTACAACTTAGGAAGAGATTTGGATGAAGTAAGGTCATTATATCTACCTGTAGGTAAATATGAGCTTAATTTTAAAGTGAGACTTAATGATTCTAATATCTTAAATGATTATAATACAAATATAGATTTATCTCAAAATGATAACTCTATAAATATAGGAAGTAATCTCAGCTATGATATTGTACTAGATAAGAGCATTTATAGTAGTGGAGAGAAGATAAGTGCAAAACTTGTAAATGTTAAAGATGGTGACAACAAATTAAGTGGTTATGAGAATTTAAGTTTAGATAGCTCAAGTTTAGTAATAAATCTAATGCATGGAATGAAGATAATAAAAAGCTTCAATGGAACTATTCCAACACAATTAAAAGGTGATTGTAGCATAAAGGTAAAAGCTAGCTTAGAGGGGCTAGGTGTTGTTGAAGCAAAACCAATAAATATTGTGGTAAACAACTCTGGAAGTATAAAAGAAGGAGATATAAATCTAGATGGAGTTGTGGATATCTTCGATATTATATATGTAGCTAGGGACTTTGGAAAAATAAAAGGACAAAATGATTATGATCCTAGAGTGAATTTAGATTCTTCAGATACTGTTATAGATGTAAAAGATTTAGCAAGAGCAGCTGTAAACTATGGAAACTAATATTTAATTCTTAAATAAATGTATATAAAGAACTGTTGCAGGCATAAGTGTAATGTATACCTGTGGCAGTTCTTTATCTATTTGATCAATATTACATTATTATGTACATTTTTACAAAAAGATTTATAATAGTAAATGTAACAAAATATTGCTCTAGTCAAACGTATTGATTCATAAGCTTGATTAGAGCAATGTTCATGTAATTTAACAAAGGAAGTTATAAAGGAGGGGGATCATGAAGAACTTTAAAAGGCATATGTCTACAGTGATATTATACTTTTTTTGCATGGTAACAGTTTTAGGAAACATTAATGTTTCTGTATCTGCAGCAGAAAAAAGTACAAGAGTTCCCTTAGAGACGGTTAATGGTCAATTAGTTATAAAACTAAGGGATACAAAGAACAAAGATTATGAAAATATAATTAAAAAGTATAATGGAAAAGTAATAAAATACTTTAGTAATTATATTTTGACATCCTTTGAAAAAGAGGATGTAACTAATGTTAAAACGGAGCTTGCTACAGATAAAAATGTAGAATACTCTGAAGAAAACGCATTAGGAAAAAAAAGTACAACAACTACTGATCCATTAGCGAAAACTCAGGATTACTTGTTCTATTCAAGAGCGATGGATGCTTGGGATTTAGTCACAGATCAGATGAAGCAAACTACTGTAAAAATAGCAGTAGTAGATAGCGGTGTAAAAAGCGATCATCCGGACTTAAAGGGTAGCGTAGATCCTGGAATGAATTATGTAGGGGGAAGTACTGATACTACTGATGATAATGGCCATGGTACACAAGTTGCTGGAGTAATAGCAGCAAAACATAATAACCTTGGAATTAATGGTATTGCAGGACTTATGGATACTAGAATAATTCCTGTAAAGGTACTTGATGCAAATGGCGTTGGTACTACTGCAAACATTGCTCAAGGAATAATGTATGCAGCAAACTCGGGAGCACAGATAATAAATGTTAGTATAAATGGAAAAGGTTATAGCAAGCTTATTGACGATGCAGTACAATATGCAATTGGAAAAGGAGCTATAGTAGTAGCATCTTCAGGAGATGACGGAAGCTATTCAGAGAACTACTGGCCTTGCAATGCAAATGGAACTATTGTAGCTGCTAGCTCAAACAGGTCGAATACAGGCAAAAATATTGATGTATTTGCTTTAGGTGAAGGAAATACTACTGACATTGGAAGTACAGGATATAAGACTGTATACGGATCTTCTATATCAGCAGCTATTACTACTGGTGCAGTTGCTCTTATCAAAGCTAAAAATCCTACATATACTTTAGATCAAGTTAGGAATTTATTAAGAAAAAGTAATGTTAGCATTGGAGATAATGCTAACTTAAGTTTAAAGAGTGCTTTAGAAAGTCAAAGTGATTTTATTACAATAACAAATCCTGTTATAAGTCAAAATACCACAGGAGATGTTGCTGGAAAGATAACTGCTTTAAATCCTTCTCAACTTAAGCAGTTAAGTTTATTTATAAACGATAATGCAACTGCTTATAAAGTTATTCAAGGTAATGGAAGTAAAACCTATGACACTAGTATACCTTTTACAGAACTTGTTGACGGGGTAAATAAGCTCAAGGCAGTTGCTACAGATAGTACTGGTAAAACTTATGTTGATGAAAGATATTTTAAATCCTTTGGAGATGACAGCACTATTAATATAACTGTTAAAGATTTAAACGGTAATTTGGCAAAAAATATGCTTGTGCTTTTATATGAAGGCAATGGTGCAAACAATCCAAAGGAAGTAAGTACAAATTCTAATGGACAAGCAATTTTCTATAATGCTAATAAATATAGCCAATACACTGCTGTTGTAAGAAATGGCGATGCGGACTCCTCAAGTAAGTTGATTTTTGTAAAACAAGGTGTAACTATAGGAAAATCAATTATAGATTTGGCTAAAGAAAGTAAAGAAATTACTATTAATGCTTATAAGGCAGACAACACAACTATGCTATCGGCTGCAAATTTGAGTCTTGATGATTTAGGAGACATAGATATTGCATTAAACAAAGGGGCTTCAACTAAAATTATAGTGAATAAAAGTGTTGGTCTAAATATGAAGGTTTTAAGTGAAGAAGAAGGATATTACTATAAAAAGGCAGTTGGTAGTTTTGAAAGCTTAAGTACTGTGAATTTCTTAAAGGATAGTAATACTGCAAAGCTGGAAGTAAATAATATTTATGATCAGCAGATTACAGATGAGAGCATAATAATAAGTAGCAAAGATGGAGTTTATAATGGATATCCATTAGCAACTTTTAATATTAAGGGTAAGGCGTTGTATTTGCCTAAAGGTAGCTACTCATATACTTATTCTTTTAGTAGTAACACTTCAGGGAGTACATCTGATTATCAACCAGAAGATATAAATCTATCTGGCGATTCAACTATTACCTATGGAGAACCAAAAGTTAATGTGGAACAGGGTATAGGTAATTTTAACCTATGTATGAATCTAACAGATGTAAATCATTCTTTTGTATTACAGGATGTAGATAATTCAAAGATTATAATTAATTTAAAGGATCCTAATGGTAAAAGTTTGGTAAATGGTGTTGACTTTACCTATACTAATGCACCTTATTATAAAGGAGAGGGTTTTTCGATTAAGTTGAATAGCCCTATTAGTGGCAATTATCAAGCTAGTATTACTGTAAATTACATGGGAAAGACTTTTACTTCAAACGTCATTTCTTTATCATTTACAGGTGTTCAGCAGTCAACAAATACTACTATTAAGTATACATTGCCTACAGAACTTCAAAGTCTTGTAGCAAGTCAAGGGTATTACACTTTAGATGTTCGTTATTATGTTTATAATGCTAGCACTGGTGCAATGGTTTATAATCAAGGTGAATTAGAGGATACTAGCAGTATTAATTATGGAGAGATTAGTATTCCTACTACTTACTGCAATAATTCTTATAGAATAATTATAAGTGCGTCTGCAGAATATGATAAAGGTGTAATATATGACAGAAGTCTTGGAACTGCTTTAAATGGTGTTATAAAAATTGACCCTGCAACGTATACAAAGAAGATAAGCTTTAATGGTAATAGCATAGATCAATATATAAAGAATTCAAATGTTAGAATAACAAAAATAATGTCTAACAATAAAAACATTAATATTCAGATGAAAGTATCAAATTCATCTAATCTTGGTGTATGGGTGGATGATGGAAAGTATTCTTCAATATTTAGTACTAGTAAGAGTTTAATAAGAAGTGAATTCAATGTTTCAGAATCGAATAGCATAGCTAATATCGATACTACTAATTTGAGTAATATTAAATTTACAGTTCCTCAAAATAGTTATGCAAAAGGTATATATATATATCCTAAAATAGTAAATGGTGAATTAACAGAAAGATTTGAGGTTGATTATAGCGGTAATTACCAGATTACTGCAGGAACGATAATAAATAGTTTTGAATTAAGTATTGCTGATATAACAAGCTTAAGGAATAAGTCATATTATTTCAGTGGACAGCTACAATGTAATGCTTTAGCACAAAACAATATAGATATCTCAAAATGTAATGTACAATATGCAAATACACCACTATCCGTAAATAAAAACGATAGTCTAAACTTTAATTCTAAGGTAACTGCAGGAGCATTTACTTTATCAAGTTTCTATAGTTCACATAGTTGGAAGGGTATGAACGACAGCTTTAATTATTATACTGATGATGGTATTGGACTAAATATATATAATTCCGAAAATAAATTTCTAATGTGGAATTCATTTTATATGAGTGGGTATGATGTTAGTAATGGATTTAATGCTAATGCATATTTATCTAATTTATATGGAGGGGATTTCAAGATTAAATTAGATTTAGAAGGCTTGAATTTAATTGATAATGGTTTTTCAATTAAGGTAGTCGGAGATGATATAAAAATAAAGGTTATGGATCCATTTGACATAACTAAACCGTTATCAAATGGAACTGTTTCTTTAGATGGATATGGAAATGGAAATGACTACAAGACTTCAAAGGATGGTTATGTTTATATTCCTAAAAGCAATTTACAGAACAATAGTAATGTAATTGTGAAAGCTGAAGGTGATAAAGGAATAGCGGTGTTTAGAAGTTCAGTGAATATATCAGGTTCAGAGGCAACTATATCAACACCAACAACGCTACTAAAGAATATTATTGTGAAGCCTTTGGATAGTGATAATGGAATAAATTTAGCTAGCGCTGAACTAAGAGTTAATACAAAGGGATATAACAATTACAAGCTTGGTTTATTAAACGCTTTTGGACAAGCTAATTTGTACACTAATTTTGATATTTCTAAAGTATTTGTACAAAATGGCACATCATTTTTAAATACCACTTATTCTGGACAAGGTGATGTAGTTATAGATAATAAAAATATTGGGAAGTTAAATGTTTCGCTTCTATCTAATAAGTATTTGAATATAACTGTTGATAATTCAAGTAATTTTTCAATCCAAGCATCAGGTAGTTATAACCTGAGCGCTGGTAGCTATGGCTATAACTATAACAATTCAAATATTAATTATTCAGGAAGTCTTAATATAAGCGCTGGAGAAACAAAGGAGCTTAAGTTTGGAAGTACATTAAGTCTTTCTGCTGATTATTATAGCAATGATGGAACTACGTCAAGCAATGTAATTAAGCCAGGACAAAATATTGGGATAAATGTAAGATTTAAAGATGAATTTGGAAACTTTGTGTATCCAAGCCAACAGACTAGTTTTACTTACGTGGTAGCAATAAATGGTATTGAAGCAAGAAGAGGTTCGGTAACTGGTTCCGGATATGTTTTAATTAATCCAAATATCATAGCAGATAGTTTTGATGTTAGTTTTGAAACTACTTACAATAACCAAAGGTATGCATCAAATACATTAAACTATAAGATAAACCTTGATAACTATCAAAAGATAGCTGTTAGAGATCCAGAAGGAAATCCTATAAATGAAGGTAAATTTGGCAATAGTAATTATCAGTTAAATGGCACAATAATAAATAATGGTAATGCATATATAGATAAGAATTTACTGCAATCTGGAGCTTACAATGTATCTCTTTCAGGAATAAGTTCAAGCGGACATTCTGTAATTTATAGAGATTTGACACTTAATTCTAATACTGTTGAAATAAAAGATAGTTCAGCCAATAAGGTGCCAGTTACAGCAAATGTTCCACTGAATTCTGGTAATATAACCTTGAATTTATTGACTCAAACAGGGGCGAATACTTACAGTGAATATTATAGTGTGGAGCAGTTTAATAAGCTATATAAAAACAATTATTTATGGATAACAAGTGCTGATTATGTAATAAATGTAAATGCAAGTGTGTACAATAATTCAATCAATGAAAACTATAGTCTGGCAGATACAATCAGTGGCACCAAAGCTGTGAACTTAGATTATACAAAAACTACTAAGATAAACCTATCTAACCCTAATAATTATAGTGGAAGCTACAATTTTAAGGTTGGTAATATATACATGAATTCTCAGTTAAGTAGTAACAATTCTGTAAATAAAATATCTTCTAATATTTTTGATGGATATACCGTTAGTTTATATAATGGAAGTTCTTCATCAATGGCATATAGGAAGGAGTTAAGTACTCCAATAAGCGGAGATAGCTACACGATTTATGTAGGTGGTGACTATTTAGTTAAAGCAGACAATACAGACTTCAGTACAATAACTCCAAGTAAAAGTCCTAAAGCAAAAGTATATTTGCTCGACCAATATGATAATTATGTATTAATTAATAATACCAACAACTTAAGTGTAGGGATAGAAATAAGTAATAATGGTCAGGTAATTGAAAATATAAATCAGAATATATATGTATATAATCAGCCTTACGAAATTACTTTTACTCCAAGTGTAAGTACAAGTTTTAACGCAGTGTTCAAGCTGAATATTTTAGGTAAGACTTACTCGTCAAATGCTATAGCATACACAATTGATGCAAGTAATTATAAAACTATAAATGTCAATGACCCAAATGGAAAGCCTTTAAAAACAGGTGAGGCTAAACAGTATGGTAATACCTATAATATCAGTCAAGGTATAATGTATGTACCAAAAGATACTATTCTAAATGGTACGATTTCTATATCTGGAACTACTGATAATGGAGATTATGTTGTATGTCCTCAAGTAACTGTAAGTGGCACAGTTACAAATATAGATTTACAAGGTAAAAAGGTAAATGTAATTACTACCTTTGATAATATTAGTGATATAGTCAATGGACGACTAAATATTACCTGGAACAATTCTTATTTTGGAGGAGCCATAAATATTAATTACAATACAGATAAGGGTTTAGTTTCTAACCTTAATGTATGGCTTCAAGATAATGTAGAGTGTTATTTTGATAATTATTTCTATGATAAATCAAATAACCAGTATGCGTTAGGAGGAAGATTTAAAAATATTTCTTCATCTATTCAGTTATCTACTAATAACATGACTGAGATTAAATTAGGTGGAATAGATAATAAGAATGCTAATATAATGATATCCCAAATTAATAATGGAGGAGGAACTGGTTTTTCAGTAAAGTACAGTAAAATTTTTGTCTCTTCTAATACTTATTATGTAAATGGGGTAAGTTTATATGACAACACAAGTACAACTAATTATAATTTAAAGAATACGGATTGTGTTAATGGAACTAGCTACACAATATTCATAGGAAAGAACTATACTGGTAATTTTTCTACTGATAAACTTCTGAAGACTGGTGAAAATATGATCATTAATGGTGGAATAGTAGATGAATATGGAAACAATGTATCCTCTTATTCTGGTGGGAATAAGGAAGTTCAATTCGTAAATGTAGCTGGTACTGTTGTAAAAACCATAAAGTCACAGAATGGCTCAGTTTTAACTGTACCTACAGATATTATAGAAGGAAAATATTCATTAGTAATAAGTAATTACATTGGCGATAAAAAAATAGCATCAGGTACTGTTGATAATGTTTATATTACTAATAAGTCTGTTTTGGCTTTGGGTTACTATGGTAATAAACCGTTGTATAAACTATATGACGGGACAACACTTATATATTCTGGTGGAAGTCAAGTAAACTCAGTAAAAATACCTAGTAGTGTTCTTACAGATGGAAAATACTATGATTTAGATATCCTAACACAAAACTATGATGGAATAGGTCATTATAAAAGAAGGTATTTATTTAGTAATGGCCAGATGCAAAATGATTCAGTAGTTAATTCTGTTAGTATTCCATTGGATAGCAGTGTGAAGAAGGTTTCATTAACTACATCTAAAGGTGATACCATAGATTATAATACTCAAGATAACTACTACAACAATACTAGTGCAATTAATCTGTCTCTAGCAGATGGAGAAACTTATAATATTAGTGCATATTGTGAAGATTCTAATGGTGGGTATTGGGCTAGTAAGACAGTAAAGGTAGACACTACATTAAAGGAAATTAAGTTTGATAGATTAGCAGCTAAAAAACTTAGCCTTGCAAGCAAGTTCGTTAGTAATGTAGAGGTAGTTGGTTTAAAAGCTAAGGATCTTTTTTCAGGAAAAGTATATGATATAAATAGAGGCCTAAACACTAAGAGCAGTATTTACTTACCGGTAGGAAAGTATGAGGTTAATTTCAAACTTAATCTTAATGGAACTACAACCTTAAATGATTATAAAAAGACTGTGGATTTAACTTCAACCGACTATACACTTAATATAGGAGATAAGGTAACTTACGATGTGGTACTAGATAAAAATGTTTATAGTCCATATGATAAAGTTACAGCTAGATTATCTAATGTTAATGATGGAGAAATAGCACTTACTGGTATAGAAAATGCGGTTATAGATAGTTCTTCAATAACAATGAACTTAGTTCATGGAACTAAAGTATTAAAGAGCTTTAACAGCACAATTCCTAGTAGTTTAAAAGGTGATTGCAACTTTGTAGTAAAAGGAAGTACTGTTGGATTAGGTGATATAACCTCTAAAGCTCTTAGTATCAATGTAAATAATCCGAGCGCAATTAAAGAAGGAGATATAAACTTAGATGGAATTGTTGATATCTTCGATATAGTTTATGTTGCAAGGGATTTTGGAAAGATGCAAGGACAAGGCGATTACGACCCAAGAGTAAATTTAGATGCATCTGATACTACGATTGATGTAAAAGATTTAGCAAGGGCAGCTGTAAATTACGAAAAATAACTTAAAAAAGCAATACACATTGAAAGTCATGGATGACCATGGCTTTCTTTTTTTGTAAAAAGGTGCAATAAAATTTTAATTTTATTAACTTTATATATATTAATTTAATGCTATAATATTTTAAGAGCATAAATTTAATAATATATTATTTAAGATAAATGAGAGGGTGAAAGCCTATATGAAATTGATAAAGTTAGCAAAAAAATCTCTGATTTTAGCAGCAATTATATTGGTTATTAAAGCAAATAATGCTTATGCATTAAGTATTGTAGGTGATTTTAATAAGGATAACTCTGTAGATATGAAAGATATAGCTGAGATTGGCTCTTACTATGACAGTAATAATACTACATATGACTTAAATAAAGATGGTATAGTAGATATATTTGATATAGTTAAGACGTCAAAAAATATGAGTGATGCAAACTATATTGTATATAATGGTGAGGGTATAGTTTCTGCTGAATATAACTCAGGTGAATTATTATCTGCCTGCAAAATGGCTGCTAATAACAATGGGATACTTGTAAAAAATGGACAAGTTATTTGGACAAATACAACATACTCTGCTTTTGATGGTGAGAACTATATATTAAAGTCAGATAAGTATTTTAATGCTGGAATTGCTGCAGCTTCACTAAACAGTGGTATTGTTATTGCAAAGGACGGCAACACAGTGTTAAATAAAGAAAATAATTATAAGATTAAGTTAGCTTATGCTCAAGACGATTTGAATCTTAGAAATTCTGCGAGTGAAACCGCACCTTGGAGTTCTGAGATACCGAAGGGATCACTTGTAGAATTAATTAAAAGAACTAATGGTGTATACCAAGTAAACTATAACGATGGAAAGCTAATAAAGAGAGGTTATGTTACAAGGTATGTTGACATTTTTACAGATGACTTTAACGATGATTTGTTAGGGTATGTTTCTGAAAAGTATGAATCTAATGGTAAGCCTGGAACCTACAATACTACTCCAGGAGATCCTGGCGGAACTTCTTATGGTCCTTGGCAGCTTGCGGTAAAGGTGGGATCTGTAGATAGTTTTCTAATGTGGCTTAAAGGTGAAAAGGTTGATTTTTATAATACTCTAATTTCAGCAAAGCAAGCAGATAATGGTACTTATGGTACTAATTTTAATAATGCCTGGTCAAAGTTAGGAACTGATCACTATGATGAGTTCTTTGATGTTCAAAAGAAATACATAAAAATTACTTATTTTGATCAGTTAGTGAAGGCACTAAAAAATAGTGGTACAGACTATTCTAGCAGACTAAATGATTACAGTGTAAGAAATATGTTGTGGTCAACAGCTGTACAGCATGGAGTGGGCGGTGCTAAAAATATAATCCAGATCTATAAAGATGTGACTAATGACGTAGATTTTATCAACGCCATATATGATGAAAGATCTAAAGTTGATATATACTTTAAGAGTTCATCAGATGCTGTTAAGCAGGGAGTAAAAAACAGGTTTGTATCAGAAAAGCAATTTATACAAAGAATATTAAGTGCTGAGAAGAATTACTAGTGTTGCTTTAACAAAGGAAGTGTAAAATTGAAAAAGATTATTATTGGTGTTATAGCAGTGATTATTGTTTTGGCTTCAATATTAGGTATTAAACAGATGAAGGCTTCAAAAGTAAGAGAAGCGGAAGTTAAAATAGAGCAGAGTAATAAAGAAGCTGGGGTAAGACCTAAACAGGCAGAGCTTGATGACTTGATAAGAAATTATAGAAACATTTATGTGAATCTTGTAAATGATAAGGAATTAGACTTTTCGTTTTTAGATAATGTCATGGATAAAAACTCTGCTTATTATAAATCTGTTATAGAAGATATTACAAACAAACGCAAGGCTAATATAAAACTTCAAATTAATAATATTGATGTTGGACCTTTGATTGAAGATAGTAGTATTTATAAGATACAGGTAAATGAAAGTATATTGATTTCAAATGGTAAGGATGAAGATTATAAGAGTTCAGGGTTTTATATTGTAAAAATAAATGATAGTAACATTAAAATATCGGATTATGCTGAAAAATAGATATCAAGAAGTACTTATATTTGCATCCTTGTAAATATATGTACTTTTTTGTTTTTTTAATTTCTTGTTGATGTTATAATTGGTAGTGGTTTGAAAATATAATTTATGAGTTTTAGGAGACTAACTAGGAATGAAAAGCAAAAATCAACTAGAGAAGAAAAACAGCTTTAAAGATTATTATTTGTGTTTAATGTTTTCTATAGTAGCTATTATGCCATATTCGGTTTTGACAAATGAAGTGATTTTAAGTTTGTCATTTGTTATATTAGGTGGAACCTGCATTTATTATATTATAAGAAATCAGTCAAGCTTCAAAATAAGTAATTTGGAGTTTTTTATTGTATCCATAATTGCTATATCTGTATTTTGTAGTATATTAAAATCTTCAGATAAAGTGCTATCTTCAATAAATTCGATTTATGTTTTTATCTGTATAATTACTTATTTTTACATAAGTCGCAATGTAAGCATAGAAAAATATATAATAAAAGCTATGATTATAACAGGTGGTATATACTCAGCTCTATCAATAATCGTAAATTTAACAAACCCTTATAATAGATTAGAGGGACTATTTAATTATGCTAATAGCAGCGCGGTTTTCCTTGCAGTATGCTCTATATTGTACTTTTACAACTGTAACTGGCTTTTACAAGAAAACTATGGAAAGTTATTTAAAGTGGTTAATCTGATAATAATAAGTGCATTATTTGCTACTGAATCAAGAGGTGGTATATTAGTTTACCTATTAGCACTATTTATAGGGAAAAAGAGAGAGGTTAATCATAAATTAAATCTAAATATACTAGGGTTACTATTAGCGTTACTTATAGTAAAAAAACTTATGTTGGTTTATTTTTTGCTTTTGCCAATAATTGTATATTTAATGGGATTTATTGATTTTAGTAATATAAAGCTGATAAAAAACAAAGTTAAAAATCTTCAAGTGATAAAAAATATTTTAGTCCTACTTGGTTTCGTTTATATAGTTTATTATTTCTTTAGAAGAATTTTGGAGATAAGTATTACAAACTCACAATTACAGGAAAGAATGGTTTTTATTTTTGATGGGCTAGAAATACTTAAAAAAAATATTTTTGGTATAGGAGCAGGCCAGTACAATAAGCTTCAGTTTATATATCAAAGTGCAAATTACGATACTAAATATGTACATAATGGTTTTATACAAATTGGGTTAGATTACGGAATTCTAGCGTTATCAGTTTTTGTTATTACTTTGTTATATACAATTTATATACAAATAAAGAAAAGGAAGTCTAATCAATGGTTGATAATCATGACGATGATAGTAATACATTCAATGTTTGATTTTAGCTTAAGTTTTATGCTTATTGGAATAATACTTATTATGTCAATAGCCTTTTTGCAAGATAAAAAGGGTATTGAGTTAAGAGATAATAGGTTTAATAACAAGATGCTTAAAAGTTCATATATTGCAGTGTTCTTAATAGCAAGTATCTTCATAATAATTTCGTTACCATATGAAATGGTATATAATTATGCTAATTATAAAGAGATGCATGGTACGAGAAGTTCATATAATTCTTTAAGATTTATGGACAAGTACCCGATAAAGGATAATAGATATTATATTAAGCTAGGAAATATAGAATCTGATAGATATAATGAAATAGGACAGAAAGAGCTTCTTACAGATAGTATTGAAAGTTTAAATAAATACATATCCTTGGAAAAGGAAGATGCGAGGGCATTGGAAGTATTATCAGCGGCATATTTTAAATCAGGAGATATAGACAAAGGTGAAGAAACTCTAAAAAAGTTAATTGATTTGAGACCGTTCTATCCTGATTCATATTCAAAATTAGCAGATTTATATTATTACAATATTAAAGAGGCTGTTAATAAAAGAGATGTAGGTTCTATTGAGAAAAGTTTAGCTAAATTTGATTACATAAAAAACAAATTAATTAGTGTATTAAAAGTCAAAAGTTATGGGTCAAAGTACATGAATAATCAGCTGAATGACACTATAGATAGCAATCATGAACAGGTTTTTAAAGATATTGAAGATATAAGAAAATATTATACAAATATAAATAAATAGATAAAGCAGCTTATTGTGAAGCTGCACATCTATATAACTGAGGTGTTAAAATGAAAACTAAAGTTGTTTTATTAGCAGTAATACTAATGATGATGTTAAAGACTACAGTATATGCAGCAACTACTCAAGTTGATGTAAAGATAAATGGAAAAGTTAATAATGGAGGTAGTGTAGACATAATATTTAATGTCAAAGATGTTTCTAAGTTATACGCGGGGTCTTTAGAATTTACCTATGATCCTTCGGTTATGAAAGTGGAAAGTATAAACGGTGGAGAACTTATAAAGACTAATAATCCTAAAATAATGGAGTTTGGTGGAGATACAGCTAAGAATGGAAATATTGCTGATTATTACTTTACCTGTGTTGGAAAGGTTGATGGCTTTACTGGCAGTGGAAACTTCGTAGTGATAAAAGCGAGTGTGTTAAATCAAGATAAGTTTAATATATATAAGAAAAGCCTTAAGATTCAATTAGTTGAACGAAATGTTAATAATGAAATGAAGGATATTAACTTTACAATTAGTGGTGATATAAAAGATGAAACACCACCAAATAATAGTGGATCAACAGAACCGTCTAATTCTTCTGGTAAGGATCCAAACAATGGAAGCGGAACTGGAACTGATAAATCAGGTGAAGTTGGTAAAGGACAAAATAATAGCAGTAGCGCAGGTAATACCTCGAACAGTAATGGAAACAATAATGCAAATAGTACTGGCGAAAATTCAGGATCTAAGGCTAGTACATCTACTGAATCGAAAGAAAATAAAGGTTTTATATCCACTGTAATTGATAATATAAAAAGTATATTTTCTGGTTCAAGTGATAAAGCTGATGATAAGAAACAAATAGATAATTCTAGTGCAGATAATAATAAGCCAAATAACTCTAGTACAAATAGCTCAAATGATAAGAGTTCTGTAGAAAATAAAGTAAGTACCTCTGGGGATGCTACAAAACCTGTAGATCATGACAGTAAGAAGGTTAATAACAATGGAATGATTGCTGGTGTAGTTATAGTAATTGTTTTACTAGTGGCATCTGGTGTATTTGTTATCAAAAAGAAAAATAATAAAAAATAAAGTATTAAGCTGGTAAATCAATAAACCACACCTGCATCAAGTTAATTTGTGTGGTTCGTTTAGAAATACTAGCTTTTACTTTTTTATCATGAAATATTTAATATCAGATGAGTACGTAAATAGTAATATAGCTTTAAGAACAATGCTATTCATAATATTAATAAAAATATAAAGCAAAAATGTAAGTTAATTTACTTGGTAATTCAGATGTATTTTGTTTTGAAAGTCTTTTCCTTGCAATATCACAAAGGTCTTAGGTACATATATGAAAACTAACTTATCATCTCCATTAGTTTCTTTGGTTTCAACAACGGACCATTTTTCTACACTCCCATGTTCTGATACATCTGTTTTTACTCCCTTATCAGCATAAGGGATGTATCTTTTGGCATCTTTATGAACCCAAAAGAAAACACGAAAATGAGGAAGGTAATCTCCTCCTATTATATAATCATAAGAAGGTTCACCTCTTTTGGCTGAAGTGGAATCATTGATTGTTTCTTTATTTACTGAAATATAGCTTGTGGCTTTGGATGTCTTTGATGAGATAGCAGTTATTAGGTATAAGCAAGTAATTAGTGTTAGAGCAATTACTGAGATTTTTATGCATCTATTAGGCCTCATTTATCCAGAACCTCCAATTTTAATACTTTATACAAAGTATTAACTTAAGGGGCTCTTTGTATACGAAGCTTTGTATGGTTTAGAATATCAAGGATTGATATAAGAGATAATAAATAAGTTTTTAAATTATCGATTTAATCCAAAGTTGTAACATGCCCAGATATTCATGTAAAGCTATCACAGTAGTATCAAAACTACTAGAGTTAGGAACAAAGGATTCAAAACCTATAGTTAATTTAGCATTAGTAAAATAGTCAGCAGGATAAGGTATAGCATTTTTAATATTAGCATTAGTGAAGTTAATAATCGAACGTTCCATATGGAAAGCTGAAGTTACTAATATAGGTTTAGAAAAATGATGCTCTTCCATAAGCTTTGATGTATATAGTGCATTTTCAGTAGTAGTACGGCTTTTATCTTCTTGTATTATATCTTTTTCATCTAGTCCTAAGTCTATAAGTTGCCTTTTAGCAATTTCAGCTTCTGTGCCACTTTCGCCATAAACAGAACCTCCAGATATGATTATCGGCAGCTTAGTCTTGTTGTGTAAACGTGCAGTAGTTAATAATCGGTTAGCTGAACTTCCTGAAAGGCTTCCGATTCCACTAATGTCTGGAGAACTAAGTGAAGCACCTCCTCCAAGCATGACAATTACATCTCCCTCTAGCTTTGAAGGAGGATTAAACTTATATTCTAATGAATGAATTATAAAGTTTGCAGTCAAAGGAATTGAAGTTATATAAATAAGAACTACTACTATCAATGCTAATTTCGGTAGTCGCTTCTCACGTTTATATTGTAGTACTCCTAAAGCTATCAATAAGATAATAAAGCATCCAGGTGGTAATATAAGATTGGTTATGAATTTAAAAACATATATCATTATGGTTCCCCTTTGAAATTTGATAAGATTATTTTATTCTACGTAAAAGCTAAAAATCCCTTTTAATTTTGTATATAGCTTTTTCCTATGTCTCTTAACTTTAGTATAACCATTTCTGTTGGTGGTTTGTTTCTCTAGGAAATAATCAAGCATTGTTTAATTTATTCAGTATATGCTCGTAGTAATGCCTTATAGCCGCATCTACTAAAGTATTCATATATACATTTATATCATCATCTAAAGCTTTTATATGGTTAAGCATCTTTACTGTAGATTTCCTCAAAGTATAGGTTCTTTTAATAGTAAAAAGTTCTCCATCTACAGGAGGGGTTACTCCGTTAGTGAATTGTTTTGTGGTTCTAATATCTGTTAAGCTTTCTTTAAAGTTATTAGTAGAAGCAGTGCTGTCTTTATTCTTGTGAAGCTCATTTATTTGAGGCTTGACAATAGGGTCAGATAGATTATTATCAGTATTAGCGCTATTAGCATTTTCAGAAGTATTATCAAAAAAATTAAAGCTTGATACTAAAACTTCATTAGGTCTTATAGGTTGATTATCATCAAAATCAATAAAGCCATTCTCCTCTATTTCCTCTTCATATCCATGATCATCAGGATCTATAACAAAATCTTTACCTTTTTTTCTTCTCGCCATATTTAAATACCTCCTACAAATATTAATTTTAATAAGGTGCTTTAAAAACGAACCTATAGATGCACTCAAAACATATTCATAAGAGATATATGCATTCGTTATTATGATTACATTCTTAAATTGTAAACTTTTTAAAAACTTAGCTTATTTAATGGAAAAGAAGGAAAAAACATAGCTTTTTAAAAACAAAAGAAGTTAACTTGTAAAATTGATTTAAAGTAAAATTTTAAACTTTTAAACAATCAAACTGGATTAGAAGTAAAAAAGTTAAGAATTTATTGAAAACATGAGGGTTTGAAGGGGGTAGAATGGATACATTGGTGAGAATAATGTTTATTACAGCGCCTATTTGACATATAATAAAGATACAGAGAATTTAAGTGAATAAGTGAAAGAGTTAATAATGCTTTAACTTATAGAAACTGATAAGATTATTTGGGATGCAATAGTTTAAAAGTTTATTAGAAAACTTGACAGTTGAGATTTGAGGAGGAAAAACAGAGTGGAATTTAGTTCATTTATATTTTTATATTGTTTTTTTCCGTTGGTTTTTATTTTATATCGTATAGTAAGTTCAAGATATAGAAACTTAGTGTTATTAGGAGCAAGTGTATTTTTTTATACATGGGGTCAGCCACAATACATCATACTTTTAGTTTTTTCAGTGGGAGTAAACTATAGTTTTGGTTTAATTATAGAAACACAACAAAAAAAAGGGATTCGTAACTTGTTTTTTATAGTAGATATTTGCATAAATCTATTTTTGCTAGGATATTACAAATATTATGGTGATTATTCTGTAAAAATAAATGCTGCAGTGCATCATGAACTTTTACCAATTACGAACGTGGTATTGCCTCTTGGAATTTCATTTTATACATTCCTATCTATATCATACATTGTTGATGTATACAGAATGAAGAGTAAGGCACAAAGAAATATATTAGACTTTGCTCTCTATATTTCATTTTTTCCACAAATAATTTCAGGTCCCATTAATAAGTACAATGAAATTGAAGGGCAAATAACAAACCACCCCATAAATAGTTCAAAAACAGCATACGGGATAAAACGTTTTATATATGGACTAGGAAAAAAAGTGATTTTAGCAAATACTTTTGGCGCTGTTACTGATAGTATATTGAAAAATCCTACATCAGAAATAGGGACAGGCTTAATGTGGATAGCAGCTATTTTATATACACTACAAATATATTATGATTTTTCTGGTTATTCAGATATGGCAATAGGATTAGGAAAAATGTTTGGATTTGATTTTATAGAAAATTTTAATTATCCATATCTAGCAAAATCAGTTCAAGATTTTTGGAGAAGATGGCACATATCACTTTCAACTTGGTTTAAAGAATATCTATATATTCCGCTAGGGGGAAACCGTAAAGGGAACTTAAGGACATATCTAAATCTTTTAATAGTATTCTTCGTTACAGGATTTTGGCATGGTGCAGGTTTCAAATACATAGCATGGGGATTATTTTATGGCGTTTTCTTGGTATTGGAAAGGCTGTTTTTAAATAAATGGCTAAAAGGCAATAAATTAAGTTTTATTAATCATATTTATACGCTCCTCATTATTATAGTTGCATGGGTAATATTTAGGGCAAATAATTTACATACAGCGATGAAATACATTAAAATTATGTTTACACCTAACTCTGGAAGTGAGCAAATATCAAGTTTTATCGATATAAAAATAGTAACATTCGTTATTGTAGGCATTCTGCTATCTGGTGTTCTTCAAAGTTTTATCAAAAAGACAAAGTTGTTAGTCTATGATGAGAAAAAAATCTATATTACAGAAAGCCTAGTTCAGTTTGTGATACTATTTATATCAATTATGATGCTTATTTCAAGTTCAATAAAGTCATTTATTTATTTCCAGTTTTAGGAGGCGACAATATGAAAAAAAAGCAGCAAGTCTTTATTTCGGCTTTTATAATAGCGCTTTTAGCACCCAATATTTTGTTTTTCTTTTTAAAGAATCATGTAGACACAAGAAATTTTCAAAATAAGAAGCTAAGTGAAAAGCCTACATTTTCATTGCAAAACATTAGTAAATATCCAAGACAATATGAAGAGTATTATGACGATCACATAGCCTTTAAAAATCAATTTGTAGAACTAAATGATATTATAAATCTAAAATTTTTTCATATATTAAGCTCTAAGAATGTTTTGTTAGGGAGCAACAATTGGTTGTTTTATGATAATAAAGATGATGGAGATCCTATATCGGATTATGAAGGGAGCAATCTTTATACTGATCACCAATTAGAATTGATAGGGAATAGATTAGAGAAAGCTGAATCGTATTTTAAAGCTAAAAATATAAAACTTGTTCTATTCTTGGCCCCAGATAAGGAAAATGTGTACTCTGAGTATATGCCGAAAAATATAAAAGTTTTAAGTAAAATAACTATAGCAGATCAAACTGCAAAGTATATATCTGAGCATACAGATGTTCCGCTAGTTTACCCAAAATCAGAGTTGTTAGAAACTAAAAAGCAGTATCAGGTATATTACAAGTATGATACTCATTGGAATAAGATTGGTGGATTTATAGGTAGCCAGCAACTTTCTGATAAGTTGACTGGAAATCGGTCATATCTAAATGATGTAAAGATTTCTGATGCGAATAAATGTAGCGGGGATTTAGCCAATATGATAAATCTAAATTCATATTTGAATGATGATAAAATGTATTCCATATCCAAATATCGTGAAGATGTAAAGGTTGATTTAGTAAAGAAAACTGATGATGAGTTCTATATAAAATATGAATCAAATGCATCAGACAAAAGAAAGATTCTTATAATTAGGGATTCCTACTCAGAAGCAATGTTTGACTATATTCCAAAAGACTTTGCATCAACAGTATTTATTCATGCAAAAGCTTTTAAGCCCTCTGATATTGAAAGAGAAAAGCCAGATATTGTAGTTTATGAAAGTGTAGAAAGATACATTGAACATTTGGAAGGGCTTACTTTATATGATGGAATGTAGACCTATCCATTGAAGGATAGTTGAATGTAGAATTATTATGGGCAGTATATGGTTTTTATGAGTCTTTTGAAATTAATTAAATGCTACTGCTAAGGCTTCTTTTGAATTATTTAAATTGAGTATCATATAAGTTAAAAAGATCTTACAAACTCTACTGTATCGTAAGTAGAGTTTTTTTGTTGCATTAAAATAAATTCTTACAAAATTCTTAACAATTAGGTGAATATATTGACGTAGTATGTAAGATAAAATACTATATTTGTATAATGTAAAATATTACATTTAATAAATATATTGGTATATACTAGAAAACCTACTACTTCTGATGAAAAGATTTGAAAGTAATGGAGTTTATACAAGGTGGTACATTCATAAAATTAACAGAGTAAACTAGATAAAATATTTTCTTTAAATAAATTAGTTAAGGGAGGAACTTATGAATTATAAAATAGTTCAGATGGATTTTTGGCAGGATGAAAAGATTAGAAGCATGACTACTGAAGAGAGAGGTTTTTATCTGTATTTATTGACTAATCCATATAGCAGTAATGTTGGTATCTATAAGATAACCAAAGAGGAAATTAAGAGTGATACTGGCTATGAAATAGACCAAATATGTAATATGATAAGTAGTCTTATATCCAAATATAAGGTTATAGCTTACAATGAAAATACTAACGAAATTGCTATTAATAAATGGGGAAAATACAATCTTATAAAAGGCGGGAAAAATGTGGAGGAATCAATTAAGAAGCAACTGAGTGAAGTTGAAGATAAGTCATTAGTAACTTACGTAGCTTTAAATATAAGTAAGAGATGGGCTTTAGAATTATATACTCAATACTGTGATGAAAAGCTAACCTATTATGACATAAAAGAGTTGCAGTTTAAAAAAAGCAATTATTCTAATTCATATAAACATTAAGGAGAGGATCGTTATGACTAATTTTGAATATTATAAGATGGCTCTTTATGAAAGAGAGATTATAAAAAATGGCAAAAAATTAGAGAGTCTGATGAACACTAATGAAATACTTAGCTTAGAGAATGAAAGATTAAATACTGAAAATATAAGAATAAGAGAGCAATTAGAGGTTTTACAAATAAAAAATAATGGTTTTGTAGGCAGAAATAGAAGGATTAAAAACATAGGAATATTATACGGTAATGACTTGTATGAAAATAAGGGTATTTTAAATTGAGTTTTTAGTAAGCTTTGGAGTGTATAACTAATATGAGAGGAAGAACAAAAACAATTGTGAAACATCTACAAAGGAAAAATACAAAATTTAATATAATTATTAATAAATTTATTCTACAAAGCCAATAAAAAGTGATATTATAGATGATGTATAAAAAACTACGGGAGATTTAATATGAGCATAATCAAAAATTACATTTATAATACTCTATATCAGGTTATGATTATGATCATTCCACTGATAACAATACCATATCTAACAAGAATCTTTAGCCCGGGCCAAATGGGGCTAAATGCATATTCGTTATCAATAGTTAATTACTTTATGCTATTTGGTATGCTTGGTATGCAAATGTACGGTAACAGACAAGTTGGATATATAAGGGATGATAAAGAAAAACTTAGAAGATATTTTTGGAGTTTATACTCAACGCAGATTTGTACAAGCTTAATAGCTATGGTTGCATACTATATATTTGTTGGCATCTTTATGAAGGAAAATCAGTTTATATTCCTTATACAAGGGCTTAATATGCTTATGGTAGTTTTCGATATTTCTTGGCTGTTTATGGGCTTAGAAGACTTTAAAAAAGTTGTTATAAGAAACTCAACAGCGAAACTAGTGGGACTGGTTAGTATATTTGTATTTGTAAGAAGTTCAGATGATCTTATAAAATATATACTGTTAACTATATTTATTAATTTAGCAGGGCTTTTAATAATGTGGACTAACATACCTAAGTCTATAAGGAAGATAGAAATCGATATGAAGATTATCAAAGAAACTATTTTTCCTTTAATTAGACTATTTTTGCCTCAAATATCTACACAAGTTTATTTGTTACTATCAAGAACCTTGATTGGAGCACTATCAGATAATGATCAAGTTGCTTATTATGATTATTCTCAGAAAATCATTAATATCATATTATCGCTAGTTGCATCTGTAGGGGTGATATTGCTGCCTAGAATTTCAAATATACTAGGACAGGGTAAAAAGGAAGAGATGAAAAAACTTGTAGAACAAACTTTTTCTTTTGTATCATATGTATCTATTCCGATGGCTTTCGGGTTAATGGGAATATCGAAAATACTAGTATCCTGGTTTTTAGACCCTCAGTATTATGCTGTAGAGAGACTAACGGTAGCAAGTTCTATTATAATAGTTGCTGTTAACTGGGCTAATATTATAGGAATACAATATCTAGTAGGATCAAAGCAAGAAAATAAATATACAATATCTATAGTAATATCAGGCGTAATAAACCTAATAATGAATATCATACTGATACCTAGGTACGGAGCTACAGGTGCAGTAATATCAATAATTGAGGCGGAAGTTTTAGGGATAATACTACAACTTATATTTGTTAGGAAACAGTTACCTGTTGTTAAGATGTTACTAGGTACAGGTAGGTATTGGATAGTTTCTATAATAATGATGTTTTTAGTAAGCTATGTAGGTGGTTTTATAGCTAATCCTGTATTAGCAAATGTGGTACAAGTGGTAACTGGGGGAGTTTTCTATCTTTTAGTCATGTTCATACTAAAAGATAAGACTCAGGAATTGGTTATAAGTAAAGCAAAAGGGATTATAATGAGAAGATAAGTTTTTTTACATATATATAAGTGTAAAAATAAAAATTCTAGTAGAATTTAATTCTACTAGAATTTTTTTGTTCTGCTCTGTGATTAGATAAAATGCGCAGCACAATTTGAACGTAAATTATATTAATATTTAGGTTCATGTCCATTACGGTATCTATCCGAAGTTTAACCTTCAAAGTTTGAACAAGAGCTAAAGAGTTCCTATATCGAAACTTAATTTATACTTGTTCAAAAATCCCGGCTTCTGGGGATTTTCGGGCATGTATAAATTAATAGTTGAGCTAGGAACTCTAAAAAAAATCTAGGGTTAAGTTTAAGTAAGTACATAGGGGATAAATTAAACCTTATTATTTTTTAGTTCTCTATCTATTTTTGCGCAAAGCGTCGGCCAATAAAAGTTATTATAGGCGTAATCTTGTATTTGTACACACTTCTTCTCTAAATTAGCCTCGTTAGTGCAAGCTTTAATTAGCTTTTCAGATAATTGATTTATATCATCTATTGAAAATAAATATCCATAATTCTCATTATTAGTAATATCATATGCAGAATCAAAATTAGTAGATATAATATAACAGCCATTTTTTATTGCTTCTAGAAGCACCAATGGAAAACCTTCATATCTTGAAGTCAAACAAAATACCTTTGCTTTTTTATATTCATTTTCTAGTTTTTCTTTATCATAAATAGCTCCAGTAAAGATTATCTTTTCTCTTAAAGTTGGATTTTCATTTAAAAAGTTATTTATGTAATCATTAAATTTATCCTCTATTGGTCCTACAACTTTTAGTTTCCAATCATTTAATTTATCTGAAGCAAGTTTGAACCCTTGTAATAATATCTCGTTAGCTTTTTCATAAGTTCCTATTCTTCCTACTGTTAAGATTATATTTTCCTTTGAGTCAAAGGAAACTTCTTGTCTTTCTCCATTGGAATATATGCCGTTTGGTATAAATTCAACCTTAGTTGCCCAATTTGAGTTTATGAAATTATAGAAAGATTTTGCTTCAACACTGATTAAATCTGTTTTTCTTAAAATATGTCTTTTTATAATTGACTTTAAGTCATTTTTATTGTAGTCATAATCTCGTATCTTATAATTAGCATCAAGTTTTAAATAAACTTTGCCTTTACTATTTAATAGCTTATAAGCATATATCCAGCATAGACTTCTGGATGATAGATGGAAGGTATGAAGTACATCTATTTTCTTAGCATTTTTAAATAAATATATTAATCCATCCTTGGTTGAATTTCCTGTTACTTTATCTAAATAGTTAAGTTTTAATCCTTTTACTTCAGTATTAAGATAGTTATAGGTTTCTTCGTTTTTGTAACATACTAAAGTTGAGTTGTAGTTATAGTATTTAAATAAAATATAAGGAATCATACCCACATCTTTTGTCAGATGGATATTCTGAGCCTCAGGAAACATAGTGACAAAATTCATTTTGTACCTCCGGTTAAACGTCTACTTATTTGTTTGCTTTTAATGTTTGTAAAAAAAACGATATATCACAATAAATAGTTTACAATCACAGGAACTATTTTAAATTATTCCTACACGGGTGTCTACTACTTTGTAGTAAATATATGTATTGGTTAATAATAACATACAAAGAAACTGATGGTAAATAAGTATTGCTATTAAACACAATTGTTTAAATGGCGGTATTGAAAATTAATTTCATATAAATTACAATCTGAATTAATAAGGAATTATTATGTAATTAGTGGCTTGTAAGATGTTACATTATTTCTAAAATAAATAATGTAAGTTATTATACATGTTTTGAAGTAAAGAGGGAAAAAATGTAATTTAGTGCATAAAATCATATTAGACAATACTCTATGATTATATTATAATAAGCATGGAAGTAAAAATATGTATTAAAAGAACGATAAATGGCGATTGTAACACAAGGCTATTTAGGAATATTGTGATATAAACATCGGTAATTATTTAAAAGGGAGGAAAGGCAATGTCCATTGTAGGGGATAATGGTATGGAGATTCAATCAAGGTTGGATGCGCGTGATGCTACTAAAAGTACTATGGGTATAAATATTAAAAAACGCAGTATATATACTTGCATAAAAAGGATAATAGATATTGTAGGATCTTTTGTAGGATTAATATTGCTTAGTCCGTTAATTCTTGTAGTATCAATTTTAATAAAGATAGATTCGGACGGAGCTGTATTTTTCTCTCAAGAAAGAATCGGACTTCATGGGAAAAGGTTCAAAATGTACAAGTTTAGGTCTATGGTGATAAACGCAGAAGAGCTAAAAGCTAGATTAGAGAAGCTTAATGAGATGAGTGGACCAATGTTTAAAATGAAGGAAGATCCTAGAGTAACTAAAATCGGTAAGTTTATAAGAAGGACAAGCATTGATGAACTTCCACAGTTATTGAACATACTTAAGGGAGATATGAGTCTAGTAGGACCTAGACCAAGTTTACCTCATGAAGTAGAGAAATTTGAAGATTGGATGATGGAAAGACTGGAAGTTAAGCCTGGACTAACCTGTTACTGGCAGGTATCTGGAAGAAACGACATTGATTTTGAAGAATGGATGAAACTTGATGTTAAATATGTTAGAGAAAGAGACCTATGGCTTGATATAAAACTTATATTTAAGACCTTTAAGGTGTTTTTAGGAGATGAACATGCTAGGTAGTGTCTGGATTAAGATTTATAAGTCTTAAGGACATTATTATTAGGTACATATTAGTTAATGTACAAGTTTGTTCTGATACATATACAACATGAATTTAGGGGGATATTATTATGCTATGCGCTTTAATAATGGCTGGAGGAAAAGGAACTAGATTTTGGCCACTTTCAACTGAGGAAAAACCGAAGCAATTTTTAAATCTTTTAGGTGAAGAAACTATGCTTCAGATGACAATAAACAGGATAAAGCCAATTATACCTATAGAAAGAATATTTATTTGCACAGGAGAAAAATATGTTGGTTTGTTAAAAGAACAGCTACCAGAAATTCTAGAAAGCAATATAATAGTTGAACCAGAAGGAAGAAACACGGCTCCATGTATAGCGCTTTCAGCTTTTGTGATAAAGAGATATTATAAAGATGCTACAATGGTTGTGCTACCTTCTGATCATCTTATAAAGGATGAAGAAAGCTTTCTTAAGACAATAGAAGATGCTAATGAATTCATAACTGATTATAAAGGTGCAATAATAACATTAGGAATGAAACCTGATAGAGCAGAAGTAGGGTATGGATACATAAAGAAAACAAATGAGCATGTAAAAATAAATGGCAATGATATAGTAAAGGTTGATAAATTTGTTGAGAAGCCAGATAAAGATACTGCACAGAAATACCTAGAAAGTGGAGAGTATTTATGGAATGGTGGTATGTTTATATGGAAAGTTGAGAATGTACTTGAACTTATAAAACGATATCAGCATGAAACATATGAAGCTCTAAAAGATATAGAACATATTGACAATGAAGAGTTAAATGATTATATAAAAAATAGATATTCCTTAACTAAAGAAGTTTCTGTAGACTATGGGATTATGGAGCATGCTGCTGATAGTATATATGTTATACCTAGTGATTTTGGTTGGGATGATATAGGAACTTGGGAAGCAATAGAAAGATATAGAAACAAAGATGACCTTGGAAATATACATATTGGAAAAACTAATTGTAGAAAAGGCTCAAACAATCTTATAGTATCAACTAATTCTGAAATTATAGTAGATGGATTAGATGATATATACATAATTGAAAATGACGGCAAGATAATAGTAGGAAGAAAAGATAACGTGAACAACGTAAAGGAATTTATAAAATTTTAGGATGGTAAAAGATGAGAATAAGTTTGCTCAATACTGTTGTTGATAACCTAGATTTAAATGAAGCTTTAGATGAAATAGTTAAGCTTGTAAACAATAAAAGATATAATTATGTTGTTACACCAAATGTTGATCACATAATTCAATTAGAAAGAGATAAAGAATTTAGAGAAGTTTATGATAATGCAGATCTTATTTTAACGGATGGTATGCCATTAATATGGATATCTAAATTAAAAAAGACTCCTATTAAAGAAAAAGTATCGGGATCAGACTTATTTCCAGAAGTCTGTAGCTTATCTGCAAAAAAAGGATATAGCATTTTTCTTCTTGGAGCTGCAGAAGGTGTTGCAGCAAAAGCCGCTTCAAACCTTATGGAAAAATATGAAGGTTTAAATATATGTGGTACATATTCACCTTGTTATGGATTTGAGAAAGACGATGAAGAAATAAAAAAAATTATAGCTATGATAAATGAGAAAAAACCAGATATATTAGCTGTTGGACTTGGAGCACCTAAGCAAGAGAAGTTTATATATAAATATAGAGAACAATTGAAGGTTCCTGTAAGTTTGGCGATAGGAGCATCTATTGATTTTGAAGCAGGTAACATAAAAAGAGCACCGAAATGGATGCAAAAAAGTGGGTTAGAATGGTTTTATAGACTTATGAAAGAACCTAAAAGAATGTTTAAGAGATACATAATAGATGATTTGAAGATATTAGGACTATATTTTAAATATTAGCAGAAGGATGATAGCATGAAAAACATATTGTTTTTGACTACGGAAATCCCATTTCCTTTAGATAATGGAGGTAGGATAAGAACCTATAATCTTTTAAAAGCAATGGAAAATGATTTTAGAGTTGACCTGGTTTGTTTTAGTGAAAAAAAGGATAATGAACTTAGTATAAATGAATTAAAAAAGATATGCTTTGACGTTAAAGTTGTTCATAAAATTTTTACCAACTCATCTAGTAAAATAACTTTGATGAAAAACATGTTAAAGGGCTTATTCAGTGAAAAGCCCTTTATAGTTAGTAAATTTATAGATAATAAATATAGAACAATAGTAAAAGATATGACGGAATCTGTTAAGTATGACTATATAATTGCTGATCACCTTAATATTTGTGGATATTTAGACCAATTGGATTTGAGCAAAGTAATATTAAGTGAGCATAACTGTGAATATCTAATTTTGGAGAGAAGGTATCTTGAAGAAAAAAACTTCTTGAAAAAATTATATATTAAAAATGAGTATATTAAGACAGAAAAATATGAAAAGAATATATGCAAAAAAGTAGCTAAAACTATAATGCTTACTGAAGAGGATAAAAGTAAACTTATTGATGAAAGCTATAAGGGAGAAAATGTAGAGATTATTCCTATATGTATAGAGGATCTTTATGTGAAAAAGCAATATTCTAAAGAAATAAAGAATATTTTGTTTTTGGGAACTATGTCGTGGTATCCAAATGAGCAGGGGATTAGATGGTTCCTTGACAATGTTTGGACTGACATGAAGAAAACATATGAAGATTTAAATTTATATATAGTAGGAAAGAATCCAAGTGAAAGTATTTTAAAACAGAGTAGCGATAGCGTAATAGTTACTGGATATGTTGATGATGTTAATGAATATATAGAAAAATGTGATTTATGCGTTGTTCCTCTTTTTATCGGTGGAGGAATGAGAGTTAAGATTCTTGAATGCATGAGTAAAGGAATTCCAGTGATATCAACGTCAATAGGCGCAGAAGGAATAAAGTATACTGATAATAATGAAATAGTAATTGCTAATACTTGTGATGAGTTCATAGAATCAGTTGGCAAGTTGAAGGATTATGAGTTTTATGAGAAAATAAAGGATAATGCATTTAAACTTATAAATGATGAATACTCATTAAGTTCTTTAAGATATAAATTGAAAAATGTTATGAAGTAATAAAAATTTACGAATTAAAGGTGATTGAATGATAAAACTACGAGGTGAAGAAACACTGGCAAAAATTAATAAGTTACAAAATATATTATTCATTTTAACAGGTGTTTTCTGTACATTAGGAGCTCTAATGTTTAAAGTTGGTGGAACTCAGCTTGCTATAGTTAATCTATTTATATTTGCTGCGATAGCACTGCAACTTGTTACTCCTAAGATTCATTTTCAGAAATATAAAATTCCATTTATAGTTCTTATAATAAGTTTTAGTATATCTACAGTAGTTAGCAATTTAACTTTAGGTGGAAGCTGGGCTCCAGAAAGTTTGAGATTTACCTTGAAAATTGCATTATTTCTGTTACCGTTAGTTCTATTGTTTAGTGACGAAGAATTAAAAGAAAAAAGCAAATGCTTTTTTTATGGTTTAAAGATATCTTGTTACATACAATTGTTTTGGGAACTTGCTCAAATACTTTTATGGAATGTTTTTAGCATATCATTAAATCAAGTTGTATTTGGGGATCTACTAAAAATTACTGTAACACATCAATGGACTTTTATTTCGGATGGATATTTTAGACCTACTGGAGTTTCTTGGGAACCTGCTAATTTATCCCTAGCACTTGTAGTAGGATTCATATTAACTAAAAATAAAATATTAAAAGTATTATTTTCTTTAGGTGTAATATTATCGACTTCAAGGACTGGTATAATAATATATTTATTAGCAGTAGGTATATATTCAGTTAGATATTTATATAATTTCAAGAAGGAAAATAGAAAAATAGAAATTAAGTTTAGAAAAAAAGAAATTATTATTTCTGCAGTTGCTTTTATAGCGCTGGTAGCTGCGATAGTTATATTTAGAGACAGCATAGTGAATAAGTTTGATATGATGCTTAATTCTGTAGCTAGAACTTTTCAAAAGCTTAATGTAGTGAATTCTGATGATTCTAGTGCTAATATGCATATGAGATATTACTTAGAAATACCTGCTTTGATTTCAAAATCAACTGTAGTAAATTTCTTGTTTGGGTATGGCACAAGTTGCGCAGGATATCCATATACTCATTTCTTTGGAATATATGATTATATACCTAATTGGAATCCAGAATCAGATTTTATAACTACATTATTTGGAAATGGTATTTTAGGATTTGGAGCTTATTATTATTTTATGGGTATGAATTTAAAATTAAATAAAGATAATTTTAAGGGAATACTATTGATTATTGTTCTTTTATTTGCTGGGATATTTTATCTTTATATAAGAAGTACATGGCCGCTTATTATTTTAATAATGCTTTATATAAATAAGGATAGTAAAGATAGTAAATTTGAATTAGGGGATTAATATGGATAGTGAGAAAGGTTTTGTCAGTATTATACTGGTGAATTATAACGGAGAAAAGGATACAGTTGAATGTATTAAAAGCATTGAAAACTGTGTTAATCAAGATAACTATAATATAATAATAGTTGATAATAAGTCGAAAGAAGATTCTGTGAAATACATTGAACAGAATATTACTGATAAATGTATATTGATAAAAAGTGATAAAAATCTTGGGTTTGCTGGTGGTAATAATATTGGAATTAAGTATGCACTTGATCATGGTGCAGATTATATAGCTCTTCTAAACAACGATACAATAGTGGAAACAGATTTCATAGCTGAAAACATTCAAGTGTTTAATAAATATGAAGATGCTGGTATAGTTGGCTGTAGAATTAACTATTTTAGTGACAAAGATATAAGTTGGTATGAAGGTGGATACTTAGATTGGGATAGATATCTAGGAGTTCATTATGGATGCAATGGAATTGAATCTATGAATTTTAAAGCTGACAGTGAAATTACATTTGTAACAGGTTGCTTTATGTTAATAAAAAGACAGGTTTTTGCAAAAACAGGCTTGCTTCCAGAAGAATACTTTATGTATATGGAAGATGTAGACTTTTGTGCAAAGGTTCTAGATTGTAAATTCAAAATAATATATAATCCAAACTGTATCATATATCATAAAGTAAGTATGTCCTCTGGAGGACAAGGTAGCGCTTTTGAACTAAGATATATTAATAGAAATAGAATTATATTTTCTAAAAAGTATAGAAATAGATATTCAACGAAGAAGAAAATTAAAAATGATATCAAATTCTATCTTGCTAAGATATTTAGAACAGCTGAGTATTTTATAAAGGCGGACAATGAGAAAGCTAGAGCTATAATATCTGGAGTAATTGAAGGTATTAAATTCAAAAGCTAGGATGTACACCTCATATTGAAAAATATTATTTTTAAATTCTCTCACCAGAAGCTATGAGAGTTTTAAAAATAGATTTAGGATTGAAGTGGTACATCTATAGAAATATTTATATTTAGGTTTTAAATTTGTATAGAAAATAGGGTGTCCAAAATGTTTATAAAAACATCTTGAACACCCTATTTTTTACTTTATAAGTTATTGATATACTGGTACATCGAATACTATTGGAGCATCTTGTATCATATCAAAACATTTCTTAATATAAGTTGTTTGCTTGCGTGCCCATTCAGCATCAGTAGCATATTGATGTGATCCTGGTCTTTGAGGATTCCATCTCATTTTGTAAATAGTATCTTGTTTGTAAGTTGAGTTGTTTATATAACCACTTGCGATCCATGAAGCACCGCCATAAATAGCTTTGTCTACGCTTGTCCAACCTTTATCGTAAGCATAGTTAGCACCATTCATTGGGTTACTATCAACTGCTTGAATACCAAACAAATTATATGCTTTAGTACCGTTTATATATACACCTTGAGCAAGGGTAGAAGTACCATTTCCTGATTCTAGTATTGCGTGAGCTGCTAGATAAATAGGATTGACATTATTAGCTTTTGCAGCATCAATAAATACTTGTCCCTTATTGGCTAAAACTCCATTGCTACTAAAAAGTTGATTTAATTGACTAGCAGTAACGCCGTCAACGTAGCTTAATCTAACAAATTGATAAATACTTACTGGATCGTTAAGTATTTTTGCAGGATCAAGATTTGTAGTAACCACGTTAGTTATATTTTGATAGTCCCATGGAGAGTTTGTCCAATTTTTAACGCTTGATGTACTACCATCGGAGTTTGTTTGAGGTTGCCAAACGTAATATCCAGGAGTGTTATTTTGAATTTGAGCATATCTCCATTCCCATTGTTTTGTAGAATAATTTTGTATATTAATAGCTGGCTCTGTTGCCATTTGTTTGTTAATAAAACTTGATAGAGATATATTATAGCTTGAATATACGATTTGGTCCTTGTCGACTATTACTATTCTTATTCCTTCAAGTCTAAGCCCTTTTCCTACTGTACCTGCGGATTGTCCATCTTGTTTCCAATCTTGCCAACCCTCATTTTGTACGTGAACTTGATACTTTACATGATACCAAGCAGGTGCGCCTTCTAATGCGATTTGAATACCTTCTAGTCGTAAACCTTGTCCTTGAGTTCCAGCCATGTCACCATCGTATTTCCAACCTTGCCAACCTATGTTTTGGACATGAGTTTGATATTTTATTCTCATACCAGGTACAGGGTTTTTTAATGCGATATTTATACCTTCAAGTCTATAAGCTAATCCTTGAGTTCCACTAAACTGCCCATCATAAACGTAGTCTTGCCAACCTACATTTTGTACGTGAGTCTTGTAAGTAACTCCAAGTTTACCATAAAGAGAAGTTCCTTCTTTTACTATACGAATTTTTATACCTTCAAGTCTAAGACCTTTACCTTCTGTACCTGAAAGTTCTCCATCTTGTACCCAGTCTTGCCATCCAATATTTTGGACATGAACTTGATACTGAATATGATAACCAACAGGTTGACCTTCTAAAGCAATTCTTATAGCTTCAAGTCTTTCTCCTTTGCCTACTGAACCAGCTTGAGTTCCGTTATATTTCCAATCTTGCCAACCTTCGTTTTGAACATGTGTCTGATATCGTATCTTCATGCCAGGTATCGGATTTTCTAATGAAATATGTATACCTTCAAGTCGTAATGACTGTCCAGAAGTACCAGCAAACTGGCCATCATAAACGTAGTCCTGCCAACCTACATTTTGAACATGTGTGTTGTATTTAACACCTAAGGTTAGTCCAGTATTATCAGCAGCAAATGCTTTAACTGATGGTAACTGAAAAAGAAATAATAATAGAACAACTGGAGATAGAGCTAATAAACGTTTGATAAACTTTAACATATCTACCTTCCTCCCATTTTAATTTATATCAAATATAATTAAATATATTGATAGCACTTATCTCTCAATGTTTATAACTAATTAATTAATAAATAAAAAGATTATATTTAACGAGTTATTATAACAAAAATCACTAATAGCTTAGATAAAATAACCTTTTATAAATAACTTCTTTACGGAAGGTAACAAATTAATACAAAAAAATTATAACTTTTATGTAAGCGTTTGTCAAATAATGGGGGTATTATATAATCTTGTATCTTGTAAAAAACACTATTCTAAGAATATAAAATAAAGTAAATTATTTACTTATAAAAGGTAGTAAAATGTTTAGATATTTAAAAGATATTATATTATTTTAAAAATCATACGAAGAAAATAAAAGTTTAGTTTGTTTTAAATATTTAGTAATTTAAACATACGATATATGTAATCATAAAATCCTATTAGACAATATATACACATTATATTATAATTATGTGGTGAAAAAAATCGAAGTAAATGTCGATTCTATTAAAATGAAATGATTTTATTTAATGAATTTGTCAATTATATGTTTTTTATAGATGATAAAATGGTTTTTATAAATATACACTTAAAATACTCTTGCATTAAGATATATCCCTTTAAGTGTTACATTCATAGAAACCGATTTAAATTTGTAAATATCATAATACTTAGAGGAGAACTATATGAATAAAATAGCTAAAAATTTTATAGCAGTTTTTGTAGGGACTATGTCCAGTAAAGTTTTAAGTTTGTTAATGGTTGTTTATCTCGCAAGAGTTTTGGGACCAAATGATTTTGGAATAATAAACTTTTCTTCCGCTTTTATAATTTATTTTAGTATGCTTGGTAGTCTTGGATTACAAAGTTTGGGAATTGTAGAAGTAGCTAAGAATAAAAAAGAACTACGAAGATATGTAAATGAAATTACAAGTTTAAAGATTGTACTTTCATTGATATCCTTTGCACTTCTGATTGTTACAATTTTATTTATAGATAAGGACTTAGCAACTAAAATAACAATAATTATAACAGGTGTTTCGGTGATACTAAACTCATTTTTGTTAGATTGGGTTTTTAATGCGCTTCAAGAAATGAAGTATAGTTCTCAATCTCAAATAATAAGTTCATCAATAGCTCTTGTAATAGTAGTAATTTGTATAAGTACGGGTATCTTTACTAAGGTATATCTTGCTCCTGTAGCAACAAATATAGCTATGCTTTGTGCAAATATATATTTATTTCGTATCTACAGAAAAAAGACTAATAATAAATTCTCATTTGTATTTAGTATAGATAGATATAAAGATTTATTAACTAGGTCATGGCCGTTTTTCTTTTCAGGTGTGTTTGCAACTATTAATGGAAATATAGATACTATTATCTTAGGGTTTATGAAAGGTAACTATGAAGTAGGTCTATATAATGCAGCCTATAAGATAGTTTTAATTTTGATACAAATTGTTACGTTTATATTTACACCAATCTTCCCTGTTTTGATTGAATATTACAAAGAACGTAAACTAGACAAGTTATCTGTAATAATAAATAAAACAAGAAAAATAATATTAATGTTGGTTATGCCTCTTACTGTTGCAGCAATATTGCTATCTGAGATTATAATTAATACTTTATATGGTTCAAAATACGAAGGTGTAGGTTTTGCATTTACTATCTTACTTTTATATGTATGTTTACTATTTATAAGAGAACTTTATGGATATCAGCTTACAGCATTTGGATATCAAAAAAAGTATATGAATATAGTACTTATATCTTCTTCATTTAATATCGTTTTAAATATTATATTAATACCTAAATTTGGAATAGTAGGTTCTGCATTTACCACATTGGTAAGTGAGATAATTAATATATTTTTCATGGTTAATTCCGCAAGGAAGATAGTTGTTTTTAAATATGATAATAGTTATATTATAAAAATGATATTCGCAAGTATGTTAATGGCAGTTAGTATTATAGTTTTTAGAAATTTTACTTTGAACGCGTACATATTGTCAGGTATAGCAGCAGTAGTGTACTTTGCAGCTATATTTATTCTTAAAGTGATTACGCTAGAGGAAATTAAAAGTTTGAAAAAGGCTGAATAAAAAGTAAAGTAATGAAATTGATTTGATTAATCTGGGGAGTTAATTTGAGATTAGCTTGGACAATAGTTTAGGGATTTAATATAATATATTATAAGAGTTCGTTTCTTTATATAGGAATCTATAATAATTTAATATGTTTAAAATAAAAGACTATATAGAATAATATAAACTTACAATTGGAGGTTGTTAATTATGAAGGGAATAATTTTAGCTGGAGGATCAGGAACAAGATTATATCCAGTAACAAAGGCAATGTCAAAGCAGATGGTTCCAATATATGATAAGCCTATGATATATTATCCAATGTCAGTTCTAATGCTGGCAGGTATAAGAGAAATATTAATAATATCTACACCAAGAGATATTATTAACTTTGAAGAATTATTTAAAGATGGTTCTGAATTAGGTCTTAAAATTGAATATGCTATTCAGGAGGCACCAAACGGACTTGCTGAAGCTTTTATAATTGGTGAAGAATTTATCGGAGACGATAATGTAGCTATGATTTTAGGGGATAATATCTTCTATGGTCAAAGATTTAGTGATAACCTAAAGAAAGCAGCTGCTTTAGAAAAAGGTGCAATGGTGTTTGGGTATTACGTACAAAATCCAAAGGCCTTTGGTGTAGTTGAATTTGATGATAAGGGTAATGTTGTTTCTTTAGAAGAAAAGCCAGAAAATCCTAAGTCAAAGTACGCTGTTCCAGGTCTTTATTTCTACGACAATTCTGTAGTGGCAAAGGCTAAAGCATTAAGTCCGTCGGCAAGAGGAGAACTAGAAATAACTGATTTAAATAAGGTGTATATGGAAGAAGGATCTTTAAAGGTTGAACTTTTAGGTAGAGGTCTTGCGTGGTTAGATACAGGAACTCATGGCTCAATGCTTCAAGCTTCTAACTTTGTAGAAGCAGTTCAAAATACTCAAGGAACTTATATCGCTTGTCTAGAAGAAATTTCTTTTAGAAAGGGTTGGATTAGCTCAGAGGAAGTAAGAGAACTTGCAAAGCCTCTTATGAAAACTGGTTATGGTAAGTATTTAATAGATATCGTTGAGGAAGTAGAAAATAACAAAAGGTAATATTCTTATATATGAAGGTGAGTTACGATGGGAAAATTTAATTTTATAAAAACCAAGATAAAAGATTTGTATATAATTGAACCTACTGTATTTGGTGACAATAGAGGTTATTTCATGGAAACGTACAGTAAAAAGGACTTCTTTGAAGCTGGTTTAAAGATGGAATTTGTTCAAGATAATGAATCAAAATCTAAAAAAGGTGTATTAAGAGGGTTACATTTTCAAACAAAGCACACTCAAGGGAAGCTTGTAAGGGCTACCCAAGGTGCTGTTTATGATGTAGCCGTAGATCTTAGAAAAGGATCTCCTACTTTTGGTATGTGGGAAGGTGTTCTTCTTACAGCTGAAAACAAAAGACAGTTCTATGTACCAGAAGGTTTTGCACATGGATTCTTAGTAGTATCAGATGAGGCTGTATTTAATTATAAGTGTACTGATTATTATGCACCAGAATACGATAGCGGACTTTTATGGAATGATCCAGAAGTTGGAGTACAGTGGCCACTTGATGGAATAGAAGAACTTCTTTTATCAGATAAAGATAAAAAGCAAAAGACTTTAAAAGAATTAGATGTACCATTTGAATATAAAGGAGAATAATCTTATGAAAACATACTTAGTAACTGGTGGAGCTGGGTTTATAGGTTCAAATTTTGTACTTTACATGCTAAAAAAATACAATGATGTTAAAATAGTTAACTTAGATAAGCTTACATATGCAGGAAATCTTGAAAATCTAAAGGACGTACAGGAAAATCCTAAGCATATTTTTGTTCAAGGTGATATATGTGATAAGGAGTTAGTTACAGAACTTTTTGATAAATATGATATAGATTATGTTGTTAACTTTGCAGCTGAATCACATGTTGATAGAAGTATAAAGGAACCAGAAATATTTGCAAGCACAAATGTTTTAGGAACTGTTAACCTATTAAACTGTGCTAAAAATGCATGGGAAAGAGAAAATGGCTGGAAAGATGGAGTAAGATATCACCAGGTATCTACTGACGAAGTTTATGGTTCACTTGGAGATACTGGATACTTCATGGAAACAACTCCATTGGATCCTCATAGTCCTTATTCTTCAAGTAAGGCTGGAGCTGACTTTATGGTTAAGGCTTATTTTGACACTTTCAATATGCCAGTAACTATAACAAGATGTTCAAATAACTATGGACCTTATCATTTTCCGGAAAAGCTAATACCATTACTTATAAATAACTGCTTAAACCATAAAGATCTTCCTGTATATGGAGACGGTCTTAATATAAGAGATTGGCTTTATGTAGAAGATCACTGTAAGGCTATTGATATGGTTGTAAGAGACGGAAGAGTTGGAGAAGTTTATAATGTTGGTGGGCATAATGAAAGAACTAACATTCAGATAGTTAAGACTGTTATAAAGCATATCCACGATAATGTTGATGAAACTGTAACAGAAGATTTAATAAAGTATGTAGAAGATAGAAAAGGTCATGATAGAAGATATGGTATAGCACCTGATAAGATAAAAGAAGAATTAGGATGGTATCCAGAAACTACTTTTGAAGTGGGAATAGTGAAGACTATTGAGTGGTACTTAGAAAATAGACAATGGATGGAAAATGTTACTTCAGGTGAATACCAGAAGTATTATGAGAAAATGTACACTGTATAATAAAAATAAAGAGGGGATAAATCCTCTCTTTAATAAATTTGTAAAGAAAATATTTAAATCAATGTAGACTTTGATATAATTAAGTTATTGATACTTATTTTACATTTTGGAGGTAAAGTAATGAAAATCTTAATAACAGGATCGAAAGGTCAATTAGGAACTCAGATAATAAATATAATAAAGTCTGGAAAGTCAGAACTTGGAGCAATTCCACAAGGTGTTGCTAGTGCAGATATTGTAGGTATAGACGTAGATGAGCTTGATATAACAAGCTTATCAGCTACAAGAAAGTATCTTAATGAAGTTAAGCCTGATGTGGTTATAAACTGTGCAGCTTATACTAATGTGGATGGTTGTGAAACTAACGAAGATATAGCTTTTAAAGTTAATGCTATAGGACCAAGAAATCTTGCTATAGTTTGTGAAGAATTAGATACAAAGCTTATACATATATCAACAGACTATGTATTCAGTGGTGTTGGAACTAAAGCTTTAAAGGAATACGAGCTAACAGGACCTGTGAGTGTTTATGGAAAGACAAAGCTTGCAGGAGAAGAGTTTGTAAAACAATTCGCTAGTAAATATTTTATAGTAAGAACAGCTTGGCTTTATGGTTATAATGGGAAAAACTTTGTTTACACTATGATGAGATTAGGAAAAGATAAAGAATATATTAATGTGGTAAATGACCAAAGAGGTAACCCTACAAATGCTGAAGATTTAGCTCATCATCTACTTAAACTTGTAGAAACTGAAGAGTATGGAATTTATCATTGTACTGGAACTGGGGAGTGTACTTGGTATGATTTTGCTAAGAAGATAATGGAACTTTCAGAAATAGACTGTGAAGTTAGACCTTGTACTTCAAGTGAATTTCCAAGTCCAACAAAAAGACCAGAATTTTCTTCTTTAGATAATATGATGCTTAGATGTACAGTTGGAGACGAAATGAGAACTTGGGAAGAGGCTCTTAAGATATTTATAAGCAACTTAAAGCAATAATTATAACTTATTAATAAAATTATTATCCAGTTAGATTTGATAGAAACTCTAATAAGGCTAAAAACTATAAAACAACTAGTTTTTAGCCTTTAAGATTAGAGATAAGGTGCAAGTTTTTATATAGACAAGTATTAAGGTGAAATATATAATAATGATAGTATTATTAATAAATGAGAAAGTTTGTATGAGGTTTATAAGGTAAATATATTCTACAAGCAGAATGATGTTTGTATATAAGAGAAAATGATAGTTGCTGAAATCAATGTATAAGAGAGGATTGAGAATATGTTCTCAGTTATTATAGCTAACTGGAATGGAGAAGCATTAATTGAAAAATGCCTCCAAAGTTTTGTTAATCAAAGCTTTAAAGAGTTTAAATTGTACATAGTAGATAATGGCTCAAAGGATTCATCCATTGATATAATCAATGGATATTGCGAGGTCTTAAATATAGAGATTATAAAATTAGATAGTAACACAGGTTTTGCTTATGCAAATAATGTTGGAATGTTAAGAGCTTTTGAGGATGATAATTCATATATCATAACTCTGAACAATGACTTAGAAGTTGAAGAAAATTGCTTTAAAGTACTAAAGAGATTTATTGAAAGTAATGTAGGCTATGATATTTTTCAGATAACAATGATTAATTATTATAATAGAAGTTTAACTGATGCCACTGGCTTATCCTTTAATAAAAGGAATTTTGTGTCTCAAATGGGATATGGAATGAGTATTAATGAGATTTCTAACATGGCAATAGACATAGATGGTGCATGTGCAGGGGCTGCGGTTTATTCTAAAGCTGCGCTTAAAAAAGTTCAAGATGAAAATGGAGTTTTTGATTCAAGATTTTTTGCATACTTTGAAGATACTGATTTAGCTTTGCGTCTTAAAAATGCTGGGTTCAAAGCTGCATTAGTAAAGTCGGCAGTAGTTTACCATATGCATTCAGCTACGGGCAAAAAGGAATCTCCATTTAAGGAGTATTATTTAACTAGAAACTTCTTTCTATATCAGAAAAAGAATAGTAGTAGTATAAGATACTATATGAATATGCCTTTCTACATAAAAGCAATGATAGATAGAACTGCTCAACTTTTAAAGGCAAAAGAATTTGAATGTGCGAAGGCAAGAGTCAAAGGTATACTTGATTACCTACGAGATGAGCCAAATAAAAATATATTGGAAAATATTTCTTGTAAAGAAATATCCAAAAGTCACGATAAAATTTATGATGCCCAAATATAAGAGGTCAAAATCATATATATTAGTATCAAATTTTAGGGGGATGCAGGAGGGTTTTATGAAACGGATAATTTTATTTCTGGTACCACTGGTCATATGCTTATTAGGGCTTAAGATTGTAGCAAAAGCAGATGAATTACCAGGCATTAGGTACCAAAGCCATGTACAGAATGTTGGGTGGCAAGGCTATGTATCAAATGGCAGTGATTCTGGTACTACTGGTAGAAGTTTGAGGATGGAAGCTTTAAAGATAGAAGTAACAAATGCTACATCAGATATGAAGCTTAAGTATCAGGCACATGTTCAAAACGTTGGTTGGCAGGATTGGGTAGAAGGTGGACAGATTGCTGGGACTTCTGGTAGGTCACTTAGAGTTGAAGCGATTAAAATACAATTAGAAAATGCATCTGGATATTCAATTCAGTACCAAGTTCACGTTGAGGGCATAGGGTGGACAAACTGGGTTAAAGATGGACAACTTGCAGGGACTACTGGAAGAAGTTTAAGAGTTGAAGCTATTAGAATTAAGCTTGTTAAAAATAATGATACTAATAGTAACAATAACACAAATACTAATGGTAATGCTACATTAAAATACAGTACACATATTCAGAATGTTGGTTGGCAGCAACAAAAAAATGAAGGTGAAATTGCTGGGTTGCCTGGACAAGGACTAAGAATAGCAAGCTTAAATATAATTGGAAGTAACTTTCCTAGTGGCATGCAAATAACTTATCAAACCCACGTACAGAATGTCGGATGGACAAGCTGGGTTAATGGTGGTGTAAATTCAGGTAATGAAACAAGTTCTCTTAGGATTGAAGGTATTAGAGTTAAGCTTACAGGTAATACTGGAGATTATCACATAATATATAAGACTTATGTGGAAGGAAGAGGATGGCAAGGCTGGCTTAAAGATGGACAGAGTTCGGGATATGTAGGAAGAAACTTGAGAGTTGAAGCTATACAGGTAAAGCTAGTGAAAACTAGTGAATTAGCAAATTACGTGAAACCAAAAGTTGCAATAGATATAGGGCATAATACACAATGGGATTCTGGTGCAAAAGGCATAAAACAAGAAGATGAACTAACTAAGGAAGTCGGGGATAAAGTAATAAATAAATTAAAAGATCTTGGGTATAGTGTTATAGATACCCTGCCTTCAAGTGCTACTAGTACAGAGGACTCATTAACTCAAAGATCAGACTTCGCAAATAAAAATGAAGTAGAAAGATTTGTATGCATTCACTTTAATGTATTTGATGGAAGTGCTGATGGTTCGGAAGTATATTATCAAACAAATTCTGAGGTATCTAAAAGTTTAGCAACAGCTATACTTAACAATTTGACAAGCTTAGGTTTTACAAACAGAGGAGTAAAAACTAATAATTTTGCAGTTTTAAGAAATACTATTGCTCCTGCAGTTCTAATAGAAAGTTGTTTTATTGATAATACATCAGATATGAGCAAATATGATTCAGAAAAATTAGCTAATGCTATAGTTAATGGATTAGTGAGCAATGTTAAATAATTAATGAAAAAGTAGCAAATTGTAAAAAATAAGCACTATAAGGATAAACCTCCTTACAGTGTTTATTTTTTTGCAAAAGGGTAAATAATATAGTTAAAATGTCAATATTTGCTGTTAAGATGTTTGTTAATAGATTTTAGTTGCATTTTTATCGATTAATATGTAGAATATAATTGTAAATATTATATTAAATATTTAATAGTGTTAAAGAAATGATTATATTTAATGTAGAATATAATATTTAAGAAGTTATATGCTGGATTTGAAGGGAGGATAAATTTTATGGATGAATTAAAATTATATAGATGCACTATAGTTGGAGAGAGCGATAAGTACTTTACAGGCAAAGATGTATTAGGAAATAAACTATTAATAGCTAAGAATAAAAATACAAGAAAGTACAAGATAGGAACTGATGATTCATTTTATGCTTCTATAAAAAAAGAAGGTTTATTAGTGAAAAAAGATATATTATATCCTATAAGTTCAGCAGAATATGAAGAATTAGTATCAAATAAAGGAATGCATAGTATAGATGACGAGATAATTGAAAAAATAAAAAGAATATAATTACATAATGATAATGTATAGATAGTTTAATATAAAAATGGGCTGTAGCACTAAGAGATTGGTGCACGGCTCTTTTTAATAAAAAAAGAGTATCACTGTAAGCTGTAATCCATTCAGTAATATGTATTTTGTTGACATTAATGTCGTAAAAACTTATTATGTATAATATAATTATTAGAATCGGGGGGGCAGTTAGATTTGCTAACAAAAGAAAGAAATTTGTATTACGACTTTATAAGAATTATAGCCTGCTTTTTAGTCATAGTTAATCACACCATCGCACCATTTGATCACTTCGATTCTATTGGCTTAAGTAGTTGGTTAATAACTGATGTTATGTTTTCCTTATGTAAAATG
Source organism: Clostridium yunnanense (assembly GCF_016595795.1). Lineage (GTDB taxonomy): Bacteria > Bacillota > Clostridia > Clostridiales > Clostridiaceae > Clostridium_AR > Clostridium_AR yunnanense. The sequence goes on from NZ_JAENHN010000071.1 coordinate 63,066, forward strand.
GCTGTGTCACTTTTTGTAATGCTAAGCGGTGCTTTACTTTTGGGTAAACAAGAAAGCTACAAAAAGGTATTTGTGAATAGGACATTAAAAATAGTATCAATCTTATTAATATGGTCATCTATTTATTATATGTGGAATTGTTGGTATGATAAAAAGCTAATTAGTTTAGAAAAGTTATTAACAAATATACCTAATTATATAGCTAAACCTATAAGCTTACATCTTTGGTACTTATATATGGTAATTGGATTGTATATAATGCTACCATTTACAAGAAAAATGATAAAGAATTTTGATAAAAAAGACTCAATAATTTTTTTGGGAATTTGGATTGCTTTTTCGTGCTTTATTCCTTTTGTGAATTCGTTTTACCCTATTATTTTATCGGAAAACTTTCAGTTACCTATCTTTTATGGATTCTTTGGATGTTTTTTTGCAGGATATTATTTAGATAAAATACAGTTGAACAGAAAGATAATAGTGGTGTCTGTAATCATATTTATAACTTCACTTTTAACTAGTACAATCCACACATTATATTTTAGTAGTTTATTTGGATTTACATCACGTAAGTTGGACAATCCTCTTATATTTCCAGTGATGATATGTTCCATTACTTTTTTCTTAATATTAAAATATATATTAACTAATTTAAATTCTAAACTTTACAAATTACGTGTAAACAAAATTATTGTGGATTTAAGCAATGCAACACTTGGTATTTATGTGATTCATATGCTTATACATAATTCCTTGTTTCAAACTTCTATTATAAAAAATCATTTTTCAAATATATCATATTCAGTTCACCAAGTTATTGTTTATGAAATTATGCTGTTTATTATTTGTTATATAATAGTTACGTTATTTAAAAGAATACCACTACTAAAATATATTGTTTAATTACCTAAGTTTCATACTTACGAAGGTTACTAACTTTTAACAAAAAAGAGTTGCTCTTATTTAAGCAACTCTTTTTGATTATTATTCAAAAGCTATTTCTAATATTTTATATACGTCGTCTCTCTCTAGTCTCTTTAAAGAACCTAGCGCTCCTTGCTTAGCAACAGTATCAGCAATGAAATCTAAGTCCTTTTTTTCAACTCCAACTTCTTTTAGGGTTATAGGAGCACCTATTTCTTTATAGAAAGCTCTTAAAGCTTCTATAGCGTTTAAGCCTTTTTCTTCTCTAGTTCCTTCTGTTATGCCAAATATTTTTTCAGCAAATCTTTCGAATTTTTCAGGCCATATACTGTGAACATATTTCATCCAAGCAGGCATAACTATTGCAAGACCTGAGCCATGTGCTATATCATTAAACACACTAACTCCGTGTTCAATTCCGTGAGAAGACCAGTCGCCTCTTCTTCCAACTCCATTTATTCCATTTAGTGCAAGGGTTGCTGACCACGCTAATTCGCTTCTTGAATCATAGTTAGAAGGATCTTTTATTAAGATTTTTGTATGTTTAATAATAGTTCTTATGATACCTTCTGAAAGTTCATCTTCCATATCTGTGTTTGAAGTGCCTCCAAAATAAGCTTCAAATACATGACTTAAACCATCTACAGCCCCATTGACTGTTTGAATAGTTGGAAGTGTTTCTTGAACTGATGGGTCAAGGATTGAAACCTTTGGAAAAAGTAGATGAGAGCCAAAGCCCCACTTCTTGCCTTCAGATTCGTTCGTTATAACTCCACCAGCATTCATCTCTGATCCTGTTGCCGAAATAGTAAGTATAGGGAATATAGGAAGAGCTTTAGTAATTTGAGCTTTTCCTTCAAAGAAGTCCCAAACATCTCCGTCATAGAAAGCTCCAGCTGCAATTGCCTTAGCAGAGTCCACAACGCTTCCTCCGCCTACTGCAACTATCCCCTCTAGATTATTATCCTTAACTATCTTAATAGCTTCATGCACCTTTGAAAGCACAGGATTAGGCTTAACCCCTGAAACTTCGATAAAATCTATATTATGTTCTTTAAGTGATGCAATTGCTGTATCGTAAACACCATTCTTGAATATTGAGCCTTTTCCATATAAGAATAAGACTTTTTTAACTCCAAAGTTGCTTACATGATTTCCTATAGTCTTAATTGTATCTCTACCGAAGACTAATTGAGTTGGATTATAATAAGTAAAGTTTAACATTTTAAATTCTGCCTCCTTCAAACTAATATAGATGAACCACTTCATAATTAAATTTATATTTTCAAATTCTTCTCTCAGAATCCATAGAAGTTTTGAAAATAGATTTCGGATTGAAGTGTTTCATATTTAGTCATTGTATCTATATTTTAGAACATTAGGTATATAATATACAATAGTGACAATATAAAATTGTGTAATTTTTATAGTAAGTATAAATATGTTAGTATATGGATAAAAAATATTTGTTTTAACGGAGTGGTAGTTTAAATAATATTTAATTGGATATATTTATAAATAGAAAATAATAAAACTGCTTAATATAGTTTGATAGGTTACTAACTTTATGTAAAATAAATTGTTATAATTTTTCCATTATGTTAAAATGTAAATGTTAAACTTATTGATTGGAGGACGTTTGTTATGAAAGTTAAAAAGGCTATAATTCCTGCTGCAGGACTTGGAACTAGATTTTTACCAGCAACAAAAGCACAACCTAAGGAAATGCTTCCTATAGTTGATAAACCAACAATTCAGTATATAATTGAAGAAGCTATAGCTTCAGGTATAGAAGAAATACTTATAATAACAGGAAGAAATAAAAAGTGCATAGAGGACCATTTTGATAAGTCTATTGAACTTGAGATGGAACTTGAAAAGTCAGGTAAAAGTGAACTTCTAGAGTTAGTTAGAGATATAAGTGATATGGTTGATATACATTATATAAGGCAAAAAGAACCAAAAGGACTTGGTCATGCAATTCACTGCGCTAAGGCTTTCGTTGGTAATGAACCTTTTGCTGTTATGCTTGGTGATGATGTTGTTTACAACGATGGTCAACCATGCTTAAAGCAACTTATGGACTGCTATGGTGAATATAATACTACAATATTAGGGGTTCAAGAAGTAGCTCACGAAAACGTTAATAAATATGGAATAGTAAACGGTATACATATAGAAGATAGGGTTTACAAGGTAAAAGATCTAGTTGAGAAACCATCAATTGATGAGGCTCCAAGTAATGTTGCTATTTTAGGAAGATATATAATAACTCCAGCAATATTCGATATACTAGACAACACTGCACCAGGAAAAGGTGGAGAAATACAGTTAACTGATGCACTTAAAACTTTGATAAAGCAAGAAGCTATGTACGCTTATAATTTCGAAGGAAATAGATACGATGTTGGAGACAAACTTGGATTTTTACAAGCAACAGTTGAGTATGCGTTAAGAAGAGATGATTTAAAGGAAAGTTTTACTCAGTATCTTAATTCAAGACCTTGGGACAATGCTTAAGTTATAATTACAATTTCAGATTTCTTAGGGTGAAAATAGGAGACAGAAATTATGCTCCTATTTTTCTTTTTTACATAATTATCACGTGTTTGGGTGATAAATTTAAGGCTATAATGAGTTTAAAGGTTATAAATATATTTTTTTGTGGTGATGAGATGAAGGAAATGTTAAGATTTATAAGATTTGGAATAGTAGGGGTTATGAATACTCTAATTACTATTATAGCATTTTGGATATTGGGCAAATTCGGAATAAATTATATTTTGGCAAATACTCTTAGTTACCTTATAGGCGTGGTAAATAGCTATTTTTTAAATAGCAAATGGGTGTTTAAGGTAAATGCAAAGAACAGTGAAAGAAGTGTAAAGTTTGTTATTATCAATCTTATTGTACTAGCTATTAATAACTGCTTGCTCATATTGTTTGTAAGTAAGTTCAGCCTAGATAAGCATGTAGCACAGATATTAGTGATTGGAATATGTATGGTGCTAAATTACTTCTTAAATAAGAAATGGACATTTTCAGAGGAGATAAAGAATAGATAAAAGGCATTAAATTATTATTCCTTGGAATTATAGGCTGATATATAGCTAGAATATACGACGAAAGCAAAAACAGACCACTATACATAAAAATGAGTAGATTAAGTCAAGATATATTAAAAATTTATGCACTTCTACAGTAGATGCCATATGAGCGAACAATAATATTAATTCCTTGTACTGCTTATATGGCATTGGATGTAGGAGTACTTTATTTTCAGTATCAATATTATCTAGGAATGAATCCAATCTTCTTTTGCATTTTTCTTAAGTTCTTAGTAGCTAAATAATTAGCCTTTTCTGCGCCCTTTTTATAGACTTCCTCTAGGTAAGACTTATCAGCTAAAAGTTCCTTAACTTTATCTTGAAGAGGAGAAAGCTCAGCAACTATTGTATCAGCAACATCACTTTTAAGCTCAGCGTAGCCTTTTCCTATATAGTCTGTAACTACTTCTTCAGGTTTTAAACCTTTTATGGCACATAATATATCTATAAGGTTCTTAACTCCAGGTTGTTCGTTTGTATAGTTTACAACTCCAATACCATCAGTAACAGCTCTGCTTATCTTCTTTCTTATAACTTCTGGTGGATCTAGAAGTAAGATGAAACTGTTTTGATTTTCATCTGATTTAGACATCTTCTTTGTTGGCTCTTGAAGGCTCATTATTTTTGCACCTTCTTTAGCTATATAGCCTTCAGGTACAACAAAGGTTGGGCTGTAGGCATTGTTGAATCTTTGTGCTAAATCTCTAGCCAATTCTAAATGCTGTGTTTGATCCTTTCCAACAGGAACTAAATCTGTATTATATAAAAGTATGTCAGCGGCCATAAGAACTGGATAATTGAAAAGTCCAGCTACTATAGAGTCGCCCATTTTTTGTGACTTATCTTTATATTGAGTCATTCTTCCTAGTTCACCCATATATGAATTACAATTTAAAAGCCATGCTGCTTCGCTGTGGGCAGGTACATGTGATTGTATGAAAAGAGTATTCTTTTCAGGATCTATACCAGCGGCTATATATATTGCTAGAACTTCTAGTGTTCTTCTTCTAAGATCTGCAGGTACTTGCTTAACAGTAATTGCATGTAAATCTACTACACAGAATAGACAGTCGTATTGATCTTGGAGTTTAACCCAGTTTTTTATAGCTCCTAAATAATTCCCTATGGTTAATTCTCCAGAAGGTTGAATGCCGCTAAATATTACTTTCTTTTTGTCTTCCATTGTTTATTCCTCCTACTCGGTTATAATGATGTATCACTTCAATAAGAAAAATATTTTCAAAACCTCAAGTGGTGCGGTAAGGGAATTTGAAAATGTAAATTTTATTAAGAAGCGGTACAGTAATATAGATAACTTTTTTATAATTAAATTATCTATAGTATAGTTTTTTTGAAAATAAAAAAGCCCTATGGATAAAAATCCATAGGGCGTATAAAACGCGGTGCCACCTATATTCAAGAGAAGTTCCGTCTCTTCTTTAATTAAGATACAATAATATCCTATCTCTATAACGTGAGAACACGACCAAAACTACTTAATTACATATAATAATTTTTCGTCTAAGTATCTCGGAGATCCATTCAACTTAAACAACAATACTGTAATTTCACCGTCTACAGCTCTCTGAAAATGTGAACTTAAGTTTACTATTTCTCTTCTTTGATTTTAGAATATAGAAGTAATAATTTGATACTTCTATAATATGACATATAAAACAAAGTGTCAACTCAGACTTTATTCTTTCTTCCGAAGATCAAATTAACTATAAAAATTATTGCTGCTACTACAAGAAGAATGTTGATAAAGTAACCTCCTATTCTAAAGATTATTCCAAGTAACCAAAAGAATATTACTATACCTCCAAGCCATCTTAGGAAAGCCATATAATCACCTCCTTTTTAGTACAGATGATTTTAAGAAATATTAAAACTAAATTTGCTTGTGTAATAATACATTTTTATATCTTGATACTAGTATTAGTAAAAATAAAATAATAATACATTAACTTTGTATCGGTACATTTGCAATGTAATGTATTATGTTATATCATCCATTTATGGATTAATTATCATTAAATTTCTATTGAAATTTAGGTACTTCTACATCCGATACTTTAATAAACTTCGCTAAGAATTAATATAAAAATTTATTAAAAAAAATTAAAAGGGGAGATATTATGGAGAATTCAAAAAACTTAAAAGTTAAAGATTTGGCTTTAACAGGATTAATGATTGCATTAGTTTTTATAGCTGGGAATATAATTAAGATTCCTACTGCTGGTGGTTTTGTGCATTTAGGAGATTGTATGGTTTTGCTTTCACCAGTAGTACTAGGTAAAAAGAGGGGTGCATTAGCGGCTGCTTTAGGTATGGCTATGGTAGATATAAGTGGAGGATGGCTTATCTGGGCTCCGTTTACTTTTGTAATAAAGGCTGGAATGGCTTATATAGCTGGAGTGGTGATTGAAAAGTTCAAGAGTACTTATGTTTCATATATAGTAGGATTTATTTTAGCGGCAATATTCATGATTTTTGGATACTTCTTGGCTGGGATAGTTATTGCAGCAGCTACATCAGGAAATGGATTTTCAACTGCAATAGTGGGCGGAATTGCACTTGCAGCTAAAGATGTTGTGGGAAATATACTTCAAGCCACCGCTGGTGTTGTTATAGCATTACCTCTGTCGGCAGCTCTTGTGAAGAAGAGGAGTAGTGCTAGTATTTAATTATAAAAAAAGGTCGCTGAAGAAATCTTTTCAGCCACCTTTTTTCACACATCTGCTTTTCTGAACGTATATTGGGAAAGTTTAGAGGTAAGTAAGCTTTGTTTTTACTGTATAGCCACAAAAAAACTTGTAAAAACATTAAAATATCTAGGTTTAGTTACCTCGGAAATTTTATAATTTCGGATGCAGTAAAAAAATAACCCAGTAATCCACGTTGGATTACTGGGTTTACTCAAAATCTCGAAAGATTAATTAGAATCTATCTCTTTGTTTTTGAGCTTTTCTTGCTTTTCTGCATTCTGGACATCTTACAGGATCGTTTTCAAATCCTTTTTCTTTGTAGAATTCTTGTTCTCCAGTAGTGAAAACAAATTCCTTTCCACAATCTCTACATAATATTTTCTTATCTTCCATTACAAAATCCTCCTTTAAAACTCATAGGCTATTTTGGATATTTACTGCCATACCAGTCTTAAAAGGGTAGGTTAGTAAACAGAAAATTTCCTATAAAATTTTAATAATATTCACACCTATATTATAGCATATTTTAGCATATTTTCAACTGGATATTTTCTTTAACTATTCTTCTTAAGCTTCAGTTTTCCTCTGTTTCCGTGAAAATGCTTTGCTCTATAAATGCTAAAAAGTATCAATGGAAAAACTAAAAATATCAAGAGATAAATGTATTGATTTATTTCTAAAATATCCATGAATATGAAAGCATTATTACCAATTAATAGTGAATAAATGTAAAGTAATATTGAGAGCATTGTTACAAAAAGTAATTTGTTTTTTATATTGTTTCTAAACAACATTACAATTCCATTTATAGCTAAGATATATTTTACCATCAGCCCAACTACACACAAGATCAGAACCAGTAATTCTCCATTTTCAATAAAGTTTCCGTAGGATATTCTTTGTACCTGCCTAAAAGCAGGGAATAAAATGTTTTTTGCTCTCATAGAACCTAAACTTGCAATATGTCCAGTTATTGCAAAGCATACCAAATCTACGGACAATAACACTCCTATAAAAAAATGAAAAGTAAAACTTTTAGTTTTTTGCACATTTTTCAGTAAAGGAAAAATTATTGCAACGCAACTAAAACCTCCTAGGAACTCTAATCCACAACGGATCCTGTTATAAAGTGAGTTGTATTTAAATAGGGGGAATAGGTAGTCAAAATGTTTATATCTATGTACTAATATCTCTATTACAACTATGGTTATTAATACTATAGAGGTTGCAATAAGTACTATATTCAGTATACTGTTGAAATTCCTAGAGGAGATATACACTGCGGGAACAATAAAGAATAACATTATATACCAAATGGGACTTTCTATAAATAGATTTACATGTATGGAACTTGCTTCTACTGCAGCACTTTCACCAGCAGAGATAAATAGACCAATTGCAAATAGCCATAGGTAAACCTCACCAAATCTATGGCCGATGGCGCCATGAATGATTTCTCTAAAATTAAAAGTCTTAGCTTTGGTAAAAGTATTTACAATGTATAGAATTAAAATCATAAATACAATTGATGAAAGTATACCAATAAGCCAAGTATCTCTTCCTCCTGCAGATATAAATATCGATGAAAAAATCTTCATAGATACTATCATAGAGCCTGCTATAAAAAGTATTAAATGTTTTGATGACAATCCTTCCAAAAAATTCACCTCTTTTGAGAATCCTATAATTACCTTAATTTATTATTCTCCAAAAAGTGAATATTAAACATTTTTAGTGAAGATAATATTTTTAGGTGATGATTATGAAAAATACAAAAGATTATATTTCAGAAAAACTAAAGGATTCTTTTGACTTAAAGGTTAGGGAGGTTGATACGGCACTAGGAAAAGCTACTGTGTTATTTATAGATGACATGTGCTCAACAGTATTTGTGAGTCAATATATTGTTGCTCCTTTAAAAAATACTAAAGAAGGTATAAATTCTATAGATGATATGGCAAACAGAGCCTTGGATATAAATATATTAGGCTATGCCAAGAATGACGACGATGCCATACTTCACATATTATCAGGCGATGTTATAGTGTTGTTTGACAATTATGATGGCAAGATACTGTATTGTGAGGCTAAGGGCTTTATAAGAAGAGGTGTAAGTATACCTGTTGCAGAAGCGGTTTTAAAAGGCCCAAGAGAGGGTTTTACAGAAGCTTTTGTGGATAATGTTGCATTGATAAGAAGAAGGATAAAAGACCCAGACTTGAAGTTTGAGCCTATATATGTTGGTAACAAATCTAATACAGTAGTATGTCTTACGTATTTAAAAGGCACAGCGCCAAAAGGACTAGTTGATTATGTAAGAAATCAGATAAATGAATTAGATTATGAATTTATCTTAGATACAAACTACATAGAGAATAAGCTTAGAGACAAGAATACAATTTTTGATACAGTAGGATACACTGAGAAGCCTGACACTGTAGTGGCAAAATTAATGGAGGGAAGAATTGCGGTGTTAGTGGATGGAACGCCTTTCGTGATGACTGCACCATGCTTCTTTGTAGAAAACTTTCAAGCTCAGGATGATTATTATATAAATAGGTATTATGCTAATTTTACGAGGTTTATGAGATGGCTTGCTTTCTTTTTCGCAGCATTTTTGCCAGGTTTATATCTAGCTATAGTAACTTATCACTTTGGAGTAATTCCTTCGTTATTTGTCTTTAGACTAGCGGTTTCTAGAGCCGGTGTGCCAATCCCTACTGTAGTTGAAGTTATACTTATGATGATTTTCTTCCAGTTAATAAAAGAAGCAGGACTTAGACTTCCTCAGCCAATAGGTACTGCGATGAGTATAGTAGCAGCACTGATACTAGGAGATGCTGCTGTTGGAGCAGGTATCGCTTCTAGAATAACAATATTAGTAGTTGCAATAAGTTCTTTGTCATATTTTTTAATTCCTAGAATATATGGAGCGATTACAGTATGGTCGATGCTTTTGGTAATTATGGCTGCATTTTTAGGATTACCTGGTTTCTTTGTTGGAATAATGCTATTGTTTGCTCACATATGCAATCTCAAGTCATGCGGATATTATTATATGTTTCCTATAGGAACTTTAAAAAAGTTAAAGCTTAAAGATATAGTATTTAGAGGACCATTAGAAGATATTTCAAATGATTTTTTAGGTGAGGATGATACTAATGAAAAGATTAAATAGAATGGTTTCAGCTTTATTGATTATATGTTTATCCGTAGGACTAACGGGATGCTATAACTATAGGGATATTAACAGGGCTACATTTGTAACCAGTATAATTTATGATATTGATGAAAATAAAAATACAGTTTTGTATTTGGATTGTGTTATGCCTTACAGAAGCACAAATGAAAGTTCTGAAAAAGGAAGAAGAATGGTCTTTAAGGGACAAGGGAAAACTGTTCTAGAAGCAATGAGAAATGCAAGTACCTTTTCAAGTTTTAAGCTTAATATGACACAATGTAGGGCGTACATCTTCTCTGAGAGAGCAGCAAAAGAAGGAGTTGGGCAATTTATTGATATAATGGCCAGAGATCAAGAGTTTCTTATAAGACCTTACGTATTTGTGTTTTTTGGGCAAGTTGAAGATCTTTTCACAAAGGTAAAGTCAGACGAAGAGTACCTAGGAATTTTTTTAAATGACTTGGTGTATAAAATGAAATCAAGTCCTAGAACCATAGCAACTAACTTAAATGATTATCTAACCAATAGAATCAATGGAGGTAATGTTGCAGTTTTAGGTGGATTAGAAATTGTAAAAGATATTATGGAAAACAGAGTGCAGATAAAAGGTGGAGCTATTCTTAAAAATGATAAACTTGCTGCGAAGCTAAGTATTGAAGAAGCACTTAGTTATAGTTTTTTAAGTAATAATGTTCAGAGTGGAACCTTGGAGATAAATAATCCTCAGAATCCTGATCAATTTATAACTCTTGAGATACTTAATTCTAAGACTAAAACTGATTTGAAATATGATGGTGAAAGAATAAAATTATACAAAACTATAAATATAAGATGTGATTTAGCTGAATCTCAAGGAAGGCTAATAGTAGATAGAACTGTAAGAGATTATATAAAAAGTGCTGAAGAGCAAAATGTGAAGAAGTATCTTAATATGGTGTTTGATACTTATAAATTGCAAGATTTGGATGTGTTTAAGGTAGGAAGGTTACTTGAGGAGAAATATCCTAATGCAAACCTAAAAGGTGAGCTTATGGAAAAAACTGATTTGATACTAGATGTAAATGTAAATTTAGAAGGACCTAGTGTAAGAGAACATACATTTTAATGTCGTAATTAAAAAGTTATTGATTTTAAAAGTTTAGATGAATTAAAGAATTTACTTAACATGTAAAAATTTGGGGGGCATGTGTATAAAAATGCCCTTGAAATTCTTGATGTAATAAGGCTCATAGGCTAAAATAACCATATGAACAATAAACTCCATAGGAGAGAAGTTTAAAGGTTAAGCCTTAGCGGGTTAAGTGCAAAGTTGGATGAGATTTGTAGTTAAATTAATGATTTGTTTTATAATAATGTAATAAAATGGTTATTTTTTTCGATTTACAAATTAAACCTAATAAGATAAAATAATATTGTATGTCGTAAATTATTAAAAAATCCTAGATACTCTAATAATGACATATTAGAGCTTGTTTTTACCCTTTATAAAGTTGAAGATTTAAATAATATATTATGTATAGATTGATAGAGAATGTTCTAAGTTTAATTTGTAAAATATTTTAATATAATGTTAAAAATGTATTTAATGGTGTGCCAATTCATAATAAAATCTAAATTGCTACTAACTAATTAATAAAATTATTAGCTTAGATCTATAAGGCAGAACTGGGATATCTATATATAGAGTTCTTATGTCGAAACTTAATTTATACTTGTTCAAAAATCACGCACCTATGACTTGTAGCATGTATAAATTAATAGTTGAGCTAGGAACTCTATAAGTAAAAGAAATTTAAATAATGATAAATTACATTCATTATAAAGAGTAAAAGAAGAAAAGTAGTAGGAGAGTTGCTTATGGACGATTACAGATTGATGTATGAGAGAATACATGAAGAGTTTGAGACCTATCAAAATTTTGCTGAAAAGCAGTTACAGGTGCTAAGTGAAAGAAATATAAGATTGGAAAGAGATCTAGATGCACTAGCAAATATAGTTGAAGTAAGCCAATATATTAATTCATACATTTCTCATGAAAACTTAATATCAATGATAAATGATATGATTGTTGGTATACTTGGGGGAACTTACTCTACAATTTATCTTATAGAAGATGGAAAATTAGAAGTCAAAGCAACTAATACAAACTCTCAAGAAATAATATTTCCTACTATAATAAACAGTTATATTGAAAATGCTGAAGAATTTGTTGTAAATTCTAAAGAAGTGATATTTGAAGATCAAAAATTTCGAAGAGATATCCGTTCGGTAATAGGTTTTCCTATAAGAATAAGAAATAGAAATATTGGGTATATAATGGTTGAGCATACCTTATATAGATTCTTTACAAGAGCACATATAAAGTTTGTGTCATCTATAGCCAATCAGATTGCTATTGCTATTGAAAATAGTATACTTTATAAAAGGATTCAGGAAGCATCTAAGAGGGATCCTCTCCTTAATATATATAATAGAAAATACTTCTTTGAAAGTTTAGATAAAAAGATTAAAGATTATCCAGATAAGAGCTTTGGAATAGTTATGATAGATGTGGATAATTTCAAAAAGGTTAATGATAATTTTGGACATCAATTTGGGGATGAAGCGCTTCAACATGTGGTGTCAGTTATAAAAAGCTGTCTAAAGGACGAAGATATAATTGCTAGATATGGTGGAGAAGAAATAATAGTTTGCTTACGGGGTGATGAAACAGAAAAAGAGATGGAAAACCGAGTAGAGCAAACAAGAAAAAAACTGGAGAATAGTCCTGTCATAAGAGATAATATTATAAAGACAGTAACTATAAGTATTGGATTAAGTTTTTATCCAGCAGATGGACATAGTGTTGATGCTGTAGTAGAAGTAGCAGATTCATTAATGTATAAAGCTAAGAGTTCTGGTAAAAATAGAATTATAAGTTCATTAATATTTAGATAAAAACAGCTTGTTGTACAGGCTGTTTTTTTGTTTTGGAGTTTTAGAAAGTTAAAGTATTGGATGTAGAGACATCTAAAATTCAACTAGTAAAGTTTTTATAATTAATTTAACTTTTATGTGGTATCTTATACAAGGCTATTGGAATATAATATATTATATTAGGATAATTTGATTTAACTTCTGAGAGGAAATTTCTAATGGATAAGAAGAAACTTTTAAGCCTACTAGCTAGGGAAGAAGGAAGAAAGTTAGATTTTAAACAACGAATAGAGCTAAACTATGAGACTGGTAAAAAAGAATTAACAAAGGATATATGTGCTATAGCTAATTCTAATGGTGGAAGAGGTTATATAGTAGTTGGAATAGAAGATAAGACAAAGAGAATCATAGGGATAAGTGAAGAAGATAAATTTAATGAGGAAAAGATTCAACAAATAGTAGCCTCTAGATGTGATCCTCCAATACCAGTATCGGTAGACTATCTCACAATTGAAGGTAAAGATGTGGCGGTAATAACAATATATAACTGGGAACAGAGGCCATATCAAGTAAGAGAAAGTGGAGCGTTTTTTATAAGAAGGGGTTCTACTACTGATATCATGAGAAAGCAGGAGCTTGTTGCTGCTTTTGAGGAAAGTCTAAACCTTAATATAGAGGCCTGTGCTATTGTAAGAAGTGATATGAGTGCTTTAAATATGGATATAGTTGATAAATACTTCAAATCTAAGTCTGTTGAAATAAATGATGAAAATAGAGAATTTCTTCTTCAAAGGAGCTCAATAACTTCTAGAGATAGAGAAACAGGAGAAACTATTTGTACGCTTGGAGGGCTCTTAGTATTTTCAGATATAAATAGTATATATATACCTCATAATATGATAAAAATAATAAATAAAATAAATAAGAATAAGCCAGAGGTAATTATAGTTCAGGGAAATATAATAAATATGATTGATCTTTGCGAAATTCACTTAAAGGAATTGCTACCAGATAATTATCCGTATATTGCAGTACTAGAAGCTATTAAGAATGCAGTTTTATACAGGGAATATTCAGAGTTCTCAAGGATAATCGAGGTTTATATGGGATACAACTCCATTGTAGTAATGAGTCCAGGCGAGCTTATGAAAACCAATAAAAAGAATGGTGATACAAGGGATTATAATAGAAGAAATATGTGGTTATATGAAAAAGTGATAACCCTAGATGATAAAGGGAGATTTCTAAAGAATAATACAGGTTTATCTAACATGAAGAAGGCTTTCAAGGGAAAAGGAAAGATAATATTTATTAATTCTAAACAAGAGAATGTTTTCAAAGTTATATTTCCAGGTGTAAGTGAAGCTTTATAAAATTGAAAAAATATAAAAAATGTTAAGAAAACTTGAATATTATATAAATAAAGTAAAATTATATAATTAGTTGATTTTTTTCACTATTTCTAGTTAATAATCTATATAAAGATGAAATACTTCTATAAAATCTTAAAAAATGTTCGTTTGTACTTATTCTTTAGTTGAAGATTTTTTACAATTATTTTATGAAAAATCTGTGCAAAATCTTGAACTAAAATTAAAATAAATTTAAGGAGTGATTCTAATGATTCAGGTATTCTGTAATAAGAGAGGTTCTGGAAAAACTAAAGAGCTAATTAATCTTGCAAACAGAAATGTTTTAACTGAAAAAGGTAACTCTGTTTTTATCGATGATGATAGCAGATGCATGCTACAAGTAGACAAAAAAATAAGGTTTATATCTACTAGCGATTTAGGTCTAATGAGCTATGAAGGTATGTATGGATTTTTGTGCGGCATAATTTCTGAAGATTACGATATTGAGAACATCTATATAGATGGGCTATGTAATATTGTTGATTGTGAAATAGAAAATGCGGCACATTTGTTTTATAAATTAGATGAATTGGCTAATAGGTTTGGAATAAACGTATACATTAGTATTAACCATGAACATGAAGCTCCGGAATTTATTCAGAAATACACTAATTGTCAATTGGTTGCTAACTAAAAATATGGTGCTAAAATTAAGTGGTCACGCATCCAATGCTTTAATGAGATTACGCAAAGAATTAATATGATTTTGTCATATTCCATGGCTAAAACTGTAAACTCACTACGTTCGAACAGTACAGTTTATTAACGCCATTACATCTGAAAAAATCATTTAATTCTAATAGCTCGCTCATATAGCATCTCCTGCATAACAACTTAATTTCAAGGATATTATTAGATATAGAAAAATATATAAAGTTGAACACCTAAAGGATTTTTGAGTGGAAAGTTAATTTATGCATGTTTAAAAATCACTAGCCCATGACTTTTGATAGCAGAACTTAATAGATGATATTGAACACTATGATATATTAAATAAGGGAGCTGCTATATAGTATTTTAATCACTATATAGCAGCTCCTATTAACTTTGATATTGTGGATGAAGCACTTAGATGCGACAGGAAATTATGAATTTATTAATTTAATTTATATGGATACAGTCTATAATTAGAGTTTTATGTTGATAAATAAATGGAATATTTATATACTATAATTATTGGCTTTTATGATATGGAATTTTTAGCTTTTAAAGAGAAGAGTAAAATAACAGTTGGATGATAAAGTGATACATCTAAGAATATTTGGAGGGATTTTAATGGCGCAAGTACTTGATGAGTTAATGGAACGTGGATACATAAAACAATTTACTCATGAAAACGAAACTAGAGAATTATTAGAAAAGGAAAAAATAACTTTTTATATAGGTTTTGATCCAACTGCTGATAGTCTTCATGTTGGACACTTTATTGCTATGATGTTTATGGCACATATGCAAAGAGCTGGACACAGACCAATTGCACTTATTGGTGGTGGAACAGCTATGGTTGGAGATCCAAGTGGAAAAACTGATATGAGAAAGATGCTTACAAAAGAGCAAATACAGCACAATGTAGATTGTATAAAGAAGCAAATGGAAAAGTTTATTGATTTCTCAGAGGGAAAAGCAATTCTTGCTAACAATGCAGATTGGCTTTTAAATCTAAACTATGTTGATTTCTTAAGAGAAGTTGGAACTCATTTTTCTGTAAATAGAATGCTTACTGCTGAATGTTTTAAACAAAGACTAGAAAAAGGACTTTCCTTCTTAGAATTTAACTATATGTTAATGCAAGGTTATGATTTTTATGAATTAAATCAAAAGTACGATTGTAAGATGCAGCTTGGAGGAGATGATCAGTGGTCAAATATGATTGCTGGTGTTGAGCTTATAAGAAGAAAATCTCAAAAAGATTCTTTTGCAATGACATGTACTCTACTTACTAACAGTGAAGGTAAGAAGATGGGGAAAACAGAAAATGGAGCTTTATGGCTAGATCCAGAAAAGACATCCCCATATGATTTCTATCAGTACTGGAGAAATGTAGGAGATGCTGATGTTCAAAAGTGTCTTGCACTTCTTACATTCCTACCTATGGATGAAGTAAGAAGATTAGGAGCTTTAAAGGATTCAGCTATAAATGATGCTAAGAAGGTCCTTGCTTTTGAAGTTACAAAGCTTATACATGGAGAAGAAGAGGCTGCTAAAGCTCAAAGTGCTGCAGAAGCTCTATTTGGTGCTGGAAGTGATATGAGTAATGTACCTACTGTAACTGTAACTAGAGAAAAATTAGGTTTATCACTTTTAGATGTTCTTGCTGAAACTGCTGTAATTCCATCAAAGGCTGAAGGAAAGAGATTAGTTCAGCAAGGTGGACTGTCAATAAATGGAGAAAAGGTAACCGACTTTAAAAGAGAACTTACTGAAGAAGACTTCAAAGATGGTGCTGCTCTTATAAAAAGAGGTAAGAAGAATTATAATAAAATTGAATTAGCTTAAGAAGCTTTTAAAGCACTACTTAATGCATTTTGTTGAAGAAGAATCAGTGGTTTTAGATGAAGGTTACTCTCAATAATTTAAGCATAGGGTAGTGCTTTTTTATAAGAAATAATAATTAAAGGAAATCAATTTAATTTTCGATAATATAGTATAAATAGTTATATAGAGGGGAGTAGCATATGCCAGCAATTTGGAATGTAAATAATGTATATAATACTGGGAATAAAAAGCTGTCTTCAAAGTTAACCTTTGAAGTAGGAGAAAAATTTTCTGGAAGAGTTGTAAAGGCTTTAGATGATAAAAATGAAGTAATGATTAAGCTTTTAGATGGTTGGCAATTTGCTGCAGAAGTAGATGCTCCTCTTGAACAAATTAAAGATGGATTAGTTAAGTTTCAAGTAGATGGTTTTGTAGATGGAAAGTTAAAACTTAAGATTGTAAATGATAATGCTAAGGATGGAAGCAGCACAAAAGATCCTGTTGATGATTTTATTAAAGCAGAAGGACTCTCTTCGGAAGATAAAGATATTGTAAAACTTATGATAAGATTTGATATGAATTTAACTAAAGAGGGTGTAGTAAGGCTTAAAAGTATTATGAATTTTAGAGACAAGCTTCAAACTAATCCTAGGGAAGCTGATGCTTTCATAGATAGATATCTTTCTATAAAAGGAATTCCTAAAGATAGCGAGCAAGGACAAAAGATTCAAAAACTTCTTAAAGAATTTTTCGTTAGTTTTAATACTCTGAATAAAGATGAATTAATGATGATGATGGAGAACGGAATAGATCTTACAGCAGAGAATATAGAGAGTTTTAAGAAATTATCAAAGAATTTTGCAGTTGTTTTTGAAAACTTGAATTTAATTGACCATAAGATGAATGAGGTTCAAATAAACTCAGATATATATACCTGTGATTTGAATGAAATCCTTCAAGAAAAATCAAATGATAAAGAAAACATATCTCAAGAAAAATTTATTGATAAGAGTAAAGTTAATACAGCTAGTAATGAAGCCTCTTCCAATAATGTAAAAGGTAAACTGATAAATGATACCTATTCCTCAGGAAATAGCAAGATTAATATGCTACAACTGCTTAAATCCATGACTGCTAATGATAATGATATATTAAGGAATAGTTTGAAAGATATATTATCAAATAATAAAAATCAATTTATGATTACGGGGGAGTATGATGCATTAGAAGGTAAATTAAATGCTCTTTCTGATAAGGAATTGATATCAGTTATTAGGAAGGAAGTTTCAGCTAGTGGTAATAATATGTCCCAAATTAATAAAGAGAATATTGAAGATGGGATATTTAAAATTCTAGATAGAAGAATAAATCTATCGAATAAAGAATTTAGTAGGATACAAGATGTAATAAAAGTTGTAAATGAGGCTGTAGCTGATAGTGATGTTTTAGGGAAAGATATAGGGAAAAATGATGCACAAGCTACTAAAGTTACATTGGATGAAGCTAATAATACAAATAGTACCTCTTTAAAACCTAATAGCGCAGAAACATTGTCTAATGAAAAAAACATGAAAGCGGACTCAAACTTACCTAACAACGAAATTATAAAGAATCAATTTTCTAGCAGAAATGAACAAGTTAAAGATCTTGTAAAAAGTGTAATAACTCATTTTGACTTGGTGAATATTACTGTAAGTAATGACTTAAATAGTTCAATTGATGATATTATAAATAAAGTTGTTCAACAGCAGGTTAATGGTGATGGAGAGGCTGACGGCAGAGCAAATACAGCTAATAAGAATGAAACTACTTCTAGTGGAGAAACTATAACATACAAAGAAAGCTTGCCTAAAGATAAGGCTGGACTTCAAGTAACTAATTCTTCTGTTGATAAATCAACAACACAGTTAGCTCCAAAAGAAATTGAGAGTTCAAAGCTAGATATAGTAAAAACTTTATTAGATAAGCATGGAATGGATAAAATATTAGAAGTGAAGATGGCTAATTTAGATGAACCTACTAAGATGAAGGTTATTGAAAAATTAAATGATACTATTAAGAATCAATTGGATGGAGTGTTTTCTGAAAAACTCGGTGAAAAGGTAATGGAACTTTTAAAAAATAATATGAGTGATTTTAAAGTGTTTAATAATTTGAATAATCAGTATTATTGTTTAGACCTTCCTATTCAACTTAAAGAAAAGGATTATCCTTGTAAGCTTATAATAAAAGATGATAGAAAAGAAGGTAAAAAAATTGATTCAACTAATGTTAAGATGGTGGTTACCGTAAAAACTTTCAATTTAGGCACAGTTGATGGATATTTGAATTTAAAAAATAAACTTCTTAGTATTGATTTAAAATGTGACGGAAAGTTTGTTAAGGCCTTGGATATTGGAAAGAGTAAGCTTCAAAGTTCTTTGGAAAGTATGGGTTTTACTTCGAATATAGTCATATCTAAAAAACTAGAAGATGTTAATCTAGTAAATTGTAGAGATTTTTTTGATGATAAGAATATATCTGCCATAAATGTAACTGTTTAATATATACGATTTACCGATTAATCTGCTATAATTAAGAGTAGAATATGTTGTCTGCCAAGTTCTTCTCATATACATTGGGAAAAGCAGATGCACAAAAGAATTACTGGAGAAAGTTACTTCAGAAATTTTTTATTCTTTAAGAAATTATACTATAAGGTTACATATCAATGAATGGAATAGGCAAAGGGTGTGATGATGTGAACCAAAGGAGAAAAGCTGCTGCACTTAAATACGAACAGAATTTTGAAGCACCAATCGTAACTGCAGCAGGTATTGGAGTTATCGCAGATAAGATAATTGAAAAAGCAGAGGAAAATAAAATACCTGTAGTTTATAATAAAGAATTAGCTGAGATGTTGTCGAATGTAGATGTAGGAGATAATATCCCCTATGATCTTTATGAAGCTGTAGCCCATGTGATAGCCTATGTAACTGATATAGATAAACTAATAGACGAAAGGTGAATTTAATATGGCGCTATATGCTATTTCTGATCTTCATCTTGCTTTGAATGTTGATAAGCCTATGGATATATTTGGACAGAACTGGTATAGGCATGATGAGAAGATAAAAGAAAATTGGATAAGTAAAATAACCGCAGAAGATACAGTATTAATTGGCGGTGATATATCATGGTCAATGACTGCTGATGAAAGCAAAGATGACCTTGATTGGATTAATAATCTCCCTGGAAGAAAAATAATAATAAAGGGAAATCATGACTATTGGTGGAGTAGCATATCTAAGTTAAACTCTATGTATGAGGGAATGCATTTTATACAAAACAACTTTTTTACATATGAAGATTATGCGATATGTGGTACAAGAGGATGGATTTGTCCAGGTAGTGACAAGTTTACAAGTCGTGATGAAAAGATTTATTCAAGAGAACAGATAAGATTAAAGCTGTCCTTAGATGCTGCAAAAAGAGCTGGATATGAAAAGTTTATTTGTATGATACATTATCCACCAACTAACGAAAAGTTTGATGGATCGGCCTTCACAGAAATATTTAAGGAATATAATGTGGAAAAGGTCATATATGGTCATCTGCATGGTCCAGCACTATCTAGAGTTATAAATGGCATGCATGAAGATGTTCAGTATATAATGACTTCATGTGATTATATTAATTTTAATCCAGTAAAGATTTTAGATTAGTGAGTAAACAATAAAAAACCACTTCAGTTTTAGCACTGAAGTGGTTTTTTATTTACCTATTTATTAAGATCTTTCTCTATTTTTTTTACTGAATCAGTAAAGTCTGAAAGAGATCCTACTTGTTCATTTAGAGTTACTGCTATTTCATCTACTAAAGCTGAGTTTTCTTTTGATAGAGTAGTTACATTTCCTATAAAGTTGATTAAGTTATCCTTTTGTTCAGCAGTTGCAACAAGGTTAACTAAACAGTCATTTATTTCTGAAGTAGCGCCATCTATAGAATTTTTTATATTAGTAAAAGTATCTTTTGTTTCAACGATAGTATCATGTTGAGCCACTATTGCTGTATTTCCACCATTCATAGCGGAAGAAGCATTTAGTATTTCTACTTTTATTTCATCTAATATCTTTGTTATACTTTGAACAGCTTGTTTTGAGTTTTCTGCAAGCTTTCTAACTTCTCCAGCTACTACTGAGAATCCTTTACCAGCTTCTCCAGCTCTAGCTGCTTCAATAGCTGCATTTAAAGCAAGTAGGTTTGTTTGGCTTGCTATTTGACTTATGGAGTCAGTTATCATATTAACTGATTCTAGCTTTGATACAAGCTCATTTACAGTTGAATATGAAACTTGAAAGGCTTGCTGAAGTTCTTTAAGTGATGAATCTAATGAGTTTATTGTAACTATACCTTTATCTGCCAATTCATCAGTGTCAAGAACAGAAATATGTACGTTGTTGATGTTCATTGCTAAAGATTCCATAGATTCATTAAAACCCCTAAGCATTCCATCAGCTGTATGCAGTTCGTCATTTATTGATTCAGTTGATGTTGTAAGATTTGATATAGAGTTAGTTACGTCTCCAATATTGCTCTTAACATTATCAGCTTCATTAGAAAGTGTAACTAGCTTGTCTACGAAATTATGATAATCATTGTTTGCTACTTCTTTTACGGCTATTTCTTCCGGTTGAGTAGCAGCTATTTCTCTTATAGACTCTTTCTTTTTTGAAAATAATCCCATCATTATCCTCCCCTGATTTACATATATAATATTAAACATATAAGTTTCTCTGATAAATTTATTAATAATAAATATTAAGTAAAAGAAAGTATTTGTTTATTGCAACTTATATAATCTAATTATAGCACAAAGTGCAAAAAATTCTCTGTATTTCTATAAAAAATAACAAAAAAGCCATTAATATTACAATTGCTGATCTTTAATTAATTCTCTCATATCTCTAGTCATATCTTTAATCTTTTGTGGTGCTTGAATGCTACTAATTACTTTACTAAACCATTGAAGTGCTGCTTCAGTCTTTCCTATTCTTCTGGACAACTCTCCAAGAAGATACATCAAACTGAATCTATCCATACCATATAGGGGAAAGTCTTCATTTTGGTAAGCGTTATCAAATCCTTCTAAAGCTTTTTCTAAGAAGGCAGTTTCATTAGCACTGTCTTCAAGAAGTCTATACATCCAAGCAATTTTAAGACATATCATTGCTTTTGTACTGCTTTTTCCTTCCATAACAACACTGTTTATAAGAGCTAACTTATATCTTTCAATAGCTATATTCTCATCATAAATTGCAGGATAGGTTTTACGATTCCATTTACTAGATACACCTTTTACAATAGGTTCAATTTGATAAGACTTTAATTTGTTAAAATCAGCCTTCATTGCACTATAGCCGCAAGTTGGACATACATACACATCATAAAAATATGGGTTTATAACTGAATATCTCATGAAGAAATCTGAGTCCTTACTTTGTAATCTAGGTCCATTTGTTTTAGGGGAACGAGCTTTGAATTTGCTTTCGCATACGGGACATTGACACTCTTTATCGTATAAAAAAGTAGATAGATCTATTTCTTTTTTTGCGGCTTGTGCGTTAGCTGCCTTTGCCTTTTCCTCTTTGTTATATAAATCTACATTTTGTAGATTGTCAAACCCTAGGTTTTCTAATCCTGAAAAAATTTTATCCATAATAACACCTCTTTAGAAGTACACCTTTAAATATTAGTTGACATATTATGTAAAATAATTTAAAATTGGCATTTGTGGGCCGTAAATTATTAACTAAATTTTTGGGTGACAAAATATAATTTTAATCATAAGTTTAATTAGACTTTATTCATACTCTTAATTTTACTCCATATTTTAATACATTTCCACTTGGAATTATAATTAATTATCGTAATATTTATAAAAATTTTTACACGTAAATCATATTTTGATATAATTATAGAAGTTGCAATAAAGTTTAATCATTTTTATATTTAGGGTTTGGATTTAAAGTGATTATGAAAAGGTGAGATTATGGCAATAAAAAACTGGAAGGAATTCCTTACTCCTTATGAACAGGCTGTTGAGGAATTGAAAGTTAAGCTAAAAAGTATAAGAAAAGAGTATAGAAGGAAGAATGAATATTCACCTATTGAATTTATTACTGGAAGAGTAAAAGAAGTATCTAGTATTTTAGAGAAAGCAAATAAATTCAACATTCCATTACATAGACTTCAATATGAAATGGAAGACATAGCTGGTGTTCGTATAATGTGTCAGTTTGTTGATGATATACAAAGAGTTGTTGAAATTATAAGAGAAAGAAAGGACATGCAAATACTGTATGAGAAGGACTATGTTGCCAACGTAAAGGGTAGTGGCTATAGGAGTTATCATATGATAATAAAGTATCCAGTGAATATGGCTGAGGGACAAAAGGAAATATTGGCAGAGTTTCAAATAAGAACTTTGGCTATGAATTTTTGGGCTACCATAGAACATTCTTTGAATTATAAGTACAAACAGCAGATTCCTGGTGAGATAAAGCAAAAGCTTAAAAAAGCTGCAGATGCAGCCTTTAGACTTGATGAAGAGATGCTAGAGATAAAAGACGAGATAAAGGATGCACAAAAGCTATTTGAGGTTAAGTCAGATCTTATCTCTACTATAATGAACAATATATTAAGCCTTATGTCTATTGGAAAGCTAGCAGAGGCATCAAGGTACCAAGTTTCTCTTAATAAACTAATTGAAGAAGGAGAAGTATGGGAACTTAATAATCTGCTTCATCTGGTTCAAAGAGATCTAGAAAAATACAGGGACATATAAAAAATAGACGCTACTTAAGTATTGTTTTGGAATTAAGCTATTAGTCATCAGATTGTGTTTAGATGAACAACTCTATAATTGAATTTGCATTTTTAGGATTAGAGTTGTTTATTTCTAATGAGCTTACTCAAAGAATTAATATTCTATATACAAAAACCTCTGTTTTATTAAAATGGAACCTATGTTTAGGACATCTTAATATTTCAGAGGTTTTTTATGTTGTATAGGGTTCCAACTTCAATTATAGATAAACTACTGCCGAAAATCCCAAGATATTAGCTTTCTATTGGGACTCTTACAGTATGACTAATGTTTTGTGTGATTATTCTACTTACATCACCTAGATAATCTTTACGAACTTCATCGGTAACATAAGGAACTGCACCAAAGAAGGTTTGATCTACCTCTTTTATTCCACTGAAGTTAAATATGCCTTGACCTATAGTTTGTTCCATAGATTTGTGCATTCCACTTGCGGCATACAT
Organism: Clostridium yunnanense; assembly: GCF_016595795.1. Lineage (GTDB taxonomy): Bacteria > Bacillota > Clostridia > Clostridiales > Clostridiaceae > Clostridium_AR > Clostridium_AR yunnanense. The sequence continues at coordinate 87,100 of NZ_JAENHN010000071.1, forward strand.
CTCATTTGGTGTACCAGTAGTAGAGAATATAACTACTTTCTTACCTTTTAATAATCCATTTGGAGCTCCATCTACGTATTCATAAGCAAAGCCATATGAAAATACTTTATCTATATATCCTTTTAAGATAGCTGGCATAGATGCCCACCATACGGGGAAAACAAAAGTTATTACATCAGCCCATTGTATCTGTTCTTGTTCTTCTTTTATGTCTGTTGGAGTGTTACCGCTTTGAAAAGCCACAAAATCATCAGACTTAAGTAGCGGGCAAAATTGCATTTGATATAGATCCCTAACTCTTACGCTTGCACCTGCTTCTTCAGAAGCCTTAACTACAGTGTCTACTATACCCTTACAGAAGCTTTGTTGATTTGGATGTGCAAAAACAACTAAATTATTCATTATTGTCCTCCTCAAAATATGTTATTGATGAACCATTGTTATTTAAGTTGAATATGTTAGTTATGTAGGGGCTAATTTGATGATCTAATCTAAATCATTAATTCCAACATAACGCATAATGACTCTAACATAAAACCTTGATCATATATCAAAGATTCATCTTATGTATTTTTTCAATGTAAAACTATGTTTATACTAAACCTCAATAAAAATTATAAATACTTTTATAAAAATAAGATGAAGAAGCACATTTCTTAATAAAATCCAAATCTTAATTAGAAAGTAGAATGTCCGTATGAAAATTGAATTGATAGTTCTAAAACCTAATCTTATTTAATATAAATAATTTATTAAACTGTTTGTATCAATTGATATTCAAGTGAAAATAAATGAGAATCGTTTTAAAATGGTGATACAAATCAATATAATTCATTTTGCGGAGGGTGTTCATAATGAGCGAAAAAAACAATGTTGCTAAGCTATCCATAATATCAAATTCTATAATCATAATATTAAAAATAGTATTTGGTATTTTTACAGGCTCTGTTAGTATAATGTCAGAAGCAATACACTCGTCTGTAGATTTAGTGGCAGCTATCATAGCATTTATCTCTGTTAAACTTTCAGGAAAACCCGCAGATGAAGAACATCCATATGGGCATGGAAAGATGGAGAATGTTTCAGGAGTAATTGAGGCTTTACTAATATTTGTAGCTGCATTTTGGATTATATTTGAGGCTGCTAAAAAAGTACTATCTGGAATAACAGTTGAGTCGGTTGGAGTTGGATTTGTAGTTATGTTTATATCAGCAGTGATAAACTTTTATGTGTCTGGTAAGTTATACAAAGCTTCTCAAAAATATGATTCCATAGCCCTAAAAGCAGATGCCTTACATTTGAAAACAGATGTTTATACCTCTTTAGGTGTAGGTGGAGGACTTCTAATGATTTGGATAACAGGATTGAATTTTCTTGATCCAATAATAGCAATATTGGTAGCGTTATTTATATGTAAGGAAGCCTTTGAATTATTAAGAGATGCCTTTAATCCGATTTTGGATTCTAGTTTATCTGAAGAAGATTTAATAGTAATAAAGAGTATTATGGAAAATTACAAGGATTCTTATACTGAATGGCATGAACTTAGAACAAGGAAAGCTGGAAGTCAAAGATATGTTGATATACACTTAGTATTAGATGAAAATATAACATTGAAAGAAGCAAGTAAAATTTCAAAGAGTATCGAGAATGATATAGAAAGTAAGCTGAAAAACTGCAATATTTTAATCAAGCTTGAAACTTTGGTTTAAATTATATAAGTTCCATTCAACTTGTGATATTCTATCAGGGGTTGTACATGTAGGAAAAGTTATTATAAAAGAAAATCTTAAAGGGTGTAGAGATGCGCAAATAATAGCCTCCGCCACACCGAGAGAAAATATTTGGATTATTTATAAATATGCTTATATTTAATTTATACTTGTTCGAAAATCACGCACCTATGAATTTTAGCATGTATAAATTAATATTTGAGTTAGGAACTCTATATGGATGTACCACTTCGTAATAAAATTTATATTTTAGAGCGAAGTGGTACATCATTATGTAGAGTCATTTTTTTCAGTGTTGTTGATTTTAATACTAAAGAGAGTGCTTCTTAGCAAGATATAATTAAAGAAGTTAAATTTATACAAACAATTGATAATTGATATTATCTAATATATAGTAATATTGTAAAGCAAGATTCTAATAGTTGCTCGTATAGAATCTAGTTTATAACTACTTAATTTCAAGGATATTTTTAAATGTAGACTAAAGATAGGACTTTATAATCATAGAATCTTAAAAGTATAAAAAGATAAACACATAAAAATTTAATAATTTAGAAAGATAAAAAGTTAAGAACTTAAAAAGTTAAGAATTTATGGGTAGAATCAGGCTTAGGGACATTAATTGAAGCTAAGAGAGGAAGGGCTTAAAAATGGAAGAGAATGAACTTAGAAGTATATTAGACAATCCTATTTATATAAGAAATATAGACAATCCAAGCATGGAATTAAAGCTGGCTGCAGTTAAGAAGAATGGTTTCGCTATTCAGTATATAAAGAATCCAGAATATGAAGTTCAATATGAAGCAGTTAAAAACAATCCACTAGCTATAGAATATATTGAAGATGTTGCTGAAGATATAGCAGTTGTAGCAGTTAAGAGCCTTTGGAATTCGCTAAAGGTTATAAAGAAGAAAACTGAAAAGGTAGTAACTGAAGCTATTAAGGCTAAAGGGTGGGCCATACAATTTGTTGAGCATCCAAGTGTAGAGCTTCAGCTGATGGCTGTATCTAAAGATTATGATGCAATAAAGTATATACAAGATCCATCTGAAGAGGTACAACTTAAGGCTATTGAAAATTATTGGGGAGCTATAAGATTTATAGACAGACCAACCCTGAATGCTAAAAGAGCTTCAGTTAAGGCAAGTGAAGAAGCAATCAATTATATCTCGAATTTTGATTATGAAGATATAAAGCTTTTTATAAGAGATAATATAAATGTAGTTAAGTACATACATGATAGTATAGAGGTGGACATGGTTGTAGAAGTATTGATGGAGGAGTTTGCAAAAGACGATGTCAGTGATGACTATGTAAGAAATTATTTAGAGCTAGAGATACTTGATATGAACAAAGTGAAGTTTATCAGTGAATATGGAAGTAAAAATACTAAAAAGATCTTAGTTGATTATAAGCTATCGATGTAGAGAAGGTGACAGTATGAATTTTGGTGAAGCATTAAAAACAGTTGAATTAGTTTTAGAAGCAGGGGATGTGCCTCTTATTATAGGTGAAAGTGGGATAGGTAAAACTTCTTTAATTAAGGAATTATGTGAAAAAAATAAATATTACTTGGTAAATATAGATGCCAATCTTCTTAAAGAAGGAGAAATTGGGGGATTACCAACAGTTGATGATAGAGAGTATATAATAGGTGGCAAAAAAGTTAGGAGAAAAACTACTATTTATGCTACACATTCTAAGCTTGTAGAAGTTGATGAGGCTTTAGAAGATGGAAGCACGATTTCTGTTTTGCTTTTTATAGATGAACTTAATAGGTGTGAGCATGCGGTACAGCAGGAGCTTATGAACCTTATACTTAATAGAGAGATTAACGGTTATAAATTATCTTATAAAGTTCATGTAGTAGCCGCTATGAATCCTTCAAACAGGTATGATGGATTTGAGGAAAGCGACTATCAAGTTGTGGACATGGATCCTGCTCAAGAGGATAGATTTGTCTGGATCAACATGGATTCAGATGTTAAGTCTTGGATAAAATGGGCAATGAGTAAAGGTAATATACATGGAGATATCATTCAATTTATATCAACATTTCCAGAATATCTTCATACACCAGATTCTAAGGACAGCATTAAAGCAACTCCAAGAAGCTGGGAAAGAATATCTAAGTCTTACAGGGTTTACTTAAGACGTAAAGATAGTATATCCTTTGATATATTCTACAATGTGGTTAAGGGAAATGTAGGTACTAGCATTTCAGGAGATTTTATAAACTTCGTAAAGAATTTAAAGACGCCACTTATAACTGCTGCAGATATATTTGAAGATGACATTTTATCTTTTGAATTGAAGGAAAGAACTAAAAATGAAAGCCATTCGAGACTTTATATAATTGCTAAGAACTGCTTAGAATTCTTAGAACGTATAGAGGGCAAAAGAAGCAATAAAATAGCTGTTTTTTCAGAATTGTTAAAGGTTTATCCTAAGGATTTGAGACTTGGAATAATGAAGGAGATCAAAAGTGACTATTCTTCTAGTGGGTTATATCAAGAAATTCTAGATACTGAAGACTTCTTAGATGCATTCTTTGATATATTTGCATAGTTCTCCTAGAATGACTAAGATAAGTAAGTATACTTAGATTAGTGTATAGCTTCGTCAGCAGGTACTTTAGAATGCAAAGTTTAAGGTTAGTTTATGGGGGATGTAGATTTACCACTTCGTAATAAAATTTACTATTTTCAAATTCTCTCACCAGAAGCCGTGAGAGTTAAAAAAATAGATTTCGGATTGAAGTGTTTCATCTTTAATTCCCTAATAAGGATGTGATAATATATGAATTTTGATGTAAGAAGAAGAGAATTACTTATGGAAGCAACTTCCTGGGAAAGTGAAAATGATGTTGATGAGAGCTTTAAAAGAGGTTTTAATGAACTAATAGAGCAAGTGATAATAAGTATGTTAGAAAAAGAGGATAACTTTTTTGGACAATTTCTTATTCAGGTGAAGAGAGGCCTTAAGCTTGATATAACTTGGCCTATTGCTACTGAGCCTCTTATATCAGGTTTTAACATGTACTTTAACCCTATTTTGTTTCTTCAATGTGAACTTAAAGAGATGCAGGCCCTTTTTAAGCATGAAATCTATCATATAATGTTAGGTCATTATGAAAGACAAAGAGCTTTAAGAGATAAGTATTCTAATATAGCTATAAGCAAGGCTATGGATATAGCTGTAAATCAGTATATTGAGCATCTTCCTGCTTGGTGTGACAGGATATATAATGTTAATTTAGAATATGAGCTAGAACTTAAGGAAGATATGACAATGGAACAGTACGCTGAGGAGTTACAGAAAGCAGTAACCAAAAAGGGGAAGAAAGCGATAGTAAAAACTAAAGAGAATGTAGTTACAAGTATTGATGTGGAAAGTGCTCATGATACTTGGGAAAACGCTAGTTTATCCGAAGATATACTAAAAGAGATAAAGAAAAAGACGGCATTAAATGCTTATAAAGGAAAAGCTCCTAAAAATATTGAAAAATATATATTGACGCTAGATGAAAAACCTGAGATTAAGTGGAGTGATTACTTGAAAAAGTTGATACCTTCAGTAAGATGTGGATATAAGAAAACAATTACTCGCAAGGATAGAAGGCAGCCAGAAAGATTGGATTTAAGAGGAAAGCTTCCAAGTGTACTACCTAAAATTTTAGTGGCTATTGATATAAGTGCATCTATGAGTGACAAAGAAGTAAATAATATAATGATTGAGATTTTGGCAATATCAAAGAGTAGAAGTGCAGAAATCACAGTTATTGAATGTGATAATGAAATAAGAAGAATATATGAATTAGCATCTCCAAAGGATATAAAAAAGAGAATAAGTAAAAGTGGAGCAACCAAATTTTCACCAGTATTTGAATTTATAAAGAAAGAGAATATGAGGAATCATATTTTAATATATTTTACTGACGGGTTAGGTGAACAGGAGCTTACTGTAAAACCAATAAATAAGGATATTCTGTGGGTACTTACTGGTAAAGAAGAACTAAGCTTAAAAAAATCTCCTGGAGTAGTAAAAAGACTTACTAGAGAAGAAACGGTGAAATATGGGTATGATTATGGTCTGCAGGCTATGAGAGATGTTATACATGATTGGGCTAGATAAAGATGTACCAATTCGATCAGAAACCTATTTTTAAAACTCTCACGGTTTCTGGTGAGAGAATTTAAAAATATAAGCGTTAGTACGAAGTGGTGCATCTAAAGATGTACCAATTCGATCAGAAACCTATTTTTAAAACTCTCACGGTTTCTGGTGAGAGAATTTTAAAATATAAACTTTAGTACGAAGTGGTGCATCTAAAGATGTATAGAACGTTACATTATGTAACGTTAAAAAAGTTAAATTAATAAAAAATTCATAATCTTCGTAATATCTAATATAGATGAATGATACATCCTATGGTAAAATGTAATCTATAGGGATTTATACGAAGATTATGAATTTACACATGTTTGAATTTGTCTTAAGCCTTGTAGCTCGGGGGGAGATTATATGGGAAAGCTTAAAAGTTCTCAGTATGTTGCTTTTATTGTGGCGATTTTACTTGTAAGTTTAATTGTAAATGTTTTCTTAAGTATTGATAACGGAAACTATAGGGAGAGGATTGGAAAGAAATCTTCTGATGAACTAGAGACAATAATACATGGAAATGAGACTATCAACCAAATATTGGCTAATTCAATACAGAGCAAGTGTATATTAAAAACTGATTTAGTTAAGTTATCTTCTCAGTATGATCAAGTGTATCTAGGGGTTTGGAAGTTAATGGATGACTACTCATATTATAAGCAATCTAAGAGATTTGCGTTTAATAATGGTTCAAATATTAATAGTGACATTACAAACGATGCAATTAATAAAATAAAGCTTTATGTAAATAAATTTGTAGAAAGCAATGCTAACTCTAATGGGGACAAGATAGGACTTAAGAGTAGTGATTTACTAAATTTTAAGAAGATGAGTGATTTTTCAAAAGAATTAGATACATATTTCCAGACGACTATAAAGAAAAACTCTAAAGATGGAACTTATGACGGAATGAAGGATAAGATAGAAGTTAAAAATTTATGGATTGATATGTTAAACAAAATCTTTAACATAAGTAATAGCTATTCAAGCTTTGAATTTAAGGCTTAGTATTGAAAATATGCTAAAAATAAGGTGTCACTGCTTCAATATTTTAATGAATTTCGCGAAGAATTAATATGATTTTCTACAATTCCATAGCTAAAACTGTATAACTCACTACGTTCGGACAATACATTTCCCAAAATCATTTAATTCTAATAGCTCGTTCATGTAGTGTCTCCGTAGCATCACCTTAATTCCAACAATAATATTAAACTAATATAAGATTATTCATTGTAAAATTTCTATACTTAAGTATAATAATGAACTAATAATATAAAAATAAAAGGAAGAGATTTTTATGTCTCTTCCTTTTTGAGGATAATTATTCAAATGATTACCTAAGGTAAAGATAGTTACTAGTGGCAACCACCACAAGTACCACAGCCACCTTCAGGTTCAATTATAGGTCTTAGTGATAAGCCTCTGCCATCATTTTCTTCTGTTGATAAAATGATAAAACCACCAAATTCATCAACTAAATTAGGCTCTACGAGGAAAGTAATATCATTTACTTTTTCAACTACATCATTTTCATGTGATTCATCAACTGAAATATTAAATACTGGACCACTACAACCGTAACCAGCAAGGTTTATTCTGATTTTGTAGTCATTAATTTCATTTTCATCTAAGAACCCTTTGAATTCCTCATAAGCTGGTGTGCTTATTGTTATTTTTTCCATAAAAATCACCTACTTGATAATAAATAGTATTTAAAACTTGTTTTCAGTATATACCTATTAATTATTAAATGCAAGTGTTTTACTTTATTATAATGTTTGAATATGTTGGAAAAAATGATACAATATAAATATAAAATATAGAATTGAGGGGACAGCATGATTCCGTTTGAAGAGGAATTTTATATTGATAAACTAAAGATATATTACGATAAATTAAAAAATTCTAAATTTAATAATCTGCTTATAAATGAGAATTATTTGAATAGATTAGAAGGGTATCTTTTTGTAGAAGATAGACTTTCATATAATAACGACAAATTACAGATACTAGAGCTTACTAGTGGTGAAAAAAAGTATATGGAAATATCCCCTAAGGAGATTCAAGGCTCTTTTGAAGCTATTAAAAGAGTAAAAGGAAAAGTTGGAGTGGTTGGACTTGGAATGGGATACTTTCTTCAAGAAATACTACAAAAGGAAGAAGTAACTGATATAGTAGTTTATGAAGAGGATAAGGATGTAATTAGCCTCTATGAAGCTAATTTTAGTTCTAATGAGAAAGTCAAATTAATAAACTGTGATGCATTTGAAGCACAGAGAGAAACTTTTGATTTTTTCTATGTAGATATTTATAATTATGAACTTTCTAAAGATGTTGTAAATCACTTTGTTAAATTTAATGAGCTTCATAACATAGAAAACTATTTATTTTGGGGAATGGAACATTTTTTGTTGAGCTGTAAGGTAGAGGAAATAGCTTGGGTGTATGTGCCAGAGTTATGGATGGGAATGGCTAGAGATTTGTTTGAGAGATTTAATGATTCAAAATACATAGAGTATTTTAAGCAATTGGATGAGGAGTTAGTAAAAGAGGTATTAGAGGACTTTACAAAAGTACTATAAGAATTTTTGTTATCTAAGAAAAAGTGATTTGAAAATGTACTATTTTGATAAAAAACTCACTGAAGAGGGTGCTTCAGTGAGTTTTTTATTTACATAAATAGAAAATTAAAGAAACCTAACTTCGATACGATAATAAAGAGTCATTATACCAAAGGGATATGTGAGTATATTTGTAAAAAATGGATTAAGGTAAGTTTCTACACGTGAATTTCATGTGTTTATATACCTAAATTAATAATTTGGCTACAAAATATTTGAATTTAAAATAATAGTTTATATATTATGTATAATTATGTAATTATATATAATATTGTGTTATAATCTGTAAGTATGCAAATTTTGATGTTTTATCATAGTAAAGGATGAAGTATGGGAAGTTTATATTATTTTATAATAGTTATTGTTTCATATGCAATTTTTTCAACAATATTCATGATATACAATATAATAGAACCTAAAAAATATTTTGGCTATATATCATTAAGCCATATTATAGGAATTTTTACTACAGTTGCAACTTTATATAGGGAAGTTTACGGCAGTTCGTTAGCAAAAGGGTTATCTGTAATCTTCTTTCTAAGCTGTCACTTCATAATATATATAGGACTCTTAGAGTTTATGGAAAAGAAGATAAAAAAGTCATATATAATTACAATGGTTATAGTGATGATTATGGATTTAATTGCTATTTATGATTTTAATATGGTTTCAGTTATGATACATAAGGTACTTTTAATGTCTATTTACATATATATAGGAAATAAATTTATGAAACATACAAATACAATAAGCAAGAGAGTCTTTGGGATAGTTGCTATATCTCTTTCATCATTTCAGATTGTTTATTTTATAGTGAGTCTGTTTGTAGATCTTCAAAGATTTAAGGTGGATCTTGTGGCTTATTTGCTACAAAGTTTTATTTTATCTTTACTTCTTATAGCGATTAGTATAGAAGAGTCAAGAAAGAACATGGATATAAGGTTGATGGATCTTAAAAATCAAGTTGAGAATAAGAAGATGATGTTAGAAGAAGCTTATGAAGTAGATAAGCTTAAGAACGAGTTTATAGTAAATATATCACACGAGTTAAGGACTCCTATAAATGTGCTTTATAGCAGCATACAATTGATTGAACATACTGATATTAAAAATAATGAAGAGAGTGTGAAAAATTATTTATCTAGCATGAAAGTAAATGTAAGAAGACTTATAAAGCTTATAAATAACTTTATATATATAAGTGCTATTGATACAGGCTATATGAAATTAAAAATGGGCAATTACGATATTGTGGAGTTTATTGAATCTTTAACTTTATCAACAGTTGATACGGCTAATGAGAAAAATATAGAATTAATATTTGATACTGATTTTGAAGAACATATGATAGCTTTTGATAGTGAAAAGATAGAGAGAATTATGCTAAATCTACTTTCAAATGCCTTTAAATATACGAAAGCTGGGGGGCATATTGAAGTAGTTCTATCTGAAGAAGATCAATATGTAGTTATAAGCGTAAAAGATGATGGTGAAGGAATACCTAAAGACATGCAAGGCAAAATATTTGATAGGTTTGTAAGGGGAACTACTTCTCTTGTAAGAGAAAATGAGGGAAGTGGTATAGGACTATCTTTGGTAAAAGAACTTGTAGACATGCACGATGGAAAGATTCTGCTAGAAAGTAAAGTTGGCGAAGGAAGTACTTTTAGAGTATATTTACCTAATAAAGAAAAAACTGATTTATCCATTAATTCAGTTGAAAGTCTAGTAAATAGCGAAAATAAAGACATAGAGTTCTCTGACTTGCTTTAGTATACATAGCTTAAATTTAAGATTTTACTACATCCGATACTTTAATTAGTTTCGCAAAGAATTAATATAGTATCTCCGTAGTAGAATCTTAATTTTTTATTTTAATAGTCAATACAATTTTTTAGATTTGCCGATGATATAAAATTAAAGCTATGGAAACTAATGAACAACTTAATGAACAATTAGATAGATAAAGGCCACGAGTAAAATCGTGGCCTTTATTGAAACTATAAATCTATTTTACAACTATATTAACTAATCGTCCTTTTATAACTATTACTTTAACAACTGTTTTATCAGTAGTAGCATTTTTTATTGCTTCATCCTCTAAGGAAGCTGCTTTTATTTGTTCATCATTAAAGTCACTTGGTATAACAATCTTGGATTTTATCTTACCATTTACTTGTATAGCAATCTCTATTTCGTCTTTTACAAGAGCCTTAGGATCAAATATTGGCCAAGAAGAATTAAACACAGAGAAATCATTGCCAAGTGATGCCCAGTTTTCTTCTACAAAATGAGGAGCAAATGGTGCTAAAAGTTTTAAATAATCATCTAATACTTCCTTTAGGAAAGTAGGATTTATATCACTTTCTTGAGTGTACTTAGATAAAGCATTGATGAACTCCATCATTCTTGCTATAGCTGTGTTGAATTGCATTTTCTCTGTATCATCTGAAACAGCTCTTATTGAGTTATGTCTCCAGAAGTTAAGCTCTTTTTCAGCTTTATCAATTGTTGTTTTAGTATTTTTGCCAGAATCAATAAGTTCTTTTGAGGTCTCTATAATTCTTTCAATTCTTTCAACAAATCTGTGAACTGATTTTATACCATCATCGCTCCATGCGCCACCTTCTGTATAAGCAAAGCCAAACATTAGGTACATTCTAAATACATCCGCACCATATTTTGATATATAATCGTCAGGAGATATTGTGTTTCCTTTTGATTTACTCATCTTAAGTCCATCTGGTCCAAGGATTAAGCCTTGATGAGTTAAGGATTTAAATGGTTCGTCAAAGTTAACATATCCCATATCTCTTAATGCTTTTGTTATAAATCTTGCGTATAATAAGTGCATGCAAGCATGTTCTGGTCCACCTACATATTTATCAACAGGAAGTATCTTGTTGATTGAATCAGTATCAAAAGGCTTTTCTGTATTCTTGTTATCTGGGTATCTTAAATAATACCAAGAAGAACAAATGAAGGTATCAAGAGTATCTGCTTCACGCTTTGCAGGTCCACCACAGCAAGGGCAGGTAGTGTTCATAAATTCGTCACTCTTTGCAAGTGGTGATTTTCCGTCAGGAGTAAACTTAACATCATATGGAAGTTCTACTGGAAGATCCTTTTCAGGTACTGGAACTGTTCCGCATTTTTCACAATATACTATTGGAATAGGAGTGCCCCAGTATCTTTGTCTTGATACTAACCAGTCTCTAAGCCTAAAGTTAACTTTTTGTTCTCCAAGGTTACTTTCAGCTAGTTTTTCAACAACCTTAACCTTAGCTTCTTCAGTAGTTAAACCATCAAACTCTCCACTGTTGACAAGTACTCCATATTCAGTATATGGAAGTTCGTCGTTTCCACCATTTTTAGCTTTTATAACTCTTTCTATAGGAAGTTCATACTTATATGCGAAAGAATAATCTCTATCATCATGAGCTGGTACTGCCATTACTGCACCTGTACCGTAAGTTGCAAGTACATAGTCACCTACCCAAATTGGAACTTCTCTGTTGTTTATAGGATTTATAGCATAAGAACCAGTAAAGACACCAGTTTTTTCTCTTGTTATTGATTGTCTTTCTATATCTGATTGTTTTTTAGCTTCTTCTTTATAGTTTTCTACGGCACCTTTGAAATCATCTTTAGTAAGATCATCAACTAATGGATTTTCAGGTGCTAATACAACATAGGTTACTCCATTTAAAGTATCCACTCTAGTTGTAAATACATCGAATTTGATATCTGAGTCTTTTACTTTGAAAGTAACTTCTGCACCAGTTGATTTTCCTATCCAATGTTTTTGCATAGATACTGTTTTTTCTGGCCAATCAAGTGTATCAAGCTTTTCTAGCAATTCATCTGCGTAATCAGTTATCTTAAAGAACCATTGGGTTAAGTCCTTTTTTGTAACTTCAGTTGAGCATCTTTCGCAAGCGCCATCAACTACTTGTTCGTTTGCTAGAACTGTATTACAAGAAGGACACCAGTTTACTGGAGCTTTCTTTCTATAAGCTAAACCTTTTTCATACAACTTTAGGAATAACCATTGAGACCACTTATAGTAATCTGGAGAACATGTTACAACTTCGTTATCCCAGTTGAACATTGCACCCATAGCTTTAAGTTGCTGTTCCATTGTTTCAATATTTTTATAAGTGGAATCCATAGGATGTATTCCGGTTTTTATAGCATAGTTTTCTGCAGGTAGACCGAAGGCATCAAAGCCCATTGGTTGGAACACATTATAACCCTGCATCTTTTTAAATCTTGCCCAAGAATCAACTGGACCATAGTTAAACCAGTGACCAGCATGAAGCTGAGCGCCTGATGGATATGAGAACATTTCAAGCACATAAAGCTTTTTATCTAAATTCTCTTTATCAAATTTATAAAGGTCAGTTTCTTCCCATTTCTTTTGCCATTTTTTATCTACGGCAGTACTGTATTTTCCCATTACTTTTCCTCCCTTGATTCTTACTAAAATATTAATAATTAAATGTTCTAGTAAACTGTTATATAAAATACTATTATTAAGACTTTTAGAAAATAAAAAATTCGCTAAAGCGATCTTCTTTAGTAATTTTATTGCGCATCTGCTTTTTCTGCATGGATGTGAAGAAATTTTAGCAGGCGACATATTATTCTTTTTTTATCCTTTAACTTTATACTATGTCTTAAGTTTGTTCCCATAATTATCTACCAATACAATTGTGATATAATTTCCTAAAGAATAAAAAAAGCCCTTCATCTCCAAAAGAGACGAAAGGCATAATCCGCGGTACCACTCTTATTAGATCAATGAATAATAAAATATTCGTTGATCTCACTTAATTTTATAACGGAAAATCCGTACCTGATTTTCTTCAGGTATGCTCCATGGCGAGTTCGTATTGTTGAAGCACCGTGTCGCACCATACCACAGCTCTCTGAAGATTCTAAAATACTACTATTCCAATTCACAGCTTTAATTACTATATTTATTTACATGATATTATATATTATACGAAAAGTTAGAGTCAATAGCAAATAATAAAATTTATAAAATACAAGTTCTAATAGTTTTATCCATAAAAAAATTGAATTGAACATACTTTAATCTGTTATTCAATAAAGCAAATTAAAGAAACTTATATATTTTTAAAATAGAAATATAATTAAGCTTTTAATCACACAAGAATCACATATTTACTTGATATTGATTCAACAATTATTTTATATAATTCTAAATGAAAGCGGAGCAAAATATTTAGTTGCAAAAACTTAAATATAATTTATACATACTGGTATGTTTTGCTGCTTTTTAGATATTGTAAGTATATGTATTTATAAAAAAATGTTGTAAGTTTATTACTTTAATATTAATTATTGTTTTAAATTGTGATAATATTTGATAACATTTGACAAGATTTATAGTATAATTTTATTGGGTATGTTTGTAAGATTAAAAACTTAAGATATGTTTCATAATTTGAAATTGTTTTCTGAATAATTAAGGTATTAAGATGAAAATGGACAAGTGTACAAGCATTAATATAAAGAACGTCTATATGCAAAATAAAACATTAAAGGGAGTGGACAAGGGTGAAATTGTTAAACAGGATGAAATTATGGCAAAAGATGAGTGTACTTACGGTTAGTTTTTTATTCTTTATTGCGCTTATGGGAGGAGCTTCTATACTTAGATTAGCAGATTTAAACTCAAAGATAATTGAGCTTAATGATGAAAGACTTGCACCAATAGTAGAATTAGAGGATATAAAAACGGGTATAGAGACAATAAAATATGATTCTAATACACTTATGGATGAAACAGATGCGAGTACAATAGCTAACACAAAGGCAGCCATAGCAACAGAGGTTGCATCAGTAACAAAAGCATTAGATAAATATAAGTCAAATTCTGAGTTTAAGACATTGCTTGCTGATTTTAACTCTTTTTTACAAGCAAAGGATGCCTTTATAATTAATGCAGAAGAAAGAGCTAAGGAAAAAGCACAAGGGATACAAGGACAGCCAGGACAGCAAGGACAACAAGGGCCACCAGCAGCAGTATCAAACTTTGATTCAATGAAGAATGCTTTAATAAAGGATTTTAATAGGATAATAGATAAACATGTATCAGAAGCAAAAACTACATATGATAGTAGTAAAGTTACATATACAACTACAAGATTGGCTTTATTTGGACTAATAGCTATTTGTGCTTTAGTTTCAATTGTATTATCTCTTATTATAATGAGGGCTGTGACAGTGCCTGTAAGAAGAGTTACTTCAAAGCTTAAGGAAATTAACGAAAGTAACGGTGATTTAACTCAAAGAATTAATTACAATAGTAATGACGAAGTTGGAGAATTAAGTAGGAACTTCGATAGGTTTATGGATAAACTACAAACAATAATTAAAGAGGTTGCTGTGTCAGCAGATACTATATCTTCCTCAAGTGATCAACTTAATGCATCGACTTCAACTTCTACTGAAAGTCTTGAAGAGATATCAAGAACTGTTATGGAGATATCAGCATCAACTTCAGATGGAGCTGCTGCTGCTGAAGAAACAACAGCTAGTCTTATAGAAGCTGCAAGCTTTTCTGAATCTACGGCAGTTGCAAGTAAGAACACAACAAACAATAGTAGAAGAGCAAAAGAAGCTGCTGAAAATGGTGAATTAAAGGTAAATGAAATAGTAGAATCAATAACTGAAATTGCTGAGTCATCTAAAGAAGTTTCATCAATAATCAATGACCTTGATGTTTCCTCAAAGAAGATTGGCGATATTATAAAGATAATAACCTCAATATCAGAACAGACAAACCTGTTAGCTTTAAATGCAGCTATTGAAGCAGCAAGAGCTGGTGAAGCTGGAAGAGGCTTTAACGTAGTATCTGATGAGATAAGAAAGCTTGCTGACGAAAGTAACAATGCGGCTAAGGAAATAGCTGCATTAGTTAAGGAAAATCAAATTAAATCTGCTACAGCGGTTCAATCGGTAAGTCAAGTTGAAGACAGAGTGGCTCTTGGAGTTTCTAAGGCTTCTGAAGTAAGAGAAACTATACAGAATATAATAGATAGTGTTCAAAATATAGCAACTCAGATTGAGCAAATTGATGATGCCAATGAACAACAGGCAAGAAGTACTAAAGAAATAGAAAAAGCTATCGGAAATATAGCTTCAACATCCAATGAAATAGCAGGAAGAACTGAAAATATGAGTGCTAGTGTACAAGAACAGCTTAGCGCTATGTCTGAAATAGAAAGAACTACAGATGAGTTATTTGAAATGTCTAAAAAACTTAAAGAAATAACCTCTGGATTCAGAGTTTAATGAATGAGTTATTGAAATTAAGGCGTCACTCATCCAATGTTTTAATGAGTTTCGCAAAGAATTAATATGATTTTCTACAATTCCATAGCTAAAACTGTATAACTCACTCCGTTCGAACAGTACAGTTTTAAACGCTATTACATTTTCGAAAATCATTTAATTCTAATAGCTCACTCAGATAGCATCTCCGGAAGCAACACCTTAATTTCAACAATATTATTAAACAGAAATTAATCCTAATAAAATGTGTAGGATGATTTTGAATAGTAAAAAAGATTGATGTACTTGCATCAATCTTTTTTTGTATAGGGAAATATAAACTTTTCAAAGTAGCTAAACCTAAGGCTTTAAGCGATTTTTTAAGTAAGAACCATTTATAAATGGAGCTTAAGTGTATTAAATCTACACTTAAGGGGAATATAAGCTAAATTATGGGATGAAAAGGATGAACCAGTAATTGTAACTTTTATGAGGTGAATTAATTAATTTGTTATGATATAATAAATTGACATTTTATTGTTAAGAGGAGAAACATAATATGGGTAAACGTTATAAAAAGAATGAAAAGAAACCAATAAATAAGAAGAAGAGAGCATTAATAGTTGTTACGGTTATTGTTATTATAATAGGACTGGTTTTTGGCATACCATATTACATGATAAACAGACAATTTTCAAAGATAAATACAACTACCATTTCTAGGGATAATAGCAAGCTTGGTATTGACTCGAATGCTTATAATGAAAAAAATAAAGAATTGCAAAATGATTATATTAACATATTATTAATGGGGGTAGATGCAAGAGCTGTAGATCAAGACGCAAGATCTGATTCTATGATGATTGCAACCATAGATAAGAAACATAATAAGATAAAATTATCTTCTCTTATGAGAGACATGATTGTTGATATGACAGGACATGGGCCTATGGAGGGATTGAATCAAGATAGATTAACTCATACTTACGCGTATGGGAAAGGTGAATTAACTCTAAAAACCATTAATGAAAATTTTAAAATGAATATAAAAAACTTCGTGGAAGTTGACTTTTTTGGACTTGAGAAAATAATTGACCAGGTTGGTGGGGTAGAGATAAATGTTACTTCAGAAGAAGTTCCATATTTAAATAGCTATGTAAAAGAGGTTGCTAACATAGAGAAAGTGAAGCCTACTTTAGTCACAAAACCTGGGCTGCAGCTTCTAAATGGAAAGCAGGCTGTTGGATATGCCAGAATAAGATATGTAGGGAAAAGTGACTTTCAAAGAACAGAAAGACAGAGAACGGTTTTAACAAAGATGGTTGAGAAGTTATCTAAGATGAATCTGTTGGAGTTAAATACTGCAATTGGTGAAATGCTACCAAATGTTACTACAACAATGGATAGATCAGATATAATAAGTTTATCTAAGGATGTGCTTTTAAAGAAGATAAATAAAGTTGATCAATTAAGAATTCCTATAGATGGACATAACAGTACAATATATGTTAGAAATACATATTTTTTAGGTTGGGACAAAAAGGAGAACATTGAAGCACTTCATAAGTTTATATATGAAGAAGATTACAATGAGGAATCCATAAAATAATGTGCTTTTAAAATAATTTGTAATTAGTTTACAACATTTAGTGTATGGATTACAATTGGAAATGTGTGTAATCTTATCTGGGACATATTTAGTATTAGGTTTTAATAAAGCATGCACAATTGTGTATGCTTTTACTTTTTTGATGTACGGAAGAAAGACGCTTTAGCGACTTTTTTACTGTATGTACTATAAGATAAATATATTGAACGTGTAATTTGGAGGGCAATAGTGGAAGGATTTCTAATAATGAAAATAAGCTAAAGCAACTTTTATATAAATACTACTATGTTTTGATAATAGTCATTTTAGCAATAACTGTGTTTAATTTAACCTATAAGCTTGGAACAGAGCCTATAAAAGATTGGGATGAGGCTAGACATGGAGCTAATGCTTATGAAATGATTAAAAACAGTAACTATATATTAAATACCTTTAATTATGAGAATGACTACTACAACTTAAAACCACCATTAAGTTATTGGGGTATAATTTTAGGATTTAAGATTTTTGGGTATAATCTAATAGGTTTTAGAGCTATGTCAGTTTTGAGTGCTTTTTTAACTATAATTGTTATAGAAATTTTCTAATATAAGAGGTTTGGAAGGATTGCATCACTTGTATCATCTATGGTTATGGCTACTTCAATACATTTTTTATAGTTTCATGGAGCAAGAAGTGGAGATGGGGATTCAATATTTCGGTTATTGCGGCCATAAGCTCATACCATAAGCGCAATTACATTTATGTGACGGGACTTGCCTTTTCCTTGGCGTTCTTAGCTAAGAGTTGGCATACTGTAGCAATTGTAGGGTTGTTGGATTATATTTAATAGTTACAAAGCTAATTGTAAAATTCAATTGGAAACAATGGCTTATATTCATTGGATGTAGTTTTTTACCCATTCTTTTATGGGCGCTTATAAGAATAAGATATGATGGCTTTAAGTTTATACATGATATGATAAGCTATGATTTGCTTTCTAGGACTAATTCACCAATAGAGGGACATTCCGGTCCTTGGTATGTTTATATTATGAATTTAATTGTGAACTATAGATGGTATATAGGTGTTTCTATAGTACTTTTGCTTATATTAATAATATCAAGGAATATAAACTATGCATTTAAGGATAACTTTAATGAATGTATAGGTTTGGTGATATGGGTAATGCTGCTACTGATCTTATTTTCAATTGCTAAGACAAAGCTGTCATGGTATATATTCCGTATATATCCACCATTACTTTGATAATAGGGGGAATGGCTGAGTATAGTATTCAAAGCTTTAGAAAGAGTATATTTCCTGTTATGTTATGTTTAGCTATTGCAGCTACAGCAGGGTTATATGAATATAAGTTCTTAAGTTACATTAAGACTGAGCCAACAGATGTGTTTGAAAACTACTTAAGAGACACGAATATATCTTTGGACAAGTATACATCTTACGTTTATAGTACTAATCAATTTGAAGGCACTGATTGGAATCAAAGAAATGTATTTGCTTTAGAGCTTTTTAAAGATGGAAAAGCTAAAAAAGGTGGTATAAAGGAGTTTTTAAATACAAACACAGACAGTATTTTGTTTTTGGATAATAATGAAACATCGCTTAAGTTAATTAAAGATAATAATCTTGAAGTAGTAGATTCTGATAAAAATATTATTACTGTAACTAAGAAATAAGTTGATTTAATTTCACCTATGCAAGAAATAGTAAGATGTAAGCTACGGTTACTATTTTTAACATAGGTGTTTTTTATTTATTAATAAACATAATTAGTGGGGGATCTATTTTTGGGATTTACTATGAGATTTATACTTACTTATAAAATTAACCAAAAAAATGACACCAAAAACAAAAAACGATTACTTATGTAAACGTTCAGAGAGATGTAAAATAATACTTGTAAACGTTGCAGTGAGGGGGAGAAAGGATGCAGGAACGAGGAACAGCCGTAGCAATAAATAAACCACAAAACAAAGTACCATTCAAAGAAAAGTTTAACAAGGTTAAACTAAAGTTTAAGAATCAAAAGCAACTGCAAGTCATGGCTTGGCTTGGAGTTATATGGATGATTATATTTTCTTACATACCAATGTATGGTGTGGTAATTGCTTTTAAAAAGTATAGCATTATTAAACCAATATCAGAAGCACCATGGGTGGGGCTCCAATATTTTAAAGAGTTTTTAGCTGATGAAAATTTCATGAATGTTATGAAAAACACATTAGGTATCAGTATATTCAAACTTATAGTATGTTTTCCATTGCCAATAATATTTGCATTGATGTTGAATGAGCTTACATCTATAAAGTTCAAAAAATTTGTACAAACTATATCATATCTTCCACACTTTCTATCATGGGTAATCTTAGGTGGAATAATGATGAACTGGCTTTCAGATGTAGGAATATTAAATACAATATTAATGGATTTACACATAATAAAAGAACCATTAACGTACCTGGCAGAACCAAAGTATTTTTGGCAGATATCAGTAATATCTGAGTTGTGGAAAGAAATGGGATGGTCAGCTATCATATATCTTGCGGCTATAGCAGGAGTCGATCCTGAATTGTATGAAGCGGCTACCACTGATGGAGCTGGTAGAATTAGAAAAATGTTAAGTATAACTTTACCTTGCATAAAACCTACTATAGCACTATTATTCATACTCGCTGTAAGTGGACTTTTAAATACTAATTTCGATCAAATAATGGTTTTAAAGAACCAATTAAATGCTAGTGCTAGTGATGTTTTAGATGTATATGTTTATAGAATGGGTTTACAACAAGCAAGATTCTCTTATGCAACAGCAGTAGGATTATTTAAATCAGTAATAGCATTTATGCTTTTATGGAGTGCTAATTTTGTAAGCAAAAAGATGAATGATACATCATTATTCTAGGAGGAGCAGGGTATGAAGATAAATTTTTTAAAACGCCGAACTAAAGGCGAAGCAATATTTGATACTATAAACATAATAGTTATGCTATTAATATGTTTTATAACTGTATATCCAATTTGGTATACTCTAGTAAATTCTTTTAACGATGGAAAAGATGCCATGCTTGGTGGAATTTACTGGTGGCCAAGAAAGTTTACGATTGAGAATTACACAGCAGTATTTAGTAATCCAGGAATTGTAAAGGCATTAGGAGTAACTGTTGCAAAAACTGTAGTAGGAACTGTAGTACATGTTTTCTTTACAGCAATGGTAGCCTATGCACTTTCAAAGAAGAGTTTAGTTGGAAGAAATATATATACAACCTTAGGACTAATAACACTATTCTTTAGTGGTGGTTTAATACCGTTGTATTTACTTATAAGAAATTTAGGTATGTTAGATAACTTTTTAGTTTATATAATACCAGCAGCATTCAGTTTTTATGATTTGCTTATATTTAAATCCTTCTTTAGTCAGATTCCGCCTTCATTGGAGGAAGCTGCTAGAATAGATGGAGCTACAGATTTTAAAATATTTATTAGAGTAGTAATACCTGTATCACTTCCAGTAATAGCAACAATAGCTTTATTCCATGGAGTTTATCAATGGAATGACTACTTTACAGGTATGATCTATATAAACAATAATGATTTGCAACCTATACAAACTTATCTATATAAGATTGTAGCGCAAACTGGAGCTAGTGCAATTAGTACAAATATGCCGGGATCAGTAAGTTCATCCGGTGTGACACAGCAGACTATAAAGCTTGCGACAATGGTTGTTACTACATTCCCAATAGTATGTGTGTATCCATTCCTTCAAAAGTACTTTGTAAAGGGAATGCTTTTAGGTTCAGTAAAGGGTTAACAATTTCTGATTAATATTAAGTTAACTTATTTAAATCCTAATAAATTTAATCAGAAGTTTGTATAAATAAAATTATCTTAGGGGGGACTAAGTATGGTCAAGAAGAAAATTTTTAAAGTTTTAACCGTAGGCCTAGCAACTGTAATAAGTATGTCATTTTTAGTAGGCTGTGGTAATAAGAAAGACGATAAAGCTAAAGAAACTAGCACTACGTCTGCAGACCAACCAGGTTGGAAGGAAGATATTTCACCTGTAACTCTTGATTGGTATGTAAACTTCTCATGGTTTACAAAGAAGTGGCAGGATGACGCTATTTCTAAGTATGTAACTAAGAAAACTGGTGTTACTCTTAATCTAATATCACCAGCTGGTAATGAAGCTGAAAAAGTAAACACTATGATAGCTTCAGGTAAACTTCCAGATATTTTAACTTTAGACTGTAATGATGCTGCAATTAAGACTATGATTCAAGGTGGATTAGTATCTCCACTAGATGAATTAGCACAAAAGTATGATATGTACTTCACAAAGGTTGCAGATCAACAAAAACTTGACTGGTACAAACAAGAAGATGGACATGTTTATGAATATCCAAATGCATCATCATCTTTAAAAGATTTCGATAAATATAAGGATCTTAAGCCATCAAATCAAACTTTCCTAGTAAGAAAAGACATGTATGAAGCTTTAGGAAAGCCAGATATGTCAACACCAGAAGGATTCCTTAATGCTTTAAAGGCTGCTAAGGAAAAGTTTGGAACAGTAAATGGTCAACCATTAATCCCAATAGGATTGCATGAGTTTGGAGATACAGGAAACTACTCTTTAAATGACTATATTCAAAACTTCTTAGCTATTCCATGGGAAAAAGATGGAAAAGTATATGATAGACAAACTGATCCAGAATATATAACTTGGTTAAAGACTTTCAGAAAAGCTAACGAAATGGGACTTTTAGCAAAAGATATATTTGTTGATAAGAGATCACAAATGGAAGAAAAAGTTGCTCAAGGCAGATATTTCGCTATGTTATATCAGAGATCAGATATGGCTTCACAACAATTAGATTTATACAAAAAAGATCCTAAATCAATATATATAGCAGTAGATGGACCTAAGAATTCTAAGGGAGATCAAGCAAAGCTTGCAGGAGACAAATTAGGTGGTTGGACAGTAACACTTGTATCAAAAGCTTGTAAGGATCCTAAGAGAGCTATAAGATTCATAAGCTACTTAATCAGTGAAGAAGGTAACAAAGACTTATTCCTAGGTGAAAAGGGAGTAACTTACGATACAATAGACGGAAAAGAACAATTTAAGCCAGAAGTACTTAAATTATTAAATGAAGATAGACCTGCATTCGATAAGAAATACGGTGCATCATTCACTTACTGGATGTTAATGGATACTAACCTACAACTTAAGTGGGCTCCTCCATCATCAGAACCAATAAAGGCTATGGAAGACTGGACAAAAGGAAAGACTGTAAGCTATGCAGTATATGACCAAATCAATCCAAAGGGAGATAATGCAGAAGGAATAGCACAAACTAAGCTAGATCAGCTTTTAGGAGCTACACTTCCTAAATTATTAATGGCTAAATCAGATGCTGAATTCGACACAATATTTGCTGAATTCAAGAAGAAGAGAGATGAAGCTGGTTTCGATAAGGTTGTTGCTTACAGACAAAAACAATTTGAAGAAAACAAAAAGAAATTAGGCGTTAAATAGTAATTATAATAAGGTGCTGTCTTGAATGAAAAGTTCAAGGCAGCACCATAATTTAATTTCAAATAAATTCAAATATTGAAAGAAATATGGTATAATCAAAATGAAAGATTTTTTAATCTCTCCAACGAAAAAAATTAGGACTAAATCAATGAGAAGCAAGCTTATAGATTTTTTGTTAAGTATGAAAACCTTTAGATGGGGGGATAGAATGATAAAAAAACTTTTAGATAAGTTCAATAATACGACTCTTATAAAAAAATTTCTCATTTCCTACATAAGTATAATAGCTATACCTATATTGGCAGTAGCAACTATATCCTTTAAAGTGATTCAAAAGAAAAATTTAGAAGATGTGCTTAAACAAAATAGATACAAGCTAGAAGCTGAATGTGCAAATGTAGATAGAAATATAGATATAATGGGAAATGTTGCTCAAGTTTTAATGAATAATAAAGATATGCTGGCATATATTGGAGGTAGTGAAGAGTTTACTGTTGAGGAGTTAGTAAATTTTAATATCACTACTAAAAAGGAAATTATGAATCTGCAGTATAACAATTCTATGTTAAAATCAATAAATATATTTACTGATAATGGTTATGTAGTAAATGAATTGTGGCCTTTAATATATAGAGAAAATAGAGTGAAAAACAACACCTGGTATGAAAAGACACTTGAAAATAAAAATAGAGTATATTGGGATATAAATCATTATGATAACGATATCAGTAAGGCTGTAGCAACAAATGAAGGGGAACCTAATTTAGTAGTTTCGCTAAATAGAGAATTAAGATATCCGGAAGACAAGCATATAGGTATTATAAGAATAGACATGCTTTCAAAGGTTTTTTTTCCAAAGATGTTTGAAAATCCAAATGACGATAGTAGTGAAATGCTGTTAGTAAATAAAAATGGAAAGATGTATGGAAATGTAGACAATGCCTTTGAGCAGAATACAAGATTTAATAAAAAAAAGTTCTTCACGACTTTTGAAGATACAGTTAAGAATGATAGTGGAATGTTTTCTTTTAAGGATGGATTTACAGAATATACTGTAGTGTATAAGGAAGCCCCATTAGAAAATACTTATCTTGTGAGTATAATAGCTCTAGATAAGATAAATGGGAGCATAAAATACACCAGAAATTTACTTGTAATAGGAACAATGCTTCTAATTGGAATGCTTTCTCTAATAGTATATTACATAACCAATATAATCTTAAGGAGATTATATATTATTATAAAATCCCTAAAACGAGTTCGTGGGGGAGATCTAGATGTAGACATACCTGTCTATAGTAATGATGAGATTGGCCTTTTAGCCCATCATTTTAGGCAGCTAGTAAATAAAATAAATGTACTAATAAAAGATAGCATAGACAAAAAAACTGTAACTAAAGAAGCTGAATTGAAAGCTTTAAAAAATCAATTAGATGCACATTTTTTATATAACACACTGGAAAACATAAGAATGATGGCAGAAATAGAAGAGAACTATACTGTATCAGATTCTTTAGCAAGTCTTGGTGAAATGATGAGATATAATATGAAATGGGACAGGGATTATGTGCCACTTTTTGAAGAAATAAACCATATAAAAAATTATATCGCATTGATGGCCATAAGATTTGAGCATAATATAAACTTAAAGATCAATATAGAAGAAAAACTAATGGACAAAGAGGTACTTAAGTTATCACTTCAACCGTTGGTTGAAAATTCAGTAAAACATGGGTTGATTAAGAAACTTGTTAAAGAAGATGGAACAATAGTTATAGAAGGTAAGGAAGATGAAAAATACACATATATAACTATTATAGATAATGGCTGTGGTATAGAAGATGATACTCTTGCAGAATTAAAAGAGTTTTTGGATAGCAATGAACAAAACACAAAACATGGACTTGGAATGAAAAATGTAAATGAAAGAATCAAAATTTATTATGGTGAACATTACGGCATTGATATTGTCAGTAGAAAAAATTATTTTACAAGGATAATATTAAAATTACCAAGGTAAGGTGGAGAGGCTATTTGAAAAAGGTTTTGATAGTTGATGATGAGAAGTTTATACGAAACGGACTTGAATCCATAATTAAAAGAAAATACGAAGAGAAATATGAAACTATTTTATGTTCAAATGGAATTGATGCATTAGAAAAAGTAAAAAGTGAAGATATATTTTTTGTAATCACTGATATAAGAATGCCTGAATGTGATGGAATAGAGTTTTTAAAAAGATTAAATAATGAAGAGTTAAGAATACCAACACTAATTCTCAGTGGGTATGATGACTTTAATTATGCAGTAGAAGCACTAAGATATGGTGCAAAAGACTATCTATTAAAGCCAATAAAAAAGAATGAGTTATATGAATCTATAGAGAAAATAGAAAAAGAATATAATCAAGCTATGGAAGATATAAATAAGATAAATATTGAGCTGGTTAATGACATTAGCAATAGGTTTAATATAATACTTTTAAATGAAAGAGTTAGTGATGAAACTGTAAAAGAGGAACTAGGAAAGCTTTGTCAGGGAATTGATGAGAGTTCTTATTATTTAGCTGTTTTATTTAATAAAGATTTGATGATGATTCCTGAACAAGAAAGAAATGAAAAGTATGATGAGCTACTAAATGCAGTTATGAGGCAACAAGAAAAAATATCTGCATTTGTAGATAATCAAGGAAATCTAAATATCATTTATAGTGATATCAATGCAATAACAGATATAAGAAATTGGATTAATGACAATAAAAAGTATGGTTTCTGCTGTGGAGTAAGCAATAATTTGATTGATTTTAATCAGTTTAGATTGGGATATAAGAATGCTATACTAGCTCTAAAAAGCAATTTAATATATAAAGAAAATAAACAACTTACAACCTATGAATATGTTTTGGAAAAGAGTAAAAACTTTGTGCGAAATGAAGTTGTTGAGAAGCTTATTAATTTAATTGGAACTAAAAGAAGGGACAAGATGATTGAACTTCTTCAGGCAATTTATGCTGAAGAAGTGGTGAGAGAGCAAGGAATTGTCTACCTTGAAAGGTCAAATGAAAAACTGTTAAAAAGCATAAATCGTTATGTGCAGCAGCAATTGAATAGTAATTTAGAGTTAAAGAATAAGCTTGAGTTTGTAAGTAGTATCTTAAATTTTAATAACTATAGAGAGTTTTATTATGAACTTAAAGAATTAGTGCTTTATGTTGACGAGCTGCTTTTCGAGATGAGAAGAGCCTTGTGTGATAAGAGCTTTATAGGAAAAGCGATCGAGTATATAAATAACAATTATTCTAAAAATTTATCACTTACTGTAGTATCAAATGTAGTATCTGTTAATTACAGTTACTTCTCACAGGTATTTAAAGAACATACTGGAGAAAATTTTATAAATTATTTAAGGAACATAAGAGTTAAAAAAGCTCAAGAACTTTTGAAAGAGCAAGAACTTAAGGTTTATGAGGTTGCTGAAGCTGTGGGATATTCAGATTCAAAGCAGTTTACAAAAGCTTTTAAGAGTGTAACGGGAATAACTCCACAAGAATTTAAAGAGAAACAGTTTATCAACTAGTATTTTTAAATGCGTGCTGAAATTTTGGTGTCACTATCTCCAATGCTTGAATGAGCTTCGCAGAGAATTAATATGACTTATTCCAATAAGATAGCTACAACTGTATAACTCACTACGTTCGGACAATACAGTTGATTAACGCTATCTTATCTTCATAAGTCATTTAATTCTAGTTGCTTGCTCATAGAGCATCTCCGTTAGTAACACCTAAATTTCAATAGTAATATTAAAATGATACTAGTTAGCATTTTAATATGTAAACTAAAATCATATGGTTATATTTTTAATAAACGAGAGTTGTGAAGGATTTTATTTATGTAGGAAAGTTGATTATAAATAATATTAAATATAGTATAAATTTAATTAATTTAATGAAGAACTTCATAGATAGATTTGATTGAAACTATAATTAGAATAGACAATTTTAGTATTGTTTAATAAAGGAATTATTATCAACTGATAACATATATCATGAATAATTATGTAGAAAACAAAATATATATAATTATAGAAGTCTTATAAATACCGAGGTTTAGAGCGATATCCTCGGTATTTTTGCTTGTTATAAGGGGTCAAAGTATTATTTAATGAAAAATTTTCTAAAAAAAGTCTTTACAAGTAATAATAACTATTATATAATATGAATTGTAGAAACGCTAACAAGTTATCAAATGAAATTAATATATATGATTTAAGAGGAGGATTTAGGAATGAAGAAGTTTATATGTACAATATGTGGATATGTTTATGAGGGAGAAGCTGCTCCAGAGAAATGCCCAGTATGTGGAGCGCCAGCATCAAAATTCAATGAACAAAGCGGAGAACTAGTATGGGCTGATGAGCACAGAATCGGAGTTGCTCAAGGCGTTGATGAAAGAGTATTAGAAGGCTTAAGAGCTAACTTCACTGGAGAATGTACAGAAGTTGGTATGTATCTTGCAATGAGCAGACAAGCTGATAGAGAAGGATTCCCAGAAGTTGCTGAAGCATATAAGAGAATAGCTTTCGAAGAAGCTGAACATGCTGCAAAGTTTGCTGAATTATTAGGAGAAGTTGTAGTTGCTGATACTAAGAAGAATCTTGAAGCTAGAGTAGAAGCTGAATACGGCGCAACTGCTGGTAAGAAAGAATTGGCTACATTAGCTAAACAATTAAACTACGATGCAATCCATGACACAGTTCATGAAATGTGTAAAGATGAAGCTAGACATGGAAAAGCTTTCAAGGGTTTATTAGAAAGATATTTCAATAACTAATTATAACATATCAAAGGACAGGCGTTTGCCTGTCCTTTTTAGTTATGTGAATATGTATAAAAATTTAGGAAGTGCTACTTCCTATACTTGATGAGCTTCGTAAAGAATTAATATGATTTACTCCAATGAAATGACTAAAACTGTATAACTCGCTTTGCTCAGACAATACAGTTTCCTAACGTCATTTCATTTCCGTAAATCATTTAATTCTAGTTACTTGCGCATATGTATCTTCCGTAGCACTACCTAAATTTTATACGTGATATTAAACATAACTTAAAATTTAGATATTTCTACATCCAATGCTCGAATGATCTTCACAAAGAATTAATATGATTTTTTACGATTTAATAGCTAAAACTTTATAACTCACTACGTTCAGACAATAAAGTTTCTTAACGCTATTCAATCTCCAAAAATCATTTAATTCTAACTGTTAGATCATATAGCATCTCCTGTAGTAATATCTAAATTTAATACGTAACAGCGTATATAACTAAAGATTAAGTAGTGTTAACATATATTCTATGAGTTTCGAAGATAATTAGTATGCTTTCTTAAAGTCCTTTCTGATCTCCTTTAGCAAGGCCTCTTTCTTCTAGTATCTCGTAGATTGTCTTTGAGGTAGTGTCTGACATTGTGTAGCCTAGAGCTTCAACAACTTCTTGTAATTCATCTTCATAAGCTGTTTCTATCTCTATGTAAGGGAAAGGACAGAAGTTTTTGTCGTTGATATCTATTTCAACTAATGTGTTTTTGTATTTATAGCTTTCTCGAGATTTTTTTATAGTTTCAACTAAAGTTAGTCCTAGAGCATTAAATAGCTTTTCTGCAGTATCACCGTCGTCAACTATTATTTCGTTTTCTTCCATTACTTTATATTTTTCTTGAGATAGCATCTTTTTAGTGGTCATAAAATAAACTATTTTGTTGTTAAGCTTGTCGTCAATAGTTCTAACTCTAGCGTAGCCTTTAGCTGATAATAGTCTTCTGTCTGGAAAATCGAAAATCTTATTTACTTGATCTTCATCTTTAACTTTATATCCTCCAAGAGCAGTTATTTTATTTTTGATTTCTTCAACATCAATATCTAAAATTCTTGTTTCTAATTCTTGCATAGTATCCTCCAAGTTTCTTTAAGTTATATAAAATGTATTTAAGATTTAATATAAACCTTAGTTTATCTCTAATAATAGTTTATCAAAGTGCTTGCAAAGTTCAATCTTTAAATTTATTAGTTTTTTATAAAGCCATTTTTTTACTGTATTGTACGAAATATATAAGAACTTAAGCTTATTTTAGTCAAAGTAACTAAAATGAAAATCCTTACGGAAAGGATTACATTTTATGCTATAATGATATCATTAAGGTATTCCATAATGGAAAAACAATGGTTGAGGGGGATGTTATATGGATCAATTTAAGGAACAATTAGTCAGAGCACAAAATCCAGGAAAATATAAGGTAGCAAAAATGGTTATGTACATAATAGGTGTACTTGCGGTACTTTCTTTGTTTACTGGAAACCTTATATTAGGGTTGCTACTTGTTGTGATTGCAGGTATACTTTTTTATGTGAAACGATTCTTCTATCTTGAATTTGAGTATGTAATAACCAATGGAGAAGTTGATGTTGATGTTATATATGAAACAACAACAAGAAAGAAGAAGATGTCCTTTAACATGAAGGAAGTTTCACTTTTAGCGCCTTATGAAAGTGATGAGTATAAGGCATTAAATAACAAACCTTCGAAGATAATAAATGCAATACCGGAAGGAAATAAAGATAGAGTTTATGTAGCCGTAGTTACAGAAGGAAATGATAAGGCTCAACTAATTTTTGTTCCTAATCAAGAATTTGTGAATATTTGCTTTTTATTCAATCCGAAGGTGGTAAAGAAAAATTAGTGCCAGAGGTGAGTAGATGGAGTACGTAAATGACATTAGTATCGTAGAGGCTGTAATTCATATATTGGATACAAATGGGGATGAACCTATATTAAATGAATATAGGTTAGAACTAAACGAAGATACATACAAATTTTTATACAGACATATTGAAAGAGCTTTTAAGGATGAAGAGCTTAAATATGCTGTATTTAATCCAGAAAGAAATATAGTAAAAGAAGTTTCTCAAGACTATCTAGATGGAATTAACTCAGATATTGTGTCTATTTCTAAGGAACTTGCAAGACAGATGTTTGCTGTAATGAAGGGCAATGTGAACATCCCATCCTGTGACCTTATAGTTGTAGCTATTTCCACAGATCAAGGACCAATGCTTGCAATTATGAAGATGGATTATGTAAGAAATTTTACTCATAAGATAGATTTTATTGAAGATAAGATTGGAATTGATATAATAGAACAGGCTTCAGGTCTTCCTGCAAGCAGCTCAAGACTTCAAAAGTGTGCATTTATAAAACCATTAAGAGAAGAGCATACAATTAATCTAATGGTTATAGATAAGCAAAAGAAGTCAAAAGAAGAGGAAGAATATGGAGCAAATTACTTTATAAATAATTATCTAGGCTGCTCAATTGTTACCAATGAGAGAGATATGACTAAAACCTTTGTAAAGGCTGCAGAAGCATGGACGAGGAATAATGTGAATGAAGATGCGGATAAAGCAGAGAAGATAAGAAGCACTATTAAAAGTAAGCTAAAAGAAGAAGATACAATAAATGTGCAAGAACTATCTCATGAGCTTTTTAAAGAAGAGCCTCAAGTTAAGGAAAGCTTCAACCAATTTGTATCTGCTCAAGGGTTAGACGAGGAAATAGCAGTAGATAAGCAATGGGTAGAGAAAAAGCTCAAAAGGGTAAGGCTTAAGATTGATAAAGATATAGATTTATATTTGACGGAAGAAGCCTATAATGATCCTCAAAGATTTGAAATACAGCGTAATGGTGATGGAAGTATAAACCTTGTGGTAAAGCATGTTATAAACTATATAGAAAAATAGATTTATGCCTGAAATTTAATATAAGTTAATGAAGAAAGACTGTGGGAGACTGCGGTCTTTCTTTGTCGTAAAAGAAAATATATGATTTTTGAGTTGGCGAAACCTAGATATTTCAATAGATTTTTCTCATATACATTCGTAAAGGCAGATGCGTTAAAAAATATGGTATGTTATGAAAATGATAGTTGTATGTTGCAACTATTGTGTGATACAATAATTGCAAGGAGTGATTGAATATGGTTTTTATGGATGATCCAAAGAAGTTAAGAGAACTGATAAGAATGCTTGAAAGAAAGCTTGGAATTTTACAAGATAATGGGTATTCGTGTTGTAAAATAACAATGTCACAGTGTCATGCTTTAGTAGAGATTGGTCGTGCAAAAGGCATTGCTCTAAATAAGCTAGCAGAATTATTAAATTTAGAGAATAGCACTATGAGCAGGACGGTAAATAATCTTGTAGCAAACGAGCTTGTAAAGAGAGATATTGATCCACAAGATAGAAGATACGTAACTATATCACTTACTGATAAAGGTAATGATATTTATCAAGGGATTGAAGAAGAAATGAATTTATACTTCGCAAAAGTTTATGAAACAATACCTTCTGATAAAAGACAGCAAGTTTTGGAAAGTATTGATATTCTTCTTGAAGCAATCGACAAAAGTAATTGCTGTGAATAATAGATTAAGAATATATGGGAGGGGTATGGGTGAGTAGTAAAGTTTATTTTAAAGAAGTAGCTAAAGAATGGGATAACATGAGACAAGAGTTTTTCTCAGAATCCGTAAGAGATAAGGCTTATGAGGTAGCGAATGTAAAAGAAGAAGAATTAGCGGCAGATATTGGAGCGGGAACAGGCTTTATAACAGAAGGGCTTTTACAAAAGGGTTTAAAGGTAATAGCTGTTGATCAATCTTATGAGATGCTTGAGGAGATGAAACAGAAATTTAATTCCTTTAATCAAGTAGAATATCGACAAGGTGATGCGGAGAGATTACCAATTGATGATGATACAGTAGATTATACAATGGCAAATATGTACCTACATCACGTAGAAGATCCATTTACAGCAATTAAAGAAATGGTAAGAATACTAAAACCTTCTGGAAAACTTGTTATTACAGATTTAGATCAGCATAATCATGAGTTTTTAAGAACTGAACAGCATGATAGATGGATGGGATTTGATCGAAAAGATATTGAAGATTGGTTTGTAGAAGCAGGCTTATCCAATGTATTTGTTGATTGTGTAGGTGGAAATTGTTGTGCAACCTCAAGTTGTGGATGTGAAAGTGCAAGCATAAGTATTTTTGTAGCTTATGGTGAGAAGTATAGATAAACCAGTTCCAAATGAAATGTATCTATAAATATAAAAAGTAATATATATTATAAAGACAAGTGACTCTCTATATAAAGTTGCTTGTCTTTATTAGAAGGAGAGTATAAATGAAATATAGTATAGAAGAGATGAAGCCATCGGATTGGGAACAGGTTAAGGATATTTATTTAGAAGGAATTAACACAGGAATAGCAACCTTTCAAAGTGAGGCACCAGCTTGGAATGCGTGGGATAGAGGACATGTTGACTCCTGTAGATTGGTTGCTCGTTTAGATGACAAGGTATTAGGTTGGGTTGCATTGAGTCCAACTTCTACTAGAGAATGTTATTCAGGAGTAGTAGAAGTAAGTATTTATGTAGGGGAGAAATATAGGGGCAACGCTATAGGCACAAACCTTTTAAAAAGAATAGTAGAGCAGTCAGAAGAAAAAGGAATCTGGACATTATATTGTGCTATTATCAGAGAAAACATTAAAAGTATAGAAATGCATAAGAAATGTGGATTCAGAGAAATTGGTATAAGAGAAAGGATTGCTAAGATGCCAAATGGTATGTGGCATGACGTTGTGCTAATGGAACGAAGGAGTAAGGTGGTTGGGATAGGATAATAGATGGAGATGAGGTGGCAGATAAATTTAAAGTTGATTTAATCGATGAGGATAATGGGCAATCGTTAAAATATGATTGTGCACTACATGAAGAATTCTTTGGATATCTGTTAGAAAACCAATAGTATCTAAATGCATAAGACTAGGTAAACTAACTCCATAAAATTAAATATATTGTGATTTTCAATATAGCATATATAAATATCAATCATATAAGCAATAAATAAACACTGCATAATATAAATTCTGCAGTGAGAGGTAACAATGTAAAAGAAGAGAAAGATTATTTGATGGGCTTACTTGAAAGTTACCCAATGGAGATACCAAAAAAATTAATATAGTTTTAAATGGAGTGTATTGGGAACCACAAATTTATTTTTAAGATGATTTGGTTAAATCCAATATTCTTGAGAGTCTATCTATACAACTAAAGAGTATTTTTGAATAAATAAGATTGAAAGCTTACCTTTGGAATATTTAATTGCAGAGGTAGGCTTTATTTTTTCATATTATCTAATCCACAACCCAATCTTAAGGTAATCTTAAGATAGTATTAATAACCGCTTAAACAAAAGTGGTTACAATTAATAATGTAGATAAACGTTGAAATAATGATTGCTACTAAAAGTAATAATGGTTTTGGGAGGATAAAGATGATTGAAATAAAGGAATTATCAAAGGTTTATAGGATGGGAAAGGAAAAAGTAATAGCTTTAAATAAAGTGTCTTTTAATATTGAAGATGGTGAGTTTGTAGCTATAGTTGGACCATCAGGATCAGGTAAATCAACTTTGATGCATCTTGTAGGGGGACTGGATACTCCAACTAAGGGAAGTATAGAGGTTGATGGTAAGGATATTGCAAAGCTTAAGGATAGAGATATGGCTAAATACAGAAATGAGAAAATCGGATTTGTATTTCAGGCCTTTAACTTAGAGAACACTCAAACTGCCTTAGAAAATGTTATGATGCCTCTTATATTTTCTGGAGTAGGAAAGAAGGAGAGAAAAGAGAGAGCTCTTAAAGCTTTAGAGCTTGTAGGATTAAAGGACAAGGTTAAGCATAAACCTACTGAGATGTCCGGTGGTCAGAGACAGAGAGTTTCTATTGCTAGAGCTATAGTAAATAATCCTCAGATTATCTTTGCTGATGAACCTACTGGTAACCTAGATTCTAAAACTGGTGAAAATATAATGAACTTGTTCCAAGAGTTAAATGATAAAGGCTACACAATAATAATGGTTACCCACAATCAGGTTGAGGCTCAAAAGGCAAAGAGAATGATAAAGATTATGGATGGCGTTATAACTGATGATTTGGTCACTGAAAGGGGAATAGAAAATGCGATTTAGGGACAATATAGGCATGGCCCTCCAGGACCTGAAAAGAAGAAAAGGAAGAACCTTTTTAACTTCACTAGGTATAGCCATCGGAACAATGTTAGTACTTATAATGGTAGGACTTGGTTTCACTTTAAAGAATTTTATAGTTGATGCTATGAATGGAGAGTTAAGCTCTAAGGTTATTACTGTATCTTCTATAAAGAAGGATGCAGAAGAATTAGATAATGCTGCAGACTATGAAGAATGGAATGAAAAGAATTTTAAAAAGATTGATAGCAGCATGTTAGATAAGTTCAGTGCCATAAGCGGTGTTAAAGAATTAAAAGCATCTATGACAACTATGGTTGAAAAGCTTAAAATAAATGACAGTACAAAGGAAGGTACTTTTAGCGTACAAGGCTTTGATTTAAATCACTCAATATTCTTCGAAGATGAAGTAGAAAATAAGAAGAAGGTTGAAAAGGATGATAATCTAAAAACTATAGTAAGTGGGAGCATGTTAAACAAGAACTCTAAAGCAGAAGCAATTATAAGTGAAGATATGCTTTCTCCTTTAGGTTTTAGCAAAGCTGAAGAAGCTGTAGGTAAAAATATATCCATAATAGTTGATAAAGCTAAAGGAATTTCTATAAAACCTGTAGAGAAGAATCTGAAGATTGTAGGAGTTGTAAATAAAAAGTTATTACCTGGAAACAGTATAATAACTTCCTCTAAAGATGCAGCTGAGATAATAGGTTTAACCACCTTAGAAGAAAACTACGAAAAGGAAAAAGGTTTTAGTTCTGTTCAGATTTCAGCTGATAATATTAAGAATGTTGAAAAGGTAAAAAATGAAGTACTTGCAGAAGGATACCAAGCAATCTCTAATCAAGATATGATAAAAGAGATAACTAAAGCTTTTGACAACATCAGCTTGGCGTTATCAGTGCTTGGAATAATAGTATTATTTGTTGCTGCCTTAGGTATAGTAAATACGATGGTAATGGCAATATATGAAAGAACTAGAAGTATTGGAGTAATGAAATCCGTAGGAGCAAACAATTTGAGTATAAGAAATATATTCTTAGTTCAATCGGGAACTATAGGCTTCTTAGGTGGAATTACTGGTATTGTTCTAAGTCTCGGAATATTTAAGATAGTAGAGTTTGGATTGGAAGCTTATTTAAAAGCTAAGGCTATAAGTATGAGTTTGAATTTTAGTATACCGCTATGGCTGATAGGGGCTACTTTAGGTTTCTCTATTGTTATTGCAGTACTCGCAGGATTATACCCAGCTATGAGAGCATCAAGATTAGATCCTATCGATGCACTTAAGGGTTAGGAGGAAAGATAAATGAAACTATCAGATGGTTTTTCAATGGCAGTAAATGATATAAGAAAAAGAAAGATAAGAACTGTTTTAACTGTAGTAGCTTTATCCGTAGGAAGTTTTTTAATGGTTACTATGATGGGGGTAGGAGATTCTATAAATAAAGGAGCTTCTAATCTATTTTTAAGTTTTGGAGATACGAAGCAGATTGGTGTACAACCAGAGAAATATGATAAGGCATCTTCTCCGATAAATGTTACCGTGAATACAGGAACAAGTAGTACCTCAACTACTCCTGAAAAGAAAGAAGATAAGTTTAAGAAAATTGATAAAGATGCATTAACAAAAATGTCAAAGCTAGATGGAGTGGATAAGCTTTATGCCTATCTCAACTCACAAATAACTGCTGTTGATATTGAAGGAAACAGTAGTATAAAGAAGAAGAGCACAAATATAGTGGGAGTATCTTTTGATTTTGATTATAAAACAGACGATAACGTAGCTTATGGTAGTGAGCTTTCTGGGAAAAATGATGATATTATTGTTGGTGAAAAGTACCTAAGTAAGATAGGAATAACAGATTATCAATCAGTTATAGGTAAAAAAATAACACTAAAAGTTGAGTTCCCTAAGATCAATGGAGTTGAGATTAAGAAACCTTATTCTATTGATGGAAAGATTGTTGGTATAGCTAAAGGTAAAAGTGATTTTGGAAATGAAATCTTAACCTCTGATTACCTAGTAAATAAAATTCAAGGGTATTATGAAGATAAAGATAACTACTTAAGTGAAAAAGGGTATTCAGGTGTAGCTCTGAAGGCTAAGAATGAAGACAGTGTAAAGCCTATCACAGATAAGGTTAGAAAAGATTTAGGTTATTCTGCGTCTAACATGGTAGAGATGCTAGATATGGTAAATTCTATGACTAAGGTTGTAAAGAGTATACTTTCGGTAGCTGGTATTATCGTACTTTTAGTTGCAAGTTTAGGACTTATAAATACCATGACAATGACCATTCAAGAAAAGAAAAAATCCATTGGAGTTATGAAGGCTGTGGGAGCTTCAAAGAATCAAATACGTTATATATTTATATTTCAATGTTTAGTTTTAGGACTACTAGGAGGCCTTGTTGGATGCTTATCATCCTCAGCTGCAATATATGGAATAAACTTATATATGAAGTCAGTATCTAGTACATTAACCTTAACTTTAAATATTAATAATGTTTTAATAGCACTTGGAGTATCAGTTGTTGTAGCCTTCTTTGCGGGTATAATACCAGCAGGTAGGGCTGCAAAGTTAAATGTAGTTGAGATACTAAGTTATGAGTAATAGGAAGTCTATTTAAAATAATCCAATGACAACTTGTGGATAAAAGCATAATTTTATCTGAAAAGATTATAATAAATTATAGATATTTTGCTTCACCTTTAGGTGGAGCAAATTTTTCTTGTGCCTAAGACCTCATTAAATTATAATATTTCTTATAACTAGAAAAAAATGTATAGTAGTAATTAAATTACATTACTATAAAGCTAATTTGGGGGTATTTATGGCAAAGAACATATTAATTGCTGATGATGAAGTTGAGATAGTTGAATTGGTTGAACTTTATCTTGAGAAGGAAGACTACAACATAATAAAATGTTTCAACGGAATAGATGCATGGAATATCATGTGTGAAAAAAATATTGATTTGGCCATATTCGATATAATGATGCCTGGTATTGATGGATATCAGCTTATAAAAAAGGCCAGGGAAAAACTTAATATCCCAATAATATTGATATCTGCAAAAAGTGATTTTAGTGATAAGATACTAGGATTAGGACTAGGCGCAGATGATTATGTAACTAAACCATTCAATCCACTTGAACTAATTGCTAGAGTTCAAGCACAACTTAGAAGGTATTACCTTTTAAAAGGGGATAGTAATAATGGGCTGAAGGCTGAAAGAATAGTGTATGGGGATATTGAACTTGATGAAGGAAGCTGCGAGGCTTTTAAAGGTGGAAAGCTTTTAGAGCTTACTTCAACTGAATACAAAATACTTAGTCTTTTTATAAAAAATATTGATAAGGTATTTACTAAGAAACAAATATTTGAAACTGTATGGGAAGAAGTATACTACGGTGATGACAATACAATAATGGTTCATATAAGTAATCTTAGAGATAAGATTGAAGATAATCCTAAAAAACCAGAATATCTAAAGACTGTGAGAGGATTAGGGTACAAGTTTACTGGAAAGTCAAAGGTGGACTAGATGAAAACAATTAAGAGGAAAAGAAAACCTAAGAGTATATACCTAAAAATAATGCTAGGATATTTTATATTTGGAGTTGTAACCATAGTTCTTCTTTTTACTCTTATAATAGCACTTGCTTTTTTTACACTATTTTCAGCAAGAAGACATAATGAAAATGATTTTCCAAAGTCTACAGCAAAGGCTATTGTATGCAGTGATTACAAAAATATTGATTCTACTTACATAGAAAAAAGTGGTGGATGGGTAGAGATACTAAATGATAATAAAGTTGTTTTTGTAAAAGGAGAAAAGAAGGATAATATAAATGAATATACGGAAGAACAGCTTATTAACTATACTTCCACAGATCTGAAGTCAAGCTTTGATTTTAACAGAGTAACATACTCAGCAGCAGCTTTTAAAGGGCAGGATGGGAAAAGCTATATCTGTCTTGTTAAGTTTCCACCGAAAAGTGGTGATATGACCTTTGGAGGGCAACTGAGTGGCTCTCCGCTTGAAAAGGAAATAGAGATGTTTACAACTTCGATCTTTAGTGGCGCAGCTCTTATACTTTTAATTATAATGTTTATACTTAGTAAAATAGTTGCGAAGCAAATAAGCAATCCAATTAAACATATAGTGAAAGGTATACAAACAATAAGTACTGGTGAATATGATTATAGAATTAAGTGTAAGGCGGATAGTGAGCTTGCTATGATAAGAGATGCACTTAATGACATGTCTAAAAGAATACAAGAGGCAGAGGCTGAGAAAAAACTTGCAGAGGAAAGTAAGCGAATGATTATAGCTGATATCTCTCATGATTTAAAAACACCAATAACTTCTATTCAGGGCTATGCAAGAGCTTTAAATGATGGACTTGTTGTAGATGAAGAAAAAAAGAAAAAGTACTTAAATTATATATATGAAAAATCTAATAGGATGAACTACTTAATAGATGAATTATTTACTTTTTCAAAAATGGATGCTCCGTCCTATAAACTTAACCTTATAGAAGGGGATTTAGCTAATTTCTTTAGGGAAAGCATAATAGGATTTATTCCAGACTTTGAAAAGTGCAATTTTAATTATAATGTAGACGTAAGAGAAGAGTATATAAAATATAGCTTTGATAGAGATGAACTGTACCGTGCTATATCAAATATAATAATAAATGCACTGAAGTATAATCCTCCCGGCACATCTTTAAACTTCTTTCTGATAAAAGAAGAAGATAAGATAACTATGTCTATAGAAGATGATGGAATTGGAATATCAGAAGAAGTC
Organism: Clostridium yunnanense; assembly: GCF_016595795.1. Classification (GTDB taxonomy): domain Bacteria; phylum Bacillota; class Clostridia; order Clostridiales; family Clostridiaceae; genus Clostridium_AR; species Clostridium_AR yunnanense. The sequence goes on from NZ_JAENHN010000071.1 coordinate 126,011, forward strand.
AGAAAGACTATCTTTAATGAATTTACGAGAGGAGATAGTGCTAGAAGGTCCGATGGTGGAAGTGGTTTAGGTATGGCTATTACTAAAAAGGTTATAGAACTCCATGGAGGAAATATAGGAATAGAAAGTGAACTCGGACAAGGAACCAAGTTTATAATTAATCTCCCAACTGTGGAGGATGAAAGTTAAGTTTGATTTAGTGCTTAAACACAAAAATAGAATAGTGATTTGGGAAGACAGATATAAAAAACCACTGAAGAAAGACACTTCAGTGGTTTTTTATATTAAGCTTGGTTAACTGAACCGAAAAGTTCCATCTTTTCTTTAACTGTAGCCTTTATAGCTTCGAATCCAGGTCCTAAAACCTTACGTGGGTCAAAGCCTTTTCCTTCTAAATCTTTACCAGCTTCTATATACTTACGAGTAGCTTCAGCAAATGCTAATTGACATTCAGTGTTAACATTGATTTTTGCAACTCCTAAAGATATTGCTTTTTTGATCATTTCTGCAGGTATACCTGTACCACCATGTAGAACTAGTGGAACTTCGCCTGTAGCATCATTGATCTTTTCTAAAGCATCGAAAGCTAAGCCTTTCCAGTTTGAAGGGTATTTTCCGTGGATATTACCAATACCAGCAGCAAGCATTGTTACTCCTAGATCAGATATTTGCTTACATTCGTTAGCATCAGCTATTTCACCAGCACCAACAACTCCATCTTCTTCTCCACCAATTGAACCAACTTCAGCTTCTAATGAAAGACCTTTTTCACTAGTTACTTTTACTAATTCAGTTGTTTTTGCTATATTTTCATCTATTGGATAGTGAGATCCATCAAACATTATTGAAGAGAATCCAGCTTCCATAGCTTTGTAAGATCCTTCGTAGCTACCGTGGTCTAGGTGTAATGCAACTGGAACAGTTATCTTTAAGTCTTCTAATAATCCATTAACCATTCCTACAACAGTCTTATATCCGCCCATGTACTTTCCAGCACCTTCAGATACACCAAGGATTACTGGTGAATTATTTTCTTGAGCAGTTAATAGTATAGCCTTAGTCCATTCTAAGTTGTTGATGTTGAATTGACCAACAGCATATTTTCCATCTCTAGCTTTATTTAACATTTCTTTAGCACTTACTAATGACATGTTTATACCACCTTTCTTCTCTATAAAAATCATATGGTAAGGGACTTATTGAGTCCCAGTGGGACTGTTTATCCCTTTATTACATTATATACTATTATTTTTATATTTTCTACCAGAAAATAATAAAAATAATTTTAAAATATATTTTCTATACTTGGTGTTTGAAGAGCTTTTATTGCTTTAGTAGAATATTTTATAAGATGAATACTTGAGAGAGCTTCGGATTTATCTTTGTATTTACTGTATTGGGATAGCTTTAGAGATTCATTTACAAGGACATCGCCTTCTTGATGATTGATGTAAACAGATAGCGGTTCAAAGCTTGTTTCTATGTACTCTTTAAGATCTACAGCAAGTTTATAGGAATCATCCCAGTTATCTTCTTGTAAGGATTTTTCTAGCACAGTACATTTTTCAGATATAGTATCACATATTTTTATAAGATTACTATGAGAATAAAAGATAAAACCTAATATACATAAAAAAATAAAAAGTGATGTAAGTGTATTTTTCATAAGTCTTCATCTCCAAAATCAATGACATCATCTTTCTTTTGAAGAAAAAATTGTGCATTTGAATCAGTCATAGCTATATATACATCTTTTATGCTTTCTACATTATTTTCTTTCAACATATCTTGAAGCCAATTTGAATCCCTATTTATTCGCTGAAGAGCCTTTTTCTCTAACTTACCATTTATAATCAAAATAACTGGAAGTTTGTCCTCTTCCCCTTCTACTTTTACATCTTCCTTTGTAGCAGGAGATACAGCTTTTTTAGGAATAACTGAAACCTGCCCGTTATTCTCTAAAATCGCATATTGTATGTCCTTGATATTAAAATAACCGCTTAATCTTAGCTCTTCCATAAGGTCATCTACATTTATTCTTTGACTTATAAGTGCCTCAAAGTTTACTTTACCTTCCTTTATAAGGACACAAGGAGTTCCATCAATAACCCTTCTAGCTATCTTGCTTTTTAACTGTATTTCTGATAAAAGGGTTTTTAGCATTAGTAATGTTATTATCGGTATAACTCCTAAAAGCAGCGGTAGCCTAGTATCTTGCATTGGTAATGCAGCAAGATCTGATATCATCATGGTTATTACAAATTCATAAGGTTGAAGTTCACCTATTTGTCTTTTTCCCATAAGTCTCATAACTAAAACTACTACAGAGTAAAGTATTACAGTCCTTATAAGTACTATTAGCAATTAAATCACCTCTCCAAAGTTATAGTTTGTTATACTAGTTTAAATTATTCAAATATTAGGATTTTTTTAAATGTAAAGATGTATAATATTATTAGAAAAATATTATTTTGAAAATTAAATTCAAACTTCTAAGGTAGTGTAAAAATATAAATTAAGTTTTTCATAAAATTGAGAGTTTTAGGAGTGGATACATGATGGTATTGAGACTTGAGATTAATAATCAAATTATCGAAGTGGAAAAGGGAACTACATTTAAGGAACTTGTTAATACTTATTACCAAGGGAATAACGTTCCTATAGTGTTAGGCAAGTTGAACAATAAGTACTATGAGCTTAGTTGCTTCGTAGAAGAGCCAGGTAAGGTGGAGTTTGTAGCTGCTGACGATAGAATTGGAAATAGAGCTTATGCGAGGACCTTACAATTTTTATTTATAAAAGCGACTTTAGACTTATTTCCAGGTGCTAAGATAACAATAGAACATTCTTTGAGTAAGGGTTTATTTGGAGAAGTTCATATGGAGAAGGCTTTGGATGCAGAAGATATCATATTGATTAAAAAGAAAATGGATGAACTTATAGAAAAGGATATTCCAATTAAAACTCTTAAAGTAAAAAAGGAAAAAGCAATAAAGATATTTTCTTCATATGGTATGGAGGATAAGTTAAAACTTCTTAAGAATCTTAAAAATAATGAACTTAGATTATACGAATTAGACGGAAGATATGATTATTTTTATGGTAAATTAGGCTATTCTACGGGAGCTCTTAAGCATTATGAACTTACTTATCATGAACCTGGTTTTTTGCTTAGATTTCCTGAAGAAGGAAAAGGGCTAGAGATTCCTGTTTTTGAACCTCAAGAAAAGCTTGAGAAGATATTTCAAGAAACAGAACAGTGGCTAAATATACTAGATATTGCGGATGTAGGCTCCTTAAATCAAAAAGTTCTTAGAAGGGAATTTGATGAAATAATAAGAGTTTCAGAAGCATTGCATGAAAAAAAGATAGCATATATTGCAGATATGATCCATGATAGAAATGAAGTGAAAATAGTACTTATTGCAGGCCCTTCATCTTCAGGAAAGACAACTTTTGCAAAAAGATTAGCTATACAATTAAGGGTTAATGGACTAATTCCAATACCTATTTCTTTAGATGATTATTTTGTAGATAGAGATAAAACTCAGCTTGATGAAGAGGGAAAACCAGATTTTGAATCAATTTATGCATTAGATTTAGAGCTATTTAATAAGCACTTAAACCTTCTGCTTGAAGGAGAAAAGGTAACTATACCATCCTATAATTTTAAAACTGGAACAAGAGATGAAGAAGGGCATGATATGCAGCTTCCTCAAAATGGGGTTTTAATAATTGAAGGAATACACGGGCTAAATGATATATTGACTTCAACTATACCTGATCACAATAAATTTAAAATTTATATAAGTGCCTTGACACAACTTAACGTAGACAATCATAATAGAATTGCAACAGCAGATGTAAGGAAAATAAGAAGAATTGTAAGGGATTTTCTATCTAGAGGTTATGGTGGAGATGAAACACTGAAAATGTGGCCTTCTATAAAGCGAGGAGAAGAAAGAAATATATTTGTATATCAAGAGCAGGCAGATGTTATGTTTAATTCAACTTTAGTTTATGAATTATCGGTTCTTAAAAACTGCGCTATTGAGGAACTATCCAAAATACATCAAGATAGTGAAGTGTACAATGAAGCTGAAAGGCTTATAGATTTTTTAAAACTTTTTGAAGCTATAGATAGTGATATGGTTCCTGAAAATTCTATACTTAGAGAGTTTATAGGCGGTAGTTGCTTTTATAAATATTGATTTTAAATATGGAGTGTGACAAATGAAAAAATACGGAGCTTTTGATATAATAGGCCCTATTATGGTTGGGCCATCAAGCTCTCATACTGCAGGGGCAGCTAGGCTTGCGAAAGTTGCAGCTGCCATTGCTGGCGAGAGAGTAAAAGAGGTTACATTTCTTCTTCATGGGTCTTTTGGTAAGACTTATAAAGGTCATGGTACTGATAGGGCTTTGGTTGCAGGAATACTTGGAATGGAGCCTAGTGATTTAAGACTTAGAGAATCTATTGAGATAGCTAAGGAAAAAGGAATAAAGATTGAATTCAAGGAAAAATATCTAGGAGAAGTACATCCAAACACAGTAAAGTTTGTAATAAAGGATGAAAATGATAGGATTTCCGAGATAACAGGTTCTTCAATTGGTGGAGGAAGTATTGTAATAACTGAAGTAAATGGCCAGGAAGTTAACTTTACAGGTCAGTATCCTACAGTAATAATATCTCATAGAGATGTTCCAGGAGCAGTATCTAAAGTCTCGTCAATTCTTTATGATTATAGTGTAAACATAGCTTTTATGAGCGTATTCAGAACTACAAAGGGTAAGGCTGCTACAATGATATTTGAAGTAGATAGTTTTCTTACAGAAGATGTTATAAATGAGATAAAAAAGGTAGAAGCTGTTGATAATGTTATAAAGATAAATCCAGTTAAAGCTTAATTATAAATTAATCCTATTAGGGAGGGATATAACAAAAGATGGTTAGGAATGGGGAAGAACTTATTAGTTTATGTAAGAAAAATAATTGGACTATTAGTGAATTTGCAATTCAATCAGAGATGGAGAGAAGTGAGGCTACGAGAGAAGCTATCCTTGATGAAATGATGAAAAGCCTTACGGTTATGATTGAAGCAACTACTGAAGGTTGTGAAAAAGAAGTACATTCAGTAAGTGGTTTGATTGGTGGAGATGGATATAGGCTTCAAAATTATTTAAAGCAAGGGAAGAGTTTAACTGGAGATGTGATGGTATCTGCTATGGCAAAGGCTATATCTTGCGCTGAAGTAAATGCATCTATGGGAAGAATTGTTGCGTGTCCTACAGCTGGTTCTTGTGGAATACTTCCAGCAGTACTTCTTACTGTAGGAGAAAAGTTACAACTATCTAATGAGAAGTTAGTTGAGGGCTTATTTGCAGCAGCTGCTATTGGAAGTATAATAGCTCAAAATGCAACAGTTGCTGGTGCAGAAGGTGGATGTCAGGCGGAATGTGGTGCAGCGGCAGCAATGAGTGCAGCTGCAGTTGTGGAACTCATGGGAGGAACACCTGAAATGAGCTTAGATGCTGCTGCTATAGTTATAAAGAACATACTTGGACTCGTATGTGACCCTATAGCTGGACTTGTTGAAGTTCCTTGTGCAAAGAGAAACTTCGCAGGGGCAGTGAGTGCTTTAACTACTGCTGACCTAGTTATGGCAGGAGTAAATTCAAAAATACCTTTTGATGATACTGTTGATGCTATGTATAGAGTAGGTAAGAGTCTGCCAAGTGAACTTAGAGAGACAGCCCAAGGTGGATTAGCCGTTACTAAGACTGGTATAGAACTTAAGAAAAAAGTCTTTGGTGATCAGTAGGGAAAGTTGATAAAAGTGATTTGAAATTAATGGTTAGGATAGGTTTGACATTGATGAAAACAGTGACAACCTATAGCTTTTATGTTAAGATAATTTATATTAAAAATAAATAATAATCTGTGCTAGGGGGGCTGGTTATGCCGGCTGAGATAGAGAACGATATTCTCTGACTCTTAACACCTGAACTGGTTAAAGCCAGCGTAGGGAAGCAACAATAATTTTGTTAATTAGTGCAGCTTTCTAGGCTGCACTTTTTTGGCTGTCTAGGAAAGTATAAAATTTTTCAGTTAGCTAAACCTAGATATTTCAATTACGATAAGAATTTTAAATAGGCTAAAAACAGAATTTATAACACTTCTTCACAGATTACAAGAAGGAGATCTTTTTATGAAACAGAGTAGTGCTAACACAAAAAACAATCAGAGTATGGTCTATAAGTTAACCCTAAGTGGTTTATTTATAGCTTTTGGTACAGTTACAGGATCGGTTTTTTATATACCTTTTTTAGGTGGAAAGATGTTTCCGGTTCAGCATTTTTTAAATGTAGTTGCAGCAGTGGTGCTTGGACCTTTCTACGGAGTAGCTAATGCTTTTTGCATCTCACTGCTAAGAAATATTTTAGGGACAGGTTCAATACTTGCATTTCCAGGAAGTATGGTTGGAGCTTTTTTAGCAGGAATAGTTTATAAGAAGTTTAAAAATATATATCTTACAGCTTTAGGCGAGTTCATAGGAACAGGGATAATAGGAGCTTTGATAGCATACCCAATGGCTACAATGGTCTTAGGTAAAAAGGTAGCTGCTTTTGCATATGTTTTCCCGTTCTCATTAAGCTGTGCTGGAGGAGCAATTCTTGCAGTAATATTATTATCAGTACCAGTTATAAAAAAAGTTATCAAAAGGGAGGCTTTATAAATGATAAGAAAAGCACTTACAATAGCAGGTTCAGATACTTGTGGAGGAGCTGGAATTCAAGCAGATATAAAATCATTTTCAGCTAATGGAGTTTATGGAATGAGTGTTATAACTGCAATAACAGTTCAAAATACTCAAGGTGTTTTCGGTATACAAGATGTTAATCCAGATATAATAGAGAAGCAAATAGAAGCTATATTCGATGATATTGAAGTTGATGCTATAAAAATAGGAATGGTATCCAAAATAGAATCAATTAATGCAATAGCATCGGCTTTAAAAAAGATAAATAAATTGCCACCGGTAATTTTAGATCCAGTAATGGTTTCAAAAAGTGGCTTTAAGCTTCTTTCTGAGGATGCAAAAGAAACCCTTATAAAAGAGTTATTTCCGCTTGCAGAGGTTATTACACCAAATATACCAGAGGCAGAAGAAATATTAGGATATCAAATAACAAACTTTGAAGAAATGTATAAGGCTGCAAAAGATTTAAAAGAGTTAGGACCTAGATATGTTCTTGTAAAAGGTGGACATCTTGAAGGAGATGCTATAGATTCTTTGTTTGATGGAGAAAGACTCATAAGCTTTAAACAGGAAAGAATAAATACAAAAAATACACATGGTACTGGATGTACATTATCTTCAGCTATAGCAGCTAATGTTGCAAAGGGCATGAGTATGGTTGAAGCGGTAGATGAAGCTAAAAAATATATTACAGTAGCTATTGAACACAGCATAGAGCTTGGTAAAGGGGTAGGTCCGACTAATCATTTTTACGAGCTTTATAAAAAATCTGGGTTTGATGTTGAATAAAAATATTTAATTCTAGTTGCTCGCTCATATAGCATCTCCTGTATAACCAATTAATTTCAATAGTACTAGTAAATATTTAAAATTTAAGAAAAGTATAAGATAAATAATACAAGTCAATAATTAAAGATGATATGAATCAGTTTATTTACAATTAAGCTGATTCATTTTTATTTTAATATAAATCTATACAATTATTTTCTTATAGAAATTGGATTGTATAAAAAGTATAATTAAAGATATAAATGTGACGAGAGCAGAGGTGTCAAATGGACAATTCACTAAAGGTATTAAAGAAAGTATTTGGTTTTTCTAGTTTTAGAGAAGGACAAAGAGAAATAATACAAACCATATTAAGTGGAAGAGATGTATTTGCTGTTATGCCTACCGGTGGTGGAAAGTCTGTTTGTTATCAGATACCAGCAGTTTTAATGGGGGGGATAACTCTAGTAATATCGCCTCTTATTTCTTTAATGAAAGATCAAGTAGATAGTATAAATAATGTAGGAATAAATGCTGCCTTCATAAATAGCACTATAAATAAAAATGAAATCGTTGAAATAATAGAGGATGCTCTTATAGGAAAATACAAGCTCATATATATTGCTCCAGAAAGATTAGAGTTAGATTATTGCGTTAAGCTTATAAGAAGTTTAAACATATCTCAGGTTGCAGTTGATGAGGCTCATTGCGTATCTCAGTGGGGACACGATTTTAGGCAAAGCTATAGATTTATATTGCCCTTTGTAAATTCATTATCAAAAAGGCCTGTAATAACTGCTTTTACCGCTACTGCCACTGAAGAAGTTAGAGCAGATAGTATGAAGCTTTTAGGACTTAACAATCCATATGTACATATAAGCAGTTTTAATAGAGATAATTTATCAATGAATATCCATAAAGAAGTAGATAAACTGGAATTCGTTAAAGATATAATAAGAGAACATGAGGATCAATCAGGGATAATATATTGCTCAAGAAGAAAAGATGTTGATGGACTTTATGAATATCTAAGAGAAAGAGGGTACAGCACTGCAAAGTATCATGGAGGTTTAAAAGACGAAGAAAAGGAATTTTTCCAAGATGAGTTTCTTTTTGATAGGAAAGATATTATGATAGCAACCAATGCCTTTGGAATGGGCATAGATAAGTCAAATGTCAGATATATTGTTCATTTCTCTTTACCTAAAAATATAGAAAACTACTACCAAGAGATCGGAAGAGGGGGAAGAGATGGCGAAAAGTGTCAATGCCATTTACTGTATTCAAGAGAGGATATACCTTCTTTAGAGTATATGATAAATACCTCCACTTTATTAAATCGAAGAGAAATTGAACTTAGAAAGCTTCAAGCAATGGTTGATTTTTGTGAGTCACATAATTGCTACAGGCATTTTATATTACAATACTTTGGAGAAAGCGATATAAAAGAATACTGTAATAATTGCTCTAATTGCCTAAGTAATGACGAACTTAGAGATATAACTGTGGAAGCACAAAAGATTCTTTCTTGTGTTTATAGAACTAAAGAACGTTATGGAATATCTGTGATGGTAGATATACTTAGAGGGTATTCAGGCCCTAAGATACTAGACAACAAATTAAATGAACTTTCAACTTACGGTATTATGAAAGAATATAGTACAAAGTTTATTAAAGATATAGTACAAACTTTAATAGATGAGGGCTTTGTAGATAAAAAAGAAGGTACTTATTCTATGCTGAAGCTTAATAAAAAGTCTGTAGATATTCTTAAGGGCAAAGAAAAGGTAATGGCGAAGCTTAAAGATACTAATGATGATACTGTTCTAGATGAAGAACTATTTAAAAAGCTAAGAATACTTAGACGTGATTTATCTCAAAGTGAAAATGTAAAACCATACATAATATTCTCTGATTCTACTTTAATACAGATTGCTAACTTAAGGCCACAAACAAAAGAGGAGCTTAAAGAGATACGTGGTGTAGGAGAGAAAAAGATTGATAGATATGGTGAACGAGTTCTTAGGGTAGTTCATAATCATATTTTGATGAAAAGCAAAGTTAATTAGTTAATTTCAATAAGCTTATTAAGCACAAGAAAGATTATAACAATATAAAATTTTATAAATATATAGTTATATCAAGGTTTTGAAAGGTCATTGCGTTAAAAAATATATTATAAGTTGTTGTTAATGAATGAGTACATCTATATGAATACAAAAATCAAAGACTAAAAATAAAAAAATAGGTCTTTGATTTTTTTGATTTTTCTATCATAATAAATATATACAAGTTAAAATCTTAAATAAATTTTGGTGTGTCAAAATGCTTTGGTGTGTGTGTAAATTTAATCATCACTTCTCCGATACTTTAATGAAGTTCGGTGATAGTAATGCCTAAATTTAAATAATATTAAAAAGGATTTAAGTTTTTAGTAGCAAGCTAAAAAGTATACTGTAAATATGAAGAAATATACCTTGATATGGTAATGTTTACAATGGAGGAGATTTTTATGAGTAAGTATGTGGTTATTGACGTTGGAGGATCAGCAATAAAGTATTCTATTATGGATGGTGAGGGTGTTTCTTATGAAAAAGGGAGTATTCCTACACCTAAGAGTGGGATAAATGAGTTCATTGAAGTAGTGGGAAATCTAGTAGAAGGTTTTAAGAACAGTTATGAAATTAGTGGATTAGCTTGTAGTATGCCAGGAGCAGTAGAACCAAAAAGCGGAATTATTTATGGTGCTAGTGCTGTAGATTATATACATGGTCCTAATATAAAAGAATTGCTTTCACAAAGAACAGGCTTAAGAGTATCCATTGAAAATGATGCTAATTGTGCTGGGCTTGCTGAAGGCTGGCTTGGGGCAGCGAAGGACTGCGAAAACTTTATGTGTGTAGTAATAGGAACAGGTATTGGCGGTTGTATTATAGTTAATAAAAAGATTCTTAGAGGGAAAAATCTCCATGGAGGAGAATTTGGATTTATGCTTGTTGATTACAGTGATGAGATAGAAGGGCATACTTGGAGTAATAATGCATCAACTTTTGGGTTAGTAAAAAAAGTTGCTGAAGCAAAGAATTTAAATGTAGATGAACTAAATGGTAAAAAAGTTTTTGAAATGGCTGAAAGTGGAGACGAGGACGTAAAGAATATCATAGATAAATGGTATAACTATTTAGTAAGAGGAATATTTAATCTAAAATATATCATAGACCCAGAAAAAATATTAATTGGTGGTGCTATAAGTAGTAGGTCAGATTTCTATGATACCGTAAATGAAAAACTTAGTAAAATGAAAAGTTATTATGCAAAGTTAGATATTGCTGTAGAAAAATGTGCTTTTGAAAATGATTCTAACTTAATAGGTGCTTTATACAATTTCTTGTACTGTGATAACTAAAATGAATTTTACTGTATAAAAGAGTATAAGATATCTATATGGATTAAACATAGATATTCAAATAGTTTTATAAGATTAAGAAGCTAGAAAGTTTTTATAACTTAATAGCTTTTTTTCTTTTAAATATAAAGTCTTCTAAATTTACAAATATAAAACTAAATTTTTTAAAACACGCTAAGAAAAGATAGTTTTAGTAGTACTAGTCTAGGTTTGATAAAAGTATGCACGATAAAAATAATTCTTATTTAACAAATATTCAAATCAGATTAGTCATAGATGGTTTGTCCCTCTGAATATATTTTTATAAAAGGAGGGAGATGTATATGGATTTTAAGCAATTTATTGAGAGTGATAGAGAAAAACATAATAAGCATAAGTTTAAGGGGACATTTCTAGATTATCTGGAAATAGTAAAGGAAAACCCAGATGTAGCAAAGTTGGCGCACAAGAGAGTCTATGACATCATAGTTGATAAGGGTGTAAAGATATTAAAACCTGAAGAGAACGCAAGGGTTAGAAAAATATATGGCAATGAAATGATAAAAAGGTATAACTTTTTTGAAAATGACTTCTTCGGAATAGATAAGATATTGATGAAGCTTGTTAATTATTTTTATTCAGCTTCAATGAAGGGAGAAGAAGCTAGGCAGGTGCTTTATTTAGTAGGACCAGTTGGAGCAGGAAAGTCATCATTGGTTGAAGCTTTAAAGAAGGCTTTAGAAATGGCAGATCCAATATATGCTATCGAAGGTTGCCCTATGCATGAAGAACCACTTCACCTTATTCCAAAGCATCTTAGACCTCAGTTTGAAGAATCGCTTGGAGTTCAAATAGAAGGAGATCTTTGTCCTGTATGCAGATATAGACTAATGAATGAGTTTAATGGAAGATATGAGGACTTTCCAGTAGAAACAAAAGGGTTCTCAATCAGATCAAGAAAGGGTATAGGTGTAGTTCCTCCTGTAGATCCAAATAATCAAGATACATCAATTTTAACTGGTGCAGTTGATATATCTAAGATGGATATGTACCCTGAGGATGATCCAAGAATATTCTCACTTAATGGAGCATTTAATGTAGGTAATAGAGGTCTTGTTGAATTTATAGAAGTATTCAAAAATGACGTTGAATATCTTCATACAATAATTACAGCAACTCAAGAAAAATCAGTTCCATCACCTGGAAAAGGATCTATGATATACTTTGATGGCCTTATAATAGCTCACTCAAATGAGGCTGAGTGGAACAAATTTAAATCAGATCATACTAATGAAGCGATACTTGATAGAATAGTAAAGATTGAAGTTCCATATTGTATGGAGTTAAGCGAGGAAAAGAAAATATATGAGAAGATAATAAAGAAGAGTAACTTTAACGCTCATATAGCTCCTCATACCCTAGAAATTGCGGCAATGTTTGCAATTCTTTCTAGATTAGCTCCATCAGCAAAGGTAGATCCAATAACTAAGCTTAAGATATACAACGGTGAAGATATCGTAGAAAAAGGTTCTACAAAGAGATTAGATCTGTTAGAACTTAAGGAAGAAGCAGGTCCTAATGAAGGAATGAAAGGAATATCAACTAGATTTATAATTAAAGCTATTGATAATGCTCTTTCAAGTTCTGAATATCCATGTATAAATCCTTTGAGTATTATGGAAAACATAATAAAGTCAGTTAAGGATTTAGATACTTCACAGGAAGATAAGAAAAAGTATCTTGGTTTTATACAGGATACATTAAGAAAGGAATATAATAAAATACTTGAAAAAGAAATAACTAAGGCGTTTATACATTCATTTAGAGAGCAAGCTGAGAGTTTATTTAACAACTATATAGATAATGCAGAAGCATATGTTAATAAAACTAAGCTTAAAGATAATTCTACTGGAGAAGAGTTAAATCCAGATGAAAGCTTTATGAGAAGTATAGAAGAGCAGATTGGTATTTCAGAAAGTTCAGCTAAAGGATTTAGATCTGATGTAACTTCATATATGTTCTATGTTGTGAGAAATGGTGGTCATATAGATTATACTGCTTACGAACCTTTGAAGGAAGCTATAGAGAAAAAGCTTACAGCTTCAGTTAAGGATCTTTCTAGAATCATAACTAAATCTAGAGTTAGAGATAAGGAACAGGATGAGAAGTATAATGCTATGGTAGAAGAAATGAAGGAAAATGGATATTGCCCACATTGCTGCGATGTTATATTAAAATACGCTGCAAACAATTTGTGGAAGGATTGATAATATGGCAATCTTCAGAGACCATGCTGAAAATCCTGTTGAACATGATAGAGCAATAGAAGATAGAAGAAGACATCGGCAATTAGTTGAAAAATCTATAAAGGAAAATCTCGGAGATGTACTTTCTGAGGAAAGTATAATTGGAGAATCAAAAAATAAGAAATTTAAGATTCCTATAAGAGGGATAAAAGAGTATCAATTTGTGTACGGAAACAATAATGGCGGGGTAGCAAATGGTACTGGTGAAGAGAAAAGAGGAGATAAGGTAGGTAAAGCTTCAGAGCAAGGGGGCAATGGCCCCGGCTCTGCTGGCAACCAAGAGGGTGAAGATGTATATGAAACTGAAATAACTCTAGAAGAGTTATTAGATTATATAGTAGAAGATCTTGACCTTCCTAACCTAGATAGAAAAAAATATTCTGAGATAATCGTAGAAAGCTCTGGTCGTAAGAGAGGCTATCAAAGATATGGAATAAATCCAAGGCTTGCTAAAAAGAAGACTGTAATGGCCAAGATTGCTAGAAAGCAAGGAAAGAAAAGAGCATTAGCTGAAATTGGAAAAGGCGAAGAAATTGAAAGATTTCCATTTAGAGAAGAAGACATGAGATATTATAAGGTTAAGAAAAAACCTAAAAAAGAGAGTAACGCAGTTATGCTTTTTATAATGGACGTATCTGGTTCAATGGATAATTCTAAGAAGTTCCTTGCAAGATCTTTCTTCTTTGTATTATCTAGGTTTATTAGAAGAAAGTATAATAATATAGCTTTTGAATTTATATCTCATACTACTTTGTCTAAGGTTGTTAATGAGTATGAATTTTTCCACAAGGCTGAATCTGGTGGAACCTATATATCTTCAGGACTTAATAAAGCCTTAGAGGTTATAAGGGAAAAGTATCCTCCAGATATGTGGAATATATACCCTTTCTATGCTTCAGATGGAGATAACTGGAGTGAAGACAATGAGAGAGCAATAAAAGCAGTAAATGATCTATGTGAGATAAGTAATCTATTTGGTTATGCAGAACTGTTGCCTTCTACTTACTCTACAACTATGTACTATAGGTTCTTAAAGGAAATAAAAAAGAAAAATTTTGCAATGGTTGTTGTGAAAGAAAAGAAAGACCTATGGAACGCATTGAAATACATGCTGTCTAAGGAGCTTAAGGAGGAAGGGTGATGGATTATACAGTTAAAGACTTAGAACGATGGAATGTAATAATAGAGGATATGGCTAAAGAAGTTGGTCTTGACTTTTATCCTCAAGAATTTGAAATAATAGGTTACAATGAAATGTTAAGCTACGAAGCTTATGTAGGAATGCCATCAAGATATCCTCATTGGAGCTACGGGAAATCCTATGAAAAAAATAAAACTTTATATAATCTAAATCTTACTGGATTGCCTTATGAGATGGTAATAAACTCTAATCCAAGTTTAGCATATCTTATGAAGGATAACACTTTGCTTCTTCAAATTCTAACAATGGCTCATGTATATGGACATAATGACTTTTTTAAGAATAACAGATTGTTTAAGGAAGGTACTGATGCAGACAATACCTTAGAGATGTTCAAGTTAGATGCGGAGACTGTGAGACGATATATTAATAATCCAAGCATAGGATATCAGAGAGTTGAAAGGGTATTAGATGCAGCTCATGCAATAAGATATCAGATTAGCCGTGTTATCGGCGAGAAAAAGATATCACAGAGTGACCAAAGGAGAAGACTTATAGAGGATTATTCACGAAAAGTTGAAAGCAGAGGAATCTTAGATAGTAATGATCCTATTGAGGAGCCGAATTTATCAAAAATTCCTTTAAGTCCAGAAGATGATTTGCTACAGTTCATAATAGATTATGGTGATTTGGAAGATTGGGAGAAGAGTCTTTTAACTATAGTAAGAAGAGAAACGTTATACTTCTTACCACAGATTGAAACAAAAACAATGAATGAAGGATGGGCGAGTTTTTGGCATTATAATATACTAAAGAAGCTCAATCTTCCTCAGGAATTGCATTTTGAATTCTTAAAAAGACATAATGATGTAGTTGCTCCGATGCTAGGAGGTTTAAATCCTTATTATATTGGATTTAGGGTTCTTGAGGATATCGAAAAGAGATATGGCAGAGATAAGATTTTTGAGGTTAGAGCTATAGAGAGAGATAATTCGTTTTTAAGAAAATATCTTACTGAAGAATTATGTGCTGAACTTAATTTGTTCCAATATGCTAAAAAAGGCTTTGATTATGTAGTTGATGAAGTAGCTGACGAGTCAGGATGGAAAAAAATAAGAGATACTATAGCGTCTAACACTGGGGTCGGAAGTATACCGTATATAAGAGTTATAGATTTGAATAGAAGAGATAATACTCTTACTTTAGAGCATGTATTTGATGGTAGAGAGTTAGATATAGGTTACGCAAAAGAAACTTTAAAGTATGTCCAAGAATTATGGGGTTATAAAGTTGTATTGGTTACTAAGACCAAAGAAATGCAGGATATATCCATAGTTTGTGATGAAACAAAAAAGATAATTACAAAATAAGAAATCGCGGGAAACCGCGATTTTTTTACTGTAAAGAAAGATATAAAATTTTTATGCTGATTAAACCGAGATATTTCAATGCTTTCAGAGGGGCGCTTCAGCGACTTTTTATAGCTTTACTCTAACAGAAGTATAGTTGGTAACAATTGTAATATGTTTGAATATATTAATGTGTGTAGTATTTTTAGGAGAATTTTTATGAAAATAAAGGATAGTGAAACCTTAAAGAATTTGCTAAAAACCTTCGCAGGAGAGTCGAGAGCAAGAAATAAATACAATCTATATGCTGAAAAAGCAAGGCAAGAAGGATTTGTATGGATAGGCCAAGTTTTTGATTTAACTGCGTCAAATGAATATACTCATGCAAGAGAGGTATGGGCAAAGTATTTAAGTATGGTGAAATCAACAGAAGAAAATCTGTTGGATGCAATGGAAGGTGAAGGGGAAGAAACTGATAAAATCTATAAGGAATTTGAAGAAGTAGCTAGAAAAGAAGGTTTCGAAGCTATTGCAGATTTTTATAAAGAACTTAGAGAGGTAGAAGAAAGTCATAGAGAAAGATTTAAAGATATATATGAAAAGGTAAGATGTGGAGCGGTATTTAAATCTAGTACTGAATCAGTTTGGAGATGTATGAATTGCGGCTATATTTATGAAGGAAAACAAGTTCCAGAAGTATGTCCTTTATGTAAGTTTCCTAGAGCATATTTTGAACCACTTACAGAATGTAAAGATAAATAGGAGGAAAATACCATGAAATTTTCTTATGCAGATGAATACTTTTTTCCAGTTGTAATGAAAAATATAGAATTGTTTGATTTTGTTGACAATGAGACAGAAGAAGAACTCTTAAGAAAGAAGAAAGATGAAGATCTATTCAATGAACTTTTTAGGGCTGTAGATGATGAGTTTATAGATGAATTATTGCGAAGTAACATATAAAATGTATTGGCTTGTTCTTTATTGAGCAAGCTAATATATTTTTGTAGAAGGCACTATAAAGTTGACGTTTTTTGTAAGGAATTAAATAATAGATAGATTAATATATTGTTATGATAGCAATAATAGGGTGATTGAATGGAAAGCTATAAAGAGTTATTTGATTCATATTTTATTGAGGTAAATAATTTAACTGATCTCTTAACAAAATACGTTAATTCATATAGATTGCTTATAGGTGGTGCAGGTGAGCTAAATGGAATTGCACTTGCTAGAAAAAAGGAAGTAAGAGATGCTATAAAAAGGGCTAATCAGCTTGGTGATATTATAGATGTACTACTTAATGTTATTCAAAGTGTTGAGTGCTGCTATCTTGATTACATACGAATCAAAGCAGATGTAATTGCGTTAAAAACTGCTCAAAAATCTATAATACTAACAGAGATAGATAATGAGTTGCTATTCCAAAATTCAAGCGGAGGTCCTGGTCAAAATGGTCCTGGAGGAAGGCAGCCTATTCATCCGCCCAATACAAGAAAGAGGCGTAAAAAGAAAAAAGACGAAAAAGACGATGAGTGTGAAGATCATGATGAAAATAGAGATGATGAGAATGACAACTGCGAACCTTGTGATGATAAGGATACGGAGCATGAAGAGGGGAATTTTGAAGAACATCATGAGGATGAAAATGATCATAAGGATTTTGAACATGATTAAAGGACCTAAAAGGTCCTCTAATCTGTAAGCTTATATTAAAGTTTTTTAAGTTTAAAATTCGATACCATTAGATAAGAGAAAATTAAAAGTAATATTATAGGTAAAGCCATTGGTACAGTATATCTTGTTGTTATCAGAGCGAATATAGCCATTAAGCTACCTGCTATTGTTATTGGAACGCCTCTAAAAACACCATCAAATTCAGCTAAGTTATATCTAGCGAGTCTAAAAGCTCCACAAATAGGGAATATAATAAGCACACAATATCCTAGTAAACCTTTTGGGCCAAAGCTGTTGAAGCTGAATTGTGAGTAAATTAATATAGAAGGAGCTACACCGAAAGATACTAAATCTGCTAAAGAATCTAGTTCTTTACCTAGCTCACTAGATACATTAAGAAAACGAGCAACTCTTCCATCATATCTATCAATAAGTGCAGCTATAATTACGAATATTGCTGCTAAAAAATAATCCTCATTTAGCGTTGCAAGTATTGAGAATACTCCAAAAGATAAGTTTGCAAATGTAAATAAATTAGGTATACTACTTTTTCTCATATAATCACTCCTAGTAAAATAAATATAATTCCATCATCAATAAATAATTATAACTCATTTTTAATAAAAGTATAAGAGGTAAAATCTCATATATTCATCATTAAATGTAGATATTTAATGATTTTTACTTGTTTTACTAATAAAATGCCATTTGGACACTGCGTAAATCTATAATAATCTTGAAATTGGCTATAATATATTATGATATATTAAAAATTTAGATAAAGCTACTTTTAAAATATAAATTATATAATCAATTAATGCATGTGAAAAATAAGTTGAATTAATTAAAAGTTTACTAGTACATAAAAATCGTTAATTAAATAGTTTGTTATTTGATATTTGGAATATATAACTAATATATTATAATTAAATCAAAATTTCAGGCTGACTGGACAACCTCGACATAAGTTTATAATTCTGTTATAATGTTTAATGATTGATTTTAAAAAGAATATGATGTAAAAAATGCAATAATTTTACATAGTGTTATTATGGAGGTATTGTATGAGAAAGGTGAAATTTATATATAATCCATTTTCAGGTGAAAATGTTATTCTAGATGAATTAGATAAAGTTATAAGTATACATCAAGAATATGGATATATAATTGTTCCCTACAGAATAAATAAAGAATCTGATATATCAGAAGCTCTACAGGATATTGATGAAGAATATTACTACATTTTGGTAGCTGGTGGAGACGGAACTGTGGATTCATTAGTGAACGCTATGAAGTCTAAAAATATAGATTTGCCAATTGGAATATTACCAGTAGGAACTGCAAATGATTTTGCAAAGTTTTTAGATATACCATCAGATGTAGGTTCAGCTTGTAAGAAAATATTAGATAGCTCTCCTAGGCCAGTGGATATAGGAAAAATAAATGACAAGTATTTTATAAATGTAGCAAGTACAGGTCTATTTACAGATGTTTCTCAAAAAACTGACGAAAACTTAAAAAATATGATAGGTAAGCTTGCCTATTATCTAAAAGGTTTTGAACAACTACCTAACTTCAGAAAACTTAAAGTTAAGATTTCATCTAAAGAATTAGAATATGATGGACATATGTATCTGATGTTAGTATTTAATGGGCAAACAGCAGGAAATTTTAAACTAGCTACTCGTGCTGACGCTATGGATGGCTACTTAGATGTAATAATATTTAAGGCTGTTTCTATAAAGGATTTAATACCTTTATTTATTAGAGTTATTAGAGGGGAACATTTAGATGATCCTAAGGTTATATATTATAAGACTAAAGAAATTACTATAGAAACAGATGAAGATATTGTTACTGATATAGATGGTGAAAAAGGACCAGGATTTCCGCTACGTTTAGAATGTATTGAAGGTGGCATAAAGGTTTTAGGAATAAATTAAATAATATATTAATAAATTATAAGTAAGAGTTTCTTTAAGCTTTGCAAGCATTATCATAAATAGAAAGGTATATTAGATTTTCTTTTGTTACTTATAGTAATGAAAGTGGTATATTAAGATTTGTGAAGGCTTAAGGCTAAGAACCAAAATATTAAGAGGTGTGATATGGTAGGGATATATCTATACTTTGTAATATTATTACTTATAATTTTTTTATGTATGTTTATATTGGACAAGTTGTTAAGGTGGGCACCTATAAAGATTAAGATAATATCCATTTTTATGATCTTATTTGTTATGCTAAAATATATTACTTTAATCTTACTTGCCATATTAGAAAATCAAAAATATATATATTATATTAAGTACTTAGTTTTTCTACATTATATTTATATTCCAGCAATTTTGTATATTATATATTACATTTGTAGAAGGAATGATAAGATTAAGTTTTCTAATACTTATAGTATTATAGCTATCTTTACGATATTTTACTCCATGCTGCTGGCTATTTACGAGCCTGGTATAAGCATATCGTTAAGATTTGGGTATATAATTATGTTAAAATCAGAATATGTATTTACATTAGCCTTTATTGTAGTTCCAACAATAATTCTAGCCCTAGCGATTTTAGCTTTAGATAGAAAATTTGTAAATAAGCCTGGAATTAGACTAATTATAATTGCAACTGTATTTATAATATTAGATAACTTAGTAGAGCTCTTCGGAGTAAGCTTGTATCCTTATAGTATTATAAGCGAGCTAGTGACATTATTAGTATTTAATTACTGTATGGGGTTATTTAAGAAGTTATGATACAGCAAAAAACTCACTGAAGTTATCTTCAGTGAGTTTTTTGCTGTATAGGAAAGCATAAAATTTTTATGCCGATTAAACATAGACATATCAATGATTTTAAAAGTTTTTTATTCTAGTGTACTCTTTTGCTTTTTGCTTTTGCAGAATTGCTCCTGCCATTAGTGTTTTTATCTGACTTATTACCAAAGCTCTTAACATCTTTAACATGATTTTTTTCTGAAGCTCTATTATTATGTTTTGAGTTAGAGGCTTTGTTGTTATTACTATTTTTTGTACTAGAAGAATCAGCTTTATTTGTTTTTTTACCACTACTTTTATGACTTCTTTCTTTAGCTGGAGTCCAGTCTATTAGACAGTTTTTATCTTTACCTATAAGATCTTCTCTTCCAGCTTTAAGCAATGCTTTTTTAACTAGAGAGTGATTTTTAGGAACTGCAAACTGCAGTAATGCTCTCTGCATACTTTTTTCTTCTTGGGTTTTTGGGGTATAAACATTTTCTCCGGTAAAAGGATTTACTCCAGTATAATATATTGTTGTTGATATACTTCCAGGTGTTGGGTAAAAATCTTGTACCTGTTCTGGAGTATACCCCATCTCTTTTATATAAAGTGCTAATTCAATAGCAGCTTTTAGGTCACTTCCAGGATGGGAACTCATTAGATAAGGAACTAAAAACTGTTTCATACCTATCTTCTCATTTACTTGGTAGTATTTCTTTACAAATCTATCATAGACTTCTCTTGTAGGTTTTCCCATTTGAGCTAATACTTTATCGCTAACATGTTCAGGAGCAACTTTTAGCTGTCCGCTTATATGATGTTTACAAAGTTCAGAGAAGAATTCGTTGTTTTTATCATGAATTAAATAATCATATCTTATTCCAGAACGTATAAATACCTTTTTAATACCTGGCAAAGTTCTAACTCGTCTAAGCACTCCTAAGTATTCGCTATGATCGGTTATAAGATTGCTACAAGGCTTTGGAAACATGCATTGTTTATCCTTACAAGTTCCGAACTTTTCTTGTTTTTTACAAGATTTATGCCTAAAGTTAGCAGTAGGACCACCTATATCATGTATGTATCCTTTAAAATCATCTAGAGTAGTAAGCAGTTTTGCTTCATCTACTATTGAGTCTCCACTTCTATTTTGTATTATTCTTCCTTGATGGAAAGTTAAGGCACAGAAAGAACATGAACCATAGCAGCCACGATGGCTTGTAATTGAAAACTTAACTTCATTTATTGCAGGAATTCCACCCTTTGCTTCATATATAGGATGATAGGTTCTAGTGTACGGAAGGTTATATGTTATATCCATCTCTTCTTCAGTTAAAGGAAGTTGAGGAGGATTTTGAACTAGATATCTATCTCCATGTGGTTGAATAACAGTCTTGCCGATTATTGGGTCTTGTTCGTAAGATTCTAATTTATAGCTTTCGCCATAAGCTTCCTTACTGCTTACAGTTTCTTCAAAGGAAGGAACTAATACATATTTACTAAGATCGCTTATATCTTTAGTTAGATAACATGTTCCTTTTACATCGGTAATCTTTTTTACATCCATACCGTAAGACAAAAGGTTAGCGATTTGGACTATGGTCTTTTCACCCATTCCATAACTCAACAAATCAGCCTTTGAGTCTAGGAGGATACTTCTTCTTACTTTGTTATCCCAGTAATCATAGTGAGCAAATCTTCTAAGTGATGCTTCAATACCTCCAATTACTATTGGAACATCTTTAAAGGCTTCTCTTATTCTGTTGCAATAAACAATGACAGCTCTATCTGGTCTATGGTCTGCTTCACCACCGGGTGAATAGAAGTCATCTCTTCTTTTTTTCTTTGCAGCAGTATAGTGGTTTACCATAGAATCAATATTTCCTGAGTTTACTAGGAAACCATATTTTGGTCTTCCTAACTTCTTAAAATCCTCAGAATCATGCCAATTTGGTTGAGGTATTATTCCCACGGTAAAACCATTTGCTTCTAAGGTTCTTCCGATTATAGCAGTTCCAAAGGAAGGATGGTCTACATAAGCGTCGCCAGTAACTATTATAAAATCTAATTGCTCTATATTACGTCTTTTTAAATCTTCTTTACTGATAGGTAAAAATTCTTTTGATAAATTCATTATAAGACTCCTTAAAATTATTAAATTAGTCATTTGTTATGAGATGTCTTTAAATTTAGGGTCTGTGCTACATTAACTCCAAATCTAAAAAGTAGTACATATAGGTAGACTAATTATAAAAAATGAAAAATATAAATCTATTTTGCATTATGTATATCAAATTAGTGTATTTTTATTTTTTAGTGGCATTAGCGATTTTTTCATATCACTAAGTTATATTATCATAATGCCCAATAAAATAAAAGTGGAATAAGTCAAATGGAAGAATATAAAGTAAAACGGAGAATTCCTGCGAAATTTTGTAAAAATAGATGATAAACAAATTCATATTGTAAATTTGGAGATTTTAGGTTGCATTTTGGACCTAAAGTAATATAATATATTATAGAAAGTGAATATTTCATTGTTAGGTGAGGCTCCTACAAGAATGCACGCTACTGCCCGGAAACATCGAGAGATGCCAATGGGTCAACAGGTTTTATCGAAGCAAGGTATAACTTAATGTAGCTAGACCACTTGGTCTTAAGTTTTGTAGTGCTAAAACTCAACGTAATGATATTAAGATATTAAGTTGAATTTTAGAGGCCTTATAGGGCCTTTTTCTATTTTTATGACACTAGTTATGATCTAGAATACTGATTTACTACTATACGAAAGGCTATTAAAGCATAGAGATATCTCTAATGTTAATGGTTTTTTTTAGTAAGTTAACCTTATTGGCCTGTAATTATAATGAAGATTTAACAATAAATAAATTGTTATCAGGGTGGTGAAATTAAATGGAGGGTGGCCCTCATAGTAGGTCGCAAAAAAAATTAAATAAAGTAATCTTCAATGAGTGGCTTCAGCGAAATTTATCATGAACCTTGTGTATGCTCTAGCTAAAGCCCTTATTGGATATTGAGGGAGGTTAGAATGATGAAAAGATTGTCTGTATTTCTTTATAGTTCTATACTAAATAAAAAGATCTACGATGAGTTTGATGATGTACTTGGTATCTTAAAGGATGTTTATGTTACTACAGAGGATGGGTATCCAAGAATTATTGGATATAAGATAAAGAGAGATGGCTCAGTATTTGATTATGAATTTAGAAACGTAGATGTTTATATAAAGGATAGCAGTAAGATAAGAATTGAGACCAGAGGAAGTAAGGAGATATTGCCAAGAAAATATACTTATTTGCTTACACAAAACCTTTTAGATAAAAAGATAGTTGATATAAACGGAAAAAAGGTAGTTAGAGTGAATGATTTAAGAATTGCAGAAATTGCAGGTGAGTATAGGGTTGTAGCTGTTGAAGCTGGTCAAATTGCAAGATATAGGAGAGTTGGATTAGAAAGCTTCGGAAAAATGATGCTTAAGTTTATGAAACAAGAAACTACTGATCAAGCACTAATGTGGGATGATGTAGAAACGTTAGAACTAATAAATGATAGTTTACAGCTTTCGGTACCTTATAAAAAGTTATCAAATTTACATCCAGCTGATTTGGCCGATATATTAGAAGAACTTGATGATAAGCAGAGAAAACAAGTATTTGAAAATCTGGATGATGACTTAGTAGCTGATGCTCTCGAAGAGATAGAACCAGAGTTTAAGGGGTCTATAATAAGAGATTTAAGTGTATCAAAGACAGCAGAAATACTTGAAAATATGCCAAATGATGAAATTGCAGATTTATTAGATGAGCTTAATGAAGAAGAAAGAGAAAAAATCTTAGTATCTTTAGAATCAGAAGATGCTGAGGAGGTAAAAGAACTATTAGGTTACGAAGATGAAACTGTTGGTAGTATAATGAATAAAGATTTTATATCCTTTAATATAGATGTCACAATTGAAGAAACTATAGATTTGTTAAGAGAGATGCAACCTGATGAGGAAGTTATGCATTCTGTATATATAACTGATGAAAATGAAAGGCTTCAAGGGGCAGTGACTATAAGACAGTTAGTTATGAATGGCAGAGAAATTAAGCTGCAGGATATAATGGATAAGAATATATTAAAATTTAAGCCTGATTTCCATATAGAGGATGCTATAGAACTCATAACTAAATATGATCTACTATCTGTTCCTGTAGTAGACGAAGATGATAAGCTTGTAGGTATGGTTTTAATTCATGATATTGTAGATGAATTTTTATTGCCTATCTGGAAAAAGAAAGCAAAAAAAGCGGTTTAAATTTATATAAAATTATTGTTGACATTTAATGCAATTAGCATATAATGAAATTAAGACTAAACATATCAAAATACTCAACATTAAATGCAAAGAAAAAGAAAAGTATCATAAATGAAGGTTTCAGAGAGGAAGAGATGGTGTGAATCTTCTACTTAGATTTTATGAGAAGTGCGCTTTGGAGCAGGTAGCTGAAAGTTTTAGTAGGCGATCCCGGGATGCCCGTTATAGCAAGAAAGCATGCTAGTGCTTATCGTGAGTGAGATCATTTTGATCTAAGTAGAGTGGAAACGCGAATATCTTCGTCTCTAATAAGGGATGAAGTTTTTTTTATTCTTTATTCAATTAAAAGGTTGTAGATAACTAATTTTTATATAAGATAAAGAATAGTTATTGCAAAATAAAGAATAAAAGTCTGTGGATAAATTAAAAAATAAGATAATTAATAAAATAATAAATATAATATTTGGAGGTTAGATATATGTTATTTAATAATGCATTAGAATTGCTTGGAAACACACCAGTATTAAAAGTAAATACTTTAACAGGAGAAAATTCAGCTCAGGTATACGTGAAGCTTGAAAAGTTTAATCCAGGCGGAAGTGTTAAAGATAGAGCTGCATACGGTATGATAGAAAAAGCTGAAGCTTTAGGGCTATTAAAAGTTGGAGATACTATAGTAGAACCTACAAGCGGTAATACTGGAATAGCATTAGCTATGATTGGAAAATTAAAAGGATATAAAGTTGTAATAGTAATGCCTGAGACAATGAGTAAGGAAAGAAGAGACTTAATAAAAGCTTATGGAGCTGAACTTGTATTAACAGAAGGCGCTAAGGGAATGAAAGGTGCTATAGCAAAGGCAGAAGAATTAGTAAAAGAAAATGGATATTTTATGCCACAACAATTCTTAAATGTAGCTAATCCAGAAAAGCACTATGCAACTACAGCTGAAGAAATACTTAAGGATTTACCAGACATAGATGTATTTGTTGCTGGAGTTGGTACAGGCGGAACAATATCAGGTGTTGGTAAGAAATTAAAAGAATTAAAGAGTGACGTTGTAGTAGTTGCGGTTGAACCAGAAAAATCCCCAGTAATTTCAGGAGGAGCACCTGGACCACATAAGATTCAAGGTATAGGCGCAGGGTTCATTCCAGAGATATATAACAGTGCAGTAGTTGATAAAGTTGTTCAAGTTAAAGAGGAAGATTCCTTTGCAGCTGCTAGAAACTTTGGAGCTAACGAAGGCGTACTTATAGGCATATCATCAGGTGGTGCGCTTCATGTTGCTTTAGAACTGGCTAAGGAATATGGTCCAGATAAAAAAATATTAGTAGTAGCACCAGATGGAGGAGAAAAATATCTTTCAATGGGCCTATATGAATAATATAAAGGTGTGATAATAGGTGTTTAAGAACCTTAGGTACGATATAAAAAAGATACTTGAAAATGATCCAGCAGCAAGAAGTTGGCTTGAAGTTTTACTACTTTATCCAAGTGTTCATGCAGTAAATGGGCACAGAGTATCTAGTTGGTTTTATAAAAGGAAGATGTTCTTTATAGCAAGATTAATATCTCAAGTAGTAAGACTTTTTACAGGTATAGAGATACATCCAGGTGCTCAAATAGGAAGAGGTTTGTTTATAGATCATGGTATGGGAGTGGTTATCGGAGAAACTAGTGTTATAGGTAACGATGTTGTCATATATCATGGGGTTACCCTTGGAGGCACTGGAAAAGATAAAGGTAAAAGGCACCCTACAGTTGGTGATAATGTGGTTATAGGAACAGGGGCTAAGGTTCTAGGGCCTATAAATATAGGAAATGATGTGAAAATTGGCGCTAACTCGGTGGTGCTTACAGATATACCAGCTGGTGCAACCGCTGTGGGTATACCAGCAAGATTTATTGTAAGAAATTTACCTATAATCGAGATAGAAGATTTTAGAGGTAGAAGAAAGAAAATATATAATGATATGGTGATTTAGTTTATGAATCTATCAGTTGAAATAAAAAAGTTTTGTATGAATTTGGGATTAGATACTGTTGGTTTTACTAAGTGTAGAACTTTCCATGAATTAAGAGAGTTTTATACTGAAAGAAAATTACAAGGTATAGAAAATGAATTTGAAGAAACAGATATAGAAAAAAGAATAAATCCAAATCATTATATGAGTGAGGGGAAGACTATAATATCTATAGCTTTCCCTTATCTTCATAATGCGGATTATATAGAAAATGGATTTTCTGTTTATACTAGAGGGATGGATTACCATACTGTAGTACATAGTTATCTAGAAAAAATAGTAGCTTTTATCAATGAATTAGGTGGAAGAGCAGTTGCATTTACAGACAGCAATACATTACCTGAAAGATATATTGCATATCTATCAGGGGTAGGGTTTATTGGTAAAAACAATATGATTATAACTGAAAAGTATGGATCATATGTTTTTTTAGGTGAAATAATAACAGATCTGGATATTCCAGAGTCTACAAATCGTATTTTTAATGATATAAAATATTTTACTAAGTGCGGTAGTTGCGAGATTTGTTATGAAGAATGTCCTACAAGATCAATTAATAAAAAAAAGAAGAATCCTAATATATGTATGTCTTACATAACACAGAAAAAGGAGATAGACGATAAATTTGCAAAACTAATGAATGGAAGAGTATTTGGTTGTGATAGTTGTCAAAAGAAGTGTCCGTTTAATAGAGGAAAAGAGTTTTCGCATATAAAAGAGTTTTATCCTATGAATTTTATGAATTATGATGATGTGGATAACATAATAAGTATATCTAATTCAGACTTTAAAAGTAGTTTTAAAATAACCTCCTGTGGATGGAGAGGCAAAAATGTTTTAAGAAGGAACGCTCTTATACGGAAGGCTTTGTTCCAAAACAAGGATATTGCAAATGAAGAACTTAACTCTCCATATTTAGAGCAGTATAAACTAATGATTGAAAAGCTTAAGGAATAGATTTCAATAAGCGTTTTACTAAAATTAATGTGTCACTCCTCCGATACTTTGATGAGTTTCGCAAAGAATTAATATGATTTTCTACAATGGAATAGCTAAAATTGTATAACTCACTACGTTCGGACAATACAAAATCCTTACGCTATTCCATTTCCGAAAATCATTTAATTCTAATAGCTCACTCATATAGTATCTCCAGTGTAACACATTAATTTTAAGCTACTATTTTGATTGTATATATTTAAATTTACACTAAATCTAGAGGAACTAATCAATATAATTATGGGTTCATAAATGGAGGGTACAAAATGAAGAAAAGCACGAAAAATATACTGGAACTACTAAAAGAACAGTATCCTGATGCTAAGTGTGAACTTGATTATGGGACGCCATTTCAACTTCTTGTAGCTACCATACTTTCAGCTCAGACTACTGATAAAAAAGTAAACGAAGTAACGAAAGATTTGTTTGAGAAATATCCTACGGTAGATGACTTTTTGCTTATATCTCAAGAAGAATTAGAAGATAGGATAAAACAGATAGGACTTTATAGAAATAAAGCTAAAAATATAATGATGATGTGTAGGCAGCTTAAAGAAAATTTTAATGGAGAAGTACCGGATACTATGGAAGGTATAACTTCTCTTGCTGGAGCTGGTAGGAAAACTGCTAATGTAGTGCTTTCTAATGCATTTGGAGTTCCGTCAATTGCAGTAGATACTCATGTGTTTAGAGTTTCTAATAGAATTGGCCTTGCCGATTCACAGAATGTGTATGATGTTGAGCTACAGCTTCAAAAAGAGCTTCCAAAGAAAGAATGGTCTTTGGCTCATCATTTATTAATATTTCATGGTAGAAGATGTTGTATTGCTAGAAATCCTAAATGTGAAGTATGCCCTATAAAACATATGTGTAAGTATTATAGATGTACCACTTCGATCTAAAAACTTTTTTCAAAACTCCTCTGGGTTCTGAGCGGAGAATTTGAAAATATAAACTTTATGAATTGGTACGTCCATATAATGGTAAAATTTAAAGAAAAAGCTAATGATCAGATATGGATCGTTAGCTTTTTTACTGTAAAGACCAGTTATACAAAAAAATAAAAAATTCAAGTTAGCTTAACCCAGATATTTCAATGATTCCAGAAACTTTTCAAAAAATGCTACAAAAATATACATTATTAATAAAAATGTGATTTTTTTCTGTACTTTTATAGAGAATGTGAAGGATTTTATAAGCATTTATTTTATGCATTATTATTTAATTAAAAACCCTGATAAATTTAAATAAAAAAATACAACTATATATCGATAATTGCGATAATTAAATTTTAAAAAAATGATAATTGATAGTATAATTAATTAGTAAATTACAATTTTTATAATAGGTGGATAATAATATGGGCTATTTTCTACATATACACAAAAAAATATCTAAATATGTAAAAATTAATACAAGGATAATTTTTTTGTTAATCATATTATTTGCCATATCTTTAAGGGTTTTAGAAAGATATAAATTTTACAATTTTCATGAAGTGGTAGATATACTTAAGGTTGCAATAGTAATAATATCTTTATTTTTTTTGTATGCATGTTTTAAATATCTTTCATATGAAGAGAGACCAATACCTATAGCTATTTGGTTTAGTTATATGTATTTTTGTTTTGAATTTATGTTTAGACAAGTTTTTATGAACTTAAATATAGGTGGAGCCAACAGTAATCTTATTGAAAGTATTGTTAGCTACCCATTTGCTATAGGGCTTATCTTAAGACCTATAATTATATTGTTTGCATTAATGTATAGTAGAACTAAGCTTTTTCAGACAAGGAACAAAAATAGGTTACTGCTTTTAATTGGATTAGTGCTAGGAATATGTACCACTTTCGTGGATATCTATATAATATTGCCTCGATGCTTGAATTTGTCTGAGCAAAAAATTGTAATAACATATATAAATACTTTGTTAGTAAATTCATTTGTGGTCATAATTTCAATAATATATAACATAAACAATAGAGAAGATTTTTCAAATTTATTGATATATTCAACTTTGCTGCCTATCTTTGCAAAGTATTATGCCTACTATTCGCAGGTGCAAAATTCAGTCTTTATAGTTGCGGCTGAAGTTGTCATGCTCTCTTTACTAATTACTGGGACAGTCTATTTGAAGATTTCATCTAAGAGATTAATAAGTGAAAAGTCCGATTTGGTTAGGGATTGTTATACAAATAATAGTATAATAAATAAAGTTTCTATAGATGAAAAGGTTGGAAATATGATGAAAAGTTATTCGAAAAACGTTGATAGCTTTATCCAGTCATATATGGATATTGAAGATAATTTACAAGAAATATTATTTTTAGTAGATGTATATGGAAGAATAAATTACGCATCAAAAAGATTCTACTCGCTATCTGAACTTGAAGAAGAGCGGGTAGTTGGAGCTAGTTTTTTTACTATAACTCATCCGGAAGAAATATTAAAAGCTAGGGTGCTCATTAACTTAGAAAAAAGCCACACTACACCTATAGTTCATAGAATAAGAAAGAATAATGGAAAATATATTCTTGCTGAGTCAATTGCTGATTTCATTTTTGAAGAAGGTAATATCATGGGCAAGATTATTGTATCAAGAGATATAAGTAATGAAAATCTATAAATTATTATGGAAGGATAACAAGTATGAATCATAAAAATGCAGAGAAGAATCTATCATATTTTAGTATTTATATAGGATTTATTTTTCTAATTCTTTTAGAATATGGTTCTAATATAGATATTAAAATATCCAAATCTTATATAGATGGTATGATACCAGCAGAGACTATAATCACTTTTATAGTAGCATTTATGATTTTAATATACTTTGAAGTATCAAAAAAAAGTTATATATTATTTATCGGATTAAGCACTATGACTTTATTTGGTATAAAGTTTATTGAATGTATTGAACTTATGAGTAATGGTAACGGCTTAATTAGTATATATAATCAAGCTTTTTTATCTACAAGATATAATATAATCAGTTTTATAGTTACTGTTGGCTTTATTTACTTTCTTTATCACAATAAAGAACTTAAACATATAAGTAGAGAAAGCATGTGTATATATGCTGTTTTGAGTTTCTTTATAGGAGTAGTATTTTACTATATAGATATAAAATTCTTATATGGATATTTAAGTGACAGGAGTATATATTGGAGATCAGTAGTTACGATAATAGATCTTCTTGGAATTCTTGTTCTAGCCGTTGTGTTGATTAGAAAGCAAAAAGAATACCAAGACTCTATTATGAGGTTTTTTATTGCTTCAACTATGTTTGAATTTTTTAATCATGTTTATACATTCTGTGATTTAGGACAGAGAACTGCACTTATCTATTTTTCTGATATCTTCTATATTCTATCTATTTCAACAGTTATGATCGGTATAGGTGTTTGTCTAAAAAATAAATATTTAGATGCAAAAAAAATAATAGATAATACTAATGTATTTAGAAGTGACATGCTTAAGTATTACAAGATATTACAGGAGATGCCAAGTGTTATTTTTATTTTAGATAAGCAAGGAATGATACGTTTTACTAATGTAGCTGCTGATGAATTTATTAGGGAAAATTATAGTGATGAACCAGTAGAGGGAAAAAATATTAATGATATTTTACCAAACAGAAAAAATCATTCTTTAAATAAAATTAATAAAGTTATAGATATGGAAAAACAATGGAGCGGAGAAAGTAAGTTAATTGGTAAGGATGGGAAGATTTTTTACTTTAATACATATATAAATGAGTTTGATACAGATGAAGATATCTTCTATTTAGGGGTCATGAATGATAACACTAGCTATATAGATATGTCATTGCAGCTACAGAAGAGTGAGAAAAAGTTTAGACAAATCACAGATAGTGTTCATGACTTGATATGTAAGATTGATATAGAAGGAAGGATAGATTATTGTTCTCCTTCTTATACTAACCTCTTTGGTGGGAAATATGAAGATTATAAGCGGGTACCTTGGGTACATAATGTGGTTGAAAATGATGTTGAACAAGTATTGCAAGATATGAGATTATGCTTGGAAAAAAACAAGATAGTCACAAATGAGTGTAAAATGAAGTCTGGTAAGAATACATATATTTATGTGAATTATGTTATTAATCCTGTGGAAGAAAAAGATAAAATCGATGGTGCTATTATAAGCGCTAGGAATATAACTTATAAGAAGCTAGCTGAGAAAGAATTAAAAGAGAGTGAAAGAAAGTATTCGGAAATATTCAATATGTGTCCGGATATGATATATGTACTTGACTCTAAAAGCTTAAGAATTACAGATGTAAATCCTGCGATGTGCGAACTTTTAGGTAAAAGTAAAGAGAGTATTTTAAATAGATATCTAAAGCAGGTATTTGATGATATTGACTATGAAAGTGAAGTTAATATAATTAAATACTTAAATGAAGGGTTAATAGTTAGGGGCCATGAGATATCATTTTTATTTTACGGAGAGTCTAGATACTTAGAAGTAAACTATTCACCTTTAATAGAGGATGGTGAACTTACAAAGATTATATGTTTAGCAAGAGATATTACTGAAAAGAAGAAAATGGTTGAGCTTAAGGAAGAGCATGAAAAGGATAGAAAAAAGCTAGATGAAGCTTTGCAATATGATCAACTGAAAACAGAATTTTTTGCAAATATATCTCATGAACTAAGAACTCCAATAAATGTTATATTCTCTGTTATACAAGTTTTGGATTTGTATAAGAATAGGGAAGATATAACGAAGATGCCTTACGATAAATATAGTAATGTATTAAGGCAAAACTGTTACAGATTGTTAAGGCTTATAAACAATTTGATAGATATAACTAAAATTGATGCTGGGTACTTAAAACTTAATTGCGGAGTATATGATGTAATTAAGATTGTAGAAGATATAACTATATCTGTTGTTACCTATGCTGAGAACAAAGGTATTGAAGTGATATTTGACACATTTGTAGAAGAGTTATATATCTACTGCGATCCAGACAAAATTGAAAGAATTATACTTAATCTTTTATCAAATGCTATTAAGTTTACAGATTCAAATGGAAAAATATTAGTATTGGTACAACAAATTGAGGATAATGTAAGGATAGTAATAAAAGATGATGGAAGAGGAATTCCAGAAGATCAGATAAATATCATATTTGAAAGATTTAGGCAAGTGGACAAGTCTCTAGCAAGAGAGCATGAGGGAAGTGGAATAGGACTTTCTTTAGTGAAATCTTTAGTTGAGCTACACGGAGGCACGGTCAGTGCTAAAAGTATCTTAAATAAAGGAAGTGAATTTATAATAAATCTACCAATTACTAGAATCAAAGAAATTGAGGAAACTCCAATAGTAATATCTAATGAGGATAATAGAATTGAACGAATTAATATTGAGTTTTCGGATATATATGAAATATGTTAAATAACTTATATCATTTTGAACCATCGTACATAGTATATAGTTAGAGTTGTTTATGGAAATTAAATACAATAGCTTTAAGGAATTTAATTATAGTGATATAATTAACAGGATTTTATTTTTTATCTACTCTTTATAAAATTATATTCTAGATAATCTATAGATAACTTTGTTTGATTATAACAAAAAGTTATTTAAATAAAGAGTAAACAAGAAGTTCTTTGGAGGGATTATAATGAGAGTCGGAGTTATAATGGGGGGAATATCCTCAGAAAGAGAAGTTTCTTTGAATAGCGGACAATCTATATTAGCCAATTTAGATAAGGATAAGTATGAAATTATTCCAATAGTTATAGATGCTAAAGAAGATTTATTTACAAAAGTCAAAGACATAGATTTTGCGCTGTTAGCTTTACATGGGAAATTCGGAGAAGATGGAACGGTCCAAGCGGTCCTTCAGACTATGGGAATACCTTATTCAGGATGTGATACTTTAAGTAGTGCTGTTTGTATGGATAAGGATATGACTAAGAAAATATTAAAATCGAGAGATATAAGAACTGCATCTTGGTTTAATGTTAATTCAGTAGAGGATATTGACTATGTTAAAATAGATGATCTGGGATATCCAGTAGTTGTAAAGCCTAATAATGGAGGATCATCAGTAGCTACCTTTGTAATTAAGGAAAAGTCAGAAATTGAGGGTGCGGTTATTGAGGCTTTAAAATGGGATAAAGAAGTTATGATTGAAAAATATATAAAAGGTGACGAAATAACATGTCCTATATTGGATGGAGAGATGTTTCCAGTGCTTGCCATAAAGCCTAAATCGGCTTTTTTTGATTACACATCAAAGTATTCAGATGGTGGGGCAGATGAGTTTATAGTAGAATTAGAACCTACACTTCATAAACAGGTTGAAGAAATGGCCCTAGCAACCTATAATGCTCTCAAATGCAGTGTTTATGCAAGAGTTGATATGATAGTTAGTGAGGGTATCCCGTATATATTAGAAGTTAATACATTACCTGGAATGACTAAGAATAGTCTTTTTCCCAAAAGTGCTGCAGGAAAAAATGTGGACTTTAGTAAGTTGTTAGATTTAATAATAGAAACTTCAATAAAAGAACGCGGCTAAAGATAAATTTTATAAACTAAAGCCATGATCTTTTTTACTGTCTGTGCAATTATAGAGTTTTTTGAAAGCTAAATCTATCAATATCAAAAGTTTAGAAGAGTTATTTAGGCTAGACAGTAAAAAAATAAATCGTATTCGCCCGCCAGAATTTCTTCACATACGTTCAGAAAAGGAAGATGAGGAAAAAAAGTCGCTGAAGAAGGATCGCTTCAGCGACTTTTTATTGAGGTCATGGCTTTTAACATCTTTTGGATGAATGGCATACTATTTTTATTATAGAGGTAAGTATAAAAATTGTAAGCTAGATAAATATAGATATTTTAATGCTTATTAAGATAATATTAAGAATTTACCCAATTAATTATTAAGAATTAACATGTATAATAAGAATATAGAATTAGTTGTTTGTACAATCACTATGTTTAATAGTAATATTATAGTGTGGAATTAAAGATGAACCTCCACAGGTTTATGAGAAAAGAATTTGAAAATAATAAAATTTATTACGAAGTGGTTCATCTATATACTATTTCAATGTAAAAAATATAAATTAAAAGATTAATTTGATAAAGATTAGGGAGAGTTTTATGAGAAATAAGTTAAAACATGCGCTTTTTGTTCTACCATATTTTATTATAGGAGTGTTATATCAATATTTCAATAAACCTATTAATGGTAATGTGCATAGTCTCATGACTTCTATTGATAGAAGTATACCCTTTGTTAAGGCATTTATAATTCCATATTATATATGGTATGTTTTTATTGGCTTTACTATTTTATTTCTTTTGGTCAATAATACTAGAGAATATTATAAATATGTGATTTGTTTATGCGTAAGTGAATTGATTTGCATATGTATATACTTAGTTTTTCAAACTACAGTACCTAGACCTATAG
This sequence comes from Clostridium yunnanense, assembly GCF_016595795.1. Lineage (GTDB taxonomy): Bacteria > Bacillota > Clostridia > Clostridiales > Clostridiaceae > Clostridium_AR > Clostridium_AR yunnanense. The sequence goes on from NZ_JAENHN010000071.1 coordinate 160,966, forward strand.
TTGATGGTAATGATTTCTTAAGCATTTTAGTAAAAAATATATATGAAATAGATAGACCATATAATTGTTTTCCAAGTATACATGTTCTTACTACATCAATAACTATGATATTTCTGTGGAAAAACAAAGACTTAAAAACTTGGTTCAAAATTATGATTCAAATAGTAGGGATTTCTATAATACTATCTACTCTATTTGTAAAACAACATGCGATTATAGATGCAGTTGCAGGAGGCATACTAGCAGTAAGTACGGTTAGATTTATAAATATTATGGAAGAGGTAGGTGTTAGGTATTGGAAAAAGAGACAATACTTATCGTTGACGACGAAAAAGAAATACGAGATTTAGTAGAGATTTATCTTAAAAACGATGGATATAACACAATAAAGGCTTCTGATGGACAGGAAGCACTTGAAGTTTTAGAAAAAAGTGATGTTGACTTAATAATATTAGATGTTATGATGCCTAAGCTTGATGGTATAGAGGCGTGTATGAAGATAAGAGAAGAAAGAAATACACCTATAATAATGTTATCTGCGAAAAGTGAGGATATGGATAAGATTTTTGGACTCACAACAGGAGCTGATGATTATCTAACTAAACCATTTAATCCATTAGAATTACTTGCAAGGGTAAAATCTCAGCTAAGAAGGTACATTAAGCTAAACAATAATGGTCCTCAGAAAAAGAAAGATAATGTTATAGAAATAGAAGATTTAACAATTAATATAGAAACTCATCAAATAGATATTAATGGTAAAGAAGTGAAACTTACTCCAATTGAGTTCGATATACTAGCTCTCTTAGCCGAAAATAGGGGGAAGGTATTTTCTATTGAAAATATTTATGAGAGTGTTTGGAATGAAAGCTTTATACAATCAGATAATACAGTTATGGTTCATATAAGAAAGATAAGAGAAAAACTTGAGGAGAACCCTAGAAAGCCTAAATATATTAAAACTGTTTGGGGAGTAGGATATAAAATTGAGAAGTAGAAAGTTTCTAAAGTTTAGATTTATCAGATGGGTATGGAACTGGAAGATAATGAAGCCAGTTAGACTAGTATTTAAGATCTTTAAGGAAAGAATGGAAAAAAGCATTAGATTTGAACTTGTTGTTGCTTTTGGAATCTGTTTTGTGATATCACTTTTAGGTTATGGTATATCTAATGATATATTAAGAGATAATTATAAATCGGCTAGCCTTGTATATGATGATAGTGAAATACAGGATAGAGCTCAGAGATTTTCTAATTATTTGATAAATACTAAGGATTTGTCTGTAGCTAATTCTAGTGATATTCAAAAAAGTGTAGAAAGGTTTTATGGTGCTAATGCAAATGAAAAAGTGATATTAACGGATTTAGATGGTAAGATTGTATACAAAACTAAGAATGTAATCCAAAATTCAGTTGATGTCTATGCAACCATAAAATACGCTATGGACTCTTATTCTAATAGGTATAACAATCAATACAGAACTGAAGGAAAGGAATTTGTAATATTTTATCCACTTAATATAAAAGATGAGAAGCTTTATCTATTTATTTTTGCAACTCCGCAAGCTAGGATGGAATATAATGAAACCTATTCATCCGATTCTATAATGGCTTTAATCATTGCAGTAGTAGTATTTGTAACAAGCTTTATATATATAACAAATAAAAAGATGAAATATATAGAGGAAATTTCAGAAGGTTTAAGGAAGATTGCAGCAGGTGATTTGAGCTTTAGGATAAATGGAAAAGGGAAAGATGAACTGAATAATCTAGCGCAAAATATTAACTATATGGCTTCTGAGATAATGAATAGAATTGAAGCAGAAAGAAAGGCTGAGAAGACAAAGAATGAACTTATAACAAATGTTTCTCATGATCTTAGAACACCTCTTACCTCTGTAATGGGATATATAGGACTTCTTAAGGATGGTAAGTACGAAAATGAAGATCAGATGAAAGAGTATATGAACATAGCTTTTAATAAATCAGAGAAAATAAAAGTACTTTTGGAAGATCTTTTTGAGTATACAAAATTAACTAATCAAGGAGTAAGTTTATATAAAGAACAAGTTAATTTAAATGAGTTTTTATCCCAACTTATAGAGGAACTTATGCCTCTTTTTGATGAAAGAGGACTTAGAATACATAAAGACTTTACAGAAGAAAAATTGGAAGCAAATCTTGATGTAAGTAAAATGCTCAGAGCTTTCGAAAATCTATTGGGAAATGCGATAAAATATTCATTTGAGAATACCAATATAACTGTAAGCTTAAAAAGAGAAAATGAATATGCACTTATATCTATAAAAAATAAGGGCGAAAATATACCAAGAGAGAAACTTGAAAAACTATTCGAAAGATTTTATAGAGCAGACGAATCCAGAACCTCTGAAAATGTTAGCGGTAGTGGTCTTGGACTTGCCATATGCAAAAATATAGTAGAGCTTCATGATGGCCGTATATGGGCAGAATGCCGAGGTAATGATATAAAGTTCTCAGTTATGGTTAGATTATAGTTTTTTATGTTGATTAGTATTATATTTGACAATGGTACATCTTTAAATAAATTTAGGTGTTCCTACGAGAGATACTATATGAACGAGCTATTAGAATTAAATGATTTTTGGAGATTAAATGGCGTTAGGAAATTGTATTGTTCGAACGTAGTGAGTTATACAATTTTAGCCATTTAATCGGAAGAAATCATATTAATTCTTTGCGAAGTTCATTAAAGTATCGGTAGTAGGAGCACCTAAATTTATTATGAGTACTATTATAAAGAAAATTTTATTATTTTGTAACGTTACTTGGACTACTTTAATATCTTAATGGTATGAGTATTATTATAGTTGGAGGAACTATGCAAAATAAAACTATGTTTAGTACCTTCGGTGCTGATATAAATGAGTATAAAGAGGGAGTTAATTTTACTATCCTCGCAAGAACTGTAGACTTTCTTTATCTTAGAGCTTCTGGATCTGGATCTGGCAGATTTAGAGTTGATAGAAAGTTTATTGAATTTGCAAGAGGCTCAAGAGCTGTAGGCATTCCAGTAGGTGCATATCACTATGCATTACCTTCTGCAGATTATGCTACAGCAGATAGTCAATGTGATGCCTTTATAGGAATCCTTCAAGATGGATTTGGTCAAGGCGATTATGGAGACTTATTTCCTGTACTTGATGTAGAAGCACCTACTAATAAATCTATTACAACGACTCAACTTGTAAACTGGGTAGATAGATTTAGAAAAAGGTTTGAGAGTAAAACGAGAAGAAGACTTATGCTTTACACAGGAGTATTTTTTGTAAATCTATATGATGATTTTAAGATACCTGGAAAAGGATATCCTCTAAGTAATATGCCACTATGGATTGCTATGTATAAAGAAATTGCAGGTAACCCACCTGTACCACCAGATATAGGCGGATGGAAGAGATGGAGGATATGGCAATATACAGAAAGTGGAGATATTCCAGGGGTTACTCCACCAGTAGACTTGAACTATGGACCGGATAGTATAGATATGCTTATGCCACCAACTGATGTGAAAGGACTTTATGCAAGATCTGATAATAAAAATATATATGTGTCATGGACAAAGAATAAAGATAAGGATCTTTTAGGATACAATATTTTTGTTAATAGTAACTATGCTGGAACTGTAGGAGTAAACGATACTTATTATGTTATACCAAAATCCAAATTTACACTTCCTGCTGGAAGACCTATAGAAATAGGTATAGAAGCGTTTGACTTTGATGGAGATTTTTCAAAGAAGAGAAACAAGTTTTTAATTCAACCAACAAGAAGTGATGATCAATTAGAATATGGAACTTATTTTGATGGAGATTATTTTATATTTGGAGAAGGTGAAAAGTAGAATAATTTATAGAATTAATAAAAAATGCCCAAATTAATTTGGGCATTTTTTTGCTGCAAATATAGATTATTTAGTTTCTGAATACTTTAATACTAGTTTTAGAGTTTCGACAAGTGAATCTAAGTGAGTTCGTTCATAGGCGTGGGACGCAAATACTCCAGGGCCTATTAAAGCGGTTCTTATATCCCATCCTGCATTTACTGCTGCTGAGGCATCAGAGCCATAGTGAGGGTATATATCTATCTTATAATTTATATCATTCTCTTTACATAAATTGATGATTTTTTTTCTTAAGTCATAATCATAAGGACCAGAAGAATCCTTTGCACATATACAAACAGCATATTCAGAGGAATTTTGCCCAGGACCAGGAGCACCCATGTCCACAGCTATAAATTCTTTTGTGTTTTCAGGTAATCCTGCTTTAGCACCATGTCCAACTTCTTCGTAAGTAGAAATGAAAAAGTATGTGTTGTATGGAAGTTTAAGATTTTTTTCGGAGATATATTTTATTGCAGTTAATAGAACTGCTACGCTAGCCTTGTCATCAAGATGTCTGCTTTTTACAAACCCTTTTTCTGTTATAGTAGCTCTAGAATCAAAGCAAATAAAATCACCAACATTTATACCTAGGCTTTCAGTATCCTCTTTGCTAAATACTTTTTCATCAAGTATCACTTCCATATTTGGAGCGATTCTCTTTAAATCCCTAGCGTCATCCCCACTTATATGAACTGATGGTTTTATAGTTTGTATAGTGCCAGTATAAGAGTTACCGTCTAAAGTTTCTATAGTACAGTTTTCACCGTCTATAGATGTCATCATAAAGCCACCAACTGGTGTGAGTTCTAAAGCACCATTACTCTTTATCTCTTTTACCATCGCACCGAGAGTGTCTATATGGCCAGAAAACACTCTATCAAAGTTTTTATCTTCTCCTTTGAAGCTTACAAGGATAGCACCTTTATTGGTTACAGTATAACTAACATTAAGTTTTTCTAGTTCGTTTATTACATATTTACGGATGTTATCAGTATATCCAGTAGGACTAGGAGTTGTTAGAAGGCTCATTAAATAAGTTTTTAATACATCTAAATCAAATTTCATTTTTTATCCCCCAAGAAAATTTTCTATATAGATTTCGGTTCGAAGTGGTACATCTATAGATTATACATCTAAAGTTATTGTATTTCCAAGTGAAGGTAAAAAATAAGCTTAGCTCGCAGTAGACTTAGACTGATTTGTGGATAATTAAATAATAAGTTTTAAGTTTTATGATAAAAATGAAAAAATATCACATTATAGATAATAAGATAAAATATCTTTGTAACTTCTACCTAAATATAAAGTTTACAATAAAAGTATATTTATTATTATTTTTTTTTATAGTATAATTAGGAGTACCATAAAGGATATACCAATCTAATTGTTAAATATTTGAAAACATTTATAATCTATTACTCATATAAGATGAAAATATGTCAAATTACTTTTAGGTGGTTCATTTATAAGAGAGGAGAAAATATATGAGCAACGAAGTAAGAAAAAATAAGAAGTTAAAGTTGGTAGTTGCTGGAACTGTAGCTGTAGTAGTGATTGGATTATCTGGAGCTGGTGTATACGCCATGACTGTAAAGAATCAAGTTGCAAAATGGGATAATAAGATATACCAAGGTGTAAAGGTTAATGATGTTGATCTTTCGGGTAAGACAAAAGAAGAAGCAGTAAAACTATTAGAAGATAGTTTTTCAAATACAATAAAGCAAAAAAAGCTTGTTGTTAAGGCATTAGACCAAAACTTTGAGCTTGACTATTCTAATTTAAATCCTCAATTTAACGTTCAAGAAATGGCTCAAAAAGCTTTAGAAGAGGGAAAAAAATTAAGTTTATTTCAGAAAAATAATATTATAAAAAACGGCACTAATAAAAATCTTCCTCTAGAGTTTAAATATGATGACAGTAAGATTAAGGCATTTGAACAGCAAATTGAGAGCAAAATAAATAAAGATCCTATAGATGCAAAAATCTCCATAAATGGAGGTAAAATAAATATTACTGATGATCAAATTGGTCGCAAAGTAAATGCCGAAGAATTGGACAAGTTGATCAAAACTAACATTAATGGCAAAATTGAGCAACAGGCGGTTGTAGAGGCTCCGATACAAGAAGCTAAACCTAAGTATCAAAAAGCAGAACTTGAAAAGATAGATGGTAAGATTTCAACATTTTCAACTAGTTTTGCTACGTCAAACGAAGGAAGATCAGCTAATGTAACCTTAGCAAGTAAATTTATAAATGCTAAGCTCTTAATGCCAGGAGATACATTTAGCTATAATGAAGCTCTTGGAGAAAGAACTATAGCTAGAGGCTATAAAGATGCAGCCATATTTGTAGGAGATAAAGTTGAACAAGGTATTGGCGGCGGTATATGCCAAGTTTCAACTACACTATATAGAGCAGCTATGAGAGCTGGTATAAGATCAACTGAAAGATATAATCATTCTATGCCTACAAGCTATTCACCTGTAGGATTAGATGCAACTGTTTATTGGGGATCATTAGACTATAAGTTTAAAAATACATATAACTTCCCTGTATATATAGAATCATATACAAGCAATAAAAATGTTTATGTTAATTTTTATGGAAGCGCATCAGGAATGGGTGGTAAAACCTATGAATTATTTGCTGATACTTTAGCAAAGTATGAACCTACAATATCAAAAGTAGATGATAGCTCACTTATGGAAGGTCAAACTCAATGGGATAAACAACCAGTTACTGGTTATAAAGTAAAGAGCTATTTAGTAACTTATCAAGATGGAAAAGAAATAGCAAGAGAAAATATAGCTACTGATAATTATCAAAAGGTAAATGGAGTTATGAAGGTAGGAACAAAGAAAGCTACACCTCCACCTGCGGCACCTCCAGCACCTCCGGCAACAACTCAAAATCCTCCAGCAACTCAAACATCAACACCACCAACAACACCACCAGCAACAAATCAATAAAAGATATTTAATTAAAAGTCATCCTTTGGGATGGCTTTTTTTACTGTAAAGAGTAGTTATACAAAAAAATAAAAAAATTATAAAATTTATTAAAAGCTAAACCTAGCAATGCCAAGGGTTTAGAACAGTTATTCAGGGTAAACAGTAAAAAGAATAAGACTTATTCACCTGTAAGTTTCCTCATATACATTCGGAAAGGCAGATGCTTTAAAAAAGCTCACTGAAGAAGGGGGGGCTTCAGCGACTTTTTTACGTTTAAAGATAATTCAAGTGAAAAGTACTTTTTTCAAGTAAAATACAGTTGCTATTCAAGTGAATCATTGACATAATAAGCTTGTATAAACAATGTGTATTTATATGATATAGATTCTTATTGTATTATTTAATAAATGAAACTCAAAGGAGAAAGACAAATGCTACGAAAAGATTTCTTATGGGGTGGAGCGGTTACGGCTCATCAAAGTGAAGGTGGCTATACTGAAGGTGGAAAGGTACCAGCAGTTTGCGATTTGACGACAACAGGAGAGTTCTCTGACTTTAAGGATGGCATTGATTCCTATCATAGATATGAAGAGGATTTTGATTTATTTAAAGAAATGGGCTTTAATGCTTATCGATTCTCTATTGACTGGTCTAGAATGATGAGTGATGAAAATACTTATAATGAAGAAGGTTTCGAATTTTATGATAAGTTTATAGACGATTTAATTGAAAGAGGAATGGAGCCTATTCCTACACTTTATCATTTTGAAATGCCAGTTTACTTGCATGAAAAATATAATGGTTTTTATAGTCGCAGGGTTATGTATATTTTTGTACAACTATGCAAGAAGATTGTTGATCGTTATGGGGATAAGATAAAGTATTGGATTATCTTTAATGAACAAAATGGAATATTACAAAAAGGTCCTAAAATGTTCTTTGGCAGCATTTGCCCAGAAGGTTTTAATGCACAACTGTTTGATAATCAAATTATGCATAATACATTGATTGCTCATAGTTTAATAAATGAATATATCCATGTGCAAGGTGGAAAGGTTATGGGAATGGCTACAATCGTTCAAAGTTATCCAGAAACCTGTCATCCGTTGGATACTTTAGAAAGCATGAAAGCACAGAGTGAAGCTTATGTGTTTTTAGATGTTTTTGCAAGAGGCCACTATAATTCTTATTATTATGCTAATATGAAGAACGAAGGAACAATGCCTGAGATTCTAGAAGGTGATTTGGATGTTTTAAAGAAAGGGATCACAGATTATTTGGCTATTAGCTATTATATGTCTACCATATCTCATTATGGAGAAGAAAGCTTAACCAATGTAAATGATGTTGTGATTAAAAAGAATCCATATTTAGAGATGTCTAAGTTCGGCTGGACTGTTGATCCAATTGGGTTAAGAATCACTTTAAGGCAGTTGTATGATCGTTATGAAATGCCTATTTATATCGTAGAAAATGGCTTTGGATATGATGATCAAATAGATGGAGACGGTCAAATTGTGGATGATTATAGAATTGACTATATGAGTAAACATATTGAAGAAATGAAAGAAGCTGTTCGAGAAGGAGTTGATTGCAGAGGTTATCTTGCATGGGGACCAGTAGATATCTTAAGCAGTCGTGCTCAAATGAAGAAAAGATATGGTTTTATCTACGTAAATAGAGATAATGATGATTTAAAAGATATGCGTAGAATCAAGAAAAAATCCTTTGCTTGGTTTAAGCACGTTATTAAAACAAATGGAGAAGAGTTATAGCATAGGGCTCTATAATATATTAGTTTTTAGTAAAATTAAAGTTACTTCAGACATAGTTAAGGAAAAGTATTGAAATTAAATGGTTATGCAGGAGATGCTATATGAGCGAGCTATTAGAATTAAATGATTTTTTCAGATGGAATGGCGTTAATAAACTGTACTGTTCGAACGTAGTGAGTTTACAGTTTTAGCCATGGAATATGACAAAATCATATTAATTCTTTGCGTAAGCTCATTAAAGCATTGGATGAATAACTATTTAATTTCAAGCATAGCTAAGAAAGGATAATAGCTTATGAAAGTCACAATGAAAGATATTGCTAACAGATTAGGAATCTCTATTAATGCTGTATCTATAGCTTTAAATGATAAAGTTGGTGTAAGCGAAGAGATGCGATTAGAGATATTACGTACTGCTGATGAGATGGGGTATATAAATCAAAAAAGACAATATTTATCGGTGTTATCAAAAACTAATATTTGTATTTTGATGCAGAGCTATTATGCTGATACAGGTCATTTCTATTCTATTGTTTTACGCTCTATCGTTGAACAAGCAAAAGCTTTTGGCTATTTCTCTATTTTGAATTATTTTGAGGATACTGAATTTGCTATGCCTAAATGTATTTTGGAAAGAAAGGTAGCTGGGATTTTAGTTGTTGGAAAAATATCTGATTATAATTTGATGCTTTTGAAGAAAACTGGTGTCCCAGTGGTGCTTGTTGACTTTACCTCTTTATGTGATCCTAGTGACTGTGTTTTAACTCATAACAAGCAAGGTGGATATATGGTGGCAAATCATGTGATCCAAAAGGGTTATAAGAAAATAGGTTTCTTTGGTGATTTAGATTATTCCTTTAGCTTTGAAGATAGATTTTTAGGATATAAGCAGGCGCTTCTTAAAAGCAATATAACAGATTATCAAAATATAGATAGCTATATTGATAAATATTCTTTTATAAAAGGGATAGAAAAATTCATATTAGCAAATCAAATTTCCGATATTATAAATATTTTACAGTCAAAAGAATTACCTGAAGTTTTGATCTGCGCCAATGATTCCAACGCATTTGCTGTGATATCAGCGTTAAAGGATATGGGGATAAAAGTTCCAGAGGATATCGGGGTGGTTGGCTTCGATGATACTCCTTTATGCGAAAAGTCAATTCCCCAAATAACAACTGTCCAAGTACAAAAGGAGTTAATGGGGCAAGTTGCTGTTTCTAATTTAATTGATCGTATACATAGAAAAGATAATATACCAATGACACAATTATTAAGTGTAAAAGTGGTTGAAAGAGATTCGTTAAAACTTAGAGATTAATGAATCTCTTTTTTCTTTGGAGTAAACTATAAAACATTTAAAATAATTGACCATAGTTATTTTAATGTTTTTTTAAGTTTTTTATGGCCATATAGTAGAAATAAAACTTATCTGTCTGCTAAATTTTCCTTATGTACATTCGTTAATGTAGCTTGGTTAAAAAAGCTCGCTGAACAAAGTTGCTTCAGCAACTTTTTATTGAGTTTTCAAGTAAATGTTCGTTGAAATTCAAGTGAATTTAAAGAAGAATAAGATTGTAAAGTAAATGTTATCATTGGAGGGAAAGGATATGATGAAAAAACTTGGTAGGATTGTTTTATCTTTAATTATGATCATGACTCTGGTTTTTGATGGTACAAGTATTGCCAAAGCAACAAGTGTTGATGATATGAATTTAATCAAGAGCAGAATTAAAGATTACTTTTTGAAGCTTGATACAATCGATGATGGATCAAAAGTAGAGGCTTGTTATGTAAGTCATGCAGGAGATTATCTTAATTTAATACAGGCGGATGGATCTTTTACAGATGTGGATTATAAAGCCACAAATAATGCTGCAAATGGAGCAGCATGGTCCCCTTATTTAGCATTAGATAGAATGCAAGCTATAGCTATAGCTTATAACAAAGAAGGAAATTCACTTTATAAAAAGCAAGAAGCTGCTGATAAATTGAGTAAAGCTATTGTTTATTGGGGGTCTCAAAATCCGAGTTCAACTAACTGGTGGGAGAACCAAGTAGGTACCCAATTACGTTTTGGTAGAATCGGTGTGTTTATGGAGGATAGTATAAGCAGTGAAGCTTTAAATATTATTCTAAACAAGCTTTTAGAAAAAACTCCAGTTAAATATGGCTCAGGTCAAAATAATTTATGGTTTGATCAAAACTATGTTTATTATGCTCTTATTAAAGAAGATGCTACTCAGTTAAAAGATATGGTTAATAATTATTTAGATTATTGTTTAACAACCCAGTTAGATGATATTACAAAAGAAGCAGTACAAGTTGATAACAGTTACTATATGCATGGAAGACAATTCTATTCAAATGGTTACGGAATGACCATGTTTAGGGATATGAGTTATTGGATCTATATGTTAAAAGGAACAGAGTTTGCAGTAAGCCAAGATGTTGTTGATAGAATGGGAAACTACATGATAAATGGTACAAGTTGGACGGTTAGAGGGGATATCATGGAATTATACCTTGGATATCGTCCATATAAATACGACGTAGGATATGATAATTACTCAGAAGAATACATTGCTCCGCTACAGAGAATGATAGAGGCAGATCCTAAACGTGCTAGTGAATATCAGAAGATTTTAGATAACATTGAAGGTAAAAGCAATTCGAATGGTAAGAATGGTAACTATTATATGTGGCGTTCTGGATATGCATCACATATGAGAGATGGATATGGTGTCAATATAAAGATGGACTCTAAGAACCTTATTGGAGGAGAATGGCGTGGTCCATGGAATGAAGCTGGAAAGCCAAATCAACAATTGATTTATTGGACATCAGCTGCATCTTCTACAATAACTGTAGATGGAGATGAGTATAAATCTGTATACCCAGTATTTGATTGGACACATACTCCAGGAGCAACTGCACCTAATTATATTAGCGGTAAATTCACTTTTGAGAATAATGAACTTTTTAATATTGGTGTAAGTAATGGTAAGTATGGAGCAACTGCTTACAAATTTGATAAGACTAATACTAAAGGTCAAAAAGGATATTTCTTCTTTGACAATGAGTTTGTGGCGTTAGGATCGAATATTTCCTCAACAACTGAATCACCTATTCATACAACCTTAAATCAAAGTAAAGCTAGTAATGTAAAAGTTAATGGTGAGGAAGTTAATGTAGGAACAGTAGCCAAAGAATATACAACAAAGAATATATATAATAATAAGATTGGATACGTTTTCTTAAATGATACAAAGGTTAAAGTATCTTATGATGGACAAAAAAATGTTCCAAGCTTATGGTCAGAAGATATGAAAAAGAATGCTGATTCTGTTTTTACAGCCTATATTGATCATGGTGTAAAACCAACAAATGCTTCTTATGCTTATATAGTTGTTCCAAATAAGACAGAAGCAGAAGTAAATAATTATTCAAACAACATTCCAATAACAGTTGTAGCAAATAATTCGGATGTACAAGCGGTTAGACATGATGGATTAAAACAAACACAAATTAATTTCTATAAGGCAGGCTCTTTAGAATATAAAAAAGGATATACAATAACTGTAGATCAAGCCTGCAGTGTTATCATTGATGAAGCAGGAAGTACAAGACAAATAACTGTGGCTGTTAATGACAATGAAGCTCATAAGATGGTAAATGTAGGATTATCCTATAATAATGTTAAAACAACTACTACTTTTATCTCAAGAGCATTACCTTATGCTGGTCAATCACAAACATTAGCAGAAGGACAAGATGATAGATATGTAGCAAGTAGTTCTACGGAAAATCATGGTGTTAAGAATGTAGTTGATGGTAATAGTAATAGCTATTGGGAAAGTAAAGGGCAAGGTGAAGAATGGATTTCACTTTTTGCAGGTTCAAATAAATATTTGAAAGACATAACTATTTCTTGGGGAGACAAATATGCTACTTCATATGAAGTTTATGCGTCACAAGATGGTGAGAAATATGACTTGGTTTCAACAGTTACAAAAGGTGATGGTAAGCAGACAACAATAACTATTGGAAGATTGTGCAGTTATGTAAAAATCATTATGAAAACTAGTAGTGGAACTTGTTATCAAGTCAAAGAGGTTGCAATGAATGCAGGGGAACTTCTCTCCTTAAATAAGCAAACAATAACAAGCTCCGTGTCAACAAAAGCACCAACCTTTGTAGGAAACTTGGCTGTTGATGGAGATTCGTCTACCAGATGGGCATCTAATCGTAATTCAGATAATGAATGGATAACTGTTGATCTAGCGAAATATTCACGTATTGATGCTATTGAGGTTGACTGGGAAAATGCATGCTCAGATGATTATACTATTGATGTATCATCGGACAACTTAAATTGGAAGAGCGTGAAGCAGTTAAAAACAGATGTGAGTTTAATAGATCAAATTAATTTTAGTGAATCAGTGTATGGTCGTTATGTAAAGATTAATTCACATAAATCAAGGCTGAATAGTGGAACTAATTATGGAATCAATATATTTGAATTTAAAGTTTATGGAGAAGCAAAAGAAGAAGATAAAATTAATGTTGCTCTAAATAAACCTTCAAAAGCAAGTTCACAATACACAAATCCAAAATCTAAGTTCGTTTTAGAATCAAAATATGCATTTGATGGAAGTATAGAAAATAAAGGGGATACTTACCAATCAAGATGGGTATCTGAAAGAGGCAAAGATAATCCTGGTAAGGATGTAAGTTCTCAATATATACAGGTGGATTTAGAAGATGTATATGATATCTCAAGGGTTGTATTAAATTGGGAAAGTGCATGTGGTAAAGAATATAAGATTCAAGTTTCGGAAGATGGACAAAATTGGAATGATGTATCACATATCACTGATGGAGTTGCTGGTATTAAAGAATTAAACTATGATGAACCGGTAACCGGAAGATATGTAAGGATGCAAGGAATTGTTCCAATCGGACAATATGGTTATTCATTATGGGAGTTTGAAGTTTATGGCGAAAGTTTAAAAGATAAACTCATGGAATACTATAATCAAAATAAAGACATTGATACAAGTTCTTTTACACCAAATAGTATAGAAGCATATCATAATGCTTTAGATAATATTACAAAGGTTAATGAAGATAAAGCTGCAACAAGTACAGAAATATTAGATGCAAAGAAACAATTAGAAGCTGCAATAGACAGTTTAGTTTTGAAAGCAAATAAAGCTGAATTGGATAATGAAATTAAAAAAGTTGATACAATAGAAAAAGGCTTATATACTGACGAAACTGTAAAAGCCTTAGAGGCAGCTTTAGATGTAGCAAAGACAACATATAGTGATGATAATGCCACACAAATGCAAGTTGATAATGATGCTAATGCATTAGAGCAAGCTATTCTCTCCTTAGAGAAGAATAAGGTAGAAATAACACTTCAAAGTCCAAATAAAGATGTAAGCGTTTCTGGAAAGCTACCAAAGGCTATAGAATTATCTTCAAACATATTAAATAGCGATCAACTTAGGGAATTGACTGAAAAAGTAAATAAAGCTAATCCAGATGCCTTAAAGGATAAAACCTTAGAAAAAGTATATAATTTAAGCTTATTGCTGAAAAGTCAAATTTATCAACTAGATGA
>NZ_JAENHN010000008.1 GCF_016595795.1 Clostridium yunnanense
CAATTAACTTAAGCAGTTTTTAAAACAAAGCAGCTGATAAAACTAAAAACTCTTAGTTTTATCAGCTACTTTTAAACTATTTAAATAAATCGCTCCTGAAAAACTAAAGTTTTTCAGTGCCCTCCTATTTAAGGTAGTGCTTTTTTTGAGCGTATTTGTAGATTATTTTAATTGTTTGTGTGTGTATTTGTAAAATTATTTTATTAAATGTGTTATTAATTGTTTTTGCCTTTATTCTTTGTTGCATTATCTTCTTGAGTCGAGTGTTCAGCCTTTTTTACTTGTTTTTCTGTAGCTTTAGTTTCTTTATTTTTAGTAGCTTCTACTTTTTTTACTTCAGTAGTAGAAGCTTTGTTGTCTTCAGTTGAAGCTGTTGCTTGTGCATTTGGAATAATACTAGTTGAATTAATTTGTGTATTAGAAGAATCTTCAGTGCTATTATTATCTAAAGTTGTCGGTTCTGTAGCTGGTGTATCATCAGTGACTTTGCCTGCCTTTGCTTGATGTATAACTGATTGCTTATTTGTCTTTGCTGTTTCAAGAGCGGTTTGTTTTTGCGTAAAAGTATCATTAGCTACATTTAATGTTTCTTGTGCATTAGCTATTGCATCTAAATCACCTGATTTAGTAGCATCCTTTAAGGATTTGCTTGCTTCTATTAGTTGCTTTCTAGCGGTGTTAAGATCATGTATAGCAGCTACCATTTGTTTAACTGCTTCTTTCTTTTGCTTCTGCATTTCGAGTACTGAAGCTAATTTATCTTGTGCTTCTTTAGGTAGCTGATCTTTTATTGAATCAAGAATTTCAATAGAAGCTGTATTAGTATCTTCAATGGCATCACTGGTTGACTCAATAACATCTATTTCTTTGATTTCTTCTGATGGGGTATCGGCAGTGGCGTTAGTATCATTAACTGTGGTATCTAAATCAGTGGGAGCTCCTATAATATTGGTATCAGTGATAATTTTAGCTGCCTCTGTTTGAGTCTGTGAGGTCACATCTTCCAAACCTTCTAGAGCTGTTGGAACTAAGTCTGTCTTATCTTTTTCTACTAAGGTTTGTATTTCTCCTAGTCTTTCCTTTTGAATCTCTAGTAATTTCTCTATTTTTTTATTAGGATCTTTCGTGAATCTTAGCTTAATATTTTCTATTGCCTTATCTAAAGGATAGAACATACTGTTTGGTGTTAATCCAGCATAAGATTTATAATCTGTAGTCTTGTCAGTACTGGTATCTGCTGCAAAAGCTGGAACAGAAAACGATAATGAAAATATTAATGATAATGCTAAAACATATTTTTTCTTCATGAGTAATTCTCCTCTTAATTTCAAATAATATTATTTAAGACTAAATTTTGATATAATTAATTGTTTGCTAGCAATTAGCCTTGCATATTAATTTACGACACGTAAAAAAGCTTTAGGGGGGTAGGCAATTGCCCCCTTAAAAGTTAAAGCTCTTACGTATAAATAAGTACAGAACTCTTTAAAAACTATGAACTCAAGCAGGATGGTGAAAAACTATGATAGAAGAGTTTTTGATTGAAGATAAGAACAAGTTTATAGAGGAAAACTTAGGTTTCATATATAAAACTGCTTCTTTTATATGTAAAAAGCAGTTAGATAGGAGAAATGATGAAGAGTTCAGCATAGCCATAGGGGCTTTTAATAAAGCATGCGATAATTTTTCTAAAGAAAAAGGGAATTTTTTTTCTTACGCTAAGATAGTGATACGAAATTCTTTAATTGATTTCTTTAGAAATTCTAAGAATGTGCCTATTTTGTATTTTGAAGAAGAAGAAGGCATGAAAGATATAGATAATACAATATCCTTGGATAAATATGATAGAGAACAAGAGCAAAAAAGTAGATTAGAAGAGATAAATATGTATAGAGAGAAGCTGGAAGAATTTAAAATAAATTTCTATGAACTTTCCAAAAGTTCGCCTAGTCATAAGGATACTAGAGAAGATGTGCTTAATGCAGCCCTGTTGTGCTCTAGAAATAAAGAAATAATGAATATTTTATATGAAACGAAAAAGTTACCTATAGTACAAATTATTGAACTTACGGGTAGGAATAGGAAGTTTATAGAAAAGTGGAGGAAATATATGATATCATTAATAATTCTACTTTCTAGTAATGAATACATATACCTCAAGTCATACCTAAATATAAGAAGGAAGGAGCAGTAGTATAATGAAGAAGAATGGAGTAGTCGTTGAAACAAAAGGAAGTAAAGTTATATTACTAACTGAGACTGGAGAGTTTGCGCTTGTAAAAGCTTCTAATATTTTACCTATAAAAGGTGAAGTCTATGAAGGTAATCTTGTTGGTAGTCACAATACAATAAAAAGGCTTGCGGTTTTAGCTGCCACCTTCTTAATGATATTTACCTTTGGAATAATAGATTATTATAATCCTGTAAAAGCTGTTGAATTAGATGCAAAATCAAAGATATTGATACAAGCTAATCGTTGGAATAGGGTAGTTAAAGTTAAAGTAGATGATGAAAAACTTAAAGCAATGATTGATAAAGCTAAGATTAATAATATGATTTTAGGTGATGCGGTAAAAGAGGTTGTAAGTGAAGCTAAGAATGAGAATTTAATAGATTCCTATTCGGATATAAATATAACACCAGTTAAGGGGACTGTTGATATTGAAAAAGTTAATGAAGATATAAATGAATTAAAGAAACAAGAGATAAGAGAAGATAAGATTAAGCAAAAAGATCAGCAAAATAATCAGAATAATAGTGGCAATAATTTAAATAAGGATAACAATTCTATAAACAATAAAACAGAGAATAAAGAAAATAAACCTTCAAATAATGAAGATAAAAAATCTACTAATGAAGTTGATAAAGGAAATAATATAAATAGTAATGAGAATAAAAAAGATAATAATAATAAAAACAATAATTCAAATCAATTAAATAAGGAAACAAAACAAGATAACGGAAGCTTAGATAACAAAACTAATAAGAATACAAGTGAAAATAAGACCAACGGTAATGGAAATAAAAATAAATAATATAATAGTAAACCTAATTTAAAAAGTAATGAAAATAAATAAAAGAATCCCCGGCAGAAGTTCTGCTGGGGATTCTTTTAAACTGACATATGATTATCTTAAAAATCCGCTTGCCCAGTAGTTCTTGGGAAAGGAATTACATCTCTTATATTTGACATACCAGTGATGTACATTATTAATCTTTCAAATCCTAGACCAAAACCTGAGTGCACAGTTTCACCATATTTTCTTAACTCAAGATACCACCAATAATCCTCTTTGTTAAGACCAAGTTCTTCAAGTCTTGACTCAAGCATTGAAAGTCTTTCTTCTCTCTGGCTTCCCCCTATGATTTCACCGATACCAGGAACTAGACAGTCCATTGCAGCAACTGTTTTTCCATCTTCGTTTAATCTCATATAGAAAGCTTTGATTTCTTTAGGGTAATTAGTTACAAATACAGGTTTTTTGAATATTTCTTCAGTTAAATATCTTTCATGCTCAGTCTGTAAGTCTATACCCCACTCAACAGGATAATCAAATGCCTTTCCTGAGTTCTTAAGTAATTCAACTGCTTCTGTATAAGTAACTTTTCCGAAGTCAGAACTGATTATATGGTCTAATCTTTCTTTTAAGCCTTTATCGATGAATTGGTTAAAGAAGTCAATTTCTTCAGGACATTCATCCATAACATATTTTATAACGTACTTAAGCATTTGTTCTGCTAATTCCATGTCATCTTCAAGATTAGCAAAAGCCATTTCAGGTTCTATCATCCAGAACTCAGCAGCATGTCTTGCCGTATTTGAGTTTTCTGCTCTAAATGTAGGTCCAAAAGTATATATATTTCTGAAAGCTAAAGCATAAGATTCTCCATTTAGCTGACCTGATACAGTAAGATTAGCTTCTTTACCGAAAAAGTCCTCACTGAAATCAATATTTCCTTCTTCAGTTTTTGGAATGTTGTTTAAATCCATAGTTGTTAATCTAAACATTTCTCCAGCGCCTTCACAATCACTACCAGTTATTATTGGAGTGTGAACATAGACAAAGCTTTGATCTTGGAAGAACTTATGTATTGCATAAGCAGCTACTGAACGAACTCTGAATACAGCTGAAAATGCATTACTTCTAGGTCTCAAATGAGCTATTGTTCTTAAATATTCAAAAGTATGTCTCTTTTTTTGCAAAGGATAATCAGAAGAAGACATTCCCTCTATTATTACCTCTTCAGCTTGTATTTCAAAAGGCTGTTTTGCATCAGGTGTTGGCACTAATTTACCTACAACTGAAATTGATGAGCTTATCGGTAATTTAGATACATCTTTAAAGTTTGCAATCTTATTATCAAATACCACTTGAACATTTTTGAAGAATGAGCCATCATTAACTTCTATAAACCCAAAAGCATTTGATGCTCTTAATGTTCTTATCCAACCTGAAATTTTTACACTTTTTTCAATATGCTCTTCTGTGTTTCTATATAGAGCTCTAACTAATGTAGTGTTCATTATATGACCTCACTTTCTAATTATATTATTTACGTTTCTATTGTATTTTATAGGTATAGTTTACATTTAACACTAAAATAAAAAAACCTATCAATCCATAATTATGGACGAAAGGCTATATTTCCACGGTACCATCTAATTTGTCATAATAGATGACTTTGAATACAGCACAAATGTGCTTTTAATATAACGGTTTTAACCGGTTAAGCCTAGTAATTTTAACACTTTAACCCTTAAATAATATTTATTTTACACTAATAGTTTAATAAATGCAATTATTCCCTCATAAAATATACAGATATATTGATATTTAAGAGGAATGCTGATGACTAGTTCCAGTGAAGAGTTGTTATTACAAAAGTATAATAAGATAAATTTTTATAAAAAAATGATTTTGCTAAGTACAAAAGAAAATAGCTTAGGACTTATAAAGGATATTGAAAGGTTAACAATACAGATTGAAGGTATATTAGAGTATTATAAGGAAAAGAATACAGAAAAACAACTGAAAAAAGGTACTATAGAAACAGTTTTTTCTTTTAGAACTAGAGAGTTTACAATGAAGGAATTATCCGCATATAATGGCGTAGGCGATAACCCTGCTTACATAGCTGTTAATGGAACAGTTTATGATATCACCGGAGAGAAGGCACTAAACCAGATAGTAGCTACTGGTTTTAGACCAGGAACTGACCTTTCAGAACAGTTTAATTCAGGAAAACTTAGCAAGCAACTGCTGAGTAATATAAGAATTGTTGGTGTTCTAAGAGATTAAACGAAGTGATCATGATATATAATTAGATATCATGATCACATTTTTGCTATAGAGTAAAATACATAAATTTTAAATTAACTAAATCTAGAAATTTTAATGATTTTTCAAGCTAATTGAAGCTTTATGATGAGAAGTTTATAGAGTTCCTAGCTCAACTATTTATTCATAACCAGTTTCATAAGAATGTATTAAAGTTGGAGGGAATTTCTTCATCTCCATATCTTTCATTATTCTTTTATATTCATAGCTTACTTTTCTTATTTCTGCACGAGCGCTTCTGCCTTTAGATATATCTATTATTGCATAAGTTGAGTCTGGAGAACCATTTTTTGGCTTGCCTACACTACCAACATTTATTATCATCTTATTATTCAATTGCTTTACCATAGGTATATGTGTGTGGGCGCATACCAATATATCCTCATCGATTCTTTCTACTATAGTATCTAAATCAGGATTGTTTTCATATAAGTACTCATCTATTTTATTTGGGCTTCCATGTACGAAAAGAATTTTTTTATTATCAATTTTTAAAGAGATACTGTCCGGTAAATTTTCAAGATAGTATTTATTCGACGCTCTTAATTCATCTACTGTCCAAGGTAGAGAAAAAGAATTTATATTTGTATCTCGTATATATGTGAATCCATTGTCGACAACAGATGTGTCGTAATTTCCTTTTATACATAAAAAAGCTCTTCTTTTTACCATAGCTATAACTTCATTTGGTTGAGGACCATAACCAACCAAATCTCCTAGGCAAATAACTGTGTCTACATTTTGGCTATCTATATCTTCAATAACTCTAATAAGAGCATAAAGGTTACTGTGTATGTCTGATATAACTGCAATTCTCATTTAGTTTCCTCCTAATTAAAAAACATAAGTATATTTCTATTAATATATTATACCACTTAATGTATATTCACATCTTCATTTGCTCAATATTAATAAAGTGTTAAAGATTGTTATTATATAAAACATATTAGTGGCTGATAATAAAATATCTTTTGAGAATATAATCCTGTAATATGTGAAGATATAGTATTATGCAAAATTCTACCTATATATACTATGTATGATTTAAGTTAATGGATTATCCAGTCTTTTTTGTATATAATTAATATGTAGCTTAAATAAAAATAAATACGCAAGTTACTATATAAATAAACATAGTGCAAAAACATATAAATGAGAGTTTCATATTTATAGAAGGAGAGAGCAGAATGAAAGAAAATAGATTAAATAAAATATTAGAAGAAATGAACAAAGAGAATCTACATCAGATGATTATAACCTCACCAGCTGCAGTGTTTTATCTCACTGGTAAATGGATAGAGTCAGGTGAAAGATTATTGGCTTTATATATAAATACAAAAGGTGAGAAAAAGCTTGTAATCAATGAACTTTTTCCTCTACATGAAGACTTAGGAGTAGATTTGGTTTGGTACAATGATACGCAAGATCCAATTTCAGCATTATGCAATATTATAGATAAGTCATACTCTATAGGGATTGATAAGAACTGGCAGGCACATTTCTTGATTAGACTTATGGAAAACAGTGCAGCAGCAGGCTTTGTAAATGGATCACCTATTATAGACAAAGCAAGAACAATTAAAGATGCAGAAGAGATTGAGCTTATGAGAAAAGCGTCTGCTATAAATGATAGAGTTATGGGCAAAATAGTGAACAGATTTTCAAAGGATAAAAGTGAAAAAGCCATCAGTAGCATACTAGCCGAACTATATGAAGAAGAAAGAACTCAAGGGTTTTCTTTTACACCAATAGTAGCATATGGTGCTAATGGGGCAGATCCACATCATGAAACAGACTCATCTATGGTAAAGTTAGGTGATAGTATAATAATAGACACTGGTTGTAGAAATGAATTTTACTGTTCAGATATGACAAGAACTTTCTTTTGTGGAGAGCCTTCTGAGGAAGCAAGAAAGGTTTACGAAATTGTGCTTGAAGCTAACTTGGCTGGTATAAGAAAAGTTAAACCAGGCACTAGATTTTGTGATATAGACAAAGCTGCTAGAGATGTTATAGATGGCTATGGCTATGGAAAATACTTCACTCATAGAACAGGGCATTCTATAGGTATTGAAGTACATGATTTTGGTGATGTAAGCTCTGTTAATAAAGAGGAAGTAAAGCCAGGTATGATATTCTCAATTGAGCCAGGAATTTATATTCATAATAATGTTGGTGTTAGAATTGAAGATTTAGTATTAGTAACAGAAGATGGATGTGAAGTACTTAATAGTTATCCGAAAGATTTAATTGTGGTTTAATAATATAATATAAAATAAAACTTACTCCGCTATGTTTAAATTTTACATTAAATGTAAAAAATATAGATGGAGGTGTTAGTTAGATGGACGAGAAGACTTTATTAAACAACATAACTAATATTAGAGAGAGATTGGAAAACTTAATTAAAGCGAATGAAAAAGATCTTGTATCGCAAGATATAATAGAAGTTGGCAATGAATTTAACGATGCACTAAATATATACAATAGATTTATAAATAAAACACCCAATGAACAAAAAGGTTGATGGCATTAATTGTAGCCATCAACCTTTTTTCTGTATAGTAAATTATAAAATTTTCAAGATATAAAACTTAGATCTTTCAATGTTTTCAGAAGCTTTTTATTATAGATTCTTTATTATATTTGTCATAAGTGCTATGAAGTTATCTCTCACTAGTGCAGAAGTTTCCATTACCTCTACATGACTTAATGGTTGTTTTAATATTCCTGCGGCCATATTTGTAAGACAAGAAATACCTAGAACCTTTATTTTGCTGTGGTTTGCTATTATTACTTCTGGAACGGTGGACATACCCACTGCATCACCACCTAAGATTCTTGCCATCCTTATCTCAGCAGGAGTTTCATAAGTTGGTCCACTAAACATAGCGTATATACCTTCTTTTATATCTATATTTAATGAATTTGCAACTTCCTTTGCTTTATTAATAAGTTCAACGTTATAAGCTTCAGACATATCTGGAAAACGGGTTCCAAATGAATCGAGATTTTTTCCTATCAAAGGATTAGTTCCTGAAAGATTTATATGATCATTTATAATCATAAGATCACCAGGTTTAAAGTTTGTATTTACAGCACCTGCTGCGTTAGTTACGATTATTGTATCTATACCTAAAAGTTTCATAACTCTTACAGGAAAAGTTACCTGTTCCATAGCATAGCCTTCATAATAATGGAACCTACCTTGCATAGCAACCACTTGTTTTCCTTGAAACATACCTATTACTAATCTGCCGGCATGACCTTCTACAGTTGAGACTGGAAAGTTAGGTAGCTCATTATAATTATAATATTCGGCATCTTCTATCATATCAGCAATAGCGCCTAAGCCAGATCCTAAGATTAGTCCTATTTGCGGCTTATATTTGCTTTTAGATAAGATAAATTCAGAAGCATCTTGTATTTTTTTTGTTAAATCCATAATTTCACCTCAAGTAATATTGTTTAATTATTATTAATTGTTATTTTATATCGTTTAGAAAGCTTACACCATTTTTTATCTCACCAATATTAAATATATCAGCTATTGTTTGCCCCATATCAAAGAATCCAAATCTTGTGCCAAGATCAAATCCTTTCTTTAATTGAGCGCCATAAGCTAAGAAAGGTACATATTCTCTAGTGTGATCTGTTCCTTTAAAGGTAGGATCGCATCCGTGGTCTGCAGTTATGAATAATACATCAGTATCCTTCATAGCAGACAGTATTTCTGGAAGTCTAGCATCAAAATCTTCTAAACCTTTTCCATAGCTCTTAGCATCTCTTCTGTGGCCCCACTTCATATCAAAGTCAACAAGATTAGTAAATATAAGACCATCTTTATCTTCCTTTATATACTCTAGAGTTTTATCAACTCCGTCCATATTATCCTTGGTATGAATAGCTTCTGTTATTCCTCTACCAGAGAATATATCTTCGATTTTACCTACAGCCATTACATTTAAGCCTTTTTTATCTAATAAATCTAATAAGGTATCATGAGGAGGAAGAACTGCATAATCTCTTCTATTAGGAGTTCTTGTAAAGCTGCCAGGATTGCCTAAAAACGGTCTAGCAATTACTCTAGCTACAGATTCCTCGCCAGTAAGCATCTCTCTAGCGAATTCACAGTATTTATATAAGTCTTCTAAAGGAACTATATCTTCATGAGCAGCTATTTGAAATACACTGTCAGCAGAAGTATAAACTATTAGAGCACCTGTTTTCATATGCTCTTCACCAAGTTCATCTAATATTTCTGTACCAGAAGCAGATTTATTACCTATAACCTTTCTTCCAGTAAAGTCTTCAAATTTGTCTATTACGGATTTTGGAAAACCATCAGGATAAGTAGGGAAGGCAATCTCTGATTTAACTCCTACCATTTCCCAATGTCCTGTAACGGTGTCTTTTCCATTTGAAGCTTCATGAATTCTTCCATAGCAACCTGTTGGAGAAGTGTGCTTATTTAAACCTACCATACCAGTTATATTTCCTAAACCAATCTTCTCCATATTAGGTAGTCTTAATCCGTTGTTAAATTCAGCTACATGACCAAGTGTGTTTGAACCTACATCACCATATTTTTCAGCATCAGGAAGCTCACCTATGCCAACACTATCAAGTACAACCCATATAACTCTTTTTATCATAGTAAAACACCTCGCAAAATAATATATTATATATTGTATCCATTAGTCAATTAATTAGTAGTACACAATGTGAAAGCGCTTACCTAAATGTCTAAAGCTAAAATAGATCATAAGATATATATGTCTATTTATATAAAAACATTTTAGTAATAATAGAACTGCTATTTTTCGATAAAACTTGGGAAACACTCATTTAATAACTAATTATATATATATTATAATTTATAAAGATGAATATATAAATAGAAATATTATTTATTCTTTATAAATTATTTTCTTGTAAAGTTACTTGTTTTGAAGTTGATTGAAAAAAACAAGGTATAAATTATAAAATAACATAAAGAAATGTTGTATATGATTTACAAAAATGTATAATGTATATTGTGTATGTTTAATGGTACATAATTTTAAATGGAAACATTCCTTAGAACTCATATGAAATTTAAAAGTATAATTAAGAATATAAATTTTGTGATACGTTTGTACATAAGAATTGATAATGCAAAGATTAATATAACCAAAGATATGAACTATTATTGTAGTTTGATTTTAAGGGGGTAAATAATTTGAAGTTATTTTCACTTAGTGAAGGGGTAAAAGCTGAGATTCTAAAGGTAGTTGAAAATGTTGAACGTGAAGTATATCAAGTTAAATTTAAAGGATATGTAGTTTTAATGGATTTTGCTCAAAAGGTAGTGCTTATATTTGATTTAATAGACAGAGATATAAATTTTGAAACTGAGCTAGGGATAATTGAACATAGGATCAGAAAGGTTGCAGGAACTACCTTCTGGATACGAATGACTGATGAAGTATATGAATGTTCAGGTCTCATAACCGGAACTTTTTCACAGAATGTAGTTAAGATAAATAATTATATAGATGATAGAATTTTAAATAGCAAAGATAATGCTTACAGTAGCTATATTATGTCGGACTTAATGATGATAAGAAAGCAATTGAATTTAAAGGATACACAATCTGTATGGGAAGTTGCTCCATCTAAAAGAGAAGATATAAATGCAATTATATCAATTGTAGAACATAAAAACGAAAAGAAATTTAGAACAGTAAGAGAAGAAATTGTTAGGTTAGAAGATAGTAGATATATAGTTTTACATTTTGATGATGAAACTAGATTTAAATCAATGAACAAATTGTATATATTAGCTGAAGAAAATAAAAGTTCGGTTGTATATGAGGCAATAAAATATACTACTTAATTTAAAAGATAGACAAACTGCTAAAAGCAGTTTGTCTATCTTAATGTTATTTATTATTTTTTATATCAGAAGGAGAAACATTATTTAGTATTTCTTTTTTTAAGATTTCAGCTTCCTCGGATAATTCAGTAACATTAGAAGCTTGAGAGGTTAGTTTATCACTTAATAATAACATAACTAAATTTTCGAATGCATTGTGAAGACCTGTTTCCCCTTCGTTTGATCCAGAGGTTATAAGAGTCTTCGGCACTATATCAATCTTAGATGTTTTAATAGCATCAGCAAAGTTATTCATTATCTCTTGGACTACTTTGTATTGAGCACCACCAAAAGCATTTACTTGTTCTTTTGCAGCTATAGCTTTAGATATACCAACTCTAGCTTCTCTATCAGCATCTGCTTGACCAACTGTTTTAATTTTAAAGGCTTCAGCGTCACCTGTTTGTCTAAGTCTAAATGATTCTGCATCAGCTTGTTGTTTAACTTGATATGCATTTGCTTCAGCTTGTTGTTTTAATCTATAAGCTTCTGCTTCAGCTTGTTGTTTAACTTTGTAGGCATCAGCTTCTGAAAGTCTTTGTATCTTTTCTGCATCTTGTCTTGATTTCATAAGATCAGCTTTACCTTGGTTTTCTTGAATCTTGATGTTGATATCTGATTCAGTAAGTGAGGTTTGTTGCTTAGCTACTGCTTCAGCTTCTTTTAGTTCCTTTTCTTTTTCAGCAGCTGCCTGTTGAGTTGAATAGGTTTCAAGTTGTTCCTTAGCTATTTGTCTTGAACGAAGCTGAGTTAAAATTTGTTCTATATTTGTATCATTTTTTGAGCTTGTAGGAGTACCTATAAGAACCTCTTCTAATTCTAGATTATAGTGAGAGAATTTTGTCTTCATTTCTACAGAAGATTGATTCTGTATTTCATTTCTTTGTTGTATTAATTCGATTAATGTTTTGGTTTGTCCTATGTTTTTGAAATATGCAGATACCATAGGGTCCAGTGTTTGATCAACAAGCATCTTTATATCTCCAAATCTTTGAATTACCATAGGAGCCTTTTTGTAATCTATATGGAAAACTACAGATAAAGGTAATGATGGTTCAAAAGCATCTTTTGTGATTAAGCTAACTTCTTTAAGATTTTCATCATATCGATGATTACCATTTTGATTGCTTATCCATTTTAAGATTACGTTAGTAGTAGGAACCTTTATGATGCTTCCTGCATAAGTGTTGAAGGCATATTTACCAGGCATAAGACCTTCGCTCCAAACTCCTCTAAACCCTTTTTGTACTAGTTCGCCATGTTTGTAATCATCTCCAGATGAATCAGTTCCTTTCATACCAGTATATGAAACAACTACACCTACATAACCCACAGGTATAACTGTTTTAGGTATATATTCAATTGTGGCAAACAATCTGTTTATTAAGTAAGTACCATCTGCAAGGACTTGATATTGTCTACCTCTGTAACCTCCAGCAGCTAAGAACTTTTCAGGGTCTTGGAAGTTATTATGATAATTTGGATCAGAAGGCTCATCACCAACAGTAGGACAGATTATATTGTCTTTTCCTAGAGAAGGACCATCATGTATAGTAACTATACCTACTAGATCACTTTCACCTTGAATAACTACAGGATCAAAGCCATTTCTTGAACTGATTTTTTGTGCCATTTCCATAATAGTTTTTTGCTCAGTATCATTTCCCATTGGAAGGTAATAAGTCTTGGTTTCTGTTATTATTATAAATTGTGCTAAGTTAAAGGCATAAGTACCTTCACGGATTATACCTCTTTGAGGACCTTTTTGTCCTCCATTTGTTATAAAGCCTCTAACATCTTGGAAGTTATTGCCTTCATGGATTATTGTTCCAAGGGTTTGAGTTGGTTCTAGTGGTTTACCATCTCTAGCAAATACGTAAGCTATCTTTCCTTGAGGGATGGTTACTAGTGGAACTGTATGGATTTTATAAACTAAAGGACTTAAAAAGTGAATACCACCTCTTAAAACAACTGGTTGAAATCCGGCTTCACCGTTTAATGCTATGATTTGTTCTTTAAGTGAACCTTTTGAGGACCACCATTTTTCTATGATAGCTACTTTGGAGTTAGGAATAATCCTAAAACCGGATAACCAAACTAAGAAAAAGAAAGCTACAATTCCGATTCCTATTTTTATTAATAATAGTATTGTTTCGTGGTTCATACAAACCTCTCCCCTTAATAATTTTATTATTGCTAAACTTTAATAATAAGATAATGTATGAATATTTATCTTTTCTTAAAGACTTAACTCATGATGTAATTATATTATGTGGTATTAAATAACGCAAAAAGCGTTTAGGATAACAATTAAATGTTTCTTAGGGTTTACAATCTGTTGAATAATACTATCTCGTTAAATCTATTTTTTTCTAATTATACCTTTAATTTTCATATGTGTGTAGTGAAAGTACATAAGATGTATAGAATTAATCCTAAGATAACATAGAATCTATATTGAATTAAGTTTATATACAGGAAGCCTAAATAAAAAAACTAAATTATTTGAGAATAATATTGATTATTATAAGTTAATTGAAATTGAATATTTTTTCATATAGAATTATACATATGTAATTTTAAATAAATGACCAAATTTATTAAATGAAGGTGATAACATGAAAAATTTAAGACCTAAGATTAATAATATAGAAACATTAGCTGAGACTAAATATCTCAGTTTATATGATGCTGAATATACAAATAAAAAAGGTAATACTAAAAGTTGGACTATAGCATCTAGAAAAGACCTAGAAACTTTAAGGTTACAGATACAAAAAGAAAGAGATGAAAAGGTTGATGCAGTAATAATAATAGCTATGCATAAAGAGAGTAAGAAACTTGTTTTGATAAGGCAGTTTAGAGTTCCTATCAATGATTATGTATATGAACTTCCGGCTGGTCTTATAGATGGTGAAGAGGAAATAAATAATGCAGTAAGAAGAGAGCTTCATGAAGAAACAGGCCTTAATTTAATAGATATTGTAAATAAAGATGATATAAAAGCTTTGTATGTCTCAGTAGGAATGACGGACGAATCCATAGCTTTAGTTTATTGTTACTGTGATGGAGAGGTGTGCAGCGACTACTTGGAGGAAGATGAAGATATCGAAGTTCATATGATTGATCAGCTTGAGGCCAAAGAGATACTTAAAGCTAATCATAAAATGGATATAAAGGTATATATGATGCTTAAGGCCTTTTCAGTACTAGGTGAAGGGATAATGAAATAGAGTAAAGTAGCTATATAAATATATATTTATATAGCTATAATTAACAGAAAGTGGTGAGGATAACAAATCCTCACCACTTTTAATCTAAATTTAAGTCGATTTTTATGCTCCTTCATTTAAGAACTTATATTGAGCATTATAAAGGTTATAATAAATTCCTTTAAGTGCTAAAAGTTCATCGTGAGTTCCACATTCTTTTATATTTCCATCACCAACTACCATAATTTTATCACAATCTCTTATTGTAGATAATCTATGAGCTATAACAAAGGAGGTTCTTCCAAATAAAAGCTTCTCTATACCTTTTTGAACTAGTTTTTCAGTATGAGTATCTATATTTGAAGTAGCTTCATCTAATATCAATATTCTTGGGTTAGCAAGTAGTGCTCTTGCAAAGGAAATAAGCTGTCTTTGTCCTAAGGAAAGTCTTGAGCCTCTTTCATTAACTTCGGTATCATAACCTTTTTCCATATTCATTATAAAACCATGAGCATTTACTGCTTTAGCAGCAGCAATTACTTCTTCGTCAGTTGCATCAAGTTTACCATATCTTATATTCTCTTTAATAGTAGTAGAGAAGAGGAATGTGTCTTGAAGCATTATACCCATCTGACTTCTATAGGATTCTAATTCTACATTTTTTATATTTTTTCCATCTACTAGTACTTCACCAGAGGTAGGATCATAAAATCTGCTGAGTAAAGATACGATAGTAGTCTTTCCAGCACCTGTTGCACCAACTAATGCTACAGTTTCTCCAGGAGTAACTTTAAAATTCACGTTATTTAGTACCACGGAACCTTCATCATAAGCAAAAGTCACATCTTTAAATTCAACGGAACCTTTTATCTTAGGCATCTTTATAGAGTCTATAGCACTTACAATGTCTGGTTCAATCTCCATAATATCAAATATTCTATCTGCAGCAGAGAAATTTGTGATCAATGTATTATAGAAGGTTGAAAGATTCATGATAGGTCTCCAAAACATACCTATATACATTGAAAATGCTACTAGAGTACCTATAGTAACATCGTTAGATCTTACTAATAAGTATCCAACATAGAATACTATTACAATACCTACACCCCATGAAAGTTCAACTAGTGGCCAGAAGAAGTCATTAAATCTAACAGCAGCAACGAAAGAGCGTACTAGCTCGTTTACTAGGTTTTTAAACTTAGAAAGCGTATCTCCTTCTTTTGCAAAAGCTTGAACTACTTTAATTCCGGAGAAATCTTCGTGGTTATATGCATTCAAGTTTGAACGTTTCTTTCTATATACTTCCCATCTTTTCCTAGATTGGATTTCTATAAAGAACATTGCTAATGCTAGAAAAGGTAAAATAGCAATAGCAGCCAGTGCTAACTTAAAGTTTAGGAAAAGCATCATTATAGAAACGCATACTAAGCTCATTAGTTCGGGGATAAGAGTTTGTATACTTTGGTTAAATAAGTTCTGAAGAGCGTTAACATCTCCCATAACTCTGGCTAGTATTTTTCCTACGGGTCTATTATCAAAAAATGAAAATGATAATTTTTGAATATGAGTATAAAGCTCATGTCGTATATTTACCAATATATTATTGGTTATTGCGGACATCATAACAATTCTTATTTTAGAAGCGATCATAGATAAAATATTCAATGTTAGTAGTAGGGCACCAATGTACATTAAACCTTTTATATTACTGTCTCCAATATAACTATCTATCGCTATCTTTAATAGATAAGGATTTATTATTCCACAAATCATAACAAATAATAGAAGTATAATAACTATTGTTGCATTGAGTTTATATGGACTTAAATATTTTAAAAGCCTTATAGTAAGTTCAGTTTTACTTCTTTGCGTTCCTTCTTCATCACGACTTACTGTGTTTTTAGCCATTATACCACCTCGCTTTCAATTAAATCGAAATCTTTAAATTGTTCACAATAAATATCATAGTATCTACCCTTCCTAGTGAGAAGGTCAGCGTGATTTCCTACTTCTTTAATTTCACCGTTTTCAACAAACAGTATCATATCAGCATTTTTAACAGCGGATATTCTATGAGCAATTATAAAAGTAGTACTTTTTTGTTCTTTATCATTAAGATTCTTAAGAAGTTCGTATTCTGTTTCCATGTCTAAAGCAGATGTAGAATCATCAAGGATAAGAATTGGAGCCTTTCTTAGAAGAGCTCTAGCAATTGATATTCTTTGCTTTTGACCACCTGAAAGACCAATACCTCTTTCGCCTATTTCAGTATCGAAGCCTTCTTCGAAAGAAGATATAAAATCATAGCAACAAGCAGTTTTACAAGTTTCTATAACTTCTTCCATTGACGCACTCTTATTTCCGAACTTCACATTGTTCTCGATAGTATCAGAAAATAAGAAGGTATCTTGTGGTACTACAGACATATTACTTCTAAGCTTTTTTAAATCAATATCCTTAACGTTAATTCCATCAACTAAAATTTCACCTGAGGCTACATCATAATATCTACCAACTAATTGGAGTATGGATGATTTACCAGCACCAGTAGTACCCATTATAGCTACCGTACTTCCAGCAGGGATGTCTAAATTTACATTTTTAAGAACTAACTCATCATTATATTTGAAGTTAACATTATTAAAGGTTATAGCTCCTTTTATTTCGTCAGGTGATATAGCATCTTCTTTGCTTGCAATATCAGGTTTTCTATCTAGTATCTCAAAAATTTTCTTTGCAGATGCTTGATTTTGAGCAAGCATATTAGTTAACCAGCCAAGGTTTCTCATCGGCCAGATAAGGGAATTTAAGTAACCGCTGAATGCTACTAAGGTTCCTATTGTTATCTCACCTTTTATAACAAAGACACCACCAAGAATAATCATTATTATTAATGAGATATTTGTTAAGAACTCCATAGGAGGAAAGTACTTGCCTACAATTTTTGCTTGATTCATATTTAAATCATAATAAGTTCTGTTCATTTTTAAGAATTTAAGAATTTCATGTTTTTCTCTAGTAAAGGCTTTTACAAGTCTTACTCCAGCTATATTTTCCTGAGCTGTTGTATTAATTTCTGCTGTTTGGTCACTTATGTTGCTGTATACTGATCCAAACTCTTTTTCTAATTTTATAGCCATATATCCTATAGGGATCATTATTACGATACATGCTATAGCAAGCTTCCAGCTTAATGCTAGTAATATAACGGTACCGATAATAAAATATATAATGTTTTCTACAAAAAGTCTTAAACCAAATCCAATGGTTTGCCAGATGTTTTCTATATCCTCACCGATTCTAGACATCAGTTCACCGGTGTTCATATTATCGAAATATTTAAACTCCATAGTTTGAATATGCTCGAATAATTCATTTTTAATATCTCTGTGCACTTTTGCTGCAATAAAGTCAAAGAGAAATTCTTTAACATATCCCAGAAGGGCCTTACATAATGTAATTGCTAGGATTCCTCCAAGTGCTGGATATAAAAGTGAATACTGTTTATCTGTAATTACTTTATCAACTATTATCTTTTGAAGATAAGGTGTAATGTTGTCTACAGCTATAATTATAATCATGGCCAAAGTGCCTACAATTAGTACAGCTTTGTGTTTAAATAAATAATTTAAGATTCTTCTCAAATCTATTCCCCCCTTTTTTGTTTGTACATGATGCCCATTTATGCAAAAAAAGGCCATGGATATCCCACGACCTTTTTTGCATAAAAACACAATATAAAAAGTCATGAGCAATAGCCCATGACCTAAATACATACAAAGCTCTGAATTGTCAATAATTACTCGACAATAAAACTCGTAGAGATAGGGCTACTGTTAATAGTTATTAAGTTATTTGATTTTCTAAATTTGCCGTTCATAAAATTAAACATTACTACCAACATGGTCCTACCTCCTTTTCGTTAAAATTTATTTAATGAAATTACTTTAATAACATTATATACGGATTACTCAGAAAGTGTCAAAGGTTTTTTCCAATATTTTTAAATTTATAATAATATCCAAAAGTTTCTATAAACATATAGTAGAGTTTTAGAATTTAAACCAATATTTTAAACTTTTCCAAATACGTAACCTAAAAATAACTATTATACTTTTAATTTCGTATATAATCTTGAATATACAAGCAAAGATGCACCAGTTCGATCTGAAATCTATTTTTAAAAACATTATGCGTTCTGGTGAGAAAATTAAAAAAAATAAATTTTATCAATGAAGTGATATAGATATAGATTGCAAATTAGCGAAGGATTTTTATTATATAAGTTGCCGTTAATTGTATGCACAAATAATGAAAATTATTACTATTAATAAAGAGAGGAGTATTAATAATGAAAAAGAGGATTAAGATGTTTCTTTCTATAATTATATTAGTGTTTATAGCAGTAGAAATATTTATATTTTGGATTCCACTTTTTACAACACCTGATAAGAGTGATGCCATAGTAGTATTGGGATGTAGAATAAGAGGTGAGACACCAAGTGCTTTCTTAACAGCTAGAACCGAAGAAGCAGCGGAACTTTTTAAAAATGGTTATGGTAAATATATAATAGTTTCTGGGGGAAAGGGACAGGGAGAAAGTATTTCTGAGGCAGAAGGAATGAAAAGGATTTTATTAAGTAAAGGAATAGATGAAGACAAAATAATCATGGAAGATAAGTCAACTAGTACTGCTGAAAATATAAAATTTACATCTAAAATAATGCAGTTAAACAACTTTAATAGTGCAGTGGTGGTATCCAATGAGTTTCATCTTAGGAGAGCTCAGATTTTATGCAAGAGAAATAAGATTTCAGCTACGTATAAAGGAGTATTAGTTAAAGCATATGTTGCCAATGAAATATATGGTGCTATTAGAGAAATTCCAGGTATAATTAAGGATCTAATAGTAAGATAGTTTATTATAAAAAGTATTGGAGTGTTAGGTATGTATTGGGAGTTAAATGAGAAAATAAGAAACGCTAAAGAGGAAATTAAGGAAAAAGAACATATTGAGAGAAAGATTAATTCAGCTGAAGAATTATTAACAGAATATGAAAGAGAGCTAAAAGATATTAAAGCAAGACTTCATAAAGAAGAAATGGATATAAAAAAATTTGAAGGAATAACTTTATCAAACTTCCTAGCTTTACTTTTTCATAACAAAGAAGAAAAATTAGATAAAGAGAAGCAGGAATATATTGAAGCTAAGATAAAATTTGATCAATGCGAGCAAAAAATAAAAGCTGTAAAAGATGATTTAAAGTTACTTAAAGAAAAATTTAGTGTAGTTAGTAATGCAGTTGTTAAGTACAAAAATCTTATTGAAGAAAAAGAAGCTGATATGAAAAACTTTGGAAGTTGGGCAACAAAAGAGAAATTAAATATTATGGAGAATGATAGATTAAATCTCTCTGCAAGTATAAAAGAACTAAGCGAAGCAATTTCTGCAGGCGAAAGATTACTTGGAGCCATCGACAATGCAAATGAAAGTATATCCAGTGCAATGAATTGGGGAAAAGCTGATATATTTATGGACAGTATGTTCATCTCCATGGCAAAACATCAAAAGATTGATGATGCTCAGGCTAAACTTAATAACATCCCATACCTCGTAGATAAGTTTAAAAAAGAATTGTCTGATGTATCTGTAGTTTCAAATGAAATCTCACAAACTATTACTTTCTCTTCTTTTACTAAAACCTTTGATATATTTTTTGATAATATATTTACCGATATAGCAGTGCAGTCGAAGATTGAAGATAGCTATTATAAGCTTAAAAATCTAAGGGCGGAAGTAGAACGTTGTGCAAATAGACTTCAATATAAAATAGAAGAAGATCAAAATAAGTTGATTAAATTAGATCTCGAAATAAATAAATTCATAGAAGAAGAGCTTTAAAACCATTATGTGAAAATTTAGGTCAGGGACAGGATTAATGTTGCCTGATCTTTTTGTTGTATAGTAAAATAGCTAAGATAATCGGTTATTAAATAAATGTAAACGATATTGCTATATTATAGAAAGTGAAGTAAAGTAGTTATATAGTTTAATATTTTGATATACTACATTAATATTTTAAGGAGGTAAATATGGCTAGAGATACAAAAAAGAATTTAAGAAATAAGATTATCTATTCAGTATTTGTAAGGAATCATGGTAAAAGTGGAACTTTCAAAGATGTAGAAGATGACCTTAAAAGGATAAAAGAATTAGGTACAGATATAGTCTGGTTCATGCCTATACACCCTATAGGAGAAAAAAATAGAAAAGGTTCTTTAGGTTCACCTTATGCTATAAAGGACTATAGAGGTGTGAATTCAGAGTATGGAACGTTGGAAGACTTTAAACGCTTGATAGATAAGATTCACTCTCTAGATATGTTATGTATGATAGATGTAGTTTATAATCATACTTCACCTGATTCATGGCTGGTGGACAATCATCCGGAGTATTTTTACAAGAAGCCTGATGGAAAAATGGGTAATAAGGTTGGTGATTGGACTGATATAGTAGATTTAGATTATAACAATAAAGATTTATGGAACTATCAGATAGAAACTTTAAAATATTGGGCATCAGTAGGGGTAGATGGATTTAGATGTGACGTAGCTCCACTAGTTCCATTAGACTTTTGGTTGTCTGCTAGGCAAGCGGTTGCACAAGTGAATCCAGATCATATATGGCTTTCTGAGACCGTACACCCTCATTTTTTACTTGAGATGAGAAAGAATGGATTTGTAGGATTATCTGATAGCGAGATATATCAAGCGTTTGATATAACTTATGATTATGATGTAAATGTAGAATATACGGGGTATTTTAATGGAAATAACGACTTAAGAGCTTATATAGATAAAGTGAA
Source organism: Clostridium yunnanense (assembly GCF_016595795.1). Taxonomy (GTDB): domain Bacteria; phylum Bacillota; class Clostridia; order Clostridiales; family Clostridiaceae; genus Clostridium_AR; species Clostridium_AR yunnanense. Next base: position 21,338 of record NZ_JAENHN010000008.1, read on the forward strand.
AATGCAGGATGCCATGTATCCAGATAATTATGTAAAGCTTAGATTTTTAGAAAACCATGACCAGCCTAGAGCAAAAAAACTAATACCTGACGAAGAAACATTAAAGATTTGGACCGGTTTTCTTTACTTTCAAAAAGGAACAACTTTAATATATGCAGGTCAAGAAGTACTAGATGATAAATGTCCTAGTTTATTTGATATGGATAAAATTCAGTGGAATAATATAAATGATGAGTACATGGAGCTGATGAAAAGGTTAGCGGTTTTGAAGAAAAGGCAAATAGTAGCACAAGGATTTTATGCACTTGATTATTTAGAGAATGGTGTAGTATATGGATCTTATGAATATGAAGATTCAATATTAGTGGGTATTTTCAACTTAGAAAAGAAAAAAGGTAATATAGAAGTACCTTTGAGGGATGGGGTTTATAATAATATTATAGACAATAGCCCTGTATCGATTGTCAACGGAAAACATGAACTTGTAAATAAGCCCGTCATTCTAGAAAGTGGCCTTTAGGATATTTAAACTAGATTGATAGGGCATAAAGCAGACTACTGTAAAATTTAAGGTGTACCATTTCAATATGAAAATTATTTTTAAAATTCCTATACATTCTGACAGGATAGTTTACAAATATAAGCTTCATTATTGAGTGGTACACCTATAGAGATAGTACTTCATATTGAAGGTTATCAAAATAAAGCTCCGTAGCTTTAGCGAAAACAGTATTTTGAGCCGAATAATTGAAGTAGGCTATCTCTATTATATTTATAAATATCTATTATGACTTAAATTGTCTATGATTTTAAGAATAGTTCTCCAACCTTAACAACATCTCCTGCACCAACAGTGATTAAAATATCTCCGTTAGAAACTTTATTTTTTACGTAATTAACAGCTTCTTCGTGAGAGTGCACATTCACGCAGGATATTCCTTTAGATCTTATAGCATCTCCCAATTCATCTGAGCTTACTAAACCAGTATTTTTTTCTCTAGCCGCATAGATATCCATAAGAACCAGTTCATCAGCGTCATTGAATGCTTCAGTAAATTCGTTGAATAAACTCTTGGTTCTTGTATAAGTATGTGGTTGAAAGACGCAACAAACTGATTTATGTGGTATATTCTTTGCTGTGCTCAACGTTGCCTTGATTTCTACTGGGTGGTGAGCATAATCATCAATTACTGTAACACCTGATTTTTTTCCTTTAAGTTCAAATCGCTTATGAGCATTTCTAAATGCAAATAGCCCGTCTATTATATCTTTAGGCTGCAATTCAAATATAAGTCCAATGCATATTGAACAAAGAGCGTTTAAAATATTATGCTTTCCAGGTACATTCAAACTAACGGAAAATAGGTTGGTACTATTTTTGAATACGTCAAAGGTAGCACAACCATTTTCATCAAATGATATATTTTTTGCAGTTACATCACCGCTGTCTATTCCATAGGTTAAAATATTACATTTTGAATTGTTCATTACTGACATTACTCTAGGATCATCTGCATAACCCACTAGATAGCCGGCATCAGGAATTATTGATGAAAATTTCTGGAATGTCTCTTGAATATGATCAATATCTCTGTAGTAATCAAGATGATCTGCATCAATATTCAATATAATACCTATAAATGGTGAGAACTTTAAAAATGATTCTTTATACTCACATGCTTCTGTTATGAAATATTCACTATTTCCTATCTTAAAGTTACCATCTATAATATCTAAGTCTCCACCAACCAATATAGTTGGATCTAAATCTGCTTTTAACGTTATATGAGAAATCATAGATGTACATGTAGTCTTACCATGAGTACCAGCTACAGCAACACCATACTTATGACCTAACATTATCTTACCTAGGAACTCAGCTCTATCCATTAATGCTATATTTGATCTCTTAGCCTCTAATATTTCTGGATTATCTGAAGGAATTGCAGCAGTGTATACCACCAAGTCTACATTCTTAAGATTCTCACTATTATGCCCTATGTAAATTTCTGCACCTTCGTTTTTAAGCCTGTTTGTTATTTCGGATTCTTTAGCATCTGATCCTGATACTTTGTATCCTTCTCTTAATAGAATAGCAGCAAGACCACTCATACTTATCCCACCGATACCTATAAAATGAACTTTTTTATTTTTATCTTTTATAAAATTAAATGACAAGATATCAACTCCTTTATAAGTTACCATCTATAATTATATACATTTTTTTTAAATTGAACACGTATGAAAACATAATTCATAATTATTTTATGAAAAAAGGCTAAATATGTTACTGTTATTTAAAAAAATCAAATTGTTGTTATTAATGAGATAATAATGTATGATTTATTATAGTAGACAATCTTATCTGTGATCTAAATATTAAGGTGATATCTTTCTAAATTTTGAATTCTCAAAGAACTCTGTTTGAAAAATTGAATTTTATATTAATTACATTGATTTGAGTAAAGCATTATAGGAACTTAACTTCAAGTAGTAAGTTAGATGTGTTGAATGACATAGGCGCATGCTTTTCTGATGTACATAACTCAAGAACACATAAATGGACCCCATACATAAGTAGACCATGGCTTATATTACATTTTACTATGAAGTGATACATGTCTATAAAATTAAGAAATAATTAATATATATAACATAAATTCTAAATAATTTATATTTATAATTATATTTATAATTACAATTCATAGTAGATACACTTAAATTCAATGTTTTTAATTTTTAGAGTTGAAAGATTAAAGCCTAGAAAGGTTTATTTAATGAAACCTAAGTAAAGGAGATCGCGCATAAATTATGGAAGATAGATATATATATTTGGTTTTTTCAAAGACAGGAACATGGCTTTCTAAGATAATATACCTAATCACAAAAAACAAGTATGCCCACTCTTCGCTGAGTATTGATGATACTTTCACTAAGATGTATTCCTTCGGAAGAACAAGGCCTAGAAATCCCTTTTCTGGAGGATTTGTACAAGAAAATTTATATGAAGGTGTATATAGTATATTTAAAGATAGTGAATGCATAATTTACAGGATAAAGGTTTCAGAAGAACAATATGATCAAATTATATCAGAAATCAATAAGTTTATTACTTCTAAGAGTGAACTTAAGTATAATTTTATAGGCCTATTTGGTGTTTGGTTTAATAAACCTATAAAGAGGAAAAATCATTATTTCTGCACTCAGTTTGTTTCGCAAGTATTATCAAATAGCAATATATATAAGTTTGATAAAAAGTCGGAGCTTATTAAAAGTGATGATATAATAAAGATTCCTAATAAAGAATTAGTTTATAAAGGATATATTTATAAGTATTCCAAAAGCCTTACTATGATTAATGAATTACTAGAAGCGTAGTTAAGGGCTCTTATATTGAACAAGCTTAATTTGATAGTTGATTTAGTGAACCTATATAAAAAGGCAGTTGCAAAATGAACAAAACTAGTTCGTTTGTCAACTGCTCTTTTTATTGTATACGAAAAGTATAAAAATTTATTGCTACATAAACATATAAAGTGATACTAAGTGTACTTCCTTTACGTATAGTTTTTGAAAGAGGTGACTTATTTGAGCATATTTAAAAAATATATGTTAATTTCACTGATTATTTTAGCTATTGTTTCCATGTATTATGCTGTTAATCTTATAGAAAATAAGTATAAAGAGTTATTAGAAAATAACCTAACAAAGTTCTTCTTCAAAAGTGATTTTAAGGTGCCTGACAAATATTCTAATGTTGATAGAAATAATAATGGAATAGCAGATCCTCTTGATATAGTGAGTTCAGCAAGGAAGGAAGTAGAAATGAAGACAAAGTACAAAAGTAATTATTATTATGGAGGATATCCTCCGGAAGGTGAAGGTGTTTGTACAGATGTAATATGGAGAGGGTTGAAAGGTGCTGGAGTTGATTTGAAAACTCTTATGGATAAGGACATAAAAGAAAACAAGAAGAGTTATATAAGAGTTGGTCAAACTCCAGACCCTAATATAGATTTTAGGAGAGTTCCAAACCAAAATGTGTTTTTTCAGAAAAAATGCATTTCTGTTACTACGGAACTTAAGGAAAGAGATTCTGAAAACTTACAGCAATGGCAACCAGGTGACATTGTAGTTTTTTTGCAAGATTATGAACATGTAGCTATAGTTTCTGATAAAAGAGACGAGGACGGAATTCCTTATGTTATTCATAACACTAATCCAAATGCTAGTGAAGTTAAGCTTTCTTGGTTTAAGTGCCCTATAGATGGGCATTATAGATGGAACTACTAATCTTATATTATAAATAAGGGTTAATTTCAAAGATATTACTAAGAATAAAAAGAGATGTATTGATGAAAAATATTTTTGAAAGGAGTTGATGAAAATGTCTAATAAAATAAGAAACAATGTAACTGATGATGGGAAAAGAAGACAAAAACTCCATAGAGATCAAAACAATAAGGGAGATGCAAAAAATATTCCTCAGTATCAAAATCTCAATGGTGAACCAATAAAGTAAAATATAAGATTCAGCTAAAATCAAAATATAGTTTTAGCTGAATCTTAATAATGTTATAAAAGGTCAACTATCTTTAAATCTGGATTAGACATTAAGTTAATAACTTCATCATTAATAGATATCCAAGGTTTTGTTATGGAATTTAGATCTATTTTTACTATCTTTCCTATCGTTCCGTCATTAAGTAAAACTAACTCTCCTATATAATAATTTAATATATTATTTATAAAGATTGTCCCTATTTTTGGATCTAGTTTCCCGAATATCTCAGTTTTTATTTCCTCTAAAACCACAAGTGCACATTCTTTATTTTTATAAACTCTATTAGAAGTCATTGCGTCGAATATATCAGCAATGGCTATTATCTTTGCAAACTTAGGTATTTGTGATCCTTTTACCTTAAGTGGATAGCCAGATCCATCCTCTCTTTCATGATGAAATAGTATTCCGAAGAGTATTGACTGATCTATGTAAGGTATCTTTTTAGCAATTTCATATCCTAGAGCAGAGTGTGAGTGGCATTGATGTATTTCTTCATTGGTTAATTTGGTCTTCTTATTAAGTATACTTGGGGTTATCTTCGCCTTCCCTATATCATGTAGTAGTGCAGAGTAGGTTAAGAAGACTATTTCTTTTTTAGTTAAGTCAAGCCATTTGCCAATTAAAGAACTTATAGCAGCAACATTTACGCAATGTCTTGTAAGATATAAGTTTTCCTCTCTTTCGCCGATTATATTTTTTATGACTAGGCCAGTTTCGCTCAATTCATCCATTACACCATCGCATATTTCTCTTACCTCTGACATGTTAAACTTATCGCTTTCTCTGATAGAGTTAAAAATATTTTCTGCGACTGAAGACATTCTGTTGAAAGACTCTTCTATTTTAACCTTCTTAACAGAATTTCGAGTTTCAAAGAGAACTGAATTATTAGGGTTTGTCTCCGTATAAATCACTAAGCGTATAAGTGGGAAATTAACCTTTATTTTTTCAGCTAGATTTTCTGAAATTTCTGTTCCTTTGGTTAAAAGCACAGAGTTGTTAACAACTAGATCTTTAGCTATAATCATACCATTTTGTAATTCACGAGATGAGATTTCTTGAACAATCTTCATAATTAGATCCCTTCCTTTAATAACGATGGACAACATATTTTGAGTTGATACTTTAATGAATTAATTGATTTTGATTTGCAATTATATATTTTTTATGTAAGCGTAAAAAATCATAAAATATTAATTATAAAGCTACATATTTATATATCGGTTAATATATCTAATTATATTAGAATTTAATAGAAAAATTAATAGGATTTGTATAAAATACAAAAAAATTAGATTAAAGATTACAAAAACATCAATTATATTACAATAAATTTGTTCGTATAGGGTACAATATATAATAAAATGGTTAAAAAGATTGATTCTGGATATAATATTGAATACAATATGAATGATAGTATTAAAATTTATATAGATAATTCGTAAAGTATATGATGTAGGTGATATTTTGGAGAAGATAAGTAGAAACGGTAGAATTGCAGCTATAACTAAGTATTTAATAGAAAATCCTAATAAAGTTATTGGGTTGAATACGTTTTCTGAATTGCTTAATGCAGCTAAGTCCACAATAAGTGAGGATATAGTGATAGTGAGAGAACTTTTAGAGAAAATGTATATGGGAAGAGTTGAAACTATATCAGGAGCAGCTGGTGGTATCAGATATATAGCTGAAATAGGAGAAACAGCAAAAAAGGATTTTGCAAATAGGTTATGTGAAATGTTAAAAGATCCTAATAGGGTAGTCCCAGGTAATTTTATATACATGACAGATGTAATGTATAATCCTGAAATAATCAGTAAGGCAGGATTGATTTTATCTTCATTTTTCAATAAAGATGAAGTAGACTATGTAGTTACTGTGGAAACAAAAGGTATTCCTTTAGCATACGAAGTTGCGCGAAACCTTGGCGTTCAGCTTGTAATAGCGAGACGAGATAGTAAGGTCACTGAAGGCCCAACGGTTACTATTAACTATGTATCTGGATCTTCAGGTAGGTTACAACAAATGTCTCTTTCGAAAAGATCATTAAAGACAGGAAGTAAATGTATATTTATTGATGACTTTTTGAAAGGTGGAGGAACGGCAAAAGGAATAACTGATTTGTTAAAAGAATTTGATAGTAATCTAATTGGTATAGGAGTGTTAGTAGATAACGTAGGTACTAACAAAAAACTTATAAGTAATTATGTTGCAATAGCAGAGCTAAAAGGAGTAGAGGAAACTGGTGAGGTTGTAATGAATCCATCTATTCTATTCCAATAGAATTGAATAATAATTATTAAAGATATACTAATTCCAAGTGAAATCTAAATCTATATTGTATCTAACGTGTAATATAAATTATTAACTTAGTTTTAAAGTATGGAACTGGCATATGTATATATGATATGTTCTATAATAATTGGTGTTATATATTAGACTGATTTTAGAAACAATAAAAAATTTTCAAAAAATTTAATTAAAAAAAGAGGAATTTAGTAATTTTTGAAGAATTTATAAATCAATAAAGCAACTGGAGGTGTAGTGAAGTGCAAATCACAGACGTTAGAATCAGAAAGATAGCTGCTGAGGGAAAAATGAAGGCAATAGTTTCAGTAACCTTTGACAATGAATTCGTAGTTCATGATATAAAGGTTATAGAAGGTCAAAATGGTCTATTTATTGCTATGCCAAGTAGAAAAACTCCAGATGGAGAATTCAAAGACATAGCCCATCCAATAAATACAGATACTAGAGAAAAGATTCAAGAAGCTATTTTAACTGAATATGAAAAGGCATTAGAAGCAGATACTGAAGATGCTGAGTAGTGTAGATAAAGGGAAGTTGATACTTCCTTTTATTTTTTTGCTTAATAATATTTGATTTTTTTATAAAAAGTTGAAATAGTGATTCATTTAAAATATAATATAATAGGCGTTAAGCTCAGATTATTAAAATAATTGAATATGCTATTAATTCAATGTAACTCATAAAGAGGTGATTTAATGTATAAATGTGCTATAATTTTAGCCGCTGGTCAAGGGAAAAGAATAAAATCAAACTTACCTAAGGTTTTGCATAAAGTTGCTGGAAAAGAAATGGTTAACCATGTTATTGATACTATAAGAGATGCCGGAGTAGTTGATATTAATGTAATAATAGGAAAAGGAGCTGAGCTTGTTAAAGAAAGAACAGCAAGCAGAGAAGTTTCTTACTCAATGCAATTAGAACAACTAGGAACTGGGCATGCAGTGAAATGTGCAAAGGACTTTTTTAAGAATAAAGATGGTGTTGTGGCAGTGTTTACAGGAGATGCTCCATTAATAACCAATCGTACTGTAGAAAACCTTATGGAAACCCATATAAAAGAAAATAATTATGCTACACTTTTGACATCAGTAATTGATGATCCAAGTGGATATGGAAGAATTATAAGAAGTGATAAAGGTGTAGAAAAGATAGTTGAGCATAAAGATTGTAATGAAGCAGAGCTTAAGGTGAATGAAATTAATGCAGGGATGTATTGTTTTGATATACAAAGCTTAAGCGAAGCATTGGAGAAATTATCTAATGAAAATGCTCAAGGTGAATATTATCTTACAGATATCATTGAAATATTCAAGAGCGAAAACAAAAAGGTTGGCGCAATGATCACAGAGTTTGAGCAAACAATAGGTGTAAACTCTAGAGTTGAATTAGCTAAGGTTGAAAATATACTTAGGGATAGAATAAACAAATTTCATATGGATAACGGGGTTACATTGATTGACCCAAACAGCACATATATAGGTGCAGATGTTTCAATTGGACAGGATACTATAATTTACCCAGGTAATTATATAGAAGGAAATGCTGTAATAGGAGAAGAGTGTATACTATATCCAAATTCAAGGATAAGCAATAGTACTATAGGTAATAGTGTTGAGATACAGTCTTCTGTAATATTAGATAGTATAATAGGAGATGAGACTACTGTTGGGCCGTTCGCATATATTAGACCTGAAAGTAAGATTGGAAGTAAAGTGCGAATTGGTGACTTTGTAGAAATAAAGAAATCCACAATAGATGACAATACTAAAGTTTCACATTTGACTTATATAGGTGATGCTGAGGTTGGTAAAAACTGCAACTTTGGATGTGGAACCGTAGTAGTAAATTATGATGGAAAGAATAAGAACAAAACTATCATAGGAGATAATTCTTTTATAGGTTGCAATACCAATTTAGTATCTCCTGTGGAAGTTAAAAATAATACTTATATAGCTGCTGGTTCTACTATAACTAAAGAAGTTCCTGAAGGAAGTCTTGCTATAGCTAGAGCAAAGCAAACCAACATAGAAGGTTGGGTAGATAAAAAAGGGCTAAAAAAATAGTTTTATTAGCTACCCCAAATTTTAAGGAGGTCTTCACAATATGATAACCCATGGAAAGAATATCAAAATATTTACTGGAAATTCACACCCTCAATTAGCACACGAAATTGCAAGTATTTTAGGATTACCTATAGGTACTGCAAAGGTAGGTACATTTAGTGATGGAGAAATTTCGGTGGATATTGGAGAGACTGTTAGAGGCGCTGACGTTTTTTTAGTTCAATCTACAAGTGCTCCAGTTAATAATAACCTTATGGAATTACTTATAATGATTGATGCATTTAAGAGAGCTTCAGCTGGAAGAATAACAGCTGTTATACCTTACTACGGGTATGCAAGACAAGATAGAAAAGCAAAATCAAGAGATCCAATTACCTCAAAATTGGTAGCTGATTTACTTACTGCTGCTGGAGCAGAAAGAGTGTTAACTATGGATTTACATGCAGCGCAAATTCAAGGTTATTTCAACATACCTGTGGATCACTTGATGGGAGCGCCTATACTGTCTAAGTACTTCATAGAAAAGGGATTAATAGATAGAGATGATGTAGTTGTGGTATCGCCAGATTTGGGTAGCGTAACTAGAGCTAGAAAATTTGCAGACAGACTTCATGCACCTATTGCAATTATTGATAAAAGAAGACCTAAAGCTAACGTTTCTGAAATAATGAACATAATTGGTGAAGTTAAGGGAAAGAGATGCATACTTATAGATGATATGATCGATACTGCAGGAACAATAGCAAATGCTGCAAATGCTCTAAAAGACTTAGGAGCAACACATGTATATGCTTGTTGTACACACGGAGTTCTCTCAGGCCCTGCATTTGAAAGAATAAATAATTCAGCTATTGAAGAGTTAGTTATGCTGAATACCATAGCTCTTCCTGAAAGAGAAGATTTACATAAGTTTAAGTCATTATCAGTAGCTCCACTTATTGCTGAAGCTATAAATAGAATATATGACGACAAGCCATTAAGTAAGTTGTTTGAAGGATAAGCTTATTTATACATAAATAAAAAAATACTTCTATGATATGTTTGTAGATGAAAGATACTATCTATTTATTGGCAATAATAAATAAGATGGTGTCTTTTTTTTGTAATAACTCTTACTATAATTGATGTATTTACTGGAAAAATTCAATTAAATAATATATATGTAGTAAATAATTTGTAACATTTTTGAAAAGATATATAAAAGAATAGTATAAGTGTGTTAAATTTAATATATAAAGAAATGAGGAGTGTTTGTTATGGATGGATTATTAGGAAAGATACTCATTGTTGATGATGATGAAAATATATGTGAAGTAATTAAGATGTATTTACAGAGCGCAAACTATGATACTAGAGTTGCTAGCAATGGAAGAATAGCAGAAGAACTATTTTTAGACTATAAACCTGATTTAGTGTTATTAGATATGATGTTACCTCATATAGATGGCATTGATGTTCTAAAGTGGATTAGGAAAGAACATGAAACGCCTATAATAATGCTTACGGCAAAGGGCGAAACATTTGATAAGGTACTTGCATTGGAACTTGGGGCAGATGATTATATTGTAAAACCATTTGAACCTAAGGAAATGATTGCTAGAGTAAAGGCTGTAATGAGAAGATATAATGTGGATTCAACTAACAAGGAAACTTTATATTTTTCAGAGCTTGTTATAGATGCAAACTCTTATAATGTTGTTTATAAAAGTAATGAGATAAAGATGCCACCTAAGGAGTTTGAATTGTTATATTATCTAGCGTCTAATAAAAACAGAGTGTTTACTAGGGAACAGTTACTATGTGAGGTTTGGGGATACGATTATCCAGGGGATTCTAGAACTGTTGATGTTCATGTTAAGAGACTTAGAGAAAAATTACATGGAGGTTCTAATTGGCAGCTTGAAACTGTATGGGGTGTAGGGTACAAGTTTGAGGTGAAGTAGATGAAAAGAAACAGTTTAGTTTCTAAGCTTTTAGGAACGTTTACTTTGATAATAGCAGGGTGCTTAATAATAATAGCAATAGTTTTATCTGTTTGGTTCGAAAACTATCATTTTACTCAAAAGAAGCAACAGATGGATATACAGGCTAGCTTAATAGCAAAAGAAAAAGCTAAGTTTGAAGATCAGGAAATTACTTTCAATGAATTGGAGAAATTTATAAATTATAGTGGTCAATCTATAAAATCTGATATTTTGGTTACAGATTTATATGGGATAGTCAAAGCATATAGTGAAGATAAGAGCAATTTAATGAGAATGCAAGTTATAGATAGTAAAAGTCTTAATGAACTTAAGAATGGTATATCCATTGAAGTGAGAAATACAGATAGTATGATGCTTGGGGAATCACAATACATTTATTACAAACCAGTAATGAATGGAGATACTTTTAAAGGTGCTATAGTTATGATTACACCTTTGGAGCAGATAAAAGGTCAATTAAAGCAAGTTTATGCAATTATATGGATATCCGTTTTAATCGCTTTAATATTATCTAGCATAATAATATATTACGTGTGTAATAGAATGCTTATAATACCATTAGCCAAGATAAATATTGGGGCAAAAAGATTAGCAAAAGGTGATATAGAAAATAGGGTTTATATAAGTTCCAAGGATGAAATAGGTGAATTGGCTGATTCGTTTAATATAATGGCAGAGTCTTTAGAGGAAGTTGAGAAAAATAGAAGAGAATTCATTTCTAATGTATCTCATGAATTAAGATCACCAATAACCTCCATTAAGGGATTTATTGCTGGTATCTTGGATGGTATCATTCCTATAGATAAGGAAAAGTATTATTTGGGTATAGCTTACGAGGAAATACAGAGACTTACAAGGCTTATAAATGATTTGCTTGACTTATCAGCAATGGAAGCTGGTAAGCTAAAACTGAATGTTTCTGAAATAAATATAAATGAAATAATTAAACATTGTACCATAAGCCTTGAGCAAAAGATAAAAGAGAAGAAATTAAAAGTAGATGTGGTATTAGAAGGGCAAAATCTTTATGTAGCTGGTGATAAAGATAGGATAATCCAGGTAGTAAATAATCTTATTGATAATGCAATTAAATATTGCAGTGAAGGTGGTAATGTAAAGATAACCACTAGATCAAAAGGCAGTAAAGCATTAATTAGTATATATAACGATGGACCTATACTATCAGAAAAAGAAAAAGCCTATATTTGGGATAGATTTTATAAGTCAGATAAATCTAGAACAAATAAGATTAGTACTGGCTTAGGATTGCCTATAGTTAGACATATACTTTCATTACATGGTGAAGACATTTGGGTAGAAAATAAGGCGTCGGAAAAAGGAGTAGTTTTCACATTTTCACTGAAAAAAGTATAAATTGTATGGTTTTAATACCGTAGGAGGTGCTACATGGAGAAGGAGGATAAAACTATACGCATCGAAAAATCTTCTAAAAAGGATGATACTAATAGTTTAGAAGGAATGATAAGGTTTAAAGAAAATAAAAGAAGAAATAATATAAAGAGATTAACAAAAGGTATTATAATAATCTTGGTTGCGTCAGTAGCAGGGGCTATATCAGGTGCTTACATTGTTGAAAGAAAATATGGACTAAAGTTGAAGGATAGCAATAAAACAATATTTCAAATTATAGACACTAGAGGAACCTCCAACACTTCAGGGGATAATCAAATTAGTTCGGTTGTTTCAAATGTTTCTACTTCTATAGTAAGTATAAGCAATAAAGAAGAAAACTTTAATATAAATAGCTATACAAATGTAACAGGAATAATATATAAAGAAGATGGATACATAGTAACAAATTATAGCGCGATATCAACATTTGATAAGATATTAGTAAAAAGAGCAGGTCTTGGTATCAAGATTGAGCAAGGTAGAATGATTGGATACGACAAAACAACTGATTTGGCTGTGGTTAAGATTGATTCAGATAAGTTGCCTGCTGTAAAGATATCAGATCTATCGGATGTAAGAGAGGGAAGCATTGTAATAGCTCTGGGCAACTGTATAGGGGATGATTATATAGGGTTTGTTGCATCTGGAATAATTACTTCAACCAATATAAGATTCAATGTTGAAAGTGCAGACTTAGGTAAACAAGCTGTTAGAACATTTCAAACTAATGCAATAATAAATAGAGAAAATAATGGAGGAGTCTTGACGGATGTATTTGGAGAGGTAATAGGAATAAATAATTTACCTATAACTAATAAATATTCTTCTCAAGGACTAGGAATAGCTGTAAACATTCAAGATGCAAAGAAGATACTAGATTCAATAATAAGCGATAATGAAGTGAAACTTGTTAGCTTTGGATTTAGAGGATGGAGTCTCACATCTAAGCAAAATAAAGATATTGAAGGGGTATATGTAGAAAGTATAGTACCTAAAGGAAGCGCTGATGTTGCAGGAATCAAGCCTTTTGATATTATAATAGAGATGGATGGCAGGAAGATAAAAACATTGACTGAGATTAATGATGTAATTAATTCTCATAATATTGGAGATAATATATCATGTAAAGTACTAAGAGGAAAAAATACAGTAGAGTTAACTATGCAGCTTTTACAAAAGTTGTGATATGAAGCATGCTTGCTATAATATGTAGCAAATGCATGCTTTGTTGCATTTTTTATTTTATATTTGTATTATAGAGATAGACTAGTTCTAAATAAGATCTAGATTTATAATTAAAATATTATTGATAGTTAGAGCAATAATAATCGTGTTTTTAACAATTGAAACTCGATGAGTTTTCTTGTATTTTAATAAAGCACTTGGAGCATTAGATTCAAAATATAAATTTTTATATATAAATAAGAGATGTACAAGTGAACTCGCTGTAAAAGATAAAATTCATCTAATGGAGGCAAACGTATGTATTTGATAGTAGGGCTTGGTAACCCTGGGAAAGAGTATGTTAATACTAGACATAATATAGGATTTGATGCAATTAATTATATTGCTAATAAGTATAATATAGAAATAAATAGGGAAAAATTTAGAGGTGTCTATGGTGAAGGATTTATAAATAATAGTAAGGTTATACTGCTAAAACCAACAACATATATGAATATTAGTGGAGAAAGCGTAAGAGATGTGGTGAATTTTTATAAGTTAGCTAATGATGAAATCATAGTGTTGTATGATGATATAAGTTTGGAAGTTGGAAAACTTAGAATAAGACCTAAAGGCAGTGCTGGAGGTCATAATGGAATAAAGAGTATAATTGCAAATTTAGGAACAGAAGAATTTCAAAGAATAAAAATTGGAGTAGGACAACCTAAACATGATCTCGTTTCTCATGTTTTAGGAAAGTTCAGTGAGGAAGAAAATAAGATCTTAGAAAAAACGTTACCAGCTGTTGTTCAAGCTGTTGAGGTTATAGTAAAAAATGATATTAGCGAAGCGATGAATAAATTTAATGGATTTAAAGCGGAATAATAATGTATTACAGGTGGTGTTTCTATGAGATTAAATGGCCTAATGGAGCCGTTGAATAATAGTGCTAATTTTCAGAAAGTTAAATCAAATATTGATAGAGATCGATATCCTTTTTCTACTTACGGTGTGTCTGAATCAGGAAAAGGTTATCTGATAAGTGGTATATTTGAAAATAGTGATAAATCTATAGTTGTAATAACTCATAATGATATTGAAGCTAAAAATTTATACGAAGACCTATCACTATATACTACTGATGTATACTACTTCCCTTCAAAAGAAATAGTTTTTTATAATATTGACGCTATTTCAGGAGATTTAAGATGGGCTAGACTAAAAGTTTTAAAAGAGATTTTAGATAGCAGAAAAAAGATAATAGTAGTATCAATTGAGAGCTTTGCAACCGTATATACGCCTAAGGATTTATACATAAGTCATACCTTTAAAATTGCGGTTGGAGATGAGATAAGCTTTAAAGACTTTTCTAAAAGATTGATAGAGTGCGGATATGAGAGAATGGATATTGTTGATGGGAAAGGTCAGTTCTCGGTTAGAGGAGGTATATTAGATATATATCCTCCTAATACTGCGTTGCCATATAGAATAGAACTTTTTGGTGATGAGATTGACTCTATAAGATTTTTTAATTTAGAAAGTCAGAGAAGTATAGATAAAGTTAAAGAAATAGAAATATTTCCAGCAAAAGAAGTGATACTAGATGATGAGACTATACAGAAGGCTATAAGTAAAATTAATGAGGAATTATTAAATTTTATAAAATCTAGAGATGGTAGTGACAAAGATATAATATCAAAGATAAAATCAAATATTAGATTTAATATAGAAAGTCTTAAAGAAACGTGGTCCTTTGAAACAATTGATAGTTATTTGCCCTTTTTCTTTCAAAAAGTATCAAGTTTGTTTGACTATTTTGAAGATTATATAATGATTATGGATGATGATCAAAGATGCAATGGTAAATTAGATAGTGTTATATATGAATTTGAAGAGAACTACTCCTCATTCCTTGAAAGAGGAGATATTTTGCCGTCGCAAGGAAACTTGATACTTGGCAAAGATATTTTAGTACAAAAGTTTAATTCATCCAGACTAATAACAATAAATGCATTTGCTAAGAATAGCGATTTTATTGAAAATGTTGAATCTATACCTTTTTCTCAAGTAACCTTGAATAGCTATCATGGAAGAATTGATATGTTGATAGAGGATATAAAAGAAAAGAAGAAAAATGGATATAAAACTATTATATTATCAGGAACGAGGCCTAGAGGAGAAAGGCTGGTAGACACATTAAGAGATAGAGATATTGAGAGTGTTTATAAAGATATAATAAATGAGATACAATTTGGTGAAGTTATAATAACTTTTGGAAATCAATTAAAAGGATTTGAGTTCACAGATCTAAAGGTTTGTGTTATATCAGATAAAGAAGTGTTTGGAGAAGCTAAAAGAAAATCAGTGAGAAAAGCTCCTAAGCAAAAGGGCGTTTCAAAAATAAAGAGTTTTGCAGAATTAAAGTTGGGAGACTATGTAGTTCATGCTAATCATGGTGTTGGAGTATATAAAGGAATTAAACAAATTGATGTTAGTGGTCATAAAAGGGATTACTTGGATATAGAGTATGCTAAAGGGGATAAACTGTATGTTCCTGTGGATCAATTAGATTTGGTTCAAAAATATATTGGTAGTGAAGGAAAGTCACCTAAAATAAGCAAGCTTGGATCAAGTGATTGGCAAAAAGCTAAAGCTAAGGTGAAAAAGTCTATAAACGAGATAGCGCAAGACTTAGTTAAGTTGTATGCAACTAGGACCACTTTAAAAGGACATAAGTTTTCAAATGATACTCAGTGGCAGAATCAGTTTGAACAAGAATTTCCTTATGAAGAGACACCAGACCAGTTGACAGCATTAGAAGAAATAAAGGCAGATATGGAATCGGGAAAGATCATGGATAGACTGTTATGCGGAGATGTAGGATATGGAAAGACTGAAGTTGCATTAAGAGCTGCATTTAAGGCTGTGATGGATGGTAAGCAAGTTGCATTGCTTGTTCCAACAACTATACTTGCAGAGCAGCACTATGGCAATATGAAGAAGAGATTTTCGGATTTTCCTATAAAAATAGATATGGTTTCTAGGTTTAGAACATCTAAGCAACAGAAGGAAACTTTACAGGCAGTAAAAGAAGGAAATGTGGATATTCTTGTAGGAACCCATAGGTTAGTATCAAAGGATATACAATTTAAAGATTTGGGATTACTTATTGTGGACGAAGAACAACGATTTGGTGTAACGCAAAAAGAGAAAATAAAAAATATAAAAAAGAATGTGGATGTATTAACTTTGAGTGCTACACCTATACCAAGAACTCTTCATATGTCTCTTACTGGAGCAAGGGATATTTCGGTAATAGAGACTCCTCCAGAAGATAGATATCCTATACAGACTTATGTAGTAGAGCAAAATGATCAACTTATAAGAGATGCCATTCTTAGGGAGATAAATAGAGGAGGGCAAGTTTTCTTTGTATATAATAGAGTTGAACATATTATGGAAATGTCTGACTATATTCAAAATCTTGTGCCAGAATGTAAAACAATAGTGATTCATGGTCAAATGACAGAGAGACAACTAGAAAATGAAATGATGTCATTTATGAATAATGAATATAATGTTCTTATATGTACGACAATAATTGAGACAGGTATAGATATACCGAATGTAAATACCATAATCGTATATGATTCAGATAAGATGGGGTTGTCGCAGCTTTATCAATTGAGAGGAAGAGTTGGAAGAAGTAATAGAATAGCATATGCCTATTTTGTATATAAAAAAGATAAAATATTAACTGAAGTAGCTGAAAAAAGATTGAGAGCCCTTAAAGATTTCACTGAGCTGGGCTCAGGATTTAAGATTGCCATGAGAGATTTAGAAATAAGAGGGGCTGGAAATATGATGGGATCAGCCCAGCATGGACATATGGCTACCATTGGATATGATCTATACTGTAGGATGTTAGAAGATACAATAAAAATAATAAAAGGTGAGATAGAGCAAGAGCCTATAGAAACATCTATTGATATTAAAGTTGATGCATTTATTGATTCTCAATACATTGAAGATGAATTACAGAAGATCGAAATATATAAAAAGATTGCAGCAATAGAAAGTATAAACGATTATATGGATGTAAAAGAGGAGTTAGAAGATAGATTTTCTCAAATTCCTGATCCGGTATATAATCTCATGGATATAGCTTATATTAAGAGTAAGGCTAGAAATTTATGGATAGAAGATGTTAAAGAAAAAGATGGAGAGGTTCTATTCCAATTCCAAAGTAGAGATAAAGTAGATAAGGATATATTTAAAAAGTTGCTTGAGAAGTATAAGAATAATATAATAATAAGAATGGGTGATAAACCTTCTTTTGGATATAAACTAAAAGATATAAAAAGAGAGGATATATTACCTGCGCTTAAAAACATGTTAGATGGTTTAAATAAAAATGTTTAAATATAACTGGGATTTAAATGCAAATTAACTGAATTAGCTGTATAATGATAATAAAAATAATTTATATAAACCAAATTATGTTAATAAATGAATAAAATTGCCTAATATAAATTGAAATTAATGTTATAAATTGATATACTAATTTATGTCTATTGATTTTTGGTTATAAAGGGGAATTAATTTTAAGAAAAGTGAGGTAAGAAATTTGAAGAACATAAGGAAATTAGTTTCAATAGCTTTGATTGGTGTTATTGGATTATCACTATCAGGCTGTAAGATGATACAAAAAACGCCAGAAGCTATAAGCAAGACTGTAGTAGCAACTGTTAATGGTGAGAAAATCACACTTGGTAGTGTTGATGAAAAAATGAAGGCTACTATAGATCAATTAAAACAACAATTTGGTAATGATCTGGAAAAGAATGCTGATGCTAAGGCTGAATTAAAGAAACAAAGAAAAACACAAGTGGAGCAAATTATACAAGAAAAGGTAGTTTTAAAGAAGGCAGCTGACTTAAAATTGATACCCGAAAAGGCTGAGTTAGACAAGGAAGTTGAGTCAAAACTTGCTGATATAAAGAAGGTTTATAAAACAGATGAAGAGTTCAATAATGCTCTAAAATCTGCAAATTATACATTAGATACATTAAAAGAATATTTAACTACTCAAATAAAGATGCAAGCAGTTTTTGATAAACATCTATTTAAAGATTTAAAAATTACTGATGCAGACATAGAAAAATACTACAACGAAAATAAAACTCAATATACACAACAACCTGGTGCAAATATGTTCCATATCCTTGTAGATAGTGAAGATAAGGCTAAGGCTATAAAAGCAGAGTTAGATAAAGGTGCAAAGTTTGAAGACTTAGCAGCTAAAAATGGTACAGATGGTACAAAAGACTCAGGTGGAAGTTTAGGATACGTTGCTTTTGATGCACAAAACTATGATAAGGACTTTTTAGCAGCTGCAAAGAAGCTTAAGGAAGGTGAAGTATCAGGTCCAGTTAAAACTCAATATGGATGGCATATAATAAAGGTTACTGGAATTCAAACTACATCAAAGACTCAAGAGTTATCAGCTGTTAAGGCTTCGATTAAGGAGACATTAGAGACAAATAAGAAAAATGAAATATTCAAAGCTAAGTATGAAGAATGGAAAAAAGAATTAAAAGTTGAAATATATGAAGATAAGCTTTAATTAATTGAATAAAATTTGGTCTTTATGACATAATAAAACTCACATGAATTTGTTTTCGCAAGTTTATGTGAGTTTTTACTTTATTGGATTGAAATTATACAAAAAGATAATTATAGCCAAAGCATGTATAAAATTTCTATTCTGAAAAATAATAATAACGAAAGTTTTAAGTGAAAGATATATAAGGAGGTAAATATAATAATGAAAGCTACAGGTATTGTTAGACGTATTGATGATTTAGGTAGAGTAGTTATACCAAAAGAAATAAGAAGAACTTTGAGAATTAGAGAAGGAGATCCTCTAGAAATTTTTACAGATAGAGAAGGTGGAGTTATATTAAAGAAATATTCTCCAATTGGAGAACTAACAGATTTTTCCAAAGAATATGCAGAAAGTCTTCAACAAGCAATAGGTCATATAGTTTTAATAGCAGATAAAGATGCTTTCATTTCAGTAAGTGGAGCTTCTAAAAAAGATTTTATGGAAAAGAAGATAAGCAATGAATTGGAAAAGATAATGGATGAAAGAAAAACCGTATGTTTAGGAGCTACTGGGGCTAAAGTAATACCAATATATAGTGAAGATACAGCTGAAGATAAATATTCATGTCAAGTAGTATCGCCTATAATATCAGAGGGGGATGCAATCGGCGCTGTTTTGATTTTATCTAAACAAGCTGGAGAAAAGTTTGGAGACTTAGAAATTAAGCTTGCTGAAACAGCTGCAGCATTCCTAGGAAAACAAATGGAACAGTAATATCTCCTAGGACTTGCATCCCAAAACCATTTTAATTATTGACTAGGTTTTAAAGATTTATTCATTTAGATATAAAAAATTCTGTAATAATACCTCCAAATTTGCAATAAAGATTAAGTAGTTAAAAAATTTGGAGGTATTTTATGAAAAAACAATCACTTATAAAAGGAAGTATAATACTAGGTGTTGCTGGAATATTCACAAGATTCCTAGGAATATTCTTTCGTTGGCCTTTAATAATGCTTATAGGCGACGAGGGTATAGGATATTATCAAATGACTTATCCTTTGTATATGTTTTATGTAGCTATAGCAGCAGGGATTCCGGTTGCGGTTTCTAAGATGGTTTCGGAAAGTAATGCAGTTGGAGATTTGGATACATCCTTTCAAACAATGAAAGAATCATTTATTTTAATGATAATTTTAGGGACAGGCATGTCGCTGTTTTTATTCTTAGGTGCTAAACCTATAATGTCAGCATTAAGATGGGATTCGAAATCTTATTATTCTATTATTGGAGTTGCCTTTGCTCCTATATGTATATCTATAATGTCCGCTTTTAGAGGGTTCTTTCAAGGACTCCAAAATATGAACCCATCTGCAATCTCGCAGATAATTGAACAAATAGGAAGAGTAGTCATAGGAGTTGGACTAGCTGTTATATTACTCCCTTATGGAATAGAATATTCTGCAGGTGGAGCTGCCTTTGGTGCAGCTGCAGGAGGTTTTTTAGGTGGAATATACTTGATAAGAAAGTATTTTAAAGTCAAGAAAAGCTTTGGGGTAAGGAAAGTAAAATCAAATGATAAACTTCTTGCTAAGTTGATTAGAATAGCGATACCAATATCTTTAGGTGGTGCGGTTGGAACCATAGCTAGTTTGATTGATTCTATATTAGTGCCAAGACAACTTTTGAACGCGGGTTTTGATTATAGACAAGCTACTATTCTTTATGCTCAATTGACAGGTAAAGCTTCAGTGATAGTCAATATACCATTAACATTATCTGTTGCTTTAAGTACTTCCTTAATACCTATAATTGCAGAAAATTATATATTGAAAAATATAAGAGAAGTTGCTTCTAAGGTAGATTCTGCTATAAGAATGTCAATGGTAATAGCTATACCTTGTACATTAGGCTTATATTTCTTAGCAGAGCCTGTAATGATGCTTATATTTCCGGGAAGATATGAGGGCTATCAGATACTGAAATATCTAGCTATTTCTATTCCATTTATAATATTAGCACAAACTACCACAGCTATATTGCAATCTACTGGATCTTATGCTATGCCTGTGATAAATCTTCTTATAGGATGCTTCATAAAGGTAGTATTGACATTATATCTTATACCGATATCGTGGTTAAATATATATGGAGCTGTAGCAGCTTCAATATTGGCATATATAGCGGCTTCTATGCTAAATCTAATATATCTCCATTTAAAGCTTAAAGTTAGAATAGATTACGGCGCAGCAGTGATGAAACCGTTAGCTGCAGCTACTATAATGATATTAGTAGTTTTAATAACCTATATTAATATATTTAATAGAACGTCTAGTAATGGAATAGCTTGCTTGATTTCTGTTTTTTTGGGTATTATTATATATGTAATACTAATAGTAATTCTTGGTGTCTTTAAATATGATTATATAAAAAGTAAGTTTTTAAAAAGACATAGATAAAAGGAGAAAAAACATGATCAAGATAATCGGCTTAGGACCTGGATCTGAGGAAGCCTTAACTTTAGGAGCTATAAGAGAATTAAAAGGGTGTGATAATGTATTCCTTAGAACAGAAAAGCACCCTACCGTTCAGTATTTAGTTGATGAGGGAGTAAAGTTTAATACTTATGATGATGCTTATGAGAAGTCTGATACATTTGACCAAGTGTATGAAAGCATTGCTTTGGATTTAGTTGAGCAACATAAAAAACTTAATGATATTATTTATGCTGTTCCTGGGCATCCTTTAGTGGCAGAAAGATCCGTCTTAAATCTAGTAAACATGTGCAAAGAGCAGGGTCTTCCGTATGAAGTCTTACCAGCAGTTAGCTTCATTGATGTAATGATGGAAGCGTTAGAAATAGATCCTGTGGAAGGTCTTAAAATTGTTGATGCATTTGATATTGAAAACCAGATTCTAGATAAGAGGGCTGGGATTATAATAACTCAGGTATATAACCAATTTATTGCTTCAGAAGTAAAGTTAAAGCTTCAAGAAGAATTTAATGACGATACAGAAGTATATTTTGTTAGAGCTGCAGGCATAAAAAATCAAGAAAGTATAAGAAAAATGCCTCTTTATGAAATTGATATGCAGGAAGATATAGATTATTTAACTTCAATCTATGTACCGAAGGACTTGGAAAATAAAAAAGATTTTTATGATTTAGTAGGTATAATAGATACTTTAAGAAGTGAGGGTGGATGTCCTTGGGATAGAGAACAAACGCATGAAAGTTTAAAACAAGCTCTTATAGAAGAGTGTTACGAGGTCTTGGAAGCAATAGATAACCAGGATGATGCTGGAATGATAGAAGAGTTAGGGGATGTATTACTGCAAATAGTATTCCATTCTTCTATTGCTAAGGAAGAAGGGTACTTCAACATAAATGATGTAGTACAAGGAATTTGTTTGAAAATGATAAATAGACATCCGCATGTATTTAGTAATCAATCATTAAAATCATCTGGTGAAGTGTTAGAAAAATGGGAAGATATCAAGAAAGAGGAAAAGGGATTTGAAAGCATTACAGATGAATTAAAGGCTATAGCAAAGTCCTTACCTTCAATTATCAGAGCCACAAAGGTGCAAAATAAGGCTAAAAAGGTTGGGTTTGATTGGGATAAGGTAGAAGACGCTATGCTTAAGGTAGAAGAAGAATTAAATGAAATAAGAGAGGTATATAATGGAGAAAATAGGGCAAAGATAGTAGAAGAGGTAGGAGATTTATTGTTTGCCTGTGTTAATGTTGCCAGATTCCTTAAGGTAGAAGGTGAGCTTGCCTTAACTCAAACAACAGAAAAGTTTATAAGAAGATTTTCTTATATTGAGCAAGAAGCCTCTAAAAAAGGAGAAAATTTGGAGAATATGTCCCTTGAGGAAATGGATAATTTGTGGAATAAAGCAAAAAAAACTGAAAAAAACTAGGGGCAAAGAAGGAAATTTCCCTTTTATGAAGAATATATAGCATGAGTGAGCAATCATTACCATATTATATTTGTACTGTTAAATAAGTAATTTACTATAGACTATATAAAAAAGTGGTTATATAATATGTTAATGTAGATTATAATACATAATTATAATCAGGGTACCATAAAACATACCATAAGAGTTTTAAGGAGGATGTAAAAGTGAATAAAGCAGAATTAATCTCAAGCATGGCTGAGAAGAGTAAGTTAACTAAGAAAGATGCAGAAGCTGCATTAAAATCTTTCATTGACAGTGTTCAAGAAGCTTTAGAAAATGGAGAAAAGGTTCAATTAGTTGGCTTTGGAACTTTCGAAACTAGAGAAAGAGCAGCTAGAGAAGGAAGAAACCCAAGAACTAAGGAAACTATTCAAATACCTGCTTCAAAAGTTCCAGTATTCAAAGCTGGTAAAGAGTTCAAAGAAAAAGTTAACAAGTAATAGATATATATTTTAGGACCCGAGGTATCTCGGGTTCTTAAAGTTATAAGGAGATATATTATGAGATTAGATAAATATCTAAAGGTATCTAGAATAATCAAGAGAAGAACCGTGGCTAAAGAAGTATGCGAAGGCGGAAGAGTATCTATTAATGGCAAAGTTGCAAAACCTTCTACAGAGGTAAAAGAAGAGGATGTAATTGAAATAGTGTTTGCCAACAAAAAACTGAAAGCTAAGATAACTAATATTGCGGAGCATGTAAAAAAAGAAAATGCAAAGCAGATGTATGAGATATTAGAAGGTGAAGAAGATCAAGATGAAATTTAAGGTTTCTTTGACGAATAGTCAAGGAGACCTTTTGTCATTTTATATTGTTTTATAAATGTAAAGTGAGTCTAAATAGTTTACTATCACAGAGTTGATATTAATTTCTATAAGTTCTATATAATAAATCTATACAAGTTTCCATAATAGCAACTACATAAAAATAGTGTAGTCACTTATGATCAGGTATTTAAATAAAATAGCTACATTTTGAATATATCAAAATTTATAGTCATATATTTTATTATAAAAACATATAGGAGGATATTATGGAGAATAAGAAGGAGCTTAAAGTTGAAGAAAGAAAGAGCAACTTAGCACTGGAAAATAGAAAGAAGATTGTTTTGACAGGAGTTGTGGAAGTTCTAAGTTTTGATGAAGAAAAAATATTATTAAATACATGTCTAGGCATGCTTACAGTAAAGGGTGAGGGGCTTAAGATGAATAAGTTAGATGTACAGAATGGAGATGTAGTTATAATAGGGAAAATATCAGCTATGATATATACAGGAGAAGTTAAAAAGGAAAAGGAAAATATCTTCAAGAAGATATTTAAGTAGGTGATATGATGCTGCTTCCATTAAAAATTCAATTTGAGATTGTAATATTTAGCCTTGCAGCTGGAATGTTAACTGGTGTGCTTTTTGACATTTACAGAGCTGTAAGAGGCATTGGAACACCTAAGTTTATTGTTTTTATAGAGGATTTTTTATTCTGGATATTAACTGCAATAATAATATTTACATTTCTTCTCTATGTGAATTACGCTTTCTTAGGGATGTATGTATATCTATTTATAATAATAGGGGCATTTATTTATATCAAGCTATTTAGTAAGAAAGTGCTCAAAACTGAAAAGAAAGCTGAGAGAGTTGTAGGAAAAGGTATTAGAATATTTTTTAAGAACTTATCGTATATATTTAAACTTATATTCTTCAGGAATAGGATTAATAAGTAGTAAGATAAAAAAATAACTTGAATAAAAAATGAATAGTTATTAAAATAGGAGTATAAATGAATTTTTTTGGAAATCGAAGGGGCTTTAGTCATGAAAAAGAAATTTACTCTTAAAAATATAGCTATACTCCTAATTGTATCAATATTTGTATTTAGTTTTATAAGACAAGAAATTACTATGCACAAAATTAGTACGCAGGTAAGTGAAAGGCAATTAGAACTTAATAAAGTGAAGGCAGTTAATGATAGATTAAAAGATGAAGTTAACATGTCAAAAACTGATGCTTATAGCGAGAAGATGGCTAGAGAGAAATTAGGTATGATTAAACCAGGTGAAAAGAAAGTTTTAACAAGTAATGATTCAAGT
This sequence comes from Clostridium yunnanense, assembly GCF_016595795.1. GTDB lineage: Bacteria > Bacillota > Clostridia > Clostridiales > Clostridiaceae > Clostridium_AR > Clostridium_AR yunnanense. The sequence continues at coordinate 46,502 of NZ_JAENHN010000008.1, forward strand.
TCTACAAAATAGGTTATTATAAAAATAACATAGATTTAATTATTCTAATTATTTTAAGGAGGAACATTTTTAACATGACCTTAATGGCAGGAAACATTTTAGAAGGCACAGTGGTTAACATCACAAACTTTGGAGCGTTTGTAGAAGTGGAAGGTAAAACTGGACTTGTACACATTTCGGAGGTAGCAGATTCATTTGTAAAAGATATAAGACAGCACCTAAAAGAGCAAGATAAGGTAAAGGTAAAAGTTATATCAGTAGATGACAATGGAAAGATAAGCCTTTCAATAAAGCAAGCTAATGTTCAAAAGAAATCAGTTAAGCCTGCAGAGATTGACTGGAGCTCAGAAAAGAAGAAGGCTTCTTCAAATAGTTTTGAAGATATAATGTCAAAGTTCCTTAAAGATAGCGAAGAAAAACTTGCTGATGTAAAAAAACATCAAGAGTTCAAGTCAAAGGGAAGAAAAAATTTAGGTTAATATAAAGTATTCAGATAGAAAAAGCCGGATGGAGACATCCGGTTTTTATCATCTATAACTAAGATCTAAACTATTATGGGATAGAGTATCTTTTGTAAAATACACAAACTATTAAAACATATATATAAAAAAATAAAAAAGTGTTGACAGTAAACATATCATACTTTATAATAAAACTTGTCGCTGAGAGGCGGACAGAAAAAAACTCGCTGGAGTGGCGGAACTGGCAGACGCACAGGACTTAAAATCCTGCGATGCTAAAACATCGTACCGGTTCGATTCCGGTCTTCAGCACCATAATATCGCGGGGTGGAGCAGTTGGCAGCTCGTCGGGCTCATAACCCGAAGGTCGTAGGTTCAAGTCCTGCCCCCGCAACCATAACATGGCGGAATAGCTCAGCTGGCTAGAGCATTCGGTTCATACCCGAAGGGTCGTAGGTTCAAGTCCTATTTCCGCTACCATTTTAAATTAAACACAATACTCGCTGGAGTGGCGGAACTGGCAGACGCACAGGACTTAAAATCCTGCGGTGCTAAAACACCGTACCGGTTCGATTCCGGTCTTCAGCACCATAATATCGCGGGGTGGAGCAGTTGGCAGCTCGTCGGGCTCATAACCCGAAGGTCGTAGGTTCAAGTCCTGCCCCCGCAACCATAATATGGCGGAATAGCTCAGCTGGCTAGAGCATTCGGTTCATACCCGAAGGGTCGTAGGTTCAAGTCCTATTTCCGCTACCATTTTGAATTAAATACATCTTGCTGGAGTGGCGGAACTGGCAGACGCACAGGACTTAAAATCCTGCGATGCTAAAACATCGTACCGGTTCGATTCCGGTCTTCAGCACCAAAAGAACTCATAATATATGAGTTCTTTTTTTGTTATATAAAAAATAAAACTTATTCGCCTGTAAGTTTCCCCATATATATTCGCAAAGGCAAATTCGTTAAAAAAGCTCGCTGAAGAAGGTCGCTTCAGCGAGCTTTTTTATATGTATTGAGAAAGGTATAAAATAAAATCGTATAGATATGAAGTGATGTATTTATAAAAGGTCTATTTTCATTAGTGTATTTAATTTTGTTTTTTTGACATAAAAACTAAAGGTGTAATTATATGCATAAAAAATATCCTTATAAATTTCCAAGGACTATTCTACAACGACAAATAAGGAGGTTTTTCTATGAAAATGTATATTTGCAACTTTGTGCGGCTAATTGTAATAGAAATGTGTTTTTACAATAAGTCAGGTAAAAATCAATATAAATAATATAAAGAAATACAGTGATAAATGTCCGAATAAAAATATTTTCAACAAGCATCAAGTGACATATATTTCCAAATGACTTTGCTATAATAAAAATACGCTTTAGAAAAATAGGAGGGTTTACAAATGCAATATGGAGTAGATGTCACTACATATAAAAGAATAAGTGATAGAAAAAAAGATAAGAAAGAACTTAAGATTATAGGATCTCCTTATAGATTACTATTTAATTTTATAGGAGCTTTTTTGATAAGTAGAGTAACGATAAATGCAAATGGAGCGGGTATAGAGGGGTTATCTCCTTTCGGGATAGCTTTCATACTGTCGTTTTTGAATAAAGAAAGTAAGAAGGAAGGAATAATCGCTGCAGTTGGAGTTCTATTGGGATACGCAACTCTTCTAGGTAGCACGCCTAATATTGGTATTTACATTTTGTCGGCAGCCATTATATCTATATTTACTAACCTTCCATTTAAGTTGAAGGAGAAAGTTAGTTTGATAATGAGTTTTTCGATGCTCATGTTGTCGATGATTTTTTATAGAGCTTTTAGTTCTAATATAAGTCTATGGATTAATATAGTGACATCGTTAGTGCAATGTGTTGTAGTTTATCCAATATATTATATTATAAAATATGCACTAACATGCCTAGATGATATAAAAACAAATCACTTTTTTACAAGTGAAGAACTTATATCTATGGCCTTATTATTTTGTCTTATAATTTCAGGTATAGGTAGTGTAGCACTTTTTGGTGTTAGCATAAGAAATGTAGTTGCGTTATTTTTTGTAATAATAATAGCATTTTCTTTAGGCAGTTCAGTGGGAGCGGCAGCAGGTGTTGCAATGGGGATAATAGTAGGTCTTTCTACTAATAATATGATGCTTTATATAAGTGTATACAGTATATGCGGATTAATGGTTGGTATATTTAAAGATACAGGCAAATGGTTTACTATGCTCGCTTATATTGTGGTGTATTTTGTGCTGTCAATGTATTCGAAGAAATTTGATGATTTTAAGGTTATAGAGGCTTTGATAGTAGCAGTATTATTTTGTGTAGTTCCGCTTAAGTTTTATAATAAGTTATCTCTTGAATTAGATAATGAAAGAAAACAGGATACTTTAGGTGATTTGCATTTTTGTAAGATTAAAGAAGAGTTTACTAATAGACTTGTTGATTTTACAGAAATTTTATCAACAATATCAGTTACTCTAAATAATTTGGTTGATAATGATAGGTTGTTGTTGAAAAATAAAAGCAGTGCACTTATAGAAAACTTAGCAGACAGAGTGTGTAGCAGTTGTGATATGAGATATACTTGTTGGAAGAGAGAATTGCATACTACTTACAATTCATTCTCTGAATTGATAAGAAGTAATCAGGATGGGAAATCAAGTTTTCCGTTAGAATTGGATAAAAAGTGTATCAAAAAATATGCTCTAGTAAAGAATACAGAAGAGATAGTAGGTAATTATATTCAAGATGAAATGCTTAAAAGAAGACTTGGAGAGGGAAGAAAGCTTTTAGCAGGTCATATAAACAATATGGCGGTCACAATTGGGGAATTAATAGATGATTTTAGCAAAGATATAGTTATATGCAATGATGTAGAAAGAACTATAAAAAGAGCATTGAATAAAGAAAGCATAAAGTATGATGATATTTTGTGTTATAGCGATAAAAATGGTAGATTAAATATAAAAGTAACTATGGATAGTTGCGGTGGTGGACAAGTGTGTATAAAAGATGTTCTACCAGTAATAAATAAATCTATAGGCAAGACTATGAGTATAGGTGGAGATGGCTGTTCTATAGATCCAAATACTAATAAGTGTTCAGTATATATTGAGGAAACGCCTAAATATCATGTATCATCATATGCGGCAATAGCTTGTAAAGATGGAGAAAAGTACACAGGTGATAGTTATAGTTATGGAAAAACTCAGGATGGTAACTATATGGTTTTAGTTAGCGATGGCATGGGATCTGGGCCTGAGGCTGGTGCAGAGAGTAAAGCAGCTGTCGAACTTATAGAAAAGTTTACACAAGTTGGATTTTCTGAATTAACGGCCATAAATACTGTTAATTCTATAATGTCTATGAAGTTTAGCGAAGATGAAAAATTTGCAACTCTGGATCTTCAAAACATTGATTTATATACAGGAAATGCTAAGTTTATGAAGGTTGGAGCTGTGGAAAGTTTTATCAAGAAAGGTGATAAGGTTGAACTAGTAAAATCAAAAACATTGCCTTTTGGAATACTGGATACAACAGATGTTGATATTGTAGAGAAAAAAGTGTCTAATGGAGATTTGATAGTTACCATAAGTGATGGAATATTATATGGTAAAGATGGCGATGGAAGTTGTCAATGGCTTACTGAATTTTTACGTACAACTAATAATAAGAATCCTAAAGAGCTTTCTCTAGAAATATTAGATAAAGCTAAAGAAATAAGTGGTGCTAAGATAAAAGATGATATGACAGTAGTAGTATCCAAGGTGTTTGCGATATACTAGGTACAAGCGCTTTTTGTAATTTATATGAGTAATAAAATAAATCATTTATGGTCAAAATACAATTTTGATATTAAAACTGTATAAAATGAATACTAACTATGAAACTAATGTTGATTTAGTTTCATAGTCGTTTTTATGTATAAATGGTAAGGGTTTTGGTTGTGATTATCAGTAGAAGTATTAATTAATAATATACGATTTGTTTAAGTTTTAGTGAATTTGTAATAATTTATATTAATAAGAGTTTAATGATATGTTATAATAAGTTATTAAACTTGATTAGGAAGTGTTCTAACTTGAATGATAAAGTTATAAATTTTATAAGAGAACATCATATGATAAAAAATGGAGATAAGGTTTTGGTTGCTTTTTCAGGAGGTCCTGACTCAGTCTGCTTATTGCATGTTTTATACATGATGAGACAGGAACTTAATATTTCTCTTGGAGCGGCACATGTTAATCATTTGCTTAGAGGAGATGATTCCTTTGAAGATGAAAGTTATGTTGAAAAAATGTGCGCTAACTTTGGAATCCCTTGTTTTACAAAAAGAGTAGATATTGAATCTATGGCGAAAGAAAAAGGTATATCGTCTGAAATGGCTGGTAGAGAGGCGAGATACGGATTCTTTAACGAAATAATAAAAAAAGAAGGGTTCAATAAGGTTGCGATAGCTCACAATGCAAATGATCAAGCAGAAACTATATTGATGAGGGTTATGAGGGGAACGGGTATAGATGGATTGGTTGGCATTAGGCCAGTGAGGAATGACGTATATATACGTCCTATACTCTGCATAACCAGAGAAGAGATAGAAAATTATTGCGTAAGTAATAACCTTAATCCTAGAATTGATAGAACTAACTTAGAAAGTATATATTCTAGAAATAAGGTAAGACTTGAAATGATTCCTTTTATAAAAAATAATTTTAATAAAGACATTGTGGAGTCTCTTAATAGGCTTGCTTCATTAGCGAATGTTGATAGTGAGTATATTGATAAAAGTTCTGAAAACATGTATTTTAAGTTTTGCAAAGAGAAAATAGGAACTATAATAATAAATAAAGAGGCTTTTAATATACATGAAGCGTTATTGACAAGGCTTATAAGAAAATCTATATTTTATGTTTCTGGAGCTACATATAATTTTGAAATGAAACATATTTATGATATTATCCTATTACAAAAAGGAAAAACAGGAAAAAGCATAAATCTTCCTAATAATATAGTTGCAGAAAATTCTTATGGAGATATAATTATCTCAATGAGAAAGTTTGAGGGACACAGAAGTATAGAATTTATAATATCTAAACAAGAACTTGATGAAAAGGAAGTAGAAAATCTAAGATTAGATGGGTTAAGTTATGATGCTGTTTTACAGGTGAAACAGAATAATAACAAAATTAACTTGAATAGTAGTGACTTAATCAAATATTTTGATTATGATAAAATAAAACAAAAAATAATTATTAGAAATAGAAAAAATGGTGATAAAATTAAACCTTTAGGTATGACAGGCACTAAAAAGATAAAAGATATATTCATTGATAATAAAGTGCCTAATAATTTAAGAGATGAAATCCCTTTGGTTTGTTTTGATGACCAAATTTCTTGGATTGTAGGTTTAAAGATAAGCGATTTATTTAAAGTTAATAAGAATACAAAAAATATTTTACAAATAAGTTTTATAGAAAGGGAATAGTTAACATGAGAGAAGACATAAAAGAAGTACTGTTTTCTGAAGATACTATCATTAGCAAGGTTAAAGAAATAGCAACAAATTTAAGCGAAGACTATAAGGGAAAAGAATTACTTGTAGTTGGAGTTCTGAAAGGATCTGTGATATTTACTTCTGAACTATTAAAGTATATATCAATACCTTGTGAGTTAGACTTTATAGCTGTATCAAGTTATGGAAATTCTTCACAAACTTCAGGAGTTGTTAGAATTTTAAAAGATTTAGACAATGATGTTGCTGGTAAGGATGTCATAATAGTAGAAGATATAGTTGATACAGGTCTTACTCTAAGCTATTTATTGAAGTACTTTGAGGATAGAAACGCTAACAGTATAGAAATAGTATCTTTACTTAATAAACCAGTAAGAAGAAAAACAGATATTAATGTGAAGTATTATGGGTTTGAAGTTCCAGACGAATTTATAGTTGGTTATGGCATTGATTATGCCGAAAAATATAGAAACTTACCGTTTATAGCTTCTTTAAAAGAGGAAGTATATAATAAGTGATGTAACTATATTGTAATAGAAAAAATCATATGGTAAAATTTTATAGTAACTAGTAAGAGAGGGGGGCCTATCATGAAAAAAGTTTCTAGCTTAACGGCCTGGGTTGTGGTAATGATAATGGTTGTAGTTTCTGCATTTTTTCTAGTGAGAAGTTCAGAAGCAGGAAGTACTATACCATATAGCGATTTTCAACAAAAGTGGATTGGTGACCAAGTTAAGAGTATACAAGTGAAACAGGATAAAATGACTGTTGAGGGTACCTTAACCAATAACAAAACTTTTAATACTGTAGTTCCTGTTGAAACATTAAATATATTACTTGCTAATAATAATAAACCAAATGTAAAAGTTGCGTTTGAACCTCCAACAAATATATCTGTATGGGTACAGATAATACCAACAGTTTTAGTGGTTTTCTTATTTGTAGCATTTTTCTTTATATTTATGCAACAATCTCAAAGTGGAGGCGGAAGCCGAGGTGTAATGAATTTTGGCAAGAGTAGAGCTAAGATGGCTACTCCAGATAAGAAGAAGGTTACATTTAAAGATGTTGCAGGTGCTGATGAAGAAAAGGCTGAACTAGAAGAAATAGTTGACTTTTTAAAGCAACCTAAGAGATATATAGAAATGGGAGCCAGAATTCCAAAGGGTGTTCTTTTAGTTGGACCTCCTGGAACTGGTAAAACTCTTCTTGCAAGAGCAATTGCAGGAGAGGCTGGAGTACCGTTCTTTAGTATATCAGGTTCAGATTTCGTAGAAATGTTCGTTGGAGTAGGTGCTTCAAGAGTAAGAGACTTATTTGAGCAAGCAAAGAAAAATGCGCCATGTATAATATTTATAGACGAAATAGATGCTGTAGGTAGACAAAGAGGTGCTGGACTTGGTGGTGGCCATGATGAAAGAGAACAAACACTTAATCAGTTGCTAGTTGAAATGGATGGTTTTGGAGTTAATGAAGGAATCATTATGATAGCTGCTACTAACAGACCAGATATCTTAGATCCAGCTCTATTAAGACCAGGTAGATTTGACAGACAAATTGTAGTTGGAGCTCCTGATGTTAAAGGTAGAGAAGAGATACTTAAGGTTCATACAAGAAATAAGCCTTTATCTGATGATATAGAGCTTAAAGTTTTAGCAAAGAGAACTCCTGGATTTACAGGAGCTGATATTGAAAACTTAGCTAATGAAGCAGCACTTCTATCAGTAAGAAGAAGTAAGAAGATAATTGGCATGGATGAAATGGAAGAAGCTATAACAAGGGTCATTGCTGGTCCTGAAAAGAAGAGTAGAGTTATCAGTGAACATGATAGAAAACTCACAGCTTACCATGAAGCAGGTCATGCGGTTGTAGCTAAGCTATTACCAAATGCGGATCCAGTTCATCAAATAAGCATAATTCCAAGAGGAATGGCTGGTGGATATACAATGCATTTACCAGCAGAAGATAGAAGTTATACATCTAAGTCTAGATTAAAAGATGAAATGGTAGGGCTTCTTGGTGGTAGAGTAGCAGAGAAATTGATAATGGGTGATATAAGTACTGGAGCCAAAAATGATATTGATAGAGCTAGTAATATTGCTAGAAGCATGGTGATGGAATATGGTATGAGTGATGAAGTAGGTCCTATATCCTTCGGAACCGACCATAATGAAGTTTTCCTTGGAAGAGATATCGGAAGAAGTAGAAACTTCAGTGAAGAAATTGGATCTAAAATTGACAAAGAAATTAAAGGTCTAATAGATGAGGCTTATGGAAAAGCTGAATCATTGCTTACTGAATACGTTGGTAAGTTACATGCAGTGGCTCAAGCTCTTCTAGAAAAGGAAAAGCTTGAAGCTGAAGAGTTTGAAGAAATATTTAACAATGCACAATAATAATAAGGTAGCCGCAGACAATGTGGTTACCTTATTTTATATGAATTGTAGATATTTTTGTGGTAAAAATCAATTAAGAGCACTTATACTTAATTTTTGATTTTAAAACTGGATTTATAAACTAGATGTGGTTGTGCTTATAAAAAGAAGATGAAATAAAATTAAAAAAGTTAATAACACGTATGGTTATAAATAATATTGTGATAATAATATGTATATTAGCGAATCATTCGTAGGGTTTAAATAAAAACATTCGAATTTATATTTATTTTATATTTTAAAATGGTATAATATACATGTTAATAATGCTATGGCAAATAATAATATTATGTTACTAGGGGTACGTATAAATATTCTAGTTGTATAAGTTGTGATTTTTTTATTAATATTAGTTGGTTTGATTGAAAGAAAAAATCATATATTGAAGAACATTAAACTGAAGGAGTGAATTTTATTATGAAAACAGATATAGAAATAGCTCAAGAAGCGAAAATAGAACCAATAATAAAGATAGCAGAAAAGTTAGGGTTAACTGATGATGATATTGAACTTTATGGAAAGTATAAATGTAAAATATCTCTTGATGTTGTTAACAACAAGGAAGAAAATAAATTTGGAAAATTAGTGCTTGTCACTGCTATAAACCCAACCCCAGCAGGGGAAGGTAAATCAACTGTTACTGTAGGACTTGGGCAAGCGTTGAATAAGATAGGGAAAAATGCTGTGATAGCTTTAAGAGAACCTTCATTAGGTCCTGTTTTCGGTATGAAAGGAGGAGCGGCAGGTGGCGGGTACTCACAAGTTGTTCCTATGGAAGATATAAATCTTCATTTTACTGGAGATATGCATGCAATAACTACTGCAAATAACTTGCTGTGTGCTGCTATAGATAATCATATCCATCAAGGTAATTTATTAAAGATAGATTCTAGAAGAATAATTTTCAAAAGAGTAATGGATATGAATGATAGAGCGTTAAGAGATATAGTGATAGGCATGGGAGGCAAAGCAAACGGATTTGTTAGAGAAGATGGATTCATGATAACAGTAGCGTCAGAAATAATGGCTATATTATGTTTGGCGAAAGATTTAAAAGACTTGAAAGAAAGAATGGGTAATATACTCGTAGCTTACAATTTAGAAGGGGCGCCTGTTTATGCAAAAGAGATAGGTATACAAGGTGCTATGGCGTTGCTAATGAAAGATGCTATAAAACCAAATTTAGTTCAAACTTTAGAAAATACACCAGCTATAATACATGGAGGGCCTTTTGCAAACATAGCACATGGGTGTAACTCAATAATTGCAACTAAAACAGCAATGAAATTAGGCGAGTATACTGTAACTGAAGCTGGTTTTGGAGCAGACTTAGGGGCGGAAAAATTCTTTGATATAAAGTGTAGATATGGTAAACTAAAGCCAAATTGTGTAGTTTTAGTAGCAACAATTAGAGCGATAAAACACCATGGCGGAGTTAAGAAAGATAATCTTAATAAAGAAAATATAGAAGCGGTAGAAAAAGGAATTAAAAATTTAGAAAAACAAGTAGAAAATATTAAGAAGTATGGAGTTCCAGTTATAGTTGCAATAAATAAATTTATTTCAGATACAGATGAAGAGATAAGAATTGTAAAAGAGTTTTGTGACTCCATAGATGTTAAGGTATCTCTTACTGAAGTTTGGGAAAAAGGTGGAGAAGGTGGAGTTGACCTTGCTAAAAAAGTGGTTGAAACAATAGAGTTAGAACAATCAAACTTTAGTCCTATTTATGATTCAGAACTTCAAATTAAGGAAAAGATTAATATTATTGCTAAAGAAATATATGGAGCAAAAGGTGTGAATTATACCTCAATTGCTCAAAAGCAAATAAAGGAATTAGAAGATTTTAAATTAGATAGGTTACCTATTTGTATGGCAAAAACTCAATGTTCACTATCTGACAATCCTTCTTTATTAGGTAGACCGGAAGGGTTTGAAATAACTGTAAGAGAAATAAGAGTATCAAATGGAGCTGGATTTATTGTAGCATTGACTGGAGATATAATGACTATGCCTGGATTGCCTAAAGTTCCAGCTGCAAATAAGATGGATATCCTTGAAAATGGAGAAATTGTAGGTTTATTTTAAAAACTAAATTAGAAATTATATTTGAAATCCGCTGATTTAATGTATAAATTCAGCGGACTTTTCAAATAATTAATAAAGAAAATAATGTATATAAAATTTGAGCTAACAAACTTCTGAAAAAAGAATATATTCGAATGCTATGAAAATAATAGTTCGAGAATGATAGAAGATTTTCATAAGGCTACTATAATTTTAGGTCTACAATATGAAAACTTACTTAAAATTAAAGGGATGTAATTCTAAAAATAAATATTATAATCTTAATATTTATGTTTATACTTTGACAGAGAATAAACCATGTGATACAATAGAGTCTCGTAAGAATTAATATGTTATAACATGTTTTTGGGTTTTTTTTCCGATTTACTTCAAGAGTATAAACGAAATTTTGGTCGCCTTGAAAAATCCTCTTAGATATGGAAAGGATTTTTTTAGTTCGACCTTTTTTGGTGCGCAATAAATTATAATACGTAAAATAAATAAAAAATTAGAATAAGTTAAAAGGAGATACTGAATGGAAAAAATGATATTTAATGAGTTAAATTGCTCAGACGAGATAAAAAAGGCTATAGGTGATATGGGGTTCACTGAAGCTACACCAATACAAGCGTTAGCTATACCTGTAGTTATGAGTGGGGCTGATATGGTAGGTCAGGCACAAACTGGTACAGGTAAAACAGCTGCTTTTGGTATACCTACTATAGATAGAATAGATACTTCAAGCAAGGATTTACAAGTGTTAGTTTTATGCCCAACTAGAGAACTTGCTGTTCAAGTTGGTGAAGAATTTGAGAAACTTGCAAAATACAAAAGAGGCTTAAATGTATTAGCAGTTTATGGTGGAGACTCAATGGAAAGGCAGATAAGAGGCCTTAAAAGAGGAAGCCAAATAGTTGTTGGTACGCCTGGAAGAGTTATGGATCATATGAGAAGAGGAACTATAAAGATGAATGCTTTAAAAGTTCTTATATTAGATGAAGCTGATGAAATGCTTAATATGGGATTCAGAGATGATATAGAAGAAATATTATCAACTATAGAACAACCAGTTCAAAAACTTTTATTCTCAGCTACTATGAAAAGATCTATACTAGATATAGTTAAGAAACACTTAAAGAACCCTGAAATGGTGAAGATAGAGAATAAGGAGATTACAACTCCAAACATAGCTCAAATGTATGTTGAAGTTAAAGAACAAGATAAAGTGGAAGTAATGACAAGACTTATTGATATGTACAATCCAAAGCTTTCTTTAATATTCTGTAATACTAAGAGTAAAGTTGATGAAATTGAAGAAAAACTTCTAAACAAAGGGTACAATATCAGCAAGATACACGGAGATATGAAGCAATCTGTAAGAAGTAGTGTTATACAAAGATTTAAGCAAGGAAGCATCAAAATACTTATAGCTACAGATGTTGCTGCTAGAGGTTTAGACATAGATGATGTGGAAATGGTATTTAACTTTGATGTTCCACAACATGAAGAACACTATGTTCATAGAATTGGTAGAACAGGAAGAGCAGGTAGAGAAGGAAGAGCCTTCACTATGGTAACTGGAAGACAGATGAGAGATCTTAGAGACATCATGACCTATACAAAGAAAAAAATGAAGCTTCATAATATACCTACATTAAAGGATGTAAGAAAAGTTAAGATTCAAAAGTTTGTAGATATGCTTCAAGAAGACATGAAGAATGATGAATATAAGAAATATGTAGCTATTGTTGAAAAGATGCTAGAACAAGGCCATGACGCTAAGGATGTAGCAGCTGCATTACTACAAAGAGAACTTAACTTTACTGAAAGAGACGATGTAGATATGAATCCAGCATCATCTAGAGATGAAAGTGCAAGAAGAAGCGGAAGAAATGACAGAAGTGAAAGAGGCGGAAGAGAATTCAGCCAAAGTAGAGAAGAAGGTATGGTTAGAATGTTTGTCAACATCGGAAGAGACAAAAATCTAAAGCCAGAACATCTTGTGAGAGCTATAGCTAGTGAAGTTGGTATACCAGGTAGAAGTATAGGAGCTATAGATATATATGAAAAATACACATTTGTTGAAGTGCCTGAGCAATATTCAAATGATGTAATAGATGTAATGAACAAGGTTAAGATTAACGGAGTAAGAGTTAATGTAGAAGTAGCTCAAAAAAAAGGAACTAAGAAAAGAAGAGACTTCAGCTAAAGATTGATAAAAACTTGACAAATAAAATTTAATTGCTAAAATTATATTGATATTTATACAACACATTTTGAAACTAACCAAATGTGCAGTTAAATAGAATAAAACATCAATGAGCAGCTTCAAAAGCTGCTTTTAATTGTATTAGTTGGAGGATTATTATTATGATCTTATTAGTAGATGTTGGTAATACTAATATAGTTTTGGGAGTTTACGACAATGACAAGTATATGATGAGCTGGAGAATATCAACAGATCCAAAGAAAACGTCTGATGAATATGGCATACAAGTAAGAGCATTATTTTCCCAAAATAACTTAGATATTAAGGACATAGAAGGAATAATAATTTCATCTGTTGTTCCGAATATAATGTATTCATTTGAACATATGGTTAGAAAATGTTTCAATATGGATCCAATAATAGTAGGGCCAGGGATAAAAACAGGTATAAATATAAAGTATGATAATCCGAAAGAAGTCGGTGCAGATAGAATAGTTAATGCTGTTGCTGCGTATGAAATGTATAAGCGAAGCACAATAATTATAGATTTTGGTACTGCGACTACTTTTTGTGCTATATCCAAGAATGGTAACTATCTTGGGGGAAATATAGTTCCAGGAATAAGAATTTCATCTGATGCTCTGTTTGAGAGAGCAGCTAAGCTTCCTAGGGTAGAACTTGAAAAACCAGATACACTAATATGCAAAAATACAGTCACAAGTATGCAAGCTGGTATAATATATGGATATACTGGGCAAGTTGAATATATTATTAAAAAGATGAAAGAGGAAATGAAGGAACTTGGAGAAGATGAACCATTCGTATTAGCTACAGGTGGTTTAGCTAATTTAATTGCTAGAGAAACGGATCAAATAGATAAAGTTAATTCAAAATTGACTTTAGAAGGACTTAAGATAATTTATTATAAGAATAAAGAATAGAAGATGGTATACTCTAATGAATATTGGCAATGTAATTTTAGAAAATAGTGTTTTTTTAGCTCCTATGGCAGGGGTTACTGATATTTCCTTTAGAGGTCTATGCAAGAAAATGGGATGCTCTCTTGTCTACACTGAGATGGTAAGTAGTAAAGCGCTTTATTATGGAAGTGATAATACTGAACAGCTTCTACGAGTTTCTGAGGAAGAAAAGCCAGTAGCTGTACAGATATTTGGTAATGATCCGGAAGTTATGGCTGAAATTACTGAGCGTTATTTTAATAATAATGATGATATTTGTATAGTTGATATTAATATGGGATGTCCTGCCCCAAAGATAGTTAAAAATGGTGAAGGTTCTGCACTTATGAAGAATCCAAGCCTTGCTTATGATATAGTTAAGGCTGTAAAAAGTGTTTCTAATAAACCAGTAACTGTTAAGTTTAGAAAAGGCTTTGATAAAGATGATATTAATGCAGTTTACTTTGCTAAAACAATAGAATCAGCAGGGGCTGATGCTATAGCAGTTCATGGTAGAACTAGAGAACAAATGTATGAAGGTAAGGCTGATTGGGATATAATAAGACAAGTGAAACAATCTGTTAATATACCAGTGATAGGTAATGGAGATATAGTAACTGCAGATGATGCTAAAAATATGATATCAATGACTAACTGTGATGGAATAATGATAGCAAGAGGAAGCATGGGGAATCCGTGGATTTTTAAACAGATTACTGACATGATGAATGGAATAGAGGTTTTGGAACCTACTCCTTCTGAAAAAATTGATATGTGTTTGGAGCATTACGATCTGGCTTTAAAGTATGACGGAGAACGGAAAGCTTTAAGAGAGATGAGAAAACATATTGCTTGGTACATAAAAGGTTTAAAGAACTGCACAGAAATTAAAAATATTATTAATACAGAAGATGATGTAAATTCTGTTATAAGAATATTGAGGGAATATAAAATAAATTTAATTAATGAATTTTGATACAGCATTTTATGATAAATTAATGAATAAATATATGGTATAACAATATACTAAAAAGACAATAATGAGAAAAGTCATAAATTTTAAATTAGTACATGAGACTTGCTATTTTTCTGCACCATATGTTTTATGTATGGTCATTAAAATAGCAAGTCTTAAATAATAAGTTGCAATAAAAGATTTATAATGACAACTTAATCTATAAAACGTTTGCAAAAAAACTTGTTAAATTATTTATTAGCTTTCTTTAGATTTTAATATTTATTTAATAACGATATTGACATTAGCTAATATAGGTTTTATAATATGAAAAATAATTGACAGTTTAAGGAAGGCAGCATATAACAAATTTATATGAAATTTTGTTAAAATATGATATATTATAATAGTATGACTGTTGAAGGGGAGAAAAAAATGAGCGAAGTTAAGAAGTATATGATGACTTATGAAGGAGTCAAAAAGCTAGAGGATGAACTAGAATTTTTAAAAACAGTTAAAAGAAAAGAAATAACTGAAAAGATAAAAGTTGCATTAGGTTATGGAGATTTAAGTGAAAACTCAGAGTATGACGAAGCTAAAAATGAACAAGCTTTTACAGAAGGCAGAATAATACAACTTGAAAATATGTTAAAAAATGCAGTTGTTGTAGATGAATCAGAAATATCAACAGATACAGTTACAATAGGGTCTATTGTTAAAGTAAAAGATTATGACTTCGATGAAGAGGTTGAATATATAATTGTTGGTTCAGCTGAAGCAGATCCAATGGAAAGTAAAATTTCAAACGAATCACCTGTAGGAAGTGCTTTAATGGGCAAAAAAGTAGGCGATATAGTAGAAGCAGTTGTTCCATCAGGTGTGAGCAAGTTTGAAGTATTAGGAATAAGAAGAGATTAACGGAGGGATTTTTAATGTCAAATGAGGAAATGAGTATAAACCAGTTAGAGGCTCAATTTAATGAGCAAGAAAGATTAAGAAGACAGAAACTCTTAGATCTACAAGAAGCAGGTAAGGACCCATTTGATGTTTATAAAGTTGAAAGAAGTCATTCATCAGTTGAAGTGAAAGACAATTTTGAGACATTAGAAGGAAAAATTGTTAAAGTAGCCGGAAGACTTATGTCTAAAAGAGGTCAAGGTAAGGTTATATTTTCAGATATTCATGATAGAGATGGTAAGCTTCAACTATTTATAAAGATTGATGAGGTTGGAGAAGAAGCTCTAAAAGAATACAAAACACACGATCTTGGGGATTGGATATGGGCAGAAGGTGAAGTGTTTAAAACAAAAGCTGGAGAAGTTTCAGTTAAGGTTTCAACATTTAAATTAATTTGCAAATCATTAAAACCATTACCAGAAAAGTGGCATGGATTAAAAGATCCAGATTTAAGATATAGACAAAGAGAAGTAGATGTTATAACAAATCCAGAAGTAAAGGATACTTTTATTAAGAGAACAAAGATTATAAAGGAAATTAGAAATTTCTTAGATAATAGAGGATTCTTAGAAATAGAAACTCCTATACTTTCACCTATAGCAGGCGGAGCAGCTGCAAGACCTTTCATAACACATCATAATGCTTTAGATATTGATATGTATTTAAGAATAGCTACTGAGCTTTACTTAAAGAGATGTATAGTTGCAGGTTTTGAAAAAGTATATGATATGGGTAAAAACTTTAGAAATGAAGGAATAGATGTAAGACATAATCCTGAATTTACTATGATTGAACTTTATGAAGCATACTCAGATTATAACGATATGATGGAAATCACTGAAAACTTAATCTCTACTGTATGTGAAAAAATTCATGGTACAACTAAAGTAACATATCAAGGAACTGAAATAGACTTTAAAGCACCATGGAGAAGAATTACTATGGTTGATGCTGTTAAAGAATATGCAGGTGTAGATTTCAATAATATTGCAAGTGATGAAGAAGCTCAAGCAATTGCAAAAGAAAAGCATCTTGAGTTTAAAAAAGATATGAAGAATGTAACAAAAGGCGAAGTGTTAAATATGTTATTTGAAGAATATGCAGAAGAGCATATGATGCAACCAACATTTATTACTGATTATCCAGTTGAAATCTCTCCTTTAACAAAGAAGAAGAGAGGAAATGAAGCCTTTACAGAAAGATTTGAAGGTTTTGTATATGGAAGAGAAATATGTAACGCATACTCTGAACTTAATGATCCAATAGTTCAAAGACAAAGATTTGAACAACAAGCTAAGGAAAGAGAGCTTGGAGATGACGAAGCATATGTAATTGATGAAGAATTTATGAGTGCACTTGAGACTGGTATGCCTCCTACAGGTGGATTAGGTATAGGAATCGATAGAATAATAATGTTCTTAACAGATTCTGCGTCTATAAGAGATGTACTTTTATTCCCAACAATGAAACCACTATAAGAATAAAAATAACCTTGCTTAAGTTTTATTTAAGCAAGGTTTTATTTATTCTTTGGTAATTTGTAATTTCATAAAAATATGGCTTTTTGATACTTTCTTGAGCTCATAAAATATAAGTTTAAAAAGTGCAAAAAAAAAAAATAAAAAAGTACTTGCAAAGTTTTTATAAGATGCTATAATATTATTTGTAATGACGTTCCGCGATAGCTCAATGGTGGAGCACTCGGCTGTTAACCGATAGGTTGGAGGTTCGAGCCCTCTTCGCGGAGCCATTTTTATTTTGTACATTAACCTCATGCTATGCATGAGGTTTTATTATTTTATTGTAACAATATAAGGACTGAGCTAGGAATCTCATAAGAATTGAATTATGAAAACTTAAGTTGGAATTTTATATAAAATCTTTATTTCAATATGCATCATGAAGGGTTTTTATATTTTTCTTGACAATAAGAAATTCTTTGATAAAATACTAATTATAAATGAATATAGCATAATGATAAAGAAGAGTAATTTTTATAACTTTTTAGAGAGATGGTGTTTGGTGTGAACCATTAAGTTGTATTGATGAAGGGCGCTTTTGAATGCTTAGATGTTAAAGCAGGGCATTTGCCAAGAAGGGTGGAACCGCGGAATTTTTCGTCCCTTTATGGTAAGGGCTTTTTTTATTTGTCTAAATTAATTTTATTATATACAGTAATGTAAATATAATGAAAATGAGTATTAAATTATGGGATATTAAGCAATACTATTAATATGTAAACTTATGGAATTTATATAATAGATTAAATGAACAATAAGTTAAAAATTAATTATAAATGGAGGTATTAAAATGGCAGTTGAAAAAACTATGGATAAGTTAGTAGCATTATGTAAAAATAGAGGATTTATATTTCCAGGGTCAGATATTTATGGTGGATTAGCTAACTCATGGGATTATGGTCCATTAGGAGTAGAATTTAAAAATAATGTGAAAAAGGCTTGGTGGAAGAAGTTTGTACAGGAAAGTCCGTATAATGTAGGTGTTGATTGCGCTATACTTATGAATAGAGAAGTATGGGTTGCATCAGGACACGTTGGTGGATTTTCAGATCCACTTATGGATTGTAAAGAATGCAAGACAAGATTTAGAGCTGATAAGATAATTGAAGATCATATGACAGCACAAGGTGCCGAGGTTGCTTCAGCTGATGGCTGGTCCAACGAACAATTAAAAGATTATATAGAACAACATCAAATAGAATGTCCTAAGTGTGGAAAGAAAAACTTCACTGATATAAGAAAGTTTAATTTAATGTTTAAAACATTCCAAGGTGTAACTGAAGATGCAAAAGCTGAGATATACCTTAGACCAGAGACTGCTCAAGGTATATTCGTAAACTTTAAAGCAGTTCAAAGAAGTTCAAGAAAAAAGGTTCCATTTGGAATTGCACAAATAGGAAAGTCTTTTAGAAATGAAATTACACCAGGTAACTTTACTTTCAGAACAAGAGAATTTGAACAAATGGAGCTTGAATTCTTCTGTAAACCAGGAACTGATATGGAATGGTTTAATTTCTGGAGAGACTACTGTTGGAATTTCTTATTAAACTTAGGTATGACTAAAGAAAATATAAGAATGAGAGATCATGAACAAGAAGAATTATCATTCTATTCAAATGCTACATCAGATATAGAGTACTTATTCCCATTTGGATGGGGAGAACTTTGGGGAATAGCAGACAGAACTGACTATGACTTAACAAAACATCAAGAACATTCAGGACAGGATATGAGTTACTTAGATCCTACTACTAATGAAAAGTATGTTCCATATTGTATCGAACCATCACTAGGAGCAGATAGAGTTGCGCTTGCATTCTTAGCAGATGCATACGAAGAACAAGAACTAGAAGATGGAGATATTAGAAATGTATTACACCTACACCCAGCATTAGCTCCATACAAAGCTGCAATATTACCATTATCTAAGAAGCTTTCAGAAAAAGCTGATGAAGTATACTCACAATTAAGAAAGAAATTTAATGTTGAATATGATGAAGCTGGAAGTATAGGTAAGAGATATAGAAGACAAGATGAAATAGGAACTCCTTTCTGTATAACTGTAGATTTTGATACATTAGAAGATAATGCAGTAACAGTAAGAGATAGAGATACTATGGAACAAGTTAGAATTAAGATAGAAGAATTAGATAATTATATAGCAGCAAAATTAGAATTTTAAATCACATAAAATAAAAAGGTTTTTAATTTAAAAAGGCGAATCAGTTTTGTATAAAGCTGATTTGCTTTTTTTTGTTATCCAGGAATAAGTCATAAAATCAAAGTATTTCCAGGGCATAATGTAAAAGAGCTTGCTTCACATATTTGAAGATTTAATTGTATACTTTCTGTAAGGCAGGTGTGTAAAAAAGCTGCTTCAGTGAGTTTTTATTATAAATACAAAGCTGATTGTATTATGAAAATAAACTTATATTGACAGAAAAAGCTAATTTAGAACGTATAGTATTATGAGGGGTGAGAGGAAAGAAAATGAGTAATGAAGATATTATAAAAGGTATATTTGAAAGAAAAGAATTAGCATTGAATCAGCTTATAACTTGTTTTGGTAAAATAATATATAACTCAGTAGCTTCTATTCTCAATTATAGCAATGAAATTAACTATATAGATGAATGTGTAGATGACATATTGATGATTGTTTGGAATAATATCGAATGCTTTGATATTGAGAAAGGGAATTTTAAGGGATGGATAACAGCTATCTCAAGGCATAAGGCTTTGGATTATAAAAGAAAGCTTTCAAGGGATAGAAACAATATAATGCTTGAAGATGTTCAAATTAATTCTAATGAAGACTTAGAAAATGATTTTATTGAAAAAGAAAGTAAAAGTGAAATAGAGAATATGTTTAACTCCTTAGCTCATAGAGATAGAGAAATATTTAAGCGAAGATATGTAAAAGAAGAAAGTGTTGACATAATAGCTAAGGAACTAAATATGACAACTGTAACTATATATAATAGATTGAGCAGAGGACGAAAAAAATTAAGGAACATATTTTTTAGAGAATCTTTGGAGGATTATTAATATGGATAAAAAAGTATTATCATTATTGAACTATGAAGATATAGATACTGAAGCAATAGAGAAGTTGCAAAGTGAGTTTATAGTTGGATATGATGCAGTTAAGATAGAGAGTAGAGTAAAAGAAAAGATAATTGATGATGAGATGGTTAAGGGTATATCAAGGTTACAAAAGCACCTAGAAAAGAATGAGGAAATATTATATAAATTTAAGGCGTTTAATATCAGTGCAATAGACAAAGGAATCTTAAAAACTAAAGAAGTAGCAAAGGCAAATTTGTTTAATAATGAATGGGGAGTAAACACAGTAGTTATCGTGACTAATAAGAAGATGTTTGTAATAAGAGCTAATATATTTTTCGAATGGTTAAGAATAACTGCATATGACTATAAATACATAAGTTATATAAAAACTATTGAGGATAATACAAAGCTTATTTTTATAAAGCCTCGAGGTAGTAAGAGATTTATCTTACAAACTTCTGATAGAGAATATACTGATGCTATAAACTTCATAAAGCACAACGATTTCGGTGTTAAAGTTAAAATTGATAGTAAGTTTTTAAAGTTTAAAAAATCAATCCTAAATTGGATGGGTTAATAAACATTTTAATTTATGAATTTATTAATAGATATATTTAAGGAATATATAGGTTGTGGTGTAACAATATTAATAGACAATAAATATTCTAGTATTATACTAATATAAATGAGGTAGAGTATGAAACTAGTTATAGTAGGTGGTGGATGGGCTGGATGCGCAGCCGCAATTGCAGCTAAGAAAGCTGGAGCAGAAGTGGAGATTTTTGAAAGAACAGATTTACTTCTTGGTGTAGGCAATGTTGGTGGTATAATGAGGAATAATGGTAGATATACTGCGGCAGAAGAGTTAATAGCTCTTGGTGCTGGTGAGCTTATAGACATCATGGATAGAAATGCAATCCATAAAAATGTAGATTTTCCACAACATAAGCATGCGTGGCTATGTGATGTAAGTAAGGTTGAACCAGAGGTTAGAAAATATGTTCTTGACCTAGGGATAAAGGTTAACTTTAGATCTAGAGCTATAAATGTAGTTAAAGAAAATAATGAAATAAAGGCAATAAAGTTTTTTGATAAGACAGTTGCAGAAGCTGATGCATTTGTAGAAGCTACAGGATCTACCGGATCTATGGAAAACTGTAATAAGTATGGCAATGGATGTGTTATGTGTATATTAAGATGTCCTACATTTGGTATGAGAGTGAGTCTAAGTGCAAAGGCTGGAATAGTTGATATTCCTGGAGAAAGAGGAGATGGAACTATAGGTGCATTTAGTGGATCCTGTGAGATACCGAGAGAAAGCGTTTCGCCAGAGATATTAAAGGAGCTTGAAGAGAAAGGATCGGCAGTTCTTAAAGTTCCAGAAGAAGATATAAATATGGATAAATTAGATTCAAAAGTATGCCAACAATATGCACTAAAAGAATTTGCTGAAAATATTGTACTTCTTGATACAGGGCATATAAAAGTTATGACTTCGTACTATCCATTAGAGAAGCTAAGAAAGATTAAAGGTTTGGAAAACGCCAGATATATAGATCCTTACTCAGGAGGCGTAGGCAATTCAATAAGATATCTTTCATCAACCCCTAGAGATAATGATATGAAAGTTAAAGGGATTGATAATCTATTTGTAGCAGGAGAAAAGGCTGGTTTCTTTATTGGACACACAGAAGCAATGAGTACTGGAACACTAGCTGGACATAATGCAGTAAGAAATCATTTAGGAATGGAAACTGTAATACTTCCTAGAAAAACTGTCATAGGTGACATAATTGCTTATGCTAATGAGAGGCTAAATACTGAAGACGGAAGAAGGGTTAGACATACTTTTTCAGGAGCTGAGTATTTTGAAAGGATGAAGGCATTAGGTTTATATACGATAGATAATAATGAAATAAAAAAGAAAATAGAAGATTTGGGAATAAGCAATATATTTAACCAAAAATTATAGAATAATAAAACTTTAGATTCTGTCACTTAGAGTGTGATAGTTCTAAAGTTTTATCTTTTTTACATAATATCAATTACATTCGTTTATGATTTTTTTTATTTTACTTTTTCATGGTTTAATAACCATTCTTTCCTCCAGAGGCCACCTCCATAACCAACTAATTTTCCTGAGCTGCCTATAATTCTATGACAAGGTATTATTAATGGAATAGGATTCTTGTTGTTTGCGCCACCTACAGCTCGAACAGCCTTTGGGTTATTTATAGCTACAGCAATATCTTTATATGTCTTTATAGAGCCAAAAGGTACATTCATAAGTTCACTCCATACTGCTTTTTGAAAATCAGTACCAGAGGGCAATAGAGGTAGATTAAATTGAACTCTTTTTCCTTCAAAATACTCCTGCAGCTGGTTTAGGCAATTGGTGATTAGGAAATTGTGATTTTCATCGTCAGGTAGTTTGTTATCTATGAAATCAAGACTAACGATATAATCTGTGTTGGACTGGACCTTTATTAAACCAACAGGGGAGGAGTAGTAACCTGTATAATATGTATTCATAATACCTCCGTAAACTAAGTATAATTATAAATTATATACTATTTGAAAAGTAGAATAAATAATTTGCTGATGTTATAATTAGAAAGAAATGGGACAGTATTTAATATAGTACATAAAATAATATTGGTTAAGCAATTTTTTATCAGTTATTAAGATTTATAATTTTAAAGGAGCGAGTAGTTGATGAGAAAAGATTTTAACGATTTTAAGACATTTATTAAGGGTAAAAATACTGCTGTGATAGGAATTGGTGTCAGCAATATACCTTTAATAGATTTTTTATTAAGTTTAGGGGCTAGTGTTACTGCGTTTGACAAGAAAAGTAAAGCTGAGTTAGGTGAAGTTGCAACTGGATTTGAGATAAAGGGTGTTAAATTGAACCTTGGTGAAGGTTATCTTGATAAATTAGTAGGATTTGATGTTATTTTTAAAAGTCCATCTATGAGGATAGATCATGAAGCTCTAGTAAATGCGAAGGCTAATGGAGCTTATATAACATCAGAAATAGAGGAATTCGTTAGATATTGTAAAGGAAAAGTCTATGGAATTACTGGAAGTGACGGAAAAACTACTACAACTTCTGTAATATCTGAGTTACTTAAGACGCAAGGCTTTAAGACTTGGACAGGAGGTAATATAGGTATACCACTGTTCACAAAAATAGAAGAAATTAAAGAAGAAGATAGAGTTGTTTTAGAATTATCTAGTTTTCAGTTAATGACAATGAATAGTCAAGTAGATGTTGCTATTGTTACTAATATAACGCCTAATCACTTAGACATGCATAAAGGAATGGGAGAATATATTGAGGCTAAAAAGAATATATTCAAGTTTCAGACTTCAAAAGATTTACTTATTATAAATAGAGAAAATGACATAACAGCATCATTTAAAGATGAAGCCCAAGGAAATATTATAGAATTTAGCTCTAAGAGAGAGTTGAAAGATGGAGCTTATTATAAAGATGGAAGTTTATACTTATTTGGCAATGAAATATGTAAAAAGAGTGATATTGTTATAAAGGGAATGCACAACGTGGAGAATTACTTGGCTGCTTTTGCAGCAACCTATGGAGAAGTATCTGCTGAAGTTATGAAAAATGTCGCAACTTCATTCAGAGGAGTTGCACATAGAAGTGAGTTTATAAGAGAAGTGAATGGAGTAAAATATTATAATGATTCTATAGGATCATCTCCTACAAGAACTTTAGCTACAATAAGAGCTTTTGAAAAACCTGTGATACTAATTGCAGGAGGGTATGATAAGAAGATCCCTTTTGAACCACTTGCTTATGAAGGACATCAATATATAAAGAATCTTATTTTACTTGGCGCTACAAAAGATAAAATAGCAGAAGCGTTTAATAAATTGAAGCAAGAAAAAGGTATTGAAGTTCCTATATATTGCGTAGACAGTTTAGAAAACGCGGTGTTGAAAGCAAAGGAATTGGCAAATGAAGAGGATGTAGTTGCTCTATCTCCTGCTTGTGCAAGTTTTGATATGTTTGCAAACTTCGAAGTTAGAGGAAATAAATTTAAAGATATAGTTAATAATTTGTAGTAATTAGAAAGGTAAAACTTATTTAGTTTTAAGATTTTCCTCATATGCATTGAAAAAGGCAGATATGCAAAAAAGCTCACTGAAAAGACGTTTCAGTGAGCTTTTTTGTGTATAATTACTTAATATTATATGTTTTTATATCGTTGTGAGAAGTTTTGGATTCATAGTATATAGTTTTCTCAGATATAAAGTATTGCTCTACACCTTCATTTATGGTTGGATTTGCTGATGCCGCTCCATTTGCAGGTGAACTCAATTCATTTAAATAATTAGCCGAAGATCTATTTATGAAGAATATCTTGCCTGAGCTTACTTGTAAGTTTTCTGCCTCAACATTTATAAGTTTCTTATCTTCCATGCTCTGCAAATCTAAGCTCCATATGGAATCTTGATCTCCAGAATTAACATAATATAGTTTGTTATTAGCTACACCAAAGCTTTCAGCAGAATTTTTAGTAAGTTCAGTTTTACTTTTATCCTTAAGAGAATAGGCGTATAATTTGAATTTGTCATTTTTGTTTTGATATATAATTGTATCGCTAAATAAAAGATACTTTCCTACTGAATCCTGAATTACTGCAGTTTTAGTATTATCGCTTAAATTTATTTTATAAATTTTATTGTTATCACTTTTATTTATAAAATACAATCCGTCAGTTCCTAAAGATATACTTGAGCTTCTGCTACTATCAAATTTTTTTACTTCCTTTGTACTATCAGATAAAGTGTATATATTGCTGTTATCAGATATGTTAGTGAAATATATTCTCTCGGTATCTCGAATCATTTCTCTAGAAAATAAATCATATTTCTTAGTAGCTTTTAGTAAATCATTTATTGAGCTAATATCACTACCCGAGTATTCATATAGTCTATTATTGTCTTTCCATTGGGATACATATGTATTGTTCCCTACTTTTACAATCGGTAGAGCAACATTAGGCTCTCCAGACACTGAAATACTTTTTGTGTCATTTTTATTTTCGGTATTTGAACTGCTTCCTGTGATTGGAGAAGTTATTTTTATCTCAGTTGAATTGCTGCTATTATTACTAGAGCTTGTTGAATTGCTCTTAGATGAACAACCAATTAATGAAAAAGAAAATACGATAACTGAACAAATTAATAATTTCTTCATGTTTTTCCTCCTAAGTGTTATTTTTAAAATTTATAGATTGTTTTTATTATGATCTATTGATAAATGTAGTTTTTAAATTATCTAATATTATATATAGATAAATTATTTAATACTTGAATTCATATTTTCAGGTTTCCTCATCAGAAGTTATGAGAGTCTTAAAAATAATTTTCTTATTGGAATGGTTCATATTTAAGTATATATCAATTGATTGATAGTTATAAGCTTTTTTGTAATGATCTATATAAAACTACTTATAGTCAAGTTTTGATATAGGAATTAAGTTGTTTTTACAAAGATTATAGAATATATCAGTTGTGAAATCTTAAATTCATATATTCATAAAAAGTAAATGAGTAAAAACTCTAAGTATATTATCGTAGTATTATTAGATATATTAACAATAAAATACAAATTGGTTTATAAACATTACCACGTGTATCACTAATAGAAATAGCTTAAATATATTAGTAAAATAAAACTATAGTGAGATAATTTCTTTATTTATATCATATATAGCAGTGAATAATATAATAAAAATGTTACTATAATAAACGTCGCTGATGGGTGACAAGATAATAAATTAAAACTTGTTAGAAAAAATAAGTTGACAATTTAAATCTTAAATGTTAATATTATTAAGCAGTCGGAAACGATTGCATTGGTCTTTGAAAATTAAACAGAGAAGATAAACAAAGTCTAAATATAGACTTAAACTAAACCAGCAATTCTTTTGAAAAAAGACTTACTAAGTAAGTAAGCTATGATTAAACTTTAAATTGAGAGTTTGATCCTGGCTCAGGACGAACGCTGGCGGCGTGCCTAACACATGCAAGTCGAGCGGAGAAAGTTCTTCGGAACTTTCTCAGCGGCGGACGGGTGAGTAACACGTGGGTAACCTGCCTTATAGAGGGGGATAGCCTTCCGAAAGGAAGATTAATACCGCATAACATTTTCATTTCGCATGAAATGAAAATCAAAGGAGCAATCCGCTATAAGATGGACCCGCGGCGCATTAGCTAGTTGGTGAGGTAATGGCTCACCAAGGCGACGATGCGTAGCCGACCTGAGAGGGTGATCGGCC
>NZ_JAENHN010000009.1 GCF_016595795.1 Clostridium yunnanense
AGCTCCAACATCAAGGCCTCTTGTTGGTTGACATACTATTAGAAGTTCTGGATCCTTTGAGATTTCTCTCGCTACTATAAGCTTTTGTTGATTTCCTCCTGATAAAGCTGATGCTGAAACTTCATCGTTTGGAGTTCTTACGTCAAACTCTTCTATAAGCTTATTGCAATGCTTTCTGACTTCGTTATAGTTTAATACAATACCTTTGCTAAAAGGTTTATTTCTATGAATACCTAAGATTGAGTTTTCAAATAATGAATATTTAAGTATTAGTCCTCTTTTATGTCTGTCTTCAGGAACATGTCCAACGCCAGATTCCATAACTATTTTAGGTGTCTTGTTAAATATATCTTTACCATTAATAGTTACCTTTCCACTAGCTGCTTTTCTAAGACCAGTTAAAGCTTCTATAAACTCTGACTGTCCGTTACCATCTACTCCAGCTATACCAACTACTTCACCTGCATGTACTGTAAGATCAAGATTCTTAACTACAGGAAGTTTTCTATGATCGTTAGCATTTAAGTTTTCTATCTTAAGGATTTCACGGCCTACCTTTGCTTCAGCCTTTTCTACTACAAGATTAACTTTTCTACCTACCATTAGCTCTGCTAATTGGTCGATATTAGTATCCTTAGTATTTACAGTTCCAGTAACCTTACCTCTTCTTATTATAGTTACTCTATCACTCATCTTCATAACTTCCTTAAGCTTATGAGTGATTAGAATTACTGACTTACCTTGTGACTTTAGGTTGTCTATAATAACCCCAAGTTCATCTATTTCTTGAGGAGTTAGAACCGCCGTAGGTTCGTCAAGTATTAATATATCTGCTCCTCTATATAAAGCCTTAAGTATTTCTACCTTTTGCTGTTTACCAACTGTGATGTCTTCAATTACTTCATTTGGATCTATGTTGAAACCGTACTTTTTAGCAATAGCTTTAACATCCTCTATCGCTTTCTTCATGTCTACCTTTAAACCTTTTTTAGGTTCAATTCCTAGAACTATATTTTCTGCAACTGTAAAATTATGAACAAGCATAAAATGTTGATGCACCATACCAATTCCAAGCTTTATAGCATCGTTAGGGTTTGTTATCTTGGCTAACTGCCCGTTAACATATATTTCACCCTTCTCTTGTTGGTACAACCCATATAGTATGTTCATTAAAGTGGTTTTTCCCGCTCCGTTTTCACCTAGCAAAACGTGAGTCTCACTTTTGTTAAGATCAAAATTAACATCATCGTTAGCTATGGTTCCTGGGAATATTTTTGTGATGCCCTTCATTTCTACCACTTTTGTCATGACTGATACCTCCTAATCAAAACTTTTTTCTCTTAAAATTAATATTGATATGAGACTACCTATGTTTTAATTTCAAACCACAGACCCCTCAAGAGTTTAAAAAGATGTTTAATTATTTAACTTGTTCATCTTTACGCCATATAAATATATAAGATTTCTACATTATTAAAAACCTAAATGTATAACAACAAGAAATTCTTATATCATTAGGCTTAGGCATCTTAAATATTATCTATTATGTAAGTGTAGTTAAATATGTTATCGCTTACATATTTATATTAATATACAAAAACTCTACCGTCAATTATATTTTTATGGCATTTGTAAACAATTTCAATATGTAACCCTTGTAATTCTACATCTATCGACAAAATACTCTCGTGAAATTTATTCTAACATATTTTTTTAAACTAATAAAGTAACTTTATCATGTTAACTAGAGGAAATCTTAGCAAATAAACTAAATAGAAGAAAGTTATTAAAAAGCTATTATTTTGCATATATTTAAAGGTATTGTTGAAATTAAATCGTTATTCATCCGATGCTCTAATGAGCCTTCGCAAAGAATTAATATGGCATCTCCTGTATAACGATTTAATTCCAACCCTATACTTGAGCAAATCACTTATCTAAAACAACTTATATATGATAAAGCGCTTCCAAAGTAATAAATCAGCAAATAAAATCAACTTTATTAGTACATCAGCTAAAAAATGTTATATTTTTTTAAATAAAAATAAAGTTATCATATTAAAAGAAGAAACTTCTTTTAATATGATAACTTTCACAACATGTTGATTTTTATTTCTCTATATCCAACTTACTATTTTATCTATACTTTGTCTTGTCTTTGGTCTTGGATCGGCTTTTCTATATCCAAAGGCTACCATATATGATACTGTAAGACTTCCTTCTTCAAGTATACCTCTGCTATTTAGTACTTCTTCAACCTTATCCTTATTAAAGCCTTCTATAGGACATGAATCAATTCCTATTTGTGCAGCAGCAGTCATCATATTTCCTAAAGCAATATAAGTTTGCTTTGATGCCCAATCATTAAGTGCAGTGCTAGTTTCAAATAACTTAAAGTCATTTTCTTGAAAATCTTTTAGTCTTTCTCTCATCCCTTCTGCAACTTCAGCAGGAAGCTTCTTAACCTCCTCCATAAATTTCGAAATATATTCTGAGTCATACTTCATATCTTCATTTGTTCTTGAAAGAGCTACAATAAAATGACTAGCTGTTGGTAGTTGCCTTTGAGCCCCCCATGAAACTTTTCTTAATTCTTCTCTGAATTCAGGGTTTTGAACAACAACAAACTTCCAAGGTTCAAAACCAAAAGAGCTAGGAGATAATCTTGCTGTTTCTAATATAAAATCAAAATCTTCCTTTGATATCTTTTTGCTATCATCAAACTCCTTGCATGCGTGCCTAAAATCATATGCTTCTAATATTTTTGCTTTCATTGAATCCATTATGGTATTCCACCTTTCTAAATATATCTATTTTAGTAAATTATATTACACCTTAATCATATATTGAAGAATGCACATTTTTAATATATAATATACAATAATATACCTAGGTATAAAATTTATACTTAGTATCAAAAGTGATGTAAAGAGGTGTCTTATGAATACAGAAGAAACTTTAGCTATTGATCCACCTTGTCCCTCAACCAAGTGTGCAGTAGAGGCCACCTTAAATATCATAGGTGGAAAGTGGAAGGGAGTCATCCTATATAGACTCTTATACGGAAAGAAAAGATTCAATGAACTAAGACGAGATATGCCTAAAATAACTCATAGAATGCTCACACTACAACTTCGTGAGCTTGAAAGCGATGGACTTGTAAAAAGGACTGTATACGCAGAAGTTCCCCCAAAGGTTGAATACGAATTAACTGAACTCGGCTTAACTATAAAACCTATAATTAAAGAGCTGTACAACTGGGGAAATACCCATTTGGAATTAACATAAAACTTAATACATTTAAAATGGTACCTTATAATTTAGTACTAAATTATAAGGTACCATTAATTTCAATACAGCATTTAAGCTTAATTTAATTTCATGCTATCTTTAAGAATATTGTTGAAATTAAATAGTTATGCAGGAGATGCTATATGCGCAAGCAGTTTGCTTCTTTCACCTACATGATAAATTTTTAAATAGTGCAGTGGTCTTGTCATTGCCACATATAAAAGCTTTATATCTAGATCACTATCAGCGTACATATCATTCGAGGCATTGCAGATTATTACCATATCAAATTCAAGTCCTTTTACTAGGTAGGTTGGTATTATAACTATTCCTCCATTAAAGTCACTTTCTCCACCAGTAACCATTGAAGTATCTATGTTTAGACCATCTAACTTTTTCTTGAGTTTTTTACACTCCTCTAAGTTCTTGCAGATAAGAGCTAATGACTTATATCCTTTTTGTTTCCACAATTCTATGTCTGATCTTATTCTTAAGGACAATTCGTCAACACTACTTACCTTATCAACCTTTATAGGTTCACCGTGTCTTATAACAGGTTTGGCTAAAGGAAGCTGTTTACCTTTTAGATTCTTGATTACTTCAGTTGCACCGCTCATTATTTCAACGGTTGTTCTATAGCTTTGTTCTAAAGTAAGCATCTCAGCTTCTCCACCAAATATGCTTTTATTTACATATTCCCAATCCGTTGTACCCCTGTAGCTATAAATACCTTGGCATATATCGCCTAATATAGTCATTGAACTAGAACCTATTACTTCTTTAAGTACTAAGAATTGAAACACACTAAAGTCCTGTGCTTCATCCACAACTACATGCCTTAAATTTAATTTTTCTTCTAATCCATAAACCTTTAACTTTATATACATAAGTGGAGCTAAATCCTCTACGTCTATACTCTTGCTGTCTACGGAAAGAATAGTTTGCTCTGATAGTTTTGCTATAAGCCCTTCAGGTTTCCACTCTTTCAGCATCCTCATGAATTCTTTATAATATTCGCTAACACTAAGTGGTTTTATTTTTTCAAAATAATCTCTAACTAAGCTGCTCATTTTGGTTTTTGCTCTTTTTAGCACAAGATCTCTTTCATCTGCTATTTCAATTATCTTAGCTCTTCTTTCAGCACAGTCACCCATTTCTCTTCTTAGTTTGTTTATTCTCCAGTCATAATCTCTTTCAATAGTCTCAAGGATATCTTTTTTATTTAGTTTTAATTTGTTTGAAAGATGTTTTCTTATTTCGATTATTCTTTTTTCAAAAGGTAGATGATTATAACTACTTATAAAAAGTGATTTAATATCCCTATAAGAATATATAATGGTATCATGAATCTTAAAATCTGCTTTTGGAATATATTTAGATTCAACAAACTTTAGAAATTTATCTAACATAAGTTTGTATTCAATAGATGATTTGAAGGTACTTATTTTATTAACTTTAATATCTCCTTCAATTATATCTTTCAGTTTTTCAGAAGGTTCTTTTATATGAAACTTCTCTTCAATAATTTCTAATGCGAAGTCTTCGAAAGTATTCTGACGAACACTGTGAACTCCAAGTTCAGGAAGTACGTCTGAAATATAGCTTAGAAAAAATCTATTTGGTGCTATTATCATAAATCCATCTGAAGATACTGTCTTTTCATAATTATATAAAAGGTATGCTATTCTATGAAGTGCTATAGTAGTTTTTCCTCCACCTGCGGCTCCTTGTACCAATAAAGGTTTCCACATGTTAGCTCTTATAACTCTATTTTGTTCTTCTTGTATTGTAGATACAATGTCCTTTAATCTATTATCTTTTAAAGAATTTAGGCTTGCTTGTAGGAATTCATCATTTGTAGTTATATCAATATCATATATTTCTTGAATTTTTGACTTTTCAATACTGTATTGCCGCTTTAAGCTTATGTCACCTTTTATATTTCCATCCTCGCAATTATAGTGACCTTCCCCTAGTCTACCTTCGTAATAAAGAGTTGCAACAGGCGATCTCCAATCTATTATGATCATTTCATTAGTCTCATCATCAAGCAGTGAAGTCTTACCTATATAAAGTTGTTGAATCCTATCTTTATCTTTTTCTTTAAAGTCAACTCTTGCAAAGTAAGGTTTTTCTATGCTGCTTGCTAAACCTTTAGTTTTAAATTCTAAATTTTTCTGAAGCACATAATTTATAGATAATTCGTTGAACTGCTCTGCATTGTCTGAGTTATAATGAGATAAACCATATTCAACCTCTGTATCAACCTTATTCTTATGTGCCAATACTTTTTCATTATAGCTTTTAAGATATTTTAGAGTTAACTCTAGTCTTTGTATTTCCTTTTCATAATCAGGATGCTCTGTTCCTGCCATTCAACTCACTCCTTAAATTTTATTTGTGCCACATTGGTTAAGGTGTTCCTCTAAAGTAGTACCTTCATATATGTATTAACTGAGATACATAATATTTTATAGTAAATACTCGAAAAGATAAAACACTGATTACCATTATATTACACTCACTGATGCTGTTCCTTTCAATCAATTTGATTTTAACCATGTTTTTTCTAACTTTTTCTTCATTTATCTTGACAATATCTAGTTTTTTGTTTATAGTATAAATATAAATTAGAAAAAGATATTAGTGTGGTGTATTTGCACTTAAAATAATTTGTCAAATTCTGTCAGTTGCTAGAGATTAGGTTTCTCTAGTTTTTTTATTTTATATAAACTTTTTAATCCCCTATACACATACTACTTTAATGGTAAATCTATTTTTAGAGCTTGTTATCTTGAAACATAAATAAAATCCCTACTCAATTACACATAGGAGAATACATAATGAAGAGATTTAAGAAAATATATATCGAAATCACTAATGTGTGCAATCTATCTTGTGAATTTTGTCCACAGACAAAAAGAAAAGCAGAAACTATTACTGTGGATAAGTTCAGCGAAGTTCTGGATAAAATTAAAGGTCATGGCGATCACATATATCTTCATGTAAAAGGAGAACCTCTGCTCCATCCTCAATTAGAGCAATTGTTAGATGTTAGTTATGAAAAAGACTTTAAGGTTAATATAACTACAAATGGAACTTTGATTAATAAGGTGAGCGAAAAGATAATAAACAAGCCTTCTTTAAGACAAATCAACTTTTCATTGCATAGCTTTGATGGTAACGAAACTTCTAACGACAAATATTCTTATGTAACTGATATATTGTCTTTTACAAAGGAAGCGATAGATAAGTCAAATATAACTGTATCCTTAAGACTTTGGAATCTTACTGAAGATAACACTATAAACCTAAAAAATAAAAGAAATAATTACATATTAGAAATGATTGAAGACTTTTTTTCATTAGACTACAAGATAGAGGAAAAAGTCATTCCTGCTAGAGGTATAAAGATCAAAGAAAGAGTTTATCTAAATCAAGGCTCTGAGTTTAAGTGGCCTGATACAAAACTAGAAGGCGAAGATGATTTCGGTTTTTGCCATGGACTTAGAAATCAAATAGCCATATTAGTTGATGGCACTGTAGTTCCTTGTTGCTTAGATGGTGAAGGAGTAATGAATCTCGGAAATATATATGCTGCTAATTCTCTTAACGATATAGTAGAAGGCGAGCGCGCTTTAAATATATTCAACGGTTTTTCTAACAGGCAAGTGAAAGAAGAACTTTGCAGGAAGTGCGATTATAGAAGGCGTTTTAGTAAATAAAGTAATTCTTAGATTTGATATTATGACATTAAAGTCCTTTGCTATACTACAATTACTAACTTAACAATTAAGCGGAAAAGTCTCTTATTAGTATCGAGATTTTTCCGCTTAATCATTTTTTAGTTTAATCTGCATTTTTAATATTCTGGTCCTCTGTTTCAAGTCTTAGCTCCATATATACGTAATTTATTATTTATAAATAGAATTAAAGTCACTTTTCACAAATTAGTACGTTATATAATATAGGAAATGGATTGGAGGAATAGTTGTAATGGAGGACATCGAACTAGTTTTGAAAGTTAAACAGGGCGATATGAAGGCCTTTGAATTGTTAATAAAAAAATATAATATTAACTTAAGCAGATATGTCTTCAGTATCGTAAATGATTTCGAAAACACTAATGATATTGTTCAAGAAACATTTATAGCTGTATATCAAAAAATAGATACATTCAATAAAAATTATAGTTTTTCTGCTTGGTTATATAAAATTGCAAAAAACAAGTCTATAGATTTCATTAGAAAAAGTAGTAAATACACCCTAGCCAATAATGAATTAAGTAAAAACTTAGACACCATCGGTACCTCTTTAGATGACAACATTAATTTTCATGAAACAAAGAAGTTAGTTGAAAAGTTTATACAAAAGCAAAACTTTATTAACAAAAGAATACTCTACTTAAAATACCAAAATGAAAAAATGACTTTTAAAGAAATTTCTGCAATTCTGAACCTTAGTGAATATGCCGTAAAAAAAAGATACTATACTATGCATAAGCAATTTATTAAATTTGCAGAAAAACACATAAAAGGTGGTGTAGTTTATGGATTGTAATTTCTTTAAAAAAAGTGTAATTTCTCATATTGATCAAATAGATAATCTAGTACTTTCGGATGATCATATAAAGCATCTAGATACATGTGAAAGTTGTTCTAAAGAATTTAATTCACTTATATATTCTCATAATGCTTTTAAATCAGCTCTCAATGAGAATCCCGTAAATTTCACAGATAATACAGAGCACATAATGTCAAGTTTAAATAGTGTTATTAAAGCTAAAAATAATAAGAAAAAGTTAATAAGAACCTCACCACTAGTTTCTTCAAGCATATTAGCTGCCTTAATAATTATTTGTATAATTTCGATATTTAAAATTTTTAGCAATGAGCTAAAAAACAATATTTATAACAACAAAACCACCAATACTATAAGTAATGATTCCTCTATGCTTTATGATGTTATTCTTAGCAATAAGAACTTTGTTATGTTTGGAAATAGCAATATCATAAGCTATTATTCATACGAAAAAGGATTATTAAATTCCATAGATATCAATAAACTTAATATGAATTCCACTAAGAATAAACCTTTAGTTAGCAGTAGCCCAAACGGAAAGTATATCTTTCTTTTTTCTATTGATAATAACAAAAGTATATTAATAGATACTATCAAAAATAAGACCTATGATTTAGCTATATCACTCAAATATAATAGTGAAGCTTTACTTTCTAATTTAGCCTCAAGTAATTTTATTATAGATACTTCAATAGTAAAATGGTCAGATAATGACGAGTACTTAGCTGTATTAAGCGATTATAACTTATTGAAACATCAAATTTTTGATTTAAATAATTTAGATAGTAAGACTTCTGTTGAATTATCAGCAGATACTACAAGCTTGGAGCTAACCAATTCTGGTAATGTAGTAACACATGATTATATATTTATAAACACTAATGATACCTACGATAAAAAATTAAAAATTGGTGATTTAGTTGAAAAAGATCCATATTCAATGCATCTAGATACCTTTACCGTTAACGATAGAATATTGCTACTATCTAAAAATAATAAAACTAACATGTATACATTATTAGAATACTTAAACGGTTCATTTGTCAAAATTGCCGACTTAGGAAAGTCTACTGATCTTCAATTTAATCATACTTCTAATTACAATAGTGACAATATCTACTTAGAGGAAATAAACTTCTCTGATTTAATTTCATTGCACACATTCAATCTAAATACAAAGCAAATTAATAATATAAGTATTCCGAAGAATTTAAAATTCACGTATGATATAGCTAGTCCCACAGGTAAATACTGGTTAAATTACCCTTACACAGCAAATGAAACAAATAGAATTATTCAATTAAATAATTCTTCAATTATTTCATCAAACGGCTTAGTTAATCTAGATATAAGTGCTTCAGGCCTAATTGGTATAAAAGATGATAATACTATAGTATTTATAAAAAGCCTAGAAAAACCGAATAAATATACTATAAATGAATTTAATTTAAGTAATAAAAAAATTAATACTATATACAAAAGTAAATAGCTTTAAAATTTATCACCATAATTTTCACATAAAAATAGAAAAGAGATGATACAAATCTATTTGCACACTCTTTTTAAACTTCAACAATATATTTAAAAACTAAAAATTAGAGGAAAACTATATAAAGAGGCTATTGTAAGTGAACAACTTCAGTTCAACTACAGTAGCCCATTTATTTCTATCTCATTTGTTTTTCATACTAAATAGCACTTTGAATTCTCTAATTAAAGAATATATCGACACCACTACGATCAATATTATGCCAAATAGCTTTGATACTCTGTATAGGAAGGTAGATATTATTATAGCCATTCCGATAAGAGCAGGAGGTATAGCAATCTCATTTATAAGCTTATCTTTTTCCTCTATGTCTTCTGCAGTTATATTATCATTTACCTTTGAAAAACTTTTGTTCCCTATCCCTACTAGATAACTTAGTAAAAGTAGTACAAATCCTACTGCGATCAGAATATACTCATATCCCTCCATCTACACTCCTCCGACGACATTGATAAATAAAACTGTATAACTATAAGTTAATTAAAAATCAAATTTATCATGGTTATACTTACACCGTTATATAACCTCCTACAAACCTGAATTATATTTTATTATATGTTTATTAAATGACTAATATATTAATTTATAAAAAAGTCGCTGAAGTGAGCTCTTTTAACTCATCTGCCTTTCTGAATGTATATGGAGAAACTTACAAGACAGATAAATTTATTTTTTACTGTATAGCAAAAAATAGCTAATGAATTCAATAAATGATTTCATTAGCTATTCCTATATTATATATTATTCATTTTGTAATAAACTATGTTTTCTTCCGTAAGTAAAGTAAACTATAAGACCTATTATAAGCCATACTGCAAACCCAATCCATGTTTTAGCCTGTAGTCTTGAAAGAAGATATAAACAGCATATAACAGTTATTATAGGTGTAAACGGAACACCTGGACATGTAAATATTCTGTTAAAGTTAGGCATTCTCTTTCTAAGCACTATTACACTTAAAGATACCACTATAAATCCTAATAGAGTTCCTATACTTAAGAATTGAACTATTATATCAAGCGGAAGTAATCCTGCTATAATAGCAGCAACAGTACCAGTTATTATAGTAGATAAATATGGTGTTTTGTGAACCGGATGAACCTTTGAGAACAACTTAGGTAAAAGCCCATCTCTAGACATAACCATGAAAACTCTTACTTGACCATAAAGTACAGCTAAAAGTGTAGATATCATACCTATAACTGCACCAGTACCAACTAAAGCTGATCCCCAGTTAATTCCTACTCTAGCCAAAGCTCCTGGCACTGCATTTTCAGAAATTATTTCTTTAAATGGAACCATCCCTGTAAGTACAGCTGCAACCGATATATAAAGTAAACTTACTACAACAAGACACATTATTAGCCCTAAAGGTATATCTCGTTTTGGATTTTCCGCTTCTTCCGCTGCAGTCGAAATAGCATCAAATCCTATGTATGAGAAGAAGATAGTAGCTGTACCAGCAAATATTCCTTTAAGTCCATAAGGATTAAAAGGCTTATAGTTGGCTACATCTATATGTGTAACTCCTAGTCCAACAAATAGAATTATGATACATATCTTAATTCCAACCATTAAGTTGTTTATTTTTGCACTTTCTTGCATTCCATAACACAAAAGTGCTGTTATTAAAACAATTATAAGTACAGCAGGCACGTCAATTATTCCACCTTTACTTGGTGAAGCTGCTAAAGCTTTAGGTATATTTACTCCTAAATTAGCTAATATTCCTTGGAAGGTTCCTGACCATCCTGAGGCAACAGCACTACAAGCAACTAGATACTCAGCAGTTAAACACCACCCTATAATCATAGCTACTATTTCTCCAAAAGTAATATATGCATAAGAATATGTACTTCCTGCTACAGGAAACATAGTTGCAAGTTCCGAATAGCTAAGTCCACATAGACATGCTACTACTGCAGCTATAATAAATGATATAATTACCGCAGGTCCAGCGAGATGAGCGCCTTCTCCGGTAGCTACAAATATACCAACTCCTACAACAGCTCCAATCCCTAATGCGGCAATATCTTTAGCCTTTAAGTTCTTTTTAAGACCAGTCTTAACTGCTCCTTCAAGCATCTGCTCTGCTGTCTTTTTCTTGAAAATATTCATTAAAATCCTCCTTAATAGGCCCCAAAACAAATAATTTATTAATAAATAACAATATTTACTGAAAATTTGTCATCCCGTTAATATATTATATAGTAAATTATAAACATTTCAAATTATATTCCTTTTGTTTAGCAGGATTTTTATTATATATCATCATTTTCCGCTAATTTCCCCTAAATTTCTTACATAAATTTAAAAATAGTTAATTTTATATATGATTAAGTATAAATAAGGAATATTTTTCTGTTTCATTTTAACAATCTATTATTTTAACAACATTTTATATTATTGTTTTTGGCAATATATCAAATTAACTTCTATCAATTAGCAAATTTATATTTTGCATACTATTAGGATGTTTTACTACCATAAAAGGTACATTAAATATATTCATAATGATTGCCAAAAAAATCAATGCTATAATCCATGTTAGCAAAGGTTTTCTATAATGGAGCGCTATTAAGGGAAATTGCACAGTATTATGTAATAATGACCACCATATACTCCAGCCGTTGGAATATACTATTATTCCAGTTATTAAATCAACTGCTTCTATAAACATATAAATTGCTACCCACATAACAATGTAGATAATTTGGAAATATACTCTTTTAGGATAATGACTTAAGAATAATAAAGTTGTAGGAAAAAATATACCAAATATTAATAACAACTCATCAAGAGAAGGCACTAAAAAATTTGTTGGAAACTCCCATAATACTTTATCGTGAAAAACAGCAATATAAATTAAATCTCCAAAACCGAAAAAAAGCATAGTAGGGTAATACCTCTGCCATCTCTTCCAATCTCCCCATCTATACGCACTAATAAGAAATATGGAAAGTGGTATAATTCGCAATAATATAAGTTTCATTCGATATCACCTTTATCCTTAGTAGTAACTTTCTGTATTATAGTATTTCTAAAAGATTTTTTAATTAATCAGTATCTTTTAAATATAATTCTAAACAATACAAGATAACATTGTTACTTAAAGATCATCTGCATTATGCTCAAAATTAAAAAATCATGCATTCATAGAACTTAGTAAAATGTACCTTGTCTCCAAGTTATCCTAAAATCCTATGGAATGCATGATTCCTATTCGTTAAGTCCATATCAAACTTATATAGTTTGAATTATTTTATTTGTATGCTGCTGCTCCTATAACCTCTCCACTTTCAGCATCTATATATAGCATCATCGATCTCTTATCATCAGATCCCTTTGCAACCCATGCTAATCTACAGTAATCTTCTTCACTATACACTGCAGTAGGGTTCTCCTTCATATAACTTTCTGAATATATTAGATCTCCATTGTTTGGCACCACTATCTCCAATTTTGGTATTTGGAAGTTGGACACCCCTTTGTCATGACCAACTCCTGCATAATATGTTTTTACTTTATCTTCTGAAATCAGTATATTATTGGACTTATCAGTAAAAATTAGCGGTTTATAGAAAGACACTATTCCTCTAAGGGTTCCGTCAGAATTTAATATTATTCTTACAGAATTATAGGGATTATATATGGTTTTATCATTAACATGTATTGATTGTGAAAAATCAGCACATATGGATCCATCAGTATTGATTACTGATGCATTGTTCTCAAATTCTGTTGGAAAACCTAAATGTTTGTAGTAATCAGAAGCTTTATTTCTTAGGCTTTGCTCACTCAAACTTTTGTTACTTTTTGCTGAATTCACTGTATCATATCCAATAACCTTGCCACTTTGAGCGTCTACTTTCACAGTAGAATGTTCAAACTTAAGTTCATAAGTGGGCTTTACATAGTTAGTTTCTTTGTCTTTAGTGATTATATTCTTCATAGTTTCATCTGAGTTGAAATATCTTTTAATAAAATCTTTTGCATTATCCAAGGCTTGTTGTGTAGATATATTCTTATCATCATTCTCCTTACAGGTCTTAATAATGTTCTGCAGGTCATCTTTTTCACTAATCCAAGCGCCAACAATATTATTATTGTATATAAGTGTTATTAATAGTCCTTTATTGGTATTATTCTTCTCTATATTTACAGCATAAAGTGCTAATTTTTTGCCCAAGTATTTTTTAAAGTCATACCCAAACTGCTTAGAAAGTCCATTTATCTTTTCTAATTCTAAGGTATCACCAATATTTACATTATTTATAAACTCATCAAAAGTCTTTGGAAGACGAATATTCATATTTATAGCACTGCTTTTTACAATATTATACCCTTGCTTTTTTGAAAACTCCTCTACTGCTTTCTCATAAACTGATAAATCATTGCCTTTAAACACTTCAACCTTTTCATCACTCTTATCTTCAAGCTTTTTTTGTGAGGTTCCCTTCGTTATATTAAAAGAATCCATAAAAGATGATTTTAAAACTGCAAACTCTCCAACTATTACAAAAAGAAGTATGCTGGCTACTAATATCTTTATTGTCTTACTCCTTTTATACTTAAATATATTCTGTTCCTCAGTAACAACTTCACAAGCTAAATTGTCTTTAACCTTCTCCATCATTTCAAAAGTAGGGAAATCTATATCCTCATAGACATCTATATCAGTGATCTGATCTTTAACATCTCTATACTCTCTCTCGAAGTCTTCATATGAGCTAATAAGCTTTTTTCTCATAATCAGCACCTCCTTCTAGCTTATTATTTAGATACTTAAGCGCACGTCTTAATCTTGTTTTTACTGTAGATTCATTGGTAGAGGTTATCTTGCTTATCTCACTTATTTTCATATTATAAAAATATCTAAGCATTATAACTTCTTTCATATCAAGGCTAAGAGCATCTATAGCCCTCTTTAAATACTCTTTATTTTCTTCTCTCTCAAGCTTTTCTAAGGAATTATTACTACACTGATCCTCAATATCTAAATTGATGTCGTAAACTTGTAGCTTTTCTCTACTTTCCTTTCTAAAATAGTCTTTTACCGAATTAGATGCTATCGCTAATAGCCAAGCTTTTAATTTATCTTGATGCTTGTATTTCTTAATTGATCTTATAGCTTTAATAAACACTTCTTGAGTCAAGTCATAAGATATATGGTAATCCTGTGTAAGCTTGTACACAAAAGAATAAATTATCTTATAGTATTTATTAACCAAAAAATCAGCCGATTCTCTATCTCCCTTAATAACAGCCTGTATTAGCTGTTCATCATCTATAATCATCTCAATACCCCTTTTAAAATCAGTTTTACTTCATCTCATTTATGTTTTATAAAAAATCTAATATGTATTTACTTATCTCACATATATAACGTAATTAATTATAGAAAGGTTTCACCTGTTTGTAAATTTTTCACTCTATCAATAAAATTTACTCTTGCATCTATCAGATTATAGTTTTCTAAATGAAAAAATCCGCTACTGCGGATTTTTAGAAAATCAATTATTAAAACTTTTTAGCCATTATTATCGCTTCTGCGAAGGGTTCATCTATATTTTTTATCTCTTTTAGATGTCCTTGGAATATCTCTACTGGGTTTTTAGTTGCTTTTGCTTCATTAATATTATTGCTACTATTCTTTATATTTTTATCCTTCATCATAAAATTCTCCTTTTCTAAAAATATCTATACATGAGATACTTTATTCTTTCCGGTTTTTTTAGATTCGTATAGAGCTTCATCTGCCAATTCATATAGTCTTTTTATATCTCCTGTACTCTCAGGAAAGCTAGCAGTTCCTATAGATACAGTCACATATATCTCATGCTCATTTGACAAGATAAAACTATGCTTCTCTATATTAGTTCTTATCTTTTCAGCTATTTTTATAGCATTATCCTTCCCACAATCAAGAAGAATAACTGTAA
Organism: Clostridium yunnanense; assembly: GCF_016595795.1. Lineage (GTDB taxonomy): Bacteria > Bacillota > Clostridia > Clostridiales > Clostridiaceae > Clostridium_AR > Clostridium_AR yunnanense. The sequence goes on from NZ_JAENHN010000009.1 coordinate 15,364, forward strand.
ACTCTTCTCCACCATTTCTAGATATAACATCGAAGGATCTGCTACTAGCTTTTAATATACTTGCAACTTCCTTTAAAACTATATCTCCATTGTTATGTCCATAAGTATCATTAACTCCTTTAAAATTATCTATATCTATGACTAATATAGAAAGTTTTTCATCCTTATCAACAGCATTAGCTGCCAGTTGCTTTAGAACCTTATAAAACTGTCTTACATTGTTTACTCCAGTGAGAAAATCTTGTGTAGATTCCTTCACTAACCTTACATAGAGTTTATTCATCATAAAACAATATTCTAGATAACTAAAGGTTATTGCTGACACAACAGTAGATGCTATTATAAATATACTTAAAATAAACTTAAAATCTTCTCTATAGAAATGATTTATTACTAACACTATGCTAGCCGCCACTGTATTGAATAAAGTGCAATAAGTCCACTTCTGCCAATCTCTAAGCCTATTACTAGCTATAACCCAACACCCAATACTAGTTATTATAGTTAATATTACTCCGTATATTGATCCTACATTAACACCAAAATATATTATTCTGAAAACTGCAGTCATAATACTGCATACATATAGTGATATTCCTCCACCATGAATAACTGCAATCATTATTGCTATATTTCTAAAATCAATAACTGAACCATTATAAATGATGAAACCAAAATACATTAGTGCAATGGACAAAAGCCCTGTAAGGAAACCGAAAGTTAATTGATGAGTATAAGGATTTGCTTTTAAATGATCATACTCCTTTCTTAGCTGTGTGCCTAAACTTATGGCACTTATCAGTATTGAAAGGTTTACTATTAATTCTTTGATCACATAAAAACCTCCTTTCACTCTAAAGTAACTGATTGTAGCATTTATAAAAGTTTTATTTTATTATTTGAATACAGTCACTTATTTATGTATCCACTGATACTAGACTCTAAACTTGGTAAATGAATAATTGAATTTATTATTAAAGTTCAAAAATAAAAATTAAAACGACAAAAAACTGTCTAAAGGTAATATTTCTACTTCTAGACAATTTTTTATATATAGTCCAATTCCATCTAATAAAACTAAGTGATAGTTCTTCTAACTCTTAATGGTTATAGTATTATAGAATATATATTCTATTTGGAACTGGTTTATCTATAATAAGTAATTTCTATTATTTGACCTGGATTACATATAACTTTTTGACTATTTATAATAAATTCATTGGATTTTTTGTTTATATCATCTGCTTTAATTGTTATTTGGTTTTTTGTAATATTTACAGAGTACTTTTGTCCATAATGTACTACTCTAAACTTTAAAGAAACCCAACCTTCTGGTAATTTAGGATTTATAGTTATCTGTCCTTCTCTGGCTTTAACTCCTCCAAATCCTAAAACTGCAGTCATCCAAGCTCCACCATTTGATGCAGGATGTGTTCCTCCAATATAAAGAGTTCCAACATATTGTTTAGAATCCCCTGTTAAATCAATTGTAGCTGTCTTTAGAAAATACTTGTATGCCCAATCAACTTTACCGAGATCAGCAGCTAGAAGTGCATAAACACAGGCACTTAAGCTAGATCCATGCTCAGTCTGAGGTTCATAATACTCCCAGTTACTCTTCTTAACTTGCTCTGAGTATCTGTCTTTAAACAAATTTAAAGCTAGTACAACATCTGCTTGCTTAAGTATTTTAGTAGTCGTAGCTAATCCATTACCACCGCCTAAATACTCATTTGGGTCTATAATTCTCTCTTTTAATTTTTCAAGGCTTACATTTTCTAATCGCTCATATCCATCAAATTGTTCTATTATACTTGTTTCTTTATCAGGGCTAGGAATATATAACTTTTGAAACATATCTTTAAATTTATCTATTTCTTCTTCAAAACTAATTGCCAAGTTTAGATTTATATATTCGTTTTCATATTTATCACTTAGGAGCCTAATAGCTGATAATGCGGCCTCTAAGGTATACTTAACCATTATACTCGTATATGCATTGTTATTTACTCTTTCGTGATATTCATCTGGACCAGTAACATCTAATATTTCATATCTGTTTTTATCCATATTAAAATAAGCATAAGAATAGAAGAACCTAGCACATTCAATTATTGTTTCTGCCCCACCTTCAACAAGGAGGCTTTCATCTCCTGTAGCAACATAGTACTGCCATATAGCGTACGCAACATCTGCGCTTATATGAACTTGCTTATCTCTAAAGTAAGTCCTCATAGGTCTTCCAGTAAATACGTCTGTAACATTAAAATAAGTACATGCATCATCACCAGTATCCTGGCTTTCCCAAGCATAAAATGCTCCTCTATATCCATAATCAGCTGCTTTTCTTCTGGCACCATCTAAAGTATTACATCTATATTTTAATAAATTTCTAGCTATTTCAGGCTTTGTATTTAAGAAAAATGGCAACATGAATATTTCTGTATCCCAAAATATAGCACCTTTATAGACTTGCCCTGAGAGTCCTCTTGCTGGTATTGAGGTCTTGTCTGTATGAGTTGGTGCAATAATCATTAAATGATATATACTATATCTTAGTGCTAACTGAGAATAATCATCTCCTTCAATCTCCACATCAACATCATTCCATCTCTGATCCCATAATTCCTTATTCACTTCTAATAATTTATCATATCCAAGATTAGCTGCAACCATATTTGACTTAATTGCTGCACTTACACAATCCTCAACTTCGTCTCTATCCTTAAATACAGACACATATTTTACAAAGGTATATTCTTTATCAGCTTCAATATTTGATGATATTTCCCTAAGTGAATTATAGCTATTACTATTATAAACCTCGCTACCAAAATCAATTTCAATTCTTTCAGCCACTGCTAAAGAATTTTTATTTTCATTGGTAATTGCATGCAATATGCAATTCTCCTCATGCTGATATGTTTCTACATTTATGAGGTGTGGCCCATTTATATCCCACACCTGTCCATCAATTCCTGTTTCAATTGATATATCACATGGTTTTGATGCCTTAATCGAGTATTTCATACATACAAGATGCAGATTATATAAGCTTAGAAATCTTTCTGCCTTTACTTCAACCTTTATTCCACTACTGGTGATAAACTTAGTATATCTTCTATGTGTTGAACTTCTTATATTAAGCTCTTGCTCATGCTCCTCTATATCACCACTAAGAACACTAAGTAATTCTCCATTACAATATAATCTTGTAAACAGTCCATTTGGTGCATTGACCGGTTCCCTCCATTTGTCGCCTACCTTATCATATAAGTCAGATAAATTACAAGCAACTAATTGCTCCTTTGAGAATTCCTCCATAGTGCCACGATAGCCCATATAGCCGTTTCCAATGAGAAATTTATTACCATTAAGTTCAATTTTATCCTTATCAAATCCACTTTCTTTTATTAACCACTCCACAATATCACCTTCCTATAAAATACTTGTTTTATCCTCTTGCAACCACAGGAATCTCCAGCTTTATTCCTTCCTTATCTATTTCATACTCTATTCCATATACATTAATATTAACTTCTGTTCCCTCAACCACCCTTGCTCTTACATCTGTTTTATCTACTAAAATTTCTACAACAGTTCCTTTGTACAAGATTCTAAAAGAGTAACTGTTCCAGGATTTTGGTATAGATGGATTAAGCTCTATCTTCTCACCATCAGATTTTAAACCACCAAATCCATAAACAATATTTACCCATGCTGCTGCTATGGAAGTAGTGTGCAAGCCTTCATTGGTATTTCTATTGTAATTATCTAAATCCATTCTTGTTGCAAAGTTAAAAAAGTCGAAGGCTTCTTCATGTTTATTAAGTTCTGATGCAAATATTGAGTGTATTGATGGCGAAAGTGAGGATTCATGTATACATCTTGGTTCGTAGTACTCATAATTCACCTTTTTGCTTTCCTCTGAGAACTCACTTCTAAAAAGAAACATAAACATAAGCACGTCTGGTTGTTTTATCATATCATTCCTATATATCCTGTCATAAGACCAATTGTTATATAGAGGGAACTCCTCTACAGGAATACTATTTATATCTACATGTGGAAGATTGAAATATCCTTCATGCTGTTCATATATCCCTGTTTCTTTATCCAAAGTTATCTTCATTTTGCTTGCCATGCTTGACCACGCTTGCAATTCATCATCTAATAAATCAACCTTTTTTATTAATCGTGATAAACCATCTGGACAGTTAATCTTCATATCCTTTATCACATCAAGGGTATAATCAAAGGTTTTCTTTGCCATATAGTTTGTATAACAATTATTGTTGACCATCATCTGGAACTCGTCTGGACCCATAACTCCGAAATATCCATACTCTCCTGTCTGTCCACTCCAATCACCTCTAGTTGCTAAATATCTACATATCTGCACTAACATCTCACAGCCTTTATCATATAAAAATGCCTTATCATCTGTAAGCTTAACATAGTGAAATACTCCATAAGCTACTGCAGTACTTGGCTGCATTTGAAGACTTGCATGTTGCCATAAAGAGCAGGCTTCCTTTCCATTTAAGGTTGCTATAGGATAGCAAGCTCCCTCACAATCTAATTGTTTAGCTCTTTCAATCGCCATAGGCAAAGTATTATATCTATACTCTAGTAGATTTTTAGCTGCTTTAGGATTGTTAAAGATGTAAAAAGGCAGACAGTATGTCTCTGTATCCCAGAAAGTATGTCCGTTATAAGCCTCTCCAGTTAAGCCCTTTGCTCCAATGTTAAGTGAAGGATCTTCACCATGATAAGTTTGATGCATTTGGAAAATGCAATATCTTATACCCTGCTGATTATCCATATCTCCATCTATTGTTATGTCAAACTTATCCCAAACCTTTGTCCAATAATCTATGTGCTTTTCCTTTTCTTTCTCATAGCATATGTTATCAAAATTATTTACTAGTTTAGATGCTTCTTTAATTACTTTATCAACTTCAATCTCTTTTCTTTTTTCTACGTAATTAAGTACAGCTTTATCTATTTTTGTTTCAATCCCTTGTGTTCCATTTATGATAAGCTCATATCCTATAAAATCTTCATTTTTTATAACTTTACCTTCATGGATATTATCTAACGATATATTAGAAGCTGAAAATACCTTTTGCTCGGTGAAGGAAGTTTTACCAAGTATATATATATAATCCTCTAGTGCTTCTCTCTCAATAGTTGTCCAATATTTCTTTGCTGTAGTTTTTTGAATCACATTAAAATCAAGACCCATGACAACCTTTACTTGGCCATCGAAGTTTAGCGGCTTAATAGTTATTCTTTGAAATCCATATCTCGGGCTATCCATACTAACAAATCTCTCAAAATCAAGTTTCAAATGTTTTTCACTACTTGTTTTCCATATAAAGCTACGATTTAAGATTCCAGTTTTTAAATCAAGTATTCTTTTATATTCATCAAATTCACTTGATGATAAGTCTAATAATTCATCATCAACATAAATTCTTGTATATAGCCAATTGATAGAATTAAGCATAAAATGAGTATCTCTTACTATACCTTTATAGTGTAAAGCTGATGTTTCCCTAGTTTCTTCATATACTCCATTAAAATAAGATCCTACGAACTCACCTTTTTTATAACCTTCCTCAAAATATCCTCTTACCCCCATGTACTCATTTCCTAAAGAAAAAATTGATTCCGATACATTACATCTCTCTGAATCAAACCCTTCTTCAATTATCCTCCATGGATCTAATTTCAAGTACTTATCTGCATATTTCTGCATATTTTCTACTCCTCCTATATTCAATCCTATACTTATAAAAATCTAATTTTACTTATTATTTATTTAGCTGCACAACTTAGTAATAAAATTAATATATTTTCAGCAACATTGTTTAAATTAAGTGGTTATGCAGGAGATGCTATATGAGCAAGCTATTAGAATTAAATGATTTTGGCAGATGGAATGGCTCTAAAAAATTGCTAATCGCTCTTTATTAGTAATTTTTTTACGCATCTGCCTTTTCTGAACGTACGTGAAGAAATTCTGGCAGGCGATATATTTTCACTTTTTACTTTTAAAATCAGATAGCATTTTTTATTTCATTAAATTTACAATATAAAACCTTTATAGAATTCATAGATTTTTAAAAAGTAAAACTGTACTGTTCGAACGTAGTGAGTTTACAGTTTTAGCCATGGAATTTGACAGAATCATATTAATTCTTTGCGTAAGCTCATTAAAGCATCGGATGCGTGACCACTTAATTTAAACACGGTGTTTTGCTAGTATTCAATTATGATTAAATTATAGGTTTTATAAATATTTGAGTATAGGTTGTAATTCTGCTAAATAGTTTCTAATAATGCTGAGTTTAATTATATGTAGTGAATTCTTATTAATGATTTGTTAGAATATATTTGAGATAGTGTCTATAAAGATGTACCACTTCGATCCGAAATCTATTTTAAAAACTCTCACGGGTTCTGGTGAGAGTCTTTAAAATAATAAATTCTATTACGAAGTGGCACATCATAAATGTATACGTTTTAATATTGTAGTAAGTAAGGGGTGGGGTTACTATGTATTCAATGTTGATTTTAGATGATGAGTATATTGTCAGATATGGAATTAGAGAAACAATTGATTGGAATGAATACTCCATTGAGATAGTTGCAGATGCTGATAACGGAAAAACCGGTTTAGAATTAGCTCTTAAGTTCAATCCTGATATTATAATAACTGATATCAGAATGCCCGAGTGGGACGGCCTAGAGTTTTTAAAGGCTATAAAAGCTTCTAATATAGACTGTATAGTTATTATTTTAAGCGGCTACGAAGAATTTGAATATGTTCGTACAGCCCTTCACAGCGGAGCCTTCGCATATTTATTAAAACCTATTGATAATAATGAGCTTATAAAAACCGTTTTAGATGGAATTAAAGAGTTGGACAAGAGACGAAATAAACAAAAACAGTATTCATTGTTAGAAAGTGAACTTCCAAATGTAAAACAGCTGTTTTTGAATAACCTCATTACAGGCAAACTTACCGATTTAGATGAAATAAAAGAAAAACTTAAACTATATGGCATTTATATATCCCCAAATAATAACTATGTATTATTCTTAACAGTAAATTCAAGTGATGATATTCTCAAATCTTCAGATAAAGATACGATTAGTTTGATTCGAAACACCTTGACTAGCTTAATCTCAAAATATCTAAATGATGGTAATATCAGTTATGTGTACACAGAGACTTCTGATTTAAAGTGGACTATAATTTTGAGTCATCCACATATAGAGAACGCAGTTAAGGCAATAAAGAACTCTGCTAAAAAAATCATTTATGAGTTTGAGCAAATTACCACACTTACATGCTGTGTAGGAGTAAGTAATGTATGCAAAGATCTATCAATCGTCCACACTGCTTGTGAAGAAGCCGAAAAGGCTGTAAACAATAATATGTTCACTGATATAAACCGCATATTAAGCATTGATGGAATAGAAAACAATATGTCTTCAAGGAAGATTAATGAAGCTATAAAATATATAACCTCAAACTATAACAAGGATATTTCAGTAGATGATGTGGCAAACGCATTGTATATAAGTCCTTCTTATCTGATGCATCTTTTAAAAGACAATATAGGTAAAACCTTCAACGAATGTCTAAAGGAAGCTAGAATAAATGCTGCTAAAGAGTTGTTGGTTAATCCAAAATATAAGGTTTACGAAGTATGTTATAAAGTTGGATATAATGATATAAAATACTTTAGTCAGGTATTTAAACGTTCTACAGGAATGACCCCTAGCGAATATTCCAAAAAGGCTCATATTTATTAAAACATAGACCTTCTTCAGTTATGGGTTGAATAACTAAGGAAGGTCTTTATGCACTACTATATTAAAAACAGGATATGATTAAGATTATTATTGAAATTAAGTGGTTATAAAGGAGATGCTATATGAGCGAGCTATTAGAATTAAATGATTTTGTCAGATGTAATGGCGTTAATAAACTGTACTGTTCGAACGTAGTGAGTTTACAGTTTTAGCCATGGAATATGAGAAAATCATATTAATTCTTTGCGTAAGCTCATTAAAGCATTGGATGTATAACCACTTAATTTCAACATAGTGCCTTAACATTACCTAAAAATAGTATAAACTATTCCTTTATGCTACCTTCCATTGCTCCTGCAGTGATCTGCTTTTGGAAAAGTATAAATAAAATTATAGGTGGTATTATTGCCAGGGTAATACACATCATAAGCTGATCTGGTGTCATCTTTCCACCTTGACGAGCTACAAATAACTTAACCATAACAGTGAAACTACTATCCTTCTTTAAAACTAAGTAAGGAAGAAGAAAATCAGACCATGCAGCATTAACTGCATACATACCGATAACCATGTTTATAGCTTTACTTAATGGTGCCACTATCTTGAAGAATATCTGAAAATCTGAACATCCATCTAACCTAGCAGCTTCAATAAGAGATGTTGGAATTGACTTAAAAAATGTTATATACAGTATAACGTAAAATGCATTTGCTCCTGCCACGAACCATAGTGGAGTGATTTGATTGTTTAAATGCAAGGCTACTATATTCTTAAATACTGGAACTAAACTAGTAGTTGCCGGTATCATTAAACTTATCATAACTAAAGCATGAATAACTTTACTTCCTCTTGGTTTAATTATGGCTATTACATAAGCAAGTAAACCATTAAAAACTATTGCACAAACTACACTACCTACAACAGATATTAAAGAATTCTTGTAATATTTTATGAAATCAAGCTTATTCCAAGTGTCAGCCAATCTTTCTGGATGAAACTTATCTGGCCAAAAAGTTGGTGGTTGTCTAAAAAACTCTTCTTGTGATTTAAAGCTTGATAGCATTACCCATAATGGTGGCACAATTGAAGCTATCACTATAACAAAGCATATTACAATCATAATCATATATGCAGTTTTTACTGGTTTTCGCTTTAGATCAAAGGTAGTTATAGCACCATAGCTTTTATTACTTATTTTCGATTTTAACATTTGGCCTCTCCTTTCTATTCCTCACTGTTTCTGTTAAGAAGATTATATACACAAGTTAACGCTATAAGTATTATAGCTATAATAACACTTAATGCTGTTGCTTGAGCTATCTTCATATCTTGGAATGCATATTTGTAATTTAACTGCATTAGAGAAATAGAAGCATTATTAGGTCCTCCACCTGTCATTACCATTGGTTCATACAATACTTGGAATACCGCTATAATTTGAAGTATAAATAAAGTTTTACAAGTACTAAATAATCCTGGAATGGTTATATAAAAAATCCTTTGCCATATTCCTGCACCATCCATAGCTGCAGCTTCATAGTGTTCTTGATTTAAGCCTTGTAATCTTGCAAGATAAACTAAAGCCGTTGACCCTGCACCCTTCCAAGTCATTGTAATTACTATTAAAAGAATAGTCCACTTTGGATCTTCTAACCACTTATGCGGTTCCACTCCAAACTTACTTAAAAAAACATTTAATATACCGTTTCCACCAGGAGTCATAATTAAAGACCACATCATAACAGTAGCTACCCCTGGAACAACGTTAGGAAAATACATCCCAACTCTAAATAACGATTTAAAATACACGACTTCATTTAATAAAATTGCCATTATTATAGGAACTAAAAATCCTACTACTAAAGACCAAAAAATATAAACAAAAGTATTACTTAAAGCCTTCATAAACACTGGATCTTGAAATACATTTATGTAGTTTTTAAATCCTACAAAAGCTACAGGATTAAACCCCTGTGTGCTATAAAATGATAGTTTAAGACTTTGAAGAATAGGTACCCATACGAAAAAAGCAAATAACACCAATGATGGAATCATTATTATCCATCCTGAGATATCTTTTCGCCATACATTTTTGCCGATTTTTCTACTTTTTATTGGTGTTTGTGTAGCAAGTTTCATGGCATCATCGACTCCTTTCTTTATTCTTTATATGGATGTACCACTTCGTAATGAAATTTATTATTTTTAAATTTTCTCACCAGAAGCCGTGAGAGTTTTAAAAATAGATTGCTGTTCGAAGTGGTACATCTATATATAAAAAGCTGCATACCACTTTTCTGATAGATAAAGATGAACAATCTTTCTGACTAAATATTTCAAAACTCTGGGGGGTTAAACCAAGATGATTTGAAGATAAAATTTAAATAATATAATTGTTCATCTTTATATCTTACTAGTGCTTTATACAGCCTTATTTAATACATGAAATAAATTATTTCTTATTTATATTTGTATCTAGCTTTTGTTGGAAGTTGCTATTAGCCTTATCCATAAGAGCTTGAACATTTGCATCTTTATTAGTTAATACAGCCTGAATAACTGGGTATAATTCAGCATACATATCTTGAGTAAGATTTGGTTCTTCAGTATGAAGAGTTTTTGGTACATTACTGAAGTAATCCTTAAATAAGTTGTAGTTTATATTTTCATTAGCTTTTCTGATTTCTTCAACCTTATCTAGGTAATCTTTATTTGTCCAAACTTGGAATGATGGAATAACTGGAATATTATTTTTCTTACGATAATCTGCATCATCCTTAAGTCCTTTTTCTGTGTCAGCGTTAAGAACTGGTGCTTTACCCATTATCTCTATGAATTTAAGCGCTCCATCTACTTCTTCTTTTGAAGCTGTTGAAGAGAACATATAAGGAGTTCCTCCCATTAATGAGTATTGTCCGCCAGGACCTGCTGGGAATGGCACTAAAGCTAAATCGTCTTTACTTAACCCATAATCTTTAGTTGGAACATTTACACCATCTTGTGCTGCAAAGTACATTGCTGCATTGCTAGTACCTATTGCTTGCATACCTGATGTCCAATCTTGAAGAATTTCATCAGTCACCGCATTATATTTCCACTTTAAATCCTTTACATATTGCATTGCTGCTACTGCTTCTTTAGAATTCAAGTTAGATTTCCACTTTCCATTGTCTTCTACTTGAAGCTTTGCTCCAAATGCCCATGCTATATTTGAGAAATGCCATCCACCAGAATTGTCTTTTGATAGTAATACAATTCCTGCTTTTCCTGTCTTCTGCTTAATTGTTGCAGCTGTTTGAGCTAATTCGTCCATAGTCTTTGGATATTTAGGTATATCTCCATCCATTAATCCTGCTTGTTTGAATAGTTTTATGTTAACGTACAAACCTAATGCATATCCATCACGTGGAATTCCGTATGTCTTTCCATCTTTAGATAATAGATCTTTTATCTTTGGATCCATTGCATCTAACCACTTATTTGTTTTTAACTCATCAGTGATATCTGCTACATATTTGTTTGCTATCAACTTTTGTGGTTCTGTATACCAAGTTTCAAATACTGTTGGTAGTTGTCCACTTTCTGCTAAAGGAACAAAGCTTTCTACACTATATTTATAGTGTGCAGGTTCGATAGTTATCCAATTATATTTTTTCTCGCACTCTGCTTTGTACTTATTGAATAATGCAACTTGCTCTGCATCAGTATCCTCTGGCCACATACCAATCTTTACTGTAACCTTCTTGTGTCCATCAGCTGCAGCTGGCTTATCTTCTTGCTTATTACATGCTGTCAAAGATGTAACTGCTAAAATCGCAGATATAAGTATTAGTGCTAAACGTTTTCTCATAACATTACCTCCTTAAATATTTGCATCCCTCTTACAATTAAAAGTATACAAGATTCCCAAAAGTGAAAACAGGCTATAATCATGCTAAATAGTTTGTTAATCTGCACATATTTTACATACAACATTGAAAAGGTTACCATGTACATATATAATTTAAATTAATCTAGTTTCGTGGGGTGATTTGATGTCTGCAAAAACACGTATAATATTCCAATCAGTAGCAATTGTTATATTATCTATTATCTTAATAATGTTTATCGGATATAAAAAAATGCAAAATGTACTTCTTCAAAACCGTATTCAGTCTTATGTTGAAACGATGAAAATACAGTCACAAAATATAGATTACTTTAGAAAACTCATAGAAAACATTACCGACTATTCAATTAATTCTCCCCAGGTCACTGATTCACTTAAGGATACTTCATATAATTCTACTGTAACTAATAGCTTGTCTGATTTGAGATCTATAAATCTAGACATAATTGGTTCTACCATCTATTCCTCTAACGGCCTCAGGTACGAAAGCAATAGTAATTATAACTTTCCGTCCTTTGATTCATTTTCTAAAACAAAAGAATACAGTAATTTTATTAAGACTTCTAAAAGTTCAATGTGGATGCTGTGTTCAGATGATATTCCTAAATACAGATACACTAACTCAAAAAGTACTAATGTAGTATCATATATCTCTAAGATACATGATGTTTCTTCTTCCTTAGGATTAGTCATCGTAAATATAACTACAGGATCCTTCATGGATTACTTTTCATATGATGTATTTGATTCTAAGTTCTCTCTCTCGGTATATACTCCTGGAACTGAACCAATATATGAGTATGGTGACCAAGCCCTAGTGCCACCTAAAGAAGCAGAACTTATGAACATTCTTTCCTCCGGAAAGAACTACACCCTCAGTAAAGATAAGACAAAATTAATAATTATAGAAAACTTACTAGATAAAGATACCTATGTAGTAAAGACTATATCCCTAAATAATTTTTACAAGGAGACTGGCAAACTAAAAGCATCTTTTGTATTGATAGCTATTGTATTACTTATGACACTCATATTACTTTATAGTAGGTTTGTGAATAATATATTAAACCCAATAATATCTCTTCATGATAAGATGATCCAATATCATGATTAAAACGTATAATGAAAAAAACTCACTGCAAGGTCACGATATACTTACTTTATAATAGACAGTCAAAATAATAAAACTGTTTATATAAACAATACATATCAGCCTTTTTCAGTGAGTTTTTTGCAAATCTGCCTTTCCCTATGTATAAAGGGAATCTTACAGACTAGATTTTACTGTTTTTCCCTTCTTGCTACTCTTATGATAACAGTGGTCCCCTTATTAGGTTGGCTTAATATACTAATACCGTACTTACTCCCATATTCTAATTTTATTCTCTCATCTACATTCTTCAATCCGTAACCCCCAGATTTGCTTTTATCCAAGTTATCGAATTCGTCTAGCATTTTAGGATTAAACCCCTTACCGTTATCTATAACTTCGAAAATCAACATGTCATCATACTTCATTCCGTTAATTTCTATCCTGCCATTTTCTTTCTTACCTCTAACTCCATGCTTTAATGCATTTTCAACTATAGGTTGAATAGTAAGTTTAAGAATATATTCATCAAGAATATCGTCAGGGATGTTATATGAAATCTGAAGTTCATTCGGAAACCTCATCTGCTCTATAACAACGAAGCTTTGTATTAAACTTATCTCTTCACTTATTGTTATATATTTTTCTCCCTTATGCAAACTCATTCTAAAAAACCTAGAAAGAGCCATAGTGATTTTTTCAATATCCGGTTCTTTTTTTATTTTAGCCATCCAAACAATAGTATCTAAAGTATTATATAAAAAATGTGGATTTATCTGAGCTTGCATTGCAGCTAATTCTAATTCTCTTTGTTTTTCTTTTTCTTCATTATTTTTAACTATGAGCTCGTCTATTCTTTCTACCATATCCACATATGCTTTTTCTAGTTCAAAGAATTCATCATGTACCTTAGTTTCTTTAGCTATACCAATACTTTGTTTTCCTCCTTTAAACCCTTTCATAGCAGCTTGCAACCTTCTTAAAGGTTTTAATATATATGCAACGGTCAAAAACGAAAGCGCTATAGCAATCACTGCACTTACTGTTGATATAATCCACACGTTATAACTTATCTGTTTAGTTATCATATCAATATTTTCTTCTTTTATATAAGTAAGTATATACCAGTTAAACCCAATATCCTTAAGCTGCTTATCAAAGGAAGTATTGGCGACTACCATCTTTTCTCCTTTGAACTCTATATGATTCAATTTTTTATCTACGATAGAACTAAACTTATAATCATATATGGTTTCACCTATACTTTCACTATCCATCGAAGACATTATTTTTCCTTCACTGTTTACAATCATAGAAAAGCTATTATTAACAAGTAAATGATTATATATTTTAATGAGATTATTGGATTTAACATAAGTTACTAAATACCCATTTATTCTTCCAGTATCTAAATTTCTAAACTTGCGACCAATCATTATATACGCTTGTCCATTCTTATCTTTAACTACTCCGTCGCTATATGTTATTTTCCCCGAATCATCAATCTTATCTAGAAAATTTTTATCAGGTAATGATAACTTTTCATCTTCGGCCATCCTATAGCTCTTTCCTTCTTTTGTTATTATGACTACATCTGCAATATTATCATACTCTTTCATCTGAGATAGCAATTGCTCCTTTATACGCCTTTGCTTTTCTTCATAAGTTATCGAATCATCATTTATTATTTGATTATATACTTGTCTAGATAGAAGTCTCACTGAAGCCATATTTACGTCATTTATTACTAAGTCCATACTTTGACAAAGTTCACTTTGAGCAGAATATAGATATGCAGTTAAATCACTATATATTATCCTATTAGAGTAAAAATTCATTACTGCAGAAATTATTATAGTCACAACCATTAAAGTTATGGCTGTAATTCTAAAAAAACTATTATACAAGCTCCCTTTTTTTAAAATGAATTTCTTTTTTAACATTTTGACTCCTTACTAGAGTGTTTCTCTATACCTTTTAAATCCACATTGTGCAAAACGTTTACACAAAAAAATATAATAAAACTCTACTCATAATTATAGATATATATATATCTTCGTATTGAAGCATTACATCTTATCTATATTATATGTTTAATGTAATATGCTGTAAATATATATAAAAGTCGCTGAAGTGAACTTTTTTGTGCACCTGCCTTTTCTGAAGCTATGTGAAGAAACTCTGAATTCCTAAAGAATAAAAAAACACCTACCTAGGTGTTTTTTGTTCCTTCATCATTTAAAAACTCTAATTTTTTCATCCATTGGCATAAAATCTTTTTCTGATGGAAGTTGCAGTGGTTTTCCAAAGGGCATCTGTGCTATTAGTTCCCATTCATCAGGTATATTCCAATTTTTTTTAACTTCATCATCAATTAAAGGATTATAATGTTGAAGGGAAGCTCCTAGTCCTTCTATTTCTAATGAAGTCCAAATTATATACTGAAGAATACCTGAAGACTGCTCAGACCAGATAGGAAAATTATCTTTATATAGTGGAAACTGATCTTGTAATCCCTTTACGACGGTCTGATCTTCAAAATAAAGTATAGTTCCATGTCCTTTACTAAAGGAATCTATCTTTTCTTCTGTTTGTGCAAAGCTTCCTTCAGGAACTATATTTCTCAAGGATTCCTTAGTAATCTCCCATAACTTCATATGATGTTTACCCAATAACAATACTACTCTACAACTTTGTGAATTAAAAGAAGTCGGAGCACATTTAACTGCTTCCTCCACCATATGTGCAATTCTTTCATCTGGTATAGTAGATTCATTACTAATTGTATAGATTGATCTTCTGCTCTTAATAGCAGTGTAAAAATCAATAATCATCTTTTGCCTCCTATTTTCAATTGCTTATTAAAGATTATTTTAACAACTTATTATGAATGTATTTTTAACCTTCATAGGAGGCTTTATGTATCCTATAATAAACCTTGTATCTTATTCCATATATCTATATTATTCTTTTTTAAATTAATTATCTTAAAGTCTTTATTAACAAATGCATGAACTGTCTTTCCTTTAGCTAATATAACCTTATCAACATCTCTTATTACTTCATAAGTAAATATAACCTTAGCACCATTAAGTTCTTCTACCGAAGTTTTAATTGTGACTTCATCTTCATACTTAGCTCCAACAATATATCTGCAGCTGCTTTCTACTAAAGGCATCATTATACCTTTACTCTCCATATCACTATAGCTAACTCCTGATTCCTTTATGAACTCTGTTCTTCCAACTTCAAACCATGCATAATAGTTTGAATGGTGAACTATTCCCATTTGATCAGTTTCAACATATCTTACCTTAATTTTCGTTTCACTTATATTCATATATGTCTCCCATAATTAAATTTACACTTTTAAAGTTATTCCTCTTTATTATATGAATGTACCACTTCGTAATAAAACTTATTACGAAGTGGTACATCTTTAACTACACAAAAAATAGATTTATAACCATGCCTTTAATCTATCATAATGCTTTTTTGCATCTTCATAACCTAAATCATAAAGTCTATACAACTTTTCCGGTCTTTTTTCCAATCTATCAACTTGAAGATCCTCACTTGGTCTTAATATGAATACATTTCCTTCCTTCTCCATATCACCAGCTAAGTCTAACGTCTTATTATAAACATCATGTCTACTTACCATAGCCTTTGATAACCCCTTGTATTTAGAATACACTCTATCTACAACCCACTTTCTCTTGAAAGCTTCTTTTCTATATCCATCAGGCCTAGTTAGTATTACCACATGCTTTTTATTACCATCATTGATAGATTTCTTTAATGGTATTGGATCAGATATTCCTCCATCTAATAGATTATACTCGTTGTATTTAACCACCGGCGCAACAAAAGGAAGGCTGCTAGAAGCACGTATAATTTTTAGAATTTCATCATTGTCTTTAAAACATTGATTCTTT
This sequence comes from Clostridium yunnanense, assembly GCF_016595795.1. GTDB lineage: Bacteria > Bacillota > Clostridia > Clostridiales > Clostridiaceae > Clostridium_AR > Clostridium_AR yunnanense. The sequence goes on from NZ_JAENHN010000009.1 coordinate 32,111, forward strand.
TCCACATAAAAAGGCTCACCAGTTATACAATCCGTCGCTCCGATTACAAATTTTTGTTCTGAATTAAAAAAGGCCTCATAGTCAAAAGGATCTAATTCATTTGGTATTTTGTTATATACAAAATCTATTCCAAACAAACTTTTTTCTTTTAGTAGATTTCTATAACTTAAATATCTATGGTCTTTTACGTATCCTATATTAATTCTTTTGTTTCTCTCAAACTGTTTAGAAATATATGATGCTGCATTACATGCACCTGCTGAAACCCCTATTATGTATGGAAAGTGTAAAGACTTTTCCAGGAAGAAATCTAATATACCAGCTGTATAAACTCCCCTTAAGCCTCCTCCTTCAAGTACCAATCCTATATCTTTCATCATATCACCTTCTAATTTTTCTATTTACTTTATTATACTAAATTGTTTCAATTTATAATAGTAAAAATACTTAAGTAACCATTTATTAACATAAAGCATATATTAGTAAATGTAGAGCTCATATACATAAATAATATATAAGAAAGGATATACAATGATCAGTGATAGAGAATATATTATTCACTCTTTAGAATTTAACCTTTTCTTTTTAAGGATAGCAAGAGAACATACCATCTTCGTATCAGCTTCACTTCCCCTAAAAAATTTAAGCACCATGAGGCAAGCTAACGTGTTCAAAAAAGCATATGAGGATCTTCTTTCAAGAGTAATTTTACTTAGCTCAAGTGAACAAGTTGGCAATAGATTGATAAACTCTGGGGAATTTATTACAGAGTTTACCCTTGAGGCCGAAAAAATAACATCTCAGCTAACTGGGATCCCTATTGAGACAAATATTACTAAACAGGAAATTAATATCTTTGGTTCTGTTCTACCTAAGTCAAGACAAGACAATATATTGGCTCAGATATCTGCCGTCAATGATGAAGCTATACGCCTTACAACAAGTGTAATAGCCTTCCAGACAAAATTGTTAAATGACATCCTAAGCTGTAAAGCTTTTAGCTATACTTATCCTCTAATGTTAGACCATGTTACAAGAGAAGCTCAATTCGCAGTTATGACTTTAAGAAAGCTGCAGATGAAAGATACAATAGACACACTTAATGAAATAATAAATTTTGAAATTAATTGGACCAGACTTATGGATGAACATTCCAAGTTCATAAGAGGTTATTTAGATCCTTCAGAAACAGCTTTATTTGAAACAGCCGATGGATTTGCAAATGATTTAGATAAATTACTTGCTTCAACCTTAGCACTTGAAGATAGTCCAGAAGATTTAGCTAGAGTTACTAGAGAAACTATAAATCAAGTTACAAAGCTAAGAGACTTTAAAAAGCAAGGAACTGCTGGTATACTTGCTTGCAAAATCAAGTCTATTATTCCACCTTTACTATCAGACCATGTACTTCGAGAAGCTAATTACTATCTAAAGCTTTTAAAGACTTTTAAACAGTAAAATAAACAATCTTAGAAACCTATATTTTATTATACAAAAAGCTTAGACTAATTATTTTCCATTAGTCTAAGCTTTATTTAAACTCTATTAGAGCCTTACATTACATACACTTTAGCATCTTTAACATTATATATTCTAATAAATACTTAATGTTAGTTAAACTTAGGCACTTCATAATAGAACATTGAATTATTCATTTTACTTATTATTGTTTTCATTATCTGTGATTGCTTATATGCCCAACCTATATCTGTAGCGTACTGATGAGCATATAAAGTATTAGGTGACTTATATATACTAGCTATATCCCATCTCATTTTATAGAGCGTATCTTGCTTATAGGTTGTACTGTTTATATAACTTTGAGATATAAACTTTGCACCACCAATGATTGCTTTATCAACCGTTGACCAACCCTGTTTATAAGCATTTTCTGAACCCCATAAGTCAGGATTTGAATCATAAGCTGCAACCCCATAAACATTATATACTTTAACTGGCACTGCTATAGGTATAAGCTTAGATTTGTCATCACCAAATATCTCATGTACTGCACTAACTGTTATCCCTGTAGCTAAAGCTGAAGTACCATTGCCAGTTTCTAATAGTGAATGAGCAACCAAGTATACCGGGTTGATGTTATAAGTCTTTCCCGCTTCAATAAAGGCTGCACCTTTACCTTGAAGAACACCTTTGCCAACTAATACATTGTTTAAGTCTTCTACAGTTATACCTTCAACATAATTAAGCTTTAAAAATTGATATATGCCATAATCATTAATAAAGTTATTTGGGTTTGCATAGTATGTTACCTGATCTTTTGTAGCATTTATCCAATTACCATTACTCCAAGCTTGCGGCTTAGTGTAAAGCGCCATTTGACTATCGACAAAACTTTCTAAGCCTAGTTTTGTATCTACATAACTTACTACCCCATATCTTAATATCTCAAAGTCAATCTCTTTATAATTATCTAAACTTCTTGATGAAGTAGTATCTTTTATATCAACTTTTATCTTATACTTTCCTTCTTTTATTGGAACCCAATTATAGCTATTATTATTAGAATAATCTCTAACTAAAGTCCACTGAATCCCATCGTTAATCCAATATCTATATAATATTGTACTTCCTCCTACTACTTTAGTAGTAGCAGTTATTGTGTTACCAAGTCTTCTTGGTGAAGCTAGATTTGTTGATAGATCGTCAATCTGAGGTATACTAGCCACTATAAAAGTCTTTTCCATATAGTTGTCATAGTAACTTGTAGATCCTTGATTTTTAACTTCTACTCTTATCTTATAGGTACCTTCTGTCATCGGCGTCCATATGAATTTACTACTATTAGAGTAATCATTTAAAGTAGACCACCCAGTGCCTTTATCTACCATAAACTTGTATAATATATTGGTTGTCCCACCACCCACTGCACTAATTGTAATTGGGGCATTAATTAAAGCAGGTGAGACCTTATCGAATGTAACACTACTTATTGTAGCTATTGGATTTTTAACTTCGTAACTTGTTTCAATATATGTATCTGGATTTCTTAAGGAATTAGCCTGTTTTATATCTACTCTCACCTTATATTTACCGATATTAGTAGGATTCCAATTGTACGTCATATCATAAGTATAATCTCTAAGTACACTCCATACTTGTCCATTGTATATCGAATACTTATAGAGAACCCCATTAGCTAGATTTATGTTAGTAGTAAACTTTACTGTTGTCCCTATATTACTAGGTGAGCTAACATTAGTAGTAATGCTCTGAGCTTTTACCGTGCTGTAAACCTGGTAATTTATTTGTTTATATACTGTAGCAACAGATTTATTATATCTGTCCTTTACTTCAACTTTTATCTTAGAAGTAGAAGCTCTATATGGAACCCACTGAGTATTTGCTCTCGAAGTATAATCTTGAAGAGTATACCACTTTGCTCCATCATAAATAGAAAACTTATAAAGTAGATTTATAGAACCAATAGCACTAGCACTTATGTTCACAGTCTCTCCTACTTTTGCAGTTTGTCTATCCGTACTCAAGCCTTTAATTTGAATAGTTGCAGCTTGAGCTTTGACACTGTTCAAAACCATGATTGTCATAACCATCACTAATAAAACATATATCTTCCTCTTAAGCTTCAGAACTATCACCCCTAATTTTTTATTTAAAGCATATAGTAAAAACGTTTTAAGAAACGTTTTATGTAGAGTTATATACCTTTACTCATACTATCGTTAAACACTAATTGTATCTGAAGCTTATTTTGTTAATACTCGTTGGTATACTAATGGTCTAATAAACACATTCTACCTAATAATTATATCTGTGGACAGTTATGCGAACAAACGTAAGACATAATATAAGTTAAAGAATAAAGAAAGAAAGAAAAATATGTCGCCTGTAAGATTCTTCACTACGTTCAAAAAAGGCAGATGCGCAAAAAAATCACTGAAGAAAGTGGCTTCAGCGATTTTTTACACATAATTTATTCTAACTTTCCTAAACTAAAAGGAAAATTTATTTTCTCTTTTAAAGATAGTTTTAAACTTTACTAAGTTTATATAACAGCTTTAATAACACCGTACTCTAAACTTAAAACTTAAAACTTAAGATATTTAAGAGGATTTACCCCATCTCTTGCCTTAAGAAGATCGCCTTTTACTGCCATCATATAAAATCCTACAGTAAATATGATTACAAATGGTCCCATTAAGTTGCTTATGAATACTGCTATGAGAAGAGTATGAGTAGCATAATTATAAACATTCATGAATGGAATATTAATATGCTTAAATTTATTGTATGCGAAAAATATTCCGCTAAGAAATAATGCTGCTACAGCAACTCCTATAGTTGCATAGAGAATAATTCCAATTATAGTAGGTATCTCTAGAGTTTTGTAGTATAGTACAAATACATCAAAGTTACCATAAATAACTGATTTGATGCCTTTCATTATTACAAAAAATATTAGTCCTACAAGTGAAACAATTAAATCAAATCTTAATAATTTTCCAAAGGATTCACCTTTAAGAGTGTGGTATAAATGAGGTTTAAATAGACTTATTTTTAATTCATTTAGAAGATTCAAGATCAAAACCCCTTTCAGATTTATTAGTATATTTATATGTACATAGGTGGTTACAAGTATGTAACCACCTATATTTTATATTATATACTATATTGTCTTTTTATTATACAGTTGCATTTTCTGCGTTATAAGATTTTTCTTCTTCAAGGTACTGTTTATCAACAGTTCTGATGAATGGATAGTAGATTCCAAACGCTACTAATAATTCAACTATTTGTAGTAATGCACCTTTAACGCCAGCTATAAGGAATCCACCAAATACTGCAGGTGTTGTCCAAGGAATTATAACTCCTGAAGGTCTTGGAACTAATCCAGTAGAGATTGCTATATAGCAAACTACTGCAAGAACGATTGGAGTGATGATGAATGGTATCATCATTATTGGGTTAAGAACTATTGGAAGACCAAATGTTATAGGTTCATTGATATTGAATAAACCAGGAAGTATAGCTAGTCTACCAAGTTTCTTACATTGTTCTGATTTACAAAGGAATACCATTGTTAAGCATAATGCTAATGTAGCACCAGATCCACCTAATTGTAAGTATATTTCTTGGAATTGTTGAGTAATAACGTGTGGTAATTCTGCACCAGCCTTGAATGCTGTTAAGTTATCACCTGATAATGAAATCCATATTGGTGACATAACTGAACCAACAACGTTAGCACCATGAATACCAAATACCCAGAATAATCCTATGAATAGGTTAGCAATGATTGTTGCACCTAAACTATCTCCTAATGAAGTCAATGGAGCTTGAAGTACCTTGTAGATGAAGCCATGTACTGTTTCGTATGATGTGAAAGTGAATAGAAGTCTTACAACATCAAAGCAAGCTATTACTACAAATGCAGGGATAAGTGCTGAGAAGGCTTTAGATACAGTTGGAGGAACTCCTTCTGGCATCTTGATAACCCATCCTCTAACGTTTACAAATCTTATTATTTCAGTAGTGAATATCGCTGTAAACATACCAACGAATAATCCTTTTGAACCTAACCAGTCCATTGGTATAACTCCAGTTATATCATAAATAACTTTTGAATCCGCAGGAGTAAATTTTGTAGCAAATGGTGTAAGTATAAAGAATGCTACAAGTGCTATTGCACCACTGCTAATTCCTTCTAGTTCATAGTGAAGTGATAAGCTGTTTGCTATACCATATACTACGAAGATTGTCATTATTGACATTGTTGCATCAAAAGGAATTGTAAAGAATGATTTCCAGTTAGCTCCGAAGATGCTAGCCATAAAGTCTAAAAATCCTTGAATTGGGAAATTTGCCACTAAAAGTGACATCGCACCGATGATTAGTAATGGCATTGCAAGCATGAAACCATCACGAATTGCTATTAAGTATCTGTTAGCAGAAATCTTAGCAGCTACGGGCATTAACTTTTCTTCTAATAAGTCCATAGGTTTTGACATAATTTTTATCTCCTTTCAAATTTAAAAATATATAATGAAAAAAATTTCAAGCTATTTAATAATTATTTCTTTATAAGTGCTATTGCTTTTTCTAGAACCTTTTGACCATTCATCATACCATAGTCTTGAGGAGCTATTACATCTATTGGAACATTATGCTCATCGCATATTTTCTTAGCTCTTGCAAGAGCAAATCTTATTTGAGGTCCTAACAATACTACATCAGCTTCTGGAACATATTTAGCCATCTGAGCTTCAGAGTAAGCATTTATCTTAGCCTCTATGCCTTTAGCCTTTGCTGCTGCCTCCATTTTAGTAACTAATAAACTTGTTGACATACCTGCTGAACAAAATAAAACGATATTATACATAATAAATTCCTCCTAATAAATTAAGTTTTTTATTTCAACCGAATGTTTAATTTTTATATATCTTTTTCTCTCTAAAACAAACCCTTATTTATTTTATGTTCTTAAGCTTTTGCTGCTTGGTCAAGTAATGGTTGCATTTGTCTTCTTAACTCAATGATTTGAAGTATAAGATTTTTTTCTGTTATAGCAGTCATTAAATGATCTTGACTGTGAACAAACAATGCTGTTATTTCAATCTTTTCTCCTTGAGCTTCTTTGTGTAAAAGTGAAGTTTGTGAATCATGAGCGCGTCCTATTGCTTCGTCTGCAAGTTCTATCGAGGAAGAGGCTCCTTGAAAATCTCCACTATTTGCTTTCTCTAGTGCTTCATGAGCGTAAGCTCTAGCATCACCAGCGTTGATGATAATACCCATTATAATTTCTTCCATATTCATCGTCCTGTCCCCCTTTAGGTGAGTAAGTTGTTTTATTTTTTTCTTATGCCATATACTATAGCAAGACTCGTGCCAAAACTCTAAAAACACCTAGACAAAAGGATTTCAGTAAATGTTTACATTGTGTTTTGATGAAAATCATTAGTGTTTCGTATAAAAAACAGTAGTGTTTCGATAATAAATATAGTGTTTTTTTTTATTAAAATAGTGTTTTTTAAAAAATACACTAATAAAATTAATTGTATTTACTTTTGTTGTGAAAATGTTTTAATATATACTTAATTACTATTATGTATATAATTGAGATTATATGTAGGAGGGAGATGAAATATGAAGAGAATAGATTTAATTTATAATAAACTTTTAGAACTTTCCCGTCCCGCTGGTGTAAGCGCTTCAGAGCTGTCAGAGATTTTAAGTATATCTAGAGCGAATGTTAGCTTCGATTTAAATAGATTGTGGGAAGAAGGTAAAGTTAGCAAATCAAGCGGAAGGCCCGTTAAATACTCTATTTCTTCAAAAGGCCAGAATCACTCTAATAATGAAACTTCTTTAGATAGGCTATTAAGAAAAAATGAAAGTTTAGCTGAGCCTATAGAAGGTGCTAAGGCAGCCATATTATATCCACCAAAAGGCATGCACTGTTTAATCTTAGGTGAAACTGGTGTAGGAAAGTCAATGTTTGCAGACTACATGCATGAGTATGCCACAGAAATGGGTGTTAAGAAGAAAGATTCTCCTTTTATAATCTTCAATTGCGCAGATTATACTAATAATCCACAATTATTAAATGCTCAGCTGTTTGGAGTTAAAAAAGGAGCCTATACCGGAGCTGAAAGTGATAAAGAAGGCTTGATCGAAAAAGCAAATGGAGGGATATTATTTTTAGACGAAGTTCATAGATTACCTCCTGAAGGTCAGGAAGCTTTTTTCACCTTCATGGACAAAGGAGTTTTTAGAAGGATAGGTGAATCTGATACTAGGACAGCAGATGTGTTAATAATATCTGCAACAACTGAAGATCCATCCTCAGTACTTTTAAAGACTTTTACTAGAAGAATTCCAATGACAATAAAACTACCTGCACTTAGAGATAGATCAGCGAAAGAAAGACTTCAGTTAATAAGAGATTTTTTCGATGCTGAGAGAATAAGGCTAGATAGAGAAATTGCAGCTTCTTTAAACACCATGAGAGCCTTGTTATCTTATGATTGCCCAAATAACGTTGGACAATTAAAAGCTGACATACAACTTTTATGTGCAAAAGCATACTCTGACTTCTTAACTGGCAAAAAAGGAGAGGTCAAGATAACAAGTACTGATCTTCCCCCTCATATAAAAGAAGGCTTATATAATGAAAAAGGAAATAGAATTCTATGGAATGAAACACTAGGAGAAAAAATTAACTTTTTCAAATTCTCAAAAGGTGAAGATGATATTGTAAAGCAACATGAAGAAGGAAGCATTTATGATATTATAGATAGAAAAGTACAAGAACTAAGACTAAAAGGCGTTTCAAATTTTGATATAGAAACCATACTGGAAAATGATATAACAAAATACTTTAGGATGTATATAAGAGGAGCAGAAAATGCAATAAGCAGAAAAAATCTTATAAACATTTTAGGTGAAGATACGCTTTTACTTATCGATAAGATGTTCTATTATGCAACAACAACTTTAGGAAGAAACTTTGATTCAAATACTTTTTCTGCTTTAGCGCTACATGTTAACACTCTAATAGAAAGATTAAATAATAACAAAACAATAATAAACCCACAGCTTAATTGGATAATAAAACAGTATCCTAAAGAATTTCAGGTTGCTAAGGAATGTGTCAAGATTCTAGAAGACCATCTTAAAATCAACGTACCTGAGGATGAGGCTGGATTTATTACATTATTCTGGGTGTTAGAGAAGGAAAATAGAGAAAAAGATAAGGTCAAAGTAATCTTAATAGCTCATGGAGAAAGTACTGCAACTTCTATGGCAGATGTAGCTAATAAACTTTTAGGTGAAGATTATGTAGTTGCTATTAACGCTCCTATAGAAGTAAGTCCATTAGAAGTTTTAGGTGCCTTAAGAGCATATGTAAAGAATGATATGAATCCAATGGGATATCTGATTTTAGTAGATATGGGTTCTTTAACTACTTTTGGTGAGACTATAGAAAAAGAGTATGGAATGCCAGTTAGAGTTGTGGCCTTAGTATCAACCTTGCATGTATTAGAAGCTACTAGAAAGGCTAGACTCGGCATAGGCTTAGAAGAGATATATAAAGATGTAATCTCAATCAACTCCTATATGTTCGAACACAATTATGATAGACCTACAAAGGAACATACTAAAAAACTTGCAATAGTAACAGCATGTCTTACAGGAGAAGGCACAGCTATAGCTATGAAGAGCTTCTTATCTCATAACTTGAGGTATGATAAGGACCTATTAGAAATAATTCCTTTAAACTTGGTAGATAAACATTTAATAAAATCTAGATTAAAAGAAATTGAAGAGGAAAAAGAAATTATATTTGTAGTATCATCTTTCCCTATTGATTCAGACGTAAAACAATTTAATATTCAAGACGTAATTAGTCTTAGGGTTATAAATGAATTGCAGGAAAAAGTAGATATAAAAACAACCCTTATAAAGATGGAAGATGTTATATCTGAAAATATACAGGGTGTGGATGGCAAGTCACTTTATAGAGATATATTAGATACATTAAATAAAGCGAAATCTCTACTTAGAATTGAACTTGCAGAGTCTACTCTTCCAGGCATAATTCTTCATATAGCATTTATGGTGAATAGAATAACGAATGGTCAGAGTCCAAGTGAATATAATGAAAAAGAAGCCTTTATTGAAAATAACTTAGATATTTACAACTCAGTAAAAAAAGCATTGGAACATCTAGAAAGTAAATATTTAATAGAAGTTTCACAAGATGAAATATGTTATATAATGAACTTTTTTAGATAAAGATAAAATACTTCAAAATTAAATTTAAGACCTAAATCATTACTCTGACTAATATTTAATATATTTATATTAGGGGTGATGAAAATGCAGGATTTAAAAACAGATAAAGTAGCTAAAGCCGCTTTTCTATTAGCAATAGCTATTGTATTTCAATTTTTAGGGAGAAATATACCAGGTATAAATCAATTTTTAGTAGGGCCTGTTGTTAATGCAGTATTAATACTCGCAACATTTATATGCGGTTCTAGATTAGGAGCATTAGTTGCTTTGCTTACTCCAATATTAGCCTGGATAGTTGGTCAGCTTGCAACTGCTATGGTCCCATTTATACCATTTATAGTAGTTGGCAACTTAATTTATATATTAATATTTAGTGTTTTAAAAAGTAAAAAGTATGGATTATATATAGGAATCATACTGGGATCACTTATAAAGTTTGTATTTTTATCTTTCTCCGCATCAAATATATTGAAGGTAATTGATATCGGTATGCCTAAGAAGGTGTTAGAAAAACTAGCAGTATCTATGGGCATCCCTCAGCTAATTACAGCCTTAGTCGGAGGGATGATAGCGATAATATTAATAAATTTATTATATAAAAGAAAAGCAATATAGGCTTTGATTAAAGTATAAGTTTTTGATATATATTATTTAAACAATCTAATTATAGACGTAATTTTTATAATATAAAATAAAGATAGAAGTTCTTGAATTTATTCATAAACTTCTATCTTTACTTTTAGATAAAGTTTTCTATATGTATGTTAATATATACTATACGATAAAAAGTGGTTATATTAAATTTTTATATAGAAATTACATATTCCATACCACTTAGATAAAAATATAACCGCAATATGGATGTTTTATAAATACCACTTAATTGATACAATAAATATAGATGAATTACTTAGGAGATGATGGCTTTGAAGATGATGCATCCAGTTTGGGTAGAAATAAATCTTGATAATTTAGAATTTAACTTAAATCAGATAAAAAATAAGATAGGAACTAGTGAGATAATAAGTGTTATAAAAGCCAATGCTTATGGACATGGTGCTCTAGAATGTGCAAAGCTTTTATCAAACATAGGAATAAATAGATTTGGTGTGGCCAATATGATGGAAGCCCTTGAACTAAGAAAAGATGGAGTTAATGATTCTATAATGATATTAGGCATATGTACAGAAGATGTTATAGAAGAAATAATAAAATATGATATTGAAGCTACTGTATCAACTTATGATTTTGCAAAAAAGTTATCAGAAGCATCAATAAAAAATCATAAAATAAGCAGTATTCATATAAAACTAGATACAGGCATGGGTAGGATAGGATTTCTACAAAGTGATGAAGATATAAAAATTGTCGAGGCTATATGTAATCTAGAGAATATAAAGGTTGAGAGTATATTTTCTCATTTTGCATCAGCAGATAGTAAAGATAAGAGGTATACAGAAGAACAATTAGATATATATAATAAAGAGATAACAAAAATAAAAAATAAGTTTAACGTAAATTTTAAAAGAAATATTGCAAACAGCGCAGGAATAATAGATGTTCCTGAGAGTTGCTATGATTATGTAAGACCGGGAATAATCCAATATGGCTATTATCCTTCAGAAGATGTTATGAAAGAATGCCTAGATTTAAAACCAGTACTAACATGGAAGAGCAAGATTGTACATTTAAAAATGCTAGATGAAAATAAGTATATAGGATATGGTCAAAAGTTTAAAACTACAAGAAAAAGCAAAATATCTACAATCCCTGTAGGCTATGCAGATGGTTATTCTAGAATATTGTCTGGCAAAGCCAAGGTTATAATAAACGGAAGACTCTGTCCTGTTGTAGGAAATATATGTATGGATCAGATTATGGTGGATGTCACTGATTTAGAGAATGTACAAATCTCAGATGAAGTAATACTTCTAGGTAGAGATGAGAATGTTAAGTTTGATGCAGATGATATTGCAGAAATAATGGGAACTATAAATTATGAAATTCTTTGTAATATAGGAAGAAGAGTTACACGAGTATATAAAAGACACGGTGAAAGAACTGATACTATAAACTATGTGTTTTAACTTAAAGGGCTATTGCATTTTGCAATAGCCCTTTTTAGTCTATCTTAGTTTGAACTTGTCTATAGAACTAACCATATCTTTTGTCATAGCTGACAATGTTTGAGCAGCTGTTGCAATTTCCTCTGAAGAAGCATTTATTTCTTCTGATGATGCTGCAATCACTTGAGATGATGAAGCAATCCCTTCTGCTGATTGTGAAGAATCTCCTATACCTTTAACTATTGCATTCTTTTCTGCTTTAACATTATCAGCCGACTTAGCTATAGATTCTATTTGTGGTATAACATTACTTATTTCTTCGAGTATCTTTTTAAAAGAATCTGCTGATGAATTTATACCTGCTAACTGATTTGAAAGTTCGCTATTCATAACATCTGAGCTATCTATAAGGTTTTTAGTATCACTCGATATACTATTTACTATTGAGTTTATCTCTCCTGAAGAATTTTTCGATTGCTCTGCTAATTTCCTTATTTCCTCAGCTACTACCGCAAATCCCTTACCAGCTTCTCCTGCCCTCGCAGCTTCAATAGCAGCATTAAGTGCTAAGAGGTTTGTCTGGTCTGCTATTGCATTTATAAGACTTGTTATTTCATTTATATGATTAATGCTATCACCCAATCCATATAACCTGGAAATAAACTTGCTTAGTGAAACAGAAACCTTATTGATAGAATCAACCATCCCATTCATACCTTCACTACTTGTATCAGCTAATAAAACCACTTCTCTTGAGTTATTGTCTACATCACCTATAGAAAGTAATATACTATCTAAATCTTCATTAAACTTAGTTATACTCTTGTCTATGCCAGTAAGACCTATAGCTTGATCATTAGTACTTGATGCTATTTCTGTTATACTGTTAGTAATGTCCGCTGTAGTTGCGTACATTTCTTCTGCAACTGCTGACAAACTTTCTGTCTGTATATCTATAGTTTTAGAATTATCTACAAATCCCTTAAGAGTATTAGAAATATCATTTAGCATATTATTTAAAGACCTCTTTATCATGTCAAACTCATTTTTCCCATAACTCTTAATATCTACAGTAAAATCACCTGCTGCTATCTTTTGTATCTTATCTATCATATCTTTTGATGAACTTGCTATATTTTTTATTATAATTATTGAAATTGCTGATAATAATATAAATATAGTAACCAAAATTGTTAAGAACATCTTGTAACTGTTAGTATAAATTATATTGCTATCATTATATACGTTCTGTGCTACCTTTTGGTGAATCTCCATAGTTTTCTCAAGATTACTTCCAATCTTATCACCCAATTCTCCAAATCTTGATGCATCTTTAGATGAGAGCTTTCCTCCCCCTCTTAAATTATCAACATTATTGTTCCATAAATTAATGTATTCTGTATAATACCCTTTAAATTCAGCTATGCTATTTATTTCTTCCGAATTCACAGCATTTTTCTCGTACAACGACAGGTTATCTTGTACTATTTTGTCGTAAGATTTTATCAAGTTATTATCTTGTTCATTAAATTTAGAACTTACAGAAGTAGCATTCAATCTCACATTAAGGAAGTTTGCCCTTATCTGTGCTACATAGTATGTAGTCTGCAAATCTCCCTTATACATATTCCCTAAGTTCTTGTTTATCCTACTCATGTTACTCATTGCCAAAATTCCTATTATCAGTGTAGAAATTAAAGCTAAAGCAGATATTACTACTACCATCGTTGATATTTTGACTTTTTTTAACCCGTTCACAAAATCCCACCCTTTAATTGTTTTTTTAATATAATTAAATATTATGTTATAAGCCAATGTTGTTCAACCAAGAATCAATGGTGTGTAAAGAAATAGGTGGATAGATTATATTTTTTATCCTCATTTATGAGAAAGGAGTTATAATATTATTGTGTACTTATAGATGAACCACTTCATAATAAAATTTATATTTTCGGATTGAAGTGTTTCATCTTTACATTGTTATTAATTAAGGAGGAGATACTTATGAAGATAGTATTATTAGAGCCATTAGGCATAAGCAAAGACACTCTTTCTCATCTATCATCAAAGCTCAAGGAGATGGGGCACCAGTTCCTAGCCTTTGATACAGTTGAAAAAGATGTTGAAATATTAAAAGAAAGAGCTCATGGAGCTGATATCCTAATGATTGCAAACAATCCATTAAGTGGCGAAGTTATAAAAAGCGTGGATACCCTTAAATATATAGCTGTAGCTTTCACTGGAGTTGATCATGTTGATAAAGCAGCCTGTGAAGAAAGAGGTATAAAGGTATCGAATGCAAAAGGGTATGCAACTGAAGCTGTTGCAGAACTTACTATAGGAATGATAATTTCTTTACTTAGAAATGTTAAACAATGTGATGAAGTCGTCCGTACAGAGGGAACAAAACTTGGACTTGTAGGAACCGAATTAAACGGCAAAACTGTAGGAATAGTTGGTACTGGTGATATAGGACTAAGAACAGCTCAAATCCTTAAAGCCTTTAACTGCAACCTTCTTGGATACAGTAGAACTGAAAGAACTGAAGGCAAAGAACTAGGAATTAATTATGTAGACTTAAATACTTTATTAAAAAATAGTGACATAGTATCACTTCATGTTCCATTAACAAAAGAAACAACAAAGCTTATGAATAAAGAAACTTTATCTCTAATGAAAAAAGATGCTATTCTCATAAACATGGCAAGAGGACCTGTTGTTGATAGTGATGCACTTGCAGAAGCCTTAAATAGCGGAATCATTGCCGGAGCAGGTATAGATGTTTTCGAAGCTGAACCACCAGTTGCTTCATCTCATCCACTTTTTAGCTCAAAAAACACTCTAGTAACCCCTCATGTAGCTTTTGCTACTAGCGAGTCTATGATAAAAAGAGCTAACATAGTTTTTGATAATGTATATGCGTGGATAAATGGCGAAGAAAAAAATATAGTTTTTTAGACTTCAAAGTTAATCTGTCAAAAAAATCAACTCTAGCTGAGTTGATTTTTTATTTTAGCCAAAATATTCATAATCCTATTTAAATAGATTTATAAATTCACTTGGATGCTCTTTCATCTAAATATTAAATCTCTAAAAGCCATTATTACTTCTATGAGTATTAATAATATTACTATGATTTCAAGATTATTAGCTCTCTTAGAATGGCTCAAATTAGCAAATATTTCTATTATATCTACCATAGTTTGTGATTTAGCATTTAATTTCTCATATCTATCATTAAGTTCAAATAAATCAGCTAAATCATTAAATAAATTTTCAGCACTTTCATTCTTCCAAGCGATGGCTGGTTTATCTAGCAGCATTATGTATGATATAGTTGTATGTTTGAAAGATAGCACCCTTCCAATTATAGATGCAGCCTGTTTTTCATTAATGTTAAGATTACCACTTTCAAGACTTTTTATAATCTTCTCCACCTCATCAAAAACCACATCCATTGTTACCTCTATAGTCTCTAATGCAACTGATTTTGCAACAACCAAAGCAGTCATAGAAAAATGATGTTCATCTATACTGTTTATAACCAAGCTTTCATATTCTAATTGCTCTTCCATATGCTCATGTAGAACTACCCTAAAATCTTCTCTGCACTGATACTTCATATATTTATTTAGACTTTTAATACTATTAGGTGTTAGTTTAATTATATTTATAAAATCATCTATCTCATCATTTGTAAAATTCACAAATACAATCGAGCCAAAATGATAGATATATACAGCCTTATCTTCTATATTTTTAACATACCCTTGAAGCTGACTACCTTTAAGTATTAATGGTTCTTCCCACTTTATCTTCCTATTTATATCAAACCTCTTAGCTATATTAGATATGCTAAATTCACTACATATTGCTCTAGCCTTAAATAAATATTCTTTCATTGCTTCCTCCATAAAATTGCTAAAAGTTAAATAAAAAATTAAACTGAATACTTCTTCACATCCTATCCACTTAAAAGAACCCTACTTTAATAAGTATTCATATTTATATTGCTAATATACTATAAAGGTATCATTTAATATTAATTCTTTGCGTAAGCTCATTAAGGATGAACAACTCTAATCCTAAAAATATAAACTCATTATAGAGTTGTTCATCTAAAGAGCGTCGGATGATTAACCAATTAATTTTAGCGCAGTGCCTAAACTTAAAATATTTCCTTTATATTCCACGCATTTAAATCTTTATTAAGGTTATATTAATATCATAAGGAACATGGTGATAAGGCAATTCTTATAAATAGTTTAATCTATTTTTGTAAGAGGAATTTAAATAGTTGCAGTTAATACTGTTGTTATTTAAATAAGATTTTATATGGTTAGGAAAGGCTTTATTATAGTCATTTCTTGATTATAATAAGGTCCCAACTTATCATATAAGGTCGAGATAAGATTTTATTGAGTGTTGAAATGGTTATATATAGCCGAAAGGTTATATATAGTTGTGTAAATATTTTATAAGGTCGAGCGAACCATTAATACTTGGTAGTGATGTGCTTTTTTATAGTCGAAAGATTGTACTTAGGTGATAAATTATCTTTATTAGTGCTAGTCATATCACCATGTTTCTTATGTTAAAACAAATTTAACACCCCTACTCTGGTATACTTTACCACCTTAATGTCAATAATCCTAAGGATTATAAAATTAGGTGGTGTTTTTTATGAAGAAAATATATGAATTTTTAGGATTAGATAATATAGAAAAGTACTGTAAAAGCGATACAAAGGATTTGATTAAGCTTTCTATAATATTTCTTATAGCTTCTTTATATTCATCATTTTATACTTATTATTATTATAAAAGTTACTTAGGCCATCCATCTGATTTAACACTTATAGGCAATGCTAAAGGTGCATTCGTAACTTCCTTAGGCTTGGGGTATACATTCTTATATTTTTTTGTAAATATATTTTTATCTAGAAAAAATAATATAAAATCTAAATCGAATAAATAAGTTGAGCAATAATAAAAAACTCGCTGAAGTGACCTCCTTCATCGAGTTTTTGCGCATCTGTCTCTAGGAACTCTTTACTTGTATATGGTTAAATCCATTAATGCTTGTCCAATTATGCAAAGACATAACTTTATGTATAATACGATTACACAACTAAATCTCCAACTTCAGAATATACAACTTTATTTTTTATTTCTTTAGCCTTATACAACGCCCTATCAGCTAAATCCACTAACAATTGAGTATCAATCTCTTCACAAACTGAAACTACACCTATACTCACAGTAATACTTCTTTCATCTTCATTAAACTTAAACACATGACTTGCAACTAAATTTCGTATTTTTTCAGCTACTATAATAGCCTTTTCCTTATTTGTTTCAGGTAGAAT
The DNA here is from genome assembly GCF_016595795.1 of Clostridium yunnanense. GTDB lineage: Bacteria > Bacillota > Clostridia > Clostridiales > Clostridiaceae > Clostridium_AR > Clostridium_AR yunnanense. Next base: position 49,319 of record NZ_JAENHN010000009.1, read on the forward strand.
TATTGCAAATTCTTCTCCACCAAATCTAGTTATAGTATCTTTAGATCTTATATTAGGCTTTATTATATCAGCTAGTTCTTTTAGAACTAAATCACCAGCGCTATGTCCGTAGGTATCATTTATTAATTTAAAGTTGTCCACATCTATCATTAACAATGATATTCCTAACTCATTATGTCTCACTTTTTTCATTTCATTTAAAATCTTACCAACAAAAAACCTTCTATTGTACAACTCTGTAAGCTTATCTGTATACGCAAATACATGAAGATTCTTTATTGTTACTCCACACTTAAAAGCAAATACCACATCTACAACTGAAATTGCAAGCCATAAAAATATAATGTATTTCCTTGCAATATATAAGTCTAATATATATCCCACAATATGAAGCATTAATACATTGGCAGAAATAATAAACGGGGCAAATTTATTGAAAAACCTATCCATTTTATCCCTCTTTTATATAAAAATACGTTTATTATTATATCACTTTTAATAAATATAATAAATATATATAGTTTACATTTAAAATAATATGTAAATTATGTTAACTCTAAAAATTTGTTAATTCACTAACTAGTATACATTATGGTACTTTTAGTAGCTAAACTAAAGTACTACAAGGATAATAATCATACTTCTTTATATTTGCATATAGATTGGTAAGCTATTATAGATTTTTTATTATGTACTATATGAATTTATTGTTAAAATATAAACATTTTTCATATAAACTATTGACAGTTAAATGATAAAATATTATCATTTAACTGATAATGAATATCATTACTAATATTTTAATAAAAAGGTGGTTAGACTAATGTCAAAGGTAACTATTATTTACTATAGTGGTACAGGCAATACAGAAAAAATGGCAGAATTAATAAGTTCTGCACTATCTGAGCATAATTCAGTTGTTAGCCTATTACAAGTTTCTTCAGCAAGTAAGAGTGATATAGAAGATTCAGACGTAATAATCTTCGGATCACCATCTATGGGAAATGAAGTGATAGAAGAAACAGAAATGGAGCCTTTTATCGAGTCCATAAAAGAAGCTATCTCAGGTAAAAAAGTAGCTCTATTCGGATCCTATGGTTGGGGAGACGGAGAATGGATGAGAAATTGGCAAGATAGAATGTCTGACTACGGCGCTATTCTGTTAGCAGATGGACTTATAGTTAATGGATATCCTGAAGGCAATGAAGAAGACCGCTGTATAGAATTTGCTAAATCACTAATCTAAATTGTATTTAGGAGGTTTTAATTTGGATAACCTATTGTTTTTTAGACAGTTAGACACTATGCGAGATGAAGATTATATTAAATCCTTTATTTCATATTTGATATCACCAGTAATAACAGGTGTTAAACCATGTTCAATAATTAATTTATTTAACAATACAAGAAACCTGTTACCATTATGGCATGACATAAGCTTACAATTTGTGTCTGATTTAGAACTAGACTATATGTCTATAGAGCAATATAACGATAGGGAAACTATCCTAATTTATGATAAATCCTCCGTTACAAATATATTAAAGTGCCAAAAAATCAGATCATTATTAAAAAATTATGGGTATACTGATTTAGACAACACTGATGTTGTTCTGAATTACTTATATAAAAGACTAAAATCGAATGATTTTCCTCATGAAGTCGGAGTCTTTCTTGGTATACCACTTCATGACGTAGAAGGCTTCATAAAGAGAAGCGAACCTTGCTTATTATCTGGCTACTGGAAGGTTTACTCTGAAGCAAGCTATGCTAAAGAAATATTTGAATTATATGATAAGTCGAAAGACTTAGTTGCCAATTGTATTTTAAATGGCAATGATGTACGTTTGCTTACCAAAAACTTTACACCTCCATTTTTAAATTAAGTAAATATGTATCACTTCAAACCGAGATATATTTTTAAAACTATCGCAAGTCCTGGTGAGAGAATTTAAAAATATAAATTCTATTACGAAGCGGTACATCTATAACTGTTGACCCCTATTCATTTATTACTTGGCTCTGCCGCCAAGTTAATAAAGACAATTACTTATAAACTATACTAAAAGCCTATATCTCTTCTGCAAGATATAGGCTTTCTTCAATTTATTAAATAGTATTTATATTAAATTGAAATATTTTAATTTAGTAATTAAGCGCCGCATCCATGCTTAACAGTTGCACATCACTCACAAAGACAGGTTGTCCAGCTAGCAAGAACCAGTGTCCCATAGCTAAGTTATTAGCAAGATACATCATGAACCATTCATCATAGCTTTCTAACTCAAATTCAAACTGCCTATAGAAGGTAGTATAATTTTCTGCTTCATTAATCTTTCTAAGTCCTTTTATTTCAGAGAATGTAAATCTCTTTTTAGAACTAGTTTTATCATCACCTATAACTTTACCCATAAGCAAACCATAACTTGGATCATCAAACCATTTATTTATTGCATCTTTAAGTACATGATTGTAGTTCATAGGTAATATAAGTCTTTCATCTAATGAAATAGTTAATTTAATCTTCATCCACGCACCCCTTAAAATATTAACTGTAAAAATGATTGATTTTTCAATTCATCTTTATTTTATAACCTTTAAATTTTACTACCTCTATATATTATCTCTAAATATACTTGAATGTAATAGAATTGTTTTGGGTACAAAGTTAATTATTAGTATTGCTAGAAACTAATATTTTAAAAAATACTATTATAAATAAAGGCTACATCTAAATAAATTGAAATCTAAGCAGATGCAGCCGTTCTTATAACTATAAAAAACTTCTAAAATCATTAAACTATTTAGGTTTAGAAGCCAAAACTTTTTTATATTTTCTTATATAGTAAAAAAGTTAAATATACTATTACATTGCTAATAAAGACGTCAATAAATCAACAGTACTATCTAAAGAGGTATCCTTAATTATACGCTCTATATTCTCTCTCATTGCTTCAAGCTTCTTAGGATTATTAAATAATTCTTTTATAACCTCATTTAAACTGTCTAACTCAGTATATAATGCAGCTTCTTCTCCAACTAAAAAAGTCACATTCTCTTCTTCTTGTCCCGGAATATAATACGGTACTATTATAGGTAGCTTTTTATTTAACGCTTCAGTGATTGTAAGACCGCCAGCTTTAGTTATTATAACATCAGAAGCATCCATCAGTTCTGAAATCTTTTGAGTATATCCAAGTATGATAAGCTGCTTATCTAAAGGAACACTTTCATATATACCTTCAAGCTCTTGTTTAAGCATTAAGTTGTTACCGCAAACCACTATAACTCTTACTGGTACATCTACATCCATTATTCTAATCAAAGCTTTCTTCATGGACTTTACACCCATACTTCCTCCCATTAAAAGTATAGTGAACATATCATCTTGCTTTAATGAATTACTTGCATTTAAAAATGTTCTTTTTATAGGAATTCCATAAGTATGAACCCTTTTCTCATCAACACCCTTTTCTAAAAGACTACTCTTAGTGTAATTACTTCCAACTATATACCCGTCTACCCTAGAATTTACATAAGAACTGTGTGCCTTATAATCTGTTACTACTGAAATAAATGGAACATCTATTTTTCCAGCATCTTTTAAAGAAGAAATTACACTAACAAGCAAAGGATGTGTTGATATTATTAAACTAGGTTTATATTCTTTTATTATTTCGTAAGTACTTTCCTTTATAGAGCTTCCCATTATCTTGTTTAACCCCACACTAGTAACTCTATGATTACTAGCTTTGTACAACATACCAAATAAAGTTGGAGTTTTAGTTGCTAATATCTCATAACCTCCAGATACCACCTTATCCAACATCTTGGCACTTTCTCTTATAGGCTCTATACATTTAACCTCATACCCCTTGTCTTGAAGTTCATTTTTTAATGAATCTGCCACCGAATTATGACCTTGTCCTGTAGATGCTGTAATAATTAATATCTTTCCGTTCATATATATCACTCCTTTTAATATTCACACTTAATGTTGAAAATATTAAAGTTAAATCTTATTTTCAAGTTAACCTTTATATTTAAGTATTACTTCTAAAAAACTTTTTTAATAACTACAATACTTAGTATAAAGGTATTTAATTAAAATTCTCTTAAGTAAATCTGAATTATTTCTTAACAAATTCGTAAAAACTTCTTATCATCATTATAATACCAAATATATACTTAACTTCCTTAATAAGTTGTAATATTTAACCTAACTTAATAAATTTTTAAATTTACACATCCCAAGTTAATATGTGCAATAAATTTTTTTATAGTATTAAATCTTAAAGTAATTATAGATTTCATCGTTATTAATATCAATTATTTTTATATGGTGATTTTACATTGTCTTACCTATGTAAAAACCTAGAAGTTGAACAAGTTTTATTTTCTTTTACTATATAGCCATAAAAAATTTCTAAAGCCTTTGAAATGCCTGGATTTACCTAACTCTAAAGTTTTATACTTTCCTTTAACGTAAAAAAAGTCTTATCACAACATGCATGATAAGACTTTTTTCTTAGTTTACTATACTTATATATTTTCAGTGAAATGGATTCTCACAAACCTTTTCCATAGCTTTGGTCAATTCATTTATTACATCTATTCTAAACTGAGTCTTCATTTCATTCATCTTGTTGTATAACCTTCCATTTTCAGAAGCAGCATAAAGTGGCTTTAAATTGTTAAGAGCAATGGCCTTAACATCATCTATACACCTACTGCAAGTACATCCCCCTTTATAATTGACTAAGACCACAGGAAGTAAATCTTCTACTATATCTTCCATACAATTTTTTATCATCCTATTCTCCTAAAAGTAAATTATATTTGCTATAAAGATTATTCTTAATGTATTTTAAAGTTATTATATTAACTATCTTAATTCTAGTATCAGTTTATTTATTATAAACCTTGTATAATTCTCAATATATATCTTCGTCCATTTATTAACAATCTATATAGATAAATCCTATATTATTAAAATAATTTAAGTTTAAGTTTTATAACTACGATTCACAAATTGTTTTAAAAAGATAGTCTCATTTTATCTCTACATTCATCAGCTTAACCATAACTATACCTTTTGCAAGTAAGATTTTGTTGAACAAATTACTTTGAATATCAAATTAATTTATGATAAACTAAGAATACATATTCTATTGATAAAATATCGCGTGAGGAGTTAAGTATGATAATTAAACCTAAATTTAGAGATTATATATGTTTAACAGCTCATCCTGAAGGTTGCGCTATAAATGTACGTGAACAAGTTGAATATATAAAAAAACAAAAAAATATAACAGGACCTAAAAATGTTCTTATTCTCGGAGCTTCGACTGGTTACGGATTAGCTTCAAGAATAGCAATGGCTTTTGGTGCAAAAGCTAATACAATAGGAGTTGTATTTGAGAGACCTGCAGCTAAAACAAGAACAGCTAGTGCGGGATGGTATAACACTGCTGAATTCGAAAGATTAGCAAAACAAGATAGTCTTTATTCTAAGACTATAAACGGCGACGCTTTTTCTAACGATGTCAAAGAAAAGGCTATTGAGCTCATAAGAAATGACTTAGGAAAAATCGACTTAATTATTTATAGTATTGCTTCCCCAAGAAGAACTGATCCAATTACAGGACAGATTTATCAATCAACATTAAAACCAATAGGTGAAGCTTATACAAATAAGGCTGTAAACTTCCATACTGATATAATACAAGAAGTAACAATCTCTCCTGCTTCAGAAGATGAAGTTGAAAGCACACGAAAAGTTATGGGCGGAGAAGATTGGGAACTTTGGATTAAAGCTTTATCAGAAGCTGGAGTTTTAGCTGAAGGTGCATCAACAGTAGCATATACATATGTAGGCTCTGAACTTACTTATCCTATATATAGAAACGGAACCATAGGTGAAGCTAAAAAACATTTAGAAAAAACATCTGACGGTTTAAACAAATATCTTTCAAGTATAGGAGGAAAAGCTTATATATCTTCCAACAAAGCTTTAGTAACTCAGTCAAGCTCTGCAATTCCTGTTGTACCTCTTTATATAGCTTTATTATTTAAGATAATGAAAGATAAGAATATTGATGAGTCTTGCATTGAACAAATATATAGACTTATGGATTCAAAATTATATTCTGGTAATAAACTTGATGAAAGTGAAATGATTAGATTAGACGATTTAGAATTAAGAGAAGATGTACAAAAAGAAGTACTAATTCAATGGGATAAAATAAGCTCTGAAAACATTAGAGAATTAACTGATATTGAAGGCTTCAGAAATGAGTTCTTTAAACTTTTTGGGTTCGGTCATCAGGAATTAAATTATGATATTGATATAGATCCTAATATTGATATTCCTAACTTAGTTCAAATATAGTTTGATATATATAATTAAATTATAAATTCCTAAAGCATGAAGAAAACAGCTGTATTATGACGAGTTTTATCTCCCATAACATAGCTGTTTTTAATCATTCAATACCTTACATTATAGAAAGCACTCTCTTATCCATAATATACTTTTCTAGATTTACTTTGTTCTTTGAGTAGAAAATTACTTTTCCATCCTTATTTATATACCCATTTCTATCATCCATTAAAAACTCTCCAAGCCCATATTCAAAATCAAAAGCCATTTGTAATGCAGGCTTAACCTTGTAATTTCCTTTTAAATCTATATATCCAAACTTGCCATTCTCCTGTACTGAAGCTAGTCCTTCACTATAGTAAGATGCATTTTCAAATTTGAAGTCAGAAGCTGGTTTACCTAAAGAATTTATATATCCCCAGACCTCTTTTCCTCCTCTATCAATTCCTACAGCACATCTTCCTTCACTAAACTCTAAAGAATAGTCAAATAAGAACCCTGTAACATATCCACCTTGCTTATTTATTACAGCTAACTTGCCATTTTTCATTACTATAGCAAGTCCCTCAACAAACCCCTCAGCCATATCAAATTGAGCAGGAATTACAACACTTCCTCTCTTATCTATATAACCATATTTATCTCCATCTTCAAAAACAGCTAATCCCTCGCTAAAAAGACTACATCGATGAAATTTTGGCTTTATTACTAGATTCCCTCTAATATCTATATAACCCATTTTCTCATTATCACCGACAACTGCTAAGCCCTCACTAAAACTGCTTGCTTCTTCATACCTAATAGGTACTTGTACCTTTCCACTTGAATTAATGTAGCCCTTCTTACCATCCAATTCAACTAATGCTAACCCATCTGAAAAGTTCATAACACCATCATATTGTGGTTCAACGATCACATCCAAGTTTTTATTAATAAATCCATATTGTCCATCTCTTTCAATAATGGACATTCCGCCAAAGAATTCAAATGCTCTAAACTCATTAAAGGTTTTTGATATTTTACAATCATAGCTTATGAATCCATAACCATCTTCTCGATAAAATGGAATAAAACCTTCAGATGCTGGCAAAAGACCTAGAAACTGTGGTTCTACAACAACATCACCTTTCTCATTTATAAAACCGTAAAGTTCTCCTTCTAAAAACTTATATAACATAGTTTCCTCCAAACTACTTAAACTTCATAATATGATATATGATTTAATCATAAAATTATGAACTTAAATAGATGAGAACAATATAATAAAAGAGCATTCAAAATGAATGCTCTTCCATAATTATCTTTATCATTTAGAAAGCTCTTTTTCTTTTTTTATATCTCTGTCTACTTCTTTTATAAGTTCATCTACTTCATCTGTCTTTTTTCCCGCAAGTATCAAATTTCTCTTTTGTAGTTTCAAGTTAACTAATTGTTCTTCCAATTCCTTTAGTTTTGTCATCGTCCAAACACTCCCCATCTCAAACTCTCATATTCTATAAATTCTTCATTTCTACCCCACGTAAAAAATCTATGGATATATCACACTTCGTAATAAAGTTTATATTTTAAAGCCCTCTTCTCAGAACCCAGAGGAGTTTTGAAAATAGATTTCGGATTAAAGTGTTACATCCATAATACCATTTATAAATAAACACCTATTTTTCTTTAATTAAAACCTAACTTTTTATATAAGTTAATTATATAATAAAATCAATCTAATTACATAAAAAATTTATTAACATTTTTTAACATTTATTTCCCGTTTTCGATGCATACCTATTATATAAATAAAAAACTAATTTATTCTCTACCATAAATCACTTCTAATATTTCAATATATGATATGTTCATATTTTTATAAAGTTACTCTTCTGTTTGCCTTAGAATCCCTAAGTTTACCCCTTCTTCTTGTGGCTAATCTAAAAACAAAATCTGAAATTATTGCAATTATTATGGGTATAGTAACTGATAAATAGCCAAAGTCTATTATAAAACTATTATTCTTTTTCCTATATTGAAATACCATATACCAGTCTTGTCCTAAAGACATTGATGTAAAGCCCTTAACATCATAATTATAACTAATAATAATAATAGTTATTACTAAAATAGCAAATGTAATTACACCATATTTTAAAATTCTTATAATATATTCATTTGGCACCATTCTTTCCTCCATAAATACACCTTCTCTAGATATTGATATGAAAATTCTATAGACAAAATTACTGTAGATCATGAATTTTAAAGCATATGATAAAAAAATATATCCTCTATATGTTTATTAGACAATGCCCACTATCTTCTTAACACCTTTTTGTAATTAAGCACTTTTTTTATTATTGTTATTTAGTAGTTATAGAGTTGTTGGTAATAAATAGGAAGGCTAAATAAATAAAATACTTATTTAGCCTTCCTACTTAAAAATAGACATTTATATAATTATTATATAAACCGATCATCTAAATTTATAGCAATTGCTTGAACTTAATCACTTAAGTTTTTCTTAGCTGAATCTATCATCTTTTCAATCTGATCTGCTTCAAAAATAGCCTCTCCCCTTACAGGATAACTATCTTTAACTCCTAATCCGTAACGACCTAATTCTATAACTTTCTTATAATCATTATTAATGTAAAGCTCGTATGCCATCTTTACACGATATCCAGATATAGTATCATTCTGTGAAATACTGTTTTTAATCTTTTCAAAGATATCTTTTGACTTACTGCTATCTTTACTTATTGCACAGTAAGCATAAAATACATTGTACAGCATCTCTGCTCTATAGTGTTCTGGATATACTTCAATATTTTCTTCAATTAATCTTATAAAATTCATTGCTCTATCTTCATCACCTAAATCTAAAAAGTGATAAAATCTATAGTAATTCATAACAACACCTGAAATATCATTGTCTGCTATATAGTTGTTTTCACTAAAGAAACTCGGATTAATATGTCTAGGTCTTATACCAGCCATAAGTTGATTACTTACTAATACAGTAGCTAACTGAGCCATATCATCAGGTGATTTTCTAATCACACTTAACGCAAGCAAGCCATCAGTTTTAAATCCTTTATTTGAAAAAGGTATGATATTTATCAAGACGGTAAATATACCTACACCCCATCCTAATATGAAAAATGCACTTAAAAGAAAATTATTTTCTTTTGGTGCTATATATACTGATCCTAAAAAGAATACTAACGATAAAATAACATTTACAATAATTCCACCTAAAGAATATACAGCAAGTCTTGAATATATTCTATCAGTACTAGTTGGAAGCATAGAACATCTGCTGCCATATCCTAGATTCCTTTCTGTTCCATATTTGAGCTCATCATTTTCTCTATACCATCCAAAAGGTCCGATTTTATAACTAAACAACTTAAATCTAACCAAGCTACCTGCTATAAGATGGCCAATCTCATGAAGAGCTAAATGAAGGTAAAAAACTAAAAAGAATAATATTATAACTGCTATCCAATGATAAGGTTTAATATTTTCTGTTGGCAGGTGTAATACTTTTATACTTTGTCTTTTTACAAATATAAAGGCTAAAGCCACACCTACTGCTAATCCAAAAATCAAGTTAATGGTTGCATCAATTGTCGATTTCTTATTTGCCATGAATATTCTCCTATAATGACTAATTTTTATCCTTTTCTATTATACCTTTTATTTTGAAAAATACCTATATAGACATACCTAAAATCATTTTAACTATTAATGGTAATTTATCTATATCTATAGATGTACCGCTTCGAACCGCAATGTATTTTTAAATTAATATAGGTCTACTAAAACCTTTTCGTACATGATAAAATAACTGTATTGATACAGACATATTGGATGGTGAATTTATATGAATAGTATATACAAAAAAATAGTTTCAGATATTGAAGAAGATATCCATAGAGGCATATATAAGTCTGGTGAAAAAATGCCTTCTATTAGAAAGCTTTCTATAAAATATAATTGTTCTCAAAACACCGTAGTAAAAGCTTTTGATACCTTAAGATATAATCATGTGATTTATTCAATACCTCAAAGTGGATATTATGTAGTAGAAAAAAATCTAGAAAATAATATGGTAAATTCTAAAATAATTAACTTCGATACAGGTAATCCAACTATAGGAACAATGAGTACTCCTGATTTAAAGCATTGCCTTGATAGAGCAGCTGACATTTATAATAATGCCTCTTTAAACGATACTATGTCTGGAGTTGAGTCTTTAAGGAAGTTATTAAGCAAATACCTATCTGACTTTCAGATATTTGTTGATATAAAAAATATATTTATAACATTAGGTGTGCAACAAACACTAAGTATACTTACTCTTATGCCTTTTCCTAATAAAAAGACTAAGATTCTTATAGAGCAGCCAACTTATAGACACTATATTGATTTTTTAAAGTATTCAAAAGTTGATGTTCTTACTATAGAGAGAAATGAAAATGGGGTAGATATAAAAGAACTCGAAAGACTTTTTAGAGATGAAGATATAAAATTTTTCTATACAGTGCCTCGTAATCATAGTCCTTTAGGCACCTCTCTTAGCCAAAAGCAACGAAAGGCAATAGCAGCATTAGCATCTAAGTATGACGTATATATAGTTGAAGACGACTATTTCGGTGATATTTCAATAGATACAAAATATGACCCAATATATTGTTACTCTGATCATAAACACAGTATATATTTAAAAAGCTTTTCAAAAATAATGCCCTGGACAAGAATAGGTTTGATAGTAGTTCCTTCTAGCTTATTGGATACTTTTGAACAGCATATACAATTTTCCTACTATTCTTCTTACTTCTCAGCTTCATTAATATCACAAGCAACTTTAGAGATATATATAAGAAGCAATATATTTAAGAAACATACAGATTCAATATCAAAAGAATTATATGAAAAGCACATGACTCTGAGAAAACATTTTAAAACCTTAAAAGGTTATGGACTTGAACCCACAGGAATCAACCTTTGCTTCTATTGCTACTTATGTTTACCAGAATGGATAGATGAAGATACTCTGATTGAAAAACTAGAACAGAATTCAGTATTGGTAAGGTCAGGTAAGTTCTTTTACTTCGATGAAACTTCCTATAGAAAGGGTATAAGGATAAGCATCGCAAGCGTTAGTATAAGTGATATTGATAAGGGACTTGGTATAATAGAAACCGTTGTAAAATCGTTATACGATAAACACTTACAAAATTCAAATAAATTATAGAACTAATAAACTAAAATAAATTTTTCTATTTGTATCTAAGTAAAATAATACCTCTTAAATTAGCATAACATATATATAAGTTTACTTAAGTTTTATCTAATAAACTTAATATATTATAAACAGAGGTCGTTAAAGTTGAAAAGCTTATATTTCAAATTGATTATATTTATAAATTTATTTATATACATCTACTTCTTGATATCCTATATACTTACAAGAAATGTTGATAGCTCTCTTCCATCAATAATTAAATATTGCTACATCCTATTATGTTTCTTTTTAAGTATGCTTATCGAAGATAACAGCTATGATATTATAGATAAAAGATTGCTTCAAACAGCTTTATTTCTTACTACCATTGCAGATTTTTTCTTTATAATAATGGAATGTCCTGAACTTGGGATTTTTATTTTTATATTTGTACAAATCACTTATATATTAAGACACAGTAGATCAATATCCCTAAATCCTATACATATAAAAATGTTAATTTTATTATCAATATCAATGCTTTTTCTAGGATTTTTTCTAAAGCCTAAAAACATTGATACTAAGCTATATTATTTAGCTTTACTATACGGAACTTTGCTCATAAACAGCTTAGTTTTTGCATTTTCAACCCTTAGAAGCAAGTTTTATTACAAACATAGTGCTTTAATGATAGCGTTTGGAATATGTTTATTCTTCATGTGTGATATCAATGTTGGGTTATATCCCTTAATAGCTGAATCCTATAATATATCCTCATTAAGTATGACAATATATTTCTTAATATGGTTTTTCTATCTTCCATCTCAACTTTTATTAGCTATTAGTGGATATAAAAAATTAAGATAAGTTAAATATATAAGTACCAATAGATATGGCTTATGCTTTCCTTTTCAGTAAAAAACACATGTATATCTGCTTTCTTAATTACAGATATACATGTGTTTTTAATAGGTGGTATAAAGCATATCTAAATGTACATCATAAAGTTCACTTAGCCATGTTTTAATTACAATCAATATTAAGATATCTTAGTTTATATTTAATTTATTCTTTTTATAAGTTATATTTCTAACATCTAATCCATTTCCTAATGACTTATAAGAATTCTTATTCCTAGGGTCTAAGAATTCTGTTTCATTATAATATATTCTCGGAGTCTTCCAAAGAGTTACAAGGGCTTTCACCAGTGACATTTGGAGATACTTCTCCGGCCAAAATTCTAATATCTTTTCCTTCACTATAGGATAATATTTAGGATTTATCCCTGGAAACATATGATGTTCTACGTGATAAGAAAAATTAAAGTGCAATACGTCAATCCATTTTGGCACTGTTACAGAAAGACTATTTGCTAGTGGATCATTTACTGGTACCAATGGATTTAACCTATGATTAGTTGATATATACGCCATTACAATAAAATTACCTATTAATAGCGGAATTAAATACATAAATACCCACTTATTCAAGCCTACATAAGACAATAAACCTATCCAAACTGCCCAAGGAACTAACATTTGCATCCATACCCCTAATTTTCTTGATTTGAACTCACCTATATAAGTAAAGAACATCTTCATTGTATGCATCGAAAAGGTAAATGTTAGAGATAAAAAACTCACAAATGCTCTAAAATTGAGAGGCAACTTATATACCCATCTAATAATCTTAGGACTCTTTAGTAATTGTTCAAAACTAATCCATGCATCTGGATCTTTCTGTTCATCTTGAGTATGCGCATGATGCGTTATATTGTGCCATTTAATCCAAAGTCTTGGACTTACACTCAGTGGCGCAAATGCTAATCCCCCAAGTAAATTTCTTACCCAAGGCCTTCTGACTACTGTTCCATGTAGTATTTCATGTCCCAAGAACCCCATAGCAGCAAAACTAAAACCAAGTATTATTGAAAAAAATAGATTCACTATTATATTCATATTCATTTGTTGCATAACCATCATACAACTTATTATAATAACTACGTATGCTAGACCTCCTAACAACCTTTGTGGAACAGGTTTTCTTACCTCTTCTGGTATTTCTTTAGATAACTTCTTTACATACCAAGCTATATCATGAAACTCTTTCATCTAATAACATCCTTTCTGAAATTACTTATAAGCACACCCATTAATAAATCTCCTTTAAAAATCCAAACAATTAGCAACCAATAAGGTACTAAACATAAATTATGCTTAAAATAAGCTTAAACCTAGTAATATGGCCACTTGTTATAAACATTCCTTTGATAATCAAAGTATTTTATGCTCTTATGATATCAATAATCATTATCTATTGTCAACTATTATTTCCTAAAAGTATTTTAACCAATCTTTTTTTATATTTTCTTTATAACTTTCATTATTTATACATAAACTATAGATATGAACACGCTGCAAAAACTTACATACTATATTTTAATTTACCAAACGCTTATCCATATATGTACAACTTATGTATTTCTAGTATAATAATCTAATATAGGTATATAATTTAATACAAGAGGAGATATTTATGAAAAAGTATTATAAAATCATTTTACCCTTAATATTGTTGTTATCATCAATATTATCAGGTGCTTCCTCTAATGATTTGCCTAACAAACCAACATCAGATATTTTCTTTCAGGACTATGCCAAGATGTTTTCTAATGATACTAAAAGCTATATACTTTCAACCTCAAATGATGTAAGAAATAAGACTACAGCAGAGGTGGCAGTTGTAACTATAGATTCGTTAAACGGCGCTTCCATAGAAGAATACGCAAACTCTCTATTTAGAAAATGGGGCATTGGCAACAAAGAAAAGAATAATGGAGTTCTAATATTAATCTCAAAAAATGATAGAAAGTTTAGGATTGAGGTCGGATACGGTTTAGAAGGTATATTGCCTGATGGAAAAGTAGGCTCATATTTAAGAGAAATGTCTTCATACTTTAAACAAAATCAATATGATAAAGGTATCACAACTACTTATAAAAGAATAATAGGAGATATTGGACAAGAGTATAATGTTGATGTGACAAATTACACAAAGGATGTCCCTGATAAGATCTCAGACGACTCAGATAATATGAATAGCAAATCATCAAATACATTTACTAATAAAGTTTCAAATGTTGTTAAAACAATTGTGATGGTAATATTCTTAATTATTGTTTTTTCTTCTAGAGGCAGAGGACGCCGTGGTGGAGGCGGTGGTTTCTACTATGGTGGTGGTTTTGGAGACGGTGGTTCTGGAGGCTTCGGCGGAAGTTCCGGTGGCTCTGATAGTTTTGGTGGAGGAGATTCTGGCGGCGGTGGATCGTCAGGTGATTGGTAATAAATATTAATATTTGGAGGATTAATTTGTATGAATAAAAAAAGTTTTTTAATTGTTATAGGCGTGCTAGTTCTTGTCGCATTAATAGGTGTAGGGGTTTATGTTAGTGCTTACAACAATCTAGTTTCAAAGGATGAAGCTGTTAACTCTAAATTTAGCCAAATAGATAATCAGCTTCAGAGAAGAAATGATGTTATTCCTAATCTAGTGGAAACAGTAAAGGGTTATACAAAGCATGAAGAGCAAGTATTTAAAGACTTAGCTGATGCAAGAAGCAAAATTGTAAATTCAAATACAGTACAAGATAAAGCAAATGCTGATGCACAAATCACAACTGCTCTAAGAGGTCTTAATGTAATAGTTGAAAACTATCCAAATCTTAAAGCTAATGAAAATTACTTAAAGCTTCAAGATGAATTAGCTGGTACTGAAAACAGAATAGCCGTAGCACGAAAAGATTATAATGACTCTGTTAAAGACTTTAACAGCTATAAGAGAAAATTCTTTGTGAATATGTTTTTTAGTGGAAAATATCAAGATAAACAATACTTCAAAGCAGCTGAAGGTGCTGAAAAAGTACCATCAGTAAAATTCTAAAAATTATTGCAACATAAATATAAAGTCTACTCATTATGGATGATAATCCTAAAGAGTAGACTTTATTAGATTCAATTTTTCTAAACAATCCTTTGACATTAATATAGTGATTTATAAACACTTAATCTGACAAAACCTGTGCAAATCTGTTTATTTCCAAGGAAATACCTATATTATCTCAATTTATTATGTCTTTTGTTCATTATAGCTGTAACTTGATTATTTATTTCATCAATATCAATTACTTATCAACACTCTTTTAGTATATAACTCAAATCTTTACTTATTTCTAAGTAACCTATACAGAGATATTATTTAGTAAAGTCAATTGTTTTTGCATTTTTCATATCAAGTTTAAATTTATCGTCATATTGCGGTATTACTAGGTAGTCACCTTCATTAATATTACTAAATGTATATTCATTTTCTTCTTCAGAATATCTTCTTTCGATTCCCCCATCATAACTTTCTTTTGAATCTACTATTATATCCAGGTATTCTTTGTCTTTTAACTTACCTTCTTTCATATCAAAATATTTTTTATATCTATTAATATCCCTAGTTACAAATATATTGCTTCTCTTAATTATATCTAAGCCCTTAAAACTTATATTAACTACAGTATTCTCATTCTTCTTAACTATGGAATTTATAACTATCCCACAATCCTTACCTTGAGCTATATACTGTCCCTGTTTTATATCACTTAACTTAACATATTTGTAGGCATCAAAGTTCCAATTTAAATCTTCACTCTTTTGTACTCTAGGAATTATTGTTAATGATTTAGGTACCTCCTTAAATGCGGTAAATCTGCTATATCTTTTTAATATTAAATTATCTTTATCTTGTTCGCTTATATTCTTTTCTCCTATAATAAAGATTTCCTCACCCTTGTCACTAACTAAGACATAACCAAATCCAAGGTTTGTATACTTTCCATCGATAAACTTTTGAAAACTTGATTTATTTGCAACTATTGTATTTTCTATAGTTGTTCCTAGCGGTGAGAAGGTTATAGCATCTAAATCAAACTTTACTTTATCATTCACATTCAATTGACCTAAGTTTTCGTACCTCTTAGTTTTATCAACTAACTGATTCTTAGATATTTGAAACTTAAAATCCCAATTACCACTTACATCTCTAACCTTATTTAAAGAAAAACTTATATTAGCCTTATCATCAACTTTACATGACTTAATATCAACTCTTGTTATAATAACTTGACTATCTACCTTTGCATCTCCATAACTAATTTCCGTATCATACGCTGTGTATTTCTTCTGTATCCCTTGATCCTTAAGAAGTTTTTCTTCAAGATCAATATTACTATTATTTATTTTCAGCTGACTTATATGAACGTCCCTTTCGTCATTTACTACATTATTGTTGTTTCCATCCTTCACTTTATATGAAAAATAAATATAGCTTCCATCATAAACTACAGACTTTAGTCTTACAATTATATTTTTATCTTTAGCCTCTAAATCAACATCATTTTCATACTTTACATACTCAGAATTAGCTATTGTAGATCTAGCATTTAAATACTCCATAAAAGGTCCAATGATATTTATATCCTTCGCCCTTGCTATACTTGATACTGTTATACCGCTAATAATAACTAATGCTATTACAGCTACCTTGCTGGTATTTTTTATCTTAAAGTTAAATCTACTTTTATTGTATTTATCTTTTCTAAAACTTTTAATAAGTGTTTTATCCAAGTCTTTTGGAACCTTTATATCCATCGAATCATACTGTTCTGAATCTATATCTATTTCATTAAATAATTCATACATATCCTTCATTTATAACATCTCCCCTAATGCCAGTTTTAGCTTTTCCTTTAAAACTTTCCTGCCTCTACTAAGATGAGTGTTTATATTGGATCTTGTTAGTCCTAAATCTTTTGATATCTCGTCTGAGGATTTACCTAGAAAGTACTTCTTTATAAATATACTTCTATCTGGTTCATTCATTTTCTCTATGAGTTCAAGAAGTTTATCTTTATACTCTTTCATTAGATATTCTTCTTCTACACTTTCATTACTTGCTATAAAGCATTCTTCTATATTACCTGTCTGTGCAGTTCTTAGTTTCTTTCTGCTGTAATCAATGGCCTTGTATTTTGCAATAGCGCAGATCCAGCTTTTAAACTTATCCCTATCCCCTATGAACTTATCCGAGTTATTCCATATGGATAAAAATATATCACTCAAGCATTCTTCTATATACCCTTCATCTTTAAATTGTCCTAAGACAGTATAAACCACTTTGTATAATAATTTGCTATACTTACTTATAACAAATTCCATGGCTTTTTCGTTCTTTTGCCTAATTTCAGCTATATAATCTGCAGTTTCAAAGTTCATAGTTTCCTCCATAAATTGATTTTGAAGATCTTCACTTAATAAAACGTAGCTTTTTAAAATAAATTACATAACTTTATAAATAATTTCTATTTTTACTACTTAGCCATAAAACCTCTAAAATATTGAAACATATAATTTTTACTAACCTAAAAATTTATATCTTCCTATACAGAAATAAAAGCCTTGCCATCTTTAATCGATAGCTAGGCTCTAAATAAACTTATGAATCTAATATACTATTGTAAAACTCAAGATTAATTGATCTTATATAATCAATTTAAGTTAACTCATTGACACTCTTGCCATATGATACTCATCACTATAAATACCGTTTCTAAGTGCTGACATCTTAGCTATGCCCTCTATATCAAACCCGAATTTTTTATATAATCTTATTGCTCTTTCATTTTCTATAAAAACGGATAACTCCAATCTCTTTAATTTAAGTTTATTGTCTGCTATATCGGTAATAGTAGTCATGAGCTTAGATCCTATCCCCATACCATGATAATCACTATTTACCATTATAGTTATATATCCAACATGTTTTTTTCTAGGATTATTATGTATAGATAAAATAATTAGTCCTACTACTCTATTTTCAGCTTCTGATACAATCCAAAGATCATTGCCTTTATTTAAAAATCTATTTCTTATGCCATCCTTAGGTTCATTCTTATAAGATAATATATTTTCCATAACTTTCGGCATTTGTCTTATATTATATAATTCATCACAATCTTCAATAGCAGCTTGTCTTATATTTATATCCATACTTAAATCCCCCTACTAAATTATCCATTCTAATTATTTATCAAATTTATCTTTTAGTCAACAATTCAGTACTTATATTATTTACATAATGTATTTCTAGGGAAATCATAAGTCTTGCTTTTTTACTTTATCTCCATAAAAGGATTCTAGAAGGATTGGAATATCTAAATTTAATCTGCCTGTAAATTTTATAATTATCCTTAAAGCAAAAAACGCTACTGATAACAAACAATTATCAGTAGCATCTTATTTTTTAATTATAGTTTATTAGCTAACTTGAGTACTTTCAAATTGGCTGTTATAAAGGTTAGCATAGAATCCACCTTGTGAAAGAAGCTGTTCATGACTACCTTGCTCTACGATATCTCCATGATTCATAACAAGTATTAAATCTGCATCACGTATGGTTGATAGACGATGAGCTATTATAAAGCTTGTTCTGTTCTTCATAAGATTGTTCATAGCCTTTTGTATTTGCACTTCTGTACGAGTATCTACTGAACTAGTAGCTTCATCTAGGATTAGTATACTAGGATCCGCTAGTATCGCTCTAGCAATTGTTATAAGCTGTTTTTGACCTTGAGATATATTTGAAGCTTCTTCATTAAGCAGCATGTTATATCCATCTGGCAATGTATGAACAAAACTGTCTACGTGAGCAGCTTTAGCAGCAGCTATAACCTCTTCATCAGTAGCATCAAGTCTACCATATCTTATATTTTCCATGATAGAAGTATTATATAACCAAGTATCTTGTAGTACCATACCAAACATGCCTCTTAAATCTCCACGTGTAAAGTTTCTTATGTCATGACCATCAATCATGATTGCACCTTCATTTACATCATAGAATCTCATTAGAAGCTTAATCATTGTAGTCTTACCTGCACCAGTTGGTCCAACTATAGCTACCTTTTGACCTGGCTTTACTGAAGCAGAGAAATCATTAATTATAGTCTTATCTGCATCGTATCCAAAGTGAACCTGATTAAAGTCAACTCTTCCATCAACTTTTTCAAGCTTAACTGGGTTTGGAACTTCCGAAGCTTCTTCTTCTACTTCTAAGAATTCAAATACACGTTCTGATGAAGCTGCAGTTTGTTGAAGTATATTTGATATATTAGCAAGCTGAGTTATTGGTTGTGTAAATGAACGTACGTATTGAATAAAGGCTTGAATATCTCCAACAGTTATTGCCTTTTTAGCAGCAAGATATCCGCCTAATATAGATATTGCAACATATCCTAAGTTTCCTACAAACCCCATGATAGGCATCATAAGACCTGATAAAAACTGTGACTTCCAAGCTGATTTATAAAGTGTATTGTTTAAATCCTGAAACTTAGCAACGCTTTTTTCTTCTCCGTTAAAAGCCTTCATTACTAAATGTCCACCATACATTTCTTCTATATGTCCATTTACATGGCCTAAATAGTCTTGTTGCTCTTTAAAATATCTTTGAGAATTCTTAACAATTATCATTATAAATATCATCGATACTGGAATTACACATAATGCTACAACAGTCATCAACCAGTTTATACTAAACATCATAGCAAGCACACCAATTACACTAGTTACTGATGTGATTATCTGAGTTAAACTCTGATTTAAAGTCTGACTTATTGTATCAACGTCATTAGTAACACGAGATAAAACTTCTCCATGATTTGTTCCATCAAAGTATTTTAGAGGGATACGATTAATCTTTTCCGATATATTTTTTCTTAATCTATAAGTTACCTTCATAGTAACCCCAGACATTACCCACCCTTGTATATAACTAAACAAAGCACTTATAATATACAACACTAGAAGTAATCCAATTATATTACCTATATAACCAAAATCTATGCCATTACCACTACCACTAATCTTACTAGTAATACCTTCAAATAATTTTGTTGTTGCTTTTCCTAGTATCTTTGGTCCAACTATAGTGAAGATGGTACTAGCTACGGCAAATATAATAACAACTAATATTGATAGTTTAAATTCACTTAAATATTTGATAAGCTTCCCCATGGTCCCTTTGAAGTCACGAGCTTTTTCTCCCCCCTGCATCATAGGACCACCAGGTCCGTGTCCTCCTGGCCCTCTTCTCTGTCTGCCTGCTCTCTTGTTATGTTCACTCATGCTAATTCCTCCTTTGAAAGCTGTGATGAAGCTATTTCTTGGTAAGTAGGACAATTTGCCATAAGTTCTTTATGTGTACCAATACCTACTACCTTACCTTCATCAAGCACTATAATTTGTTCAGCATTCATGATAGTTGATATACGTTGTGCAACTAAAAGTACTGTACTTGAACCAGTTTGTTTCTTAAGTGCTTTTCTAAGTGCTGCATCTGTCTTAAAATCAAGAGCCGAGAAACTATCATCAAATATATATATTGCTGGTCTCTTTACTAGAGCTCTTGCAATAGATAATCTTTGTTTTTGTCCACCAGATACATTAGTACCACCTTGAGATATTTCAGTAGCAAAACCTTCTGGCTTTTCACTTATAAACTCCATTGCTTGAGCAATTTCAGCTGCTCTTTTAATGTTTTCTTCTGAAGAGTTTTCGTCAGCATATTTTAAGTTTGATTCTATAGTTCCACTAAACAATGCTCCTTTTTGCGGTACATAACCTATCTTGTCACGAAGTTCACCTTGAGGCACTTCTCTTATATCTACACCATCGATCAAGATTTGTCCTTCCGTAACATCGTAAAAACGTGGAACTAGGTTTACAAGAGTACTTTTTCCTGCTCCAGTAGATCCTATTATTGCTGTAGTTTGGCCTGGCAAGGCTTTAAAGTTTATATTTTTAACTACATTTTCTTCTGCACCAGGATATCTAAAGGATACATTGTTAAATTCTATAGTACCATCTATTTCCTTAGCCAAATGTTTAGGATCTTTTTTATCAACTATTGTTGGCTTTATTGATAAAACTTCAGCAATACGGTCAGCCGCAACTGAGGCTCTTGGTATCATTATGAACATCATAGATAACATCAAGAATGAGAATATTATTTGCATAGCATATTGCATAAATGCCATCATGTCACCAACCTGCATTGATGAATCTGCTATTTGATGAGCTCCAACCCACACAATAAGAAGCGTAATACCATTCATTATAAGCATCATTACAGGCATCATAGATACCATAACTCTGTTTACAAAAAGATTAGTACTAGTTAAGTCCTTATTAGCCTTATCAAATCTTTGCTCTTCAAATCTTTGAGTACTAAATGCTCTTATTACCATCATTCCTGAGAGATTTTCTCTTGTGACAAGATTCAATCTATCTATAAGTTTCTGGATTGCCTTGAATTTAGGTAAAGCTACTGTAAATACAACCATTATTAAACCTAATAAAGCTATAACTGCTACTGCTATAATCCAAGACATTGAACTACTCTTTTGTAGTGCTCTAATTACTCCACCTACACCCATTATTGGTGCATAGAACACCATTCTAATCATCAGAACCAAAACTGTTTGTATTTGTGTTATATCATTTGTTGTTCTTGTAATAAGTGATGCTGTTGAGAATTTATCAAATTCTGTATTAGAAAAACTTTCAACCTTAGTAAATACGTCTCTACGTAAGTTTCTTGAAACTCCTGCTGCTACTCTAGCTCCTAAGAAGCCGACCATTACAGTACACAATGCACCTAATAATGATACACCCAGCATTATTACTCCAGCCTTCTTTATATAACTGCTTTGTATACTATCAGTATTTACTCCTAAAGCCTTGTATTCATCTTTTATTGGAACTACAGCAGCTTGAACAACCATGCTGTCTCCTAATTCCTCAAATTTCTTGTTCATATCTTCACTTAATGTTGCTCTTTGTTCTGCTGGTAACTTACCTAATAAAGCAAAAAGATCCGTGTTTGCAGGTATTTCCTTCCCTCCAAATGATATCTTTCCATCCTTTGCTTCACTCTTCATCTTATCTACTCCAGATACAGCTAAAAAAGCTTTACCTAGTACAGGATTCAAAACATCTATTTCTGAATTGCTAATATCTTTTAATACATATATTGATTCATTTTTTAATTGTGGATAATCTTTAACATACTTATCATAATCTGCGCTAGATTTATCTACTAAAGTATAGTTATCCATAACCTCTTTTTTATTGTCTTCACTCATGAACAATACCAATCTATTCATTTGGCTTTGTCTTACGGCATTAGGTACTGCACTCTCAATACCATTTTGCTGAATACCTTTGTTCACTATATTTGACATATAATCTGGTAGTGCCAGATCAGTCATTGCCTGTACAAACAGTAACGCTATTGCAACTATTATCGGCAAAATAAATGGTTTTATATACTTAGCTAATTTAACCATTAATGCATTCACTCCTTCTCCATAACTTAGTGCATATATTATATTTAAATTATTATGTTTAGTTATCTTGACAACTTTATACTTTTCTTTACGGTAAAAGGTTATCTCACAATACAACTTTATTAAAATTGCATATTTTAAGAATTTCTTCTCATTATATTCTCTAAGGCCTCTAACCCATTAAGTACTGTATCAAGTTCCTCAGTAGTAGCTTCACTTGCTATACGTTCTAACTTTCTTTCAACCTTAGAAAAGTTTTCTTTAAAGTTTTTCAAAAACTCTTCAGTTACATTAACAAAAACTATCCTCTTATCCTCTTTACTTCTTTTTCTTTCAACCAAGCCTTGTTTTTCGAGTCTATCAATTATTCCCGATACTGTACTATTTGAAAGTCCTAGTTTTTCACTCAAATCGCTTATTTTCATATCACCTTGGTGACATAATACCCCTATAAGCATTCCTTGTGACTGAGTCAACCCCATTTCCTCAAAATGATTGCCCATACTTCTCTTAATTAACTTACCTATATTTTTAAGTTTTCTAACTAGCTCAACACCTCTATTTACTTCGTCCATTAAGTTTATCACCTTCTATTTATATTTCGCACGCAAATATTTCGACAATGAATATTTCGTATAGAAACATTTTCTATGCAAAATATATTCTACTCCTCATTTTCTTACCAGTCAATAGTACTTTTTTTATGATAACTTTTTCATTTCATTTTTTTATATTTTTTTATTAAAAATCATTAGTTCATTTGAGCGATAATAAATAGCTGCTCATATATAAATATGGACAAGTTTAATGATTTTTAGTCAGATATAAAAAAGTTGTATTTACCTAGTATTGAAACTTAATAATTGTCTATACAAAAAAATAAGAGAAATTAGTAACTAATTTTAGAAGTTACCAACGTCTCTTATTATGTGCTAAATATATAATTTTAATTTTGGCTAAGCTTAATTATATTGTCAAAATCAAGTGGTTATACAGGAACATTACTTTAAGAAAGCCTTAATTTTTCACCACAGATTCAGGTTTATTAACTATAATCTCATTATCTTTTATAGAAATTATATTATTATCTTTCATATTTAGATAAGTTCCCTTATAGGTAAGTTCTTTATCACCTACAACTGATTTTATGATCTGAGTTTCTGCGTTTAACTCAAAGATTTTTCCATCCTTTGATATTAAAATATTATCTCTTTTTACACTATTTTTAACTTGGACCTTTGTCCATGAATCTATACCTTCATTTATGAGCCCGTAATATATAGAAGTTATCACATCGTTCTTACTTATTCCTATAAATACTTTATCTGAGCTATCTACCCCTAACAATACTTGTTGTCCATTTTCTTTTAATGCTATAGTCTTGCTAATGTAGCTTATATAAAACTTATTTAAAGCTTTTGTATTGTATATAATTTTATCTTCATGTGGTATAACTAATAAGTCCTCAATATCTCTAGATTGGGTATTTACATCTTCAAATACCCCTTGCTGAGTATTTAATTTCATTACTTGCACTTTTCCGTAACTTTTAACTTTTACAAAAAGTAAATTCTTTAAACTTGAATTAATCACCTTTTCAAGTTGTGCATTTTCATCTTGAAGTTTTAAAGTAGCTACCAAGTTTTTTTCCTTTTTATCTATATCATATATATAGAATTCGTAGTTATTAGTATTACTCTTTACATTATTTATATATAATATCTTATCATCATATAACCAGATATATAAATATGGCTTTACCTCTGATGCAATTGCCATATCGTATTTATCTAAAATTAAATACTTTAATTGATTATCTTTTATGTATGACACATATTTATTACTTTCAGATGCTTTAATATCACTTGCACCCGCTTCTATTAGATTTTTCTTTTCAACTGGTTTTGGCGCTTCAATTGGCTTAGAATCTACTACTTTATCCGGTGCACTGAACCCTGCCAGGTACTTATAATTAATCAAGGCTAAAACTGATGTCTGTAAAGCTATTGCCACAAGCAGATATATTGCAATTATAATAAACCTTTTCTTCATTAACTTATTTACCTCTTTCTTATTTAATTAAAAATGCAGTTGGTATAAACCTTACTCCATCCATACTTGATGGATCATTTAACACCTTATTATCCCAATAAATAGTTGTTGAAGATCCTCCATCTAGATTTGCAGCATTATATGCTTCATACTTAAGCATAATATCCTGTACATCTTTCAAAGTTGCTCCAGGCATAGTTAATTTTCTTCCCTCAGTTACAAGCATTAACACAGTTCCATCTTTTCTTTGACCAATAACAGTTCTTGGGGCCATTCCCCACCCACCATTTCCAGACTTTATGGTAGTTTTACCGTTAACTATTAAAAACGGTTCAAAAGAAACTGCTGCCTTCAAATCTAAAGCTTGTATTTGTGATAAGGAGTAATTACCAAGTACTAAAATTCCCTGTTTATTAAACCCTACAATTGAATAGCTATCATTTTTTGTTTTGTAAAGAATTTCGCCATCTTTAACTACTATCCCAGTTGGAGTTCCACCATTGCCTTGTCCATTTTCATCTTCAAATCCACCAGCATTTATTCCTCCAATTGCATTATTCTCCTTACACATATCATCTAACTTTATTCCAAACTTTGTAAGATCTTTGGTAACTCCAAGTTCAATTCTTTTTGGATCTTTAACAATCAATAGATAACCTTTATATCTACTTTCGTCTATATTAACAAACTCAACACCTTCTGTTTTGTTTACTGGAATATCTGTGTTAATACTGGAGTTTACCTCAGTAGATGCTGACGCTGATACAGCCACTGATATATCTTTAATATCTGAATTATCTGTGGTATCTATCTTATTCTTGTTCATTATTTCATTTATCTGATCCTTGTCCAAAAACCAAGTAGCCAAATACTGATGTCTATACGTTGTCATCGCTGATGTTACTACCATCTCCTTTAGATTATCAAATGGGCCATAATATGTCATAGGTAATGAATATATTAGACCTATCAATAAATTGCAGCCTATAAAAATTGCTAAATTAATCAATATAGTTCTAAATTTTTTTCGAAACATAAATATACAATCCTTTACATTATCTTATTTAAATATTATATATTTATTTTAATATGTTTACCATTAAAAAGTTTATCATTATTATTACAATAATATATATTTTATGTCATAAATTGATGAAATATTGAAAACTATTTTAAGATAGAAATAAAGAAGGAATTTATAGATAAAATGAAGAATACAATACTACATGAAAGTATTGGAGGGGATAAATTTGAAATCTTTAAAAGGTACTAAAACATCAGAAAACTTATTAAAGTCTTTTGCAGGGGAATCCCAAGCTAGAAACAGATATACTTATTATGCATCTATTGCAAAAAAAGAAGGATTTGTACAAATATCAAATCTATTTACAGAAACTGCTGACAATGAAAAAGAGCATGCAAAAAGATTTTTTAAATTTTTAAGTGAAGGTTTAGGAATTGATAATGTAGAAATAACAGCCACATATCCTGTAGCCTATGGAGATACAAAAGTTAACCTTAAAGCTGCTGCTGATGGAGAAAACGAAGAGTGGACAGACCTTTATCCTACTTTTGCAGATGAAGCTGAAGCTGAAGGCTTTCCAGTAATAGCAGCTGTTTATAGAAAAATAGCAGAAGTAGAAAAGCATCATGAGGAAAGATATAGAGCTCTTCTTAGTAATCTAGAAAATAATAAAGTTTTTTCAAAAGATACTGAAGTTTCATGGAAATGTTTAAATTGCGGCTATATCTATACAGGACAAGATGCACCTTTAGCTTGTCCTGCTTGTGCTCATCCTCAATCCTACTTTGAAGTATTGGCTGAAAACTATTAATATTACCTATTTCTCACAAATGAGCACCTATAATATTAATAGGTGCTCATTTTAATGTTTTCATATCACTTAGCACTTATTCTAATAAGCTCATTAACCCCATCAATATCATTACTATTCCTGATATTATAGTTGCTTTTTTGCCAATCTTAAGTTTTCCAAAAAACCTTGTACCATAGTCAGACAACATAAATATCATAATACTTATTATGAAATATGGTAATGAGATTGCAAAAGGTGAATAACCAGATAAACCTGAACCTACTGAGCTCCCCACATCATCAAGCGCTAATACCACTCCTATTGATATGGCCTCACCATACTTTATATTCTTAACTTTAAAGTCATCATCATCTTTCTCTATGATGGATTTTATTATCATCCTGCTACCCATAACTACTAGTATTATCACACTTAAGATAGTACAAACATTATCACTTAAAAAGTTTGATATTATATTACCAGAAACAGCAGCTATATATGATACTAAAAATGCTATAGATGATATAATTATATTTTTGTAAAGCCCAATCTTTATCCTGCCAACACTATATGCAACGCCTATACCAATGTTATCAATACTATTTACAAAAGCTATGACAAATAAATATATAAAATGCATAATTCTACCTCCTTATCTTTGGTAAGTACTCATAAAGCAGTTATGCTATGGCTATATAACTGGAGGTATGGTTTTATATATATTTGTCTTAGAATATTCTATTCAAAACCTGTAAGTTCGTTACACTACCCTTTAAAATATTTATGTTTAGTTGTAATAAAACTTCATGTTTTATTACAGCAAAAAAACCATGAACATTAAGTTCATGGTTTACTTTGGTGGAGATAAAGAGATTCGAACTCTTGACCCCCTGCGTGCAAGGCAGGTGCTCTCCCAACTGAGCTATACCCCCAAATATGGTGGACCTTCAGGGACTCGAACCCCGGA